>CAYFWF010000021.1:0-84172 GCA_964346815.1 uncultured Eubacteriales bacterium | reverse complement strand
CCAATCAAGGGAACGGGAGTCTCTTCGACACAGATTCTTCGGTCTCTGAGCATCACGGCCTTCATTGTTTTCACCCTATTGTGTTTCCTCATCCAAAACCTGTCAACAACAATTTTCTCTTAAGAACAACGTTCCAAAAACGGAAGCCAGTCTGTTTCCGTGACAAATGCGGCTTTTGGGAATGGTTGAAGCGATTATTGAAGATTCCGACCCAACCTAACCCAGCCATTCCTGCCGTTCTTCGAGAGTATCTGACTCAGTCAGACGGCGATGCTGTATTGAGCACGACTTTGCCAAAGGATACCAGTTGTGTGCAGGCACGGGAACAGAGGATAAAGGAGGAGAGTTGGGTGTTATGGTGCGCAGTTCAGCGCCGCCGAGAAGGGCGGCAAAGGAATGGCGTTAAAAATCTTCACTTGAGCAAAACCATTTCCAAAGGCCGATAGAGAGCCTTCTAGTATCACGGAAATAGAGAGGCTTACTGAGATTTCCAAAAACTTGGCATCATTATGGAAAAAGATGCTTCGTTCAAAAACCATTTTCTTGGCCTCCCGTATCCTATATAATGGAGAGGTAAGATTCCATATAAGGGAGAAGAATGGCTAGACTTCAAGTCGGCGAATCCATCGCCATGGCAATGAGCTCGCTCTGGGCCAGCAAGCTCAGGACATTCCTTACTCTGCTGGGAATCATCATCGGCGTTCTCACCATCATTGCCGTTGTCTCCATAATTCAAGGCTTGAACAAGTATGTATACAGCAAGATGGCTTTTTACGGAGCGAATGATTTTTCGATCTCGAAATTCTCCATCGGAATAAGGTCCATTCAAGAGTATAGAGAGCAGCTCAAGCGGAAGAATCTCACTCTGGATGACATGAGACTCCTTAGGCGCCAATGCACAGAATGCGAGCTGGTGGGAGCGAGTGCATCCACTTCTCGCACTGTGAAGTATGGTCCCCAATCCCTTAAAAATGTCGAAGTTCGGGGAGTCACCTATGTGGACCATTTGATCGGGAGCGTTGAAGAACTGGAAAGAGGAAGACATCTCTTGAAAGAAGATGAGGATCACTCCCGGAACGTCTGCGTGATTGGTGCAGATGTCGTGGACGAGCTTTTTCCTTATGTCGATCCACTAGGTAAGTGGATAAAAGTCGGACAGCAGAATTTTTTGGTGGTGGGACTGGGAAAGAAGAAAGGGAAAATCCTGGGAATGAGTCAAGACAACTATGTCCGCATTCCCATCACGACTTTTCAAAAAATATACGGTTCGAGACGTTCCATCGATATCAACGTCCACACCTCCTCGCAAGAACAAATGACAAGAGCCCAGGAAGAAGTGCGCACCATTCTCCGTGCCAAACGTCATCTTTCCTTCAATGATCCTGACGATTTTGCGTTCCGAACCTCAGAAACTTTTATCCAAATCTATAAAGCCGCCACATCTGGCATCTATTTTGCCATGATAGCGATCTCCTCGATCGCCCTCATCGTGGGAGGAATCGTGGTCATGAATATCATGCTGGTAGCGGTCACAGAGAGAACGAAAGAGATCGGCATCCGCATGGCAGTGGGGGCGCGACGGATGGATATCCTGTTCCAATTCTTGATAGAAGCAGGAGCACTGTCTACGGTGGGGGGCCTTGTCGGTATACTCATGGGATTCCTCATTGCCAGGGTCGTAACGCTGACCACCTCCATGCCCTCGACGGTCGATCCTTTCTCTATCATTGTTGCTATTCTCGTCTCTGCTTCAGTGGGGATCTTTTTTGGGATGTATCCAGCCAGCAAGGCGTCCAAACTCGATCCTATCGAATCACTCAGGTCAGAACAATGAGATTGGGCATCTTAGGGGAAATTGTCGGCATGGCATTCGATTCGCTCAGGGTCCATAAATTGCGATCTTTTCTGACGCTGTTGGGAATCGTGATAGGTGTCATGACGGTGATCGGGATGGTTTCCATTATCCAGGGGCTGAATCGTTCCTTTCTGAGCGAGCTGGAATCTATCGGGTCCGATATCATCATCGTGGAAAAATTCGAACCGGGCATACAGACCGGGCGCTTGTCGGAAGAAGAAAGACAGAGAGAAGACCTGACGTTCGAGGATGCCTTGGCTATTCAAGAAGAATGTTCCTATGTCAAGGCAGTCGTGGCCTCGATGGTTGTGGACGTTTTCGAAGATATTCCCATCAAATACCAAAGCAGGAAAAGCCGTGATGCCTTGATTTTGGGCATGAATGAAAAACAGCCTGAAGTCCTTTCGGTCTATCTCCCTGAGCGAGGACGGTTCTTCACTGAAACCGAGGTCGTTCACCGCGCCAAAGTCTGTGTCCTCGGGTATGAGCTGGCAGAGACGCTCTTCCCCCATGAAAATCCTTTGGGAAAAGACATAAGAATCGGGCCAGAAAAATTCACCGTCATTGGTGTCCTCAAAAAGAGAGGGAGCTTTTTCGGTCAGAGCCAGGACAACTTCGTAGGCATCCCGATAACGACATTGATGAAACATTATCCCTACGACCTCTCTCAGCTTCAGTTTGTTGCCGCTCCCACAAAACACGAATACCTGGATTTGGCCATAGAACAGATCATAAATCTTCTCAGAATCCGGAGGAAAGTCCCCCCCGGGAAACCCAATGATTTCGCGGTTTACACCCAGGATACAATCATCGATCTTTACAACCAACTGACTGGAGCTGCTTATCTGGTGATGATTGTGATCTCTTCTATCGGACTGCTCGTAGGCGGCATCGGGGTGATGAACATCATGCTGGTCTCTGTAAAAGAGAGGACCCGAGAGATCGGCATCCGCAAAGCGATCGGTGCCCGTTCGGCCGACATTTTGAAACAGTTCCTGATCGAAGCGGTCTTTCTGACGGGGACAGGAGGGATGATCGGTATCTTGGTGGGTTTCGGAATAGCGCTTCTTGTGAAGGCGGCAACGCCGCTTCCCGCTTCGGTTACCATGTGGTCAGTATTTCTTGGATTCTTTGTCTCTGTCTCTGTGGGGATCTTCTTCGGCATCTTTCCGGCGCAGAAGGCGGCCAGACTCGATCCCATCGTATCACTTCGCTACGAATGACAACAATCCGGGGTTTAAAGCTTTTGGCTCACCCACTCGTGAGCTTTCTCCAGGGCTTTCTTCAACTCTTCCTTTTTCTCTCCCGCCATTTCGACCAAACTCGGCCGTCCTCCTCCTTTCCCCTTTATCAAAGGAGAGACAACCGGCACGAGCTCCCGCAGATCCAAGTCAAAAGCCTCTGATCGGGCGAGAAACACATGTCCGCGCTCTTCTCCTCTCAGTCCAAAAAGAGCGATGACCTCCCCTTTCCTTATGACAGCAAGTGCCAGACCCCTGATTTCTTCCGGAGTTCTTTCCGTATATATTTTTCGAATGATTCTATCACGATCTTCCTGCAAGAGCTTCTCGGCTTCATAATGAATGAGCTTTTCCCGCATCTTTCTCGCCCGAATCTTCTGAGTTTTGAGTTCTGAGGCGATTTTCTCGAACGAAGCCAGCACTTCACTCTCATCGACGGTCAACCGGTTCGAAAGGTGACGCATATCTCTGTGTTTTTGGATGTAATCCTCAAGAGCCCTTCCACCGCACAAAAATTCCAGTCTTATATTGTTCCGAATCCTCTCCCACCTTATGATTTTGATCGTTCCGATCTCACCGGTTCTTTGTGGATGGGTTCCCCCACAGGCAGAATGATCGAAATCAGAGACCTCAACGACCCGGATCGCCCCTTCTTTCTTCGGCGGTCTTCTCAGGGGAACTTTGGGAATATCGTCTTCCCTGACGAATTTTGATTTGATTTCTCTGTTCTCGAAAACGACCGCGTTTGCCAGCTTCTCTACGCCCTCCACTTCTTCTTCGGTTATCTCCCTTTTGTCGATCTCCAATGTGGACGCCTCCTCTCCCAGATGAAAGGACCGGGTTTCAGCTCCGAGAAGCTGGACAAGACACTGGGAAAGGACATGCTGTCCCGCATGCTGCTGCATATGGTCGAAGCGCCTCTCCCAATCAATCCTGCCTATGACTTCATCAGAAGTCACCTCCTCCTCGAGCACATGGATGATTTCATCATTTTCCTCTAAAACCGCCTGAACGCGAATCCCGTTGAGAGTCCCTCCATCCGCCGGTTGTCCGCCCCCTTCGGGATAAAAACACGTTTGATCGAGAACCAGAGCAGGCTTCCCCTCATAAAAGGTCCTTTTTATGATATGTGCCTCAAATTCGACCTGATAAGGAGACTCAAAATACAACCGCTCGGTTTTTTCTGCCATTGTTCGATCCCTGATAAAAATGGTAAATCTTCAGGAAAAAAAATGCAAATTCGATCGCACGCTAGCATTTTGCTTCGCTCGTGACCAAACATAAATTGAGTGACCGTATGAATGGCTATAGGAAATCCGCAGAATGATGAATCTCCTTATCAGAGTATCCCAGTATCCAGGATTTGGCGGATGCTCCGGAAGCTATGGTTTGCTCTCCACTGAATCCAGGATTCGAGGAGTCAGCTTGAAGTGCGTCTTTGCCACCTTCGCCAGTACCTCGGCCCCATGCTTCTGCACCAGTTTCACACCGGCTTCCTCTGCAAGCGGTGAAGATCCCTTGGGAATTTCAATCCCGAAATCCCTGGAGAGAAAGTACAGGCGTTTCAAAAACTCGGCTCGAGCCAGTATCGAAGCCGCAGCTACGGCCAGATCTTCTTCGGCCTTGGGCATCTGGATGAGCTCGATATCTCTTCCCATTTTCATCAAGGCATTTTCGACATACAGCCTGTCTCCGAACTGATCCGTAATGGCCTGATCACAGGGAACTTCTTCCAGAATGTTTTCGATGGCTCTGGCATGGGCCCAGGCCAGAATTCGATTCAAATTTCTCAGCTTACCATAAAGCTCATTGTATTTTTCAGGTCCGATAGCCACCACCGAGTGCTTGTATCCCCTTCTGATGACATCCGCGAGTTCCCGGACTTTGTTATCAGAGAACCTTTTGCAGTCTTTCACTCCCAACTCCTTCAGCACCGGAACCTGCTCATCCGGGACAAAGACTCCTGCCACGACAAGTGGACCGAAGTAATCCCCCTTACCTGATTCATCCGTGCCGATGTGTCCTTTCTCTTTCGGGAACAATCCAGGCTGGCGCATCGCTAGGTCCTCTCTCTCAGCTCAGCAGATGACGCTCCTTGGCTTCTTTGATCAGATCATCCCTAAACTTGGGATGAGCGATATCGATGAGTGCCTTGGTTCGCTCCTGAAGATGTTTTCCATGGAGATACGCCACTCCATATTCTGTCACAACGTAGGTGACATCTGCACGGGTCGTCACCACTCCGGCCCCTTTTTTGAGGAAGGGAACGATACGGGAGAGCTCTTCCCCCTTAGCCGTGGAAGGAAGGGCTATTATGGGTTTTCCCCCTTTTGAGTGGACAGCTCCCCGGATAAAATCCACCTGGCCGCCAAATCCGCTGTATATATATGTTCCGATCGAATCCGAACACACCTGTCCAGAGATGTCCACCTCGATCGCAGAATTGATGGCAACCATGTTATCGTTTTGAGCCACCTTGAACGGATGATTGGTATAATCAGTCGGGTGGGCTTCGAAAATCGGATTGTTGTCGGCAAAGTCATAGAGTCTGTCGGACCCCAGCATAAACGTCAGGATCACTTTATGAGGATGAAAGGTTTTCTTCGCGCCTGTGATGATCCCTGACTCTATGGCTTCCATCACCCCGTCTGAAACCATCTCGGTGTGAATACCCAAATCTTTTCTTCCCTTGAGAGCAGAGAGAACCGCATCCGGAATTCCGCCTATGCCCAATTGGAGCGTGGAGCCATCCTCGATGAGATCAGCGATGAAGTGTCCGATCTTGCGTTCGACCTCAGTAAAAGCTTTCTTTCTCAGCCGGGGAAGGTCCTCTGAAATCTCGACGATCTTGTCCACCCGGGAGACATGGATGAACGAATCTCCCAAAACTCGGGGCATTTTCTCGTTGACTTGAGCGATAACGATCTTGGCTGTCTCAGCAGCTCCTTTAGAAGCCAGTACTTCCACACCATAGCTCATGAATCCATGCTCATCTGGAGGGGAAAGATGGAGTACCGCCACATCGATCGGCATCTGACCTGAGTAGAACAGATTAGGAATTTGATGGAGAAATATGGGGACATAATCCGCTCTCCCCTCGTTTATGGCCTTCCTGTCTGCAGGACCGACAAAAAGCGAATTGTGGCGGAAATGCCCCTCCATCTCTGGCTTCGACAGGGGATCATCTCCCAGCAAGAGCACATGAACGAGTTCGACATCCTCCAAGTCATCTTTCCTGGCAGCTAATGCGTTCATCAGCACATAAGGGGTGGCTGCGTTTCCACTGATATAGACACGGTTATGGCTTTTGATCGTCGAAACTGCTTCTTCGGCAGTCACTAACTTTTTTTTATAATCATCTACCCAAGGCATTCAGACCTCCCTTCTCTTCAACCCTTATATCGACTTCTAGAGAGATATGTCTATTCTTTATGGTTTTGAAGGTATTTATCTAGCTCATTGGCAGCCACTCGGGCATCCCCCATGGCCAGGATGACCGTCGCTCCTCCACGAATGATATCACCCCCGGCATAGACACCCTTGATACTGGTCTCCATAGTATCCCAATTGACTTCGATGTTTCCCCACTTCCCCACTTTCAATCGAGGCGTTGTCTGGGGGATCAAGGGATTGGGGCTGTTTCCGATGGCGACCACGACCAAGTCTGTTTCCATGACGAATTCCGACCCTTCTATGGGGATGGGACGGCGCCGGCCCGAGGCATCCGGTTCACCGAGCTTCATACGGATGCACTCCATAGCCTTGACACGCCCCTTGTCATCTCCGATGAATCGAATAGGAGTGGTCAGGAAATGAAACACGATGCCTTCCTCCTCTGCATGGTGCACCTCTTCGATCCTCGCCGGCATTTCCACTCTCGAGCGCCGGTACACGATCGTCGACTCCACCGCACCGAGTCGTTTCGCCGTACGAACCGAATCCATAGCCACGTTGCCTCCTCCGAGGACTACTGCCTTCTTCCCCAGATAAACAGGGGTATCATATTCCGGGAAAGCAAATGCCTTCATCAGATTTACACGGGTCAAGTATTCGTTCGCTGAATAGACTCCGATCAGATTCTCTCCGGGGATCCGCATGAAATTCGGAAGTCCAGCTCCAGTGCCGACGAAAAAGGCATCGTATCCTTCTTCACGAAGATCATCGAGCGTGGCCGTCAGCCCGACAACGAAATTGTTCTTTAGCTCAACACCTAGCTTTCCGAGGTAGTCCACCTCGGCCTCCAATATTTTTTTAGGCAGCCTGAATTCAGGAATACCGTACCACAACACACCCCCTGGGACATGAAGGGCCTCATAAATGATGCAGTGATGTCCCTTGAGAGCCAAATCTCCGGCTACCGTAAGCCCCGCAGGCCCGGACCCGATAATCGCTACTCTTTTCCCTGATGGCGGGGGGAGGGAAGGAATGAACATCTCTCCTTTTTCCCTTTCATAATCAGACACGAATCGCTCTAAATTTCCTATAGCTACCGACGTTCCCGTGGCCTTCTTCAGATTGCATACCTGCTCGCACTGAGTCTCCTGGGGACAGACACGGCCACATATAGCAGGAAGCGCATTGGTTTCCTTGATCTTGCGAATACTTTTTTCAAAGTCGCCGATTTCGATCATTTTAACGAACGTAGGAATATCTATGCCGACAGGACAGCCCATCACACACTGAGGATTTGCACAATCCAGGCATCTCTTGGCTTCTTCTATGGCTGCCTTAGCGGCCAAGCCCTTGTTCACTTCGAAAAAATCCCGGTTGCGTACTTCAGGGCTTCTTTCCGGCATTTTCTGGCGCTTGATCTTCATTCTCTCTTTGACAGAAAGAGATTTCCGCAGCTTCCTGCGCCAATCGAGATTGAAACCAGCCCTCAGTCTTTCTTTCAGCTCTGGAAGCATTTCTTTTTTGTTTTCAGCCATTTTTGCTCTTTCCTGTTATAGCTTTATGGAAAATTCTTCCTTTCCCAATAGCACATGGACTGGATTTCATCATCAAAATAAGATTTCCTTCTCATGAATAGCTCATCCCAATCGACAAGATGACCATCGAAATCCGGCCCATCTACGCAGGCGAATTTTGTCTTTCCCTCTACTGTTACGCGACATGCCCCGCACATTCCTGTACCGTCGACCATGATCGGATTGAGGCTCACCATGGTCTTAATCTTGTGCGATCTTGTGGCTTCGGCACATGTGTACATGAGATATGTGCATCCGATGGACACCACTCGGTCGACATTTTTATCTTTCTTGAGAATATTTTTGAGGGAGTAAGGGATAAATTCTTTACAGTCATAATAGCTATCCCGGCAGGAGATAAAGAACTGGTCACTCACAGCCCTTAGTTTTTCTTCCCAGTAAAGGAGATAATTCGCCTTGACATCTACCAGAGTAATGACCTTGTTTCCCTTATCTTTCAAAGCCCGGGCTATGGGATAGATGGCGGCGATTCCAAAACAGCCGCCAGCACAAAGCACAGTCCCGAATTTTTCTATTTCAGAGGGCTTGCCCAGGGGGCCCACAAAAACAGGGACCTCGTCGCCCGCATGAAGCTGAGCAAGTTTATTCGTCGATGTTCCCACGACTAAAAAAACCGAAGTTATGGAACCCTTCTGGTCATCCCAATCTGCAATGGTCAATGGGGTCCTTTCCCCTTTATCATCGGGCATGACGATGACAAATTGTCCGGGTCGGCACTTGCGGACGATTTCTGGAGCTTCGACTTCGATGAGATGAATATTCGGAACCAGCCTTTCTCTTCTGAGAATTTTAGCCATCATTTTCCTCTCTTCATTTTAGCCGGCAGAAGCGGACGGGCACCAGACTCCTCGTTCCAGAGGAGAGAGGACCTCACCATGCCCACAGGAACAGAGTCCGTGATCTTGATGATTCCTTTGATTTTTCCCTTGGGCAAGACAACATCGACGTTATCTCCGTCTTTAAAATTCAACCTCTTGGCATCTTCCGGGTTCACCTTGAACCATCTAGGGTTTCTGATGATTTCAAGTCCCTTCACATCCTGGGCCAAGATAAGACTTCTGTAATAATCCAAGTTGTATTCCGAACAGAGAAGGAAAGGGTAGCTCTTACTCGTCAGTTCGGACCGGGATTGGTATTTGAGCGGCATATACTTTTCTTTCTTCAGACCGGTTTCATGGATGAAGCGGGATTCACTTCTTTTTTTATCCGATGTGGTGATCTTGGAAAAAGCCGGAACCGCTTTTTTCAATTCTCTCAATACACCTGTTGATTTTTTATGAGAAAAATCTTTTTTTCCCATTCTGAGGGCTAGCTGCGATACAATCCACCAATCAGGCTTTGCTTGTCCGAGGGGCTCGATAATTCTGTGGAATCTCTGCATCCTTCCCTCTACATTGACAAAAGTCCCGTCTGACTCTGCAAACGTGGCAGCCGGAAATACCGCATCCGCTTTCTCCGAGATCTTGCTGAGGTAGGAGTCCTGAACGACCAAAAATTCTGTTTTCAATTTTTTCTCTACGGCAACGGGACCGACCAAATACAGGGCTTTTATCTGTTCCTCCTGCACATCCTTCATGATTTGTGTGAATGGAATTTTTATCTGTCGGGACTCCCGCTCTATTTCAAAAAGGCCTCTGCTGTTGTTTTCCAACCCCAAAGAAATCATCCGGCCCTGAGTCAATAGGGCCAGATTCCAAAGCGCGGCCAGATTCTGTTCAATCCTGGAATCCTGGATCAATTCCGTTCCAAAAATAAAACAAGAGTTCTCCTTTGAGAGGAGTCCTACCGCATGGTTTAATGTTTCTTGGTCGATCCCAGTGGTCTCTATGACCTGATCCGCACTGAGCTTGCCCAAATCCTTGATGAAAAGTTCCCGCCCTTCGAGCAAGGGACCACGGCCTGGTTCGCTTTTCAGAATGCCTTTGGAGAGATAATTGAATAAAGCGGCTTCTGATCCAGGCTTTGCTTGAAGCCATAAGGATGCATAACGAATCCCCAGAGGTTCATCTGGGCTGACTATGATAAGTTTCGCTCCCTTCCTGACAGCTTTCAAAACTTCCAGCCAAAGGATGGGATGGGAAAAAGCTAAATCCGACCCCACTAGAAAGATGCAATTTGCCTCAGAGATTTCTTCTCTGCTGAAATTGAACTGCGGTCTGACTCGGCTTTTTTGGGCTGTATCATAAAAAGCTTCCAGAGGTGAGATCTCGGTTGAGAAGTCAACATTTTTGGAATGGAGAGCCTCTCGAGCGAATCTTTCCAGGAGGAAATTGGTTTCACAAGAGACCTGGGGAGACTGAATCAAACCGATCTCTTTTCCTTTAAAAGCCTTGAGCCGGTGGGCCACAAAATCCAGGGCTTCCTCCCAGGAGACTTCTTCCAATTCCTTTCTTCGCCGAATCATCGGCTTGAGAATCCGCCTGGAGCTATATACGACATCTGGGATCAAGAAACGTCCTTTGACACAGGCCTGTCCTTGGTTAACGGCACCCTCCTGGGAAGGACGAGCACTCAATATCCGTCCTTTGTTCAACATCACGTCCAATTCGCATCCCATACTGCAGAGAGGGCAGACGGTTTTGGCCAATTCATCTGGCAGGGGTTCATACTTAATCGCTCTTTCGGTCAAAGCTCCAGTGGGGCAGACATCCACACATGCACCGCAAAACTGGCATCCGGCCTCCTTCAAAGGCCGATCCAAAACTGTTCCAACCACGGCCTGAGATCCCCGGAAGACGAATGTGACCGTGGAGGCCCCCCTGATTTCACCACAAACCCTGACACAGCGGCCGCAGAGAATGCACAGGTTGTAGTTCCGGTCAAAAAATGGATCATCCCTTCTGACTTCATAATTTCGATAAACCGATGGGAAATCTATCTTATCGATCTTTATGGCTTCGACCACATCCTGGAGTTCGCAGCGGCCATTATTCGGACAGAGCACACATCCTGTGACTTCTCCGACTTTACGGATTGTGGATTTGTACTCGTCGCAGTTTTCCTTTTCAGAACAGATCAAACAGGCATCCGGATGTTCCGAAAGGATGAGCCCCAATATCTGTTTCCTCATCCTGCGGAGATTCGCAGAATCGGTTGTCACTTCCATACCTTCTTCAGGATAAGTGCTGCAGGAAGGAGAAAGCCCCCTGCGCCCCCTAATCTCGACGATACAGAGCCGACACCCACCGAAGGGTGTGAGCTGCGGATGATCACAGAGTGATGGGATGACAATATCGTGTTCCCGTGCCGTTTCTAGCAGGGTTTTGTGACCGTCGGCTTCCAGCTTTTTTCCATCGATGATTACTTTCATTTCTTTGCTCTTTTCGAGTTGGCGTTTTTTAAGATTCTCTCTTTTTTCTTTCCGGTGTATTTGGCTACAGCACTGACTTTGGGCGGACAGACATCCAAACATGCTCCACATTTGATGCACAAACCCTGGTCGATCACATGAACCTGTTTCCGCTCTCCGCTTATGGCGTCAACAGGACAGTTCTTCAAACACAAGAGACAACCGACACACTTTTTGGGATCGATGTGGTAAGCGATCAAATCCTTGCACACAAGAGCTGGACAGCTCTTCTGATTGATATGGGCCTCGTATTCGTTCTCGAAATAGCGGAGAGTGGTCAGTACAGGATTGGGAGCTGTTTGTCCCAGTCCGCAGAGCGATCCGGATTTTATGGTCTTTGCCAAATTCTGCAATCTCTTAATATCTGCTTCTTCTCCTTTACCCTGAGTGATGCGGGTTAAAATCTCTACAAGCTGTCTTGTTCCAACCCGACAGGGCACGCATTTTCCACAGGACTCTTCCTGAGTAAATTCAAGAAAATACCGGGCAACATCCACCATACAGGTGTCCTCGTCCATGACGATCATTCCACCCGATCCCATCATGGACCCTGCTTTGGTCAAGGTGTCAAAATCTATGGTGAGATCGAGCATATCCGCAGGAATGCATCCCCCTGAAGGGCCACCTGTCTGAACGGCCTTGAACTTTTTTCCATCTTTTATCCCGCTGCCGATCTCATAAATAATCTCCCTCAGGGAGATACCCATCGGGACCTCGACCAAACCGGTGTTGTTTATCTTCCCCACCAAGGAAAAAATCTTGGTTCCTTTGCTCTTTTTGGTTCCAATCTGGGCATACCAATCCGCCCCTTTATTCAAGATAAGAGGAATATTGGCCCAAGTCTCCACATTGTTGATATTGGTTGGTTTTCCCCAGAGCCCCTCCTGCGCAGGAAACGGGGGTCTCTGACGCGGGAAGGCCCGGCGTCCCTCGATCGAGGCCATCATGGATGTCTCTTCTCCGGAGACAAAAGCCCCAGCCCCTTTGAAAACATGGATATCGAAGTTGAACTCAGACCCGAGGATAGAATCCCCAAGAAAGCCCATTTCTCTCGCCTGTTCCAGAGCCAGAGTGATGTTCTTGACGGCCAGAGGATATTCCATGCGGACGTAGATGTATCCCGCAGAAGCACCTATGGCATAGGCTCCGATGATCATGCCTTCGATGACACTATGAGGATTGCCTTCCAACAGACTGCGGTCCATATAGGCCCCTGGGTCTCCTTCGTCCGCATTGCAGATGATGTATTTCATATCGGAATTGACATTTCGGCAGATCTCCCACTTGAGGCCAGCCAGAAATCCTGCCCCTCCCCTGCCCCTGAGTCCAGAGGCTTTTACTTCGGCAATGACTTCATCCGCCGTCATGTCGAAAAGGACCCTGGCCAAAGCCCTGTAGCCATCCAAAGCAATGTAATCCTCTATAGCAGTGGGATCGATAAAACCGTTATTGCCGAAGATGATCCTTTTCTGTTTTTTGTAAAAGGGAACTTCTTTCTCCTTGACGATCTTCTTTCCAGTCTGCGGCTCGACATACAGGAGGCGGTCTATGATTTTTTTGTTCCTTATGGTTTCGCTCACAACCTGAGCAACGTCTTCGAGCTTTACTCTCTGATAAAAAATGCCATCAGGCTGAATGACTGTAATCGGACCTCTCTCACAAAAACCATGGCATCCCGTGGTTCTCACTTCCACGGTAGCTTTCAGCTTTTGCTTTCTTATTTCATCCCTGAAAGCATCTGCAATCTGAAGACATCCGTATGCATGACAGCCTGTGCCACCACATACCGTGATATAGGTTTTCTGGTCCTTGCGAGACTCTATGATTTCAGCTTTGAGTTCCTCTAATTTTGTCGCATTGATCTTTTCCATTTTTTGATACAGTTCCTTTTTCGGTGTTATTTCTTTGAATTTTTTTTGATTCCACCAATCAGCTTATCGACATCTCTGGTCTTCAACTGTCCATGATAATCTCCGTCGATGATCGCAATGGGCCCCAAAGCACAAGCTCCGACACAATTGACAGTTTCGAGGGTGAACGAATTATCCTCAGATGTTTCTCCTGGTTCAATGCAAAGGCTTCGCTTGAATTCATCCAATATCCTCGGCGCTCCCCTGACATGGCAGGCTGTTCCCATACAAATCGTGACGAGATGTTTTCCTCTGGGTTTAAGGCTGAAAGCCTTATAGAAAGTGAGAACCCCATAGATTTCATTCTCCGAAATTTTTAAATGTTTAGAAATGGCAGCTATGGCTTCTGGAGAGATGTAACCTTTTTCCGCCTGTACCTTATGAAGAATATGGATGAGGTCTTTTTGACTGGCTTCGGATTCGGATAATAGTTTTTTCATCTTAAATCCTAATTATTACAGAAAAGAAGAAAGCTCTAAATATGGCAGAGAAAATCTTTCGGCAATGCCTTCTTTGACAAGATTTCCCTTATATACATAGACACCGTTGGCTAACGAAATATTTTCTTTCAAACTCAGGTCGATACCCTTTTCTGCGATCTCGAGCAGATAAGGGACCACCATGTTCGAGAGGACCTTTGTGGATGTCCGGCTTACTGTGGAGGTGATGTTCGGGACACAATAATGAATGATCCCTTCTTCGACGTAAGTGGGATGCTCAAGGGTGGTTAACCGGGAAGTCTCAGAACAGCCTCCCTGATCAATGGCCAAGTCAATCAGTACGGAGCCTTTTTTCATAGATTTGACCATCTCACGGGTAATCAGAATTGGGGCTTTTTCTCCTGGACGAAGGACGGCACCTATCAGGATATCTGCGACTTTTGCCATTCGGTCCAGGTTGTACTGGCTGGCCATTAAAGTCACCAGACGTCCCGATGTCATTTCCTCGAGTTCCCTCAACCTGTCCATATCCCGTCCCAAAGCGATGGTCTGCGCTCCGGCCCCGAGCAAGGCTTTGATCGCACTTCTTGCGAGCACTCCGCTCCCGATGACGACAGCAGTTGCAGGGGGAACGCTGACCACTCCCCCGATCACAAGCCCGCGGCCACCTTGGCTCGTCTGAAGATAATTCCCTGATATGACCAAACACATCTGTCCTGCAATTTCGCTCAAGCTCTCGATAAAAGGGAGCTCCTCATTTTCCTTCTGAACGACTTCATAACCTATCATAGTGACTTTCTTTTTGAGCATATCCTCCACATCGCATTTGCGAGAAACTGCCAGATGATGAAACCCGAACAAAACCTGGTTCGTTTTCACCAGCCTGCATTCTTCCTCATCGAGAGGTGAGATGTTGAGAACGATATCCGAACGTCCGAATGCTTCTTCTTTGGTGAATACAATCTTCGCCCCAAGGGATGTGTATTCCTCATTCGAATATCCTGACTTAAGTCCTGCGCCGGCTTGGAAATAGACGGTGTGTCCTCTCTCTGCTAAAAAGGAGACACCGCTTGGAGAAAGACCTGCTCTATTCTCGATCTTGTTGCTCTCGTTTATGACTCCAATATTCATGTCGTCCTCCATGATTCCAAAGGACTGATTATCATATCAAATCAATTATTTAAGTCAAGAAAATTTGGATTTCAGAAGATGAGGCTGGATTCGCCTGCGATTCAGACAAAAATGCTCAAGATTAAAAAGACGTACACAGCATACAATCCCAGCAGGATAAAACCCTTTACCTTCCCAAGGCGGCAGCCGATTCTCATACTCACCAGCATGACCAGCACGATCAAAATCATATAGGGAAAAGAGAAATTGATGATATCCACGTCCACCGTTATCGGATTGGCCAAGGAAGCCATGCCGATGATCCAGAGAATATTGAGAATATCTGCACCGATGATGTTCCCTACTGCGATCTCTCCCTCTCCTTTTAAGGCAGCAGTAATACATGTGCTTATCTCTGGCAGCGAGGTCCCTATTGCCACGATGGTTGAACCGATGATGATTTCAGAGACTGAAAAGTATAGAGCGATGTTTCTTGCTGCCCAAACGATGAGATAGCTGGTTGCAGCCACCCCCAAGAGTCCGGTCGAAAAGCGGATAATCAACCGCTTTAAAGCCTCCTTCTCTTGTTGTGGAGGATTTTCTCCTGAACCAGACGGGGATCCTCTTTCCTTTCTGGCCTTTATGTTTTTTCTTTGACTTCTCAAAACAGACACATAATAGACACAGAGAATCAAGACAAAACTTAAGCCTTCCAATCTGCCGATCGTGCCGTTTCTCGCAAGGCCATAAGCCAGGATATCGATAGCGATCAGAAACACTCCGATGGATTTAAGAATCCGGCAGTTGACCGATATTGCTGCCGGAGCCAGCAAAGCCGCCAAAGCCAGAGCAACTCCGTCATCGCATATCACAGAGCCGATTGCATTGCCCAGAGCAATCTCCGGCTGGCCCAAAATGGCTGCAACAAAAGACACCCCGAACTCTGGAGCCGTAGTCGCTAAGCCGACCAGCACTATTCCGATCACCATCTTAGGAATATTCATCACTTGAGCGATGCCAGAGGACCCCTCGACAAAAAAAGAAGCGCTCTTGAAAAGGACGGCAAAGGCACCGATAAAGGCCAGAAAATACACGTAAATCATCAGATTCTTTTATCTTTCATAGACAATTTGGCCGTTAAAAATGGTCATCAGAACCTTGGTTTCCAGTATTTTATCAGGCTGGATTTCAAAAAGATTCTGGTCGAGGACAACTAAATCCGCCAATTTCCCTTCCTCCACCGAACCTTTTTGGTGTTCGGTAAATTCGGTGTAAGCTGCATGAAGCGTATATCCTTTGATGGCTTCTTCTAAGGTGATTTTTTGATCCGGTATCCATCCTCCTGGATATTTGCCATCCAGAGTCTGGCGGGTCACTGCTGCAAAGATTCCGGTCAATGGGTTCAACGGAGCAACCGTCCAGTCCGAACCGCAGGCCAAGAGTACTCCACCATCCAGAAGAGAGCGAAACGCATATGTGTACTGGGCTCTTTGTTTTCCGATTTTCCTCTCAGCCCACCTCCCGTCGTCCACGGCATGATAAGGCTGGACTGAAGCAATAATCCTCAGCTCCCTCATCCGCTCTATATCCTCTGGAATGAGATGTTGAGCATGCTCGATTCTCCACCTTCGATCTCGATCGGCATTTGCTTCCACAACCTTCTCGAAGAGATCGAGGATCATATGGTTTGCTTTATCTCCGATAGCATGGATGGCGACTTGAAGCCCTGCCCGGTCAGCCTCCATGAGCCTCTTTTCCATGATTCCTTCAGGGAACATGTCTGAGGCAAGCAATCCCCGCTTGGCTGGGTTATCTGTATAAGGATCAAAAAAGAAAGCTGTGGAGGAGCCTAAAGATCCATCCACGAATCCTTTGAGCCCGGCTATCCTTAGAAGTTCACTTTGAAGGGGCTCTTCGGTTTTTTGCCCGGATAGGAGTTCGATATCTGAGATCGGGACATACACATAGAGGCGAGCTGTCAGTTTGTCCTGTTCCAACAGCCTCTGGTATATCTCGAAGCTTGAGGAATAATCCATATCGTGAATCGAGGTCACTCCCCACCTCTTGGCATGTTCCAATCCTGCCTCGACTGCCCTCAAACTTTCATCCAGCGATGGTTCCGGGATGTGATCCATGACAAGCTCCATAGCGGCATCCTTTAGAATCCCGGTCGGTTCTCCTGTCAGAGGGTCCTTGAGGATTTCGCCCCCCTCCGGTACGGGGGTATCCTTGGTGATCCCAGACAGTCTCAATGCAAGGCTGTTCACAAGAGCCATGTGTCCATCGTGGCGGTTCACACAAACAGGATTGTCGGGAGTAACAGCATCGATCCACTTCTTCCTCGGCAGCTCCACGGGATCGAATTGCTGGTGATCCCAATTCCCTCGAAGAATCCATTCTCCCTTCCCGAGTTCTATGGCTTTCTGTTCGATGCGGGCGACGAACTCATTCTTGGTCCGGGCATTCCCCAGCTGCACGCTGGAGAGTGAAAATCCACCATCGAGGAAATGGGTATGACAGTCTATAAAACCGGGCAAAACGAAGGATCCCTTTAAATCAATCAGCGTTGTCTTCTCGCCGATATAACCATCAATATCCGCTGCAGAGCCTAACTTGAGTATTTTGTTTCCTTTTACAGCGAGCCCTTCGGCCCAGGGCATGTCCTGGTTAACGGTCCAGATCGACCCGTCGAGAAGGACAACATCAGCGACCTCCTTCTTGGGTTCTCTCTGACACACAGTTCCGAATACTAAAAACAGGGCCATAATTAAGATGGGAAAGGCTTTCATCTATTCCTCCTAGAGAATGCGTCAGGATTCATCTGAATTTCTCGCTCAAATTTCGATTAACTCACGACTTGACGTCTCTCCGACTGCAGGAGAATCCTTGATAAATCCCTGGGGATGATCAAATTCCCCCGGAAGTTTCTTCTGATTTCTGCCTCTATCTCGTCCATCGAAAAATCGATTTCGCCAAAAAAGTGGCAAGGCAAAAGATTTTTCACCCCAGCTTCCTGAGCGTGTTTTCCTAAGGATAGTGCATCTGTGTGCATGGATCGGAGAGACGGATACTCTTGAAAAAATCGAGAGGGAGCGGAGCAGTCATGAACCAGATAATCGGCGCCCGCAGCTTCCTGAAACAGCGCCGGATGGACAGGCGTGTCGCCGGAATAAATGACATGCACACCTTCGTTTTCCAGACAGAAATGGAATGCTATAGATGCAGGACTGTGAGGAACTCTGAAAAAAGAACAGCTCAGAAAAGGCGATAGCTGGTGACCGTCCCCCTCCTTTACTCCGATTAATTCGATCCGGCATTTGACCTTTTCAGACCTGAGGTTAAAAAGATCGAGCAAATCCGCACAAAAACGGACTGTTTTCTCCGATCCATAGATGGGAAGAAGACATTCATCCAGCATAAGGCTGTGCACCAGAGAAGGCAATCCGTAGATATGATCGGGATGGACATGAGTAACCAAAAGGGCGCTGATGCTTCTCGGATCAAAATTCAATTTCCTCAGTTTCTGGATCACGCTTCCCGGGCAGTCTATCAAAAGCGAAGATTCCCGGGTTAGAAGCAAGAGAGATGTATTATCCCTTCGCTCTGTGGCGACGGAGCCTCCTGTGCCGATAAAATAGAGCTCGCTCATATTCACCTGTTCTCAATCTCAAGGAACCGCATTCTTTATATAAAAAAACAAGGTCTCACGCAAGAGTGCTCCGTCTTCGAATCCATGATGCGGTAAAAGTCGAGGCTGTCGCTCAATGAAGATTCCTGCATCCTATAGGAGTTGACAGTACGGGCTGACTTTGGATAATAGAAGGCATGAAGAATGACGAGATTTCTGTCTCAGCGCCAGGAAGAATCTGTCTTTTCGGAGAGCACCAGGATTATTTCGGCTTGCCCATTATCGCTGCCGCTATCAACTTAAGGATATTTATCCGGGGAACGCGCAGGAATGACCAAATGATGAGGGTCACTCTGCCTGATTTAGGCGAAAAGGAAGAATTCTCTCTCGAAGGAGACCTGAAGTATCAAAAGGAGCGGGACTACCTCAAAAGCGCGGTCAATGTCCTCAGAAGAAAAGGGGTCCGGTTCCCATCCGGATGGGACTGTCATCTCCACGGGACCATTCCCATCAATGCTGGAACCTCCAGCTCATCGGCTCTGGTCATTGCATGGATAAAATTTTTACTGGAGACTGTCAAAGACAGAACTCTGAATGTCCCTGAAAATATAGCTGAACTCGGATTTCTCACCGAAGTCGCCGAATTCAATGAGCCAGGTGGGAAGATGGATCATTATGCATCCTCTCTGGGAGGAGTCGTCAACGTCTCCTTCGAAGAAGAGTTGAGAGCGACCAAACTGAGAAATCCCTTGAAGCGCTTTGTCCTCGCCAATTCACTACAGAAAAAGGACACAACAGGAATGCTCGGGTACATAAAAAAGCACGTTCTCGAGGGGGTGCGAATCATCCGAAAAAAGATCAAAGGATTCAGTCTGAGAGGGTCTCTGGGTCCAAAGGAACAGGAAGAAATCGAGATCCTGCCTCCAGATAATAAAAGACTGCTCAAAGGAACTCTGATGACTCGTGATCTGACAGCACAAGGGAAGACGCTCTTTGAGTCGGGAGCATTCGACCATCACGAGTTTGGCCGATTGCTGACCCGGCAGCATCATGTGCTCCGAGACTATATCCGAACATCTACTCCAAAAATCAATACAATGATTGAAGAAGCACTCCATGCTGGAGCTTTGGGAGCAAAGATCAATGGCTCTGGAGGGGGAGGATGTATGTTCGCCTATGCGCCTGAAAAAACGGAGCAGGTTGCAGAAGCCATCAAAAAAGTGGGGGCAGAAGTCAGCATCATCCAGGTGGACGAAGGTGTCCGTATTGAGCCCGTTCCACGATAGGTAACCAAAGGAGGAGAGATGATCAGCGCCACTCAGATCAGAAAAGGAATGGTCATAAAATTGGACGATGAGCTCTACAAGGTTCTCGAAACCACACATGTGACACCAGGTAAAGGCCAAGCCTTGATGCAGACCAAACTCCGCCGGCTCAGCGATCAGAGTCTGCACGATTTTAGATTTCGTTCCAAGGACAAGGTAGAGCAAGCTTATCTCGAAGCGGTCGACATGCAATTCCTCTATCAGGAGGGAAGCGCCTATGTATTTATGAATCTTGAAAACTACGAGCAGATAAAGCTTACCCCGGATATTTTAGGCGACGCCGTGGACTATCTTTTACCCGATGTGACATTCTCGATCGAGATGTCAGATGGAAAACCGGTTGGAGTGAATCCTCCCTTAACCATAGATATGAAAGTGGTGAAAACCGAACCTTATCTTAAAGGGGCCACCCAATCGGCCAGCAACAAACCAGCCACTCTGGAAACCGGCATCACGGTCACCGTTCCTCAGTTCATAAAAGAGGGGGACATCATAAGGATAGACACCCGCGACAATTCCTATATCGAACGGGTTAGCGGCTGATCCAGGTCAAAAGGAGGATCTATATACCGCCACGTTATCCTGGCTGTCCTTGACTCTGATGACAATCAGATTGTCTGAATCTGGATTCAAACGCACAGAAAAACGGAACGATTCAGTCTTGGAGTCACACATACCGTCTTCAGGAAAAACAATCTGCCAATCGTCCGGGCGGATCTGGAATTTAACTTCTTTTATATAAGACTGTGCATCTTCAACCGAAAACGCCACGGCCAGATTGTTTCCTTGCTTGTTGACCTGGACATTTCTAAAGTCAGGCAGAGAATTATCAATGACCAGCTTGCGGCTGATTTTTTCTGATTTCAGTTCCGTTCCTTTTGGATTGGAAGGCGAATCCGAGGCCTCGATTTTCAGATAATAGACTCCGTCGGGAAAATTCAAGGTGTCAAAAGAAAAGATCTTCTCCACCCATTCTTTCTTGAAGATTCTCCATTTCGGCTCATCTTCTCTCCGAATGTATATCGAATAGAGAAGGCTGTCTTTGTTTTCATCTTCTGCATCCCAGGTAACGGTCTGATAGCCTTTCCTCTGGACCTTCTTGGGAGCCATAAAGCTTTGCTTCGATTTATCCTTGGCTATCGCCTGTTCGGATTGGCTGATATCCGCTCCCCATATGACCTCATCCTGTTCGAGGGGTTTTAGATAAACCTCGTTTGCAGGAAGAAGATCGAGTTTGGTCAAAGACGGAGGCAGGTTGGATTGAAGATAAAAAAGGGAAATCTTTTTCAGCAGAGGGGACTTCCGGCCCGACTCGGCTCTGAACTTGACTTTGAACTGAAGATAACGGCCCTTGGGGCTGAGGATTTGTTCGCCTTCTGCCTTTTGGTAGGGGGGTGACCATTCACTCCAGGTTCGATCCGGCTGTGAAGAGTTGCCGCTCCTGCTTAAAAATTGAAGTGTCGAACCGGAGGCGAGCTCGGCCTCCCACTCGATCCTTCCCCATTGGGAGAGGGTCCCAGCATCCATGACACGACTCTCATATTCTCCCTCAAACCTCTGACCTGGAGAAAGGCGGGTCAATCGGGCAGGATTATTGAATAAAGTATAGATATTTGAATCGTGAGGGACCAGAAGATAGACCTGTTCAGAGTCTCTCTGGATAAGCAGAGAAACGTTCTCATCTGAATCGATCTCGTAGAGCCGTCCTTTGTCGCCAGTTCCAAAGATAATTTTTCCCTTCCCTTCATCCCAGAGTAAAGAATAGACCAGTTCTTCCTCTGATGACCAAAGCTTTTTCGCCAGTCCTTCAGGGTTCACTCGGACGAGAGCACCCGGCTGCTTGTCCAGAGAAACGGCGGCCTGTTTTTGTGAAGGGGTTTCCGGTGCCGCTGTAACCGTAATCTCTGTAGAGACTCTGGCCGGCAAAAGCGAAGCTGCATCTTTCCTGGTCGTGACCACTTTTCCCCCTGCCGCTGCATAGATATTCCCGGCTCTATCCAAAGCTATGCCTTTAATTTCTTCGTAGGAAGACTCATACAAGATGGAGGCTCTTCGACTAGGTGTCACTTTGTATATTAATCCTTTTCCTCCACTCCCTGCGATCAATTCACCTGCTTCGGACTGTTCTAAACAGAGGATGTGGTTTTCCTCTGCCTTCATGATCAAGGCTCCTTCCCCTTCCTCATTTATTTCGTAAATTCCACCGCTCTCACCTACGGCTGCCAACAGATTCTCATTATCTAAAAACAAAAGATCCCATATATATTTTTCTGTGGGATTAAAGAAAGGCTTTCCATCCCCTTGGCTGGTGATTTTATAGATCTTGCCATTTGGCGAAGTGCCGGCATAGAGGTTCCCCTTCCTGTCCCGGGCAAGGCAATAGACATCCATTTCAGGAGCCTGAAAAAAAAGCTCGACTTTACCATCTGCCTGGATTTTGTAGATCTTTCCGCTGTGTCCTGTTCCCAAATACATGGTCTCATCCGAGGTTATGAGCAGCGAAAGATAGAACTCTTCAGTCGGTCCCTCGATAACATCCTCTTTGGGAGAAAGGGAGAGCACTCCCTGGTGGGACACAGAAATTCCAGCAAATTTTCCATCGAGATAATCGTCCATCTTATAAAATTCCCACTTTCGAGGGATGACCCCCAGGAGCATTTGCGCTGATACGAACACTAAGACAATGGTCAAAATCTTTATCGTTTTCATTCCATCAATCTCCTGATCTTCTGAATTCCATTTTCAGAATCCCACAACAGAAAACACGCCTCATTTCATTTTGATCGGGATCACGGCAAGGCCGTTGAAAACATAAGGGATGGCGTGCCGGTATTCACCCAATGTAGACCGGGTGATCTCGATGGGAGGAGATGAGGCCGCCCGCGGCGAGGTAAACATGGACTTCATGGTGGGCGGAAGATTCGGCATCTCTTCCCCTTGGAGAAAAAGGCCAGGCTTGGTTGCTATAATCTTGAAATAGATATAATTGTGTTTCCTCAGGCTGTTCAGCATTCTGATCAGCTGATAGAGGTTTCGCGGAACAAAAGACGTGGTCCTATACTGTCGGTGCTCAATACTTTGTAAGGAGACGGCATCTCCCACAACCAGGCTGAATTCAGATCCCGAAGGCAGGTTAGGAATGGGAAGCGGGAATTCTTCCTCTATGGTGTTTCCTCGAAAATTCCTGTAATAGACCTTCATCCGGACCCGCTCGCCAGGATTGACTTCATACTTCTCCAGCCAGACTTTCTCAAGATAAGCAAATCTCACTTCTTCGGCAACCGTTATATTGAGGTCGATTCTGTGAATGCCCAATTCCCTGAATTCGTTATTGGTCAACATGTAAACGACTGCGGTGACAAGACCGGACAGATTGGTCGATGCCACATCGAAATTTCCGGAAAAAAGATCTTCGAGTTGAACATTCATGCCATTTTCCAGATAAATAATGCCCTTCAGATCAAGAGTCAGATCTCCAATTCCCCGTTCTTCTGAGGAGATAACACTGGCCGCTGCAAGATTGACGAGGAAGGGCGTCAGGATTTTGTCATCCGCCACCTGAATTTTAAACTCTCTTTCTCCTGTTGCCACTTCTCGAATTTTAAAATTTATGGGGATGAACTTAGGCATCTTGCCCAATTCTCCGAGAATACCAGGAGTTCTGTCTTGCACGAACCTCCCCACGACAATGTCAGAGACAGCCAGCCATGAGGATAGCATCAGACTTGGCAGAACAGTGATCACTCTGGCCTTGGTCATCGCGAGGTCGACTGGCCCAAGGTTAAACACCGGGTGTCCGAAGGCCAGGACTTTGTTGCCATCCACATGAGTTACCGTTCCCAGATAAGACACATCGATATCTCCCTTTATGAGCTGAACGCCCACAGGAGCTCCTGGCTGAAGAGTCATGTCCGAAGAGGAAATTTCCGGTTGAATCTGTCCTGCTGATCCCGACCTGATAGGGGTGAATCCTAACTGGGAGAAATTGGCCTTGGCCTTCTCAAACACACGGGCAGAAAACCCGCTGAAAACGAGAGGAACACTTAAGGGCTTGACCAGCCGCCCTTCTGCCTCTGCCGAAGGAACTTGAAAATATGTTTTATTCAATTCAAAGAGTTCATCCAGGGACAAATGGTTGATGACCTCCATCCGGGGAGCGAAAGAAGCAGTCGAGCTTTTCTCAGTGGTGATGGCAAGCATTTCGCTGATGGGCGTAATTCCTGCGATAGCCTCTTTGGCGAAATTTCCAACAGAATAAGCCACCGCTCCAATCAGTTTTCCGTCCACATAAACCGGGCTTCCACTCATTCCTTCAACCACACCTGCTCCGTCCAGCACTTCATTTTGTAGCTTTGCCAGGATCAAATTTCGTCTGGGCTGGAAATTGTGCAGGATTCCAAGGATCTCCACATCGAATTCCTCGATCCTGTCCTCCTTAAATACGGTTCGGCCTGTCCCCTTCATACCCGGTTTTATTTGGTCAAGGGGAAGGATACTGACAGAGGATTCATCGGCAAAAGCAAAGCCGCACAGGATCAGTACTGTGAGAATATATGAATTGATTTTTCTGTTCATCGAACGACCATTTCTTTCAGGTTTGACCCTCTCTTTTTATTTTCATACAATCTTACCAATGAGAGCGTTTGTCACAGGCGGAACCGGTTTCATCGGAAGCCACCTCATCGATTATTTATTAGATAATAAAGGTGCAGAGGTATATGCCTTGGTCCGAGACCCCTCGAACCTTAAATGGTTAAACGGTCTCGATGTCCATCTCTTGAAAGGAGACCTTTTTAATTTACCTGCTCTTCCTTCTGGCATCGACTATATTTTCCACGTTGCGGGCATCACGAAAGCTCACAAATTGGCTGATTATTATACAGTAAACCAGCATGGGACGGCAAGTCTTTTTCAAGCTCTCCAGAGGCAGAGACTTTCACCTGAAAAGATCATATACCTCAGCAGCATCGCTGCATCAGGTCCATCAGCGGATAAAATCCCTGTCAAAGAAAATGATGAACCTCACCCCATACATCCTTACGGCGAGAGCAAGCTTCTCGGAGAGAATGAAGCCTCGAAATTCAAAAGCCTCTCTTCACTCGTCATCATCCGGGTGGGAGCGGTGTACGGTCCTCGAGACAAAGACTTCCTCTCTTATTTCAGAATCATAAACAGAGGGATCCTCCCCTCCCTCGCGTTCAATCAGCGTTGGCTGAGCCTATGCTATATCGAAGATCTCATCCATGCTTTTGATCTCTGCCTCCAAAAAGAACTCGAGTCCGGCGAAATCTTCAATATCGCCGATCCGCAGCCCTATTCCTGGGACGAATTGGGAAAAGAAGCGGGAAAAATTCTCAAAAAAAAGCTGATCCCTGTGAAACTGCCTCTTTTCCTCCTCTATCCCGCGGCCTTTATTTCAGAGGGGATAGCGAAGTTAAGGAAAAAAACGACGCTTTTTGACCGGAGGCGGCTATTAGAAACGAAACAGCAGGGTTGGGTCGCCGACACAAAGAAAGCAGAGGATCTTCTCGCTTTCTCACCCCTTTTCTCTCTTCATGAGGGGCTTAAAAAAAGTCTGGATTGGTATGTTGACCAAGGCTGGCTGTAACGCGCTATCCTTCTTGAGCTTATTTAATTCGCGTGCTCCGGGTGTAAAAGGAAGCAGAAAATTTCTCTGTACTCTTGAGGCACCAATCCTCCTCTTTCGAAAAGGCGAAATATTTCAGCTTTCCCTCGAAAGTGTGGTGGCCTCTTTTAGCTTCTAAGTTGACGGTGAACGGAATCTCGATAGGATTTTCGAGGTTCAAATATTCCTGGCTATCTTCTTCTTTTATTTCTATCTCCAGATCCGATGCGGTAAAAAAATTCTTGGGAAATATCAGTTCCTGGGAGGGAGTGCACTCGATAACAAAGGAGGGTTGGGGATTGATGGTTATTCCCTTGGCGAGTTTAATCTTGAGAATGACTTTTCCTTCCTGCCCTCTCGATAACCATCGGGGACGTATAGAGGCCTCAACTTTCAAGCAGGGTTCCTGCTCCTGAGCCACTGCTAACAGATAAATAAAGGACAGCAAGACCAAGCTGAAAACAATTTTTTTCAAAGCGGCACCACCTGACATTCCGTTTATCAAAATATTACTTCCAATGAATCCTCGAGTCAAGGCCTGCTCAGTTCCGCTGAGCATGAGTATTCCAGTGATAGTATCACCGCCGGTCATGTAAGCCAGGCAATAACGACCGACACCTTGTAGAATTTTCTTTATTTTTCAGCAGCCATCACTTATAATTTGCACCGCGCAATATGAGAAATCAATCGATCATAACAGGAACCGGACGTTTCCTCCCGCCTCAAATTGTTTCTAATGTCGATCTTGAAAAAAGAATGAACACAACGGATGAGTGGATCCGTCAACGAACCGGGATCATAGAAAGACGTTTCGCCGAAGCGGGAGTCGGCAGTTCCGATCTTGCTTATGAAGCTGCGCTGAAGGCGATCGAGGCAGCTCAAATCGAGAAATCCGAAATCGACTTTATCATCGCTGCAACTCTTTCCCCGGATCACTACTTTCCAGGAATTGGGGTCCTTGTGCAAGCAAAACTGGGACTTTCTCAAATCGGAGCGCTGGATGTCAGAAACCAGTGCAGCGGTTTCATCTACGGACTGTCTGTGGCGGATCAGTATCTAAAAGCCGGCACGTACAAAAAAATCTTGCTGGTCGCGGCAGAAAAACAATCGTCAAATCTGGACTATTCAGACGAAGGCAGAGATATGGCTGTACTCTTCGGAGATGGAGGAGCGGCTGCTATCGTAGAAGCCGGCCATTCCCAAGGAGAAAGAGGGATTCTTTCCACTCACCTTTTTTCAGACGGAAAGAACGTTTCCGATTTATGGATGGAAAAACCATCGCCTTACGATCATCCTACTTTCTCTCAAGAAATGTTTGTCAGCAAGAAATTTTATCCCCGTATGGATGGACGAAATGTCTTTAAAAATGCAGTTGAAAAAATGCCTCAAGCTGTTCGCGCAGCACTCGAACACAACAAACTGACAATCGAAGATGTGGACCATTTGATTCCCCATCAGGCCAATGACAGGATCAGCCTTATGGTAGCCAGAAATCTGAAGATCCCAGTTGAAAAGGTCATCAGAAACATCGACCATTATGGAAATACCACCGCTGCATCCATTCCTATCGCCCTTGATGAAGCTGTCAAAGAGGGAAGAATCAAATCGGGTGATCTGGTCGTGCTCACAGCCTTTGGGTCGGGATTCACTTGGGCCTCTGCTGTTATCCGATGGTAAACATGAGGATCGAGAGACAAGTTATTGCTTTTAAAGATTATTTTGTGGTAGGATGACTGCTTATATTTTTACTTAAATAGTATTTAATATGAGTGCAAAAAAGCTCGTTCAGAGGAGGGTCCTATGAGGAAAATCGTCATTTTTGCCTCCATCTTCTTCTTGATCCTGTCCAACACGGGAATGGTGTGGTCTCAACAGAACGAAGAAGACAAAAAGCTGCAAGAGACGCTAGAGGAATACCTGGATGCCTTATGGAAATTCTATCCCACAGCAGGCACTGTGGCAGGCTTTCATAAGTACGACAATAAGCTCGGAGACTTCAGCGAGAAAAACGTCGGGAAACGCATGGAAGAACTGGATGAATTTAACCAGGAACTGGTAACCAAAATGGACAGGACAAAGATGAGCCCGGAGTTCCAGATCCAGCATGAAATGATCATGGATGCCCTCGACTTAGAGCGGTTGAAATTCGAGCAGCTCATTCCATGGGAATATGATCCGCTTTTTTATAACACGATATTCATAAACTGTGTGCGGCCTCTCCTTAAAAACGAATTCGCACCTCTCGATACCAGGGCCAAAAACGCTACAGAAAGGCTGAAAGAGCTGCCCAAACTTGTCAAACAAGCGAAAGAAATTTTGAAAAACCCTACCCAGATCTCAACCGAGACAGCTATAAAACAATTCCCTGCTGTCTTTGAAATCTACCGAACCGAACTCCCGACACTGGCATCACAGGTCCCCGAAGAGCAGAGAACCAAACTCCTTTCCGAACTCGGAAAGGTCATCCCTGCCTTAGAAGACTACCAAAACTATCTCAGCAGCGAGCTCCTCCCCAAGTCGACCGGGAACTTCCGTCTCGGTGAAGCCCATGTGAGGCTCCTGCGGTTAACGCTCCAAAACGACATTCCCATCCAAGAACTGGTGGAGAGAGCGCGGGCTGACGTTAAAAATATCACCGAAGTGGAAATGGCCATCGTCTGCCTTCCCTTGTACCGATTGATGTATCCTGAAGTCAATATGCAGCAGCTCACTGCCCAAAGGGGCGAGAACGAGGCACGCCGCATCATCATCCAGGGCGTGATGAACAAGATCAAGGAAGAACATGTTCCCAAAGAGGAATTTATTGATAAAATCAGATCTATGGCCGGAGAAATAAAGAGCTTCCTGAACGAAAAACAAATCGTCGAACTGCCGGATAAAGACTTGAATGTCGAGCCCATGCCTGCAGAATTTCGGGGAATAACCTGGACAAGCCTCGATGCTCCTGGTGCTTACGAAACATCGGAGAATTATGTCTCTCACATAATCCCTCTTCCCGAAGATTGGGGTGAAGAACAAACCACGTCCTTTCTCGAGGAATACAACAATTATTTGCTCTACTTTTACACCGCCCGAAAAGTCTATCCAGGAACATTCGTTCCTTTCTATTATGCAAACCAGAATTCCTCGCTGCTCACGAAGCTGTATCCCAGCATGCCTCTTATAAAAGGCTGGTCTATCCCGCTCGAAGAAAAGCTGCTCTTCGAGGGCTTCCAAAATTACGACCTCAAACTCCGCTTCAATCAACTCAAACTCAAGCTCAGAGCTGCCACAGACTTTATCGCCGAATTCCAAATCCACGAAGGCAACTGGACTAAAGAAGATGCTGTAAACTACCTTATGAGGGTTGGCTTCCAGAGCCAAGCCGAGGCTGAAAGAAAGTGGAACCGCATCCTGCTTCTTCCCGGCGATGTGGTCTACGCCTATGGGGGCATGCAAGAAATTCTAGATATGGAGGAAGAATACAAGAAGCTCAAAGGTGATTCCTTTAGCCAACGGGAATTCTACAAAGAGCTCCTTAGCTTTGGAGCCTTACCCCTGCGCCATCTGAAAAAGAAAATTCTAGAGCAATAAGAAAGCCCGTTATCCCTGAAAAGCAGAAGAAGTATCCTGACAAAAGGATGCATTTGATCGACTCCCACGCCCACATCAACTCAGCAGAATTCAATGACGACCGCATCCGAGTCATCGAAAGGACATTCCAAGGTGGAATCCGGGCTCTTCTCTGCCCGGCAGAACTCACCGAGGAAAGAAACTTAAAAATTGCGCTGGATTTAATCGGCGCTTATCCAGATATCATCGCATCGGCGGGTGTCCATCCCCATAACGCTAAGAATTTCAATCCTGACTTCGCGGCGACTCTCCAAGAACTGAAAAGAAAAAAAAAGATACATGCCGTAGGAGAGATCGGGCTGGATTTTCACTACAATCTTTCCTCAAGAAAAGATCAGATAGAAGCCTTGACTGCTCAATTGAACTGGGCCCAAGAGCTGGACCTCCCTGTCGTTGTCCACAGCCGGAATGCCGGAAAGGAGATCGCAGCGGCTATCCAGCAGACCAATTACACAAGAGGGGGTGTTCTCCACTGTTTTACTGAAGACTGGTCATTCGCTAAGCGAATGATGGATCATAATTTTTGGATCTCATTCTCAGGGATTTTGACCTATCCCAATGCCGATCCCTTAAGAGAAGTCGCGCGAAAACTGCCTATGGAGAGGATCCTGATCGAAACGGACTCTCCCTACCTTGTCCCCGCTCCCCACAGGGAGAAAATTAAGAGGAACGAACCTTTATATGTGAAGGAAATCGCTCGAGCACTGGCGGACATAAAACAAACCAGACTGGAAGAGATTTCCGCCATAACATCTCGAAATTTTTCATCTCTTTTTCTGTTTGAATTATAGAAACCGAGATGTTAATATAGTTCCGAAACCGATAAGGAGCCATGAGAGACATCATCAGCCAACTGGACAAATCTCAGATAAAGAAGATCCCGCACATTCAAGAACTCTACCGAGATATCAGCAAAGACTTACGGGATGTCGAAGAGAAGTTGAAGCTTTTCACCCTGTCTCCCAACAAGATCATATCAGAAATAAGCACCTACCTTTTTAAGAACGCAGGCAAGAGAATAAGGCCTGCTCTTCTCATCCTCTGTGCCAAACTCAGGGGCTATAAAGGGAGAGAGCATATCATCATGTCGAGCCTTGTGGAGACCATTCATACGGCCAGTCTCTTGCATGACGACATCATCGACAACTCCAAGACCCGAAGAGGAAGAGAATCGGTCCACTCCAAATGGGGTCCCAACATTACAGTTCTCCTGGGAGACTATCTGTACATAAAAACGATAGGTCATTCCCTGGAAAGCAAGCACAGACAGATTGTTCAAATCCTGACCGATATATCCTCCAAAATGATCGAAGGTGAGCTCAGCGAATACTATGTCAGCTGGAATTTAGACATCAATGAAAATGACTATTTGGATATCATCAACAAAAAGACAGCCTCGCTTTTTTCAGGCTCCTGCCGGATCGGCGGTATTCTGGGCATGGCTTCTGAAGAAGAAGAAGACATCCTTGCAGAATTCGGAACAAATCTCGGGATGATCTTTCAAATTGTTGATGACCTTTTGGACTATACCGGAGACGAACAGACGATGGGAAAACCCATCCTCTCTGACCTTCGGGAGGGCCGCATAACTCTCCCCTTAATCTATACTCTCAACAATGACGGCAAAAAAAACCGCAAGCGGATCATAAACTTGTTGAAGGAAAAAGAACTGGACACCACTTCACTCGATCAGATCCTGAATATAGTCAGATCCAATGGAGCCCTTGATTATTCCAAGAAGAAAGCCCAAGAATATTCGATTCACTCCAAGACTCTCATCCAAAAGATGCCTCCCTCAGTTTATCGAGATGCCTTGGCTCTGTTTCCCGATTACATCCTCAACAGAAACAAATAACAGGGCATCCTTCATGCTTTTCAAACCATTTGCTTTCCGTTAAAAAATGACAGAAATCGAAGTCAAAATTGAGATAAGAGATATCGATAGGATCAAAGACAAGATTTCATCCCTTGGTGCTAAGCTGATAAAAGATCGCTATCTTGAGGAAAACACACTTTACGATTTTCCTGCACAACCGCTTTACAGCCGGCGTCAGGCACTAAGACTTCGAACAGCTAATAAAAAAACATTTTTGGCTTTAAAGGGCCCGCCTCAAAAATCCAGAAAATTCAAAATCCGTGAAGAATATCAAACAGAAGTCAAAAATGCAAAAGACATAAAAAAAATCCTGAAAGAATTGGGATTGATTCCTACCTTCATGTACAAAAAATACCGGTCGGTCTACAGAATGAATCGTTTAAAAATTTGCCTGGATGAGACATCTTTCGGAATATTCATGGAACTTGAAGGTGAGCGAAACGAGATCGTCAAAGTCGCAAATGCATTGGGCTTTTCAAAAAAGGAATTCATCAAATTGGATTACATCCAATTGATGAGGCAGAGAGAAGTAGAGGATTAAAATATCTATTTCTTGCTGGATTTCTTTGTTTTTTTCCCGGACTCTTCCTTTTTCTGTTCCGGGACTTCCTCTATTTTTTCCGCTTCTTCTTGTTTCGCAGGTTTTTCCTCCTTTTCTTCTTCTATTTCCTCCCCGATAAACATCTCTTCCTCTTCCGATGAAGTCTCCTCGGGAGAGGACTTAACAATTTCATAATCGACAAGGCCTCGTTTAATCTCCTCCTGGGCAATCCTGATGAAATTTTTCGACTTGGTTTTGATCAGGGGTTTCGCTCCCCTTAGAAGCTGCTTCGCTCTCATGGAAGCTAAAATGACGTACCTGAATTTGCTGTCGATATCACCGTAATTTTTCAAATATGCTGCTCTCCTCGGTTCTTAATCTCATAGTCTCTGTATAAACATGTAAAATATCAGAATTTGCTGAGTAATTCAATATTTATATTTCCTGAAATCTTTTCATTGAACTTTCTTCTGTGCTAAAATGTGAATTCTTCAAAGATGTACCAAACGAATGCAGAAAGAATGATTCCCCACCTCTCCCTACGCAAGGGAAGAGACAAGACTATTTGGGCTGTCGGAGGCGGCAAGGGAGGCACAGGAAAAAGCTTCATTTCTGCCAGCCTGGCGATTCATCTTTCTGACCTTGAAAACGATGTCGCGTTGATCGACGCAGATTTGGGGGGTCCGAACCTTCACACCTTTCTGGGTATGAAAGAGACAAACCTTGACCTGGGAGATTTTATTTCGAACAAAGTTCCCCATCTCAAGGATACTGTCATTCTCACTCCGTTCAAAGGCCTTAAACTGATAAAGGGAACCGAGAACCTCCTTTTCATGGCTAATCTAAACTACTACAAAAAATTGAAACTGATCAGGCACATAAAGACATTCGATGACAAAAGAGTTATCGTTGACATTGGAACGGGAGCATCTTACAACTGTGTGGATTTTTTCCTTCTTTCCAATCCAGGAATTCTGGTGGTAAATCCGGAGCCCACCTCCATCGAGAATGCTTATTACTTTTTGAAATCATGTATCATCAGGATCCTTAAACTGCACACCGATTTTTACCGTGTTGAAGACCTCGTGAACAAAATCACCTCCCATATCAAGGACAATTCAAAATCCATCTACAGTTTTTTGAATGAGATCATATCTCATGATAAAAACTATGCCCATATTTTATACAAAGCGCTCAAAAGATTTAGGCCCTGCTTGATCATCAATAAAGCAAGAAATGAGAGGGATTTTCTCCTGGGACAATCCATCGTGGATGTGGTTAAAAAATATCTCATCGTGGATCTCAACTTCCTGGGGGCTATCCCTTATGATGAGAGAGTCCACCTCAGTTTAAAGAACATGACACCTTTTTTGAGCGCCTATCCGGATTCTGAAGTTTCTCTTTCCTTCAGATCCATCGTTAACAAGCTGGTGTACAGAGAAAATTGATCCTCTCAACCAACGGCTGACATCATGAAGATCAAAAATGTCGATGAAATGGATTACTACGAGCTTCTGAATATCGGAAGGACTGCATCGGTCCAGGAAGTCGAAAGAGCCTATCACCTATGCAAGGCCACCTATCAGAAGGACTCGATCGCGCATTACAGCCTCGTCTCCGAGGAAGAAAGAAAAGCCATAGTAAACCGGATCGATAAAGCATATGATATTCTGAAAGATTCCCGTAAGAGAAAATTATACGATCTCAAGATGTTCGAAAGTAAAGAGGGTTACAAAGAGAAAGCCTTTTTCCGCAGATCCATGGAAAAATTGGTTATCGAAGACACGGCAGACAAAGTCAGCTTCTGGAGAAAATTGCTATACAGACTCTTCTCTCCCAGAAAAAAATAACGTCTTATCGAATCAGGTCATATACAAGCTGGCCGTCACTCATGACGGCGAAAGATTTTTGATCGGATTGTCCCGGGTCAGATTTTCTCAATTCTTGATGACGATGTCATCTTCTGTATCAAAGGTTTTGTCCTTTCCTGCGGAAACGAGGCGAAAGTTCGAGTCTGAAATCCTTTCGTATTTTATGGGATTCCCCCATGCATCAGATTCGACATAGATGGAACGATTGAAGGTTTGAACTTCTCTGAGGTTACTGGGAGTCCTTCCGTTTTGAGCGACAAAAAAATCGATCGCCCTTTCAAGGGAAGTTAAGTTCGTCCGGGTGGTTTTTTCTCGAACATCGCTGAAAGCCTTGACCTGTTCTTCCAGTTGAGATTTGTCTCCCTGTCTCGCGACCAAGAGAAAGAAAACCACAATCACCACCAGAAGAAGAATGACCAAAAATCCTTTTATCCTCATAGATTTTCCCCTTTACAGGTTTCATTTTCTATGGTTGAAACTCTATACATCTCACTCCGTTCCGATGAACAAAAGTAGGATTCTTTCGTTCATTATATAATTGCAACAGCTCAAGAAACAAGACGGAAAAAAATGCACTTCATGTCCACAGAGATCCTTTCTTAAAAAATATGCTTTGGGATCTTGTGGAGGTCAATCGCCTCTTGGGATGAATCAAGGGGTGATTTGTCCTATGCATCTGGGATGAGCCTGATGATCAGCTCGCACTGGCATAAAATTCTTAAACAAGCATATATGGCTTGTTTAATGGATGGGAAAAACCTATAAATAAAGTAATCATTAAATTTTAGAGGAGGTCAACATGCCGCTGGTAGAGATTCGACTGTTGGAAGGCCGCACGGATAAACAAAAACGGGCGCTCTTGGATGCAGTGACAGAAGCTGTCCGCGATTCGCTGGGAGTACCGCTGACATCTATTCGAGTCTGGATTCAAGAGCTCTCGCCCAAAGAATATATGGTTGCTGGAGAGCTCTATTCGGACAGGAAAAAGAAATAAGTCTAGAACTCCGATATTCCGCTCTCTGGTAAATGGGATTTCTAGCCCGCTGGAAACGCCAAGAACTCATATTCCAGCAAAATTAGGCTGAATCTTTCACCGAAAAAAAGATTTAAATTTATTGAAAATTTTGCTTGAAAATTGAAATAACTTTTATATAATAAACATGGCTCTCTTGTGCGGGCTGGAGAGAGCTCACACCTTTTTGGTTCCCATCATCAACCCCCCTTTTGCTGACACAGCCCGCACCCTTTTTCATCTAAATTATCCTGTCTTTTCATCGGTCATTTATTGAGATAGTTTTCCCAAAAAGAAAGTTTTCAAGGATTAATTACGAGGGTATAAAGAGTTCGTAGAACTCTCGGTCACCGCCTTATACAGTATGCCAAGTGCAGGGAGAGGAAGGAATTTGCTGACATGAAAAATAGAGCGGTAGGCGGATTCCCGTAAAGCCGTCCAGAATGGAGCTTAATCCGGACCAAGAGGAAAAATAATTCTCGATTGTGTTTGAATTCAGTTGCAGAGAAAAGAGAAAGGGACACCTCGCTCAGAGGATTGTTCGGCCGTTCAAGGCAGCAGAGAGTACAAATGCCCTATCCATTCAGAGATTGACATGTGATCCTGGGCATCTGTGAAGAAGCTGAAGGAGACATGAAATATCCAAGACGTCAACAGGCTATTGATGACAATGAGCAAAAATGTTAGGGGACCTTTGAGCAGGTAGTACCCGATGTTCTTTTCTTTTCTTTCCCAAATAAGTCCCATTTGTTCCTCATCCCTTTAGTCGTCCCACAAGATAACAATTCGTAAAACAAAAGACAGAAAAATATCAAATATCTGCAAATTCCTCTCTTTTTTTTTACCCCGGATATTGTTAAAATTTTGACAGCAAGTTGTTAACCTTCGACAAAAGAGGACAAGATGGAATGGGATTCTGAAAAAAACAAAGAAAAAGAAATAAAACGGAAGCATCCACGCGAAGGAATCATTATAGACGTCCTCTACAAAGTATTGTCGCCTCTAAAAGATATGGGTTTGAGCAAAGATATCAGTCAAGGCGGATTGTGTCTTTTGTTAAACAATGAGCTTGCTCCTGGTACAATCCTCGAGTTGAAGTACCGGCTGCCACACGAGGAATCCAGACAAATCGTGACGACGGTGGAAGTCGTTTGGCAGAAAAAAACAGACAAGGGCTTCTTAACAGGAGTAAAGTATGAGAAATAAGAACAGAGACAGAACATAAAATCACCCTGCTTTTCACCCCCAAAGAGGATTGAATTATCCTCCTCTCGTTATCATACTGATTATGAATAGCTCTTATAAACAAGGGCGGATTTTGTTCCATTTATTCGATATTCTTTGAGAGGACGAATGGCTCACACACACGATACAATCCAATCATTCTCAGAGGGGCAGGAAAAACTGCAGCAAAAAATTGCCCAGCTAGAGAAATCAGAAGCAAAAGCATATCAAAGGATAAAAGCATTAAAAAAAACTACCGAAAAATATAAATTCCTAGTCGAGAATTCATCTGACATGATTTTCACGGTAGACCTGGAGGGAAATTTTTCGTTCACCAACAGAGCATTCAAAAAAATTCTTGGCTATTCCCTCAGGGAAATAAAAAAAATCAATGGGTTTAGCCTTGTCCATCCTGAAGATTTGGCAAAGGTCAAGGAGCAATTCGCACAGTTGGTAGAAGGAAAAAATGTCGAAAACATGGAATACAGGTATAAAAGAAAGGATGGTTCATATGTCCACATCTTGAATGATGCAGCTCCTGTATTCGATTCTGAAGGAAATGTTACTGCAGCCTTCGGAGTAGCCAGAGATATTTCTCAAAGAAAGATGATGGAACGGAAGCTGCAAGAAGCCAATGAAAAACTAGAACAAAGCGTAAATCAACGGACAAAAGAACTGCTTATTTTAAATGAACAACTGGCTAAAGAAATAATCATGTATAAGGAATCTCAGGAAGCGCTGCATAAGAGCGAAGAAAAATATCGTGTTCTCGTCGAAAATGCGATGGACGGAATTTATATCATAAGTCCAGATGGCTTCGAATATGTCAATCCTGCCTTCGAGAAAATATTCGGATACAAAGAAAAAGAAGTCTGCAATAATGAGTTCAATTTCTTCGATCTCATTCACCCAGAGGATAGAATTCTCATAGCGAAGAGAGAAGAAGCGAGAAAAAAGGGAGTCAAAATACCATCCATATATTCGTTTAGAGCGATTACTAAAAAAGGGAAATTGAAATATGTGGAAGTAGACACCATTCCTCTCAAAGGAGAAAAAGTCAGAATATTAGGCGTTCTCAGAGATATCACTAAGCGGAAGGAGGCAGAAGAACAACTCAAAAATGCTCTAAGGGAGAACGAAATTCTCCTGCGTGAACTCCATCACAGAGTCAAAAACAACATGCAGATTATCTCCAGCCTTCTCCGGCTTCAAGCCCGGAACATAAAAAATAAAAAGCTGCATGAATCCTTCAAATCATGTCAGAACCGGATACGAAGCATGGCGCTTATTCATGAAAAATTTTACAAATCTAAAGATCTTACAAGAATTGAATTAGATAAATACATTCAGGCCCTGACTATACATCTCTTTCACACTTACGGCGTTGCTCCAAATACCATCAAACTCACCACAGAAATGGACAATGTGCATATCGAAATAAACAGGGCGATCTCCTTAGGATTGATAACCAACGAACTTGTATCCAATTCATTAAGGCATGCTTTCCCCAATGGAAAAAAAGGAGAAATTCGAATCGAACTTCACAAGAGCTTCAACAGCAAATTCGAGCTCGTGATCGGTGATAATGGAGTCGGGATCCCAAAGAATATCGATCTTTCAAATACCCGGTCTTTAGGGATACAGCTCGTGAATGACTTGGTGAGACAGCTCGACGGACAGGTGGATCTTAAAAGAGATAAAGGAACAACGTTTCAAATCACTTTTTAAGACACGCAAAGGAAGCATTCCCCTTTTATTCACCACTTTTGGGGATTCGGAGGCTAAAGACAGAATCTTCTACAATCGGCCCTTTATGTCCGAACGCAGTGAACAGTGTCGCGGTTGATATTGTAGTTGACACGGATAGCAAAGTCAGTTTTAATGACCACAATCCTAGGATTTCTCTTGCTAAAGAGGAGAAGATGAAGATGAAAACACGGAACTTTTTTCTATGTTTGCCTTTGTTCTTTTCGTTACTCCAAACAGCACAAGCGGATGAATTGGAGCATATCATGAAATCCATCCAAGCAGCAGACATCTTCGAGATCAACGAGTATCTTTCCACACCCGAGATGAGAGGCAGGCTCGCCGGTACCGAGGCGTACGACAAAGCAGCTCAATGGGCAGAAGTAAAATTCAAAGAATGGGGTTTGGTACCAGTGTACGATGACTTCCTTCAGACTTTCGGGCTGAGTTACAACGAGACACACGACAGCAATTTTTCCCTGATCCTTCCTCCCATAAAAAAGAAGGACAAGCCTGAAACTCTCGAGATGGAGATGTACAAGGATTATTGTCCCACCCTTTACAGCGGTTTTGGTGAAGTGGAGAACGAGGTTGTTTTCCTGGGATTTGGCATCACTGCCCCAGAACTCGGTTGGGACGACTATAAGGATTTGGATGTGAAGGGAAAAGTGGTGGCCATTATTGATGGAATGCCCCAGGTTGAAGGCAAGGATTTCTCGAAGTACTATCCTCGCCCATACAAGCTTCAGAATGCAAAGGAGCATGAAGCTGGGGGTCTGATCATCATCAACAGAGCGGTTATTTCAGGATATGGAACCTACCAGGAAGGGATGCCTATGGTCATGGTCGGAAACAAGGTGGCCGAGGCTCTTTTTAAGCATAAAGGCTTCGACATCCAAATCATAAGGGCCCTGCTTCGTGACGGGAATCCGCTGCGTTTTACTACCGGTGTGAGAGCCAAGGTCAAAGTCACTGGCATTCATCACCCAAATGCCTTCACCTCAAATGTAGTCGGTATGATGGAAGGCTCTGATCCCGCGCTCAAGGAGGAATGCCTCATTTTCGGTGCCCACTTGGATGGGGTTGGTCCATGGCCGCGGCTTCATCCTGCTGCCAGCGACAATGCAAGCGGGTCAGCCGTAGTTATGAAACTGGCTCATGCGTTTTCCCAGCTAAACAGCAGCCCGAAAAGGTCGATCGTCTTTGCGCTTTTCGGCGGAGAAGAACTGGGTCTTCTGGGAAGCAGATACATGGCGGCCAACATGCCTGATTTTCCATCCAAACCGATCCTTATGCTCAACCATGACATGAATGGTGTGGGAAGAGGACTGCGTATCGCCGGAGGCAAAACCTATCCTGAGTTCTATCAAATCCTGACCAAGGTCAATGAAAAATATTCCATCAACGATAGAATCAGCGCAAGCGAGATCAGTCAAAGGTTCGGCAACAGCGACTATGCCCCGTTCGTGGAAAATGGAATTCCGTCTTATTCAACCTGGGTAACAGGTGGTGGAGGTTACGGCGTTCACACGGAAGAGGATACCATCTACGTCATCACGCCCAAGATCATGGAGGATATCGTGCGGCTTTTTTTCATGGCCGGCTACTTGTTCGCAGATAAGTAATCGTCATCGAGCAGGACCGTCATTCTCCGGAACGTCACGTTTGAATGTTAAGCCCAAAACTGTCAACCGTTCAGGCCGTCCTTTAGAATCCAAATTGAATGAAACGAGGGTGCTGCCTCTCCATTCCGCTTCCCAGTGTGCTCGGAAAGTATCGTAGTGCCAATGCTCAAGCTCTCCTGCAAATCCTTTTCCGTAGCGCAGGACAAGCTTATTGTCATAGACAATGTTGACAGTCCCATAAAGTGGATCGGAATAGGTTCCTGCATATTTATCCAGCGGCAGAGAGGGGTGTGTGTCGGGAATCCGTTCTTCCTCGGCTTTTTTTCTTCTGGTTTCTCTCTTTTCTCTTAGTTCGGTGAAAAGCTTTTGGAATTCTGCACTCCAGTCACGCATTGGTTTTTCGGCATAGAGATCGAACACCCGGTACATCAAAGCATGCCGGACCTCAGCATGGTCAAGATTCCCGAGCACATATACACCGAGGCCCTCATCCCGAATCAGCCCGATGATGGCCACCATCCCGTCGATGCTCCCGGTATGAAAATCCACCACACGGCCGTTGTAGTCATGCTGGAACCAGCCGAGGCTGTAAGTCGTCCAGTGAGGCTGTGTGAGCCGGGCTGTGGGGTAGAACTCCTCACGATCGACAATGAATTGGGGCGTAAAAAGCTCCTTACGTGTCGATGCGCTGAGCAGAGATTCCTCATCTCCTTCGTCGAGCATAAAAAGCATCCATTGGGCCATGTCATGCACGCTCGACCAGACCGATCCTGCTGGAGCCACCGCATCCACACTCGCGTTTTCAATGACTCGGACATTTCCGTCGATACGATAGTGAGGAGAAGCAACGTTCGGACGTCTTTCGGCATCGGCTAAAATGGGAACGGTATCTTTCATATCGAGAGGTTCGAAGATTCGCTGTCGAACAAAGTCCTCCCAAGGGATACCGCTTACCGCAGCCACTATCTCACCTGCTGCAACGTACATGATGTTCTGATAGGTGAAGTGGGATCGCATGGAAGTCTGCGGCTTCAGGTACCGAAGACGGTAAAGTATTTCCTTTCTGGAGTTATCCTGCCCGTACCATAGTAAATCCGCGTTCCCCAGTCCGGCCCGATGGGTCAACAGGTCCCGTACAGTCACCTCGCGCGTAACATATGGATCATAAAGCTGGAAATCGCAGAGATGCTTTGTCACCGGATCGTCCCACCGGAGTTTCTTCTCGTCGACCAGCATCCCGAGGGCTGCCGCTGTCAGAGCCTTAGTGGTCGAGCCGATGGCGAAGAGTGTATGCTCGTCGACGGGTTCCGGCTTTCCGAGCTCCCGGACACCGTAGCCTTTGGCAAATACCACCTGCCCGTCTTTAACGATCGCTATCGCAAGACCAGGAACGTTCCAGTCTTTGATTGATTTGGAGACATATGCGTCAAGACCGCTAATGCGAGAGGTTTGAGCAGTGGCAAATCCGGCACATGTCAGCAGAACTGCGAGAGTTGCGGCACTGCATCGATATGCCATCCTCGGCTTTGTAAAAATATGCATCCTTCTTTTCTCCTTTCCTCTTGATATTTTTCTAGCAATGAACATAGCACAATCGAAACGGCAATATCAACGACAAGCGGAATTTATCTTTACAAACTCTTGACAACTTCTTAACAACTCTCTCTGACAACTTCCTCACTGTGAGTAATTAACTTAATAAATGATGAATAGGGGAGAAGAAGCCAGACGAAAAAATTTATAGCTTTATTTTTGGTGTTCTCAATTTTGTTACTTTCAGGGAATATGTATGCATAGAAAAGGGTGCTGACATAATTATCCGGAGAAAGGATAGAACTCAAGTAAGGGGAGAACTTATCGCAGTCAAAGAAAGCTCACTGTTATTACTCGAACGAGATTCAGGAACTGATATGACGGTCGATATCAACGATGTTTGCATGATTATAATCGTGAGAAAATCAAAGACTGGTAGAGGGGCTCTTTTTGGATGGCTTTATAAAGAAATCCATTAGTAGCTGACTATTTCGAAGGAATGAAAGATTTTGGAGTAAACGTCTGGATCAATAGTAACAAAGCTCCTGCCAAAAGAACAAAGTCAATATGTACACCTAACCGTAAAGCCCCAAAAATACTGTAGAAGACACCTATTATGACCAAAGCTATTGACCAGACACGGGAGGAGAATCCATGTGCCAACATAGCAAAGCCAATCGTGAATGAAAGAGTCGGACAAGGTATCAGACCCATGGGAGCCGCATATAGATAATTGAGCCATGTTCCATCCTCTAAGAAATGAGGATAAACCCAGCCAAATAAAATCATGAGAACACCGAAAACTAAAGCCCAAACAGGTGCTTTTTGCGTTCTCTCATTTGGCATCCTCAGACCGACTATTGCGAGGACAATCCCGAATAATAAAAACACAGATCCATTAAACGGATTTTTATATATCCATGCCAAGATTCCAACCGACAAAAGAGGAATCGCTAACAAACTTGCTCCAATTTTTTTCGATGGGCGCCAGCCGAGAATAATCCCGATAACTGCAAATGCCACAAATACATGCCACGCAATTGCTAAAATTATCATATCATTAGCGATAGAGCTGAGTCCTTTTAAAATTTCTGTTGGAGCAGGCATCAAGAACCTCCTATTTTAAAACTTGTAAAGAGCTTAAAAAAGATTGACACCTTATGTCAAACCTAATGTTGATTATTCCAATTAAAGACTATCACGACAATCTCCATTAACCACATCCAGCTAAATTTCTTAGCCTCATATAAAAAACAAGCAACGAAGATAAGTGACTGAAAAGTAAAGGAATGAAGGGAATGACCCGTCCAGGACTCGAACCTGGAACCCGCGGATTAAGAGTCCGCTGCTCTACCAAATTGAGCTAACGGGCCATGAAGCATCCCATAGTTTAGAAAAGTCATATTGCGATGTCAAATCCGAGCAGACATCATTCAGGGGTCCTCTCCGAATCAGCCATCCATCCTATTTGCACACCTCCCCGGATTTTCTTATAATTGCACACAAGGAATTAAATCCTCGATGGACCTGAACATATTGCTCATCATTGCGGCAGGCGTTCTTCTGCTCCTCCTGCTCTTCGTTCTCTGGTCGATGAAAACGACTGCCTCCAAAGTCGAAGAAATCAAGAAACTCCAGGCCCAAGACAAGGCTCTGTCTCTCATGCAGCAGCAGATCGGACACCTCACCCAAAACATAAACCAGCAGCTCCAAAGCATGAGCGATCAATTCCAGAAGACCACCGGGCATATCGGCGGAACCTTAGGTGATGTTAAAAGAGATTTAGGCAAGATGGAAGAGGTCACCCGAGAGGTGCTTGAAAAAGCCAAAAACATCTCAAATCTGGAAAACCTTCTGCGCGCGCCCAAGTTCCGGGGAGGATTCGGAGAACTCTTTCTGGGAGACTTGTTGGCTCAAATCCTCCCTCCCGTTTACTTCGATCTCCAATACAAGTTCAAGAGCGGAGAGGCAGTCGATGCAGTGATTCATATCGGAGAAAATATGGTTCCGATCGATGCCAAATTTCCTTTAGAAAACTTTCAAAAATATATGAACGAAGAGGACCCAAATATAAAGGGAGATCTAAAAAAGAAATTTGTCTCGGACGTGAAAAAACACATCGGCGAGATCGCGAAAAAGTATATCCTTCCGGATGAGCGCACGTATGACTTCGCCTTGATGTATATCCCAGCCGAAAACATTTACTATGAGACCATCCTCAAGGATGAAAATTTAGGAGAGGAACGGAGCATCTTCTCCTCCGCTATGAAGAAAAGAGTCATACCTGTCTCTCCCAACTCTTTTTACGCCTATCTGCAGGTTATTGTTCAGGGGCTTAAGGGACTCCAAATCGAAAAATCTGCCCGCGAAATTTTTCAGCGGATCACAAGACTTCAAGGAGACCTGACCCGATTCAAAAAGGACTTCGAGGTATTGGGAACCCATCTCGTCCACGCGAAAACAAAATATGACGATGCGGATAAACGTCTGGAGAAATTTTCGGATAAACTGGAACTCGTGAGCAACGAACAGATCGAGAAACTTCCTGAAAAATCTGAAGAGCCGAACGAGACCGATGACAACCAGGCCTAACTTTCCTCCACTTCCTTTTCGATCTCCTTGATCAAATCAGGTGTGGTAATCAAGACCAGGATATCATCCTCTTGAATTTTCGTGTCCCTCGGAGGATTGAAGTCATACTTCGTCTTTCCCGCTTTTCTGAGGGCCACTAGAAGAGAACCGGTCTCTCTATCTATGTCTGCCTCTCGTAGGCTTTTGCCCACCAGTCGAGAACCTTTCCCGACATGGATTTCTTCAAACCTGAGAACCTCGTCTCTGTCCCTGAGCATCATATCCAGAAAGGTCACCACGGCCGGACGGACCATCTCTGAGACCATGCGCATGCCTCCGATAAAAGAGGGTGAGACGACCGCGTCCGAACCCGCCTTGAATATTTTTTTATGAGATTTGACATCGATACCTTTGGTCACGATCCTGATATCAGGATTGAGGCTTCTTGCAGAAATGGTGACAAAGAGATTGGCCTCATCTGTGGGGAGGGAAAGAAGTATCCCCTTGGCCCTCTCGATTCCAGCCTGAATGAGGACATTGTCTTCTGTGGGGTCGCCGTGGACAAAAAGAATATTGCCTAAAGTGGAGAGTTTTTCGATCTTTTCCTGAAGGGGCTCGATCACCACAAAGGATCGCCCGGTCAATATGAGCTCTTGGATAATGGTCAAAGCTGTCTCATCCGATCCACAGATAATAAAGTGATCTTTGAGTTTCGATATTTCCTTTTCCATTCTTCGTCTCCCCAGAATGTTTTTCAGCTCTCCCTCCACAATGAAGCTGGTTATGGAAGTCACAGCAAAGGCAATGGTTCCCAAACAGAGAAAGATGAAAATTACTGTGAATATTCTGGCAGCAGGATTCGTGCTGATATCCACGACTTCTTCATAGCCCACAGTAGACAGCGTTATGACAGTCATGTAAAGGCTGTCCAGTAGGGACCAGTCGCCTCCCCCGATAATCATGAATCCACCGACACCGATAAAGAGGACCGAGAAGAACAGTGCGAGAGAGAGAAAAACTCTTTTTTTGCCCGTCATGAAGCTTCTTTCCCTTGTTTTGTTCGATTATAAAAAAATAATCTGGCTCTGACAATAAGAAAAAAACCGGTCGATGATGCCGGTAAAAAACCCGGAAGGCCTATACTTTTTTTCCCAAAAGTGCGACTGTCTCCAGAAATTCTGTAAAAGGGAACATATCGAAGGCAGAAAAGGACTGGATCGTGTAGCCCTTTCTGATCCAGTTCTCAAGATTTCGGATATGGGTTTCCAGGCAGCAGGAAATCGAACAGACCTGATGCGGTCCCTGGCCGGCAATGGCCTCGATGAGTGAATCCGAACAGCCCGACCGGGGAGGATCGATCAGTACAAAGTCGTCAGGAAGGAGGCGAGCGTGTTGTGCATACATATCTACAGAAGAACAGAAGAATGATGCCTGGGTAACTCCCTGGAATTCCGCATTTTTCCTTGCGCTTTCTATGGCCTTTTTGCCGTTGTCTACTCCGACGATCGCGCCATCATTTCTAGTAAGAAAAAGTGAAAACAGTCCTATCCCGCAGTAGAAATCGATGATCCTTCGAGCTCGTCTCTTCTGAAATCTCTCCCGGACAACTTCCAAAAGAATGGGAGTCAATTGAAGGTTCGACTGGAAAAAAGCTGCGTAATGGGAAAAAAATTTTTTTCCATGAATATTGTGGAGAAGATAGGGATCACCAAAATCGCTTTTCTGGGAAGGAATCGAGACGCCTTTGAGGAACGGAATTTTGTTCATCAACAAATTTGCGAGTTCCGTGTAGGAACGTCGACAGGATCGCTTCGCAGACAATGCGAGATGGGCGTATCTGCTTCCATGAGTGAGCTGGATCTCAAGTCCGTCGATCCAGTGATCGGATAAATTCTCGGATATGAATCCTAGTGTGTCAGTTACGAGCTTTCTTCCCCAATCAGGAAGAATCCACATCGCGTCGGGAGCTGGAACTTCCCCTGAAAGAGGATCTGTTCCCATTACCCTGAATTTTTGGAGAGTGCCATATATCCTGAATTTGGCTCGACTGCGGAATCCCTGCTCCACAGCCGTAGGAACGATATCTGTGTAGAGGTGATCACAGGCGACATCCGACAGGAATTTTTTTATGCGGGCCTTTTTTGAACTCAGGGATTGTTTGTATACTTCCAAAAGCGTCCAATCGGATCGGGCAGTCACAACTTCAATTTTAAATCCAGATTGTAGAGGAAAGAAGCCAAATATTCAAGATGAGAAGGAGGGATTTCCCATCATTTGAAGGCTTCCCGGAAGACGATTTCAAAAGATGTTCCGTGGTTTCTTTCGATGGTTAATGTTCCATGGAGCTGCTCGACCAACATGGTCACCAACTGGAGGCCCAACGAGTCGGTTTTTGGAACATCCAAACTTTGCGGCAGTCCCACACCGTCATCGCTCACCGAAAGCTTGAAAATCCCTTTCTTTTCGGGCTGGAGAACGATTCGAATCTTACCTTTCTTTCTCCCTTCAAAAGCATGCTTGAGAGAATTGGAGACCAGCTCGTTGATGATCAAACCACATGGAATGGATGTATTGATATCGAGATACACATCTTTTGCGTCAACATCCAGCTCAATGGAGGCGGAATTCACCCCATATGACATAAACAGATGACTCGCCAGACTCTGGATATATTCACAAAAATCGATTTTTGCCAAATCCTCCGACCGGTACAATTTCTCGTGCACCAGAGCCATAGACCGCACCCGGTGCCGGCTCTCCTGAAACAGATCAAAGGAAGACTCATCCTTAATGTGCCGAGATTGGAGATTGAGCAGGCTGGAGATGATCTGAAGATTGTTCTTGACCCTATGATGGATTTCACGGAGAAGGACCTCTTTTTCCTGGAGTGATGCCTTGAGTTTTTCCTCGGCCATTTTGCGGGCGCTTATGTCCCATATATAGCTGCGTGTTCCGACGATTTTTTTCCCCTTCTTGATGGCTTTTGCATCGACCTCCAGATAGATGGGACTGCCATCCTTTTTCACACCTTTAAACTCGTACCTGGAAGGTGCTTTTTTTCCTTGGATGCGGCGGTTATGATACCGAAGGACCATATCCACATCGTCAGGATGAACCACAGTGTGGATAGACTGACACTCCAGCTCTTCTTCAGAATATCCGAACAAATCAGCATATCTTTTGTTTACGTATTTAAAATTCCCCTCTCTGTCATCGATCAAAATGGCAATCCCTGCTTTTTCAACCAAATCTCTGTATCGCTCTTCGGATTCCTCCAACGCCTCTTCTGTCTTTTTCCGCTCTGTAATGTCACGGCTCACACCAACCAGTCCCACGATGGCTCCATTCTCATCAAGGATAGGAGATTTTGTGGTTTCGAAGAAAGTCATTTCGCCATTCTTGTGGAGGTGCTTTTCTTCTTCTTGATAAGTTTTCCTGGTTCGAAAGACTTTTCGGTCGCTCCTGCGCCACTCTTCAGCCAATGTGGAAGGCAGGATCTCCGCGTCAGTTTTCCCTATCATATCTTTTCTATCTTTGCCGACTAATTTTTCATAAGCCCTGTTGACTATGATGTTTCTGCCTTCTGTGTCTTTAAAATAGATAGAATCTGGTATCGCTTCGATCAATGCCCGAATCTGCTTCTCGCTTTGACTGAGGGCCTGCGTCGCCTGCTTCCGTTCGATGGCCATGGCGACCTGTTCGGCGATGAAGGTCAGAACATTTTTTTCTTCCTCCGTGTAACGAACTCCTTCGGTATAACTCTGGACAGTCAGAACACCTAGAGTTTTTCCTCTTATCTTGAGGGGCACCCCCAGCCAATCGATGGAAGGCGGTCCTATGGACACGACTTCGCCTTTTTCCTCGAGATCTGCGAAGACTTCGGGGGATGCCAATAGGGATTGGCCTGTCCGAAGGACATATTCGGTCAAACCTCGCCCCAATGGCTGAGGGCCAGGATTTTCTTCCTCCTCATCGACAAAGTAGGGAAAATGAATCACACCAGAATTCTCATCCAGCAGGGCTATATAAAAGTTATCCTTAGCGGGCATGAGTTCAGCGATGATCTTGTGGATGGCCTGATAAAATTCTTGGAGATTCTCAGCCGAATACGCCGCTTCGGAAATTCTGTACACATATCGCTGTATTTTTTCTGCTTTCCTCCGTTCCGTGATGTCGCGAATTATCACAAAAGTTGTGGATTTCCCACGATAGAGGCTCTGCCTGACGTTAAATTCGACCAAAATTTTTCGCCCATCTTTGGTTTTTGCAGCAGATTCGTAGATAGAAGGTACTTCCTCTCCCGCCAATCGGTGTTTATGCCGTTCGATAACTTTGGGAAGCTCATCCGGATAGATATAATCAGTAAAGGACTTCTGAAGAAGTTCATCCACAGAGTATCCAACCATCTCCGCCAAATGCGGATTGACGTACTTGAAAACCATATCCTGAATGATGGCTATTCCATCTTTTGCTCTTTCGACTAAATTCCGGAATTTCTCTTCGCAATCCTGCAGCCTCTTCTTCGAGTGTTTATAGTCTTTCTCCAACTCCTGCATCTTTGATGTTCGTTGGCGAAGCCGTTTGAGTTCACCAATGAGTTGTTCCTTTGTTTTTTCTCCGTTTTTCATTTTGAAAGCTCATAGATCGGAAAATCTTTTCGCCGAGTCAGGAAAAATATGTCTTTTTCACTCTGGTATAAGTATCAGCTCCCCCTGAAAAAGACAATCACCTTTAAGGATGATTTTAGAGATGATTTTGGGACTGTGTGCCGAATCTTTCTCCATTTTGCATGAAAATCACCCCTTATATCACCCATAAAGGCGATTGTACCGAGCTCTATGATCTGTCAACCTAAAAAAGCCTTGCTTGGCTGGCTGGGCAAGGTGCCAGCAGTTACAGCGAATCTCGCATCTCGCCGTTGCTTAGATTCCTCGACAGCCAGCATTTTCTTTATCTCTATATAAACATGATTCAACGCTTACCGTCCTTGACAAATACATAAGCTAAAAGATCTCTACCGATATCATTAAACTCGCCAGTATCTCCGTGTGTTATTATTCCGGCCGTATCTTTCCCTCCGATATCGTCCAGCCGAGTGACAAGCTCGAAAAGTTCCTCAAGAAAAGTCGATAGACGCACTTTATAGGTGCCGCAGTGCTCAGGATTCACACCCGCCCAGTAAGGGCTGTGCCAGCCAAACTGGTTTCGACAAAATCCATACCCAACTCCGAAATGGCTTTCCTTCTCCTGGTTGGATCTCTGAAAGCTGCCGTATTTGGCCCAGGAATAATCCAACGCCTGGTTCAGTTGATCGAAGGCGTCCTGGATGACATCTTCCGGACCTCCAAAATTGTTCCTGTCTTCTCGACACCATTTCATATTGGGGGTATATTCAAGGATTCCCTGGTTGGAGTCAATCCATGTATCCACTTTTTTGTAGTCGGCACCGCTGGATGCGTTCATCAAATAGACAGTGAATTTCTGATTGCTGTCGGGAGCTTTAAAAGTCACTTCTCCGGTTTTGCTGAGGGCCACCCGCTCACCGAATCTTCCCTTTCTGATGACAATCCTTTCCTCGTCCACGCCTTCGATGCCAAGATCCATAATCCGTATGGTGAGATCTTCATGGCTGTGCATAATTTTTTCAAAGCTTTTGAGAAAGCCCTGGGTGTGATTGAAGATATCGAAGAACAAAGTCACTGGAATCGAAGGCTCAGGATTTTGGGTGCCGTATTGAGGTTCCTTACTGCAGCTGCAAAGAAAAGAAACTATACTAAGAGCGATCACCAAGACTGATCTTCTATCAACCATTTTACTTCTCTTAAAAACTGTCTTATCGATATGAACCTATTAAAAGATACAAATTTCCTCTTGAGTCACAACTTCTATGGCTTTCTCAAGAAACTCATCTCGCCCTTCGATCACACCTTATATGGAGAGAGCTTTGGGAAAAAAAGCTGCGAAAAGCAAAACGAGTGAGATCCATACTCCAGGCTTGGGACAGGGATTCTTTTTCCTCAAGACTTTATTTCTTTTTTGGGGATTCCTTGGAAAGTCTGTGTTCCACGGCTTTTCTCGCCTCAAAGTACACCTTGGACAGCAGCCGGTGCATTTCTTCTCCCTCAATACCTTTTTCTAATCTTTCCTTCGCTAATTCCAGAAGCTCTTGAGGCTTCAGACTCGATTTAAACTCTGGAAAAAAATGTGTGACGGTACAGATAATGGAAAAACAGACCTCTGATCGTATAATCTCGGAAAAACTCAAATCATATTTCTCTGCTAAATACTTAATATACTCTTCCAGCCATTCCGGTATCAGGACTTGGTACTTTTTTAACACTTTTACGTCCTCCCATTGGAACATTATATCGGATCTCCAGGAAAAAACTATAAAAAGCCCAAAAAAGTGATTGACAAAAGGTGATTGTAAGATTATATTTACTATTACCCAGAGTAGTAAAAATTCTACTACCTCTGCCGTTGTTGGGAGTCGGCTCTCATTTTGCCGAATCAGCAGAATGGGGGTTGGTGCAAATGCTCCCCTTAGCTTCATAAATTCAGTCTTCATTTTCAGCAGAATCCAAAAGCAATCCAGGTATTGAAAACAGTCTTTCTTTCGGTTTTCAGGGACATTGAAAATTTATCAAGATTTTGATAGAGAATTATACAGTGACATACAATCAAGCATGATATGGAGAAGAATTCTTTTCCGCCTCATCAATCCCATCAAATCAGTCTATCGAAAGGAGGTATTCTATGAAGAGAAAATGGATGATCATCACACTGGCCGTGATGCTCGTCGCCCTGGTTTTGTACGCTGCGGAGGACGAAGTGTTTGACGGACTCTATCTCAATCTCGGCAACTTGTATCGTCTATCTCACGCCAAGTCGCGGTCCATAAGTCCTGAAAATTTCACTGGAGAAAAAGGAAAGGGTGGAATGTCAGTGGACGGGCTGGCAAAAAATGCTGCGCGAGACCTCGGGCAGGGCTGGAAAGTCTCTCCATATATCCACATCGAGCCGAATCAGACTTATGTTCTGGCCGAGATCGACGGGCCTGGTGCCATCCAGCAGATCTGGATGACGCCCTCAGGCAACTGGCGTTACTCCATCCTGAGGTTTTACTGGGACGGCGAGGAAGAGCCATCCGTAGAAGTGCCTGTGGGTGATTTTTTCGCATGCGGCTGGGGAAAGTTCGCCCAGGTCTCTTCCCTTCCTGTCTGTGTCAATCCTGGAAGCGGCCTGAACTGCTACTGGGTCATGCCGTTCCGGAAATCGTGCAAGGTCACAATGGAAAATCTGGATGAGAAGAAAATGACTCTTTATTATCAGATTAACTACACGCTCACCGAGATTCCAGATGATGCCGCCTATTTCCATGCCCAATTCCGGCGGAGCAATCCTCTGCCCTACAAATCGGTCTACACCATCATCGATGGTCTCAAAGGATGGGGTCATTTTGTCGGGACATACATGTGCTGGCAGGCCAACAATACCGGCTGGTGGGGAGAAGGAGAGATCAAATTCTATATCGACGGGGATAAAGAATTTCCGACCATTTGCGGAACGGGAACCGAAGACTATTTCTGTGGTTCATACGGATTCACGGTGGATGGGAAATACAAAGAATACAACACTCCCTATGCCGGAATGCCTCAGGTGATCATTCCAGACGGCCAGTGGCAGTCCCAGCAGAGATTCGGATTGTACCGCTGGCACATCATGGACCCTGTCCGTTTCGAGCAAGACCTCCGTGTCACAATCCAGGCCCTGGGCTGGCGCTCTGGCGGGCGGTATCTCCCGCTTCAGGACGACATCTCATCGGTTGCCTTCTGGTATCAAAAAGAGCCTCATGCCGAATTCCCCAAGCTCCCCAGTAAAGACGACCTGGAGATCATCTGAGCGTGTAACAGTCAACCAAGCAAATAATTGTGTCATCGCGGGCGAAGAGTGGCGATCTCAATCAATGAGATTGTCACTTTACTTCGCTCCTTGATAGGATAATTTGAAGCACCGTTCATTAATAAATACGAATAATGCGAATCAGCTTCAACCAGCCATCCTTCATCCCATGGGGAGGATTCTTTGCCCGGCTGATGCACTCGGACAAAATGGTCCTGCTGGACGACACCCTGCTGGCCAGGGGATTTACCTATGTCAACAGGAACCGGATCAAAGGTCCAAATGGTGAAGTCTGGATTTCTGTCCCGCTCAAAAGAAAAGGGAGGGGTCGTCAAAGGATCAAAGACCTCCAGCTCTATGAAAAAGAGCGATGGGCCAAAGATTTTCTGCTGACACTCTACCACTTCTACGTGAAATCCATCTATTTTTTCCCTGTGTTCGAGAAAATAAAGGCGGCTGTGGGAACCCGTGACGAAAAATTCATCCATTTAGTCATGACACTCTCGAAGATCATCAAAGAAGAGTTGGAGATCGACAAAAATTTCACCCTGCAGTCAGAACTTGGAATCGAAGAGAAAGGAACAGCGCTTCTCGTCTGCCTGGCCAGAGAACTGAATGCGAAGGAAGTCCTCCTGCCCTACTTTTCAGATAAGTCCATTGACTGTGATCAATTCAAAAAAGAAAACATCAAGATTCTTTTGCTGCGTTATGAACCGCCTCCGTATCCGCAGTTCTGGGGTAAATTCATAAGAAAGCTCTCAGCCCTCGATCTTCTCTTTTGCATGGGAAAGGAAGGAAAACACATCATCAAGAAAGGCTCCTATCTGTATGAACTTTAGCACAGACTTTTGAACAAACTCCCTATTCAGGGAATAGGACCTGGCCAGTTTTATTTCTGCTCGATGAGGATCGGCTCACCCAGCCCCAACTCTTCCAAGGGTTCCAGCTGGGTGGCGGCATCACCAACGATGAGATAGATCATTCTTTCTGGATGGATGTATTTTTGTGCCAATTCTTTATGTTGTTCTAAGGTCAAATTCCTGACGAATTCTTCCCGTTGCTTGATGTAATCCAAAGGACGACCATAGGTTGCTATATTGTCCAGCATCCCCAGCAATCTACCGAGAGTTTCGAAATTCCGGGCATTGGATTTGACCAGGGCATCCTTGGTGAACGTTAAATCTTCTGGAGCGATTCCCTCCCGGTATTTCAACATCAAATCTCTGAAGATCTGAACCGATTCCTGCGTAGCAGTGGATTGAACCGAGGAAGAGGCAGTAAAGCTTCCAGGATTGAGATATCCCCTGAAAAATGTTCGAGCTCCATATGTATAGCCTTTCTCTTCTCTCAAGACGAGGTTAACAAATCCGTTGAAGCTTCCTCCCAGTTTGTAATTCATGACAAAAGCGGGGTAGTAATCTGGATCTGTCGCGGGCAAGGAAAGATTTCCGATGTTGATCACCGACTGACGAGCTCCCGGCATATCCACAAAATAGACCATTGGTTTCTCCGGGGGAGCTGGCAGTTCATACTCCGGGAAGGAGACCTCCTTGGCTGCCCATTTCTCTTCGAGGGATCGAAACGTATCCACAACAGCCCCATGGGAAATATTGCCGACAATTATCATATGAGCGACGGAAGGAGAGAAGCTCTTTTCGTAGTAAGCTTTCAAGTCTTCGATGGTAATGGACTCGACCGATTCCTTGGTTCCTAAAGTCGAAATGCCGAAGATGTGATTATCGCCATAGATAAGTCTGTTAAAAACATCCCGAGCAACTGCACTCGGATTGACTTTGCTGCGATTGATGGTCTCGATAGTCTGTTTCTTGATCCGTTCGAATTCCTTCTCGTCCCATCGCGGTTCCAAGAGGATTTCTTCCACAAGCCGGTACACCTCATCAAACTTGGAAGACAAACAGTTTACACTCATAGTGATGTCTTCACGGCCCGTGTACATATAGATATTGGCGCCTAACTCCTCGATAGCCTCCTCCAGCTCAAGCGGTGTTTTGTTCTTCGTTCCTTCCATCATCATATCTGTAATCAGATTGGCCACACCGACCTTTTTTATATCGTCCAACAATTGTCCGCCTTTGATGGTGATAGAGGATTGGACAAGGGGCAGTTCCGTGTGTTCGATCCCGAAAATCCTCATTCCGTTGGATAATTCATCCTGCCAGATTGAAGGGAGGACAATCTCCGGATCAGGGCCTTTGAGAGGTTCCACGCTTCGGTCAAAAGATGTCGGGATCGGCTCGATCTCGAGTTCTTCCACTGGCCTCTCCGCTGCAATTTTCTCAGCCTCTGCCGCCTCCTCGACGATAGTGAACGGTCCCGATCCTTGGACGGTCAAATCCAACTGGCCCTTGGGTACAAAACTCGTCATCACATAGGGTTTGTCCCTGATGTATGTTTCATAAACTCGCAGAATATCTTCCTTGGTCACAGCCTTTAATTTTTCAAGATCTGCTGTGATATATCCCGGAGAGCCGGCATATTCGTTGTACCGGGCAAGCTGGAAAGATTTATAGAGAATGCTGGACATGCCATTGTAAAAATTAGTTTCCAGTCCTGCTTTGATGCGCTCCACATCCTCTTCAGTGAAGGATTCTGTTTCTAATCTCTGAAAGCTCTCGAAAATGGCTTCCTTGACATCGTCGAGATCGACATCCGGGAAGGTCCGGATTCGAATGCGAAATTCCCCGGCAATCTCATTGCTCATCTGGAATCCTGAAACCGAAGGCGCAAGCTTTTTCTCTTCGACGATGACCTTATAGAGCGGTGCTTTTTTTCCATAGGAAAACAACCGCCCCAAAAAGCTCAAAGCATAGGAATCAGAATGATACTGCTCTATAGTCGGGATCACCATGTTCAATTCAGGGGATTTGGCAAATTTGTCCTCCCAATAAGCCATTTTGATCTCATCGAGCGTAACTGGCTGCGGTTTGGGATCTTCGACCGATTCCCCAGTTTCTATCTCGCCAAAATATTTCTCTATCCATCCCTTTGTTTGTTTCCAATCGAAATCGCCTGCCACAACCAGTGTGGCGTTGTTGGGCCGATACCACTTTTGATGGAATCGATGGACATCCTTCAGAGTGGCTAGGGTGAGATCCTCCATAGATCCTATCACGGTCCAGTTGTACGGGTGGTTTTCAGGATAGAGCAGCTTTCCGATGATATGTGTTGTGTAGCCATAGGGCCGGTTCTCCCCCTGTCTTTTCTCGTTCTTTACCACGCTTTGCTGATTGGCAAAGGCTTCCTGAGTGATGGTGGGCGTTAAAAAACCCAATCGGTCTGCCTCAAGCCAGAGGACCATCTCCAGGGCGTTTTCAGGAACGACCTGGAAATAAATGGTGCCGTCTCGACTTGTTCCCCCATTGAGCGTGCCTCCTGCTTCTTGAATCTTCTTGAAAAACTGGTCCTGCCCCACGTGCTGGGACTCCTGGAACATCATGTGCTCGAACAGATGGGCAAAGCCAGTGCGGCCTGGTTCTTCCCTGTTGGAACCGACATGATATTGAACCGCAGCGGCTGCGATGGGATCGGATCTGTCTTCATGAAGGACGACATCCAGTCCGTTCTCGAGAGTGTATTTTTCATAATCGATCTTGAGCTCGGCTTCTTCGGCGGCCTTCTGCTTGCACCCGATCGGCACTAAAAGTGCAAGAACTAAAATAAATCCAAGCAATCTCCATTTCGAAGGCATGATTCCCTCCTTTTTGATTTTCGTTTATCTAAACAATGAACATTTCTCTTCAAGGACACAACTTTATTTTATTCCAATAAAAAGACAGAGTAAAGTCTCAGTTGAATCTTTTGATTTCTGCCACATCAGGCCACGGTCACTTCTTTGGAAAGATAGACATCTTGAACTGCGTGGATGATCTTTACGCCCTCTTCCATGGATTTTTGAAACGCTTTTCTCCCCAGAATAAGGCCCATCCCGCCTGCCCGTTTGTTTATGACAGCCGTCCTTACAGCTTGTGCGAGATCGTTTTCTCCGGAAGCTCCCCCCGAATTAATCAGGCCGACTCTTCCCATAAAGCAATTGGCGACTTGATATCTGGTCAAATCGATGGGATGGTTGGTGGTGAGTTCCTCGTACATAAGAGGATGTATTTTCCCGAAATCCAAGGCTAAAAAACCTCTGTTGCTGGTGGGTTGTTTTTGTTTGATGATATCTGCCTCGATGGTCGCTCCCAGATAGTTGGCCTGACCGGTTAAGTCTGCAGAGGCATGATAATCAATCCCTTCTTTCTTGAAGGCAGGATTTCTAAGATAACACCACAGCACGGTAAAAAGTCCCATTTCGTGGGCTATCTGGAAGGCATCGGAGACTTCTTCGATCTGTCTGCGCGATTCCTCGGATCCGAAATAGATGGTGGCACCGACACCTGCCGCTCCCATGCTGTAGGCCTGCTCCACCGCTGCAAACATCCTCTGATCGTAAGAATTGGGGTAAGACAAAAGCTCATTGTGATTGACCTTCAAAATAAAGGGAATCTTGGCCGCATATTTCTGGGAAACCATGCCCAATACGCCCAATGTGGAAGCCACTGCGTTGCAGTCCGCCTCGATGGCAAGCTTGACGATATTTTCAGGATCGAAATACAGAGGATTGGGAGCGAATGAAGCTCCGGCTGTATGTTCCACTCCCTGGTCCACTGGCAAAATCGAGAGATACCCTGTTCCTTTCAAACGCCCATGATTGAATACCCTGTTCAGATTCTCCAGGACTTCCTTCGACCTATCCGAAATGGAGAAGATTCTTTCCACAAAGTCCGGGCCAGGAAGGTTGAGATATTCTTTAGGAATGGTCTTGCACTCATGGTTCAGCAGACCGGAGGCCTCATCGCCCAACAAGCCTTCGATATTTGTTATCATGATCCTCCTCCTAACTTATAGCTATGTATCAAGTTATCCTACATTATCATGGCGAGCGACGTTAGGAAGCGTGGCCATCTCATAAGGATTTGCTTCGCTATGTTCCCAACAAGGCTCCTTTTAATTCGCAACAGAGGACCGCCACGTCGTTTGACTCCTCGCGATGACACAAGAATCAATACTTTTATAACAGTGGAGCCTCTTTTCATCAAATTATTCGGCAATTCAAAGAGGCCCTGATGGAGATTCAAAATTCATAGATTGTTTCTCGTTCTTCAAGTCAAAATCTTGATCAAACGATAGTCGCGCTCAAAATCGATCTTTTTTTTCTGTACGGCATAATCCAAGGGCACGCAGACCAACTCATCTTCCTTGAGGCTCACACATGTATCGGTCTGTCCTTCCTTTAAAGTTTCGACGGCAAAGCTTCCCAGGCGGGCAGCCAGAATTCTGTCAAAGGCAGTGGGCGCTCCTCCCCTTTGGATATACCCTAAAACGGTCAGCCGTGTTTCCAGCCCGGTTCTCTGTATGATGGTCTCAGCAACGGTGCTCCCCTTGGCTTTTCCCTCTGCCACGATAACGATCCAGCTCTTTTTCCCTTTGCGGCTTCCCTCCACAATTTCTTCGCAGATCTTCTCCATGTCCACGTCTTTCTCCGGAATCAGAACTTCTTCGCAACCACCGGCAAGTCCAACCTGGAGAGCGATGTAGCCGCAGTCGCGGCCCATCACTTCGACCACAAAAACCCTCTCCAAGCTGGTGGCGGTATCCCTGATTTTGTCCAAAGCTTCAACGGCAACATTGACCGCTGTGTCGGCACCGATCGAGATCTCTACCCCGTTGATGTCATTGTCGATAGTTGCAGGAACTCCTACCACAGGAATCTTGTATTCGGTGGCCAAAAGATGTGCTCCGGTCAACGATCCATTGCCGCCGATCACTACCAAACCGTCGAGCTGGTTTTCTTTTATGGTTTTTACTGCCTGTTTCTGTCCGGTTTCCGTGAAAAACTCCTCGGACCTGGCTGTTTTCAGGATTGTGCCTCCCAGGCTGAGAATACCTGAAACGGACTGCCTATTCAGCTTTTTCAGGTCCCCTCTAATCAGTCCGTCATAACCTTTGATTACGCCAACCACTTCTATGCCGTGACAGACAGCCATCCTCACCACCGCTCTCAGAGCCGCATTGATCCCGGCACAGTCTCTGGTCAAAACTCCGATCTTTTTCATGGATGAATATTCTCTTCTCTAGTTTTTCCATTATATCGAATTTAATACGCAAACCCTAATAAAAAAGAAAAAGGATCAGTTCTCATTTTTTGCCCTGCAATCAGGTTATTCAGGATTGAAAGAAAGAATTTCTCAATACATGGTCGAAGGAAAAAGCTTTGGCCTTAAGCTCTTAAGCATTCACGACTTTGAAATGCGGCTTAAAAGAAAAAATAGAACCGACCTTTTTTATTGTTTTCTCACTCATATCTCAAGGAGTCGGCAGGATTTGACAGGGCGGCTCTTATCGACTGATAGCTCACGGTGAGGATCGCTACTATAAACGTCGCCAATCCTGTCCCCAGAAAAATCCAGGGATTGATATCTGCCCGGTAGGGGAAATCCTCGAGCCATCGATTCATGGCTAAATAGGACAAAGGCCAGGCGATCAGATTCGCCACAAGCACCCATCTGGAAAACTCTTTGGTCAAAAGAACAACGATGCCCGAAACCGTAGCACCAAGAATTTTTCGGATGCCGATCTCTTTGGTGCGCCTCAAAGCCATGAAGGAGGCCAATCCGAAAAGTCCCAGGCAGGAAACAAAAATGGATAAAACAGTAAAAATATTGATGATCCGTCCCACGCGTTCCTCAGAGCGGTAGAGGGCATCCAATCTTTCGTCCAAAAAGCGATAATCGTATGCATAATCCCCGGCAAACCTCTTCCAAACTCCTCCCATGAATTCCAGGGTCTGTGGGGTGTTTTCCGATTGAATACGGACCACGATCGAGCTGCTGCGTTCTGGATCGAGCAGCAAGATCAAAGGCTCGATCTCTGTCCGCAAAGATACATAGTGGAAGTCCTTTACCACACCTACGATGTGAAACTCGTTGTCTCCTCCTAAAGTGACACGTTTTCCGATCGGATCATCAAAACCCATAACTTTCTGAGATGTTTCGTTAATGATGATCGCCATCTCATCAGCACCGTAGTCCTGGGAGAAATTTCGACCTCGAACGACCTGAACGCCGAGGCTCTCTAAATAGTCATAGTCCACAAAATTGGCCCGGAAAAGGATATCTTTGTCTGGATCCTTTCCTTCCCAGTTCCACCGGCTGTTGGAGAAATAGTAACCGTAAGTAGGCAGAACACTGACACGTGTGACATTCAAGATATTGGGATTCCCTATTAGTTCATTTTTAAAAGCTTCATAATTCTTCTGGACATTTTCATTCAGATCCAAGGTGACTAAATTCTCCTTTTCGTACCCCAAATCTTTGTTCATCATGAAATGAATCTGGGAATAGATCACCAGACTTCCGGCCATCAGGATCACAGCGACCGAGAATTGAAACACAACCAGGAGCCTGCGAAAAACAGACCTTTTGCCGACTGTCCGGGTGGTTCCATTCAAAACAGCAACCGGGCGAAAACCAGATAAAATAAATGCAGGGTAACATCCGGCTAAGATCCCAGTAGCAAGAACAATGGCCAAGCAAACCAGGATAATATCCGGACGAATGAACATATTCGCTGTAAAACTTTTCCTGGCCAATTGGTTAAAGGCAGGTAAAAGCAAAATCCCTAACCCCACCGCTAAAATCATGGCGATCAGAGACTGGAAGACTGCCTCACCCAGAAACTGCCTTATGAGTTGGCCCCTGAAGGCCCCGACCACCTTACGCAATCCAACCTCTTTGGAACGGAGCAAGGAACGAGCTGTAGACAGATTCATGAAATTGATGCAGGCAATCAGAAGTATGAAAAGAGCTGCAACCGAAAAGATCACCACATACTTGGCATTTCCAGTGCCGAATGCGTCATAGCCAATTCCTGATGCCAGGTGAATCTTGAAGAGCGACTGGAGAGAGAGTTTTTCCCAATCCTCCAGGGTGGGTTTTGCGTCGAGAAAATTGTAGATTTTTTTATTCACCTCTTCTAAAGAAGCGCTCTCTGGAAGCTGCACATAGGTGGTAAAATGACTGTTCTTCCAGTAGTCGACAGTGCGGCCGACCTCTTTGGCAAAATCCATGTTGGCCAGAAACTCGAAGCGAAAATGGGAATTGTCGGGAAGATTCTTCAAGACTCCCGAGACCTTAAAATCATACTGATCCGCCACCTGGATGGTTTTGCCGAGCGGATCTTCGCTACCGAAGATTTTCTGGGCCAATCGCTCGGTTAAAACCACCGAACGCGGATCGGCTAGTGCAGTATCAGGATCTCCTTTGACAAAAGGGAGTGTAAACATCTTGAAAAGCGAAGGATCTGTATAACCGCCTGAATCCACAAAAACCTGGTCCTTGTATTTTATTCGCCACCTGGAAAAGCAAAATCTGGCCTGTTCTTCGATCTCCGGGATCTCTTGTTTCAATGCCGGTCCCAGAGGTCCCTGGTTGATAGCCCAGGTGACGATCTCGGAGTACTGGATGTGCTGGAGAATGCGGTAAATGTTCCGGCCGTTTGCGTTATAGCGATCATAGCTCAACTCATGCTGAACCCAAAAAAGGATCAAAAGGGTACAGACCATACCTATGGCCAGACCACTGATGTTAAGAAAGGAAAATCCCTTATGTTTGATTAAATTACGGAAAGCGATTTTCAAATAACTTCGAATCATTTATACACTCCCACGCCATACAGAATTCTTTATACTACTAAGACGCAGCAACCATTCCGAATGTTGACACAAATAAAAATCTGGCCCTGCTTCCTATTCACCAGCCGAGATGCCCGAAATATTTGAAGCTGTTTGACACCTCTCTGATTCCCTGATATCCTTTTTTCTACAACTTAAGGGGTAATCCATGACCAAAAAGTGTCGCAAAAGTCATAAAAGAATATCGAAGCTACCGATATAAATGGAGATACATGAAGAGAGAGCTGCCTGATTGAGGAGACCTCTTATGGGAGGATTTTCTGAATATGATCAATATGATGGACTCGGACTGGCCCTACTGGTAAAGAAAGGCGAAGTAAGCCCTATCGACCTAGTTGAAGAGGCGATCATCCGCATAGAAAAGCTCAATCCACAGCTCAATGCAGTTATCCATAAGATGTATGACCAGGCTCGGGAGAAAGCCCAAGCAGAGCTGCCTGATGGACCTTTCAAGGGCGTTCCGTTTCTGCTGAAGGATCTTCTGACGGCTTACTCTGGTGTTCCTCTCTGTAATGGAAGCAGGTTCCATAAGGATTTTGTTCCGGATCATGACAGCGAGCTGGTCAGAAGATATAAAGCATCCGGTGTCATCGTTGTTGGAAAAACCAACACTCCTGAGTATGGATTATTGCCAGTGACCGAACCCGAGTTATTCGGACCCACCCATAATCCCTGGGATCTGAGCCGTACTCCGGGAGGCTCCAGCGGAGGAACAGCGGCTGCTGTTTCCTCTCGAATCGTCCCGCTGTCCCATGGGAGCGACGGCGGCGGGTCCATCCGCATACCAGCTTCCTGCTGCGGATTGTTCGGGCTGAAGCCAACCCGGGGACGGAATCCACTCGGACCGGACTTCGCGGAAGCCTGGCAGGGATTTGCCTGCGAGCATGTCCTCAGCCGCTCTGTGCGGGACAGCGCCGCCATGCTGGACGCCACCGCAGGTCCGGATGTGGGTGCTCCCTACGCAGCACCTCCTCCCTCTCGTCCCTTTCTGGATGAGGTCGGCGAAAATCCAGGAAGGCGGAGTATCGCTTTCACCCACAAGCCGTTCCTGGCTGATTCTGTCCATCAAGACTGCATCAAAGGACTGGAAGAGGCAGTCAAATTATGCAAAAACCTGGGTCACGATTTAGTAGAAGCCGCTCCTCAAATCGATAGAGACATGTTTGCAAAAGCCTTCATGACCATTGTGTGTGCCGAAACCCGGGCAGGAATCGAAAAGGCTGAGTCTCTGATGGACCGGAAAGCGAAATACAGAGATTTTGAACCCTCCACCTGGATGCTCGGATTGCTGGGAAAACAATTGAGAGCCCCGCAGCTTTCTAACGCCAAATTCGCCCTTCAGCATATGTCGCGAAGGGTTGGTCATTTCTTTGAAAAGTTCGATATCCTATTGACTCCGACTCTGGCCCTACCCCCCATCAAAATCGGTGCGCTGCAGCCTGATAAAACTGAACGCTTCATCATCGAATTGCTGGGGCGTCTGAATGCGGGGGGAGTGCTTATGGCAGTCAAGGGAATCGAGGAGCTCGCCCAGAAAGCGTACACATTTATACCTTACACCCCGCTTTTCAATGTGACCGGTCAGCCTGCAATGTCCGTTCCATTGTATTGGAATGACAAAGGACTGCCTATCGGCGTCCAGTTTGTTGGACGCTATGCAGATGAAGCGACTCTCTTCCGTCTTGCCTCCCAGCTCGAAAAAGCGAGGCCCTGGTCAAACCGTCTGCCCTTTGTCTGTTCGGAAAGTTAAAGCTGACTAAAAAGGTTTTCTTCCTCTATGCTTTGGATTCGGCGGGCGGAGCCTCTGCAGGCGGGAACACATCATATTCATCGCCGAACTGAGCCAGGAACTCGACGCTGAACGCCCTGAACCAGTACCAAACGGGCAAAGTCACAACCGTCCCGATATAAGGAATCACCAGAAGTATCCAGCCTATACAACACGTTATAATCCCTGCCACTACGACAAAAATCACGAACAGGATCATGAAAACGAACATAAGAATTCCGAACAGAATGAAGTGAAAGGGGTATTTTCCGAATAGCGACAGAAACCGTCCCCATCCCCGGGTCGCAGGAATCCTGTGTTTATACATAATGGGAACGACAAAGCTATCCAGAAACAGAGAGATGTAACCTATGACTATGACCATGAAAAGAAAGATCAGGCCTATCAAAATCAGAAAGGGTACCGGAACACGATCGAAGCGGCTTTCTTGGTAAAGTTGAGAAGCGCCCACAAAGAAAAGCACCATAAGCGAGATGAACATTACGAAGCAGATCAGGATAAAGACAAAGCGCCATAAGAACAGCGAATCACCCTCCCGCTTGTATTCCCGCCATGGATTGGCGACTTCTACTTTATCAAGGACGACATTGTACAGAAACATAAACTTGCCTCTGGAACTCAACCAGAGTATGACGATCCCGATAACCACAGCGATAAAAACGCCAAATGCTATGAGTAAAAACCAACCAGGATGACCGGTCAGCCAATCCCAGGCTCTCGCTGGAAAACCGAGAAAATCACGAAAGCTCCCATCCTCACTCCACCTGGATCCGCTGGCTCCATGCTGGCTGTCAGCCAAGCCGGCCAGGAAAGCCGTAAATCCTACGACAAACCATTTGTGTAAATCGAAGGGTTGAAAAAGAGCCACCTTCATCCTGGTCCATGCTCGACCTAATGGTGCAAAAAATTCGATCCTCATATTCCTTTCCTCCCCGGGTGTCATTCGATTCCCTAACTCCTCACTTGTATTACCGATAATACCGCAAAAAAATTCGATCCACGGAATATGTATCTTTTTTCCATGAAGAAGTCAAACCACCCGCGTATCTTGTCTCTATCAAGGGGTCAAGGAATGGAAAATTTCTTGACTTAATTCTCACCATATGAAAAATCTAATTCTAACCATAACACGATGACATTATCTCTCCGGAGAATCCCCTTCCTGAAGAACTGCGCTGATTATCTATCGGAAGACGGGATCGATGCCACGGCTGAGGCGGGCAGCCACCCCACTGTGCCCAGATCCGTTTGGACAAGCCAGAATTCCTCGAACTGACCGAGGATGAAAAATTCCTTGCCTGTGCCGATCTTTTCCTTGACAACAGCATATGCCAATGGGGAATCCAGAACGACATGAGTATGCTCAGCCTGTTTATATTCGAGGATCTCTTCGGCCAGCTCAACACTTTGAGCAGGAACAAATCCTGATACTCCATCCGGCAGGTCGACACGATACATGCTGCTGGCAGCCGCTCGAACCATCATAGCTGTATATTGATCCAGTTGTGTCGTCTGCTGCGAGTCAGATTCTAAGAAAGCTTTCAGGGAGATCTTTCGGTCCTTTAACCTCACCCATCGGCCGAGCATCGCCAAATCTGCTCTGATGTCTTCTGGAGCAGAGTTTATTTCATTGATGTAATCGTAGGGATCGACCGGACCTTCTCCTTGAGCATAGATCCCGAAATGTAAATGAGGAGGCGTCCTCCGTGCATTGCCGGTGTTACCGATTGTCCCGATCTTCTGGAGGGCTCCCACATGAGTCCCCTCCGAGATATCCTGGGTCTGCAGATGGGCAAAATAGAGATACAGGAGACGTCTCGAATCATACAACCAGATGTTGCGTCCACCTCTATCGGATTCCCCGACATGCCGAACATAAGCCTTGGAAGGCGCAAGTACAGGGGTATGCCGCGGAGCGAAGATGTCGACACCATGATGTCTCCGGCGTCCGCCATCGCGCGGGGCACCGAATCCGCTTCCTATCGATCCGCTGTCATGCCCGGCAACAGGAAACTCCAACGACGCTACAGTGCGGATGATGACATTGAAGCGTCCGCCCCGCAAAAGTTCCGGCTGTAAGCGCACCACATACCATGCATCCTGCCGAGGTTCAAATTCCAGGTGTTTCTCGTTTTCATTTGCGCTGGCAACCAACTGCCACTCCTCTATCGTTGAGCCTTCGATTCGAAAAAGATCCATAAAAAGCCGGCATCTCCTCTGACCCTGGAATACCACATCGATTTCAGTCCTCTGCCCTCTTTTAACATGGAAACGGTAGGCCACAGCGAAAGCGGCAGCTTGGTCCACATAAAAAGCCTCTTGATACGGTGTCTCAATCTCCACGGGATCGCGTAAAGCTTTTTTCGAAGCCAGAATCCAATCACGGCCGAGCGCCGTATGGGCAAGATCCGCCATTCTCAGGGAATGGATGTAGGACTCGTGGCTGTTAGTCGGTTTGTAGGCCTCTGGAACGACCTCTTTTTTGCAGTGGAAAAGAGAAAGGACCACCATAAAGGCTAAAACATACCAAAAGTGACTCCATTTCTTATTGACTTTTATCTGCATTACGGCCAATTCTCACTCATATCGAGGCAGCTTTCATGCCAAATCTTCATAAAACGATGCTAACCTGGATTATTCAGATTAATTGTATACATTACATTTAAGCTAATAGCAACAGTCCCCTGTTGACTCTTTTCATTTTCCTTGATAACCTTTTCTCAGTCGAATCAAAAGCAGAATACGGCTTGACCTCAACTCAGATAAAGAAGCAAATAGAGAATTCAGATAATGAGGAGGGAATCCATGTTTGTACGTTTGACTATAATACATACAGAAGTGGGCAGGATAGAGGAGGCCTCGAAGCTCTTCGAAGAAAGTGTCATCCCTGCATTCAGAACCCAAAAAGGATATCAGGCAGCCTATTTCTTGAGTGACCGCATATCAGGCAAAAGCATCTGCATGAGTTTATGGGACAGCGAGGAGGACGCCGTTTCCAACGAACAAAGTCATCTCTACCAGGAGCAGTTAATCAAGTTCATGGATCTGTTCACAGCGGATCCGTATCGTGAAGGATATGAACTGGTAGTCAAAGATACGAAATAAAGATCTCTCACTCGAACGTAGGTTTTTAATATTTCCATCCAGATACGTCTTCGCCCTTAGGAGCGTTCCTGGTGATATGTTCGGCCATCATCTTAAGAAGCTCGGTCCTTTCCGGACCCCAACAGTGGGGCCTCCGATCCCCATATTCCACTACTCCAGCGTAATAAGGGTCTGTCGTTCCTTCTAGGAATTTTTCGAGCAAGCGGACGGCACTGTCCAGATAAAAAGTATCCATGTCTCCTACATAAATGTGAAGTTTTCCGACCAATTTTGGGCCGAGAGTTACCCAATCTCTCTCCAGGATATGCCGGAGGTCGAAGTTCTCCTTCCAGTACTCTGCAACAGAGTGATCGATCTCACCTGTCCGTTTATCGAAGAGGGGTTTCACATATCCGTCAGGTCCGACGGGTCCGAACACCGCTTCAAAAATATCGATCTGCTCACCGGACCGGTTTTTTGAGCCCATGACAAGCTCCATATGATTGCGCTGCTGGGTGGTCAATCTCACGATTCCATCAGGAGAGCGGTCGCTCGAAGTGGGTACCTTGACCCAGCCGAACTCTTTATAGTACGCATTCTTGTCCTCATAAATATTGACGGTCTGAAAATACCGGAAGTCGACTGGATCCGGGCAAAGCGCCCAGGTTCCTCCGAAAAAATCCGGGTGGAAAATCTGGAGGGCCAATGCCTCCCATCCGCCGGTAGATCCGCCTGATAGAGCTCGAGCGTAGGGTTCACGGATCACCCTGAAATGTTCCTCTACATACGGAATGAGTTCCTGCATGATGGCATCGCCGTAAGGCCCGCAGTTGGCCGAATTCACTGCGTAAGAGTCGTCATAATAAGGACAGGGGTGCTGGAAGGTGACAAGGATCATGCGAGGGCATTCCTCTGACAACCAGAATTTGGCGAAATCCGATCCCCGCCCCCTCCTTTGGACTCCTGCTTCAGTTTCATCAACCGCAAATCCGAAAGGCGGACGCAAAGAAAAATGGCCTTGGATATAATTCACAGGAAAGTGAACACCCGGAAGCTCATCATAACCTTTAGGAAGAAGGATGGTCGCTCCTAGATACATAGGCCGACCCCAGAATTCTGAGAGGATCTCACTCTGAAACTTGATGCGTTTGACCCACCTGTTGTCCAGGGGGAGCTCGATGGGAGGAATAATACTGGTGCAAACCAGCCGGATTATTTGGGCCGCTTTGGGATCGAGGTTCACTTTCAGGACATCGCTGTATATATTGCCTGGGGAGATATTCCACCGTTGGCCTTCCCACTGGTCATTGTGCAGCCAAACGGTATGACCGTCAGCCCGCTCAAACTCTGTATAGACGTTCACGAAGCCCTGAACATAATAATCACCTGGGGGAATGTCTTTCATGCTTTCGACTGGATACCCGAATATGTTTTCATCGATAATGACAGGCTCCTGGGGTTCGAGCCCTATGATATCTTTTCCGAAAAAAGGGACGCCGTGAGTTCTGACCTGGAGCCTGGGCTCTCTCCTTTCATTCTCCGAAATCATGACAAACACCCGACCGGTTATGGGCTCTGCATGGGCAGAGGCTGAGAAAGAAACCGCGAACTTCAGTCTGGATCCTGCGGCCTTTTGGCACGAAAAATTCGCGATCAGCAGGAAAAGAAAAACAACGAAAAATAAGATGGGCCATCCAAAACTTTTTTTATTCTTCACGACTCCCTCCAGTTTTATCTGAATTATTGACTTTTACCCGCATCTTTTTGAAACGGATGTTGAGTAAAACCATTGCTGCCGCTCGGGCCTCTTGACGACAAAATGCGAAAAAAAAGTTTTCGACTCTGGATCAGCAGGCTTACTGGCGCGGCTTCGACCTTATGCCGAGATAATAAGCAGTATTTGCATGAGGATCGATCTTTGTCTTTATTTTTCCTGGAAGAGCACTGAGCACTGGATTCAGGCCCGGGCCGTGCCCTGCATAGTCGCTCCAACCATGGATGCAAACGCCGATGGTCACGGCTCCTTCGTATCTTCCACGGCCGTAGTAGTCGTAATGGTCCCGAATGGCGATGAGGTCGCCCAGCTTGATTTTCTTCAAGTCATATTCTTCGATTATCGCCGGATCAGTCGTCTGAATGTCATAATCGATGTACTCTATGAATGGACCGCCTATTCCCGATCCCATGATATGCCCGGGGATTTCCATCGTTACAGGAACCACCAGCTGGTCGCCTTCTATGGCAATGCCCATGTTTTCCAGAAGTTCAGGAGAAAGCTTATTCACTCTCACATCCTCGAAGCCTTCAATCTTGAGCCCTACCCCCTGGGCTTTAACCTGAATTTTATCGTTCAAAGCGAGTTTTTCGAGAACGCTCTTCGGGAACCAGGCAAGATCATCTGATCCAGCATGCCTGCCGATGTAGAATCCCTTGGCTCCCTTAGCCTCACCAGAAATAACTTCAGCTTCGTTTCCTATACAAGCAAGAATAGCGATCGCACACTCGCTGGCTCTTTCTCTATCGCGTCCTTGGATGGTGACGTCGGGTTCGACATGATCTGCACTCGCCCAGCCGTAAGCAGGATCCCCCAGGGAGACCGTATAATTGATCGATGCCATGCCGATCGCCACCTTTGGCTTTCCTTCGTAAGTGGTCGAATATCCTCTGGTTCCTGCAGGCTGGACTACGGCTTCAACCGCAGTGGAAATAAGTTTGTCCTTATTGGTTTTCAAGGAGGCTTCACTCTTGCCTGTAGTGGATTTACTCATCTTGATATTGAGGTACTTTCCGATGTTTGCACCGGAATCGATCCGTGCTTTTAATTTGCCGAATCTAGTGGAAAGGATAGGGGTTACACCTATGCCCATACCCGAGATGTCGCTCGGTCCGGCGCACACCACACCCACAGTCGCTCCTCCTCTGTAGTAGCCCTTTCCATAATCGGTCTGGATATCCTTTAAAAACACGAGATCTCCGAAACGCAGCTCGTCCAACCCGTACTTCTCGATATCAGGCGGATAACATGTCTGGATATGCCAGTTGCCGTAAAGGCTTCCACCGCCTGCGCCCTGCCCCATGATCTCGGCAGGGATCTCTTTGACCACGGGCACCTCCAGCTCACCTTCTGCATTTTGCATGACCAGATCTTCTAAAACTTCAGGCGCCAGACCGTGAACGAATACGTCTTCGAATCCCTCTATCTCGAGGCCAACTCCACAAGCCTTGGCTTGAAGAACATCTCCTATAGTGAGCTTCTCCTTCACACTGTCTTCGAAATGAACCAGCACATAACTTCCGAACTTTCCGATAATAACGCCTTTCTTTCCTCTGGCTTCTCCGCTCAACAGCCTCACTTCGTTTCCTATAGAGGTGAAGGTCACCCATCCTCCGCCGTATCTTTCTTCTCCTGCTCCTGTTGTAGCGACACCGACTGTAGCCCTGTCTCCGTTCGCCCATCCGAAGATCTTATCGCCAATTTTCAGGTTATAATTGATCCCCCCGATGCCGATCGCCATCTTTGGTTTTCCGTCCCAGGTCGTTGTGTAGGATCTCGCGGGCTCGGCCGGTGCGATCTGACCTTTCACTGCAATCGAAAGAACCTTTTCTTTGTTCGTCGATATGGGCTGCAGATCTTCCTGCCCGCTGGCAAGAGCGGCGTCCTGAAGCGTGAAAGCTATACACAATAAAATTCCGATCAGGACGAGATTACTTTTTTTCATGTTTCCTCCTTTCAATCATATGCAAATACAGAAAAAAATTAATAAGGCCTATGTGAAAAGTCAACAATGATCACCTGCTCCCGAAGCGCGGATTTACGACGTTGCTGTAAATAGATCCGAAACGATAGCTGAATCCCATCTCCAGCCGTAAATCATACGATGTCGCTAACTGCTTCAGCTCAAGGAGAATCTCTTCTTTCGAAGCTCCACTCTTTGGCAGAGCGAGCTGATCCCTTACCCGGGAATATTCTCCCTCGATATTGAACGATAGGCCTTTGAAAACTCTCATAGAAAGGCCCGCTTCAAACTGTATGTTGTTTTTGCTCCAATCGTGGAGAAAACTCGATCCACGCAACTGCACCCCCATCGAACCCCAGGGTTCCTTCATCTCCCAAACGATCTGGAGCTGTTGGCTGAAGAGATTTTCTTTCTCCTTGTCAAAAATGGTGATCTCGTCATAACTCCGGAGGGAAAAGCTCAGGCGATACTGGATCCGGAGCTCCCGCCGCGTCGCCTGTTCATAGGGGAAGATATTGTACTCTACAGCAGGGCCAACCGTGGTGAACAGCTCGGCATTATCATAAGTAGAAGAATACAAACTCACAGAGGCCCCATAAGACCAGTGATCATTTATGCTTCTGACGAGTTGGGTGAAGATCGTTTTTCGGCTTGTCTTCGATTCAACCTTTTCCTCCTCGCTGACTTCGTAGCGCCTTTCATTGAAATTTCCATTGGCCCAAAAGCGAAATTTCGTCTCCTCGGTCGTGCGGTTTGCGGAAAGGGAAATGGAGTAAGAATAGCGTTTCGACTGTTCCTCAAAATTCAAATTTCCTCTGAAGCTTGTGTAAAACACCCAATAGTCCCACTTATCCTCCATTTGGACGGCCTGTGCTTGGGTTTTTTCTGTATAGGAAACCGTGATGAACTCCGCAAGAGGCGTATCGTAAAGATAAGGGATCAGTCCCTGTTTGAGTACATTAACAAAACCCTGCCTGACCTCATCCTCTGAATCCGTAGGTTTGGAATAATATTTCAGTGTCGAATCCCGGCCTTCGTATTTTCCCCTGCCGATAAATGCCAGGGTGTATTCTCTCCCACCGCTGCCGGTCCTCTGCCGGGTAACCAGGATGTGCACATCAGCACTTTCACGGTCCCTCACGTAATTGACAAAGGTAATTTCTGTCCGAATGTAGTCCAGATCACAATCCCTTCGGGAACAATCCAGAAATACATTGGGAGCAACAGAGCGTATTTGCTCAGCTTGAGGAGGGTCATCGTCATTGCCAGCTGGCACAGCAACAAGGACAACCGATAATGTCCAAAGAAAGACAAACAAAAAACATACAGCTTTTTTCTTCATCCGATTCCTTCTTCTCGGCTAATATTTAGCACTGTTTTGTATCGATATATGCTCTCGACGATATCTATTTGGTCCTAATGAATACCTGCGACCATGGGATCACGATGATTTCAGAACCCGGGGCCTCGACCGACCCCCTGAGAAAACGCTTATACAACCACGACTGCATGACCCAAATCCGCACAATCGTTGACTCTGGAATATCCTTTGCCGGGAGTGTCACTTCTGAAGAATAAAGATTGAGTCCTTCTAATAATTTTTCTCCTGTTTTAAAATTGTAGGCATAAACATCCACTGGCGCCTCGAAGCGGGTAAATTTCCACTCGACATTCAGGTCCTGTGCATTCTCGATGATATCCGGACGAGGCTCCGATAATATCAACCAGGTCGGAATTTTAAACCTATTCTTAACGATTCTGTTGTCTTGGGTCTCTATCCTGAGCTCAAACTCCTCGACAAGATCTTCCATCGGTACCTTGATCCTTTTTTCATAGTGGTCGATCTTGAAATCGAGGAGCTGAGAATACACATAGACATAAGCGTTATCGATAACCTCTCCGATGGGGGTCTTATTACGAAGCTGAACGTATGCTCGTATTTCGTAAAGATCCACGTCGTTGTTGTAATCGTAGCGGGAGAGATTGGCTGTAGGATAGATGGTTGCACGGATAAAAAGCGGGTCAGGTTCTGGAATCTCCTGCTGATTTTCTATTTCTTGGGATCGAAGAACCGCTGTCGATACCAGACAGATCCCTAATATGACGAGAACTGTTCGAGTTTTCATTACGCCCTCCTCTATGCAGGCTCATTCATAATACATCCTTTTCTCTCGTCAGAACATTACATTATGCACTCTGAGATTTATGGAAGGCAAGGAAATCTTTATCCGATGCACTTTTTCAGCAAATGGCTCTATTGACAGCTTTTTTTTTACTTGATATTCTTTTTCCTGCATTCATAAATTCCTGCGTCATCACATGGAGCAGAGAGACGTGACAGTCTTTTTTTTGGGGGAGATGCCAGGCCTGCTCTGTAAGTTCGCCGTGATAATGGAACGATAACTACTGCATACATAAGTTTAAGGAGGAAATCATGAAATCACCCAACAAATACCGATCCAGAAGAATAGCAGGGATTTTTTTGATTCTTTCATTTCTTTTTTTGCCGGTTTTTTCAGTGGGGCAGCAATCCGATCAAAACCAGAACAATGATGAGCTGCAGTTACTGAAGAGAGAGTTCTATAATTTGCAGCATCGTTTGGATGTGCTGGAAAAAATGATCGATGATGTGCTGTGGTATCATAAAGTGGGAGATATCTGCTATGTGGACAAAGTGCGGATTGTGGGGCCCCCTAATCCCCATGAAAAAAATCCCACTGCAATGGGCGCCAAAAATCCGATAAAGTTTTACAGCTATATTTTCATTCCCAACGACATCGACCGAAGCAAAAAATATCCGCTTCTCGTTTTCCCTCACGGCGGTGTCCATGGCGACTTCACCACCTATTACACTCATATTATCAGAGAATTGATGACCCAGCATTACATCGTTATTGCTCCTGAGTACCGGGGAAGCACAGGTTACGGACGCACCATCTATGAATTGATCGACTACGGCGGACTGGAGGTCGAAGATGCCTATTCAGCCCGCAATTATATGATCGAGAACTACTCGATTGTGGACGAGGAGAGGATCGGCATGATCGGATGGAGTCACGGAGGATTGATCACTCTGATGAATATCTTCGATCATCCCGATGACTACCAGGTGGCTTTTGCCGGAGTCCCTGTGAGCGATCTCATCTCTCGAATGGGATATGCATCCGACAGCTACAGGGAACTCTATTCTGCCGACTATCATATCGGCAAAACCGCTCGCGAAGATGTCCAGGAATACAGACGTCGCTCCCCAGCTTACAATGTTCATAAATTCCAGAACACTCCGCTGCTGATCCATACCAATACTAATGACGAGGACGTGAATGTCTTGGAAGTGGAGCATCTTATCAAATCATTGAAAGCCGAAGGGAAAAAATTCGAATACGAAATCTTTCAGGATGCACCAGGCGGACACAGTTTCGATCGTATGGATCTTCTGCTTGCCAAGAAAATAAGGGTTAAAATTTACAAATTTCTGGCGAAATATCTCAACCCAGATAATCCTATAGAGTCAGTGGAACAATTAATGAAAGCAGGATATCGTTAATGATGTGAGGCTTCATATCTGATGATCGGGGATATCAAAATCATTGGCCAAACCATCCAACTTCTTTCAAAATTATTCCAAAGAAAAAAAGAGAAGAGAAGAATGGACGTTATGCTCCTGCGTGAAGCCCATGCTCTTTTAAAAGAACTGGAGTCAACCTGGACATTGACATCGGAAAAAACAAAGGACCTTGTCGATTATACAAATCTGCTCCTTGAGAAGAGTGCGAACATAAGGCTCAGGGAAAACAAGGCGATTGCTCGAGAGATCCGCGGTTTTGCTCGGCGAAATTGTTATGCGGGTTCCCTCCCATTGTCAGAATCAGAGAGAATCCATAAAGAGACTCAAGGCCTTTTAATGAAAATTGCTGATAAACTTGAAACCGCCACCAAATAACCTGTCTTTAATTGGTGGCTTAATTGGCTTATAGGAATTTGGAGACTTCCTGATATACGGATTGGACAGAGATGGCTTTTAAGCACTCGTTATTATTGCAGAGAGATTTTCTGTGATTAAACGCAGAGACACAGGGACTGCAACTGAAGTTGGAATAAAAGACACGTGTATCATTATCCAGAGGCCCATACAATCTCGGAGTCTCTGGACCAAAAAAGACAAATGTCTTAATGTCTGTCATGGATGAAAAGTGAACCGGGCCGCTGTCATTGGTAATCAAGATGTCAGCAGCGTGATAAAGATCGATGAGTTCAGAAAAAGTGGTCTTCCCTGCGAAATTTATACATTTGTTCGATTCGGCTGCCTGGCAGATTTGTGCCGCTTCTCTCTTCTCTGATTCTATTCCAGTCAAGATTATGAAAATTCCTTCGTGCTTTAAAAGCAGCTTTATGAGCCCGATATATTTTTCAAGAGGCCATCTTCGGATAGGGATGATGTCACTTGCATTTGGGTTGACAAGAATCAGCTTCTCTGCATGCAGAATTTCATTATTTTCCTTTAAAAGTTTTGAAAGGATAGCCTCTTTCCCTTTGGAAGACATCTCAATTTTCGGGATGAGGATATCCTGTTTTGTATATGGGAATTTAGTCAGGGGAATATTGTCCACAGGACAATTTAAAGCATAAACCAGGTTGAGCATATTATAAGCGATGTGTATGTGGGGATTGAACGGCACTTTATGGGTTAAAAAATTGCCTCTGTACAATCCTTCGTTTGTCTGTTTGTGGTAACCGATTCTGTTCTTCGCTCCGATGATGTAGCTCAAAAGTGCCGTGAACCTCGAAAAGAGCTCCATATCCAGGACGAAATCGATCTTTTCCTTTCTCAATTTTCGTACAGCACGGACAGATGAAAAAAGAAATTTGAAGATGCTTTTGCCTGGCATGGTGATGATATTTTCTTCAGAAAAAAAATCGAGGACATCCACAGCATTCCGTGTTTCCTCGAAAGTAAGAAAATATAAAGAAGATTCAGGATAAAGCTCTCTGGTCTTTCTGAAGAGAGAATACGAAAGAACCAGACTTCCCATCTCTGACATTTCGATAAAGAGAATTTTTTTCGGGTTTTTTATATAAACCGGCTTCTTGAAAAGTCTCAGAAATCTATGAAAAGCCGAAAAGAGGAGACAAAGTGGAATGCCAACATTCCGGTCGATGAACCTCATCAAATCGATGCTCATTTGCCTTGAATCCCGTCAATGAGTCATGGAGTAAATCATGTCGTTTACAGCGAATTGGATCATTTCCTTGCCTGAATACATGTGGATCTTTCGGTAAGGGCATGAGATGCTGTGATTCTGAATCCGGCCTTCTCGACCCAACTGTGGAGCAATGGGACCGAAATGATCTCCCGGTTCTCATCAGCAAGCAATCGTCCCAGGGCAAAAAGAGAACCGAACAGGGGTTGAGAGCTTTCAGGATCCGTATAATAGCCTCGAATAATCAAGAGCCCACCCGGAGCCAGCGCATCATATGCAGACCGAAGGATCCGAATGCAGGTGGAACTGTCCTGATAAAGGACATCTGAAAGAAGGACCACATCCGTGCCGGTCCCGTATGGTTCCTCGAGAATGTCAGCGGCTCGAACGCTCATGCGATTCTTCAGGCTGCTTTTCTTTATGAATCGATTCGTGACTTTCAAAACCTCTTTTTTGTCTAAGAGGACTGCTTGAAGATCGGGGTAATGACGACACAGGGTGATAGAGTAAAGGCCAGATCCGCATCCCACATCTATTAATGTCTTACAATCTGTTAGGTCGACGGCACCCGCCAATGCCTCAGCTTCTCCGAGCATTCCGAGGTTGTTCATCGCCTTAGTGAATAAATCAGGAGTGACTTCCGCCTTGGCTTCCTTCTCTCTGCATGTGCCGCCGCCCATAACCAGGTCGTAAAGTCTTTCCCAATTGCCAACTTCGATGGATTGAACTTCAATGATATCACCCAGATAAAGCGGCCTTCCTTCCACAAGATAAGCCTCGCTCTCATGCGAATTCCGGTAGCGTTCACCATGCCTTCGTAAAAGTCCGAGGGCCACACACCCATCCAGCAATCCTTCTAGAGGACGTATCCGAGCGCCTGTTACATTCGCAATTTCATCGATCGTCATCTCTTTTCCTGCAAGAAACGAAAATACTTTTAAGCGATTCGCCGTAAAAAGAACATAAATCGAATAAGGGGAGAAAATCAAGTCGTGGAGAAGCACTTGATATTTCATAAGCATTATTTCCTCCCTCAAACAAAATAATATCAGACAATTGAGATAAAACAAGCCTTTTTTGGTGAGAAGAGCGAGGGAGGAATTCAAGAAAATTTGTTACGGAGTGGATGGTTAATGATGTAAACCTTATTGGCTGCCGTCAATACTGAAAATATAGATGTACATATTATTTTTTTCAAGAAAAGTCTCGATGCGTTCGAGCTTATAGCCGGCAGCATTCATTTGAGCTTCCATCTCCTCAGGGGTGTTGTATCCGCTGTCTTTCTCATCCCTTGGAAGCCACTCGCCGATCGCCAACTTTCCATCGGATTTGAGTGCAGATCTTGCGTTCCGCATCAGCTCAACCGGATCATCAAAATGGTGGTAAGAGGAGATAACAAAGATCAGGTCCAGTTCTCCCTCAGGCAGCCTCGGATCCGTAACATCCCCGAGAATGGTCTCGATGTTTTTCAGCCCCCACCGTTTACAGCGTTGTTCCAAATGCCGCAGGGCAGCGGAATCTATGTCCTCAGCATAGACTTTGCCGCTCTCTCCGACTCTAACGGCCAGCTGCACCACATAGCGCCCGCGCCCTGCTCCGATCTCTGCAACGGTCATCCCCTGCACGATTCCGATGACATCCATGACCTTATCGGGTGGCTGGAGACGATTGAGTCTTGCCTCATTGAAATTCTCCGGAGTAAGGACACCCTCCTGTTCCTGACAAGGATATACAGCAGCCGAAAAGAACAAAAAGACAAAGAGGATAATGATGATAATGATTATGATATTATTTTTACACATGACTTACTCCCAATAATTGTTGACATGATCACTTATTAATCAGTTTTTCGCGCCTAATAGATTATCTGCAAAAAATGTACCAAAACTAATCTATAGGGTTTTCGACCATCTCCAAACCACCTTCTGTTCGATTCTGAACAATTCATATCCACATCCGGACGGATTCACTGCGGCTTGGAGAGCTGCGAAGCGGTAAGCTCTTTTTTTGCTGTTCATTTCCTACAATACAGTCAAGAACCACATCTACAACATCTATCAGAAGCTGGGCGTGAACAGCCGGGGACAGATGATACACGCTGTACTGCAGGCACAGAGAGAGCGAGAGAATGCTCTAGATAAAAAAATCTTAAATAGGATATAACTGCTTTCGAAATGAACTGCACCGACGCGGTCTAATCGTTTTGAGAGATTCTCTCCCAAATCGCTTCGATATTGTGTTCATGGATGTCGATATCCCGCCTTTTGGTTATCCTGTCCTTGAAATAAGGAAAGTCCTCTTCTATGCTGTATTTCTTCTTGGCTTCTTCCAAGGACAGCCCCTGACGGTGCATCTCCGATACTTCCTGCCACAGGGTGCTTAAGTATCTGTACTGCTGGCTGAATGTCTCGACAGAAAGAAACATATCCGAATGGGCCATGTTCACATATTTGATCTCCCTTCCGCTGTCCACGATTCTGCCCCAGTTCTCCAGGGTGACCGCAAAGTCAGATTTCAGTTCCTTTCTGATATACGGCAGCACTTGATCCGGAGGCACATCTCCAATGGCGACAAGCCCTTCTTCTGGCACAAAGATCACGATGTCGCTGTCCGTGTGCATGCCTCCTAGAGAATACAGCTCTAGGGTCATATCCCGCATGTCGAGTATCAGAATTTTTTCGAACAATATGGAAGGAAAGGTGGGAACAAAACCCCTCAGTAGTTCTGGAATCGCCAGCTCGAGGCAGGCAATGAACTCCTGTGTAAACTTATAATCTCTGGATTCGGGCTCCAAATGTTTCAACGCTTCTTTTCGGTCCTTCAACATGCCCTTAAATTTATCGACAAGTTTGGCCAATCCTTCCCCGGTGAGTTCCTCTTTCATCCCTGCCGGGACGTTTTTATGCCCGATAATCGTCGCATCGGCATAAATCTGGTTCCCGGCCGTGTGATCGTGGTGGAAGTGTGTGTTTATCAGATATTTGAAGTCGCTTCTCCCGAATTCTTTCTGGATCACCTGCCTGATTCTGGCATCATGGGACCGGTTCAAGCTTGTTTCGATCACCACGATTCCTTTCTCGGTCGCCAGGGCAACTGTAGCGATCGACTGCATGTAGTCGCAGGCCCAGACGATCAAGACTCTGTCGCTCAATCTCTTTTGATGCAAAGGCAGTTCAGATCCCCCCTGATGTGCTATCGGCAAAAAGACAATCAGTAGGATGAATGTGGCGATTTTGCTCATTAAGTGCGTCATTTCCCCTCCATTCGGAACAAATTTTTTTAGATTTATACGACATTCGGCTTTTTTTGGTTTTTAACAAGCTACAATTAATGCTCAAAAATTTCATTCCGGAAAGCGTCGAAAAAACTCTCGTCGGTCTTCTGGCCGATGTTCGGGGAATACAAGAAGCAGACTATATCCTCCGCAAAGTACGCCGAGGACGATTTCTATAATGAAAAGGTCATCAGCCAAAATTTCGTCCTGCGATTCGTCTACTGACCGTTTTAGTTTTTCTTCTCGAGCCAAACTGGGGAATGAGGAATAGAGGATACTTTGAAGGGGGAGATTATCCCGGTTTTGTTCTGCTCGCCATAGAGTATTCTTTTGCCGTTCAGAATGGGCCACCAATTTCCATGTTCTGCCCTGATGCGCTCCCTCGATATCAGGAGGTAAGCCGTAGGATGGGCAAAAAAGGCTTCTGGTAAGAGATCCACCCAAACAAGGAGACAGTTGTCATTAATTCTGTACAATTTTTCCGCAGGCCCATCCGCAAGCCGGTCTTGGGAGGTGAGCTCGTGGGGATAGACATGGATGATGATCTTCTCATCGATATATCCATTACCGGATATGAGCGCCAGTTCAAATGGACTGATAAGGGCATAATTTTCGTGTTCGTTATGGAGAATCATTTTGCCGTTGAGGACCGGCCACCAATCCCCCCTCTCTGTCCGGATATTCCCCTTCGATATCAAAATATAGGCAGTTTCATGGGCAAAGAACATCCCGGGGAACAGATCGACCCATATAAGAAAGGTATCTTCCTGTATGTCTAATTTTTTGCCAAATGGGCCGTCTTGAAGAGAGTCCTGAGGGGAAAGGGCGTGGGGATAAAAATGGACCTCGATGGGATGATCCTGAACCTGGGCGAACAGCGCCAGGGGAAAAAACACGATAATAATAATGCTGAACTTTTTCATCACTTATTCCTCCTCTTCCATTAATCAATCCTGTACCCACCCAATTAAATATTCAGCAAAAAACATGCCAGAGATTCTCTATTTCGGAAATCTGCAAAAATCCCTTCCTATCGATCGAGCCAGCAGCTTGAGGGTTTCTCTTGTAGGGAGAGCTAGAGTCATTCGGCCCCTTGAGGTTATAATTAGCGTCTGCGGCTTCGTTCTCTCAGTAATTCGAACATGAGATGCCCGATTTCGGTATTGTCAAGATAGGGCCCGTGTACCGGATCTGTTTCATCGGCCAGAACAGCAAACCGTTCGCTCCCGTATCCCTTTGCATACAGGGGAACAAGAGAGTTGGTATGCTCGTCAGAGTGCCACTCCATTCCAGGGACCTCCCCTTTTCCTTTATTTATCAGTGGTTTCCAGGTTTTGGACAGGTCTCCATCGGGCGGTTCTTTTCTCGACCCCGGGCCGGTGATGTAACCCGTCTCATGGTCGCTTGTGACGATGATCAGGGTATCCTCCCAGCGGCTGTGGGATTCGATCCATTCCACCACAGCCTCCACTGTCCTGTTGAAGAAAATCTGCTCCTCGATCAGGCGTCCAGTTTGGTTCTCCTCCCCCGCCCAGTCAACAGCTCCTCCTTCGATCATGAGGAAAAATCCATTAGGGCCATCATCGAGGACGTTGAGCGCTGCCAGGGCCATTTCACTCAAGGTGGGGACAGTTGGAATTAAGGGAACATCGAATGGATCAGCCTGCTCCTCACCTTCCCGTTCCTGTTGGAGGGTTCTGTAAGTGGGAACTATCCCGAAGACCCGGCTGGGTGTCGGTCCTTCAATCAGAGACCGGAATGCCTCAGCAGTCTGGATCACTGTCCAGGGCTCAGCTCTGCCGTCTCCGTCAGCATCGGCACCTAATTCGCCGCCGATAAGAGCCTCCCATGTTTCTTCATCTCCCACATAGCGGAAGTTCGGCTCCTCTACAGGCCGCCCGGACTTATCATAGTAAGGGTGGCCGCATCCCATGACTACCTCGGCCGAACTCTCCCGGATGATCTGTCGTGCGATGTCTTCATACTCATAGCGGTTGTCAGCATGGGCTAGAAAGGGAGCCGGAGTGGCGTGACTGAAAGGCACCGAGGTGACGGTTCCTGTTCTCTTGCCTAAATCCTCAGCCAGCTCGATGATGCTTTTGAGCCTGGCCCCTTCTGGGTCGAGGCAGACCACGTCATCTATGGTTTTTACACCGGTCGCCATGGCTGTGGCAGAAGCTGCGGAATCGGTGGGATTAGAGAGGACAAAGTCAAAGGATGCCCAGGCTTTTTGAGGATCATAAGGTGTACCGGAGACAGAATGAGTGCTGACAGCAAATCGGACAGGAAAAGAATCGTAGATTTGAGTTTCGGTCCGGCCGTACTGGTAAAGGCTAGCCAGATCGAAACAGTTGTAGCCGCAGCCGTCTGAGATCATGAGGATGATATTCAGCGGCCGGGGAGCCCTTCGGCAGGAAGGGAAAAGGGAGAGAGTGAAGCCAATGACCAGAAGAACCAGAATGACAACAGAGGACTTCTTCTTCATGCCTATTACTCGGATTGAAGAAACGAAGCGTTTTCATATCACATATGGTCAGATGGAGTCAATCAATGACTTTACAGCGTAAGCATCTCCAAAACCGTGATGGCATAAGGGCATTGGGGAATGGATTGAGCGACATCGGAAGATTTAGCCTTCTCGAGCCAAACTTTGAGGGAATCCGACGAAGTCGGACCTGAGGACTGTTTGAGCACGGTTTGATCAAGGGGAGTAGCATGAAGATCTCAGAGGATAACAAGGTACAAGAACGGATAAAGGCGCGGAGTTCCGCAAGGCCGAGAAGTTTGGTGAGGGAATGGCGTTTAAAATCTTACTGGAGCGAATACATTCCCCAATGCTCTCTTCTTCGGTCACGGATTTTGAGATGCTTCCTTTTACAGCCTTGAACATGAGAATAAAAGACAAGATGTTTGTTTTTGGCCTCACCAAGGCCCTGCCAGTAAGTTTTAGTCATTTTACGAGCATTCCATTATCGGAGCCTAATCCTAATCATATTTTGGTGCTCTTCGACTTCGGCTCCACTGAATTCAGCATGGAATCCTTTTGCTGTTATTTTGATCTTGCCTTCAATATTCTCGATCAACGGCTCTTCTGAGATCCCGGCGACCGCGAGCTTTTCCACACCTGTAGAGCCGTCATTCTCTGTGATACTCATCAGTTCCCGTACTGTGACTGCCCCCCTGTCATTCCGCAGCATCAGCAAAAACTCGTGAAGCAGTTCCCTTTGAGAAAGGGTTTCAGTACGGTCGGCAAAAAACATCACCAGTCCAAGCGGTGTTTGAAAGGAAACAATTTCAATCCGGTATCCAGGCTGAGAGTCGAATTCTTCCCTCAGTCTTTGTACAGTATTCTTTCTTTCCCTAACATCTTCCTTGGCCTTTTGTAAAAATGATTCCTGTTCTTCATCGGAAAATACACATGTATGATCGAAAGCGGAAACAGCCATTTCGAGAATCTCATGGAGATACTCTGTTTGACCCGACTCCATGGTCTCTTTCCAATCGGGATCCAGCATGTCGAGAATGGCCGCTGTCCATCTGCCCATAAGATACCCCAGATGCCGGATTGCACCGGGAGCGAATCCGGGATCCACAGGAATCCGGCTAAGATCTTTCCCACCTGATATACATTCAATGTATTCGGCCAAGCCTTCAAAACGCTGCAGTTCTCCTTCGTATTGAATGAGAACATCGTCCAAAAAACGATGTCTTTTATCCCGCCACCTGAGAGATTCTTTAATCCATCCTGATGCCTCCTCAGGGGCCTGGGAAATGACCGCTCTTCGGAAGGCTTCTGTTTCCAGTCTGCGGAAGGCTAACATTTCCGGAGTATCTAATGGATAATTGAAGAGATAACTGTCATTAGGACGCCAATCCGGGTGTTTTAGCCTTTGGAATACATGGAACTGCTCATGAATGATTATACCTGCCAGGTTTTGCATGGAATATTTCTCCCCCGTAAGCCTGGAATGGGTTCTCAGAACGGATGTCGCCGTCCAGATGCCATTAAGCTGCACCCGACTGTTTCCCCTTACCTGATCATGCTGGCCCTTAAATATCCATGCATCCTCATTTTCCCTTAAAACCATGAATGCTTCGGGCGGTGAAGGATGTTTGAAGAGATATGTATTGATACCGTCAAAAATAGCTGTGGGGATATCTCCCGGATAAAATCCTGGCCAAAGGGCATCCTTTTTCACCCGGTTGATCTCATCCATCAGTTTAAAAACATCAGCCACCGGAATTTTCGTATGAACCTTCATCCCCATGCTGCAAATCGACATAAAGCAGACCAAAATAATTCTGAATATCATTCAGGACACTCCTCTCGATGAATACATTTCATGAATTTATTATAATTATTTTTTTGGTTTAAGATCTTCGATGATTCTGGCATCCACCCAGTAAATATCGCTCAATCCGTTTTTCGCCCTGTTATGACCATTCATGAAATCTTCATAGGTGAACGGTTTATCCGGAATTCTTCTGCCGTCTCTTCCTGCACCCGTAAAGAAAAGATATTTCCCATCTGGTGACACCATCGAACAGTATTCCGAGCCGGGTGTGTTGATTTTATCGCCTATATTCTTGGCTGTCGTCCAGTTACCTTCTTGATCTTTAAAACTGACATACAAATCACCTGACCCGAATCCTTCAGGGCGATTCGAAGTAAAAATAAGGAAGCTCTCATCGGGTGAGATATATGGATCAAATTCTCTATGCTCTGTATTTATGGCATCGCCGAGCTTAACGGCTTTCGAATATCTTCCTTCAATACATTCCGATCTGTAAATGTTGTTTGTCCCGGGACCTTCCCTTTGGCTCGAGAAGTAAATTGTTCCGCTTTCTGCCATCATCGGATAGAAGTCATGGCGATCGGAATTGATATCTTCACCCAGATGGATCGGACTTCCCCAAGTATCTCCCTCTTTTTCCACCATCCAGAAATCATAGTCTTCCTTAGGCTCTTCACTCCCTGGTACCGGCCTGAGAGAACTGAACAGAATTTTGCTGCCGTCGGGAGACATCGTCACATCGATGTCACCGTATCTGGATGCAAATGGCAGTAACTTTGGCTGCGACCAATTCTCCCCTTCCATTCTCATCTGGAAGATCGACACAGCGCCTAAAAAATTCCGCACACAGAAATAAAATTCGCGTCCATCGGGGGAGAACACAGAATTCAACTCATCGAGACCTGTAGAAACGATCTTCGGCTCAAAAACCTCTGGTGTATTTCCCGGCGGTCTCTGGCCGAGATAAGGACCTTTAAGGACCTGAACACCATCCCCTTGAGCGCAACTTTCAAATATGATAATTGCGCACCATAGAATTCCAATACATAATGCTTTTGGTTTCATGGCTTTCTATTCTCCTGTAATTCTTTTGGTTTAAGATCTTCAACGATTTTCGCAGCCAGCCAAAGCGGCTTACTTCTTCTCCTTATATTTGCGGTATTCATCCTCAGCCCGCTTGACTGTTTCTTCTGAAAAAAGATCCTTGATGCGGGTGGGCGATTGCTTTTTGGCGATCTCATCAGCTACCTTGAGAACTGCGGTCTCATCAAACTGATGCCAGTGATAGATATAAATGATACCGTTTTTAAGGTCGAATACATTCGAATACAGCGTATTCCCGACTGCGCCCTCAACGTGGCAGGCATCCAGAATGGACTTGAAAGAATCCACTGTAAGATCCTTCTCATCCTTTATCTTATCCAGCATCTGGACTGCCTTATTGTAACGCCAGCACGGATAGCTGCCGCGATAAGTATTCTTTGGATTGGCCCGGTTGAAATTGGTGGAAACCAGGTACCCGTCCCCGGGTGGCTTCCTGGTGAACGCGAGCTCTCCATCCGGTCCTGCACTGATGACAACAGCATCGCCCGATGCATCTGCCAATAACACCTGCCATCTGAGCGACGAACCCCAGTTATACTTTTTGGCCAGGGCGATAGCTTCTTCCACAGTCGCACAAGTTTGATAAATCTTTTTTATGATATCACCGCGATCCTGGAGCTCAGGATGAGGATTCAGAGGAGCTTCCGGTAAAGCATTGAAATCAAAAGCTAGGCCTTTCTCATTTACACCTCCTTGGGGGAAAAAGTTGTCGAAACCGAGAAAGACTCCACCGTATGTTTTCTCACCGGAAGGTTCAGCCCAATAATACGTTTCTGGGATTCTATAATCCTCGTTATTTCCGTAGAGTACGGTACTGTCGAAGGAAGCAGCAAATATCGTACATGATCCAGGAACTAGGCATGATTCTGCCGCCTTAAACCTTTTGTTGTTTTCTTGAGCTGCGGTTTGAACAAAACAGACAATGCAAATAAGCAAAACTGAAATTTGAACTTTTGACTTCATGTTTTATCTCCTTTTATAAAAATAAATAATCTTAAACGTGTAAATATTCTGCTTTTTTTGACATTTTAAATAGATCGAGCATTGACTGTCATCCGATATCAGCAAATTCCGAGTGCTAGTCCTCCTTAGCGTTGTGCATTATCGATGTGTTAATATCTAGTTTTGGAGCCGCTTCAACTTCTCGATAGCATTTTCATTGTAGGGATTTAGCTCGAGTGATTTCTTATAATATTTTATTGCGGAGGGATTGTCTCCACTCTTCATAAAATATTCCGCATAACTATTCCATGCGTTAAACGACTTTGGGAACAATGTTATATTCAACTCGAATGCAGCCCGGGCCTCTTCCATTTTATCTTGATCCATGAAGTGTAATACTTCATACGCTCCCGCACAATATCTCATTTATTCTAACATACTCCTCAATGCTTCATAGGGCGTTTTGCCTTTAAACGCACCATGCGGACGATCGAAGTTATAAAACCGTTCCCACTCTGCTAATTTCTCATTTAAATCCACATCATCTGTATATGTCAACAGTTGATAAAATTCTTCTTGATCCGTTCGGAGGGATCTTTCGACCTTTCCGTTGAGCTGTGGAGAGCGAGGTTTGATAGAGACATGCCTTATCCCTTTATCCTCGACATGCCAATGAAACTGGGCTTGAAACTCATGCCCCCGGTCTGTTCTTATCGTATGGATACGGAAGGGGAATTTCTCTATTACATAATCAATAAACTTTATGGCATTCTGCTGATTGTGAGGTGGAGAGATTTTCATCGCCCTGATCCGGGTAGCATCGTCAATAGCCGTATACTGAAAACGCCTGACTCTTTTGCCTTCAAAGTTTCTCAAAGAGACAAATTTAATATCAACCTGAATGTGATGGCCGGGGACTTTTTTAGCATAACGTCGCGTGTGAATAGCCCTACGGGGTGCACTCTTCGGTAAACGTCTCAGCCCGTTTCGTACAAGAGTGCGGTAGACG
>CAYFWF010000020.1:0-7072 GCA_964346815.1 uncultured Eubacteriales bacterium | reverse complement strand
GGATTCAGGTGTGGCTTTTGTCTTGACACTCATAGATATCTCCTTGCTTGGTTTTATTATACGTAAACTATAGCTTAGAAAATATCATGCCGTGTCCAAATCTTGCTGACGTCAAATACACAGCATTCACAGAGCCATTCGAAGTCATGAATCTCAGATGGTTCAAGAAGGTCTCAGAGAAGCCAGATCCCAATGTTCCAAGGATACCAGGAGGTAGTTCAGGTTCTATTAAAATGGATTTAAGGGAATCCGACACAGTCGGACGGCGAGGAAGGATCAGCCTAAAAGATTGTATAAAGCCTTTTGATAATAAGGAAATAAGGATGGTTACCTAAACCATGAAGAAATTGACAGATCCTGATCGGAGTGCTATAAACGTCATTCTGAATGATTCAAATCTCATGCATAAAAGGTCATCCAAAGTGATCAAAAAATTCACACTCTTCCAAAAAAATCCTTACATGCATATTCTCGATGCTGTGGGCAATACTCCAATCATTCGATTGAACAAGATTGCAGAGGGCGTCAAGGCCGAGATCTTTGCTAAACTCGAATTTCTGAATCCTATGGGAAGTATCAAGGATAGAATCGCCAAATACATGATCGAAAAAGCAGAACAAGAAAAAAGGATCAAACCAGGAGACACAATCATCGACAACTCCTCAGGCAATACAGCTTTGGGCCTGGCAATGGTCTGCTCTGTGAAGGGGTATAAGGTGAAGATGGTAGTGCGCGATAGCTTGAGTTTGGAAAAGATAAAATTTCTTAGGGCGATGAACGTGGAACTTGTGATGGTCGATCACACTCTTCCGCCTGAATCTCCAAACAGCTATAACAATATCACTCCCCGGATAGTCCGAGAAACAACAGGAGGATACTATTTTGACCAGCACAACAACAGAGAAAACAACGAGACCCACTATCACACAACCGGGCCTGAAATCTGGAAGCAGATGGAAGGACAAATAGACTATTTTGTTGCAGGCATCGGCACTGGCGGGACCATCTGTGGTGTATCCAAGTATCTCAAAGAAAAAGACCCGAAAATTAAAGTCATAGGCGTGGACCCTGTGGGCTCCATCTTTTACGACTATTTTCACTCCAAGAAACTCATCAAGCCTTCTCCTTACTATCTGGAAGGTCTGGGTGATGAATTTTTGATCGGGTGTGTAGACTTGAATTTGATAGACGATGTCTATCAGATTTCCGACAAACGTGCTTTTCAAATGACAAGAGAATTGGCAAATAAGGAAGCCATTTTGGCCGGGGGATCGAGTGGGGCTGCCGTGTGGGCGGCCCTTCGTCTGGCAAAGGATATTGATCGGCCGGCTCGTATTGTCACCATATTTGCGGACTCAGCCACTCGATATCTGAGCACAATCTATAACGATGATTGGCTGAAAGGTAAAGGATTCCTTTGAGTATTGTCTCGGAGGGCTATTTCTTTATGTATTTCTCGGGATCTTTCAAAAGCTTTTCTTTGCATCCATCGCAACAGAAATAATAGGTCTTTCCGTTGTATTCATGGGACCCTGCTGTTTCTGATTTGTTGATTTCTTCTCCGCTCACCGGACAAACAACTTTTTCTCCATCCGTCTTCACATACTTTTCTGGATCCTTAACGAATTTATCCTTGCAGGCTTCCATACAGAAGTAATATGTTTTTCCGTCGTATTCATAAGTGGCTTTAGCCTCAGACTTCTTGACCTTCATTCCACATACTGGATCAACAGTGGAATCTTCTGCATGATGATGGGCACACATCTGCCTTTCATGAGACTCTTGGTGAGCATATTTCTCAGGGTTCTTCATGAATTTTTCTTTACAGTTTTCGCAGCAAAAATAATAGGTCTTTCCTTCATACTCAAAAGTTCCCTTAGCTTCAGATTTTTTTATTTCCTCTCCGCTCACCGGACACTTGACCATCTCATCCGTCTTCTGATCTGCTGTAGTCACCATCACAAACACAAAGGAAACAGCCATTATCAAGAGGAGCATTTTTGCGAATCTCGTCATTTGGACCTCCATATGTTGTCTTATTTCATACTATTTTTACATTTTTTATAGATATTGTCAAGTTATTAAAAAATTGTGCAGAATCCTTTTTTACAACATCTTTCCCCTCCAAAAATTGGTTAAAGAAGTCTTTAGTATTCGTCCCAGGATTTGATGCTCAATTCATCAACCCCCGTTCTGGAGATCGCATCGATGAATCGCTCTGCAAATTGCAAATTGGTGATCAGTGGGATGTTGAAATCCACCGCTTTTCTTCGCAAGATGTAATCGTTTGTCAGTTCCTGCTCATCGACGCTTTTAGGAATGTTGATGATCAGATCCAGCTTCAATTCCTGAATATAGCTTAGCGCGTTGGGTTCTTTTTTTTCGAGCGGCCAGTATAGAATCTCTGAATGGATACCATTGTATTTCATAAAATCTGCCGTGCCCCGAGTGGCATACAGGTTGAAACCGAGGTCTATCAATCTCTTTGCGTGGGGAAGAAATTTGGCTTTGCTCTCGAACGGACCAGTGGACAGCATGATGTTTTTTTTCGGCAGCCGAAATCCCACAGACAACAGGGCTTTTAAAAAGGCTTCTTCGAAATTGTCTCCGATACACGCTACTTCCCCTGTCGAAGCCATCTCCACGCTCAAAATCGGGTCTGCACCCTTGATGCGTGTGAAGGAAAACTGTGGAGCTTTGACACCCACATAGTCCAATTCGAAGCAGGACTTGTCTATTCTTGGCACATCCTCTCCCATGATAATCTTGGTTGCTATATCGATGAAGTTCAATTTGAATATCTTGGAGACAAAGGGGAATGAGCGTGACGCTCTTAAGTTGCATTCGATGACTTTCACTTCATTATCTTTGGCGATAAACTGAATGTTGAAAGGTCCGTTTATTTCCAAAGATTGAGCAATTTGCCTGGCAATCCTTTTCATCCGTCTTGTCGTTTCCAGATAGGTTCTCTGCGGAGGCAGAACCATGGTGGCATCTCCGGAATGGACTCCTGCATTCTCGACGTGTTCACAGATGGCATAGATAAACAATTCCCCTTTCTTGGCCACAGCATCGATCTCGATCTCTTTGGCGTCTTCTATGAACTTACTGATGACCACAGGATATTCAGGACTTACGCGGGAGGCTTTCTCCAAATAGTGAATGAGCTCTGCATCATTCAGGGCTACCGACATGGCTGCTCCGCTGAGAACATAACTCGGTCTCACAAGAACAGGATAACCCACACTGCTGGCAAAGGATTTAGCCGCTTCAATATCGGTGAGCTCCTTCCATTCAGGCTGGTCGATTCCCAGCTCATCCAGCAGTGCCGAGAATTTATGTCTGTTTTCCGCATTGTCTATGCTCAAAGGAGACGTCCCGAGGATGTTAAAACCATACTGATTGCATTTCATCGCAAGGTTATTCGGAATCTGTCCTCCCATAGATATGATGAGTCCTTCAGGTGATTCCTTCTCGTAGATATCGGCAACTGTTTCAAAACTCAATTCATCAAAATAGAGCTGATCGCAGATATCATAATCCGTGCTGACTGTTTCTGGATTGTAGTTGATCATGATGGTTTTATACCCCAGGCCTCTCAGGCTGATCACGGCGTTGACACAGCACCAGTCGAACTCCACAGACGAACCGATTCGATAGGAACCTGAACCAAGCACAATGACCTTATCTTTATCACTAAAGTCCATATCATCTTCTGAGCCGTTGTAGGTGAGATAAAGGTAATTCGTCTGAGCTGGATACTCGGCAGCCAAGGTGTCGATTTGCTTCACAACAGGCTGGACGTTTTGCCGTTTTCTCAGATCGCGAATATCCAGCTCTCCTTTGTCACAAAGAAGGGCAATCTGTTTATCGGAAAATCCGTGCTGTTTGGCTTTGACCAATAAATCTCTCGGGAAATCTCGGTAATCCCGCTCACTCAGCTTCTGTTCCAGGTCTCCGATATTTTTGATTTTGTACAGAAACCATCGGTCGATCAGGGTTAAAGCATGAATCTCCTCAATAGAGAAATGTTTCACCGCTTCGGCAATGGCAAAGATCCGTTTATCGGTCGGATTCCTGAGTTCTGTCTCCAAATCGTCGAAGGAGATATCATTACAGACCAGCCCGTACATCCCGACCTGCAGCATGCGAAGTGCTTTTTGCAGAGCTTCTTCAAACATCCGACCTATGGCCATCACCTCTCCAACGCTTTTCATCTCGCTCCCGATTTTCTTCGAAGCTCTCTTGAACTTGGTCAAATCCCAGCGGGGAATCTTGACCACAACATAATCAAGGGCAGGTTCAAAACAGGCCATGGTTTTCTTGGTTATCGAGTTGGGCAGATCGATCAAGGAATAGCCCAAGGCCAGTTTAGCCGCGATAAAAGCAAGAGGATATCCTGTCGCTTTTGAGGCCAGGGCGCTGCTTCTGGAAAGCCGTGGATTGACTTCGATGATCCTATAATCATCGCTCTTCCTATCCAGGGCAAATTGGATATTGCATTCTCCGATAATACCCAAGTGTCTGATGACCTTTATGGAAATATCTCTGAGTTTATGGTACTCCTGATTTGTCAGTGTCTGAGAAGGGGCGATGACGATACTTTCCCCAGTGTGGATCCCCATGGGATCGAAATTCTCCATGTTACAGACCGTGATGCAGTTGTCAAAACTGTCTCTGACGACTTCGTACTCCACCTCTTTCCACCCCTCCAGATATTCTTCAATGAGGATCTGATTGGTGAAAGCAAAAGCTTTCTTGGCGGTATCCAGGAGCTCTTCTTCATCATAGGAGATGCCCGAACCCAGGCCGCCAAGAGCATAAGCGACTCTGGCCATCACAGGATAACCGATTTTTTCTGCAGCCGCCAAGGCCTGTGGCACCGATGTGACAGCAATACTCCGGGGAACCTTCAGGTTTATCTCTGTCAACCTTTCTACAAAATTTTTCCGGTCCTCACTGTCTTTGATGGCTTGGATAGAAGTGCCCAAAACCTCGACGTCAAATCTTTGGAATACACCCTTGTCATGCAGTTCCACTCCACAGTTCAACGCTGTCTGTCCTCCGAAACCAAGGAGTATACCATCCGGCCTTTCTTTTTCGATAATTCTTTCCACAAAATAAGGGGTGACTGGGAGGAAATAAATCTTGTCTGCGAGAGCCTCGGATGTCTGGATGGTAGCAATATTGGGATTGACCAAAACGACGCTGATTCCCTCTTCTTTTAAAGCCTTTATAGCCTGGCTTCCCGAGTAGTCGAACTCTCCTGCCTGTCCTATCTTAAGCGCTCCGCTCCCCAGCAGAATGACTTTTTTCATTTTTGAAGGAGCTCCAAGAAGGTATCGAATAAAAAAGATGTGTCCACAGGCCCAGGGCGATGTTCTGGATGGAACTGCACAGACATAAAGGGCAAACGCCTATGCCGAATCCCTTCATTGGTGCTGTCGTTCACATTCTCAAACCAAGGTTCCCAATCTTTTGGCAAAGAATTTGTCTCGACGGCATATCCGTGGTTCTGGGATGTTATGAAACATCGCTTTGTCCCCACGTGGAGACAGGGCTGGTTCTGGCTCCGATGGCCGTATTTGAGCTTGAAAGTGTCGGCCCCAGCAGCAAGAGCCATCAACTGGTTTCCGAGACAGATTCCAAAAGTCGGGATTTTCTTTTCAAAACACTTTTTCACTATGGCTATTGTCTCCTGACACACTTTTGGATCACCGGGTCCATTAGAGATCACGACACCATCAAAGGAACGATCCAGAAAATCAAAGTCACAGGGTACACGGATGACACAACAATCCCTCTCTATTAAAGACCTGAGGATATTGTATTTCACTCCACAATCGATGACGATGATCTTCCTTTCCCCTTTATCATTGTAGATGACCGGTTCCGGGACCGAAACCTTCTGGATGAGATTCTCCTTGTTGGGATCGTAAAGTGCGATATCTTTATCAAAGACAATCTTCCCGAGCATCGTGCCTTTTTCTCTCAATCGCTTGGTCAGTGCTCGTGTGTCAACACGGTGCAAGGCAGGAATCCCCTGCTGTTTCAACCAGTCGGATAGACTTTGAGCCGCATTCCAATGATTATGAGAAAAAGAGTAATCGGAGACGATCAATGCCGAAGCATGAATCCGGTCTGACTCGAAATGAAGGGAAAGATCACCATCAGCCTTTTCCCCTGGTACGCCGTAATTCCCGATAAGCGGATAGGTGAGGACAAGAATCTGGCCCCTGTAGCTGGGATCGGTTAAAGACTCAAAATAACCGACCATGCCGGTATTAAAAACGACCTCACCTGAAAGAGATTTTTCGGTTCCGAAGGATTCTCCTGAAAATTCTGTGCCGTCCTCAAGTATAAGAGTGACTTCATCCATTTCAAGAAGAATCCAGGAAAAAAGACATCCCTTGGAGTTCTCGCATCCCCGAGTTTGCTGTTAACTCATTCAATTTTTCATTACTTATAGCACAGCAGGAAGTCGCAGTCAAAATAATTCTTCTATACGCTTTATTTCTTTTCCTTCTCTTCTGCAGCGTCTCTGTCTCCTTCTTCTTTTTCTTTGAATTTTCTTCCACGCCAGAGGTAATAGATCGCGGGGATAACGATCAGGGTGAGAATCGTCGATGTGACCAATCCTCCGACCATTGGAGCGGCGATCCTCTTCATAACTTGGGAGCCCGTACCGTGTCCCCACATGATAGGAAGTAGCCCGACTATGGTGGTCGTAACCGTCATCAGCTTTGGGCGAACTCTTTCTACGGCTCCATATATGACAGCCTCGCGAAGGTCATTCCGAGTGTTCATTTGTCCGTGCTTCAATCGGTCCTTGTAAGCATTATCGATGTAGAGAAGCATCACAACCCCTGTTTCAGCAGCTACTCCAGCCAACGCAATAAATCCAACTCCAACAGCCACGCTCATGTTGTAGCCGCTCAGCCACATCAGCCAGATGCCTCCGACTAGGGCAAAGGGTGTAATACTTCATACCCTCCCGCACAATATCTCATTTATTCTAACATACTCCTCAATGCTTCATAGGGCGTTTTGCCTTTAAACGCACCATGCGGAC
>CAYFWF010000019.1:0-213692 GCA_964346815.1 uncultured Eubacteriales bacterium | reverse complement strand
GAGATGAGGACAGCTCCTGAGATGAGAACAACCATCAGGGTGAGAATGGTCCAAAAATAAAAATTGCGCTTGAGGTCTAAAGTTCCCGAAGCTTCCCCCCCACCTCGGAAAAGCTCTATCCTCCAGGGAGGAAAATTATCTTCGAAAAATGTTGTGGTTGTTGCCTCTTCTGCTGATGAATTCCTTTCGCCGAGCATGGTTTCTCCTGACAAATTGGAGATGACGACATCAGGAGAATCGCTGAACTGAATGTTTGCGATGGCAGCAGGGATGACACTTTCTGTCAGATGTTTCTCTTCGATTTTGATCCCGAGCCAACCAACAGAACGGGTTTGAGAAGAGTCGGGAATCTGAACCGCAGTTAAGAGAAAATTTCTGCCATTTAGGATCTCGTGGAATCGAATGGGATCGGATTGGGACTGGACGAGATCTTGTCTGCTTCGAAGATCGGGAGCAATCTCCTTTCTGAGATCTTCGATGACCATCCACTGCTCCAATCTCTCCTGATGCATGATTTTTAATCTGTCGAACTCGTCTTTGTAATCTTCAAGAAACGGGGAACGCTGATTCTCAGCAATCATCTCACTTAAAGACTTCTCTACCAGGGCGGCGTAGGTCTTGAATTGGGCCTGATCGAGGGGCCAGCGCATGAGGAGAATGTCCCGGTACAGTTCCAGAGACACTTCTAGCGAAGATCGATGTTCGCCTAAATGCCGGTAGCAGGCAGCAATCTGCAGCCGGCCGATCAGGGCCATCGGCAATCCTGAAGTGGAAAGGCTTTCAGGATAATCATCGCCAATCTTCTGATAATTCTGGATGGCTCCCTGGTAGTCTTCGGCCTTCATCATGCACCGGGCCACGTTGGCCAGCATCCGGGCCTTGACGTTCATGTCTTTCGATCGATCGAAAAGACCTTTATATACAGAAAGGGCCTTTTGGTAATTTTTTTCCTTGAACTCATAGGTTTCGGCTCTTTTGAGTCTCTCCTGAAGGGAGGATTCAGATACCAAACCGGAAGAAGGAGTGCCACTACCCGGTCTTGGCTGGAATAAGGGAAAAAACGGCTCCTCCCCTTCGTAGGCAACGAACACCTGCTCCACCAGAGGATTTGTGGAAAGTTGGGCCTCAAGCAGATTTCGAATGCCCGCATCATCCCTCTGCAGAAAAGCGTTCGATCGAACCAGATTCTGAAGGACTGAGCCAAGCTCTTCGAGATGAAAAACAACCTGGGATTTCAGACTCTCGGCTGCCCTTCGGTGTTCATTTTCGATCTGCTTGTCCAGACGATACCGTTCGTTTCGTATGGCCCTGATGCCGAAGATGCTGAGGGTAACGGAAGGTAAAAAAATGGTCAGCAGGAAAATAATGATGAGCCTTTTCTGTCTTTTGAGGGCGAGCCTTAAATTCTCGAGCATGTCAGATCAAATAGAGCAAAACACTCCCCTGCAAGGAATACTCTAATTTTCTGACTTAAACGTTAAGGAAGTATGAAGATTCTGTCAAGTGACTGTGGAGGCAAATGGGAGCCTTCCTTCCCTCAAATGGAGAATTTATGATTTCTTTCAACGTCACTACTCATAGGAAGAAATGAATTTGACAATTCTGAATTTAATTATTATGATTTAATTGACCAAAAAGTTGGTCTAAATATAGACCAATAGGAGAGATAAATTGATCAATTTTTCAGAAACGATTCCTGTCAGCAAGGCAAAGACATCTTTTTCTGAGCTGTTGAAGCGGATCAAGGAACACCATGAGTCTTTTGCTATCACCCAGAGGGGGAAAGTTGAAGGCGTATTGATTGGCATCGATGAATATGAAAGTCTGATCGAGACTCTTGAGATTCTGAGCGATCCAGATTTGATGGAAAGCATCAGGAAGGGACTCGAAGACGAGCAAAAGGCAAGGCTCCTTTCTCACAAAGAAGTTTTCAAGGAATAACAGGAATTACGGTCGGTGACAAAATATACAGTTGTATACACAAGAGAAGCAAAAAAGAAAATTGAAAAACTCGATGCGTCGATAAAAACCATCATCAAAAAAGCAATAGAATCCCTGGCGGCCAATCCCTATAAAGGAAAGCCCCTCGCCTATGAACTGTCCGGGCTCTATTCGTTCCGGACCTCAGATTACAGAATCATTTACCGGATAAGAGAAAATGAGCTTTTGATTATCGTCATTACCCTCGGACACAGGAAGGAAATCTACAAGAAATTAAAGAAAATACTGGGATGAAGTCAAAATAGGACAGAAAGGGGACGGTTTGATTTAATCGAAATAATACCGGATGCCGATGCCGCCGCCTATCCAAAGGTCCGTTTTTGGAGACAGGTCCATTACAGGGCCGAGTTCGAAGAAAATCTCCAACGGATCGTTCTCAAAAAGGTAGCTCACTCCGATGGGTATCCGAATCCCGATCCGGCTTTTCTTCTCTGCTTTGACTCTGCCTCCGATACCGTAATAAAGCACAAGATCACCCTTTTCGACATTAAAGAGACTGAAGTTATGAAACAAGTAGTCGACATGCACATGTAAGGCATCCTCGTTTCCGAATGACCAGGCCACAGCAAAATCGATCGCTGACCGGCTGCCCAGCCAGCTTTTGAAACTGAGCCCTGTCGGCTCTCCTACGAGGATTCCCACGCCAAATCCCCTATCTTGAGCCGTTGAAGCCATTGGAAAAACGAGAACTGTGAAAAGCAGCAAAAACATTGTTTTTTTCATCATCTGAGTTCCTCTTTCTCTTCTATTCTACGTCATTTTATACAAAAAGGTTTAATCTTCTGGCTAGTTACGTTTTTATCAATACCGACTGGACGCCTACAAGGATATATATAATTCATATTGGCACCTTTCATGACCGGTTTCAATATGCAACTGTCTTTCTTCCTTATCTTTTCATCTTTATAGGTTTTTCTGCATTCGATGAATTCGTCCGGATCGAATATGCGGATTTTAATGCAATTTATAGTCACCGCGGATTTTGTTGGCATGTTCAACAGATCTAAACTTCGTTATCAAAACAAAAGTACCCGTGTTGAAGATTCCTGTCCCCCTTACTCGAGAAACGGAATCCAAAGCTGACCATGAGCTTGATTTTGAGGTTAAAATTGGAAAATTTGTCTGTTTCCCTCAACTCTTTCTCCTTTGTCCCGTAATAATATTCAACGCCTCTGAGACCCAAGAGAGGCCTCTCAATATATTTTGTCGTAACGAATGAGGTATTGTTGACAAGATATTTAATAATTAAAAAAATGATTGAAGAATCACACTTATCCTTTTGTTCGGATTTAGTCTCAGAAAAAATCGGGATTATTTTATAAACGGCTTTAAATCAATAATTTCACCTGTTGGCAAATTCAAGCAAAGCTCATTCACACTTCTTGGAACCACGAAAGCCCATGCGAAGTTGTCTTGTTCAGGCCGATAGTCAGAAAAAGAACCTTTGGGGACAACATCAGATAAAACCTGAATTATGTTTCCTGATGCTAGAATGATAGCCTCCTTTTTTTGGTCAAAACCGACAGATACAGTTACATCAAGTTCTTTGAATTTATCTCTACGGCCTGACAGAAGCTCGATCTCAACAAACATTACTTGATCATCTTCACTCATTTTTGGCGGGATAAAACCCATGGCTGTTTTGTCAAAGGCAACGTTAACGATGCGAAATTTGATTTCACCAACTTTAATGGATTCATTAAGTGTGGACATATCCACTTGGATAGGTCTCTCCAGATAATCAAATATGGCGCAACTTGCTGCTAGGAAATCATCCGATATTTTTGCTGCTCTTACTTTCAGTCCAGAAGATATTTCCAGCACTCCAAGAGTGTCTCCTATGCCAAGAGCTAACAATATAATTCCAGCATGTAACACTTTTGATTTCATCTCATTGTTAAATATAAAAAGAATATATCTGAATGTTGTCAAAGAAATGTAAAAAAAAGTAATTGATTAGGCAGAACCTTTGTAAATGTAATTCGTTCCAGAACTCTTGAAGTATCAGGATCGTGTATCAGAAATTAAACCCTCCTGAGTTCCACCAACACATCAACCACGATCTCTTCATCGCACGATAACATTTAGTGACAATCTTTTACATTTTGTTGACAACTCAATCCTTGAATTCTGTTAAAAAAATAGTGGTTTTTGATGGATGCACAATTTTTTCTGACCAGCCTGATGTGATGCCTTTGATGCGATTCGTTTTTCAAAGGAAAGCCTTATGCTTTTCAATTTTCTCATGTCATCAGCGTTTGTTTACATAAATTTTTATACTTCTTCGAGGGTGAACATTATGAAACATTCAGGGAGGGAAACATGCAATGGAAACTCGAAGGTTTTGCGACCATCGGTCTTATTACCGTTCTCGCGTTGACGCTTCCCATAATGGCTCGAGCACAACGGCAGAAAATCAGAGTGATAGTTGAAAACGCCACCATTAGAATGAAGCCTGACATCCAGAGTGACACCATTAAAGTCCCGCCTATAGGATCAGTATTTATTGTACAAAGAAAAACTGGAGAATGGTATGAATTAAGAATTCCCACCGAAGTAGGAATTTTAGTGACAGGATATATCCACGAGATGTTTGTGGAGGTAATAGCGGGAAAAGACAGATCCCCTGAACCGGAAATAGAAGTACAGAAAAAGCCAGAGAGACAGGAAATTCCCGTTCCTCACTCTAAACCTCAAGAAGGATCCGCCACACGAGCAGAATTGGCTATCAGAGGAGCATACACGACCGGCTATTCTATCAATGATCAATCTTACTCGGATAGTTTTAGCGAGGGGATCCTTCAAAGTGCCTCTTCTACAGGAAAGGTTACTTCAGAATTGGAAAAACCCTTTGGATTCGATGGCTCTTTTAACTTTTATTTGATCGGAGGTCTGGGATTCCAATTGAGATTTGATTATAATTCAAAATCCAATATCACAGAGGCCAGCAAGAGCACTTATCAGCTGAATTGGACTTGGTTAATGGGGGGATCCGGAAACGCTGAAGAAGAATGGCCTGTGGAAGGGAATGTTAACCTTATAATTATCAGTGGAAACCTGATTTACAAAGTCAAAAGTGTCGGAATGATGGCTCCTTATGTTAGCGGAGGAGTCTCCTATTATTCTGGAAAACTAAAGGTAAGCACAACAGGAGCTTACGCTGGAACATGGTTCAGCTCTCCCTATCGATATATTGATTATTTTGATATTCCAGCCAATATAGATAAATCTTTCAACGGAGTTGGATTCAATGCAGGAGGAGGATTAGATATCGCTTTTTCGCGCAATATCGGCTTCAGTATTGATGCTCGGTATTTCTTCTTGAAAAACTTGGAAGAGAGTTGGAAAATCCCACCGGGAGAATACAGCTCAAATATCAATGAAGGGTGGACCTTTACCTTAAGTGAGGAAAACTCCAAAATTCTTCAAGAAGGAATTGATCTCCTCGAATTTAACTCTGCATTCTTTAAAGTTTCCGCTGGTTTTATATTCATGTTTTGATGAATCTCAGATCCGAATCATCATCATCTCGATAAACTTCTCAACATAGGTTGATTGTCTCTCGAGGGAGGTAATGAATGGAAGATTTCTTCGTATCACTGAATAAAACTACAGTTCGGACCAAAATACAAAAACCTGTCTCTGCTTTGCCTAAAGTATGGATCGGATTCTTGTTCGCGGCGGCTTTTCTTGTCGTCGAAATCAGGGAAGGGCCAACTTATTCATTAGAGGAATTCTCTCCTACATTGATAGTAATAGGTCTTTTTGGAGCGGGGTATTGGATGTTCTGTGTGCACCGGTTTCACAAAATACTCGGGGAGCTGGACAGCAGTTACGGGATATCTCCAGGAGCTGCGGTAGGTTATCATTTCATCCCTTTTTTTAATTTCTATTGGGTTTTCAAGTGGCCAAGCGAATTCTCGAAGTTCATCAATAGCAGAAAAAATATCAAGATGATACCGGGTGGCTTATTAGGCTTCTTATTATTGATATCTTTATTAATCAACGGGTATGTTAATCAAACTGCAGGTCTAGCATTTATTTTTGGATTAAGTCTTTACTTTAAGAACAGACTCAGCAAACAGATCGAAGCATCCCAAAACGGCGCGAAGGAAAGTAGAGTTTATGATTGTGATATACCAAGAAACATGACGTGGAATGAAAATTCCTCACAAGCAGGATTAGTCACCTTTTACTGTCCGGACTGTAAAAATGAAAATATACTCGACCTCCGATCTTTCCACACCGATTTAAGCCCTGGATCTGAGGAGCTTACTCTTTGCCAAGATAAGTTGTATTTTGTTAAAGGAACAAAGCGATTTTTGAGTGCTCTTCTAGGATTCTTTGCCGCCCTCTTTACCTGGGGTTTAATTTCTGCAATCTTCCAAATAGAGTTTTTCGGGGTTCTCTTTGCCATTTGTATAGTCATAGCCTGGACAATTTATGAAAAAATATTTGAAGGCCTGGTAAAGCAAAAAATACCCATCTGGAAATATAGTTGTCGAAATTGTCATAAAGATATTTACCTTTCTTCTGATGGAAAAAAAGTCCTGATTGGCCGCGGAAAAGAAAAGAAAACCGAATCTCCCAGAGAAACGCCTACAGCCGTAGCGATGTCTGTTCAAAAAGAAAAGATATCTTTTTTTGAAGAAGGGCCTGAAGAGTCTATTGAGCCGCATGTTGAGGAGAGCAAATTGGAAAATAATGCGCCCTACGAAACTTCCTCGAGAACGAAAACTCTTTTTAATCCGAACAAAGATTTGATTCAGGGCAGTACTTTTGCAGAACGATACCGGATCATTGAAGAGCTAGGAAAAGGAGGCAGAGGCCGGGTATACAAGGCTTACGATTTGGACCTGGAGGAGAAAGTGGCGCTCAAGCTGATCAATCCAGAGATTTCTGCAGATGAAAAGACTATATCACGTTTTCGACGCGAGCTGAAAATTGCACGGAAGATATCACACAAAAATGTATGCCGGGTGTTTGATTTAGGCAAGGAGGGTGATAAGTATTACATCACCATGGAGTATGTATCTGGCGAGGATTTGAAAAGCACGTTAAGAAGGATTGGACCTCTGAGCGCAGGCAAAGCCACATCCATAGCTAACCAGATATGTCAGGGCCTAGCCGAGGCGCATAGACTGGGAATTATTCACCGGGACCTCAAACCACAGAATATCATGATTGATCGCAATGGGAATGTACGGATTATGGATTTCGGGATTGCCCGATCTGAAAAGGCCGAGGGACTTACCGAAGATGGGGTTGTAATTGGGACACCTGAGTATATGTCACCAGAGCAAGTAGAAGGGAATCCCGTGGATGAGAGATCGGATGTATATTCTTTAGGTATAATTTTATATGAGATGATGACGGGGCGCGTTCCTTTTGATGGGATGACTCCGATGAGCGTAGCGTCGAAACACTTAACAAAAAAACCCCGTGAACCGAGAGAAATAAATGCTCAGATACCAAGGGAATTGAATGAAGTGATCATGAGGTGCATGGAAAAAGAACGAAGGAATAGATATCAGAATATAGAGGAACTTCTGTCAAATTTGATAGAGATAGAAAAAAGGATGCCCTCGACCGATGTGATTAAGCCGGCTGGTAAGCCATTCACCTCTAAAGAGATTACGCTTTCATTCAAACTAAAAAAAATATTAATCCCTGCCTCTTTGGTGCTTGCTGCAATCGTGGTAGGAATCATAGGCTGGCAGTTGATTCAGAGCCGAAAACCTGGAAAGGCGCTTCCTTCTTCTATACATTCAAAAGAAGACATCTTGAATGCTGCGCAGATGTACCTAACCAATAAAGATTATTCTGGAGCGCTTGAAAGCTATAAGAAAATCCTGGAACTAGATCCGAAAAATTTCGAAGCGCAACTGGGCACAGCCTTCGTGTTGAAAGAACGGGGCAAGGTAGATAACTCCATCAAGGAATTTGAGAAGGCAATTGATCTTGACGACACAGACCCCCGTCCATATGTGCAATTGGCTAACATATTCGAGGAAAGGGAGGAACATGAAAAGGCCTTATATTATTACGAAAAATATCTTAATTACGCTCCTGATAGCTCGGATTTTGATGAAATCAGCAAAAAGAAAATTATGCTAGAGGCAGAAATCGAGCTCGCACAAAGAATGGAAAAATCTGCCGTTGAATCAGGAAAAAAAAGATCTGGGATAGAAGAGGTTTCTATTAGGGAAAAACTGAATAATGGGGCCGAAACTTCCCAGAAAGAAGAATCCATTGAAAGCATCGAAATGATGGAAGATGCAGTAAAAGTTGAAAAAAAACACAGGCCAACGCATCAATATTTGGAAGATTTAAAAAAGGAACAAGATAAACTGGCTGCAAAAGAGGAGATCGAAAACAGGATTCAACTCGCTCAGTCTGCCTATCAAAAAGGGAATTATCAGGAGTGTCTCGACCAGTCAAAAGCAGCATTGAATCTGGATTCGGACAATACAGAAGCAAAAAAATACTTGGATTTGGCGACTATGAAAATTATTCCTGGGCAAATCGCAAATTTAGTTGACCTTTATACCCAATCCGTAAGTGACAACACTTTGAAAAATTTTTACCGAAACAATTGCTCTGGAACTTTGTACCAGAAAATAAGTAAAGATGTGGAATTAATCACAAATCAATATGACAATTTTAAATCTCGGGCTTCAGATATGACCCTGAGATTCAAAGAAAATGACCAGATAGAAGTAAGATTTTCTAATATCACGACTGGAGTATCAAAAAAAGATAAAAGCAGGCAGGTTATATTTGAAGGCATCTATGTTTGGGATTTAGAAAAGCAGGCGGACACCTGGAAAATTATCGATATCCATGTGGATGTCAGTAAAAAAAGAGGAGTGACTGTTTGCTTACCTTAAAATTCAAAACCCAGGCCGATTCCAGCCTGAAGCCCCCCTAGTTGAGCTTGTATTCTCTGAGGTTTTGCCTTACAGTAGCTATAATTTACAGAAACATCAATTAGAAATCTCCCGATCACTCTGAAATAACACCCAGCCTGTCCCACAAAACCGAAAGAAGTTCCTTTCGCTTCGTTGATCTCATTCTTTTCTTCGTAGATATATATCATGGGGCTGAAGCCGAGGTATGGATTGAGCGCTCCTCTTTGGACTCTCAATTTCAGTCCCAATCCTATCGGGATGATTGTCATATCAGTATCTTCTTTCGTAAAGGGAAGGCGTCCTCCCTTGGAATAATAATTACCAACTAACCAAAAGTCTACAAGCCTCCATACCTTGATATTCACTTCTGCACCAAACGCCATCCCTCCTCCATAGATGTCTTTGAACGATTGTTCGGAAGGAACAAAATAATCCGCAAAAATTTTGAAATGATTATTTCTTGTGTAAGGTTTTTCCTTCTCTATGAATTCTGAACGGACTTTAGGCTCAGGTTTTCTGACTGGAACCGGCTCTTTTTCTTCAGGCTCTTTTTCTTTAATCATTTCGTGTTCTTCTATAATCTCTACCTGACTTTCGTGAATATACCCGGAAATAATAAAGCCTAATTCTTCGGAAGGAAGAGCTATGATGAACCACACTCCTTCTTTCCCTTTCGTTTCTAACACTGCTCCCAGGGGAGCTTCTCCGACGACAGTGGATTCAGATGAAGGCTTAAGCCTGATTTGGGCCTTTTCGACCTTGACTTTCACTTTCATCTCTGCACCCTCTGCTGTTAGCGCCAACATGGAAAGCGTAAAGCAGGTTAAAACAACAATTAAATTTATAGATCTAAAATTCATAAGCACTCTCCCTTCCTGGGTTTATTGAAAATAAAGGTAAATTGATTCCCCTTCTCTGCCTTCAGAATCCACGGCTTTTAGCATGAAGGCATATTCTTCACCCTCCTCTGCATTCCGAATCCAATATTCATATGTGCTGCCGTCGACCTCCTCCATCATAGTCCAATTGTTTGCCTCATCTTCTCGATAGACCCTGTAGGCACTTATGTCCTTGTTCAGATGGTGAGGATCCCATCTCAGGGCAATGATGTATTCTTCCAACAAAACAGAACTGTTATTGTATTTTGTTCCTGAAAAATTCGAAGGAGAATGGGGAATACGGACAAGTGTGATACTGCGTGTAGAACTCTGATTCCTTGTATCAAAGGCGACCGCTTTTATATTGTATTTCCCGTTTTGGACATCATTGGTATTCCAGTCAAATGTATGCGGTGATTTATTGGTCGTTTTCCTCAGCTTATCACTCACAAAAAACTGCACTTTGGGAACTCCGAAATCGTCATTGGTGCTCGCCTTTATGAATACAAAGCCAAAAACATGAGATCCTGATGATGGAGATTCAATAGAAACCGCTGGAGGCTGGTCTACCGTGACCTGTATCGATTGTTCTCCCGTTTGGTTTTCTGTATCATAAGCTTTGGCTTTTATAGTATGATTACCACTCGGTCCTTTGGTCGTATCCCAATTCCACTCGTACGGCGATTGTGTATCAACATTTTTCAGATTATTATCTATATAAAACTCTACCTTGCTCACTCCTTTTTCATCAGTAGCATCGACCTCGACCTTTACAATTTTTGAAACCACAGCACCGTTCTTTGGAGATATGATTGAAACCTTTGGCGCTTCCTTTTGGAACCAGTACAAAGCTAAAAAGCCTTTTCGTGCGTCTTTGTCAATAGAACGTCTTATTCCATTATATGAGGAGCGCATGATCCCTGTTGAACTGTGAGCGAGACCGACCCAATGGCCAAATTCATGAAGACTGCATGTCTCGATATCATAATGGCTTCCTGATGTCGACCAGCTATAATAATCATTGAAAACAGTATCTGCCTCAACAGTGATATTGTTGCTCGTATAATACCACCAGTAAGAATGTGCCAATGATCCTGTACTTCCTTCATTTCTCCAGCATATTGTATTTGAACCATTATATCCGTGCGTAGTCGTTGACGTTGATCCTGCATAAGAAAGCCTTAAACCTTGAGGAAAGATTTTGCTCCAAGAATTTGCAGCGTTTTTTACTGCCTGGGCTTCATTGGCAACCTGTCCTGTATTTGCATTGATGCGGTAGCGAACCACGGCCCCTTGGGGCCATTTCTGGCCTGTCAGCACATAGGAAAGAGCCCCTAAAAATATGATGACAATAAAAACACACAGTAAAAAGAGTTTAATGCTTGATTTTATCACGTGTTCTCTCTCTCTTTTTAGATTGTTTTTGAAGGATATTTTTAATCTGTATTTTTAATTTCTCCAGAGGATATGCTCTATCTTGGTCTGGTTGATCTCCCATCAAAGTGTATCCACTTTTGGAAGCGATGCCGTCCTGATCTATTGAATACTTCCCTTGGGCATCCCCGAATACTTCATAGGAAGGGATAAAGTTCAGGGCGACAACCATAGAATTTTTTGGATCTGTTGCGTTCTTGATAGATTTTATGAAAACAAGAACCTTTTCTTCCGGATGAAATTCAGGCGCGTCTGAAACCCTGAGGCCCAATTCCCCTATTTCTCCTCCCGAGTACTGTATAAAAATTAGTTCATTAGCGATATGTCCTTTCAAGCTTTCATGAACTTTTAACATCACGACTGTCAATATGACACTTTGATCCATGCTCCAATGGCATTGGATGTCCTGGACTTGACCTATTACAATTGCCTCTGACTCAACGGATAAATCTTCCAAGGACAACTTGATCATCGTGGCTTCATTGGAGTCGGAAAGACTGAGAAAGACAGTTAAGAAAACGACTATAGATATGAAAAATCGAGATTTTCTTTTTGACAATTTTCTCCCCTTATTTGGTTTTTTTTACGGTTGGCATAATCCAAGGGATATATTCCGGAAAGAGGATTCTCTTGTTAATTCGGTCTTTTATTGAGATTTTTTCCCTAAACTTAAAATAATTCACGCTTCTCTTTTCCACCTTTTTGCCTTCGTGCTAACAACATAAGGAATATTCACTCCTTGATTGTCAAAGAAAAGTAAAAAAATGTAATAAAATGTTGAAATTGACCGTCATCTATGGACTTTCTAAAAACGTCATATTTCCGATCTCTTCAGAAATAATATTGAATCCCCGCCGAGAGCGTGAAATTTACGCCCTCTTCTTTCATCACTCCGCTTGGCAAACTAGGAATCCTGTACTGCATTTCTACATCTATTGAGAAATGACTTTTACTCATCCAGAGAATTCCAGCTCCAAATGCAGGGCCACTGGCATTCTTATCTTCCCCCCACCAAGTTTCATAGAAACCAACAGTTCCGTAATATGCAGAAAGCCTGGGATTCCAACCTATTTTTCTTCTAAAAGGATAAATCCTCAGGCCAAAAGCATACTTTATTCCTCCCCTGAAATATCCAACACTTGCTGTTAATCCAAAGTATTCAATAAAATCAGCTGTCGTTGGCACGATAGTGTTGAATTCGCAGTTCATACCAAGCGTTCCATAAGGAATTCCATATCCCACTCCGGCACTTAAATAGATATTTCCGGTTTGTTCGGGTGTAACCTGACCGATTTTTTGGGACGTCTGTTTCATGATTGGCTTCTTTTTCTCTCCTCCTGCAATTTCCTCCTGGATCGTTCTCGCCCCTATCACTTCAATAGAGCGAGAATGAATAAAACCAGAAAGAGTGAAATATCCATCCTCAGAAGGAAAAGAAATGTTGAACCATTCTCCCTCTTGACTTTCAGAAAGATACGTTTCACCCAAAAGTACTTCTCCAATAATTGGGGAATCGATAGAAGGATTCAACCTGACCTTAGCATTCTCCTCGATAATCTTTATTTTGACTTCGGTTGACGCTTCTGTATGGATGGAGAACAACAAAACAAACAGGATCGAGAAAATTTTCAATAAATTTCGCTGCATATTATCATCCCCCTCATAAATGTACTCACGAAGAGTCTAAATTTACTCATCGATACTCCGGGTAATTAACTTTTCGGAAATGCTTTCCATGACCCTGAATAAGTGGAACCGTTGATAACTGCTTTCCACGTTCCGGAAGCTTGATCACCGCTAACGGAAAAAGTCCCATTAAATGTCCATATTTCTTTGTCTTGAGGATCAAGCGGATCAGATAAATCAATCTTGATCTCAAACTTTCTGTTAGAAATGGCCCAGCCTGAAGGATCGCTCACACTTATACTGCCGGATCGACCCTTCCAGTTTGAAAATTTAAGCGTGATTTTAGTTATAGCATCACCATTAGGATTCACGATAAAATCGAATCCTCCGAAATCTGTGTCAGCGGTCCATTCTTCTGGTATAGAAGTTTTTGATTTGGTCAATTCAAGGCTGACAGAAACTGACTGCGGGCTATTCATAGCTTCACCGCAGCTAATGTTGACTTCTCCGCTATAGTTTCCTGCTGTCATCCCCTGGCATTTGACCGAAACCTTGATGAGATCCCACTCACCTGTCGAGCTCCCATTTGAAGGAGATACTGTGAGCCAGTTTCTATTTGTTGAGATCTGATACTGAAGCTCCCCAGAGCCTGAATTTCTGATCTGGAAACTCTGAGAAGGCGGATCCGACTGCCCGGTGACAGCTGAAAATTCGAAAGATGTTTTATCAAGTTGAATAACGATCGACTGTTGACTTACTCCAATGTTATTTGTTCCCTCAGGCCCTTCAGAGCTAGTACATGATATGAAAAATATGGCAAATGTTACGACCACGAAGAAAATCTTTATCTTCATTTGAACACCTCACTTAAATACTTTCATGTTTCAAATTTACCTGCTAGAACCTAGATTCAATATAGAAAATTCCATTTAATGGTGTGTCAGAGAAATGTAAAAGATTGTAAAAGAATGTCTTTAGTATTTATCGCTGACTGTTAGGGTACTTTGTCCTTCAAAAGGGATGCCGTTTTTGAGATTTCCTGTTATCCTCAGCTCAATGTCTTCTCCGGATGGAGGAAGGATTTGAGACACTTCTTGTCTGCCGAACTTCACCATCATATCGGGAATACCATCACTATCGTGATCACCGACCGATCCTGCTTTTTCTTCCGGCGAGAGGCTATCATTCAGCCATAATGAGGATACTTCGATGTCTTGTACGGAAATTTCTGCCGGCAATTCTATATACAATATGACCGATTCATCATCTTCTAAATCCACCCACCTAGGATCTATTTTGACAGACGCCTGAATTTTGTTCCTGGGCCTCATGAGCGGATAATTATCCTTTGCTTCATCGACTAAATCATAAGGCTGATCGCCTATCCCATCGTGGTTTGCATCCACTCCTGTATAATCCAACCAAAAATTTCCCCCTGATGGATAACCGTCATCCCAATATTGGGAATGGGCTGTATTCGGAGTCGCTTTAATTTGGATTCGATTATCCCAAATATCATTGTGATAGATGCTGTGCTTGCCAAAACCACCCCACAGCATCCCTACTGAAATACAATAATAATTTTTAAAAATAATGTTGTTTTTAATCGTATTGCGACCAGCGATATAGATAGTTGCTATCCCGACATCCTCATTCGCATGTATCAAATTTTCCTCTATCGTGGAATAATAACAGGAATCTATACCGATGCCTTGTTCTTGATTCTTATATATCCTGTTTCTTTCCACACTAATATGCCAACTCCATGCTGGTCGAATCCCCACTCTATTCTCGAAGACCTCACATTCCCTGATGATGCTTCCTGAGAACTGATGCACGTTAATGCCATGCCGTCCATTATGAGACACAACACATTTCTCGATCAAATGACGGCCTCCGCTGTATTTTGAAAAAATGCCATCTATATTCAAAGTTATAACGCTATCCCGCACCATAACGTGGTGGATTGGTTCACTTGCCCTTATCACAATCCCGAATTCTCCCTTTTGAACAGTGAAACCGCTGACCATCACATGGCTTGCCGCGATATGGAGGACACTTCCATTCCCCCCTCCATCGATGATGGTGTCATTCCGATCCTCTCCCTTTAAAGTCAGGGATTTGCCGATGATGATATGCTCTTTATACAATCCTTTTCGAACAAAAACAGTATCATAGGACCGGGCAGCATTTACGGCAGATTGGATAGTCGGATAATCATCGGGAACAGTAAGGATCCTTCTCTCATCAGGCAAAAATTTCTCTAAGGTCCTTATCTCAGTCACCCCGCGATCAAGTTCTGCTACTGAGCTCAGCCCTGGTTTCACCTCGAAATAGAATGCACCATTTCTTGCAAAACCAATGGGGTTGATCGGTCCAATATCGGGCTTGACTTTTCTGGCCGTTTGCTGAGCGATTCCTTCTTGAACCGCACATAGCCAGATATCCGTTGTTCCTGTTTGATCATTTGTGTAAAGGATGTTTTTGCCGTTCGGTGTCCAGTCAAGAAAAACATCATCACCTGGCTGCAAAACCAAAGGAATTTCTTTCTTCGTTTCTAGACTATATAGAAAAATGTCGCGTTCTGGATTTTCTTCGTTCTGAAGATGGTCATAGCCGATCCAACAGCCGTCCGGAGAAAGCCTCACGTGATCAGGCCGCTGAAGGCCCATATCTTTTATAACTTTCACAGCACCATCAGAGCCAGATATGAAGACGATCTGGTTGGAAAGGTCGGCCATGGTCATACATGCGAGAATCTGCTCTTCATCCCCTGTCCAATCCACTGGGTGTATGCTCACCACTTCTCGATCGCTAAAAAGAGTACGGTTTCCAGATCCATCCAGCCCAATGACTCGTAGCTCACTTCGCCCTCTCATATTTTTCCAGCCATATGCAATCCTTTTACTAACAGGCGAAATAGCCGCATACTCCACATATTCATCTAGCCCAGTTGTCAAATCGAGTTTGTTCATATGGCTCATTTCTTCGTGGAGTAAGTCTAGGAGCATAAGATCACCGGTCTCGATATCGACAAAAGAAAAACAACGACCGTCACTGGAAACGGCAGCCGTTCCATAAACACCCCTTCCATGCCAAACCCGTTTTATTTTTTTTTCTCGCGATTCCTTCGAAATCGAAACATCTGGCTCAGCCAAAGAAACTAGCTCCGCCTCGGCAATTTTTACCACATCGGTTTGATCAGGAAAATTTTCGATCACTTTCTGGAATGCCTGAAGAGCTTGGTTGGATCCCATCCTTTTGTAGCAAATACCGATATAGAGCTGGGATCTGGCAGCATAGTATCTGTCGTAAGGGTGTCTTCTGACAATCTCTCTAAATATGTTGATCGTATCGCGAGGATCCAAATGGTCTTCCATACAATACAAGCCTCTCTCGAAGAGCATCCTGTAGTACAGGTCAGCGAATCCCGAAGCGGAGAGGAATAAAATAGCCAAAAAGGAAACCAAAATAACGGCTTTTCTTTTATTCATTTTGCTTTCAAAAGGACTATAATCCGCCTATAAAACGATATCCTTCCCCATAAACGGAAACAATATATTTGAGCTTCAAGGGATCCTCCTCGAGCTTTTTTCTCAATTTCAAAATGTGATTATCTATGGTCCGTGTAGAAGGATATTTTTCATATCCCCACACATTATCCAATAGCTTCTCTCTTGAAACGACCTCTCCTCGATGGCTAACAAAATATTTCAAAATTTCGACTTCGAGTGCTGTAAGGTCGAACTCCCTCTCCTTTCGTCTGACCTTGAAATGATTGAAGTCGATTTCGACGTCGTTAAATCGGTATATCGAGGGAACATTTTTCTCTTTTCGCTCCCCCCGCCTGAGATGAGCCTTCACTCTGGCCAGGAGCTCCCGAATGCTGAAAGGTTTTGTGATGTAGTCATCGGCTCCGATTTCAAGCCCCACCACTTTGTCGACCTCTTCGCTTTTAGCGGTCAACATAATAATCGGCGTGGTGATGTTTTGTCGGCGCAATTCTTGGCAGACCTCCAATCCATCTTTCTTTGGAAGCATAATGTCGAGGAGAATCAAGTCTGGAGCTTCTTTCAAGGCTTTATTTATACCTTCCTCCCCATCGAGGGACCATATGATATCATACCCCTCCAAACCTAAATTTAATTTTAAGCCTTTTATCAGTTCTTCTTCGTCTTCTATAATCAATATTTTTTTATTCACTCGTTGGCCTCATTGGCTTTTTTGATCGGAAGCGTGATCGAAAAAACGCTCCCCTTTCCTGGCTCGCTCTCTACTTCGACTCTCCCCTCATGAGCCTCTACGATATGCTGGATGATGGGGAGGCCCAGACCGCTTCCGCTGGACTCAGATACTACATTGTTTTCGGAACGGTAGAAACGCTGGAAGACTTTGTCAACCTCTTTTTGCGAAATACCGATTCCTTTATCTTCAACCTGGAGGACGGCACTGTCGTTATTTTTGATTAGCCTTACCGTGACCTCTTTTTTTTCCAAAGAGAATTTCATGGCATTGCTTAAAAGATTGATCAAGACGCTGGTTATCGCGTCTCTGTCAAAATCCATCAGCGGAAGATCGGAGTCGATTTCCTCATGAATACGGAATCCCTTCTTCTCCAGATGATAACCATACGAATCAAGGTTTTCCTTGATACTTTTAGCTAGATTTCCTTTTTTGAAATGGAATTCTTTTCTCCCCATTTCAATTCGAGAAAAATCAAGAATATTGTTGATCAAATGCGATAAGCGTTCGCTTTCTTTGGTAATAATTTGATAGGCTTCCTGACGATTTTTTTTGGACAGAATTTTCTTTTCTCTGAGTGTCTCTCCATAAAGACGTATTAGTGTCAAAGGAGTTTTGAATTCATGTGAGATGTTGTTAACAAATTCCAATTTGTGGCGGGCAGCCTCCGACTCCCGCTTGAGATCACGGGAAATCAAAAAAGCCCCCATGCCCATTAACCCCAGGATGGCAGCCAGAAGAAACCCGTGAAAAAGGCTTTCCTTCAAGGTCGTTTGTTTCAACTTTTCCAGGGAAGTTAGAGTAACGATAAACCTCCATGGAAATGGGAACTGACGGAAACTGACGCTTAAGGTATCTTTTGGAATAATGCTTTGGTGGTCAGATAGTTCATCCGGATACTTATCCTCTATCAAACTAACATGAATGCCTGATGTTTGTTCGAGTTTGCGGGCGATTTCGGGCATCTTTTGATTTTTTATATAATCCAGGTCCCAGCAAAAACCTACATAAAAGAATTTGTTCGACGAAACATCGTGCAGCCGAGCATAAGAAACAAGAAGCTGGGATTCATCACAAACAACCGGGAACCGACCTCTATACGTGTCGTCTGAGGCCTGAGAAAAGGCCACTCTGTCCTTCATAATGTGGATCACGTTTTCTGTGAATAGTTTATGAAATTCCAGTTCTTCTAAATATGGGGATGTCGCTTTCTGAATATTTCTAAAGGAATTAAATAAAGCAGGATATTTTTCCGGAGACAACTTACTTTTTAAAAAGTCGCTGATAATTCTTGAATAATAATCATATGTCGAATTATTCAGGGACCACTCGCCATTTCTGAGCTTTTCGAGAGCTTCAATCAATATTTCTAAAATTTCCCTTCCTATCGTCTGATGTTTGGCGTCTTCATACAATTTAACGGGTGCGACTAAACCATAAGGATGGCCAACCCTATTTTCAAGACTTTCATAATTATTCAATAATTCCAAATAGATTCGGGACGATTCCTCGTAATTCTTTGCTGCAGAGAGACAACGCCCACAGCGCTCTAAAGCAAAAGCCCTCAGTTGTTTTACAGAAGTCAAGAGACTGCATTGGCGATAGAGTTCGGCTGCCTGGGTGTATTGTTTCTTTTCAAACTCCAAATATTCGGCCCTCTGAAAAAGAGAATAAAAGGAAGAACCAGCCATATTTTCTACCAAACGGACAAAAGGGGCGGAACCACTGTCGGCACGAGGTAATATAAGCTGGAAATCACTGTCGAGCAGAAAAATTTTTCCCGTCGACCAGAAAGATTTTTTTTCTAATTCTCGCCATCGCGCATCGGGATTATTTAAGGGAATAAAATTTTCAGGGCGTAAAATACTTTCTTCGTATTCCTGAAGAGCGCTTTCAATGGATTTAACGGCTGTTTCTCCCGAAATCCAGAGCTGGGACTCAAAAAATTTCCTGAGTGCTTCCCTTCTTTTAGAAAAAGAGTTCCAGCTGAGGAACCAAATTATCAAAGAAGGAATAAGTATGCCTAGAAAAAAAATAAAAATAATCCTTCTTCTTTTCCATATTTCTCCAGTAACAATTTTCATAAGGATCTGCTTTCAAAAAGATTGGGACCTCTCATATAGAACACGCTATAAAAGCACAACAGGGCGATATCCCAAACCGATACTCTTCTCTCTAACAAATTATATAAATTTGAAACAGCGCATTGTCAACACAATGTAAAAGATTGTCTCCAAATGTCAAAAAAATGTAAAAATTCCCCTTTTTATTTACGGCTTTTTTATTTTTTTCAGCAGCTCTTTTTTAAAGTCAGGGTGGACTTGGATTCCGGACTCTTCCGCCTTGATCATATGCTCCCAGGCCTTCTCGAACTCTCCCTGGTAGTAATAGATCACAGCCAGATTGTTGTGGGCATGAGCATGTCGGCGATCGATTTTGATCACTTCCTCGTAGTGAACGACCGCCCTCGGAAACTCATTCTTTTTATAAAACAAATTTCCCATGTTCAGATGAGCCTGGAGATATCGAGGTTTCAAGGACAGGGCAATCCGGTACTCTCTCTCTGCCGCATCGAAATTCCCCTCTCTCTCATACAAAATCCCCAAATTATTGTGGGGCTGGGGGATGGTCTCATCCAGCTTTATCGCTTTCTGGTATGCCGCCTTCGCTTCCCTATCCATACCTTTTTTCATGTAGGCCAATCCTAAATTGACATACGCCAGTGCATAATCGGGATCGATCGAAAGCACCTTTTGAGATTCTTTGACCGCTTCATCCCACATATTTATTTCGAGATAAGCCGAAGCCAAATTGGAAATGGCTCTGAGATAGTGGGGTTTGAGCTTGATCGCCTCCCTGAAATGTTCTATCGCTGGGTCGATCTCCTTCTCCATAAGATAAACTCGCCCGAGGTTATAGTGGGCCTGGGCATACTGTGGATTCAGTGACAAAGCTTTTTTGTACTCTTCGACTGCCTGCTCACTCATACTTTTGATCATGAAGATGGTTCCCAGGTTATTGTGTGCTCCTGAAAGCTCAGGATCGAGCTCCAACGCCCGCCTCGAATAGAGCTCTCCCTCCGCTAAATTCCCCTTTAAAACCAAAGCGCCGCCCAGAGTCGAGAGAGCCTCAGCCAATTCAGGATAAATGTCTAGCGCCTTCTGACACATCTCGACGGACCGGTCCGCCATCTCCATCTGGAGATAGACATATCCCAGATTGGAATAGGCTTTTCCATAGAAAGGATTGAGCTCAATGGCCTTTTCGTACGCCTCGAGTGCTTCCTCGAGCATCCCCTTGTTCTGGTAGGCGATTCCCAGATTGTAGTGAACTTCCGGGAGATCGGGCTGAAGCTCGAGCATTTTGTGGTACTGTTGGATGGCCTGATCGATCTGGCCTTTTCTCCGGTAAGCGATGCCCAGGTGGTGGTAGGCATCCGGAAGATCCGGATCTATTTTCAAAGCTTCAAGACACTCATTCATCATGGCCTCATAATCTTTTTTCTCGAGGTAAATCGAAGCCAACTGGATGCGAATCTCCACCTCTCCACGATTCAAGCCCTTCCGTTTGTTATAGAGAGCGATAGCTTCATCCAGCTTTTCGCCTGAGAGGGGGAATTCATAGATATTGAACTTCCTGCCTTTATTTAACTGCACAATCTGTGCTGTAAATGCGTCGAATTCGAAGGCAGGATGCTGTTTATCCATGATCGATCCCTTTTCATTCAGATCGATCGCGCCGAAAAGATGGCAGAACTCGTGCGCGATCATCCTCCTCATCAGGAAGGGAGATTTCATCCTCCTGACCAAGGCACAGCACTTCATGTAGGAGGCAATCCCTCCCAGTGCCGATTTCTCGAACCTTTGGGCAGTAAATCCTAAGACAACATGGGAGTCTTCCTGGGGGATTTTTTTCCTCAGGTCATTCAACAAATCCAGCATGGAACCCTGGGAATTATCCGAGGACCAGGAGTCTATGGTTTTTATTTCGAATTTGATCCCGAATCTCCGTTCGAAAACTTGCGAAGCATTGGCGACATGCCGTTTGATTTCTAAACGCCAATTCTCCCCCTTCCTGAACTCTTCATCCGCAGCAACTTTGAGGTTTACTGTGCGGATTGGCTGGATTTGAGCAGAGCCGAGCTGGACAGAGAAATTGAAGAGCAAAAAGAGCATAAAACCTCTTATGAAAAGGATGTCATGAATTGAACCAGCGCTTGATTTCCTCATTGAAAGCCAAAGCTCCATTAAATTATAGCACAGTTAAATTCATCCCAGATTGTCTAATCTGTATAAATCCGGTTAATGGGCTTTCCCTCTGGATACGATCAAATGAATCCCCATACGTTTATTCTTTCTATCCAGTTCAAATATAATTCTGTATTCTCCCACTCGAAGCCTGTAAAATCCTCTCAATTTCCCGATCAAGGGCCTGACATCTTTGTGAAGAAGTGGATTTTCTGAGTTTTCAAGTTCCACAACAACTTCAAGTATACGGTTCGCCGTTTTTTTATTTAACTTTTTCAGATGTTTAAGGGCGGACTTAGAAAGCTCAGCGCTCCAAATCTTTTCTTGCATCCTTAACCTTAATTCCCATTCCCTCTTTGAACTCTTTTGAAGCACCTGTCAGCGTTTCGTATAAACCAGGAATCGAAAGCAGCTCGAGTGTTTCATAATGTCTTTCAATATATTCGTCTATCAATTCGACAACCACCTCATTCAGCTTTTTATTCTCCATAGTGGAAATGGCTTTAAGGATGTTCTTTTTATCCTCGGGAATGCGGATAGTGGCTGTATCCATATTTTTCTCCTTATAAAAATAGATTAGTAGATTAATCGCTTTTTGTCAATATGCTGATCATTCCTTTAAATGTATAGAAATATTTTTTATTAAATGTGAAGAAAATCCTTATGAGATGGCCTCCCTCTGCTCACTCGCCATGACAATGTAATGTTATTATGTTGGTCCGCCTGTGTTTGAGAAAAAAAATGATGGCCGAGCAGACCGGAATGCGATACAAAATTGGGAGGCACAGGAGTTTATCTTTTTATCAGTGCTTTGAGATATTTTAAGTCCTCGTTATCGATAGGACGCTCGAGGGCTTTTTTGTTTCTCACCAGCTCTCCTAATCCGATGAAATAAAGAGGGTACTTTTTCCCTTTTATCCTGACATTCTCCTCCACCTTCGAATCCCACGCGTCTTCGAAAGACACCCCGGTGAGAGAATTGTGCAGGACGATCATGTTCGGCAGATCGCCAAATTGAACTGTGGCGTCTATGATGAGGAGCCCCTCCATCGATTTTAAACCGGGTATCTCTCCCAGCCAATATTCATCCAGTGCAGCGTACAATTTCTCCGCATTTTCGAGCGTTGGCTCATAAAAAAAGTCGATGCCGTTGGTGACCCTTGCATGGCCATGATACACCACAGCCTCCCCCCCCACGATGACATAGCGCACATCATGGTTGGAAAGTGTCCGTATGAATTCCTGAACATCTTCAGAAAAATAAGAAGCTTTCATATTAGTTCCTCTTTATAAATAATTCAGGTCAATCAATAGTCGCGGACATCAGGGAGTTTCTTCCCGTAATGTTCTTTTTTCATCTTAAGGGCTAATGCCTGCCTCTCTTCAGGAGCCATTTTGATTTGTTTCTTGATTTCCTCTTGTTCAGCAGTCTTTGACTTTTTCCCTTTTTTTGCCACTGTCGTCCTCTTTCTAGAATAAATATCTCTGAAATTTTCGAAGCGTTATTCTACCACTCCTGTGGTACATTTGTCCAAAACTGTCTCTTTCCATAATTGTCATTAAAAAATGTCAGATTCCCACACACCCTTCGGGTGTTCGGAATGACACTGTAATGTGCACATTCCAGTATCATATTGAGATGGCCACGCCTCGCTCGCCATGACATTTTCCATCGATGATTCTGAGTTATCTTTATTCATTCTGCCAAAATCTCGTTTTGGGAAATGGGCATGTCAACCAGAATTCTGATCCTCTGTTTTATCTTCCGGTGAGACAAGTTTCTTGCCTTGGGTAAAAACTTAAGCGCCACTGTCCGCCTGAGTTTGGTATCTTCTCCCTTGTACACCACCCCCATCCCGCCTTCTCCGAGTTTCTCCAGAATCTTATAGTGAGATATGGTCTTGCCAATCATTAAAGGCTCAATATTTAAACATTCCAAATCTTTAAGGGAAAATGTTCGCTTATTCTGGTAAAATCCTTATCGCTGTGGAGTAAGAACAGGTCGTTCTCTATTGCTCCTCTGGCGACCAGACAATCCATTGTGCTCTTTACTGTAACACCTTTCTTCCTTAATTTTAAATACATTTTTGCTGCCTCGGCAAAGGAAATAGATGTTTTTTATTTGTTGAAAGAAGACCGTATATCGTTAGTGGAGATACTTTCCTAATTTCTTTGCTGCCGTCTTTGCTTTTTTCAATATTTCATCAAAGCGTGGATCTTCACGGAGGTTCTCGAGATTCGGGTCGATGGCAAACCAGCGGTAATTGCGGTTGCCGAGCTCGAGAGCCCTTTCCATCCAGCGAAAAGCCTCCTCTTTATCATCACCCAGGGCATAGAAGGAAGCCACCCCGTAGGCAGCGATATGGAAATCCCACCCAAATCCTTTTACCCTTTCGTCGATATATCTTAGGATCTCCTTGCCTTGCCCTTCTGACCCCTCGAGGAACGCAAAGGCATAAGCCCAGAGAATCCCATCAGGCTCGAGCTGCTTCACCTTATTTGCTGCCTCCCATGCTTTCTCCATTTTCCCTGCGTATCGATAGGCCAAAGCCAGCCATACGAGCTTGGAAGTCAGATCTGTAACTACCTGTTCATACTCAGCTACTGCCGCATCGAACATTCCTTGGTGCAGCCGAATGGTGCTGTGAACCCAGTGAGCCATTGGATAAAAGGGGTCTCTCGCCAGCCACTGATCTGCTTCTTTTAAAGCCTCCTCTATTCTGCCTCCCATCATGGCCAGATTAGCAAAAACATAGTTGGCATCGGCTTGATCTTTGTCTATGGCAACTGCTCTGTCGGCCATTTTTTCTGCTTGTGTCAAATACTCAGGATCTGGCCTGAGTCCTGTGCCGAAATACCACAAATATGCTGAGGCTAAGGTTCCATAAGCGTCTGCGTATTGAGGATCTAATTCGAGTGCTTTTTTTAACAATGCAACAGAGCGGTCGAGATTGGAAAGAGTCTGGACATCCAATAGAAGCTTACCCTGGAGATAGTATTCATAGGCTCCACTGTGCGGAGTGGGTTTGGTGACTTCTGCTGCAGGCCGCTCACCCAGTTCAGCTTCAAGCGCACCCGTGACTTTCTGTGCCACCTCCTCCTGGAATTTGAAGATATCCTTCATGATTCCGTCGTACTTATCTGCCCAGAGATGTGATCCATCATCGGCATCTACAAGCTGCGCGGTGACACGCAGATTGTCTTCGAAGCGGCGCACACTCCCTTCCAAAACGTAAGAGATCCCCAATTCCCTGCCGATCTCTCTCACATCTTTGGATTGATTTTTGTACTGCATCACAGAAGTTCGGGCAATGACTCGGAGCTGAGCATTCTGGGAAAGCGCCATGATCAGCTCTTCGGTCATACCATCGGAAAGGAATTCGTCGCCTTCACCTGGGCTTATATCATCAAAAGGAAGAACAGCAATAGATTTCTTCTCCACCCCTGCCTTAACCGCCAGGGTGTTTGGATTGTATTGATAAGCAGCCATATCACCCAAAAGTTCAGTCATACTCTGGAATCGACTCTCCGGATTTTTAGCCAAACATCTGTTAACGATCTTCTCCAAAGCCTGTGGAATATCATTAGGAGCTTTGGATAGAGGAGCGGGTTCTTCGTGAACGATGTTGTAAAGGATTGCTGTTGCCTCACCACCTCCGAATGCCGGACATCCTGCGAGCATTTCATAGAAAACAGCTCCAAGAGAGAAGATGTCGCTCCTGAGGTCCACCGGCTCTCCTCTTGCCTGTTCTGGAGACATGTAGGATATTGTCCCCATTATTGTTCCAGTGAGAGTGAGTTTCTGTTCCATTTTCAGCTTCGCCAGCCCAAAATCCATGACTTTGATTTGTCTTCCTACCTGGGTGGGCCCCTCGGCGGTTACCATGATGTTTCCTGGTTTTAAGTCTCGATGGACGATCCCTTTCCGATGAGCAAGAGAAAGGGCATCTGCAGCGGCGATAAAAAATTCTGCCGCTCGGTCGACAGATAAAGGACCAGCACGGATGAGCTGATCCAGTGTCTGTCCATCCACATATTCCATAGAGATGAAATTTATTCCTTCCCATTCTTCGAACGCAAAAACCGTAGAGATATTCGGATGGATCAAAGCTGCTGCGGCCTGAGCTTCACGTAAAAAGCGATGTTTCTCCTCTTCATTTTTTATCAAGTGTGATGAAAGGAACTTGAGGGCGACAGTGCGTTTGAGTCTGGTGTCTTCAGCTTTATACACCACACCCATACCCCCTTCCCCGAGCTTCTCGAGGATTTTGTAGTGCGACACAGTTTTGCCAATCATGTTTCTGCTGGCTGAAATGGTTTTTGGCGGCTAGTTTTTGCCGCCGCCGCGGATCACCCGGACTTTTCGAATCGTGGTAGTGATCACGCGGTTGCCGAATTCCAGGCGAAGACCGCAGGCAGCCAGGATATCGACTTTAATGATGCTCCCCCCCCAGGTGCACCCTGTGATTCCTATTTTTACAGGCGAGAAACCCCTGCGGGCGAACCAACCCCCGGAAACAATATAGCGGTCGTTTTCCAGGACGCAAATTGAATAGTCCGAATTCCGGGTGGTTATGATGATCACGTCTCCGAATCGCAGATCGTCCTTGCGCACCTGTCTGAGCTGCACAGCACCGTCTACGATTTTTTCCAGGCTGTGACCCGTCCCAAGCATAAGTTTCCGATCCCTCTACTCGAATCTTTCTCTAGATGTATAGCAGAATAAAAAATCGAAGTCAATCACCTATTTGGGTGAAATACGGGATTATTTTCACTGAATATTAAAGGTATAGGAATATTTGATCATGACCGCCTGGTTGTTCGTATAAGGGAGATGAGGAATTTCTCGGTATCGGGCTGTGTTCACACCATGATTATAGACGATGTAGAGATCGTTTCCTTCTCGCGGATTGTAACGAATCCGTACATTGGCAACGATTATGTCACTTGCTCCGTTGTATTGGATGAAGGCACTGGCAGATATCTTGGTGGTGAAGGTGGCCAATATGCGTAATCTAGCCAAATGAGCCGTAAATCCCTGGCTGCGGTCCGGAAATTCGACTCTGTTGAACTGATAGAATCCGCTCAATTCCCAAACCGATGACAAATTCCAGGAAAAGATCGATCCAACGGATATCCGCCATCCGTCATAGAAAGAGCCTGCTTGAAAATTCGGAATGAGGGAAAAAAGTCTTCCCATTGGAGTATTGATGTATCCTTCGATACCGTAAAAAGTATATTCACCAGGAGGGACTTCGGCATGGTCCGAGATCTCGAAGGTCTCGGTAAGGTTTTCGACATACAACTTTGGCTGAAGATTTCCACCCCAACCAGACTTCGATTCGAACGTCCATCCGGTCCCGAATTCTGCTGATTCAGTGGAGCCATCGATGTTCCTTTGGAAAAGAAATCCATCTAAATACATCTGGTGGAAACGAAGAAAAGATTTCTCGCCCGGAATCCATCCGTAAAACAAACGAGTTCCAAGACGGGTGTAATCCTCGCGCATTTCAAAGCCCATGCCCGGATCGTAATCCTCACCTACCCGGGAAAGGCTGAGGTTGTAGCCGATCCCCTTCTGGGTTCGCCTCTCCCAGCTCAGCCTGAACTTCGCCGGATCCAGAGAAAGAGCATTTTTTGGAGCCTCATCCTCAAAGGTCTGTGCCCAGTTGATGGTCAAATAATCATCTCCGAACAACCGCAGGATCCCATCCAATCCGTAGGCCACATTGTAGCTCCCATCCATCCCTATCCGGGAAGTCAATATTCCTCCCACATAAGAATAGGGATTGAAGACCCGGCGGCGGACACGCAAAATCCCGAAATTCTCGGAAGGGGACTCCTCGATCGCTGCTGTTTGCATGTTCATAAATCCCAAATCCCATCCACCGACTCGGCCTACCAACCGCAGCCCCCCATATAAGCGAACAGCCTTGACTTCATCCTCCTCTTCATCTTCATAGATTCCTATACGTCGGCTGTAGAAAAGGCGGTTCGGTCCTCCGAAATTGAATTCGAAAATACTCGCCCGCTCCTGAAAAAAAAGCCTCTTCTCAGGAAAAAACAGGGAGAACCGCGTGAGATTGACCTGCACATCATCCGCTTCGACCTGGGCAAAATCCGTATTCGCCGTAATATCGAGCGTGAGATTGCTGGTGAGACCGTATTTGAGATCCAAACCTGCTTCGGTCACAGAATCATCTGTCCGTCGATAGGCTGTTTCTGCTTCGTTGAGCTCAAAGACCCTGCCCTGCCCTCCAAGTACATAAGGCGTCACATACAGAGGTCTTCGACTCTGCACCCCTTCCAGCACCACTTCCTGAGCGAGTGATGGCTTCATCATGCTCCATGCCCCCTTATCAGGGCTGATGGCAGGAAAGATGATGGTCTCGTTCTTACGGGCAATCCACCGCCAGGTGATGATTCCCATCACCACGCGGCCGTCTTGGTCCTGGAAACGGAGGCTGGAGAAAGGGATCCGCATCTCCACAAACCATCCCTCCTGATTTTGCAATACAGCCACATCCCAAAATGTGTTCCAACTCTCATTCATCGGGGGGAACTGAGGATTTTCCATCACCATGTCGTTATATATAGCCGCATCCCAGCGCAAACCCGCCGGTGTAGTAAAAAAAGCCAAGCCATTCTCTTTATCGTTGAAGGAATCGATGAGAACACCAAAAAAATCACTGCTCGGAATCATAGTATCTCTTTTTTTTGTCGGTCCCTGGACAAGCGAAGGATCGCTGACAAACAGACGCCCGGCAAGATAGAGATAATCGTCATCAAAGGCGACCAAAACATCCGTACGTTCTGAAGGCTCTTTTCCGAAATTCGGCCCATGTTCAACATGAGGAAGCGGTTCCAGGGTCTCCCAGGCAGGTTCGTCGACGAGTCCGTCGAGTTTAATCGGGCCATCGATCCGTTTTATGATCAAGGGGCCTCGCGTATCGGTCTTCAGAGGGGTTCCCCGGTGACGGATAACGCACCTCTCCGCTCTATCCTCTGTATGCGCGAAAGCCGCAGAGCTGCAGAGGATCAGTATCGCAATGGTCCTGACTTTGTGTCGCATCCACTTTTTGCGGCAAAATGCAGGAATGATCCGGTCTGAAAAAATATCCATTTCATGCTTTGTCCTGTCACATTATTCCCTTAAAATATCGCTCAGATTTATAACAAAGTAGATTATCTTAGTCAATCAACCAGGAATATTAAATTGCGGAATCGCTGGCAAGCATTCCGGGCTTTGTTTTGACTTCGATTTAGGGGAGTGATATGATTTGGCCCACCGAAGAGAGAGCAAGTTGGCAGGCAAGAGAAAAATTCTCATCCGAGGAGGAACCGCTGTTCTGGGACAGTCTGTCTCCCGGATGGATCTTTTGATCGAAGGCGAAAAAATTGCTGCGATTGGAAATTTACCGACCCAGGAAGCAGATGGGACAATCGACGCCGCAGGACTTCTCGTATTTCCTGGCGCTGTCGACCCTCACGTCCACTTCAACGATGAATTCATGAACACAGTCAGTGTCCATAATTACTATACTGGAACCCTGGCAGCAGCCTACGGAGGTGTGACCAGCGTGGTGGATTTTTCCAATCAGATTTCTGGCGAGCCTCTGATAAAGACTCTGGAAGCCAAAAAAGAAGAAGCAAAAGGGAAAGCCCTTGTGGATTGGGGAGTCCATCCTGTCATCACGAATCTCACGCCTAACACCTTGAAAGAGGTCCCTCTTTTAGTCAAGCAAGGAGCTCCGACCATCAAATGCTACATGACATATCGGTCTGAAGGACTGATGGTCGAAGAGAACGATATGTGGGAGATCATGGAATCTCTCGGGAAGGCCGGCGGCATGCTGATGGTTCATGCTGAGGACAACGATATCGTCGAAAAGAATGTAACGCGGATGCTCGGCGAAGGACTGACCAAGCCCATCTACCATGCACGGAGCAAACCGCCAGAGGCAGAGATCAGAGCCATCCAGAGCTGTATCCAACTGGCAAAGGAAACCAGGGCTCGGCTGTTTATCGTCCACATGGCCACAGCCGGAGGAGTGGAGCTGGTGGGCGAAGCTAGAGGAGAAGGTTTGGATGTTATGGCAGAAACCTGCACCCATTATCTGATCTTCACCGAAAATATGCTCGAACGCGAGGACGGCATCAAATGGATTTGTTCTCCTCCCTTGCGGAACAAAAGAATACAGGATCGGCTCTGGAAAGGCCTTCAGGATGGGCGCCTATCCATGGTTTCCTCTGACGATGCGGCTTACTCCTGGGAAGCTAAGCTTTTGGGGGCTGACCGCTTCGACAAATGCCCTAATGGGATTCCCGGCATCGAAGTCCGGGTGCCCCTCCTCTATTCGGAAGGTGTTGCCAAAGGACGCCTGTCCCTGCCTCGATTTGTGGAGTTAGTTGCAACTCATCCCGCCGTTCTCTTTGGACTCTATCCCCAAAAAGGAACACTGAATCCAGGATCCGATGCTGACATCGTTCTTTTCGATCCACAAGCCGCATGGACCATGAGCCGAAAGACCCTTCACATGGCCACAGATTGGTCGGCCTATGAGGATATTCCTATAACCGGAAAAATCGTCAAGGTCCTCTCTCGAGGAGAATTGATCCTGGACGGCGAGAAGCTGTATGCGGAAAAAGGCAGGGGTCGATATCTGCACCGCAAGATCGATTTTTCCATACGGGCATCTCTTTGAATTTCCAGAAATATTTTTTAGCAGGTTCGAACATACGATGAAAAAACAAACGAAAACACCCATTTTCTCCGGTGCTTCTCCTGAACAGATTGCCGAGGACTTGAAGCCTCTGGTCGATTTTCAAGAGGAAGGGCTCTCTCTTCCTGGAATGCGCCAGCTCCTGGAGAAACGTTTGTTCCCGCATCTGATGAACTACGGACTCCCGGAATTCCAATCCATGTTCAACACGATTCCCGAGGAAGGAGCAAAATTCGGAGCTGTCATCGCCCTCCAGTTCAACCAGGGCGTGACCAACTGGCAGGTCTCTCCGGGTGGAGCCATGCTGGAAGAGCTCTGCTGCAGGTCCCTCTGCAGGCTATTCAGCCTGAGTCCAGAAGCAGACGCCACATTCATGTACTGCGGCACCTATGCCAACCAACAAGCTCTGTATATGGCCCTCCACCGGAAAGCCGAAGAGCATGGATTTGATTTTGCACAGAAAGGACTCCAGGGATTCGATGATCCCGCAAATTTGTCCATTCTGACGTCGGAAGACGCTCATTTTTCGGTCAGGCACGCTGTCCGCATGCTGGGGCTCGGAGAAGAGAACCTGTTTCCTCTCTCTGTCGACAAAAACAGGCGCATCGACCTGAATAAGGCGAAAAAGATTCTGGATGAACTCAAGGATCGAAAAGACATTGTCTGTTTGGTGGCGACTGCCGGAACCACTTCGACCGGATCAGTCGACCCTATCCGTCCCCTAGCTCAGGTTTGTCAAGAGTCTGGAGTCTGGCTGCATGTGGATGGAGCCTACGGCCTCGCTTACTGCCTGGTCCCTGAGTGGGAGCCTCTTTTTGCAGGAAGAGAGCTGGCAGATTCTGTCTCCTGGGATCCCCATAAGCAGCTCAGCATCCCTATCCCCAGTTCTGTTCTTTTTGTCAAGAAAAAGAAAGATTTCGAACGGATGGCTCTCCACAGCGATTATTTCAATCCTGCCGAAGATCCTAAGCCCAATCCTGGTCTCAAATCTCCTCCCTCTACGCGTCCGTTCTCAGCCCTGGTTCTTGTGACTTCGCTCCTTTACCAAGGCAAAAAAAGGGCAGTGGAGAGGCTTCACGCTCCTCTCAAGACCATCCGGGAGACTGCTGATCGAATTCAAGACGAACCGGGAATAGAACTGAGTCTCCGCCCCGACACAGGAATCCTTTGTTTTCGTGTCACGCCAGAAGGATTTCCCAAAGGCGAGCTTAACCATTTGCAGGAATATATCTACAGCCATGTGATGCAGGAGGGGAAACGATCCATATCCAAGACAAAGCTGGGAAAGAAAGCCGTCCTCCGGTTAGTGGCTGTTTCACCTGCCCTTTCCAGCAAAAATCTCATGGAAACGATCGAATATGCTCTGACCATCGGAAGGGCTTATCCCCGGACTGCATGAAAAGAATACACATAAACAAAAAGCGGTGCTGCTGGACCTGTAGTAGCGGAAGGCCGAAAGGAATACGGCAATCTCATTGGATAAACATTCTGTACCCAAAACAAGAGATTGCTTCGTTTCACTCGCAACGACAGCATGACCGTATGTTTGCAGTGGAGTGTGAGTCGATGAATCAAACGCCTTCATCCGTAAGAGAAATGTGAAAAGGCGAAAAATATGTTGGACAGCATCCTGGATGCAGCAGCAGAGATTGACCGTCTTCTCTGGGGACCATGGACCATGGTCTTTATCGCAGCTGTCGCCGTATTCTTTAGCATTAGATCCAGAGCCTTCCAGATCAGACGGCTCAGATTCATTTTCAGGAACACCTTCGGCAAAATCTTAAAGGGAGCGAAAACCAGAAGACCGGGAAGGATGACCCCCTTCCAGGCAACCAGCACTGCCCTGGCCAGCACGGTCGGAATGGGGAACATCGCCGGTGTGGCCACCGCCCTTTCCATCGGAGGGCCTGGTGCCATATTCTGGATGTGGCTTCTCGCCTTGTTGAGCATGATGACCAAGACAGCAGAGATCACGCTTGCCGTCCACTACAGGGAGGTAGACAAACAGGGCGCCCTCCGGGGCGGTCCGATGTACTATATCACCAAGGGGCTGGGCTGGAAATTTCTGGCGAAATTGTTCTCTGCCGGTGTTCTGGTCAATGCACTCCTCAGCGCCACGCTCCTCCAATCACACACCGTAGGCCGAGCCTTTCTCTCGAGCTACAACCTGAATCCCTTCATCACGACCGGGGCCATGGCTCTGATCACAGCTTTCGTGATCATCGGAGGAATAAAACGCATCGGACAGGTCTGTGAGCGGCTGGTCCCTTTCATGTCCGTTCTTTATTTAACAGCGGGTATCATCATATTTGTGGTGAACCATACAAAAATTCCCGAGGTGTTCGGAACCATTTTCGAATATGCTTTCGCCCCCATCCCTGCGGCAGGAGGGTTCGCCGGCGCCGCAGTCAGAGCCGCAATGAAGGAGGGCATGGCCAAAGGCATGTTATCCAACGAAGCCGGACTGGGGACAGCTCCGATGGCCCATGCTACGGCTGACACCGAACATCCCTTCCAGCAGGGACTCTGGGGAGCCTTCGAAGTCTTCATAGACACCGTGGTCATCTGCACCATAACGTCCTTTGCCATCCTGTCCACAGGTCTTTTATCCAGCGGCCGGTCCGGAATCGAATTGGTCATCGATGCCTTCTCCTCTGTCTTTCCCACGGGAGCTGCGAGCACACTGGTTTCAATTTCCATCCTGACCTTTTGTCTGTCCACACAGATTGGATTCTATATCTACTATGAAACTTCGATCGTCAACCTGTTCGGGAAAAAATCCCCTACCTATTTGAGATGGATCTATCTGCTCCCAGGCGTGATATTTGCCGGAATTGCCAACATCGATAGACTCTGGGCCTTCGCTAATATTTCTGTAGGGGTCTGTTCTCTGCCCAACCTGGTAGCTCTTGTTGCTTTGAGCAGCGCCTTTTTCGATTTGATGAAGGATTATCTCTCGGATAAGAATGAATACGCGACGTCCATCGTGGATTCAAGACGGAACTATGTCAAAACAACTTCACCTCATAGGGAATCAGCAGAAAAAATCTGAGTTATGTGCCGCTTATCAATGAAAGGTTGTCCCAAAGTGAAGGGAATGAGGTTTCGTCCCAGGGAGCACGGAAATGTCTTCGCTTTAGTTCAGATTTTTAACGCCATTCCTTCACCGTCCTTCTCGTCGCCTGCGGAACTCCGCATGATCAATCCAAATCATTTGTTTTTATCCTGTTTTAATCCGAGTCTTCAGTCTTTGGAATGGACGTGCTCAATACATCCTCGGCGTCCGACAGGGTCGGATTCCCTCGCAGGACAGCTCAAGAAGGCTAAATCTTCAATGTCGCTTCGACATTTCCCTGCCCCTTTATCCATATTTTATTCCCCATCACTTTGGAACAAAGCCATCCATAAATAAGGAGAGAACGAATGAAAACAGGTAAATCGGATTTAAAAATCGACCGGATTTCCTTTCAATTGGGCATGATCAACTGCTTCGTCGAGATGGTAGCCAATGGAGTGAAGAAGCTGGCCATAAGCCCTCCTCTTCGATCGGAGGATTATGAAGCGGTCGAAGAGGCTTCGGATCGGATGGTGAAGGCCTTCGGCATAAAATCCTACCTGGATAAATCTCTGCTTGTCACAGACCTTCAGTCTGAAGAATTCACCTCGGGCAGATGGTCGATCCTGTATTATGAGGATGATGAGATTCTCAGGAAATATATCGCCCTCAAAGATAAAAAATCCGGGCTGGAAAATGTGGGCCGGTACGACCGAGAAGCCCGCAAACAGATATCCAGAGAATTCATGAAGCTTCTGAGCTATCCGGATGATAAAATCGAGCAAAAACTTTCCAATCCCGAGTCTAAAACACCGTTCGTCTTCGTGGACCAGGAAGGAGGCGAATCATGAAAATACTGGTCATCAATCCCAACAGCGATCCCGAAATGACAGCAGCCATCCAGAGGACGGCCGCAGAATTCGCTGCTGGAGACTTGGAGGCGGTTTGTCTCCCTACTCCCGGAGCACCTCTTTTTATCGAGACATACCAGGACGAGATCATAGCAGCCCCTGGAATGATCGGCCTGGTCAAGGAAAACGAAGATCGCTATGACGCTTTCGTGATTGCCTGTCACAGCGATCCTCACCTGGATGCTCTCAAGGAAATCACGGCGAAGCCTGTGGTCGGGATCGGGGAGGCCTCCATGAAGATGGCCACTCTCCTGGGACACCGATTCTCTGTCATTCAAACCACAGATCACTCCATTCCTATCAAGGAAAGTCTGGTGGAAAAATATCACCTCCAGGATCATCTGGCATCGATTCGAGCTCCCCGGGAAGGGCCTCCAGAGCTCACCGATGCGGAAAAGTCTCTGCAGGCAGCAAGAACCGCTGTGAAGGAAGACAGGGCAGAGGTCATCGTGCTGGGCTGTGCAGGAATGACCGGTCTGGATAAAGAGATGCAAAAGGAACTGGGTGTTCCGGTTCTAGATGGAGTGATATGTGGCTTGATCATCGCCTCGGGTCTGGTCAAATACGGCATCTCGACCAGCAAGGCCAGAAAATTCAACCCTCCCTCTTAATTCAGTGACAATATAGGCAATTACTTAATTCTATCTGGATTTCTCGCTGACTCTGACAGCATCTGCGAACAGTTCAATACCTTTGTCAGCCAGATCCTCTGTGAGAATGAGGGGAGGAAGAAACCGCACCACATTGTTGTAATGGCCGCCGATCTCGACCAGAAGTCCGTGTCTGTGGCAGAGCGTTCTGATGTTCCGGGCAAGTTTCTGAGCGGGATCTTTGGACGCCTTATCACGGACAATTTCGATACCGAACATCAATCCTTTTCCGCGGACTTCACCCACGATCTCTGAATCTTTTTCTATCTTTCTAAGCTGTTCGAGCATATGACTCCCCAATCTGGAGGCATACTCTGCCAATCCGTTCTCCAGCATGAATTTCAGTGCAGCATGCCCCGCAGCGCAAGCCACGACATTTCCCCGGAATGTTCCAATGTGTTTACCAGGGGGCCAGATGTCCAATTCCCCCTTATATGCCACACAAGAAATCGGAAAGCCGGCACCTCCGAGTGCTTTGCTCATGGTGACGATATCAGGAACGATGCCTGAATGCTCGAAGGCAAAAAATTTACCAGTCCGGCAGAATCCTGCCTGGATTTCATCCGCGATCACCAGAACACCATATTTCGCGCAGATTTCTCTAATCCTGAGGATAAAGCTTTCTGGGGGAACGATGGTCCCTCCTTCTCCTTGTATGGCCTCCATCACCACTGCCGAAGGCTTCCCCACACCGGAGTGAGGGTCTTCCAGGATGTGTTCCAAATATTTTGCACAATCCAGATCGCACGAATCGGATTTCTTACCGAAGGCACAGCGATAACAGTAGGCGTAGGGGATAAAATGGACCTCGGAAAGCAAGGGGAGAAAATCTTCCTTGAAACCCAGCCCGCTCGAGAGCGAAAGGGCTCCTGAAGTCATTCCATGATAGGCGCCTTCGAAAGCGATCATGGGGTGTCGTTTCTGGTTGTACTTGGCGAGTTTCACCGCAGCCTCGACTGCATCTGAACCGGTAGGCCCTCCGAAAAACAGCTTATTCAGCGATGACGGCATGAGATTAAGAAGGCTCTCTACGAGAAGTTTCCTGGATGGATTGGGAACATCCAAGGTATGAGTGAGCTCAGCGATCTGCTCGGAGGCAGCTTCAATTACCCGGGGATTGGAGTGGCCGACATTCATCACTCCGGCACCTCCGAAAAAATCTATGTATACATTTCCATCCACATCCTCTACGGTAGCCCCTTTGCCACGCAGAATCGCCATCGGCAATCCCTTGGGATAGGAGACAGCCGAGCTCTCGGATAAAGCTTGATATTCCAGATATTGTTTGGATTCAGGCCCAGGAGGAGCGACCTTGATCAGCGGCGCTTCGGGAAAAGAAAGCAGTCGAAAATCCATCATCGATCTCCTTATCTTTTTAAATCGGTTACCACGAGATTAACTCTTTCGTGGTGAGAACGCCAGAAAATTGTTATCTCACTGTAACCGAGAGTCCTCCGCACCCGACGATATCGAAACTCCGTCAGGTGAATAAGAAAGCGAGAGGGGATCTTCACGGCGGGATTTGAGTATTTCCAATGCGACCGGGTAGCAGATAAGGGCCCACATAAATCCAAAAATAGGATCCAATGCATAATGATATCCCAAATAGGGAGTTGCAATGGCTACTCCAAAGGCGAGCGGCAGCAAAACATAACCCAAGGAGCGCTGATAGCGGAGGGCAACGAATGACCATACAAAAACTCCAGATATGTGAGAGGAGGGAAATGTTGCTCCTCTGCATGTTCCATCCGACTGAAGCAGCCGGGTAAGATCGGCAAACAGGTACCCTGTCCAGGAGCCGATATTTTGATCAGCCAATGATTCAGCCATCATGGGTGATAGAGCTGGGAGCATAAAGAAAAAAAGAAAATTGGTTAAATATGCAAACATACCGAAGGAGAATGCGGCCAAAGCGGCCTCATGTTTCCTCTTGATGAACAAGGTCAAAGACACCACCGGCATAAAGACATAATATCCTGAATAGAGAAAATTCATCAGCTCATCCAACCAGGGCCGGTAAAACTGCTGGAGCCAGAGAATCGGAAGCACGCCGAAAACGGACTTTTCAGCCCTTATCATGACATCCGTGGCCCAATAATTGCCGAAGAACATGGGGATGATTCCATCCAGCTCTCCCCAGGCGATCAAGAGGATTGCAATGGGATAGAATGTGCGCAGAAACCAGGGGCCTTTTCGATCCCGGTTTTTCTCCCCCCAACGGACGATTTCCAGAATAAATAGAATCAGGAAACCATTAAGGATGACATAAAGAAGCCAGTGGGAGACGCTCCCGTGGAAAAAGATGAGAAGCAGCCCGGTCAGGGCAAAATAGGCCACACATGTGAGATCTACCAGACGGAAACGCACCTGGCTGTATCGTGCCTTCCACATACTCATCTCTGTCTGTATCGGCTCTGTTCGGCCTTCTCTATCGCTTGCCCTGTAATATCCATAGGCCGAGATCGCAAGATTGTCACCACCGCCTGCAAACGCGGGATTATGAATAAAGATGATTCCCTAGATCCAATGAGAAGTCAACACAAAACACGAATTTTTCGAAAAATACCCTCCCTGACAAATGCCCAGCCGCGGACTTACGCAGCCTCTGAGAAGAACGACAGCGACTGGAGAGAAGCTGTTGGGGGGGTCCAAGGAGGCGTGTCCCCTTGGTCACAGGGCGGAGTCCGAGAAGGGGAGGCAGTGAGCCCGAAGGGCGAACGTTGGAAGGGGGAAGCCAGTTCCCCCTCCAAGGAGATGAGGGAATGGCGTTAAAAATCCTCACTCAAGCGGAGGACATGACTGAAGGGTTCTCGAGTACTATTTCTTTTTCAGATAGATATCGCTGCTGAAAGACTTCAGATTGACATCGGCTCCACCGCCGTTGACGCTCCCGCTGATTTTCTTCCTGCTCATCTTTCCAGATATCACCACATCGAATTCTGTATCGATGCTGCCGCTGAATGTGGATGCCTCCAGGTCAAAGGCCGAATCGGAAGGAATTCTCATCTCGACTCGTCCGCTGTGGGCATTCAGGCTGTATCTTCCGGCCCGCTTGATCTCACCCTCATAGATGACAGAACCACTCAAGGTTTTTCCCTTGACAACTTTGGCCCCGGCAACATTCAACATCTTTACGTTTCCGCTGACTGTTTCAGCATCGATATCCCCGTTTATATTTTCTGCTATGACATCTCCAGAAACACAATTCAGCTCGACATTGCCTGAAATGTTTCTTGCTTCAACATCCCCACTCACTGTCTTGCCATACAGACCGTTCTTCACATCCATAACCGTGACATTTCCACTCACGGACTCCCCATTGGCTCCGTTATCCGCTTTCATGATGCTGACATCGCCGCTCACCGTGTCTGCCTCAGCTTTGCCACCTATATTCTCGAGGGTCACATCTCCGCTCACGGATTTGGCTTTGATCGAAGCAAGGGATGGAATCATAAGGGAATAAGTTACAGAAACATTCAAGCCCTTTATGGAAGGTTTGGGGTATTTGGTCTCAATCTTCAGGATTCCATCTTCTTCGTACACTTCGATTTTGACCTTTTGTGCATATTCCGTCGCTTTCTCCGTGGTCGAAGCTTTGGATACCTTCAGAGCATCGATCTTTACCTCGGCCCTATCCCAGGTTTTGACATCGACATCACCCGAGACATTCCTCACCTCAACTTTACCGTCCCTGTCTATGGATTCTTTTTTCTCGAATCTTTCCTCATACTTCTGTTCTCCCAAAGTTCCTGAAGGACTCATCCCCAAGAAAAAGAACAACAGAGTTAAGATAGCGAGTAAAGCAACAAATTTTCTGGTTACCATTTTGACCTCCCTCTTAAATGACTTTTTTCAATTCTTCCCTTTGAGAAGACGCCGCAAGAACATTGATAATTTCACCTAAAAAATCCGCCTTCTTTTTGTATACGGCTAAAAGATTATACCGGGAATCCAGATCGCCGGGATTTCTTTCCAAGGCCTTCCTGAAATCCGCTATAGACGCATCGATAACCTTGAGATTTTTCTGGAAAATCTCGGCAACCTTTGGATCGAATTTTTCCTTCTGCGCCTGGACAGCTTCCCAGAGCGCCTTTATGGCCAACTGATAATGATGTTCCGCCTCCTCGAGCTTGGCCAAGGCGTACTTTTCTCCGTTGGGTCCGGAAGGAATCCCGGATTGATCCCTGAATCTCAAACCTATGATGATTGCTCCGAAGACTACCAGAAGTAAAAACGCCGCACTGACTGCATACCGCAGTGCAGGAGGGAGAAGAAGGATCCTGGTTCTTTGGCCCCATGCCGGAGTCCTCTCTTTTTCTCTCTCTTCTCTCAGCCGTGCTTGAATCCGAAACCAGGTCTTTCCAGATGGTGACATTTCCTTCAAATCTTTAGCCTGGTCTGTGATCTTCTGGAAATCCTTCAGAAATTTCCGGCATTCTGGACAGGCAAGGAAGTGGTCTTTAAGTGAGGGGGCTTTTTTTGCATCCAGTTCACCATCGACGTATTCACTGATAAGCTTTTTTGCTCTTGAGCACTTCATCCTCATATCTCCCTTAAAGCAGTTTCTTGTTCTCCAGATATTTCCTAATTTTTTTTCTTGCCTTGAAGAGCTGGGATTTCGATGTTCCCACCGAACACCCCAGCATTTGAGAAACTTCTTTATGCTTGAATCCCTGGACATCGTGGAGGAGAAAAACGCTTTTGAGTTTGGCCGGAAGGCTCTGGATGGCTTCCTCTAAAGGCTTGTTTGCCGTCCTTTCAACCTCCTCGGAAGAAGCATCGCTGACGAATGCCTCCACCTCTTCAAGGGGAATCGTCTTTTGCCTCACTCTTTTATGACTCCTCACGTAGCTCAGGCAGGTGTTTACAGCAACACGGTACATCCAGCCGACAAATGCCTCATCCTCGTCCAGAGTGTGCAGATTTGTGAAAACCTTGATAAAGATGTCCTGGAGCAAATCCTCTGCCACCGCAAAATTGTACGTATACCGGTAGGCCAGGCTGAATAACGAGGATTTAAAATGTCCATATAGAGTCTCCATCGAGCGGAGATCCCCCTGCCGGCACTTTCTTACCAATTCAGCCAAAGAGTCGTCTGACAGCCGATTCATGATAAGATAGTTTAAACCAATTCGAGCATAACCGCCATACCTAAATCTCGGGATGCCCTGCAGGAAAATCGTTGCTGCGACTGCCATTCTATTCTTTCTCCGTCATGATTAACGATGAAATTGAAGGCAAAAAGGTTGCTTTTTAAAAAATTTTTTTTGACCAAATATTTTAATTTTTGTTAATTAATTCATTAATTTTTTTAATTTACTACTTGACTTTTTTAACTTTTTTACCTATATTATATAAAGAAAATTTATTCGAGGCAAAAAATGACCAAAGATTGGCAAGAATTAACGCGAATCACCCGAGGAGCCCCTCTTACCGTCGAGAGGGTCAGACTGAAGGAAGAGGATATCGTTTGCGAAGGGAGCTTCGACCTTCCTCCTCTTGCCCGCCTGACTATGGAGGATCAAATCTTTGTCACAGCCTTCATCCGCAGCCATGGATCTATAAAAGACATGGAAGAGCTGTTCGGGATCAGTTATCCCACCGTCAAAAACCGGTTGAACCGCATCTCTCAGATGCTGGAATTTGTGGACATCAATCCTCCTGCCTCCCGCAGTGAGATTCTGGATCAACTGGAACGGGGAGAGCTTTCGGTCGAGGAAACCGTCGAAAGATTGAGAGGTTAAAATGATTCCGCTTTTGATGCGTATCCATATCGTCGAAGGGAAGAAGAAAAAAGTGCGGTTGATTTTGCCCCTTTTCCTGGCGTGGCTCCTGCTTCTTCCTATCGTGATTTTGCTCACACCTTTCGTTTTGCTGGCTGCCCTGATTCTTTGGCCTTCCGGATACGGAAGGACCCTGTTAGGGGCAGGCCCAGCTCTTTTATCTGTTGTCTGTGCCCTTTCCGATCTGCATGTCCTGGTCGAGGATAAAGACAGCAAAACCCTTATCTGGATGAAATAGAGGAGGATTTCTATGAGCGAAGAAAGAAAAAAAATTTTAGAGATGCTTGCCGAGGGCAAAATCAATGTGGAAGAGGCGGAAAAACTTCTGTCTGCCCTTTCCGAGTCTTCGACTGAATCTCCATCGGGAGAGAAGACAGATAAGGCCCGCCTCAAGTACCTACGAGTGATCGTGGAACCAGGTCCTGGGAGTGAAACAACTGAGAGAGTGAATGTGCGCGTCCCCATCAAACTGATCCGCGCAGGGATCAAGTTCGCTTCCCTTCTCCCTAAAGATGTCCAGGGAAAAGTCGACGATGCCCTCAAAGAATCGGGGATCAGTCTGGACTTCTCTCAGATCAAAGACGAGAATATGGAAGAGATCGTGGAAAGCCTGAGGGATCTGACTGTGGATGTAGAAGGCAAAGAACGCGTCCGGGTTTTCTGCGAGTAGTCCTCTCGGTTCTTGACACGAAGGAGCGTGCGGACTTCATCTAGTCCAGGCATAGCCGAACTTTACAAAAAACGCCCGGCTGGTCTGGGTGATGTCGATGCCGGTCAGCCCCAGATAATTGTCTGAATAACCGATAAAAATCACGGTCTGAGGATTGAGTTTGTAGGAAAACAGGAATTGAGTGAAAAGAGTCTGTGTGTCACCCGTGACCGGAAAAAGGTAAAGCACAGGATTTCGATCGACGTGCATATACTGGAGTATGGCTCTCACAAAGGTCCTGGTAGTGAAATTATAAATGAGCTTGACCTGCGAGAGATTGGCCGTAAAGACTTTCTCTCCTTGAAGTGTGAGCTTCTGAAAAGCATGCTGGAGATTGACGTTGATGTGCTTTCCCAAATTGAACTCCATCGAAGGAAGGAGGTTCAATCCGGCCGCCTTCCTAGCATTGGTGTAATCCACGGTATCCCCGAACAGTATGGTTGCATTGAGTCTCAAACCCCCAAAAGGTTTCATTTCAGCAACAAACGCGACTCGGTCCAGATCATAATATTCCGTTAAAAAAAGCTCCCTCGATCTTGAATACTGGGTCGTGACCATTGTCTGTAACGGGCCCTGGTAGGTCACTACCAAACCCAGGTCTCGATCGGTGAGGTTTCCGTCATGGTTGTAAGTCACATTTCCTCGAATCCCGAAGTTGAGCTGAGTGTACCAATCATCCTGCTGGCCCCAGAAGGTGCGCCTCAGAAGTCCTTCCAGGCTCCGCATATCCACGCGGGGCACATAACCGTAATCTGCACGAAACCCGGGATGAAAATCATCGTATCTGAGCATATAAAGCCAGTGTCTGCCAAAATGCACGAATTCTGCTGCAAGGGCATCTCCTCCGAATGAATCCTGCTTTTGACTGAATCCTGTCGAAATCTTCTCAGAATAATTGGTCTCAGAGTGTAAGTACTGAAAAGAGATCTGTTTGGTTCGTGACAGCCGGAAAAATCCATCAAAACCGGCTACATGGTTGTAGTAGTCTTCTGCCATCCGGCCCGTATAGAGGACACCGAGGTTGGATGCCTGTCCGATATCGCGGCGATAACGGAAAACACCGCTGGCTACATCCTGATCCAGGGAAGTGGTCTGCGAAATCTGATTGGCAGGAAACAGCAGGTTGTTGACGCGGTCATAGGTCCCGAAAATGCCGATGGCATTCTTTCCCACTTTGCCGGTGAGTTTCAGACCGCCATCCGGATCTGCGACGGTCCGCGTAAAAACCGCCTCGATGGGCGTAAGGAAAAAATCTGCGCCTTCCAGGAAGAAGGGTCTCTTCTCCGGATATCTGATGGCAAACCTGGTGTTGACCTCCAGCTCCCTTACGTCTGCCTCTACCTGCGAAAAATCAGGATTTACTGCAGCATTCAGGATCAAGTTCGAAGTGATCCCCCATCGAGCGGTCAAGCCAGGATCAGGATCGATTTTCCCATTCTCCATCGGAGCTTCGGGATTCATTGGGAAGTCTTCCCTCGAATCTGTCCTGATTCCAGTCAGTGTGGGATCGAGCTCGATATTCAATCCGGGAGATATCCCCTTCATACCGGAGATCTTGTTGAATTGACAGAAATAACAAAAGACATCACGATCTCTCCGGTGAGAGGTCATGCGGTGACGCACGCTTCTCGGGTAGGACCGTCCCGCGCTGAATCCCCAGGTCTGAACATCAGAGGTGCGGGGGAAACGGAGCTGGTTGAAGGGTATGGCGATTTCTACGGCATATCCCCATTCTGTAACCTTTCCTGCCGATTCCCAGATCGCATCCCAGGAAAAATCTTCGTAGCCTTCGGATTCGCTGAAATTCGCATCAGCTTGAACGCCGAGAGGATTAACCCGGAATTGGAAGCCTCTCCGCTCATCGTTGAAGGTATCCAGCACAACGGTGATAGCGTCATCCTGGATAAAGGTGTCCATAGCATCGCGGTCCATCAGGTGAGCACGTATTTTCGAAGGATCCGGATCATAGCAGCGGAACGCCAAATAAAAAATCTCCTGGTCATAAGTCACCAGACAATCGGTATCCACGGGAGGAGTGACGTTATCGCCAGGGGTCCACTCGTAAGGGAGTTTGATCAGGACTGCGTCCTCCCATGCTTTCTCATCCAGGATTCCGTCCACATCGATTTCAGAAGTGGCAGCTTCGATCCTATAATGCTTTGCTTCAGGCGGTTCCTGCTGTTTTTCCTGACTTGATTGAACTGCCGACAGGGTGCCATTTCCCAAGAAAACATTCAAAATCATCGCAGCAACAAAGGCTATTTTTGCCAAATTCTTCTTCATAACATTCGTTCTCCGATCACTCTTTCCGAGTAAAGCAGCAAATTATAGCCGATTCCATGGATCGGCAGCAATCAGATTCTCATTTTATTCTCGTCTGTTCGAGCACTCCTATTTTCATTATGGTTTCAACAGCAGTCAGGAAAACCGAAGAGGTAGCCATCTGGAGCGAGTGGGTGTTGCGATCGGCTTGGGGCTATCCCCTTCCTCGACTTTGCTTCGCTTCGTTTGCAGCAAGGTTTCACCACGACATTCGGTTCATAACCACAATTTACGGCTCATAGATTAATACGTGAAAAATCTCTCCATGGTTTCTCTTCTGAGTATCATACCGCAATGGAGATGTGCCCTTAAAGCAAGGTGTGCCTTTAAATTACCTGTAGAAAATGTCATGGCGAGCGAAGCGCGGCCATCTCAATATGACATTGAAATGTGCACCTTGTTGGTTCTATCTAAATTTCTGGCAGGTAAGTGTGTTGAGCAAAGGGTGGAAACGTGTTATATAAGGTTCGGTTATGGTCAAGCTTCTCAAAAAAGCGGGATGGCCTCGCTTCCTTTGGTCGCTCGTCATGACAATGAAACATTATCCAATGCAATTAGAATAGCTTGAAACAAAGAAGGAGAGAACAAACATAAAGCACGGAGAAAAACATGAGTGAAATAGACAAAATCATCGCTCGATGGAATACCCATGAATGGATTCCGGATAAAGACAGGACCGGGATTCTTCTGATCGACCTCCAGGAATATTTCCGCGAAATCATAGCTCCGATCCTCGCAAACATCACCCGTGTCATCTCATGGGCAAGAAAAAAAAGGGCCCCCCTCTTTTTCACTCAGCACGGGCATGAACCTGTGGAAAAGCCGGGCATGCTCGCTCATTGGTGGACCGATTTGATCATCAAGGAAACCTCCGACGCCCGTCTCCTTTCTGAGCTCGACCTCAAAGAAGAAGACAGCGTCATTCATAAAAACACCTACAGTGCCTTCCACAAAACAAACCTGGAAGAAAAACTCAAGGAAAAGGGAATCACCGATCTGGTTATCGGCGGAGTGATGACCAACCTCTGCTGTGAGAGCACTGCCAGGGATGCCTTTGTCAGGGATTATCGGGTTTTTTTCCTCGCGGATGGAACCTCAACTGTCAGCGAAGAATTTCACTCGGCTACACTGAGGAATGTGGGTTATGGGTTCGCCACACTTATGGGATGCGACCAGCTGATTAAAATATTAAAGACCTAACACAAAAGCCTTAATTGTTTGTTATTTCGAATGTCCAAAGGGGACGCGACCGTCCAGGGATCGCCACGTCCTTTCACAGCTCGCGATGACACAGGAATCAACACGCTCATCATAGCATTCTCTATCATCGCAAAAGATTCCCCTCTGCGGTTACCTTCATTCACCTGTACAGGTGATTTTTCAAAAAAAATATCCCCCCTCGATTCATCTCTAACGGCGATTGTTAAATTTAAGCCCTCTGATAGCATAAAAAAGGACCATATCTATGTGTACAGGGATAAATATTGAAAGATCCAGAACTGCAGAGACCGGATAAATTCCCGTATCCCCGCAGGAAATATTTTGTAAAAATTATGGTGAGAAAAAGGAACGGAACAAAAAGGAAAACCCAAAGAGAAATCCGCATGGCAGGCAGCAAGACTCAAGAAATTCTCGGTCGGCTACAACAGGAGATCGAGAACAACATGAAGGAAATCGAACAGAAGAAATCGAAGATCGAAGAGCTGATAAAATCGACGATTGAGGAACTGAGAAAGACGCAGGATCTGAACCAGAAAGCTCAAAAACTCCAAAAAGAAAACAAGGGCGCGGAAAAGGAAAATGTAAAAACCGCAGCAAAAGCGACCACTCCGCCCAACCAGAGCAACAATGGATGGGAACTGGGATATGAATTGACCAACATGAAGATGATAAGAAAAATTCTGGATCTATCCGTAGCTCTGGATGAAGAGCAGTGCTTCCAGAAGAAAAAATCGCAAAAGCACAAAAAAGGTGTCAAACACCCAAGAGAGGAAGGCCTCAATACCGAAAAACCAAAAAAAAGCAGGGCCAAAAAAATATTGATCATCGAAGATGACCTGATAACCACGAAAATTATCAGTCATATCCTCGGACAAAACGATTTCGTGGTCGGATCCACCCAAGATGCCGAAGAGGGGCTGAAAAAAGTGCTCAAAGAAAAACCAGACCTCATCCTTCTGGATATCATGCTGCCCGGGATGGACGGGTATCAGCTTTTGACAAAACTCAAAGCGAACAAGGAAACTTCCGCCATTCCCGTGATCATCCTGAGTTCTCTGGCAGGCGAACGGGATGTGATCAAAGGCCTCGAGAAAGGGGCGTCGGACTACGTACTCAAACCCTTCTCGCCTCAAATCCTCTTTTTTAAAATCAAAAAAACCTTGGCATTGAAAAATGAACAGCTCATTGATTATCATCACCTATAGCCTTATCTTTCTCTTTTCCTTTTCCTTTACCTTATTTCTGTACCTCATCCTGAGAAGACTGGTCGTACAGCACCAGGAAGCGCTTTTTCAAGAGCGATACCAGAAGATCGAAAGTGACGTTCTTGAAGTCATCACTTCTTCCCAGGAAAACCATACTCAGGAGATAGCGAAAAAATACAAATCCTACCCCGCTGTTCTGACCAAAGTTTTGTTCGATTACATCGAGCAGATCAAAGGGGAAGCAAAAGACCAGCTCAAAAAAATATTCGACTACGCCTTAAAAGAAAAATTTCTCGAAGACATCTATTCCAGAAGGCTGGTAAGGCGGCTCAAAGCCACCCACCTTTTTGTGGTCTTTTCAGACACATCGGAAGCTCCTCACATTCTTAAGCTCCTCAACGACAAACCCATCGTCAAGCTGGTGGCTATCAATGCCCTTTCCCGTATTCCGTCCTCTCGAACCCTCTCTCTCATTTTTAAGGCCTTTGAAAATGACCCTGTATCTGATGCCCGGACCTACATAAACATCATGTACGGGCTGGGAGACAAGATCGCAAATCATGTTAAAGACTATCTGAAAAAACCCTTATCCGAAGAAAAATTGGGCTTGCTGATCGAGCTGATAGGCGCAATCCCTCTCCGCTCTCTTTACCAGGATATCCTTTTCTTCGCTGAGCACCCCGAAAAAGAGATCCGCATAAAAGTCGCCAGGGCATTGGGTCACATGCGCATCCCTGCCTCCCTGGATGTATTGATCGGACTCGCCGACGACGAGACCTGGGAGGTCAGTGCCCAAGCCATGAAAAGCCTGGGAAAGCTCGGAGATGTCCAGGCAAAGGAGGTTCTCTCGAAAGGGATGTTTTCTCCTTTCTGGCATGTCCGCTTCAATGCCGGACATGGGCTGGCGAAACTTGGAGCTCAGGGAATCAAAAGGCTCCAAACAATAAAAAAGCAGAAAAAAGACCGCTACGCCTCGGAAATGGCCGCCATGGTTTTAAATGAAACCGTCTATTCTGGAGACGCCTGATGGCCGGGATCATCGACTCTATTTTTCAGATCGTTACTGGGATTATCCTGGTCTACTTTTTTCTGATCAATTCCCTCTATCTCCTGTTTGTCATCCTCTCCGTGTTCGGCATTGTGCAGTACAGGAATATGAACACATATGTCAGCTTCAAAGAAATATTTCAGATGCCTCTGGTCAAACCCATATCCATAATCGCTCCAGCATATAATGAGGAAAAGGGCATCATAGAGAGTGTCAAATCTCTTTTGTCGCTGGAATACCCCTTTTATGAAGTCATCGTGGTCAACGATGGCTCGACAGATCATACCCTCGAGAACCTTATAAAGACCTTCGATCTAAAAAAATCCCCACGGGTCTTCAGGAAGACCATCGAAACCGAACCTATAAAAGGCATCTATATATCGCCGTCCAATCCCAAGCTGGTGGTGGTTGACAAGGTCAATGGGAGGAAGGCAGATGCCTTGAACGCAGGCCTGAATGTATCCCGGTATCCCCTGTTCTGTGGAATCGACAGTGATTCGATCCTGGAAAAAGATGCCCTGTTGAAGATGGCCCGTCCTTTCCTGGAAGATCCTGACAAAACGGTCGGAGCAGGAGGAATCATTCGCCTCTCCAATGGATGTCAGGTCAAGTCCGGCCAGGTGGTCAAGGTCGGTTTACCGCGCAATGCTTTAGCACGTTTCCAAATACTCGAGTACCTCAGGGCCTTTTTGGGGGGGCGAATAGGTCTCAGCATGATCAGGAGTATTCTGATCATTTCAGGTGCTTTCGGCCTGTTCCGCAAAGATATCGCTCTCCAGTGCGGAGGATACCGGACAGGTACGATCGGCGAGGACATGGACCTGGTTGTCAGAATGCGCAGATATCTCCATGAGAAGAAGATCCCTTTTGTATTCCGTTTCATCCCCGATCCCATATGCTGGACAGAGGCTCCCGAAACTCTGTATACCCTGGCCAGACAGCGCAACAGGTGGCACAGAGGTCTCATCGAGTCTCTATCCTACAGCGCGAAAATGACGTTCAATCCCCGATACGGCATAACCGGACTGTCTGCCATGCCCTTTTACGTGATATTCGAGATGTTCGGGCCTCTGATCGAGGTGGCAGGCTATGTAATCTTCACTATTTATGTGCTTTTGGGAGACTTTAACCAACCGTTTGCGGTATGGTTTTTTCTCCTGGCTGTGGTCTTCGGAATTCTCTTGTCCCTCCTGGCTATCCTGCTCGAAGAGTATTCGGCCCGGAAATACCCCCGCTTGAAGGACATCATAACCATCGTGGTGTTCGGCCTGCTGGAAAATATCCTGTACCGCCAATATTTGGCTGTGATCCGGGCCATGGCCTTTCTCGACATTGCGAAGGGGAAAAAGGGATGGGGCAAGATGGAGAGGAAAGGTTTTTCGCTGGAAGGTCAAAAACAATGAAGAGAGCGATGGGTGCGCTGGTCGTTTTTTGTCTCTTCCTTCTTCTCGGTCAAGGGGAAATGACAGCGATTGAACTCTCCGCAAAAGAAAAAGCCTTTCAGGCGCTGAAAGAGCAAGACTATACAACTGCCATCACCATTTGTCAGGATAGACTCGCATCAGACCCGGACAACTATGGTTTCAATTTTATTCTCGTACAGGCTTATGCCTATTCAGGACAACGGGATAAGGCTCTGGATTTGCTCGAGAAAATGCTTGTAACTTGCCCAGAGAATCTGGACCTGCTCCTGTTCCGGTCCAGAGTGCAATCCTGGAATAGAGATTTTGACCGAGCTGAATCGGGTTATGAAAAAGTTCTGGGAGCAGATCCTGAAAATATCGAAGCCATGACCGGCTTGGCCGAAATCACATCCTGGAAGAATGAATATGGGGATGCGATCCTAAAGTACCGGCGGATTCTACAGAAGGATCCTGATAATGCAGACATCTATTTCCGTATCGGCCGTGTTTATCAGTGGGAGGGAAACTACCAGAAGGCAAAAGAGAACTTCCGAAAGGCTGTCCAGTTCGACCCGGAAGACGAGAACTTCCGACAGGCCTTGAAAAATGCGCATCCTGTTTTCAACAAAAACTATGAACTGCGCTATCAGTACATGAACGAAGGCTTCAGCGATGGGAGAGACAATTACATCGACCATTTCCTCTACTTCAGCATAAGAGTTTCACCTGCGATCGGAACCTTCCAACTGAAATTCAATCAAACGGATAGACTCACACAAAGAGATGTCCAATATGGTTTCGAATTCTATCCCCATCTCTGGCACAAAGCCTACGGATGTATCGACTTCAGCTATTCACCAGAGGCGGTACATTTCCCCCGGACCTCCTATCTTTTCGAACTCTATCAGGCCCTTCCTCCATCCATAGAGGTTTCCTTAGGCTATCGAAGGATGAATTTTGAAGATAGGGGTGTGTCTCTTTATCTCGGTTCTGTCGGCTATTATGTCGGAAATTATTATCCCTTCCTGCGCTGGTACTATGCTCCGGAGGATAACGGTGCGGGCTTCTCCTGGATCATGAACGTCAGAAGATATTTTTCAGATGACAGCTATGTGGCTCTCGGATACGGGCAGGGTTCGAGGCCTTTCGAAATCGCCACCATCGAAGATATTTCCGTGACAAAAAGCTGGATCTTTCTCGCCGAATGGGAATGGCATTTTTTCAGAAGCGTGAGGCTCAAAGTCCAGTTCCTTCATCGAAGCGAAGAAGCCGGTCCTTCGAGAAATTCAATTTTTGTGGCTACCGGCTACCGCTGGTAATGAAGTCAGGTCTTCTGCCTGAAGAGCTGAATGGTCTCTTCCTTGATCAGGATCACGAAAGAGTAGATGGCCAGGGCTGTTCCCAGAGGAAAATTCAGGATGCTCAGGAACGCCACGATCAAGGCCAAAATTCTTCCCCATTCCTGTCTCTTCATGAGTCCTATGCCGGCAATGATCTTGGGGATGGAAAGGATCAACAGGAATATGGCGATCCCTGCTCCCACAGATCTGAGGATGATAGGTGCTTCGTTACCCATATCAGGAACGAAGGAAATCCCGAACAGCACCCAGAAGGCAACAAATCCGCCAAAAAACGTGAAGGCTCCCAAAGCTATCCAGAGTATACCGATGAGGTCGACATGTTTTTCCATCCATCCCTCCTTCATTCTTCTTCATAAGCCACGGCCGTGCCGCTGGCACTGACCATGAGCATGCCGCCTGCCTGCCCGAGTTGTATGGTCTCATAGTCGAGATCGACACCGATAACAGCATTCGCATTCAGAGCCCTCGCCTGCTCCTTCATCTCTTCGACAGCGATAGTCTTGGCCTGCCGCAGCTCTTTTTCATAGGCGGCGGAACGGCCTCCGACGATGTCTCTGATGCCGGCAAAGAGATCTTTAAAGATGTTGGCCCCGAGGATTGCCTCTCCCGAGACCAATCCCAGGTATCGAGTAATTTTTTTTCCCTCTATAGTGGGCGTGGTGAGAACGAGCATCGCTCCTCCTTTCCATTCTTATATACGATATTTTCTGCTTTGCGTTCAGCACGGTCCCGGGTCATCGAAATCATCCCTGAAAACCATTCAAAAGTATATAACTTTTATCCCTCTTTCTTCAATATCTCGTCGATCTTGAATTCCATATCTTTGAAGTGCGTGCCGCGCCAGAACACCCTTCCGCATCCCGGACACAGGGCAAAGGAATCGGCATACTTGTAGACAAAGGGTGTGACCAGATTTTTCGCATTCTTCCTGGCCAGGTTCTTCAACCTCATGTTGCAGTCGATGCAGCGGGTATGGGGATCGACTTTTTCCCAGAGAACGAATGCCTTCAGAACCTGCCTGACCTGTTCGCGCCATTCCTCGCTTTCCAAGAACAACGTTTCGACATTTTCGGCCTTTTCGATCAACCCGGTATCTCTTGTCAGGAGGATGCGTCCCTGTTCTCGAGCGATGGCCAGAAGCTCGTGGTCTTCGATCTTGCTGAAATAGAGAGTGTCAAAACCGAGAATCTTGAGCCACTTGGCCAGTTTCCCGAGCATACAGTCCACGATGAACTTCATGGGATTACAGATTGTCACAATCCGAGAAATTGAACACTCAATCCTGAGATAAAAATCATGGCCCCGGCTATGGCATGGGCATATTTCTCCAGAGGGCCCAGGCGAATGAAGCTGGCACCCCACCATGCGGCAGCGATAATGACCAGCATGGTGGTAATCGTTATCACGCCAAATGCCGCTGTGACCAGGATCACTCCGCCGATGTTCTGCTTGGCCGCAGGATACATCAGAAGAGGGATCAGAGGCTCACAAGGTCCGAAGACGAAAATAGTGAAGAGAATCCAGGGTGTGATGTTGGTTCTCGCTTTTTCATCATGAACATGGGCATGGGATGCCTTTTCATGCGTGTGGGTGTGTTCGTGTTCCAGACCAGCGGTATGCGGATGGGGATGTTTATGGGATCTTTTTCTGACCGCCCTGTGGAGCCCCCAGACAGAATAGGCCAGCCCGAATCCGATCAGGAGCCAGGCAGCCAATCCTCCCCGGAAAGACTCGATCCCTTCGAGATGGAAAACAGCGATCCCCAGGGCTATTCCGATGATTCCTATGACAACCGAGCTCAACACATGGCCTAAACCGCAGAGAAAAGAGATGAAAAGCGTCCTGGCAAGGGTCCATCTCCGGGCCCGGCTGATCACGATGAAAGGCAGATAGTGGTCGGGGCCGAGCACCGTGTGGATGAAACCGATGGAAGCCGCTGTTCCTGCGAGTACGAAAATCTCGTTCGTCATAGATATCGCTTATGAATCCATGGTGGACGGTAGGGGACTTGAACCCCCGACCTCAGCGTTGCGAACGCCGCGCTCTCCCAACTGAGCTAACCGCCCACGCAAATAAAACCGATCAAGGTAGATTTTGAAATTTACCATTTTTGGAAGATTTTTTCCACTGCTCCTCTTATACAGATTTTCTAGGCGATTCGTGAAAGCCTGCCGCTTCGCGAGCTCTTGCAAGTTTTTTCAATTCGCTTTTTCATCTCCTCGATGAGCTTTTTGACGCGGCTTGCTTCCGGTCCGTCGGGTTCTATGTTCAAAATGCTTCGAAATATTCGAGGGCCTTCCTGAAGCTCCCCTTTTTTAACACAAGCCAGTCCTCTTCGGTAGTATTGCGAGGAGAGTTTTAGGTTGTGAAAATTCAGGTGCAGTCGATGATTTTCACAGCAAAAACAAAACTTTAGGCTTTATTTTTTCGTATTCAATAATTGAAATAAAAAACACTTGTATGCATAGTTATATGTGTCTTTGGATACTAAGAAAAGATATTTTTAACTTTAATATATCCGAAATCTTGTAATACAATGCATACTCTTCTCATTAAAATTTTATCTTTAAAAAGGAGGACTCAATGAAAAAGAATTTCTTTCTGAAGCTTTTAGTCGTTATCATCAGCCTAACCTTCATACCTGGCAGCCTGATGAGTGTCGATACCAATGACACAGTGCTGCTCTATCAACCGGCCATAAGCAGCACACACATTGCTTTTGTCTATGCCAATGATCTCTGGATTGCCAATATTGAGGGAAAAAATGTCAGGCGATTAACATCTGACATAGGAGTCGAGTCAAATCCTGCCTTCTCTCCGGACGGCAAGTTCATCGCCTTCAGCGCCCAGTATGACGGGAATACGGATGTCTTTATCGTCCCCTCCGAAGGAGGTATTCCCAAACGCCTGACCTGGCATCCGGCTTCAGATCTAGTCAGGGGATTTTCGCCGGATGGTTCAGCCGTGCTGTTTGCGTCTCCCCGTTACAATTTTCAACCGAACTGGCCTTATTACCAGTTCTTCACAGTCTCCATAAAAGGGGAATTCCCCGAACTCTTGAAAATACCTCATGGCAACAAGGCTTCCTACTCGCCGGATGGAACTCGACTGGCTTACACTCCTCTCTACGAAGCCTTTACCCAATGGAAGCATTATCGTGGAGGAACAGCCTCAGAAATCTGGATATATAATTTTAGCGATCATTCTGTGGAACAAATTCCCCAACCTGAAGGACGCTGCAATGATACCGATCCAATGTGGATTGGCGACACGATCTATTTCACGTCAGATCGAGCGGGTGAGTTCAATATCTTCTCCTATGAACAAATGACCAAAGAGGTGAAACAACTGACCCAGTTTGACGAATTCCCAGTATTGAACGCCTCAGCAGGAGGAGGGAAGATAATCTTCGACCGTGGAGGCTATCTCTATACCTACGATCCACAGAGCAGCCAAAGTCAAAAGTTAACCATCGGAGTCGCCGCCGATCTCCAGGAGGTCCGCTCCCGCTATGTGAAAGGCTTCAAATACATACGAAATGCTTCGATTTCCCCTTCAGGTGCCCGGGCGGTGTTTGAGTTCAGAGGTGAAATCATAACCGTGCCCGCAGAAAAGGGAGATCCTCGAAACATCACGAACACACCTGGGGCACACGAGCGTTCTCCTGAGTGGTCACCCGACGGAAAAAAAATAGGCTATTTCTCGGATTCCTCTGGAGAGTACGAGCTCCATATAAAACCACAGGACGGCAAAGGACAAGCCAAAAAGTATAAGCTCGACGGATCGGGTTTCTATTTTGAGCCGGTGTGGTCTCCAGATAACAAAAAGATCTCCTACGCCGACCATTCTTTCAGTTATTACTGGATCGACTTGAGCACGGGAAAGACCACCAAGTACGCTTCGGAACCCTATATGGGAATCGCCCAGATGATGACTGTCCGGTCTCTCTGGTCCCCTGATTCGAAATGGATCGTTTATACAGTAAACACAGAATCTTACATCCAGAGAGTCTATGTTTATTCCATAGAAGAGGATAGATCCTACCCGATCACCGACGGTCTTAGTGAGGTCAGCGACCCTGTTTTTGATGCCAGCGGAAAATACCTCTACTTCCTGGGTTCGACCGATGCAGGACCCGTTAAGAACTGGTTTGCCCAGTCGAACATGGAAAAAATCATGACCAGTTCGATCTATATGGTCGTGCTCCCAAAAGACGTCCCTTCGCCCCTGGCCAAAGAAAGTGACGAAGAAAAAGGAACCGAGGAAGAGAAGAAAACAGAGAAACAAGAACCTGAGCAAAGAGAACCTAAAAAAGCACAAGAACAAAGGGAAGCAAAGGAAGAAAATTCCTTGAAGATTGACTTCGAAGGGCTTGAATTTCGCATTTTGACTCTTCCCATTCCATCTGGTATCTATACAAATCTCCAGGCAGGAGCAGAAGGGCAAATTTTCTACCAAGAATTGCCTCCTCAACCTTTATTGTACATCGCCTATGGCATGGGTGGAGCCACCAAGCTGCACAAATTCGACCTCAAAACACGTAAAACAGAACTTCTCGGGGAGGGAATCAATTCCTACTCCCTTTCAGCAGATCATAAAAAAATCCTCTATCAGGCCCAGAACCTTGCAGGAATCGTATCAGCTGGCACGTTCAAGTTAGGCCAAGGAAAACTCAACACCGATGCCATCGAAGTGCTGATCGACCCCCGGGAAGAGTGGAAGCAAATCTACCAGGAAGCGTGGAGGCTGAATCGGATTTCCTTTTACGCACCGAATATGCACGGAGCCGACTGGAAAGCCATGTATAAAAAATACGAAAAATTTCTTCCACACCTTACCTGTCGAGACGACCTGAATCGTTTGCTTCAGTGGCTGGGAAGCGAGCTGGCTGTCGGTCATCATTTTGTGGGTGGTGGCGACACGCTGGCAGAGCCAGAACGCATTCCAGGGGGGCTCCTTGGTGCCGATTACTCGATCGAAAACGATCGCTACAGGTTTAAAAAAGTCTTCGGAGGATTGAACTGGAATCCTGAGCTTCGCTCACCGCTCACCGAGCCTGGAGTGGATGTGAAAGAAGGAGAATATCTCCTGGCTGTCCAAGGAAAGGAGCTTCGCTCACCCACAAACCTGCACAGTCTGTTTGAGAATACAGCAGGAAAAATTGTCGAGATTACGGTGGGTCCAAATCCCGACGGAACCGGATCCCGGAAAGTCTCTGTTGTCCCCATACGAAGCGAAAGTGCCCTGAGAAACAGAGACTGGGTGGAAGGAAATATCAAAAAGGTCAACGAAGCTACGGGCGGCCGTGTAGCATACGTCTATGTCCCCAACACGGCATATCCAGGCAATATCTACTTCAAACGGTATTTCTATCCACAAGTCCATAAAGATGCAATCATCCTCGACGAAAGGTTTAACGGTGGGGGAATGATCGCCGACTACTATATCGACCTTCTGCGGCGCCCCTTTATCTCTTACTGGCACACACGCTACGGCAAAGATATCAGAACACCCAGCGCATCAATCCAGGGCCCCAAGGTGATGATCATAAACGAGACAGCAGGGTCTGGGGGAGATCTTTTGCCGTGGATGTTCCGCAAGTTCAAGATCGGAAAATTGGTGGGAAAGAGGACATGGGGAGGCCTGGTCGGAAACCTCGGTCATCCGATTCTGATGGATGGAGGATCGATCACAGCGCCCAACTTAGCCATCTGGACAGAAGATGGCTGGGTGGTTGAGAACGTGGGTGTTCCTCCTGATGTGGAAGTCGAGCAGTGGCCTGCCGATGTGATAGCGGGACGGGATCCTCAGCTTGAAAAGGCCATCGAAATCGCGATGGAAGAGCTCAAAAAGAATCCCCCGAAGAAACTCAAACGGCCACCTTATCCTGTGAGAGTAAAATAAGCGCTGCGTATTTGTGCAGTCGACAGAATTTATTTTTTCTTGGTCGCTGTGAATACTCCGTTGGGCTGGGTGACTTTGGCAGAGGTTACGGTTCCAGAAGCATCGACGACAAATTCGATGCTGAATCCAGCAAGATTCTTGAGATTGAACTCCATTCCCCGGTAGGGGATCAGTTCGATCTCGCCCTGTCCGGGCACAGAAGCCACCAGCGTATTTTCCCCTTTGATCGATATCATGAGAGCAAGCCCCTGCAGCTCGTATTCTCCGACGAACTGCTCCAGGAAGGCTCGCTCCTTCATCTTCTTCTCGGGCATACGCGTAAACTCAATCGCCTTGACATTGGGCTCGAGGGGGATGAGCAGCCGGAAAATTTGGCCCTTGAGGTCCATAAGAAATGTCACCATCATATTTCTTTCGAACATTTCGTCTTTCAGTTTGAACATGTCATAGTGAAAATGGGTTAAGATTCCGGAGGTGGAGTTGTATTCTGCCTTGAGCTGGTCTCCCGCTTTCTCCACCTTGAAGACCCCGTAACCGGGATTCTCATACTCTCCCACGTAATCATCCAGGGAATGAGAGGGTTTGGTGTCAGGAACGCGATTCGCGTCCTGTTCCTTTTGGCTTTTTTCCCTTTCGGCTTTGGCCTTATCCAGGATTTCTTTGAAGCGCTTATCCCAGGGAGTCTGATCTTTACCCAGGAGCCGGTCATAGGCATTGAAGGTGACAAAGTAGGGGAGGGTATTGCCGTTGAGGTTGGAAAGCACCACCATTCCCAGGTTGTCATGCGGAAGGAAGGAGACCAAAGCCGTGAAGCCGTCAATCCCACCGCCATGATGGATCATGAGGTGCCCTTTATAAGGCGTGAGCATCCAACCCAAAGCATAATCACTGTGGAGCATTTCGGTGTATTTCTCGAATCCAGGAAACGTCTCTCCTCCCATGGTCATATGCGGAGTATGGATCCGCTTGAGCGCTGCTTCGGAAACGACCTGTTTATCACCGGCTTTTCCTTTGTTCAGGTTCAAAAGAACCCATTGGGCCATGTCCAGGACATTGGAATTGATGGATCCGGCCGGTCCCACATTATCGATATTCCGGAAGGGAATTCCTACAACGTCGTCCTTTTTTATCATGTATGGAAGGGCATAATCCGGGGATTTCTGGGAGTCATTCACAGAGAAATTGCTGTCAAGCATGCCCAGGGGGGTAAAAATCCTATCTTTTACGAAACTCTCCCAAGTCGTTCCCGCAACCTGTCCCACCAGGTATCCGGCGGTCATGAACATGAGGTTATTGTACTGGAAGGTGGTCCGGAAATCCTTGCTGGGTTCGAGATAGGCCAGCCGATGGAAGAGCTTCTCACGCGATGTCGAAGCGCCGTACCAGATGGAGTCGTGCCGTGGCAGACCCGAATTGTGGCAGATCAGATCCACAGGAGTCATCCTTTCGGAAGCAAAGGGGTCCTGGAGCTTGAAAGAGGGAAGATAGGTGCGCACCGGCTTATCCCACTCCAATTTCCCTTCATCCGCCAATATTCCCATGGCGGTGGCCGTGAAGGCTTTGGAGGATGATCCGATGGCAAACAGGGTTTTGGGCGTAGTTTTGAGGCCTTTTTTCACATCCCTGATCCCGAAGCCCTCGGCAAAGATAACCTCACCGTCCTTGACGATGGAGATGGCCAGGCCAGGAACCTTCCATTCCTTCATGGCTTGTTCCACATAGACTGAAAAGCCTTTAAGATTCTCTTCTGGGGCTTTGTTTTCTGCGGATAGAGGCGAAAATATGAAAAGCCATAACACAGCCCAGAAGTATAAAGTTTTCACAGCTCTCTTACTCAATTCTTTTCCTCCTTTTTTTGTGTGTGATTGCGCGTGACCGAAAAGAGAACGCCAATCCGGCTAGCTAATCCTCTTTTTCAACTCTTCGACCATGACCTTGATCTGCTCGGCCTCGGGAGCCTCCGGCTCCAATTTGAGAAAGGCTTCAAAATGCTGAATTGCCAATTTATAACTTCCCAGCTTCACCGCGGTGAGGGCTGCCTGGTAATGTGCGGAAGAGAATCCGGGATTCAGCTCCAGGGTTTTATCAAATGACTTGAGGGCCTTTTCGCCGTTATCCATCTTGTAATAGACGATCCCGAGATTATAGTGGACCTTTGGGTTTTCAGGCTGGATCTCCACGGCCTTGGAAAAGGTCTTAAGGGCTTTCTCGCTTTCGCCTCTTAAGAAGTAACATTCCCCTAAAGCCAGATAGGACTCGAGACCTTCTGGATAGACTTCGACGGCCATCTCCAGGGCCTCTATAGCCTGGTCCAATTCACCCTTCCGCAGATAGCTTAAGCCGAGATTGTAGTATCCTTCCACATTGTTGGGAAATTGATCCACGACTTTTTGGAAGGCTACTATGGCCTGGTCGTACTGCCCCTGCCTGAAGAATTCGATTCCCTGGGAAAGGGTTCTGTTGTCTTCGATCTTGGGCGGAACTTTCCGGAGGGTTATGGCGATATTTTCCGTGAAACCGAATCTGATTCTGGCCTGAGACCGCATGGGGAAATAGCCGTCGAGTTCTGCGGTGATTTGATAGACCGTCGGGGGTATACCCACCTTCATGAAATTCCCTTTCTTATCCGATTCGACGGTGAACTTCATGCCCCGGCTGGGATCTGAAAAGGTGATCTTGACATTCTTCAGGGGATTGCCGTCCTGATCTGTAACAGTTCCTTTGATGACCGTCTCCTGGCCGATGCTGTTCAAGGGGAATAGAAAGAGTGCCAGAAACCAAACCGCTATCAGACCTCCGGGATTTTGAAAATGCTTTTTTGTCATGCTGTCTCCTTATTCACGTGGCTCATCTGTATCAATAGGTCACACTAAAATCAGCCTTTTTCAGGGCTGTTTTTCGGGAATTCTTATCCAGGACCTTGACCTGGAGGGTGCAGTCGCCGGGTTTGAAATTCTTAAGGCGAAATGAGGTTCGGATGCGAAGGTCTTTTTCCGGGCCGGACTCGGTGGTTTTGGGGATTTGCGTGAGCATGCGCCCGGACTGCCAAAAAGAATATTCGATCGTGAAATCACTCGTCCCGGTCTCGGGGTTGAGATCAAGATTATAGATTTCAAAGTACACATTGAGTTCTCCCCCAGGACGAAAAGCCTGTGAAACCCGGGTAAACTTGGTCTGTTCTTCCCTGCCGCTGGCTGTCAGCGCGATGGGCTCCTCGGCCGAGAGAATGATATCAGTTATCGTCATTTCCGTCGAGTCAAAGGACGAAACCGATATATCCTGATGGATGGTTCCCACCATGCCGCTGTGATTGTCAAGCGCCAGGATGTGGACCTTATAATCATCCGGTTGGAGTGAGAGGGCAGTCTGAACCTGATGTGAAACTCCCTTCAGGGCTGGCATGATGTGGATAGGGTGTTTTAGTCCAATATCTCTGCTCCATTCATAAATCACCTGACCCAGTGTGTCACTGACATTGATCATCATGGTCAGAGAATAATGCCGTTCATCGTTGAGGATCTTGGGACGGAGGGCAGAATAAGGGACTTCAATCGCCAGGGGAATGTAGGTTTGCCCTTCTGCTCCTTTTAAAAAAAACACCTGGGTATCGATAGGAATGCGGTCGTAGCTGACCTGGGTGGTGATGATACCTTTGAGCTCGTCTATCTTCTCAAAAGGATTGCGCATGGCTTCGGCCATAATTTCCATTTGATTGAAAAGAGAGTGCATGGAATCCAGATCAAAAGACTCGCTTCCCATCTCACCGAGCCTGGCGCTGGTTTCTAAAACATAGTTTCCTCTCCCCAGCTTATCGATGAAGACCAGCTCCAGATTGTAAGGAAGCCGGGGATTCCTCAAGCCCCAATAATTCCATCTTTCTTTGGGACCGTGAAAGGCGGATTGATATGAGCCAGAAGGCTGCATATCACGCTGAATCTCATTGGGCGGACCCAGCAGAATATAGACCTTTCCCCGGTCAGTCCGCCAGCCTTCGATTCCGGAGGTGTCAAAAAATTTATTGGCCAGGGCAATTCTTTTGTAGTATTCCAGCTTGAATTCGTTTTCTGGACTCTCAGGATTGGGGTCTCTCTTCTTCCAGAAACTGTCGATAAATTTTCCCCTCTCTCTTTCATTGGGGAGGCTGAGGAAGAGTTCTTTTTCTGCCGGGGTGATGATATAGGGAACCACCTCCTCAAGCCACTGCTTGGACCATTTACTGAGAGGCTCTTTCTGCTGTTTTTGGGAGGGAGTGGCTTCCTGAGCCCAGCCGGCCTGAAGGAGAAAGCCTATAATCAAAAAACCCAGGATTAAACTGAAAAGAGGGTTTTCCCTTATCAACATAGACTCATTATAGATGATGGGATGGCACCTGTAAAATTCTTCATGCGTGCAGGAACAGGGATTCCGGACAGATATCTCTTTCTTTTTTGTGCTGGTTCTTCGGTCTTTACTTCTATCTTCCTCCTAGAAATCGATGCGCGCGCCTAACTGGAAGCGGCGCGGGTCACCGGCAGTGGCGGGATTTCCGAAATCTTCTGTGCCGATCCGGAAGAAGGGATCGCCCCAATTGTTCCTATCAGTTACATTGTAGATTTCTGCAAACAGCTGCAAGCGGAATCGCTCGATGTTAATGAACTTTGAGACCCTGACATTCAGGTTGAAGAAGTCAAAGCCCCGTCGGTCATTCCTGTGTTCGCCGTCCATATCCCAGTTCAAACCGTCTTGATTCACATCGGTTTGATAGAACGCGGTCCAGGGAGTAGCCGAGCGGTAGTAGGCCAGCCCGCTCAACTGCAGGCCCAGGGGGAGTTCCACGATTCCCGTGACAACCAGCCTATGGTTGGCATCGTTGTTATTCGGACCATACATTCTGTCCCAATTGCCTTCATCATTATCATAGGGTCCGGTCTGCTCGGATTCCACATCTGACCAGGACCGGCTGAGCGTGTAGGCGACATCCAATGACCAGCCGTGTGAATACCTCTTGGAGAGAGTCAGGAACAGTGCCCTGTAGTCGCTCCGCCCATTCATTCGGAAGACAAAGACATCCGCTTTGGTCATATCCGGGCGGAGATAAGATGTCCCCGGGATAACAGCATTGTCATTTTCGATCCGGCTGAATTTCATTCCTTTGGCATATACCACATCGACCCCGAGAGAAAGGTCGGTGACAAACTCCCTCTGGAAACCGAGGGTCGTTTGTACTGTATAAGGGGCCACTGAATTGGGTTCACCCATATATTTGGTAAGAGGAGGCTCAAGGACGGGAAGATCAGGAGCAAAAGGATTGGGGACAGAGGGATCGGGGTAGCCGGGAAAGAAGAAATACTGGATCACCAATTGATCCATGATTCCGATCAGGAGTCCGAGGTTGAGCTGGGGATTCTGGGAATAGGTTCCTATACCGCCGCGGATAGAGGTCTTTCCGTCTCCCAGCGGGTCAAAGCTGAAGCCGAGGCGAGGATTGAAGTGTCTGATGTTGGAGCTTTGAATATCGATGAATTGGACAGTATAATAGTTATACCTGAGGCCCAAGTTCAGGGTCAATCGGGAAGTGACCTTCCAGGAATCCTGGGCAAATAAGCCCACCTCCCAATAGGGGCTGTCGATTTCTGCAACTTTAGGAGATTTGACCAAAAGATATGGATATGTAGCTGGATTGTCCGCATCAAAGGGTTCATCGGTAGTAAAGATATAATAGCCAGGTACGTACTGATTTAGGTAACCGCTGAGCTTGATATAGGAAGCATCGATACCGAATTTTAGGCTGTGATCTCCGAGGAAGAGACTGAAGTTGTCCACAAATTGATACCGTGACGTTGGAATTTCCTGGGGGACATTCGGAGGGGAGCCGAAATAGCCTGAGGGCCTCGCCTCATAATAACTGTCATTACCGCCTTCGACTGCTGATTCGTAGAGGTAGGTATTGTAGGAGTAAAGCAGTCTGACCTCGTTCATGGTGTTGTCAGAGGGATAGTGCGTCCAGTTTAACTGTCCGTCATGGGTTTGCTCTTTAATATTATAACTTGTGCTTAAAGTATACATTCCACCGTCACAGTAATCGATCGTATATGGGCGGTTCAAGCTGTACCGGAAAGTGATCAAGTTCTTTTCGTTTGCCTGGTAATTTAATTTGAAGAGAACCTGATGGTTTTGTTGGTTGTAGGGTATAGTTTGTTTTTCCACCAGGGGGGAGGTGATGGTGTTGGATTCTTCCCGGGTAAGCCCGTCATAGGATAGAAAGAAATGGGCTTTGTCTCTTTTTATCGGACCGCCGATGAATCCAGCATAATTGTAGTGGCTGAAGGGCGCTTTCTCCCAGTCATCGAGCTCCGGTCCCTGGTATTTGTCGTGATCCACGAAGTAGTTCACATCATCGTAGATCTCATCGCGGTAGAAAAAAGCAAGCCTTCCGGTCCATTGATTGGTTCCAGACCGGGTGATGGCGCTCTGGATCATTCCGCTGGCATTTCCATATTCGGCTTCATACTGGTTGGTCATGACCCGAAATTCCTGGATGGCGTCTGCCGGTATGTCCATGTTGGTGGTGTTTCGTCCCACCCATTCATTGGAGACACCGTCGATGAGAATCTCTTCACTCCCCAGCGGTTGGGCATTGGACCTTTCTCCTGCCACGCCTGCCTTGATGATCGTCAGATCACTGAAGCTTCTGTCGTACAGGGGCAGGGAGTCGATTTTTTTCCGCTCGATAACCGCAGCCACTTCCGACTTGGTCACCTCGACCATGGGGGATTGAGCAGTCACCGTTACTTCCTCTTCTACGGTCGCCGGCCTGAGCGTGAACGCCAACGTGTATCTAGCTCCGACGTTGAATGTCAGTCCCTTCCGGATTTTTTTCTGGAATCCAGGCAGTGTCACCTCAACTTCGTACTGCCCCGGCGTGAGACCTGAAATGAGGAATTCGCCCTTGCGATCGGTGATCGCGCTTTTCTCATAACCTGTGTTGACGTTCCGGGCCGTTGCTGTTGCTCCGGGCAGAACCGTCCCTTCCTCGTCTGCCACAGTGCCTCTAATCTGGACCAGAGTGGCCTGGGCATGAAGAATGCCGGTCACAATAAAGCTCGCTATGATCAAGAGCGCCAGATACTGCGCCGGTTTTTTAATCTGGTGAAAGTCAATCATATAAACCCTCCTTGTTGTATTATTATTTTGTGTTGTTGATTTCAATTTCCAGACGATTCACCTCCTCATTGGTTTGAATCTATATCAAAGATTTCCTTCTTCATCGAGGAATCCTTTGCCCCAATGCGTGCTGAGAACAGTTTCCACCGCTCGTTTGTCTCTTTTCTCTATGGCTGCCATTAAATCCAGATGGTCCTGGTAGGATAAGTCAAAGGCAGAGGGGTTGTTTTCTGTATCAGCATAGAAAAACATCTGGTTGCCGTAGAAGCTGAATTTTTCCCCCAGATTGATCAGCGACTGGTAGAGAAATTTGTTACCGCAGAACCGCCAGATTTTGTCGTGAATCTTGAGGTTCAGTTTGGCATAGGCAGGAAAATTTTTTTTCCGGTACCAGTTCCCCAATTTTTCTGTCATTTTCCTGAGTTCTTCAATCTCCTTGTCAGGCAGATTGTCAATGGCTTTCTTAACGGCCAGGACATCCAGATTCCGCGCCACCTCAAACAATTCCTGGATCTCATCCACAGTGACCGATGTGACCAGAACTTCTTTGTGGGCATTGATGACCAGGAATTTTTCTGCGGAGAGCCGACGGAAGGCCTCTCTCACCGGAGTGGTACTGACTTGGAAAAGTTCGGCGATCTCCTTTTCCTGAATCCTTTGATTGGGTTTTAGATTCCCTTCGATGATGGCTTTTTTGAGGTGTGTATAGATGGATTCACTGATAGTCGTAGATAAATCAGGAGTTTTGATCTCCTTCATACCCTTTCTACTTTCAATTTTAACTATAGGCTATAATCTATAACTAATATTAATGAAATGCGGCTCTTGTGTCAAGACTAATTCGGAAATTAGCTAATCCGTGACAGTATACGCAATTACTGAACTCCCGGAATTAAGATAATGAGTATACTGTCATCAAATCTAGAAAAGAATCCTCCGAAGAAGCTTAAACGGCAACCGTATCCAGTGAGAATAAAATCAAGATTGCACAGCGGCTCAATGGGAGAGTATTGCTTCTGACCTAGAATAATTAAGCTCGTGTAAGATAAAATCTATTTTTTCTTGGCTGTGAAAACTCCGTCGGGCTGAGTGGCTTTTGCTTCTGCGACAACTGCTGATTCATCCATTATGAATTCTATGCTGTAACCAGTCAGATTCTTGAAATTGAATTCCGTGCCTTTATAAGGAACCAATTCAATCTCTCCTTGACCTGGTCCCGATATGAATAGAGTTTTTTCTCCTTATACTTTGATATGGATAGATTAGCCTAACAGCACGATCTTTATTCTTCTATATCCACGACCGGCACTGCGATGTGCGATGCATGCCGGCCCGAGCGGAACACCCGCTGGACCGCCTGCTGGAAATCCGACTCTTTTGCGAGGAAGATGTTCGGCACGAACCGCTGCGGGTTGCGGTCAATGAGCGGGAACCAGGTGCTCTGCACCTGCACCATTATCCGGTGGCCCTTCTGAAAGACGTGATCGCTTCCGGGGAATCTAATCTTGTAGTGTTCTACCGCATCCGGCGATATCGGCTCGGGCTTCTCGAAGGTGTTGCGGTAGCGTCCGCGAAAAACATCCCCGGCAATCATCAATTGATAGCCGCCCATCTCCGGATCGGGTGGATAATCCTCAGGGAAAACATCGATGAGCTTTACGATCCAATCGCTGTCCGTACCCGTGGTTGAGGCGAAAAGGTTGGCCACAATCTCTCCTGACACGATGACATCGTGTTCGAGCGGGTCTGTTTCCCACGTCAGAACATCAGGACGGTGATCGACAAAACGCTGGTCTTGAACCTGCCATGTGCTCCAACCAGAGCCGCGGCTAAACATTGGCCGGATCGGACGGCGGCGATAAGGTACAGGCTTTGCGGGATCCGATATATAGCTATCGAATGCTTCTTCGGCTGACGAAGGCGGTGAATCGAACGACAGCCTGTCATCCTCCTGAAGGTAAAGCCGCCGTTCGACAATATTGCGCTTTGGCGGCCATGCATCGTGCCTTATCCACTCGTTCCGTCCGGTACGGAAAGTCAAAGCCTCAGGAAGTCCGAGGCGTCCTTTGTCCTTCAAGTAGTAGGCGAAGAACGGCGCCTGGACGTTTTGCCGGTAGTATTCTCCCGTGGCACTGCCGAATTCGATACGACCGAGCTTCTGTCCTTTTCCACCCCAACCGCCGTGATTCCAAGGGCCGACAACGAGGAAATTCTTGTTCTCTGTATCATGGCGTTCGAGAAGCTCATAGATCTTGAGAGGACCATAGAAATCCTCCTGGTCCCACCATCCGGCCACGTTGAGCGTCGGCACGGTCACCCGGTTGAGCCACGGTGCAAAACTCTGCCGCTTCCAGAACGCATCATAGTCGGGGTGATTAACGAAGTCGTTCCACGTCGGGATTTCCTCATGGAAGTACCTTACATCAACGTTTGAAAGCGAGCCGAGATTCAGATACCACGTGTACATATCATAACGGTCGAAGAGGGCTGAGAGATTAGGCCGCTCCTTCGATGCCTCCATCATGTATGCATACTCCAAGCCGTAACTCAAGCGGAACGCACCGTTGTGATGGAAGTCGTCCCCTATCCACATATCCGCCGGCGAGGCCTGAGGTGTGATCGCCTTGAGTGCTGGATGAGGATCGAGCATCCCCATCACGGTCAACCAGGCACCATAGCTTGTCCCTGTCATCCCGACACGCCCGTTGTGGTTGGGCACATTCTCTAGCAGCCACTCGATGGTATCATAGGTATCGGTGGTCTCATCGATCGCATCCTTGTCTTTGGGATCGCGCGGCTGCCGGAGCATGACGAACTGCCCTTCAGATTTGAATCTCCCCCGGATGTCCTGGAAGACGATGATGTAACCCTCGGCCACCAATTCTTTGGCTGCTCTGGCTAGGATCGCCGGAGTCAAGTCGCTGGTCCCATACGGAGTCCTTGCCAACAGGATCGGGAGCCGTTCAGTGGCTTGAGTCGGTACGAACACCTGTGTATAGAGGCGAACACCATCACGCATCGGGACCATGTGTTTTGTGTGGATAAAGATCGAATCCGCTGTCTGTTGTCCTGTATAAAGTGCTGCAGCGACAGTAAAAAAGAGCAGGATTCCGAACACACTCAGAAACGTAACTGCTTGCTGTCGTTTGGTTACGACATCCATTCCTAGTTCTCCTTTCTATTTTTTTTATATTTTGACGTCCGATCGATCGAGGCAGGCCTCGGCATGCGCTCCACCGGGTTCTTCTCGAGAAGCTTCATTGCCTCCTCGACTGCACGCTCCAACTGTGGATCGTGCCCCTTGATCACCTCAGCCGGGGTTTGTTCCACCTCGATATCCGGTTCTACTCCCTCGTTCTCCACTGCCCACTTGCCAGCAAGATCATAGAACGCCAGGTTGGGCGCTGTGATGCCGCCGCCGTCGATCAGGTTTGGGTAGCCGGTAGTACCGACCAGCCCGCCCCAGGTGCGTGTCCCCACTATAAGACCGAGCTTCCGGAGGCGGAAACAGTACGGCAGCATGTCGCCGCCAGAACCAGCGGATTCGTTGATGATCATCACCTTCGGACCGAAGATTCCGAATTGGGGGATAGTTGCAGGCTTGCCGTCACGCCTTACGAAGTATCCCATATGCTCCCGGGCCAGCTCGTGTACGAGGTAGTCGGGGGGCCTTCCACCCTGATTGAACCGTTCGTCGATAATCGCGCCCTCCTTATCCTGCTGCGCATAGTAGTAGCGGACAAAGGCCCTGTAGGCGGGCTCCGATGTGTTCGGTAGCCATACGTACGCTAACCGGCCGCCGGACAGCTCGTCGACCTTTCGGCGGTTTTCCTCAATCCAGGCCTGTGTCCGCAGCCCTACTTCACTGGCTACCGGGACCACAGTCACCACCCGCGATCCCTCCAGCAACGGCTCAGAGTTCAACCGAATCAAGGTCTGTTTCCCAGCAGTCCCTTCGAACAAACTGTAGACGTTAGTGGGAAGCGCCAGCGTTTGGCCATTCACCTCCAGGAGATAATCTCCCTCGGCCACTTCGATCCCCGGGGCGTTGAGAGGCGCTTGGAGGCCCGGATTCCACTCCTCTCCCGTAAAGATCTTTTGGATCTGGTACCGTCCGCTTTTCACAACAAAGTCCGCTCCCAGCATGCCCACCGATACCTTCTCTTTACTCGGCAAATCGCCTTCGCCCGTCAGATAAGAATGGCTAACTGTCAGCTCTCCTCCTACTGTGGCGAGGATGTAGCCTAGATCTGAGCGGTGCTTAACGTAGTGTACGAACGGACGGTACTTCTCGCAAATTGCCGGCCAGTCCGCTCCCTGCATTTTTGGATCGTAGAAGTATTCACGCTGCAGCCGCCATGCTTCCTGATAGATCTGCGCCCACTCAGCCTGCGGATCGACCCGCATCTCAATCTCATTCACTCTGAGCACTCCTTCGCCTACCTTGGCTGGCCGATCCGTCGAAACGACTCCCCACCGGTTTCCCCCTGCCTGATAAAGCAGCTTTTTCTTGTCCGTAGAGAGCGTGAAGAAACGGATACCTTCCAGAAAAGGCTTAGCCGTGCGGTCCGTGAGTTGATATCGCTTCAGGCACAGCGAGCTGGGTCCGCCGCCTGCTCTGGTCAGCTCAGTGTAGAAGATAATCCCGGCAGCTCCAGCCTTTAGGTTGGAGTACTCTCCAGCCGGTATGTCTAACGCCAGGACTCTCCTCCCGATTCCCTCGAAATCGATCTTGACACCACTTGGTGTATCCTTCTCAACATTCGGTGTGTCTTCCGGCTCATCGCCTGTCTCGGGCAGAAGCGGCGAAGGCTCGTCCGCACTCAACACAACCAGATAGATCGACCAGGTCACGGGTCGGGTCATCTCACTGAGCGCAGAGTTCGTACTCGCCAGGAAGTAGAGGTATTTGCCACTGGCATCAAAGGCCGGCGAGGTTGCCTCTGCCATCCCGTCTGTAAGCTGATATTTTTTCCCCTCCGCCAATGAGTAGAGGAAAATCGCCCGCATAGAACTGTCGAGACCATTCGAGTAGGCGATCCATTGGGAGTCCGGCGACCACGCCGGCGTGCCTAGCGGCCACATCTCATCCATCAAGCGCCAGGGAGAGTGATCCGTATCAACCTTTTTCACCCTTCCACTCTCCACCTCGAGCAACCAGAGACTCTGATGATTGTCCTGAAACAGGAGGTGCGTTCCATCTGGCGACCACACCAGAGAGGAAAAGAATCCCGTGACGGGGAGTTGGATCGCCCGTGGCTTCTCAAGGCCTTTCTGTTTTCCTAGCAGAAGCTGGTACTCTCCGCTCGCATCCGAAAACCATGCCAGTTGTTTTCCGTCAGGCGACCACACGGGGCTCCGATCGTGCACGCCTGAACTCTGCGTCAAGTTCCTGATGTCTCCCTTTGCCGCAGGCACTGTGAAGATCTCTCCACGTGCCTCGAAGGCCGCCCGCACTCCTGTCGGAGAGAGAGACGCGCTCTGGATCATCCCCGCCACTTTCTTCCACTGCGGCCGTGCCCAGGGAAAATCCCCTGTCACCCCGACGGTGAGCCTCTTCGATTTTTCCGTCTCAACGTCAAGCAGGTGAATATAGCCTGCCTGCTCATAGACGACTGCATCCGGACCCGCAGATGCATTCATGATATCGTAGTCATCGTGGTGAGTGAGCTGGGTGAGCTTCTTGGTGTCGGTGCGATAAGCAAAAAGGTTGACTGTATAATTTCGGTCCGAAAGAAAGTAGATGGTGTTGCCGACCCACATCGGATAGGTATCATTGCTGTTCTGCCAGGGGAGTTTCTCCACCGAGTAGTCTCCCAGATCCATGATTTTAATCGGATGTGTACGGCCGCCTCGGTAGTGCCTCCACTGGGCACTCTGATTTGTGGCCCACATAGCAGGGATCATCATAGTGGAAAATTCTTCGTAGGCGATCCGGCGGCCGTCGGAGGAGAAGCTGCCAGTGTACGCGCTCGGCATCGGGAGCGCCTCCGGGAATCCGCCTTCCGTTCCGATCGTCCAGAGCCGGAGGTACGAACTGGCATATGTCGACGGTGAAGTGTCACGGCTTGAGGCGAAGACCACGCGACGGCTGTCTGGAGTCCAGCCGCGGACAACGTCGGCCTCAGGATGATAAGTCAACCGGGTGGGATCTCCCCCTTGTGCAGCCACCACGTATACGTCCGTGTTTCCCGCAGATGTGGCCGTATATGCAATCCGAGAACCGTCCGGCGAGATGTAGGAATCAGACTCAACTTCAGGCGTGGCCGTCAGGCGCCGTGCCTTCCCACCATTCCTCGACACAACCCACAGCTCGCCTCCGTACGCAAAAGCCACCAACTCACGGCTCACGCTCGGACGGCGCAATAGACACGTGCCCTGTGCGGATGCCGGAACAGATACCGCAAGGATCAGCAGCAGCCCAATAAGCAGATAACGGACTTTCATGAGGTTCTCCAGGAAAAACTCACGTAATCTATATTTCCCTGAATTGAACATCAGGACTCCGATGAACAGACTGGGCGCCTCAGCTCCAGTTAATCTTAAAAATTGTCTGCCGTTAAGCTCTTTCATTTTTTACCTCCCTTTCATCTTTATAATAAGCAGAAGAAAACTCTGGATTCGATTCAATGGATGAAACAAAGGAGGCGAGAGCTTCCTTTGTCTTATCTAATTTGTAGTAAGCTATCCCGAGATTATAATAAGTCTTTGTATTTTCAGGTAGAAGTCCTGTAGTCTTCTTCAAAATCCTCAACGCTTTTTCGGTTTCCCCTTTATTGAAAAAGCATTCACCCAGAGCAAGATGCACTTGGATGATATCCGGGCTTAATTCTGTCGCTTTCTCGATAGAAGCAATCGCCTGATCAATCTCTTTTTTTCTAAGATAGGCTAATCCCGGATTGTAATAGCCTTCGACATCAGAAGGAAATTTTTCGATAACCTTTAAAGATTCAATTGCTTTATCCTAACTTCCTTGCCTAAAAATTAGGCTCTTTCAAGAGATGGGGAATTCCCCATTATTACAGTTAGTTCAACTTCTCAGAAGTCGATTCGGGCTCCGAATTGGAGTCGCCGCGGGCTTCCCGCACCGAGTGGTAGTCCGAAGGTATCACTTCCATACCGGTTATCGATGCTGCCGTAATTAACCCTGTTGGTGATATTATATCCTTCGGCAAAGATCTGGAAGCGGATGCTCTTGATAGTGACGTATTTGGAGAGTCTTAAATCCAGCTCATAGGAGTCAAAACCGCGGCGCGAATTGCGGTATTCATCCACGTAATCATTGGTCAGGCTGTCTAAGTTTTCGTCATAGGTGTAAACAGCATTCCAGGGTGTTTTGGAGCGGAAGTAGAAGAGTCCAGTCAACTGAAAGCCAAGGGGAAGATTGACTATCCCTGTGACAGCCAGCCTGTGGCGGGCATCATTGTTGGTCGGTCCATACTGCCTCTCCCATGCATCTTCATCGTAGCTCCAGGCCTGGGTTTGTTCTGTTTCCACATCAGATTTGGATTGGGAAAGAGTGTAAGAGACATCCAACGCCCAGCCATGAGAGTAACGCTTGGCGATCGTCAGATAAATCGCTTTGTAATCACTTGTTCCATTGTCCGTGAAGTTAAAGTCATTCCCTCTTGTTGGATCTTTACGCACGTAACCAGTGCCGGGAATTACAGGATTGAAATTCTCTAAGCGTGTGAAATGCGATCCCTTTGTCCAGACTAAATCAACTCCTACAGCCAAATCTGTCACAACTTCTCTCTGTCCCCCTAAAGTCATCTGGACACTATAAGGAGGAGCCAGATCTGGCTCTGTAGAATATTTATCAATGGGAATGGTGCCTGGGATGGTAGGAAAGAAAGGATTGGGCTGGAAGGGGTCGGGATAATTCGGGTAAATCATCGTCCGGATGTCCATTTCGTTCATTAAGCCACCAATAAGTCCTATATTCAACTGAGGATTTTGGCTGTAGGTTCCAACACCGCCGCGGATGGATGTCTTTCCATCTCCGACAGGGTCCCAGCTAAAACCAAACCTGGGATTGAGGTGGCGGATATCAGAGTGATTGATACCGATGTCCTTGCAGTAATAATAATTCCATCTGAGCCCGAGGTTTAAAGTTAATCGAGGGCTTATCTTCCATGAATCTTGCACGAAGATTCCTGCCTCCGTATAGGGATAATCAAAGTCAACTTTTCCGGCGTTGTAAATGAACATAAGGGGATATGTACTGAAATCACCAGGATCAAATGGCTCATTGGTGGTGAAGATGAAATAGCCAGGGTAGTATTGATGGGCATAGCCATCAACGAGGATTCTAGAAATATCAAATCCAAACTTGATGTTGTGATTCCCGAGAAACAGGCTGAAATTATCGACGAATTGGTATCTAAGCTCATCCACCTGCTGAGGGTTGTATGGAGCTTTACCGAAGCGGCCTCCAGGACGGTCTACGCTATAAGTATCAGGAGAGTAGACATTGACCACCCCGCTAAAGTATGAATAAAGAAATCTGAACTCGTTCATGGTGTTATCAGAAGGGTAAAAGGTCCAGTTTCCTTGGAATTCGTGAATATCGTCGGTATAGTCATTACCCCTTTCTTTAGTATTTAATCCGCCGATGCCTTGATTTGTATCCTTATCAGCATCCATCGTGTAACGGAAAGAGAGAGAATGCTTTTCGCTGAGCTGGTAGTTGAGTTTTGCCAGAATTTGATTGGTGTCAGAACCGACATCAACTGTTTCCCTCGGGACCAGCTCTGAAGTGATAAGGGAGTAGGTCTCGGTTCTCAGGCCCTCAAGGGCAAGGAAGAAATGAGCCTTGTCCTTTTTAATCGGCCCTCCCAGAAATCCGCCCAAACGAAAGTGAGAATAGGGCGCTTTTTCCCACTCGTCTTCGGGCAACTCAGGTCCTTGGTAGGTATCGTGATTGATGAAATAATTGACATCGTCAAAGGCCTCGTCTCTATAGAAAGAAGAAACTCGTCCTCTAAACTCGTTGGTACCGGACCTGGTGATGGCATTCCAGATCATTCCGCTGGTGTTGCCGTATTCGGCCTGGAACTGGTTGGTCATGACCCGGAATTCCTGAATGGCATCCGCCGGCAGGGCTGACCTCTGGTAATTCCTCCCTACCCATTCATTAGAGATTCCGTCAACAATGATTTCTTCGCTTCCATCGGGCTGGGCATTCGAGCGGTCTCCAGCTACGCCCGCTGTCATGACAGCCAGGGAGCCAAAATCGCGGTCATAAAGCGGAAGGTCGTCAATCTTTACGCGGTCGATGACCTTGCCCACCTCTGACTTGGTGACCTCTACCATAGGCGCCTCAGCGACGACAGTGACTGCTTCCTCGATAGTGGCGAGACTAAGAGTAAAGTCAATTGTCAGACGTGCCCCGACAGCAAAGGTCATTCCTTTCCTGATTTGAGTAGCGAATCCTGAAAGACTGACCTCGCATTCATACTTTCCTGGCTGAATCCCGGATATGATGTAGGTCCCATCTTCTCTCGTAGTCGCGCTTTTGTGGTATCCAGTCTCTTCATTTCTTACAATAACAGTTGCGCCAGGTAAGGGTGCTTGTTCTTCATCCATAACTGTGCCCTCTACAGTAACCAAAGTTGTCTGCGCGATGGCGTTTCCGCCGGCAAGAAGGAAGACCAACACAAGACAGAAAAAAGCTGCTGACTTATTTTTCATTGTGCCTCCTTTAAAAAAAAGATGATGAATAAATTGGCATATGGTGTGCTAATATTTTTTTTAAAAGATTCCTCATTCCTATCCCGGTTGCGCTATAGCCTATAAAATATAGTCAATAAAGTCAAGATTTTTTTTGGGAATGCTTCCTTCGGGAATTCTCAAGCTGATACCTTTCGTCCTGTATTTCCCTCTTAATCAGAAATTTTCGGCTGTGTATTCTTCAAGAATCCTTCTCCTCCCCAATGAACAAGAAGCAGTTTCTCGACTCTCTCACTGTCTTTTTTCTCTAGAGCATCTATGATTTCTAAATGTTCCTTACAGGACCTTTTTAGAAAAGACGGATTGTCGATGATTGCAAAAAGCTGATTGCTGTAGAAGGTGAATTTCTCTCCGAGTTCGACCAGTGAATTGAACAGGAATTTATTCCCGCTTCTTTTCCAGATGAAAAAATGGATTTTCAGATTTTGTTTGACATATCGCCCGATCTTGTCTTCTTGGCTGAGATTCATCAAATCATTTGTCATTTTTTTTAAGTCTTCAATATCTTTCTCACTTAAATTATTTATGGCTTTTTTCGTAGCGAACGCATCCAAGACTCTTACTACTTCGAACATCTCTCTGATTTCTTCCTGGCTGATGGAGACAACGCTGACTTCTTTTCTGGCATTGATGGTCAGATATTTTTCTGCGGAGAGCCTTTGAAAGGCTTCACGTGCGGGAGTCGTGCTCACATTGAAAAGCTGGGCAATCTCCTTTTCCTGGATCCTTTGGCTCGGCTTAAGGTCGCCTTCTATGATGGCCTTCTTGAGAAATGCATAGACAGATTCACTGATTGTCTTGGGCGCTTTTATTTTGTTAATCTTACGCATCGCACCCCCTTTTTTTTATAATCAGACCGTATCCCTTCATGTAATACACGCATTTTGCCTGTTCAATTTATGATGAAACCAATCTTTGTTATCCGGACTTCAGGCTCATCCTGAAGCTTTATCCATTTTGCCATCAGTAGTTCCACGCTGCGGTATCGTCTCCTTCAGGGGCTCTCTTCTTTATATACACCGCCATTTCGCGGAGCATATCCGCCCAGTGGTAAAGATGCCAGTTGTGTCCCTTCATCGGTCGGCCGTATTCGAAACGTCCGGCATAATGCGGGTTCTGAGTCGTATTGAGAAAATCCTCGAAGAGATACACAGCCTGGTTGAGATAAAAATTATCCATTTCACCTGAGAAAAAGTTCAGTTTACCTATCAGCCTTGGCCCGATTTCCGGCCATTTCCTTTCAGCGTATGCCCTGAGGTCAAAGCCGTGGTCATTCATGTAAGCTGCAACCTCGCTGTTGATTTTCCCCGTGACTTTATCCCACAAAGGCGCGGGATAACCATCAGGGCCGACCGGTCCGTATACGGCTTCCCAGCCGTTGAATTGATACCCGGACCTGCAACGGCTGCCCATGACATATTCGAAACGGCTCATAGACCTGACCGTATCGAGCACCTGCCCCTGTGTGGTTCTTCGCATCGGACGGTCAGCCGTGCGCCATTCCGTCATCGGTATGAAAAAAGCGTTTTCATCCTCGTAAATGTTCACAAGCTGATAGCGCCTGAAATCGATCGGATCAGGATTAAAAATCCAGGCTCCTCCGAAATAATTCGGATGATAGAGCTGTAAGGCCAGGGCTTCCCATCCTCCTGTCGATGCGCCTTCGACCAGGCGAGCATAAGATTTGCTGATGATCCGGAATTGGTCCTCTAGGTAAGGGATGAGTTCCTGGAGCAGAGCATCTCCGTAAGGACCACAGTTAGCCGAATTTACCGAATATGAGGAGGGGAAAAATGGCGTCGGCTGGTGGAACGTTACAGCAATGAAACGGGGAAATCCCTCTGATGACCAGTCCTTGTAGAAATCATAGCCTGTCTGCAGCCCAGCGGCCTCTGCCCTCGCAACCTGCTCTCGAGTTTTCGGATCGGTACTGAAAGAGAACGGCACTCGATGCTCGAACACATAGACAGCAGGGTAGTAAACATCGGGATGAGAGTCATAATCTTTGGGCAGGAGAACCGTAGCCCCGAAATAAATGGGCTGTCCCCAGAATTTTGTCAGGAGCTGGCTTTGGATTCTTATGTGTTTTAACCACTCCGTATCAGCCGGATAAAAGGCAGGCGGAATGATGTTGCTGAGCTCCAGCTTGACATGCCAGCTTGTATCCGGTTCCAGATGGACTTTCTGTACATCGCTGTATAAATTGCCCGGGGAGATATTGAGTGGTGAGCCCTGGCTCTCGTCCAGATGAACCCAGACATCATGACCGTCGGAACGGCGGCACAGAGTATAGACATTCATCACGGCTTGGACGCAGTAATCTCCAGCCGGCAGTTCTTCAAGGCTTGTCACCGGATAGCCTGGAGCCCGGCTGTCGATAAATGCAGAGTTACCAGGAGCGAGCTGTCCGACATCTATTCCGAAAATCGGTGAACCATACGGGCTGATCGTCAATCGGGGTTCAGGCTCTTCTTTTCTGGACACCACAACGATCAGGCGGCCTGTGATGGGCTCAGAACGCAAGGAAGCGGGAAAGGATACCTCGAAGCGGCCGCTCTCCTGGGCGAATATCGTTGCGGCCAGAAGGAAAAAGAACAGGATCCCAGCCAATCCGGCCATCACGAGTTGAATTCTTTTTTTCATGTCCTATCCTCTTCAGAATTATTGACCAGAAACTCTATTTCCCTGTCTCTGACTTCGGATCGACAGGAAATCTGTAGACAACCTCGCCGTTTTCATCCAAAAACTGCAGCGAGGGGACGTCATCGCCATCCACAGACATAAGGATACGTAGCTTGCCTTTGGTGTCAGAAAGGCTTACCATGGCCTGGTTTTCTGGCCCCCTTCCCACAAACACTCTGGAAACCCCAGCCAGTCCGCTATCCACTGCCTGCTTTTGGAGCTTTTTCAGAGCTTCGGTCTTTTCAGGTCCGTCCGGCATGCTCTCGATATCGCTCAGCTCCCTGGCAAAGTCAGCCAGAGGAGTAAGGGGCCGATCCCACACCCTCAATCCAGCGGTCCTGCTGGCATCCCGTTGGGAGTAAGTGATCCCAACAGTCTGGTCCTGATTGTACTGATCGAACATCAAACCAGCATTTGCCCTGACCTGACCGTTTTCCTCCCGGCTTCCCCAGGTCATACCGCCACATTCGTCACCCTTATCGTTGAAGAAGATCATGCCAGGCCGCTGACCCTCTCTCGTTTTCATATAGAAACCTCCGATGACCGGCCCCGGTGAGAGGTCGCGGTTGGAGATCGCCAGCCGGAGTTTCCCGTCATTTTCAATGATGTTGATCCGATTCACATCGATCTCCTTGAATGTTGCCCTGGATGACAGCTGTTTTGCAGCCATAAAGATCAAAGCAGCCAGCAGCAATGATGAGATCAGAGCGTAGCCCTTAAGAATCCGGAGTTCCTTCTGAATCTTTTTCGATTCCATGATTGCACCTCACTTTTAACAAGAGATTTTCGCCTTATTCAAAGCAGTCTGCGGCTTTCCGAAGCCAAGGATCGATGGGGATGATCGGAGACGCCGTCACTTGAAACAGGATCGTGCCGCCCTTTCCATAGTCTAACCATTCTTTTAAAGATATTGGCTTTTAAAATTTTGGCTGTATTCTATAAACTATAGCAAATGAAGTCAAGATCTTGCGAAATAACGTCAGAATTTTTTAAAGCATGATGGAGTAAAAGAGCGTTGGGAATATTTTTGCTCCAGAAAGTCTCTTTGGGTTGCAGCCATCCACTTTGATTTTTCAGAATCAAGAGATTAGAGTATGATTATCAATAAATCTTTTAACTGCGAAATTTTGGAGGTCGAAAATGCCTGTTATCCACGTCAATGTTTGGGAAGGCTACGGACAGGAAAAAGCGAAAACAACAATTCAGAACATCACCAAAGTCTTTGTCGATCTGGGAATTCCCGCTCAGGCTGTGGAAGTGATTGTACATGAAATTCAGAAATCGCACTGGGGAATCGGCGGAGAACCAGCCTCGGAGAAGTTCAAAGAGACACCGGCATGACATGCGTCAGGTCTATTCCGACGTATGGTGTTGTCCTCGAACTCCTTCGGTCTGGAAGTGTTTTTGATCATCGCAGAAAAACTGACAGTGGAATGTGTATAACCGTTCGAAATCATTCCACAACGAATTCGAACGTTTCCGTGGTGAATGTCTTTTTATAGTGATCCATCAAAGTCAATGTATAGGTGTACTTCCCTGCTGGGATGTCAGAAATGCGGTTGGTGATATAAAAGGGAATAATTGGAGATGGAAAACTCTTTTCGTACACGATCCAGTCTTTTTTTTCGAAAACGGATTCCCCTTCTTCGTCCACAATCGAAACATCCTCAGACACATGGATTTTATATGAGCCGTTCTCCTTCACCACATAATAGCCTTCGGGTTCGATATAGAGCAGTAATGTATCGCCTTCCTTAAGGTTTCCGGTCTTTTCTGAATAATCCCTGTAATCCCTCACCTCGTCGCAGATGATGATTTCCTTTATCTGGAATTCCATTGCATTGGTGAGTTCCATTATGGCTTCAGAGAGCAGCCGGATGACTTTTTCGGTGTTTCCTTTCTTTAACTCATCCAGAGCACTCAAAATCTTGTTTTCTGCTTCTTGAGAAAACAAAAACGGAAAAAGGAGAAGGAAAGTCAGACAGAAAACAACTACTCTTTTCCACATTTTTGCCTCCTTCTTACTTTAATTCATAAAAGTATATCACGAAAACATGTCAAATCAAAAAATCAAGCCTATCCCAGAATTGCCGATAGGACTTTTAATCTGCACATTCCAATGTCATATTTAGATGGCCGCGCTTCGCCCGCCATGACATTTTCTTTAGGCAATTCTTGCCCTGTCTTCGCGAATTCAGCCCTGACCGTTTCGCTCTGTTCCCGAAGCTGGAGTCATTTACAGTTTGATCAATCCCGAATACACATCGCTCTTGGTGGCCACCCGGTCGAAGACGGATATAATGATGAAGTAGCTTCCTGATTTTAGGTGGTTAAAACTGAGCGAGATTTTGGTCTCCTCTTTGATCAGGTCCAGTGTTTTTCCATCTTCAAAGACTTTGTTCGACTGCTCGTCGAAAATTGTGATCCTCACATCTGCCAGTCCCCTGCGCTTATTATCGATCTGAGTCATCTGGTAGTTCCGCAATGCGAACCCGATCGTCTTTCGCCTGACGTTAAAATCGCCGATGGACACTGGGAGAGGTCCAGCCGGAGTGAACCGCTTCAAAAAAATGACATCCACACCGGGGCGATCGACTTTGACGGTGATCTCAGCTTCTTTTTGAGCCGTGCTCTCCTGGGGAGAATAGACCAGAAGATAATGGTAGTTTTCGGTCGAGGCCGCCTGTTGGAGTGCTTGTGACACCTGGTTGGAAAATCCCAGGTAGCCTCCGGTCGATCGGCTGATGGTTCTGAGTTGGTCTTCATAATCCTGACTGACTTCTTTCAACTCGAAGTCCTGGGCAAGAACCGTTCTGGCGGATCCCAGAAGGATGAGATGATACGTGATTCCGGCATCCAGGAAGAGATTGCTGAGAGCATCGGCAGGAATATTATCCGTAAAATCGAAGCTCCGCTGAAGCTCCTGCTGCTTCGTCTGGATCAACCTGGCCCTGATCTGTGCTTGTGGTTCGACTTGTTTTCCCAGCCAGTTCTGGATTTCGATCTCCAGGCGGGAAGCACTCTTGATTTTGGGGAACATCTCCCGCTGCTGGAAGCAGACCGCCCACTTCTCTGCAATGAAGGGCTTGATTCTGGCTGCTACATTTTGGTAGAGAGCGAGGTCTGAGACAAGAAATTGATTCCGGTATTCCTCCCATATCCTTTTATAATTATCTAAAAACTGGTTCACATACGGGTACATGGAGCCCAGCAATCCTGTATCGCCGCGAAAACTCCTGAGGAGTGTTTCCGCTTCATTTTCCAGATCGCGAAAACTGTTGAGGGTTGAAAATGTAGAAATGGATTTGAAAATTTTCAGCGATTCTTTGATACTGGCAGTCAGTTTTTCAGGGTTTTTACTCTGTTCAACATTCAGGATTCTGCCTTCGGCGAGGATGATGAACTGGTCTCCCGGACGGAAAATCTCTTTGAAGAAATAGTCGATGGCTTCTCCGACTGCCCTGTTGTAGTCGAAAATATTGAAGATCAACAGGAACAGCCTTCTGGAGGGTTTTTGCTTCTCTTTCGGTGCTGAGCTTTCTCCTGCTGGAGCGATTGTTTGAGAAACGATCTCGAATTTTGTGATTTCCTGTTTGATCCCGTTCTGGAAGACTTCGAAGTCCTCTTTAGCCAGGCCTCGAACGATTTCGCCTTTCAAAAGAACGCGGACAGGAACTTCAACGGCTGTCACGGTGACTTCCTGTTGCAGATTATGCCATGCAGGAAAGGATCCGGCCTGAAAAGAGAGGACCGAGAAAAGTATCAAGGCGGTGATCCCCAGTATCCTCTTTTTTCCAATCATCGATTTTCTCCCAACAAATCCCAAAATAACACACCGTTAAAGCGCCTGTCAAAAAATTTTGAAACTTATAAGCGACTCATCCTTATACACCCTAGGTGGGACAAATATGGCAGAGAACCGCTGAAACTATGGAATTGAAAATTTGGGAAGACCTAACTCTAATCCTTAAGATTGCAGCAGCAGGATATGGGTCATCTCAAGTGAGTAAGCGATGAATTTGAAATCGGCTCAAGGTATATCTTGAAGTGAATCCTTGGCGTAATATCCCTGTCTGTGGGTGATTTTGCAGTCCCTGTTCTTCACCCTGACTTCAATTTCATTGAATTCTCCACTAGCCTTGTAGGTGAGGGGGGAATAGTACAAAAGGTAGTAATTCTCTGACATATTGATCGCTTTCATCAATGCTGCTGATGGATTTTGAGAGTTATGGATGACTCCTCCTGTTGTTCTAGCAACTTCTGTAAAGGCTTTAAAAAAGTCTTCTGACTGTTCTCTCATGTAAATCCCAGGGCTGCTTTTTGATTCTCTGTTTGTGAAAAGGAAATTAAAACAAACTCCTGCATCCGCAAAAGCTTGTTTGATCCTGTCAATGTCAATTTTCTCATCCCTGCGGTAGAATTGGAAGAGATCTTGCATATCTGCCATGATGCCCGGGTCTTTGTGGTGCTGTGATTCGATTGCACTCATAACCCGGAGGCTTAACTCCGGTCGGAATTCCCTCTCGTAAAAGAAATATACGTAATTCCGCCCAGGTGTCTTTTTGAGTCTGTTTGCAAATTGTAATAGAAGGTTTTGATCCATGATTCGAAGTTCTTCCATTTTAGATAGGTTCATCCTGTATCTGCGGAGCAGCGTCGAGAGGGAGGATAATTCGGATTCGAACTCAGAGGTAAATTCGAGGTCGGATGTTACTCCTCCACGGCTGGAGATTGCCCTGACAAGGCTTTTTAGCGACCTCATGGAGCTTCTGTAAGCCGAGGAACTGATTTTTATGTCTTTTTTCAAGATTTTGAGCATGTCTTTGGATACAAGCTCTCGTGGCTTTTTGCCCAGCGCCTCGCTGGACAGAAAATAATTCTTCTTTTGGGGAGTGATCAACAAAAAAGAATCCCCTCTGAGGATCACATTCTTGAAGAAAAAACCGATCGATTTTTGCAGCTTCGGATCATATTCTGTCGCATGGAAAAGGAAGTAATAATTTCTCGAGGTCTGGGGAGAATAGTCTTTGAGCTCCTGCTGTCTCACTATTTTGTTTTCATTCACTAAATAAAGAGCTTCTATTTTTTGGGGAGTTCCGTTTTCATAGATTTCGAAGTCCTGGATGGTTAAATCATCCAAAAACCGGTTTTCGATAAACACGCGGACCGGTATCTCAATATCTCTTTCAGCATTCTCGAGTTGCCCCTCCTGGCACAAGAGGGAGCAAGTTAAACTAAAAATTATCAGAATAAACAGCACCTTTTTCATTATTCCTTCCTGACATCAAAAATTTATGTTTTTATGAGAATTATCGTTTTCTATCATCTCTATTATAAAATACGGAGTCATCGATTACCAGGAAAGAAATCCGTAGAAATGCAGCTATAGGATAAATTCGAGACGAGCCGAGAGGGCTAGGGATTCAGTGTGAAATATCATGACAGCACTATGGAGATTTCGATCCTCTGGAGAAGCTGTACCGTATTTTAGGACCGAATCCTGCCCAGCAGGACTTACCATGACATCCCAGCTGATCCATCGATGCTTCCACCCCTGATCAGAGAAATTCCAAATATGGCATATTTTTTGCCTATTTTTGCTTGCTTTTTGGAATAGTCATGAATATAATTAAGGGGAGTTTTTTTTATGGGCAAATCTCAGAATCTGTTTCTAGGGAGACAAAGAGTATGGGGAAGAGAGCGCCCATCCTTCCTTATAAATCCAAAGACAGACATCGCCTAAAGCCATCCACCTCAAAAGAACTCATGCCATATGCAAACTGCCTTGAAAACCAAAAAACTGTATCGAGCCCAATTTTTTGGATTTTGAATAAGGCTGTACCATAGGCAAATAATCTAAGTTGTTGATTTTATTGCAGATAGTTATTTGGATAAATTTGGCATAAATCATGCTGTAAATCTGAATGCTGGGTATTAGGGATTGAGCCCTCCTGCAGCCTGAACACGAAAATGAGGTTAATCTTCATAAATCACAGCGAGGAGGTGCATCTACGAACGGGGAATAATAACAAATGGCTAACAGGGATTGAAATTTTTCGCTCTGAGGAAAAGGATTTATTTAAAAAGGAGGAATAATTTGAGAAAAACACTCATTACCTTATGCATTGTGCTCCTTATCACTCCACTGATGATAGCCCAAGAGAGAACAGGAAACATTTACGGAAAGGTCACAGATGAAGATGGAACACCTCTTCCGGGGGTGACTCTTACTCTGGATGGAGAATATATCCGTACAATGAACACGGTGACTTCAGCTAACGGAAATTATCGATTTGTCGCTCTCCCTCCCGCAAAAGACTATCAATTGACAGCCAAGCTTCCAGGATTCCAAACAGAGATTTTGTCAAATATCATTGTCAGAGTAGATTCCAACACAAGGATCAATATCACCCTGAGGATGGGGGAGATCGAAGAAGAAGTGACTGTTACGGCAGTTTCTCCGATCGTGGACGTAAAAACCACCAAGGTTTCCCACAATGTGGACCGGAGTATACTCCAGAGCCTCCCATCTGCCAGAGATCCCTGGGTCATCGCCCAGATGGCTCCGGGTGTGGTCATGGATAGAGAAAATGTGGGAGGATCCGAGTCCGGACAGCAGTCCGATATGATCGTCAGAGGACAGACCGGAGGTCAGACCACCTATAACATCGACGGCATGAACGTCACTGATCCGGACGCTATCGGAGCTTCTCCCGGATACTATGACTTTGACTCGTTTGAGGAAATCGATTTCACGCTGGGCGGGGCGGATGTTACCCAGGCACAGGCAGGGATCAACCTGAATATCGTTACCCGAAGAGGGGGAAACAGACCGACTGTCGGGGGCCGAGTATTCTGGACAGAAAGCGGATTCCAGGCCAATAAAGAAGACCTTCTGGAAGAGCTTCAGGCTGAAAATCTCGGGTTTGAAGGAATCCCTGAAATCAGGGATATCAAGGACTTCGGGATAAACGTGGGGGCTCCTATCCTCACAGACAAACTCTGGGCATGGATGTACTTCGGAGTGCAGGATATCAGGACCACGACCGAACTCGGGGTTGACGATGATACCTATCTTCAAAACATGGGGTTAAAGGTCAATGCCCAGATCGTTCCTGAGAACCGAGCGGAAATCATGTTCACCTTCGGAAAGAAAGAAAAGTGGGGAAGAGCGGCCTCTTTCTCGTTTCCCGGAGGATACAAACAAGGTGAACCCCAGCATTTTGGAAATCCCATCCATAAAATCCAGGATGAGCATATGTTCGGAACCGACCTGTTTGTCTCTGCCAAATACGTCTATACCAATGTCGGATTCTCGCTAACTCCTATGGATGACCTCGACTTTGTCAAAGTGCCCTGGTACGATGACGGCGCCCAAATATGGCAGGCTCCGGGCCCGCTTGGTGGAGGTCCGGCAGGATATGACAGGGTTGAATACATAAGACCTGTCAATACCACAGCTCTTCGGACTACTTACTTCAACGATGATCTCTTCGGCGCCAGCCATGAAATTCTAGTGGGAGTGGAGTATAACTACAGGGGAGGCACTACTGATGACGAACGAGAAGGTCACATGGATGTCACCTGGAACAATCAAGGGCCCGTTGCTGACTTCGATGGAGACGGCTCTGAAGACCCAGCCCCCAGTCCCTACTTCATGTGGTGGGACATTGACAGATACCTGTTTGAAGAGGGAATCGTCAAACACTACCAGGCGTACCTCAGGGATACAATCTCCTTCGGAAACTTCACCATTCTGGCTGGAGCACGGTACGATTATCAGAATCCTATCTCAGGCGCTCAAGACGCCAGGGCGGTTTATGACCACCCCATCTGGTACGGAGAGGATGCCATCACTACGCCAGAAGTCCGATCATTTATCGAGACCTTCCTTCCTCCTGCCAAATACGATGAAGATCGGCAGGTCACAGCTTTTGAGGGAGGTAACTACTATTGGTCTGATATTTCACCACGGCTTGGAATCACCTGGGACATTTTTGGAGACGGCAAGACCATCGGCAAACTGTCCTTCAGCCGGTACACCCAATTCATGGATATCGATATCGGTGAAAACTGGCGGGTGCCGGGATTCGGGGGTGATATGCAGTTCTGGTGGTGGGATGACGGCGACTTTGTGGCCCAGATGAATGAGCTCTACTGGACCTATTCGGGAGGGCACGCAAACCCATACCAGCTTTACCGCGTGTTTGATGACCAGGGGAATTTCCAAGGCGACCTTGAGGATGCTGAAGGAAGATTCTATTCTGGTCTTCCGTTTCAGTCCGAAGTCGATCCTCTGGCAAGGCCCGTCAATCAGTTCTCCAAAGACACTGGTTCGACTCACACCTACGAAATCCAGGCCACTCTGGAGAGAGAGCTTCTGCCTGATCTGGGATTGGCCATCAACGGCAGCTGGAGAAGGTATGACAATTACTACAACGACGCTAATTTCTGGATGGATGATGACGGCAATATCATTTATGAAGAAAACGAAGATATGTACATCGAAGGATACCCTCTGCCCGTCCAGATCCCAGAAGATGAAATGACGGCAAGATACGACTGGGATCTCAGCAATTGGGACGGAACGATCGGAGAAGACGCAGCCAATAACCCATGGTATTTCTTAGATCCGGATTACCAGGGCGTATTCAATGCGGCCTCTTATACCCAATACGAAGTCTACAGACCCACAGACTACTGGGAGGAATGGTACGGCGTGGACATAATCCTGAACAAGAGGTTCTCCAACAATTGGATGCTCAACATCAGCGCCACCTTCCAGAATGAAAAACGACACGGAGTTGGTTTTACTATGGGAGATACCGACTTCGATAAGTCCAACGCGTGGGCCTTGGACGGCCGACCCTATTCTGGCTGGACCTACGCAAGATGGATGGTCAAAGTCTCAGGCTTATACCAGCTTCCTCTTGGATTCAACATCTCCGGGTTCTTCACAGCCAGAGAGGGATTCAAAGAAAATGCGACCATTGGACTCAGGAATCGCTGGTATGATGGCCCGTACAACTACAGAAACAGAAGCATAACCATCTACCTGAAGCCCTACAGAAGTATCCAGCATCCCACATATTACAGGCTGGACCTTCGTTTGGAGAAGATGATCAACATCGCAGAGGTAGGAACCGCTCACATCATGGTCGACGCCTTCAATGTGTTCAATAAAGGCATCGTCCTCAACACCACAGGAGAGAACTGGGGCCGCTATTACTACTACGGGCCCGACAGTCCCAAGAACTTTTTCCGTCCCGATTCCCATCCCAACGAAGTCAATGACATCTTAGATCCTTTTATTGTCAGATTCGGAATCCGGTTCGAGTTCTAAGCAGTAGTAGACGAAGAAAGCTCGAAGCCCCTCCCGCTGGCCAGCGGGAGGGGCTTTTTTAACATTCTATTCCTATTCATCCTCACATCCATAGATTGGCTCCGGAGGGATTGATTGAGGACCCATGCTCACTCAACCAGGAAACTTCTTTTTTATACCCCAAGATGCTAAAATTTTATAGGATACAAACTGGTGATAGCGAGGTTTGGAATGAAAAAAACAATGCTTTTTGGAATTTCGATACTTTTAACGGCTCTGTTCGTTTTTCCCCAGGCTTATACCGGCAGCGCCCGGATCAAGGGATGCGTTTACGATGAACAGGGAAAGCCCATCGAAGGAGTCACAGTAAAGCTTTTTTCTCTGAGAGCTCAGGACGGCTTCTCAGTCAAAACAGATAAAAACGGAAAGTGGGTGACTTTAGGGATTAGAGGAGGCCAGTGGAATGTGGATTTTGAAAAGCAGGGATACATACCAAAAAAGATAAGCATCGAAGTCAAAGAGACCCGGCGCAATCCTGAAATCGAGGTCAGATTGAAAAAGGCTGAAGGGATTATGGTCACAGAAGCCCTGACAAAGGAGTTAGAGAAGGGAGACCAGCTTTATGATAAAGGTCAATACCAGGATGCCATCCAAGCTTATCGGAAAATCATCGAAAAATTTCCCGATGCCTACATCATAAACCAAAACATCGGAAACTGTTATTTTAATCTTAAGGAATATGACAGAGCCATTGAACACTATAAAAAGGTCTTAGAAAAAGATCCTGAAAATGCCGAGATGCTGATCGCAGTAGGAAACTGCTATTCCAACAAAGGCGAGAGCGAGAAGGCGATAGAGTGGTACAACAAAATCAAATTCGATGAGATCGATGATCCCGTCGTTTTATACAATATCGGCACAATCTTTTATAATGATTCCAATCTGGATATGGCCTTGAAGTATTATGAAAGAGCGGTGGAGATCAAAGAAGATTTCCTCGATGGTCTCTACCAACTGGGCCTTACCTATCTGAGCTTAGGAAAGAATGATCAGGCCATCCAGACTTTTGAAAATTATCTCAACCAAGATCCAGATTCCCAGAGAGCTTCCCGGATTGGGGGATTTTTGGATTACTTGAGAAAAAAACAACCTGTTTAAGAAAAAGAGATGAATGAATAAGAAAAATTTGACTCCCCTATACTTCCTCTTGTGGAGCTGGCTTATCATCGGAATGGGAGGGTGTGGATTTTCCCCAAAACTGGAACTGGACCCTGAAAGTAAGGAATTTTACAAGACAGCCAGGCTGGTGATGACCGATGTGGAAAAGGATATTTTCCGGCATCTTCCGGATCAGGAGGCGAGACAGGAATTTATCGACGATTTTTGGAAAAAACGTGATCCAGACCCTCATACAGAGATAAACGAATTCAAGGAAGAATTCCACCGGAGGATCGAATATGCCAACGAGCGCTTCAAAGAAGGCATTTCCGGATGGAAGACAGACAGGGGAAGGATGTACGTATTTTTTGGCCCTCCGGATAAGATCGAATCATATCCCATGCTGCAAAATCCTGATATGAAAGGTTATCTGTTGTGGGTTTATTATCGGTATAATTTCGCAGTGGAATTCATCGACAGGGGGAACAATACCTACATCCTCGATCCCTACTCTGGAATCTATGGAAGCCTGACCGAGGCTATCGTACGGGCAAAATTCGGCCTTATTTACCAGAAGGAAGGCTTCCCTCTGAACTTCATGGATTTCGATCTGGATTATAATGGAAAGACAAAAGAAATCACGATCTCCATACCGATAAAAGGCCTGACGTTCGCCGAAGAAGAGGGACTGTTGAGCGCCGACTTTGAATTTGTTTTTTTTATCTACTCTGAGAACAGCCAAATAAAGAGAGAATTTCAAGAGTTCAAACACTTTGAAGCGAGGCAAGAGGAACTTCTCGCCATGGAGGAAATGAGCTTTTCTTTTTCTTTTCCCTTAAGCTCCGGTGAATATTATTTTGATATCATCATAACCGGTGAGCCAGAGATTGGCAAAACCAGAAATCTTTTCAAAGTCAAAATCTAGAAGTCCCCGCCCGCTTATAAATCTATTTCGATCTGTTCCAAAAGCTTTTTAACCTCATCCTGTTGTGGATTCAACTTCAATGATGCCTTTAAAGCGTCCAGAGCTTTCGATTTCTGGGCGGTTTTGTAATAGCAAAAACCGAGGGAATTGAGAACTCTCGTATCGCTGTTATAGATCTTGTTCGCTTCCAATAGATTCTGTATGGCTCGCATATACTGCTCCAGTCCTTGAAGGGCCTGTCCCTTCAGTAAATAATAATCGAACTGTAATTCCTCGTTATGGCCGAACTTCTCGACAAACTGCAAGCTCTTGCTGAACTTACCCGCCCTGTTCAAGAAATCGACATATCTGAGCAATCCTTTTTCGTAATCTTGATTCAGGCTGTAGGCTCTCACATAGTATCTTTCCGCCTCTTCGAGGTTGTTCATGTTGTCATGCTGCTGAGCCAGCGTATAAAAGAACACAAAGTGATTGTGAAGGGGAAAAGCCTTCATTCTTGCAATAGGATGAGGAACAGCTTCGGCCATGGAAATGACGAATTCCGCACTCTTTTCATCCACCACTTTCTCCTTTCCATCCAAAAGGAGCAGCTTAATCCCATAATAATCTGGACTGAATTCTCCGGGAGGAAATGAATAATCAAGGCTCAATATTCTCATGAATGGATAATCTTTGAACCGCATAAGGTGGGATTTCTTTTCCCCGCCATCTTCTTCCAGACTGTTGATGACAATTTTGACTTTTCCTTCTTTCCACAATTCCTGGTTGATGTTGGTGACGTTGAATAAGACAGCAATTTGATCGTAGGGAGAAAAGGTGTGTTTAGGATCAACCAGAAGCTTTTTGTTCCTCGCTTTATAAGGCATATGCTGATTCCTGTTATACTCTTCAAACTTGTATCCCAAAAAAGGGCCGTTAATTTGGGGCGAATCCGGCTCCTGAGGAACATCCAGCTTTCTCTCGAACACGCTGAATTCTTTGCCCACAGAATTTCGAAGCAGGATATTCAACTCATGCCTGCCTGCTGCTACCGGAAAAGAGTCTTCGATGGCAATCCCGTTTGCCCTGACTCTCTCGAGATCCTTCGGTGAAAAATAAAAAGGGAAAACTTTTTCGTATTGGTACAAGACCTTTTCGCCCGCTTTGAGACTCACATCTATAGTGTAGTTGCAGAAATACTGATCATTTGGCTCATAATAATCGATAGAAACACTGGAGGGGGCCATGGAAAAATGCAAGAAATCGAGTCCCGTCAGAGGATCCCGGATAAGGGCGATATCTGTGACATTCTCCACATAATTTGTCAAATATTCTGTACTGACAATGCCTTTATATTCCAAGAAATGGGTTGAGTAAGTTGGATTGATATCCTTTTTCGGTGATTCATAAATGTTGGCCATGATAGAGGCCGTCCTGATACTGGGCTGAAAATTATAGTTAATTTCTCCCGGAATCAGTGACAGGCTGACAAGGGCGAGCTCTGGATTGCGTTTCTGGACCTCTGCATAAAGTCTTTCGTAATCAAAAGGATCCATGCTATGGCCATCCACCAATAAGCTTGATGGACCATCGGACAGCGGATCGTACAACTTGTACTCTCCTGCTCCTCCCCTTTGAAAGAAAACGAGGGAAAAATGAGGAGGGAAACCCTTTGCAGGATCCCCGTAATAAGACCAGATTTCACAAGGGTATACATTTGGCGACGATGGAAATTTATTAACACTGGTGGGCGGGCCAAGGATGATGTATATCCTCCCCCTATCTGTCATCCACCCTTTTTTGCCGCCGTATTTGAACCGTTTATTGGCATGCTGAAATCTCTCCATGTGTTCATCTTTGTACTCGTTTTGGGGAGTTCCAGGTGTAGGATCCCTCTGTTTCCAGAAAGTTTCAATAAACAAGTCCCTTTCCCGATCATTGGCTAGCTGGAAGAAAACTTCTTTTTCTTCTGGACGGATAATATAGTTCACCAGTTTCAGCCATTCTTGATGTCTATGAGGAAGGTCCTTTGTTTGGACCTTTTGTCCTCCAAAAAGAAAAGTTGCCGCAAGAAAACAGAAAAAAACCGCTCTTAAACCTAGTCTCACCGTCCTTGATATTCGCCTGTGTTCAGAATCACTCATTCGTTGTCCCTGTCTGTCATTTTGCATCGTATCCCAAGTATGCAGCAATCATCTACTCGAGTGCAGAATCCTGTTTCTGAGCCAAGGTCACTTCGACCCAAAAATCGTATTTTTTGGGTAGTCTTTTTCTTATTCTTGCCAGACTCGGCGTATCGCTTGACGATTCTCTTCCTCTTTCTCCTGTCAGGCTGGTGGCCCTTCCTGCTCTGGCCTTGCTATCGCTGGCTGCAAGTTGGCTGGCGATGGCTTTCTTGATCTCCTTGGTGGCTCCACCCCATTCAAACCCAACGTTCAGGCTATTTCCCGGCTCAGCACTTATATTCGCGGCTAATTCTGACATTTCCTGAAGAGGAACCATAAACTCGTACAGGACTGAATTTTGTAATCTGCCTTCTCTGAAATGAACACCCTTCATTATTTTCCTATCGCCTCCTTCTGAGTATTCATCTCCTTCCTCTGTAACCACCAGATGGCTGAACACGATATAGTTGGGATTTTGACGGATCTTATTTTTTCTCTCTTCAGGAACTGTTCCTGTTTGTCCCTCCAAGATGGCGATGTATTCATCTGCTGTGATTTGCTTTTTCATGAATTTCAGTCCGCACTTTTTTTTCTTTTTCTTTTGCCGGTTAAACCAGATTGTCATACCAGTAAAATCTATAGAACTGAGATACTCAGGATCATTGAAAATGAACAGGATAAAGAGATGTTCGCCATTATTCATAAAGGCATAATCCACCATAGTCTTTTTGTAAGTATTCAATATACTGCTGTTCCACTCGGTTTTAATCCCATCGATACGTACAGGGGAGCTCGCCCATGTGCTTTTTGCTTCCTCTATGCAAAATCCTGCCGAGGCCAGAGAAAACATCAGAAAAGCAAACATCACATGTTGAAAAGATCTTGGTTGTTTCATCACTTTTTCTCTTCTATTTTCTTTCCTCTCTGTGTTTTATTATATAATTTTGATCTCCAAATGTCACAGGTTCTTGTTTGAAAAGTTTATGAAAGCCTTAAGAGCATTTTTGCTGGAATTATTTACTTTCACTTGTTGAGATCGTATAATTTCAGAAAATATTAAAGTTGTGAAGAAGATCTTTCTTTTCATCTGTCTATCCGTCCTTGTCTTCCTATCTGGCTGTAGGAAAGCCGAAAAATCCCTTCAAGATAAGGCGCTGGAATGGATTCACTCTCAGATCGTACCCAATACGAGTGTTCCCAGCCCTTCTCCGGACCGAAGAAACCTGATAATCAGTTACGATGTTCCTGAGAATGACGAAGCTTACCCTTACATCTATTCCCGCTCCTCCATATATGACAATGCGGTCGCCGCCATCGCTTTTCTCTTCTATAATCAGCAGAATAAAGCCGGGGACATCCTCGAGGCTCTTTCCAGGCTGGTCAATGACGACGGCAGCCTGTTCTTCTCTTATAACACCCATAATTCATGGCCCAATAAGGGCGATCACGAGGGAGCGGTCATACGCAGCGGAGCATTAGCATGGGTGGGATATGCCACCGTGCTCTATCTCGAGCAGCGTCTGGCCGAAAATCCGGAAGATTATAAGCGCTCATCGCGTGTTAAACTGCTCAAGGATAAGTCCATCGCCATGGCCGACTACATCCTGTCTCAAATGGTTGAAGATAGGAAGGATGAAAGATATGGACTGGTCAAAGGGGGATATGGTCTATATGAATTGAAATACGATCCAGCCAATAGGAAGGTCATTCAACCTTTTATCGCCCGGCCAGTAGGCTGGTGCAGCACCGAACACAATATCGATTCTTACTTTTTTTTGCGTGACCTCGGCCGTTTGACCGGTGATGAGAGATTTCTCGGTGCAGCCGAAGGGATTAAAAGTTCTCTATTATCTAAACTTTGGGACGATGACTGCGGTCAGTTCATCCAGGGAATCAAGGCCGATGGAAGATTGGACAAAAACCTGGCCCTGGACTGTACCTACTGGGGAAGCCTGTTCCTCTGCGCCCTGGGTGAAGAAAAAAAAGCCAAGAGATGTCTGGAAACTGGCTCCAAATACCGAAATCCCTCTGGCATCGGTTTCAAACCCTATCTGGGGACCATGGTCTACGAAGATCCTGAGGTCAATGCCTTTTTCTTTCCCTCTTACCCCGGCAAGACATGGGATTCCCTGGATATCGATTGGTTCGAGGGGACACTGGGTATGACCACAGGATATCTCAAGAACGGCTTTTCCGAGAAAGCGAACAGAATACTCGAGGACATAGATAAGTTCTTCCGGAAACAAAAAAAAGGCGCCCTTCCCTATTCCACATACTCACTTCCCTTTCAGTTCAATACCTACCCAAGCGCAGCCAGCACTTCGTGGTATCTCATCGTCAACGGGGCGCTCGACGATGAGACTGTCCGGAGGAAATTTTGCAGCAAATGAGAAAATTCCTTTCCAGCGCCCTCATCATGTTTCTGTCTATGAACATCTCATGCAAAAAAAACAGTGATTTCAGTTTCTCTCCCATTAAGGCCGTGGTTCTCGATTTGACCACCAAAGACGACAGGAGCGAGCGAGTCGGGCTCGAAAAAGCACTGCGCATCATGGGCGTGCCTTATGATGTCACTGAAAAGGTCGCCGAGGCCTGCAAATATAACCTCATCTACATGGCTGGTTTGATCACCAACACTCGCCTGAAGTCCCACCAAAGGGAGGCCCTTTATCGAGCCGTAGAGGACGGTGCCGTCCTGGTAGCGAATTCAGTCAAAGCGAACACCCTGTATCCCCTCTTTGGCGTAAGCGATTTTAAGGAGAGCCAAAAGCGGTTCAAGGCCATGATCGATCCCTCAGGTGAAGAGCGTTTCCTCAAGTATCTGAACCGACCGAATGAACAAACCTTGCTCCTAGGAAATAGGAATCTATATGATAGCGTCGTCTGGTCGACTGGATATGAAGTCTCAACAGCAAGGCCGGTTGCAAGCTTTGACGACGGCTTAACAGCTCTTTGTTACAACAGCTACGGCGAAGGGACGACTTATCTATGGGGCATCGGCTACACCCAGGGCATACTCATTCCGCTCATAGGCGAAGACTACGAGGCACAGAGTAAATGGATCAACTCGTTCGAGCCTACCACTGATATTTTCCTGCTCACCACCCGGGCGATTTATGAGGAGACCATCGATCCAGCCGTATACCTCTATACCATACCCTTTGGCCAGGAATCCGCTTTTATCATTACCCACGACAACGACGCACAGATGTCATTCGAAAACTCCCTCGAATTCGCAAGGCTGGAGAAGCGTTTTGGAGTCAGGGCAACCTACTTTAACACCACCAAATATGTTCCTGACGCAACTGATATCGCTTACTATAACCCTGAAAATATCGCTCATCTCAATCGAGTCAAAGAATTGGGCGGAGAGATCGGATCCCACAGTGTCGTACACTCTCTGAATTTCGCTTCACTCCCCCACGGCAATCCAGAGGTGGCCAAGCAGACTTATCGGCCACTGGATCATCCGACTGTTTTCGGTGAGGTAAAGGTCAGTAAAGAACTCCTGGATAAAGACATCCGAGGACAGATTACAGTTTCTTACCGCTCAGGACACTTAGGTTTTCCAAGGGAACTGATTTCCGCACTCGAGATGTGCGGCTATCGGTACGACTCAAACTTTTCGGCCAATGACATCATGTGCAACTTCCCCTTTATGGCATTCAGCACAAGAAACCTCGGGTCAAGAGAATCCGAGATCGTGGAGATACCGGTCATCTTCGACGGCTCGATGGGCCAACTGCGGCAGGATAACCTTCATCAGATGGTCTCCGAATGGTTCAATATCATCAAATGCAATGCGGAAAACGAAGCGATCTCCTGTATACTGCTCCATCCTGACGTAACGTCTTTTAAGCTGAGGGCAGAAGAGATGCTGCTCGAGGAACTCAGCAAACAGGACATCTGGATCGGATGCATCTCCGATCTGGGAGAATTCTGGGCGAACCGGAATGAGATCCGGTTCGAGACGGAAATTATGGGCGATGAGATTAGGATCACTCTCAACCGAAGCGATGAAGAAGTCCTTTCCGGAATCGGGATTGCAGTGAAATCACATGACAATTTATCAACTGTCACTCTCCTCGATCGAGAAGGCAAAAGAATCCAGACCGCCGCTAAGAAACGGAAGGATAAGTTCTACGTTTACAAAAACTGAAGCCTCAACTGGCGGGTTTCCCATCGGGAAATAAGTCCCCACATCATGGATTTTCTCTTTACACGATATAGGGTGTCGACCCGGAATGACTTTTTAGCGTAATACATATATGATGAGTCACGATGTGGAGATGAACACGACGGAGCAGGTAGCTGTTCTGTTGGCCAAAGAGGGCAATGAAAGTGCCTTTCGAGAACTGTACGAAAATCATTATGAAATGATCTATCGTCTCGCCTACCGCTATTCAAGATCCCAGCAGGATGCCGAGGATATCATGCAGGATACATTCATAAAGGCTTTCAAAGGCATCGGAAAATTCGATTTCAGCATCAGCACCAACTTTTCCGCGTGGATCTATCAAATCGGGTATCGCTGCTCCATGGATTATCTAAGAAAAAGGAAAAAGAGGCGAGTGGATAAGACAGAGTCTCTCTCAGACTATCACAGTGAACCAGAATCCCAGGATTCTTCACCTGAAGCAACTGCAATCGTGCATCAAACAATGAGTCAGGTAAAAAGTGCACTCCACATACTGTCCCCCAAGCAGCGGATCATTTTTGATCTGAGGCATCTTCAACACGAGGCCTTAAAGGACATTTCAGAACGGCTTCGCTGCAGTCAAAGCACTGTTAAAAAACAGCTTCAACGGGCGGTTCTAAAATTAAGAAATCAACTCGAACCGCTGTGGAGGAAAGAATGAACTGCGAAGAAAGCAAAAATTTTATCACTATAAGTGTTTACGGAAAATTGACAGCTTCTGAAAGGGAGCAGCTCAATGCACATCTCAAGGAATGCCAGAGATGCGCTCGCATTTTCGATAAGGCGGGAAAATTGAGTCATCCATTCAATGGGAAAGAGGATATTCCCCTTCCGGATAAGGAGAAATCCTGGCAAATCATTGCGGCAAAAACTTTCAAAACCAAAGGAAATTGGCTTGAACGCTTTCTACCTAAAAAACCTGCCTTTCAGTTGTCCTATGCTCTCCTCCTGCTGGTTGTGGGTTTTTCAGCGGGCTATTTCATCCACCTGAATGGGCATCGGGATGGTGAAATTGCCCAGCTCCGGCAGGAAGTGCTTCAGATCCGCGAGATTACAGCGGCCTCGCTGCTCCGGCAGGAATCTCTGAACGAGAGGCTGAGAGAAATAAGCGAAGGTCCGCTCCTGGCACAGGCCGACGAGGGACTCCTCAACGCTTTTCTGCGAACCGTAAGAGGAGATACTGGCATCAATGTGCGTTCGGCTTCTGTAAATGATCCTTACGTCTATCTTATAGATCCTGAAGCCAGGGAAGAATTCATTCAGTCCCTTTCAGAACACACATCTCCTTTGGTGGAAATCGCCCTGGCCATGACGCGCCATATCGAGCAGCTCAAACTGCACTAGGTTCTGGTGGAAAACCGTTTAAGGCAATGTTTCATACAAAATGAAAAGGAGATATGGAAAGGAGCATAAAATGAAAAAATTTGCGCTGATTGTGATTGTGATCTTGATTCTCGCCTTCTTTTTAAGCGCTGATGTATATATGAAAAACGTAGAGCGGACTAAACCGTTCAATATGATGGGAAAGAAGCAAGGTGAAATGGTAGAAATCAAGGAGCAGTGGCTGGCAAAGAACAAGTTCGCCCAAATCGGAAAAGAATACAGCCTGGTTATCGACTATGATAAAGAAAAACTGTATTTGATCCTGCACAAACCGAAGATCTATTACGAAATCTCCACAGACATCACCAGGGAAAAGCTTCTCAATCTCATTGCAAGCCATTCTGCCAAAGCTGCCGAAGTTGTCAAATCGATAAAAATCAGCGATGTAAAGGTCGAACTCAACGGAGAAACGAAAAAGATCGCAAATTGGAACTGCACCTCATCTGAATTCGAAATGGTTTTCATGGTCCCGGCATTGAATATTATGCCGAAATACAGGGTTAAGGTATGGACGACCAAGGACCTTCCTCCAGATTACAAAAGATACACACAAGTGATGGAGGAATTTTTCGTCAGATACATCTTGGGAATGCTCCAGATCGACGAAAATTCAAGAAAGAAGCTGGCTAAATTGGATAAAGTAGAAGGATTCCAGGTCGCCACCGAGGTAGTGGTCGATATATTTGGCACTGAAATCGAGGTGGAATCGCAATGTCTTGAAGTGACTGAGAAACCTGCGCCTCCTGGCACCTATTCTGTACCCAAGGATTACACGAAAAAAACACTGAATATTCCTGAATAAAACGACAGCTCCCAAATCTCTCCAGTTTCTGACTGCTCTTGACCCGGAGCGTGTGTTTCCCTATACTCTCTGCAGAAATCCATGGGAGACGTCACCGATTTCGGAAAATCGGTCCATAACCCGGGTTTCGGGAATTGAGAATGGTCCGGGCTTCCCGCGATTTTCAGGTATTTGTCAAGCCGGTAGGACCCGTCTGCAACCTGGCTTGTGAGTACTGCTACTATCTGGAGAAAGGACACCTCTACCCAGAGGCTGAATCGTTCCGCATGCCCGATATCATTCTGGAAGAGTACATCGCCCAGCATATCGAGGCTTCCACCGAACCCATGATCCGTTTTTCCTGGCATGGTGGAGAACCGACTGTGCTCGGATTAGACACTTTTCGAAAAATTGTGGCTTTCCAGCACAAGCATCGGCCCTCTGACCGACGGATCGCAAACGGCATGCAGACCAATGGAACGCTCTTGGATGAAGAATGGTGCCGCTTTCTAGCACAAGAAGACTTTGCGGTCGGGCTCAGTCTGGACGGTCCCCGGAAGCTGCACGACCGCTACCGGGTGACTAAGGGAGGAAATCCCACATACGACAAGACCATCCGTGGGTATGAACTTCTGCGAAATCACGGAATCTCTACGGATATTCTTTGCGTGGTGAATGCACACAACGTCCTTTATCCAGCCGAGATCTACCGTCACTTCAAGAAGATCGGAGCGCGATATATGACCTTTTTACCTCTGGTCGACCGGCAGCCGGACGTAAAAAGCGGAGTCAGCCACCTCACCGTGCCTGAAGAGGCATGGGGCGATTTTCTCTGCATCATCTTCGATGAGTGGGTGAGCCAAGATATCGGCCGGATCAAAATACAGATATTCGAGGAAGCAGCCAGAACAGCTTTCGGACAGGGACATTCGCTGTGCATTTTTCGTCCGACCTGCGGCGACGTTCCTGTTATCGAACATAACGGAGATTTCTTCTCCTGTGACCATTTTGTGGATCCAGAACACCGCCTCGGGAATATCATCGAGACTCCATTGGCCCAACTGCTGGAAAGTCCGGAACAGAGAGCATTCGGGCAGGCCAAATTAAATACGCTTCCCCGCTACTGTCTGGAGTGCGAGGTCAGATCCATGTGCCACGGCGGGTGCCCGAAGAACCGGTTCATCCAGACGCCGGATGGCGAAGAGGGACTGAACTACCTGTGTGCAGGTTACAAGCGTTTTTTTATTCACTGCAGGCCGTTCGTGGAAGAAGTCGCCAAGCAATGGCGCCGGCAAACATTCGAGAAGCGAATGACCACAGAGCGATCGTCAAAATTCAAGGCTGTTTCTAAAATTGGCCGCAACGATCCCTGCCCATGCGGCAGTGGCCTGAGATACAAAAATTGCTGTCTGGGTAAACCATCCCCGGGTGAATCCTGAATATGGAAGATAAATCGTCAAGTCTTGAGCATTTCTTTCAAGAAAGCTATGGTGCGTTTCCAGGCGAGTTCGGCGGCCTCCTGGTCATACCGGGATCCGGTGTCGTTGAAGAAGGCATGCCCGGCCCCCTCGTACATATATATCTTGTAATCCACGTCGGCTTTCTTGAGAGCGGCTTCAAACGCCTGGATGCCCGCGTTGATTCGCTGGTCGTTACCGGCATAATGGATAAGCATAGAGGCTTCTATCTTAGGGACATCCTCGGAAGCAGGCTGCCTTCCATAGAAAGGAACCGCGGCGTCCAGGCTCGAACAGTTCACGGCGACCTGATTCGTTACTCCTCCTCCCCAACAGAAACCCATGCACCCGACCTTACCTGTAGATTGAGGATGGGTCTTCAGGTATTGAACCGCAGCCACATAATTTTTTACCGTGGCCTCGTTGTCAAGCTCTCGCATGAGCGAACGGCCTTTGTCCATATCTCCAGGAGTCCCTCCCAGCGGCGACAGGGCGTCTGGAGCGATGGCTAAAAATCCCTCCAGAGCGACGCGCCGGGTCACATCTTCGATATGAGGCACAAGACCTCTGTTTTCATGGATCACGATCACACCGGCCAGCTTCTCCTCTCCCTTGGGCCTCGCTGAATATGCGCGCATTTCACCTGTTTCAGCGGGATATTCGATGTATTGCGTTTCGAGGCGGGGATCACCCTGGGGAATGACCTGTGCTTTGGCGTACTTATTTTCTACGACAGGGAGCAGAGCGACCGCGGCGGCCGTGCCTCCAGCGAACGCTGCTAATTTTTTTAGGAATTCACGACGATCGATCGATCCGGTTCTGTACCCCTCGTATAAGTCGACAATTTCTTGATCCATACCTTGTCTTGGATGCTTTCCCATGCTGACACCTCCTTGAATGCGTTAAAACGCCCTTCTTGTTTCTTGAAATTTCCTATACTTGTCTTGTTTTGTCAACCATAAAACGAGATTGATCTCTCATATAAGTTCATTCCCCTCAATGCACCATCCTATGCCCACTTGCCCGGCAGCAGACCAAAGAATCACTCTTTTTTGGGCTCATAACCGATGCGGTCAAAGGGATTGACTACGCTGGTAGTGATGTTGCGTAAATGAGAGTTGATCCGCTTGAGCCACCGGGTATACAAAACCAGAGCAGCCGCATCGCCGGGCTTGATACTCTTGTCTTTCTCTTTGACCACATCCACCAAAATCCTATCGCAGACATCATTCACCCAGGCATATTTTTCCAGGAGTTCGAGAGCCATATCCGCATCCTCTTCCTCGAAACATTTCTTAGCCTGAACGAAATTGTCTCCCACCGCTTCTTCGATCCGGATGATCTCGTCCTCGAAATCGCCTCCATGAAGCATCCCGGGATGGTCGAGAGCCAGTTCAACCATGTTCTTGGTATAATCTCCGATCCGCTCGATATCGATGATGATACTTATCAAGGCTAAACCTGACGGCAGATCCGCTGTTCCCTGGACAGCGAGATGATTGAAAACCATGCGCCGGACTTCCCTTTCATAGCTGTTGACCTTTTTATCGGTCTCCTTGATCTTGAGGTCAACCTCATTATCATCCCGCTTCCGCAGGGATTCTCTCGCCTCCTCATACATGGACAGGGTGATATCCAGCATCTCGAAAGACCGCTGGTATGCGCGGTGCATCAGCGTATCCTTTCTAAAGATGGCAAGCAGTTTTTTAAACATTCGAATCTCTCCTCATCTTGAGATAGCAATGAATAGTATGGGTATGAGAAAAAAGACAACGATTATGTAGAGAATCGGTATGATTTTCTTTTTTATGGCGATCGCAGAAAATTTTTCTGCCAGCGAAATGGGCAAGATCCTGAATGGCCACCAGACAGCAATCCCCGACAGATTGAACAGCAGGTGGGAGAAAGCAACGATAATGGCCGCCAGATTCCCGGTCACCAGGGCCGCCAGGATTGCCGTGACCGTGGTTCCGATGTTAGAACCAAGAGTATAGGGAAAAATCTGCATTAAAGTTAAAAGTCCGGCCCCTGCCATGGGAACAGCCAAGGATGTGGTTATCGAGCTGCTCTGAATCAGGGCCGTCAACAACAATCCTATCAGAAAGGCCCGCCAGGCGGTTTTGAACAGATAACGGTCGAACCAGACTTCGGCTTTCCTCACGACCAGGATCTTCAAGGACTTCACCATTCTGGTGAGTGCCGCAAGCAGAAGGATGAGCGACAGGGCAAAGAGAATCCAAGGATAATCTCCTATCGATTGACTCAAGGCTATTACAGGAGGCCTGGTCAATGCCTTGACCGGACTTAAAAACTCCAAACCGCCGATATTCTGGAACTTTTCGCCCATGAATGTGGCAGCATGGCCCAGAAAATTCGTGAAATACTGGAGGGGGAACAGAACCAGGACCGAAAGCACGTTAAAAAAATCATGGACAATCGCTGCAGACAGAGCTCGCCTGAATTCCGTGTCGCGTTTTATTTGAGTTAATGAGACGAGCATATTGGTTACCGAAGTCCCGATATTGGCTCCCATAACGATGGGGATAGCGTTGGTCACATTCAACGCCCCGCCAGCCACCAGCCCCACGACAATAGAAGTGGTAGACGAAGAAGATTGGACGATGGAAGTGGCGAGGATTCCGATGAACAAACCGACCAAGGGATTGGCAGTCGTCGCAATGAGGGTTTCGGCCAATCCCCTGCCGAACATCTTGAGAGAGACACCCATAAGCTCGAGACTGAAAAGAAACAGATAGAGAAAGCAGAGAAGAAAGATGAGGTGGAACAGAGTGTTATGCCGCTGATAAAAGTCCTTATGAAAACGCATATAAATCCGTGATTTTATATGTAGGCCTTTTCAAATGTCGATTCAAACTGCTTATAACACAGAGAAAAATCCGTGTCAAAAAATCCGGCGTCAAAGTAAGCACTTCCAAAACCGTGATAGAAATTCAGAGCATCGGGAAGCGTTTTCGCTCCAACTCTTCCTGATGCTCTGTTTCACATTTTACTAATAAGCCATTACGGTTTTGGAAATGCTTCCGGGGTCAAAAAAGGCAAATGCTTGACATACTAGTGAAAAAATACTACAGTTTAAATACTATAAAACGAATATTATAAGCGAGGAGCTCAGATGCAGTTTTTATCCAGGATCGAAGAGATACTGCTTTTGGCTATCTGGAAATTGAAGGACAACGCCTTCGGCCTCTCCATAAGGGAACAGGTCGAGAAAGACACAGGCACAAAATGGCTCTCAGGTGCCATCTATGCGCCTTTGAACCGGCTCAAGAAAAACGGCTATGTCGAGACGAAAAGAGCCAAGGGCTCCACATCTATAAGAGGAAGACCGCGGATTTACTACACCCTGACACCGCTGGGGGAGAAGAAATTGAGATCCATCCAGGAATTGAACAAGGTCATGTGGGCCGAAGTCCCGGAGATGAAATGAGAAGCAGGACCGGCTGAACATGCGGGAGTATAAACTTTCCAGAATCAAGAGATGGGTGCTTTCTCTGATGGCAGATGAAGACATGTGCTCATCTATCAGGGAAGACCTCGAATTCAAGTATGCTGAAGACCAGAAGAATAGAGGATTCCTGAGGGCGAAATTGCGTAATGCCTTCCAGTTCGTAATTATCATCGTTCCACTGATGATAGAATCCCTCCTGATCGGAATTGACATGTTCAAAAACCATATAAAGATGGCCTTCAGAAACGTCAAAAGGCACAAAGGTTATTCTTTTATCAATATTTTCGGATTGGCCGTCGGAATGGCGGTGTGTCTTCTCATGCTCATGTATGTGGTCAACGAAATAAGTTACGACGATTTCCATGATAAGGGAAACAGAATCTATCGCATCAATGTGGATTGGGGAAAAGAGGGCAGCAGAATGAAATTTGCAGGTACCATGCCGGCGGTCGCTCCAGCCATAAATTCTGAAATCCCTGAAGTGGAGGTCGCAGCAAGAATCAGACACAACTCCGAAATGATCACCTTGAATTCCCAAAACGAAAAAATCAAAGAATCCCGAATCTTTCATGCCGATCCCGAGATTTTCGAGATCTTCAGCTGGAAAATATTGAAAGGAGACCGGGCTTCTGCTCTGGATGATCCCTTCTCGATTGTGATAAGCCAAAAAATTGCAGAAAAATATTTCGGTAAAGACGACCCGATCGGACGAACACTCAACATCGATGACCATCTTTACAGGGTCACCGGAGTGCTCAAGGACCTTCCAGCCAATACGCATCTCCCATGTGAGATATTGGTATCCTATTCCACCCTTCGTTCTTTGGGAGAATATCCTGAACAACCATGGAACCAGTGGGGCGATGATCTCACCTATTTCGTACTCGAAAAAAATTCCCGACCGGACAGTGTGAGAAAAAAGCTGAATGTTTTGTTGAACCAGAACACCGGGAAATGGTTTACGGACAAAATGGATTTGATGCTCCAGCCATTATCCGAGATTCATTGGGACACAGAATCGAGGGGGGATGTCGGTGCGAAAGGGAATATCCTCTATGTTTATCTGTTCCTTTCCGGAGCCGTACTCGTTCTGGTGATCGCCTGCTTCAATTTCATGAATTTGTCGACTTCAAGATACCTCGATCGAATGAATGAAGTCGGCGTTAGAAAAGTGGTCGGTGCAAACAGATCGCACCTGATAAAACAGTTTCTGGTCGAATCTCTGTTGGTTGCCACGGTTTCGATGATGCTCGGAGTCCTCCTTTTCAATATTGTCCATTCACGCCTGTTCTCATATTTGGATGCTTCCTTTGTGCAGGGTGCATCCCATTTCAAATATATGTACGGCGTGGTTGTCGGAATGATCGTCATAGTCGGACTTTTTGCAGGCAGTTATCCGGCATGGTTTATGTCGAGATTCCATCCCGTCGACATCATGAAAAAGAACATCATGAAAGGTTCGGCGAAATTATCCTTCAGAAATGTATTGGTCGTTCTCCAATTTGCCATATCCATCATACTGATTCTAGGGACAATCGTGATCTATCAGCAAATCGATTTTATGAAAAACACGGATTTGGGCTTCGACAAGGAGGATGTCATCTTATCTTACCTACCTTTCACCAATCCCCAGGCCAAAGAAAAATACCCTGTCTTGAAAAACGAATTCCTCAAACATCGAAGCGTCAGGGAAGTGACCGCTGTTTACACGGTTCCCGGTATCAACAGTCAATTCAATATGTCAGTGAGAAAAAAAGGCGAAGGAGAGGATAATTCCTTTTCTGTCCAAGCCCTCCCCGCTGATTTCGGATTCATCAATTCCATGGGATTAGAGATTATCGAGGGAAGAGACTTTTCACAAGAATATTCCACCGACAGTGAGGAAAGCGTCATCCTGAACGAAACGGCGGTTAAGATGTTCGGGTTCGAATCACCGGTCAATGAGAAATTGCTGATTCCGGGCAAAAAGGGACTCGAGGAAGTCACTATTATTGGAGTCGTGAAGGATTTTCATGTCAAATCCCTTCGCAACAAGATCAGTCCCATGATGATTCATATCGATCCCAAATATTTCCTCCTTGTGGCAGCCAAAATACGGCCTGAAAATCCAGAGGCGACTCTCACATATTTGGAAAATGTCTGGAAGCAAGTATTGAATGAGGAAGAATTCAATTACAGATATATGAAAGATGCTTATTTCGGTTTCTATGATGCCGAAGAGAAGACGGTCAAACTCCTATCCCTTTTTACAGGATTGGCTTTATTCATTTCCTGTTTGGGACTGTTCGGTCTGGCTTCCTTTCTGACCAACAAGAAAGTCAAAGAAATCGGAATACGGAAAGTCTTGGGAGCCACGGTTCGGGGAATAGCGGTGCTCTACTCCAGAGAATTCACCAAGTGGGTCATCCTTTCAAACATAATCGCCTGGCCAGTTGCCTCCTATTTGACCAGTATATGGCTCAAAAATTTTGCATACAGGATAGAACTGACTCCTGTGCCGTTTGTCATAAGCGGAACGGCTGCATTCTTGATCGCTGCGATCACGGTCAGCTTTCACGCCATCAAAGCAGCCACAGCCAATCCGGTCGATTCCCTCCGTGCCGAGTAATTCTTGTGCTTTTGGCCTGACAATCTGGGATTGACCTTTTTGATTTGACCCTGGCCTTTTCTTGTGTTACAAGCTTATTGGCCTGAACAAACCAAGCTAAACGAAAGAAAGGAGGAACCCGGTGAAAAAGTGGATCGATAGGTTTTTGATTTGTACAGCACTGGCTGTCATGGCTGTCTATGGACTGGCTCTCCAGTCTACGGCTGATGTCGCTGGAGAGTGGAATCCTGCACTCGAGTCCTGCACCAGTGTCATAGTCGGAAAGCTCGCATCGGTAGATGGGTCCACCATGACCTCCCATTCCTGCGACAGCAACACGGACAGGACCTGGATCAATATCGTCCCCCATAAAAAGCATCAACCTGGAGACATGTGCCCTGTATATCTCCAGTCTAAAAGGACCAAGGGACCGAATGACCGTCCTCTTAAAAAAGGTGAAATCCCGCAGGTTCCAGAAACATCCGCCTTTATCAACACAGCCTATCCCTGTATGAACGAACATCAGTTGGCCATCGGCGAGACCACCTTCGGAGGGAAGAGAGAGCTGCGAAGCAAGGAGGGGATCATCGACTGCCCCGAGCTCTACAGATTGGTGCTGGAGCGGGCCAAGACCGCCCGCGAGGCGATCCGTATCGCCGACGAGCTGACCAAAACCTATGGATACATCGATTACGGCGAGTGTTTCACTTTTGCCGATCCTCAGGAAACCTGGCACTTCGAGATCTTGGGTCCTGGAGAGGGCAAAAAAGGCGCGGTCTGGGCTGCGGTCCGCATCCCGGACGACCATGTCGGAGTATCTGCCAACGCCAGTCGTATACGCCAGCTCGACCTGGAGGATTCGGAAAATTACATGGCTTCGGAGAATGTTTACACCCTCGCCAAGGAGATGGGCTGGTGGAGCCCCGATAGCGGTGAACCCTTCGAATTCTGCTATGCCTATGCTTCACGCCGCAGCATGGGTTCCAGGCGGCGGGAATGGCGGGTGCTGAGCCGAGTCGCTCCCTCTCTGAACCTGGATCCCAACGGCGAAAACTTCCCCCTCTCGGTCAAGCCGGAGAAAAAACTATCGGTCAGAGACGTACTGGATATCTTCAGGGATACTTACCAGGATACTCCCTTCGATATGACTCAGACACTGACTGTGGTGGACCGTGAAGGAAAAACGGTCAAAAGCCCGGTGGCCAGTCCTTTCCTGAATAGAGACCTTATGACCCTTCTTGAGATACAGCGCGAGAGGACCATCTGCTGCAAAGCAGCCACATATCTTCAGATCACACAGTCGCGGAGTTGGCTTCCCGATCCAGTCGGTGGAGTGGTCTGGCTGGGGTATGACAATCCTGCCACCACACCCCATACTCCCTTCTACTGTGGAATCACGCAGATGCCGGATTCATATATGGTTGATGGACGGGGAGAATTCCGCACAGACTGTGCCTGGTGGGCTTTCCGGAGAGTCAGCCAACTGGCCCTTTTCCGTTGGCAGCCCATGAGCGAGGGGATCGCTAAGGTCTGGTCGGAGATCGAAAATAAGGCTTTTGCCAATCAGTCCCAGATCGAGGAGGAGGCCCTGAGACTTTACAAAGAGGATCCGGCAAAGGCCAAGCGGTTTTTAACCGAATACTGTGTGAAAACAGCCGAAGATTCCGTTGCCGCCTACTGGAAGCTTGGCGACGAACTATGGGCAAGCTTCACCCGCTATTTCTAATTATCCAGGTTGATTACAGGAAGCAGAATATGAGAGGGATACTCCTCTGAATGGAAAATCTTCTGGGTCGCTTTCTGGAATTTTGTCTCTATCTCGTTGTGTCCTCCAGTATTCAGATTGCGTGAGAACATCGGAAACAATGCAGAGGATATTTCGATCCTGATCCGGTGACCTTTTCGAAAGGATATCCCTGTCTGCCACATATCGATATCATACTTGTATACCTTGTCTTTCTGGAGGAACTCTGGTTCCTCCATGGAATTTCGGAATCGGGCCCGGATGGTCCCTCTCACTAGATGGAAGATTTTGCCTTCCTCATCCACATCCATCAAGGTGATAAACCAATCCGTATCAGGCGCTGAGCTGGAGGCATAGAGAACAGCAGATAAGGGTCCTGCCACAGAGATGGGTGCCTTGAGCGGCGGTGTCTGGTACACCAGGATATCCTCACGGGCATCCGAGACCTCATTGTGAAAAGCTTCGATCCGCTTTTTGTATTCTTCGATATCGATGGTTTTATCTTTTTCCCGTTCGACCTCCTCCTCACTCTTAAAATAGTACTCCGGCCATGGTGTCGGATCCCCAGGGTCGTAGATATAGCGATCGAATTCCCTTCTCTCCTCAGACAACTCCTTAACCAATACTCCATCACCTTTTGAAGTGTTGGCGCCTTCGGTGCTGTCCAGGTAGAATTTGGTGAACCGGGTCTCCGGCAGTGGATAGGTATCTCCTTTCAGCCACTGGTTGGAAAACATCACGAAATACTCCACCAGGGGCTCTTCCACTATCTTGTTATCGATTCCTTTCAGCCAGTAATCGAACCACCGGAGATACAATGTCTGCAAGTCCGGTGCAGCTTCTTTTCCGAAGTCATGATCACCCACCCGGGAGTGAGACTGGTCTGAATGTCCCCAGGGCCCCAGGATGAGTTTGATGAACTGGTTCTTCGACTGTTTCAAAGCCATATAATTCAGCTTGCTTCCTATTCCATCGCCGTCGAGCCAGCCGGACTGGAGAAACACCGGGATATCCAGATTTTTCAGCTTATCCATAAAATTGGCCTGCTGCCAGTAGGCGTCATTGGTGTTATGTTGAATCCACTTGCGCCAGTATGGATTTTTCTTCCCCAGTATTTTTTTATCCAGATCGATGACCGGCAGGGATTTCAGAATTTTCTCGTACTTTCTCTCACTGATCTGAGCCATGGTCCTCCCAGAGAGATCTCCGGTGGCCTCTGTCTCCAATATCTCGGCCCACCAAATGGCTCCTAAGATGAAAAAGGAGCCGTATTCATAAGGAATGTTATAGAACGGATCCGGGGGTGCCACATTGGGAATGATGGTGGTCAGGTGGGGAGGATTCTCTGAAGCTGCCCAGAGCTGGACCCAGCCGACGTAGGAAGCACCGATCATGCCCACTTTGCCCGTAGACCACTCCTGAGTCCCCAACCACTCGATGGCATCATAGCCATCTTCGGGTTCATGGATAAACGGTTCCCAGGTTCCCTCTGATGCAAACCGCCCCCGGCAGTCCTGTACAGCGACCACATATCCCCTTTTGGCATAGTAATTTCCAGTGAGCTCATTCATTTCCTTTTTGTAGGGTGTGCGGACCAATACAACCGGAAATTTTGATTCCTCTGCCTGGGGAAAATACAGGTCAGTGGAAAGCCTCACTCCATCCCGCATCGGGATCATGACCGTTCGCTTGGTCACTTCATAACGCGGCTTGGAAAGCAGAGGATCTTCTGCTCTCGCCTGAAGCAGCTCTTCATATCCCTCTCTGACAAAAGCAGCGTACTGGACCGGAACGTTCATGAGCATCAGTTTGTGCTGCTGGTCTGCCCAAAGCTGTATATCGATACCCAGGAGCTTCAGGTCATAACGGTTGAGACTCAATTCTTTTTCTTTAATCCTGCGGATTTCTTTTCCTTTGAATTCAAGCTCGACGTCTTCGAATCGAGATGGCACGATATAACGGGAAAATTTTTGAACTCCCTTTTCCTCCATATCGTATTCCTTGATCATCAAACTTTCGAATACCGGGCCGTAGTTATCGTAAATGATGTGATTGTCGGTCATGTCGACGCTGTAGGTTTCCTCTTTCTTCTTCAGATGATATTCCGCCGCCTCCTCCAACCGCTTCACCGAGACCGTTTCGGTCGGGGTTATTATTTCCATGGACTCCCATTCTCCTTCTGAGTTGGAGCGGATTTTTATATCGTATGCGGCCTTTTGTCCTCCCATGGAAAGGACAAATTTTCGATCGTAATTCCCATCAGCGGTCAAGCTGTACTGAACCAATCCTATCTCTGTATCCTGGACGATCAATCTGAAGGTGCCGCTCTCTTCAAAGCCTGAGATGGGAAGAGGCTTGACTTTCTCTTGAAGACCGAAAAGAAGGACACAGGTCAACAGGATAAGGGTGAAAACAAGTAGTGTTTTTGGTTTCATAATTCCTCCGTCTTTTGAATCTGTTTTTCATCACAAACATAGGAATAATCCCGTTAATGATACGGCATAAGACATCATTTTATTCATGCCTGCCATAAATAACTGGATGCATTTTCAAATCGGCAACAGCATACCAGCAGGAAGCCAAGGAAAAAAGAATACTGAGGGATGAATGAAACGACAGATACTCTCGAGCTATCCCCTGTTTTCCCTCAGATGATATTATATTTCTTGCCCATATCCTCCATGAGTCCGAGTGCTTCATCCAGCATCTCATCCGTATGGGTAGGCATATAGGAGGTGCGAATCAGCGCTCCACCGGGAGGAGTTGCAGGCTGTATGAAAGCGTTGGTGAAGACGCCTGCATTGAACAGGGTCTTCCAAAACTTCAGACATTTCATATCCTCGCCGATCATCAGAGGGATGATCTGGCTCCTCGATTCTCCTGTGTCGAATCCTATCTCCTGGAGGTTCTTTTTCATCTTTTTCGAATTGCGGAGCACAGCCTCCCGTCTGTCGTCGGCTTTGCGGATGATGTCGAGGGCCTTGCGTGCACCTGCCACAGAAGAAGGAGGCAGGCTGGCGGAAAAGATCATCGGGCGAGCCTTGTGCTTGATCCACATAATGACTTCGTAAGGCCCGGCTACGAATCCTCCCACTCCGCCAAACGACTTGCTGAAAGTCGCCATGATGAGATCGACATTGTCCAACTGTCCTTGAGCCTCGGACATCCCCCTCCCTTCCGAGCCAAAGACTCCTATGGAATGGGCTTCATCGATCATCACCCGGGCATTATAATCGTGGGCAAGCTTGACGATTCCGGCGATGTCGGCAACCGTGCCTTCAGCGGAGAAAACGCCGTCCGCGACGATAAATTTTCCGATTTCACGGGGAATTTTTTGAAGGGTTCTCTCCAGGTCTCCGAGATCGTTGTGCTTATAACGGATTGTATCCCCGCCGGCAAGACGGCAGCCTTCGATAATACTGGCATGATTCAGCTTGTCTGAGATCACCACATCGTCTTTATTCACCAATGAGGAAATCACTCCCTGGTTGACGAAAAATCCCGTGGAAAAGACCAGGGCAGATTCTTTGCCGAGCCAATCCGCAAGAGTCTCTTCCAGCTCGATGTGGATGTCCAGAGTTCCGTTGAGAAATCTCGATCCAGTGCATCCAGATCCATATTTCTTCACAGCGTCGATAGCGGCCTGTTTGACTTCTGGATGGTTGGTGAGCCCCATATAATTATTCGATCCCAGCATGATCTTGCGCTTTCCGTCTATGTGGACCACTGCCCCCGCTTCACTCTCTATGGGCGTGAAGTATGGATAATAACCGAACTGCTGGGCTTTTTTCCAATCCTTCCACTTATAACATTTTTGAAAAAGATCTTTTCCTTTGTTCGAACGTTTTGGCTTCTTTATCTGAATAGGCCTTCTCCTTTCTGTTTCATCCTGAACTGTGCAGTAAGAGACCCTCAAAAGTTCCTATGAAATATACCAAATCAGACCCCAGAATTGCAAGCGCCTTTCAAGTGAGGAATTTCAGCACAAAAAACTACCTTTGTTACTCATACCTCAGGGAGTCTACTGGATCGGTTAGGGCCGCTTTTATGGATTGATAGCTGAGCGTGAGCAGAGCAATGGCAAAAGCCAATATACCTGATAGGATGAAAATTTCGATACCCAAACCTGTTCTGTATGCGAAATTTCCGAGCCATCGCTTCATCATGTAATAGGCAATAGGCCAGGAAATAACATTGGCTACCAGAATCCACTTTGTGAACTCCTTGGAAAGAAGCAGGACAATTCCCGTGACGGATGAGCCAAGAACCTTACGGATGCCGATCTCCTTGGTTCGCTGTTCCGCAGAATAAGATGCCAGCCCGAAAAGGCCCAGGCAGGCCACCAGGATGGCCAGAATGGAAAAAACTCCGATTATGCGGCCGACTTTCTCATCCGCCCGATAGAGCCTGTCGAAATCTTCATCCAGAAAGGAATATTCAAACGGAAAGGCAGACGAGAATTGGCTCCACTTTTCTTTAATATAGGAAAGAGAATCCGGAATATTTGCCGTTGAAATTCTTGCCGAGATATACCGAAAGCCGGAAGGACGTACCTGCAGCAGAACAGGACCGATACTCTCATGAAGCGAGGTCACATGGAAGTCTTTCACCACTCCCACCACCTGTCCCTTTTTGACAATCGCATCCCGCCGCCTCAGATCAGAAGGCCATACCACCTGCTTCTCGAGTGGATCGCTCCAGCTCAATTCCTTAACAGCGGTCTGGTTCAGGATGAATGCATTCTCCTCATCGGTTGCATATTCCTGCGAAAAATTTCTGCCTTCGGCGACTTCGATACCCAAGGTCCCGAGGAAATCATCGTCCACAAAATAGGTATCCATGGGAATATGCTGATCCTCCGGTAATCCCTCAAAGCGATAGGCAATGCGGGTGATAGGTTTCCCTGGAACACTGGAAGAAGCCGTCGCGCTCAATATGGAAGGACTTTTCAGGAGTTCTGTTTTGATGGATTCGAAAGCCTGCCTGGTACTTTGACTGTGCATCGGCACAACCACCACCTGTTCTTTATTGAATCCTAAATTTCGGCTGCGCAAATAATGAAGTTGATTCCGAATGACCAAGGTTCCGATTATCAAGACGATGGATATGGTGAATTGGACAAGCACCAGTACACGCCGGAAAGAGCCGCTTTTTCCTCTGGCTGCCAATCTGCCTTTGAGTGTGCGGATGGGCTTGAATCCAGAAAGAAAAAGGGCCGGATAGAATCCTCCAAGAATCCCGACCGCGATAGCGATCGCTGCAAGACTGGATAGAAGAACCATGCTCGAAATGGATGAAAAGGCCAGCTGTTTTCCAGCTAGTGAATTGAAGAGGGGCAGGGAGATCATGACGAACAGAAGGGCAAGAAACAGACTGAGAACAGAAAGGACAACGGACTCTCCTAGAAATTGTTTGACAATCTGCAGCCGCAGAGCACCGAGGACTTTTCTCATACCCACTTCCCTGGCCCTTTTTGCAGACCTGGCTGTGGAAAGATTCATGTAGTTGAAGGCAGCTATAAGAAGCAAGAACACCGCGATAGCCGAGTAGATATAGATAAAAGAAATGCTGCTGTTCGCCTCGATCTCATAATCCAGACTCGAATGAAGATGAATGCTTATGAGCGGCTGAAGATAATACCTTCTCATCGCAGCGATCCGTTCCCCATAAGACTGCTTCACCTTTTCATCGAATTTCATTTCCAGCATCTCCGGATCTGCGTTCTCCTGGAGAAGAAGATAGGTGTAGAAAGCCATATTACCAGGGTGTTCCAGAGACCTTCTCCCATGCAGAACAGCGAGTGTTTCTAATGAAGCCAAAAAATCGAATCTAAAATGTGAATTCGGCGGCACATCTTGCATCACAGCAGCGATGTTGTAGTTGTGTTCATGGTCCAGAGTGATGTATTTACCGACCGGATCCTCTCCGCCAAAATATTTTTCTGCTGCAGACTCTGTAATGACCACGGCAAAGGGGACCGACAAAGCTGTTTGCGGATTGCCTTTTATTATGGAGAAACTGAAAATATCAAAGGCACTGGGATCGGCATAAAAAAAGCGCTCTTCAAAAAATCTCTTGTCCTGATATTCGACCAATGCCCTATTACCACGATAAAATCGCACCGCTTTTCGTATTTCGGGAAAGGTGCCAGCAAACATCCTGCCAACAGGGGGTCCTATCGGGGCCAAATGCCGCTCCTCCCCAGCCGATTTATTCAAGGCCACCAGCCGGTAAATGTTTTCGGCCTTCTCGTGATAGCTGTCATAGCCCAGCTCATCCTGCACAAAAAGAAGAATCATAATACAGCAGGCCATTCCGATAGCCAGCCCGCTGATGTTTATGAAGGAAAAGCCTTTATTTCTTAAAATGTTTCTGAGCGCAGTCTTCAAGTAATTTCCGAACATCATTCACCTCATTATTAGAGACGAAATCCAAGATCAAATCGTTTACTCATCCTGTTCAAAATATACTTTTATTGAAGATTGACCAAAAAAATCTCACTGTGATATAACCTTTTGCTCCGATTTCCGTAGGAAACACTGATCGAAATGCAAAAAACAGACAAAACAACGGCCTCCCTTTTAGTGATTTTAGCAGTATTATTCATCGGGCTCACCACATTTGCAGAGGAAAATCTCGAACCTCTCATTCCTCACAAAACGGATGCGCCTCCGGTTCTGGATGGAATCCTGGATGATCCCCTATGGCAAAAATCTCCGAACGAAACAGGTTTCAAGACTTATTACCCTGATTATGGCAAAGACATGCCGGAGGATACAGTGGTATATTATGCCTATGACCGGGAAAATCTGTATTTCGCATTCAGATGTTTCGACAGCGAACCGAACAAAATCAAAGCTTCTGTGACCAGCAGGGACAACATCCGTGCTGATGACTGGATCTGTATCAATTTGGATCCTTTCAATGATCAGCAGTTCCTCCACGTTTTCTACTGCAATCCTTTGGGCATCCAGGGAGATTCCACCTTCGAGGGCGGAAACGAGGACTTCAGTGTGGATATGGTGTGGTACAGCGCGGGGAGAATCGACCAGCAGGGATATGCGATAGAGTTGAAAATTCCCTTCAAGAGTCTCCGATTCTCACACACTGACCCGGTCGAGATGGGGATCATTTTTGAGCGGATGATCAGCCGCCGTTCAGAAGCAGGCACCTACCCTCCTCTGGATCCCAAACAAGGCCCGAATTTCCTGACCCAGACCAGACCATTGATTTTTCATGACGTCAAGCATTATAAATTGATCGAGGTTCTTCCTGGTGTAACCTACAGCCACAACAGTGCACAAAAAGGAGGAAAATTGGCCTCCGAAGGAGGGGCAGGAGATCTCAGCCTCACGGCCAAGTATGGTATCACATCCCATCTGATCTTCGATGGGACCGTCAATCCGGATTTCAGTCAAGTGGAAGCCGATGCTGGACAGGTGGACTTCAACCTTCGATACGCCTTGTTCTTCGAAGAAAAGAGGCCTTTTTTCCTGGAAGGCTTGGAGAAGTTCAATTTTGGAGGGTTCCATGAAGGAGATCCTTTGAGAGAGGTCGTGCACACACGCACCATCGTCGATCCCTTGATGGGATTCAAACTGAACGGCAGAATCGGGGACAAAAACACGGTGGCTGCAATCTATGCCATGGATGAACTGCCGGAAGAACAAGCAGAAAACTATGCTCATTTCGGAATTTTTCGCTATAAACGAGCTCTGGCAAACGACAGCTTTATCGGAGGATTCTACACTGGACGGGAACGTGAGAGTGGATTCAACAGACTCTTCGGTCTGGATGGACAGTTCAGGCTAAACAAATCGAGTCTTCTCGGATATCATGGCTTCCTGTCTTCGACCAGGCTGGGTGAAGAATCCACAAAAACAGATGGATATGCTCTGGGTCTTCATTATATGTATACCACGCGAGATTGGATCGTTATGCTCGGACTCCAGGACATATCAGAGGACTTTCAGACCGAAACAGGATACATCACGCGGATCGGAATCACAAGGTTCAGATCGGGGATCATGCGGATGTTCTATCCCCGATCAGGCATAATCAAGCGGATCGATCCTATTATCCACAGCACTCAGATTCGGGACAAATTCAGCAATCTCTATGAAACGGACAATTCTTTCGACCTGAGGTTCCTTCTGCTCAGAAATTCAATAATCGTTCTCGGATACCGCTACTCCAACGAAATCTGGCTGGATGAGAGATTCAACACCAGCAGAGGAAGGCTTATCGCCTCCAGCCAAATCACCAAACAGCTGCACCTCAGTCTGAATTATTACTACCAGAAGAAAATCCGCTATATTGCCGATCCCTACCAAGGAAGCGGAAACGATGCGATCGCTTCTCTCAGGTTCCTTCCTTCGGAAAAACTCCACCTGGAGTTGAGCTTCATCTATTCTGATTTCACCAGAGATTCTGATTCACAAAAAGAGTACGATTATACGATCATCCGAAGCAAGAACACTTTTCAGGTAAACAAATATCTTTTCTTCAGAGCCATCGTGGAGCACAACTCCTTTCGGAATCGGTTGATGACAGATTTTCTCGCCTCCTTCACTTATATCCCCGGGACCGTCATCCACATCGGGTACGGCTCTCTCTATGAAAAAATCAGATGGGAAGACGGAGACTACAGACCAGCGGATGATTTCCTTGAAACACAGCGGGGCTTCTTCTTCAAGGCCTCTTATCTCTGGAGGCTGTAAGCAAATTCTTTTTTGAAAACCTCAACCCTATTCATGTAAACAGATTCGCCAGCCAACCAATTTTCTACGATTTGTTTGACTGCTGAATTCATGTGTCATCTAGTGCGTCGTCCTCGCTGCCCTGCATTACGGCTGCAGAATTATGATTCTGGAAAGATCTGCCTTTACAGCTGGCTTCTCTTTAATTCGTCAAGCAAGGACTTGGCCTCTTTGAGGTCAGCCGTATTAAAGCCTTCGGTAAACCATTCGTACGTTTCATCCAGCAATTTATAGGCTTTTTGTATTTTTCCCTGCTTCTGCAGCAGTCGGCTTATGCTCATTACCGCACGAAGCTCCAAAGACTTGGCCTGCTGCTGCTTTGAAACCTCAACCGCCTGCTCGAACAGCTCCATCACCTCGTCTTCACTTGCGCCCTTCTTCAGCAAGAGCTCTCCTTTAAGACGGTAATGTTCGGCCTCCATGTATCTCTCGTCGAATTTGCACCTCACTTCGATGGCCTCATCGATAGCGGTCAATCCCCCTTCGATCTTCCCTGTCTTTAAGCAGGTATCTGCCAACCTTGCCAGAAGTCGCGTGAAACAGGTCTGGATACCTGTGGACTTCATGATAGCAAGGCCCTGATGCATCTGGGCAATTCCCTCATCGATCTTCCCTTCCAGAGCTGTTGTTTCGCCCTCGTAAAAAACAGCGTGGCCCTGCCAGTAGACGAAACCTTTCTCATTGGAGATTCGGGAAAGCTCTTGGAGGTGACGCCGTCCCTCTTCCTTGTCCCCTAAAAACCAATCCATCTCGCAGGCCCCGACCAGGACAAAAGCGATGGTGTGGGGATGCCCGAATGTGTATGCATGTTCCACGGCCATTTCAGAATCTCTTCGGGCTTTATCGGGATATCCGAGAAACCACAGGGCCCACCCCCCGAATACTCGATTGATGACACCCAGGTCGAATCCGAAAATATAGGCCAGGAAACCGTGTTTCTCAGGATTGTACAGGGCGTTCATTTCTTTGGCGTGCTCGACTGTCTTGACAAGTTCGGCAACATTCAAGAATGCCCAAATCGTAGTAAAGGACGAGATCGCTTTCTGTAGGGGATCCCCGGTCTTTTCGACGATCTTATTGATCTGTTCATGATATTCAAGCGCGGTCCGGTACTCTGCCCTTGCCATGGCGTGATACGTTGCCAGATGGATAAGCGTTGTAAAAAACTGAGGCGTTTCACTGATCTGGTCGCACAATTCCCGCGATCTGAAAATCGCCTGACGCACTTCCGGAGCTCCATAACCCTTCGTGAGTTCGACCGGAACCACATAGTCTAATTGGAGAGCGATTTCCTTTTGGACTCGCTCTGGGGTCTCCGGCAGTTTCTCGAGAAGTTCCAAGGCCTTCTTGTAGTGAACGATGGCTTCCTGATTGGCCGATAAATGCACAGCCCGTTTCCCTGCCTTGTGCAGATATTCCACAGCCTTATCCAGAATCCCGGCTTCCTGGAAGTGACGGGCAAGTTTAACGGAGACATCCTCGTTTTGTTCTCCATAGAGATTTTCCAGGATCTGCCCGACATCCGCGTGAAGGTGGGTCCTTTCGACCTCATCCAGGTTATTGTAAAGATATCTCTGGAAAAGGATATGGCGAAAGATATAGAGAGAAAGATGGAGATTCTTCAAGTGCTGGATTCCCTTGGCAGAGACCAGACGATGGCGCCGGTCCAGATCCCCGCTAAGGAGCCGGATCAATTTCCGGGTTTCGACATCCTGGAGTCGAGCTATAACCTCAGCTGTAAACTCCTCCCCCTCGACGCTGGCCAAAGTCAGTGTTTCCCTTTCGTCCTCATTCAATCGGCTGATCCGCTCCTCGATCACAGCATCTACTCGCGCCGGCAGCGCATTCCAATCGAGGTCAGGACCCTGGATCCATTTGCCATGTTGGTCTTTGATCAACAGATCCCGATTCTGCATCTCCTTCAACAGCTCAACTGTGAAAAGCGGATGGCCTTTAGTCTGTTTGAATATGGTCTCCCGGAAGTTTTTATCCAGGCTGTTAGGTTCCGTATCGATATAAGCGTCCACGAATTCCCGAGCTTCTGTTTTTCCGACTTCGAGTTCGATATCCCCGAAATCGCGTTTCAGCTCATGCACTACAGTCTCTAGAGGATGCCGTCCATCTCCTCTTCCTAGGGCGATTTCATCCGGGCGATAGGACCCTGCGACTAGGATTCGATGGCCCTTCACCTTACGGCAGAGATGGAAGAGCAGACTGGCAGAACCCGCATCGATCCACTGGAGGTCATCGAGCAGCAGAAGAAGCGGTTTCGCTCGGGCAACTGCGGCCAACATCCTGGTGTACTGTTCGAAAAGGTCACTCTGCTGGAGGCTCGAATCGGGGGGAAGCGCCACCTTTCGTTCCACAAGCCTTTTGAGACGGATTTGCCACTCGGCGGAAGCCTGGGTGAAGGCCTGAGCCCTGGCCGTTAAAGCAGCGCCTGGAACAAAAATATTGATCAGGTCCGGTCCATTATCCAGCAGAGCTTTGATCGTTTGGGGGATCAAGTTCCAGAGACGCTGGGCATGTTCTTTCGTGATCATACCAGCAGCCCAGCAGGTTTCCACGTCACCCGTGAGAAGACCCAGTATCTCCATAAACGGCGAATAAGGATCTCCGATTCCTGTGTGGGCATTGCATTTTCCGCTGGCGACGATCAGGTCCGGATAGGCTTCTTGGGCCCTTCTTGAAAACTCCTGAACAAGAGCGGTCTTCCCGCTTCCTGCCTCTCCGGTGATGAACACGGCCTGTCCTCCTCCTTGGAGGGACTTTTCAAGAACTCGGCTCAGTCCCTCGAGTTCCCTTTCTCTGGCAACAAAAACGGCTTTATCTTCGTCGATCGGTTTTTCTAGAGCCAAAAATGATGGGAGCTGTGGCCTTGTCTCAACCATAGATATTTCCGTGCCTTTCTCGAGGGCATCGAGATCCCTAAGAAGATCCTGAGCGGACTGGTATCTCTCCTCCTTTTCTTTAGCCATGCACTTGAGAATGACAGCACTCAATTCTGGAGATAATTCAGGATTGAACTTCCGGGGATGGGGAGGCATTTCATCCTTATGTTTGAGGGCAATACTGAAGGTATTCTCCCCTTCGAAAGGCACTTTCCCCGTAAGCATTTCATACAGGACAACTCCTAGAGAATAGATATCCGAGCGCTGATCGGTTTCCCTCCCCTCGACCTGTTCTGGCGACATGTATTCCGGAGTCCCGATAATCGTTCCCTCTCCTGTTATTCCTTCAGCCCTGAGCGAACGTGCGATCCCGAAATCCATGATCTTCGCATTACCGCTCTTATCTATCATGATGTTTTGAGGTTTGAGATCCCGGTGAATCACACCTAATGCGTGTGCTTCGGTCAAGCCTTCACAAATTTGCCTGCCGATGCTGATGGCTTTTCCAGGAGGAAGATGACCCACCCGCCTTATGAAGCTCTTCAGATCTTCTCCTGGCACATATTCCATGGTGATGTATTGGAGCTCCTGGTGCTCGTTCAGGTCATGCATCCGGCAGACATTCCGGTGGGTGATCTTACGGGAAAGTCTGATTTCATTGCTGAAGCGTTCGATTGTTTTTTTATTTGTAGCGATCTCGGGTCTGAGAAGTTTAAGGGCGATCTCTTCTTTTATCTTGTTATCATAAGCCCTGTAGACTTTGCCCATACCTCCTGTTCCCAGTGATTCTATAATCTCGTAACGTCCGGCAAAGGTGGTCCCTCTTGTGAATTCCTCCCCTTTTGTTTCGATGGTTTTGGTCATTGATGCAGAAGTCTCCCCGATATCGGATAATCTTGTCCCGCATTTACTGCAGAATGCACTATCTGAAGGATTTTCGAACTGGCATTTTTTACATTTCATTTTGGAGACTCCCGCCAAACCGTTGGCTCTTATTTTACTAAATACAGACAAATATACAAGCGGGATTAGCCAAAATTAAACATCAATACGAACACCCAGAGACAGGATCGAGAGGCAGAAGGTGTGAAATTAGAAACTTCTGATCAATCTTTCTGTTTGATGGTGATGTTCCCATCAGCGGTACGGATTTTCATCCGCCCTTTCCCCCCATGAATGCTCCCGGACTTGCCGAATCGGTCTTCTTTGTAGTCTTGGATGTCATCCAGTTCCATCCGGATGTAATCCCCATCATCTGCCGACAAATAAAAGGATGTGGAGAATCCTTCCTCCAGCTCGACGGTGACGTCCCCGTCATCCGTCTTGATATCTGCCTCGAATTTTTCGACAGCCAACAGATCGAGGTCTATGTCTCCATCTTCTGCTCGAATGTCCAATACATTCGCCTCTGTCTGTTCCACAGAAACATCTCCGTCATCCACCACAATGTCAAAAGTTCCTTTCGAAAGGCTGATGGTGATATCCCCGTCTTCAGCCTCTAACCGACAGTTCCTTGTATCGCAACCATCCAGGAGAAGGTCTCCGTCATCCATCTTTATTGTGATGTCTCCTGTGAGATTGTCGATCTCTATATTGCCGTCCTCTCCCCAGATGGTTGTTTTCCCTCCACCGATATTCCTCATATGGATGTCTCCATCATCGATACGGCACTTTATCTCGGCCCTCCAGCTCTCGATATCTACATTTCCGTCATCCCCTTCCAGATCCAGTTTGATGTAATCCGGCGAATGGATTTCATAAATATATTCATATACATTTATATTCTGATATCCGATAGTGGCACTGGATGCTTCCTTGCCGGTGACATAAACGGTATTCGCCGTCTGCTTGAATTCCACATCGAAGTCATGCCTTCTGCCTAATCTGATCCCGAAAACATCACTATCGGCTCTGTATCTCACCTGCACATCGATGACATCATTCTCCCAGGGAATCAGCCGCACATCGCCGTCCCCATGACGGAGACGCAGAGAATCTCCTCTTTTAACATCAAATTTCTGGTGGAATTCTCTGTTGATTTCTTCGGCTGCAGCCAATTCAAAACCGGTAATGAAAACCAGCAAAGAAAGGGTCAAAGCAGAGGAAAATTTCTTTATCATGGCGTTCTCCTTCCTAAGATTTTACTCCATCCTTTTATTGTATCTACGAAAAAAAGCATAAGATTGTTCCCCCTCAGGCGGAATTTGCTTGCATAAGCGATTTATCCTAAAATGAGTTTTCGTGCTTCTGGCCTATCCTTGCGGTGCTCTATCCAGGTCATTGATTATTGGTAAAACAGGAGGCTGATGTCGTGATGGACAACTCCTATTTGATCGAAACAAAAAATTTGGTGAAAACCTACCCTATGGGCGAATACACTCTTGTTGCTCTGGACAAGGTGAATCTAGCCTTTAAAACAGGAGAATTCGCAGGATTGGTGGGTCCCAGCGGGTCGGGTAAAACGACGCTGCTCAATATCATCGGATCTCTGGATGCTCCTACCGAAGGCAGTGCTGAAGTCATGGGAAAAAGGGTCGAGGAACTCTCCCATAGACAGGCTGCAGCGTTACGCAACAAACACATCGGATTCATCTTCCAAACATTCAACTTGCTCCCTGTGTACACAGTCTTTGAAAATGTGGAATTTCCGTTGCTGTTGCTCGGACTCTCGGCAGAAAAAAGAAAAAAAATGGTCATGGACGCTCTGGACTGGGTGGGATTGTACGACCGGGCCAAATCAAAACCTGCACAGCTTTCAGGAGGACAGAGCCAAAGAGTTGCCATCGCCCGCGCAGTGGTCAAAAAGCCAGCCATCATTTTGGCGGACGAGCCTACCGCGAATCTGGACGCTAAAAACTCCCACCATATCCTCAAGACGATGGTTCGGTTGAACCAAGATCTTGAAACGACCTTTTTATTCGCCACCCATGATGCAAAAGTCATCCAGTACCTGAGGCGGAAGATTACTTTAATAGACGGCTGTGTAGCCAAAGATGAGTTCTATGAAACGCCTGGGACTCCAGGAGGTCAGTCATGATCATATCCCGGCTGGCGATCCGCAATATCTTAGGAGCAGGATTACGAACTTGGCTGAATGTGGTCGTGCTGTCCTTTTCCTATGTCGCCATTATCTGGACTCAAGGATTGTACATAGGTATGGGAGAACAGGCAACGCACGCCATGATCGATGTAGAGATTGCTGGAGGTCAGTACTGGCATGAAAACTATGATCCTTATGATCCTCTGTCTCTGCCGGATGCTCACGGTGTCATCCCTCCTCCTTTGCAGCGTCTTGCAGACAAAGGACAGGCCACTCCAATCTTGATTCTCCAGGGATCTGTCTATCCTGAGGGACGTTTCCAGCCGGTCCTCCTCAAGGGAATCGATCCTCGACAGAGAACCCTTTCTCTCCCGTCCCGTTTTCTCGATCAGCCTGGAGAAGAGCTGCCGGCTCTGATCGGAAACCGCATGGCAAGAAGCGCGGGTTTAAAAGTGGGAGATTCCGTCACCATAAGATGGCGCGATGTGAATGGGACCTTCGATGCCCGGGATATTCAGATCGTTCAGGTCATGAATACATCGGTGCCTACTGTCGACCAAGGACAGATCTGGCTGCCTTTGCAGGCCCTGCAGGGATTGAGCGGAATGTTAAATGAAGCCACCTTGATGGTTCTCGCCAAAGGAACGCAGAATTTCCCCAATGTGTCTGGCTGGATCTTGAAGGACCTGGATTTTCTTTTGGAGGATATCGAGACTCTCGTACAGAGCAAGACTGCAGGAGCCTCTATCCTTTATGTGGTTTTGCTGGCACTTGCCATGCTCGCTATATTCAACACCCAGGTTCTCTCCATCTTCAAGCGAAAAAAGGAAATGGGAACCATGATGGCTTTAGGATTCACCCGCCTCAAGGTCATTCAGCTATTCACCCTCGAGGGCGCCCTGCATGGAATACTGGCAGCGGTGGTAGGAGCTGTCTATGGAATTCCGCTGCTGGTTACTTTTGCTAAAAAAGGATGGACCTTGCCTCAATCCATCGACAGCTATGGAATTGCCCTGGGTGAAAAGATATTCCCCACTTACAGCGCAGGGCTTATCGCAGGAACCACACTATTGGTTCTGATCACGACCACTATCGTGAGTTTCCTTCCAACGCGTAAAATTGCTAAGCTCAAACCTACCGAGGCCTTGAGAGGGAAAATCACATGATATCCTTTCTATTCAAAGGAGTGATCCGGGATCGTTCACGCAGCTTGTTTCCCTTTATAACAGTGGTGATCGGTGTCATGCTCACTGTATTTGGGCACAGTTGGATCAAAGGAGCGCAGACCAGTTTTGTGGATTCGAGTGCCAAATTCGACACGGGCCACGTGAAGGTCATGGCACGTGCCTATGCCCAAAGTGCCGATCAGATGCCTAATGACCTTGCCTCTATCGGCGTTGCACAGCTTTTGGATAACCTCCAGAGTGATTTTCCCGGCATGGTCTGGACTCCTCGGATCAAATTCGGAGGGCTCCTGGACGTTCCGGACGAAAAGGGAGAAACCAGGGCTCAGGGCCCTGCCGCCGGACTGGCAGTAGATCTTTTTTCTGAAAACAGCATCGAGTGGGATATCCTGGGACTGGAGAAAGCTCTGATCAGAGGAAGATTACCGGAGGCTCCAGGCGAGATCGTTATCAGCGAGGGTTTTGCCCAAAGTCTCGGCATTCGCTTGGGCGAAGCGGCGACACTCATCAGCTCCACCATGTATGGAAGCATGGCCATGCAGAATTTTTTTGTGGTGGGAACCCTCCGTTTCGGAGTGGCCGCTATGGATAGAGGGGCTATGATCGCGGATATCTCAGATATACAAATAGCCTTGGACATGCAGGATGCGGCGGGAGAAATCTTGGGATATTTTGATGACTATGTCTATAGGGATGCAAAAGCCAACTCCATAAAATCCGCTTTCAACTCAAAATACACAAATGAAAATGATGAATTCTCGCCGGTTATGGAAACGCTTTCCGACCAGAGCGGGTTGGCCGATCTGCTGGAAATGCTCCGCATGTTTACAGGGGCCATCATCGTCATCTTTTTATCGGTCATGTCCATCGTACTTTGGAATGCCGGCTTGATGGGGAGTCTGCGCCGCTATGGGGAAATAGGAATCCGCTTAGCCATGGGGGAAGACAAAGGACATCTTTACCGTTCTTTGATCGGAGAATCTCTGTTGATCGGTTTTTTCGGCTCTGTTATCGGAACAGCCATCGGCCTCGGCGTGGCCTATTATCTTCAGGAGCACGGCTTTGATATCGGTGCCATGATGAAAAACGCATCTTTGATGCTTACCAACGTTATTCGGGCCCGAATAACGCCTTTCACCCTAGTGATCGGCTTTATCCCTGGATTGGGAGCCACATTTCTGGGAACTGCCATCGCTGGAATCGGAGTGTACAGGAGACAGACTTCCCGGCTGATGAAGGAGATGGACACCTGAAACCAGGCGGATTCAGATTTTTCTTTATACAAAACGCTTTATATGGGCAGCCAGGAATCCTGCAACATCGGAAATGTCATAAGGCCAGGCATAGATGATCTCCACACCAGGATAAAGTTCCTGTGCGCGTCTGACGGCTCGAGGGATATCCTTTTCAGAGTGTTCGCCCCCCCTTGTCATCATCGGAGTGGCCACCACAATCTTTTCCGGAGAATGAGAAGCTGCTTTGCCAATGGCGTCTTCGATAGTAGGCGCACAGAATTCATTGAATCCGACAAAAACCTCTGTTCCCAGTATTTTTTTCAGCGCATGAGCGATCTCCAATGAAGCGCCATAAAAGGGATCGTTTTCTGGATTACGCGGCCAGTTGCGCATTTTCTCTTCCAGTACATCATGACGTTTCCGCAAAACATCTCGCTCGGAATCTGAAGCCTGGAAGATACGATGGTGCAACTCAAAGAGCTCCATCATTTCCTCCTTAGGAAAATCTCTCGGTGAAACCCCATGCATAGCAAGAACCACAGCGATCCTCATCCTTCCCTCTCTACATCCTAAATTTTTCACCTCAATTCTTCCAAATAACCGAAGTTCAAGTCAACAGAAAACCGTTCTCCCGCATTTTTTCAAGGATCAAAAAGTTATCGCAAAAGGCCTTTGCTACACCGGCGAAGCAGTTAAGCTGAATTCTGCTGAGAAATAGACGATTTTAGTTTATATCCTCAGATAAAAAAAGGGGCTGCCTGAGCAGCCCCTTCTCGAGATTCAATGCGATTTCTGCGTGAATTATCTCTTCTTGAGCGGCTGAATGGTGAATCCCTGTGCAGGTGCATCCGGGGGTATGGGCCCGACGTGGAACGGCCGCATCATTTCGTTGTCTTCGTGCTCCACGATATGGCAGTGCCAGACATAGAAGCCGGGCAGGTCATACAAAGCTTTCACCCTGGTGATCTCGCCTGGATAGGCGATGACCGTATCCTTGTAACCCGTCTCCCAAGACTCGGGATCTCGTGTCCCGTTTCCTGGGACCTCTCGATTCACCACCTCGAAGTGTACCTGGTGGATGTGAATGGGATGGGCATCCTCGGTGAAGTTGTAAATCTCCCACATCTCGGTGGCTCCCAGTCCCGGGTTCTCTGTAATAGGATCCGACCAGAGCAAGGGATTGCCAGTTCCGTCTGGATTGAGCGTTCCCAGCAGGGCAGCCGTGGGTCCGAACACCTCGCCGGTGGCGCAATCCAGGACGATATTTCCATTTTCTTCTGAAACCCTGACACTCGCCGACTCTTCCTCATTGAGCGAGACCTGGCGCGTCAAATCAGCTGGACCAGGTAGAGGGGCCGCCGGAAGGACTAATTCCAAGGGAGGGATTGTCGGGTCCTCGCCAGTCGCGGCCTTCACGATGAACTTCATGACCTGGCCTGTGGAAGCAGGATCGGCCGGATCGAAGTCCTCACCAGGTGTGCCGCCGCCGAAGGGCTCGTCTGGTCCGAGATTCAAAAGGATGATCTCCGTGCCGACAGGGATATCGGTGAAGTCCATGATCACGTCCGCTCTTTCTGCCGGGGCCATAAGCAATTCGTCGAGTGCAACTGTCTCAAATAGAAAACCCTGGTCGCCGCCGATCTGGTAAAAGGGCATGCCGTTATCATTCTTCAGGATCAGGAACCGGGAATTGCATCCGTTCAAGAAACGGAAGCGGTAGCGCCGCTGCTCCACCTCCAGGTAGGGCCAGGTGAAGCCGTTGACCACCATCATGTTGCCGAAGAACTCGGGATTCCAGATGGGAGACACATCGCTGTACATGCCATCGCAAGCTATATCCGGAATAAAAGGAATGAGTAACTGCAAAACACTCAGCCCTTCGAAAAAGGCCCGGTTATCCGGATAGAACAGGGAGCCGTCGGTGTTGAACGAGCGGTCCTGGATAACGATCGGAATCTCGGTGTATTCACCCAAAGGATCGTCTCCTACGCCAGGTGCTACATAACCCAGGTCTGCGTCGTTGGGGCCGCCGCGAATCAGCCAGAAACCTGCCGGTCCGGCATACACGTTTAACCTGGTCATACCTAATGTATGGTCATGGTACCAGAGTGTGGATGCCGGCTGGTCGTTGGGGTACTTGAAGGTCGCTGCTCCGGGGGTCCACCCGTGTCCGTACTTGGTGTTGAAGTAATCGAAAAACGTGCCAGTTGCCCATTGAATATTGGGATCCAGGGCAGCCTGTGCCGGCAGATACCAGGCTTCGGCATATCCGTCGCTGTCCTCTGTGGTATGGGCTCCATGCACGTGGGTGACGATCGGTACAGGGCCGGTATATCCGCCATTGGGACCTGAAAGATAGGGATGTGTCCAGTAAGTGGAGTCTGCTGGATCCGGGCGCATATCCCGTATACCGATCGGGTTGGCCCAATGCAGGGTCGGATCAACCGGCAGAAGATGGGGCAAGGGATTGCCCTGAGCGTCCACCAGCTCGTTGCGCCATTGAACCTGTACGGTCTTGTTCCAATCGGCCTCGATGGTGAAAGCCGGATAATTGAAGGTGCCGCCTTGGGCTACCGTGCCAGGATAATCGGTCGAACCGTAGCTCCACACCGTCGTTTTGGGATGGGGTGGCGACAGGATCCTCTGTTTGAACTGGCGAACCGCAATATCGTACTTGTCTTTGTTTTTGTTCGATCCCTTACTCAGCGGCATGGCCGGCGGCTTGATCAGAGGCAGCACATATTTAGCAACATTATCCGGACTCAGCGTGCCGCCCGGAATCTGCTGTCCTGCAAATCTTCTGTCCTTGTCCTTGCTCTGGAGCATGAACCCTGCTCCGACCAGGGAGACGATAGCTGTGAATACCATAAGTTTTGTGAAGACTTTTTTCATTCTTTTTTCCTCCTTTTTCATGTAGTCCTCTCTCGATAAAAACGACTTTTCTGCTTTAACTAAACGCCCTGCATTCGCACCTCCTTTTTCCAAGACGCTGATTTATTTCTCCAATTTTCTGACGCGTTTTCTTCATTTTACCTATAATTCCTATCTATTTTATATACTTAATAGTAAATGTCAAGTAATTTTGAAAAAAAATTTCGATTTTTCTGCTGAACTCTCTCTTAAGGATTCATATATGAGTAGAATTTAATTTCGATGGAAAGAAGGAAAATTTTTTTTAACCCAAGGGGAAATGAGCGAAATCGAAACTAAATCAGGATGGAAAAGAGAAGAGAACTGATGAGGATATCGCGATTAGCGTTTTATCTTTCCCTTTTTACTGAAATCTTCCACTGTGCAAAAGATCCAAGCATCCGGGTCGAACAGCACATCCAAAGGCCTCTCTGGGAAGGTAAACTCAAAGATGTTGCGCTCCTGATCCACCCAAACGATCCGTTTCTCTGTTCCCGAAGAAAAAACAAAGTGCAGTTCCAAGGGCATCTGGAATGGAAGGGAAGATCCTTGAGTTTGATTCACAGCCACCCGGACTTTGTTTCCCGCCGAATATCCCCATCCGAACTCATAGGAAGGATAGCCGGCCCCATAGATCCACTGATCGAAAAACCATCCCAGATCTGCTCCATAAATCTCCTCACAGACACTGCGGAAGTCCTCTGTCGTCGCATTCGAGTAAGCGAAATCCTGGGCATATTTTCTCAGGATACTGAAAAAGTCGTCGTCTCCGACCACGAATCTCAACATATGAAGCACCCAGGCGGCCTTTTCGTATTCTTCTTCACAGAAGAGATGCCCCTCAGGAGGATCGTAAATCGGATGGTCAGGACCTTCATGATACAGAAAATAGATCTCCTTGAAACGGTCCATTCTTGATCTGAGTCCTGTAAAACCATAGATGTATTCATGCCAGAGAGCATCCGAGTAGGTGGCAAAGCCTTCATTCAACCATATATCAGCCCATTCTAGAGGAGTTATCAGATCCCCCCACCACTGATGGGCCAGCTCATGGGCAATGAGCCAGTCGTATTCGTGGGTTCCTTTCACCAGGGATGCCGCCAGAGACGTGCAGGTCTGATGCTCCATGGAAGTTTGCCCTGGAATCATGGCCATTCCGTATTTTTCCTCCAGAAAAGGATATTCCCCGAAGGTACCGGAGTAGAACTCGATCATAGGAACGGTCACGGAAAAGTCCTCTTGTGCGAGTGCCAGACGCTCAGGATAGGAATAGTAGTGAACTTCCATAGTGGTCGTCTCCGAGGCGTAATAATCGAAAAAAGTCATGTAATTGGTGGCAGCAACAAAAAGAAGATAGGTAGAGACTGGATAGTCTTCCCGCCAGATAAACGTTTTGGTGCCGTCGGAGTTTTCAATGATATCTATCAGAATTCCATTCGAAGCAGCGGTCATCGCTTCAGGGACAGTGATGTGCAGTTCAGCGGTCGCTTTATCATCAGGAAGATCGTAGCAGGGCATCCAGTTCCGGGCCATGGTGGGTTCATCCAGGCTCCAGATGATAGGCTGATCCTCATGATGAGAAAAATTGAGTCCACCCTGCGGACTGCCGTAATAGGATATTTGTATCTCGAACTCATCACCGCTAAGATAGTTTTTATCGAGAAAGACCTCGAGCAGATCGCCGGTGTGGATAAAAGATATGGGATTGAGATTTTGGCTGACTTGGTTGACGGACATGCTGTCTTCCAGGTGCAACAGGATACTATCCAGAGTGTCGATCAGACTGCGAGCTCTGATGACTGCTTTACCCTGCAGAAATTGGGATGGGAAGTCGAAGGTCCAGTTGAATCTGTAATGAAGAACGTCGAAGTCGTGTTCGATACTTTCTTGAAGCAGGATACGAAAATCGTATTTCTTCCCGACTCGGTCCTGGGGAATCTCCTGAGAAACGGCGAAGTTCAGAGACAGAATAAAGGACAATGAAATGAGCGGTAAAATTCTTTTCATAGAGTCATTATAGACTTTCTGCGTTCCTGCGATCAACAATCCTCTGTTCGATGTCAGCATACTTCCCTGCTCCCCCATTCTAATCTTATTTCCCGTCACTCTGGGACAACCTCTATAAGGCAACAGTCGAGCATTCGGGATGGACAAACCAGAATCAACCTTTTAAAATGGAAACTCAGTCTGAGCAAAAATACACTTATTTCTATCAGATAGAGTCCACCGGATTCAAGGAGGAAGTCATGAACAGAAAGCCATTGATTCATTTTCTCATTCCAACTGTCCTCTTCCTTTTGGTCTCTTCTACTTATGCCAGCGCAAAGCTCTGGCCGGAATTGAAACCGTACAAGACCGATTACCTGAAAGTCTCTGGACTGCACAGAATTTTTTATCAATTGGGAGGAAATCCCGAGGGCAAGCCGGTAATGGTCCTTCATGGAGGTCCTGGCGGAGGCTGTTCCCCTGATATGTTTCGTTTTTTCAATCCCAAAAAATTCCATATCGTTCTCCATGACCAAAGAGGGGCCGGCCAGAGCAAACCCTATGCTGAAATAAAAGAGAACACAACTCAGCATCTGGTGGAAGATATAGAAAAACTGCGCAGGCATCTCGACCTGGGCAAGATCATTCTCTTCGGAGGTTCCTGGGGGTCCACACTCGCTCTTGCCTATGCAGAAACCTATCCCCAAAATGTCGATGGGATGATCCTGCGGGGTGTCTTCACGGGCAGCAAAGAGGAAATCGACCATTTTTATCACGGCGCGACTGCCAGATATTTTCCTGAGAATTATGAGATGCTGCTCCAGCTTATCGATAACCCGGATCTGAAGAATTACCCCGCCCAACTCTTGAAAAAAATCCAAAGTTCTGATCCTGAAGTACGGAAGAAATACGCTCTTGCCTGGGGAAAGTACGAAATCAAAATGGCTGTGCTCCAAATCCCGGATAGAGTGGTCGATAACATTTTCAAAGAATGGAATCCTTATGATTTTGCGCTGCTCGAAAACTACTACATGGCAAACAACTGCTTTTTGAAAGACGGAGAACTTATGAACAACGCCGAAAAGCTGAGAGATATCCCAACTATCATCGTGAATGGCCGCTATGATGTGATCTGTCCACCGATCACTGCCTACAAACTGCACAAAAAACTGCCCAAATCAGAACTCATCATAGTGGAGAGAGCCGGACATTCTGCGACTGCCGAACCCCTTCGCTCTTTCCTGGTGAATGCGGTAAAAAAATTCGAATAATCTGAATTGTTCTCAAAATTCTTTATTTAAAGCCGGGCTTCGGATTTCTTCAAGAGCGGAAGGGCCACTTCCCTTTCTTTATATTCCAAGGAGATGACTCCCTCGGGACATTGGAGTTTACACTGACCGCAACCGATACACTTTTCCGCGTCGATATGAGGTTTTTTGCTGGTCACAGAAACAGCTCTGGTCGGACAGTACTTCTCGCAGATTCCGCATCCCGCACACAAGGAATCAACGTTTATTTGCGCCCTGTAATAGGATTTTACGCGCAGCGGCAATAAGCCTCGATTATAAGAACCGAGAATCCCGCAGCAATCCCAACAGCAGTTGCATATGGCGATCTCGGGCTGACCGATATCCTCTCTCTCATGGAAGACCTGGTGGACGGCTCCTTTATCCTGAACCTCCTGGATGACTTCGAAGGCCTCCTCCTTGGAGATAAACCGAGCGATTCCATATTTAACCACATACCTTGTGAAATCTCCGAGGACGATGCAGGACTCGTAAGGCTGATCGAACCGGCAGTATTCATTGACGAACTTCTTCCACTGTCTGCAGAAACAATGAACAAGGGCAATTTTATTCCTTTCTCCGTATTCCTCGATAATTTCACCCACGCTCCTGGCTGTGTGGATTTCCATATCAGAAGTTTTTATGGATTGATCCATAGCGATTTCGACTTTCTTGGCTTTTTCCCCGGGATTTTGTGGAATGACAACCCTCCGGTGTGCCCGGGATTTGCATTTGGTGCGGTAATTCCATACACTCCGGAGGGGATACACATTGAACTTTCCCCAGGATTTGAACAGTCTATCGACTCGACGTGCAAACTCCCTTTTTTCAGGAGTATCGGATCCATCGGAAAGGTACAGCTCGAACCAACCCACTAGAATGGGCGCTAATATATATCTCTCTTCTCCTTTTCCATCGGGACGCGTCCACACCAGGCCCTTCTTCAGTATCGTCCCTAGGAAGGATCGGAAAGGCTGTTCAGGCAATTCCGAGAGAGATGAAATTTGCTCGTAGGCGAGGGCATCTGTTCCCATACTCAGGAGAAAATCGTTCTCCTCGGGTGTGATCACCAGATCAAAACAGGCAAGAAGCTCCTTTGTTACAGGTATGGAGGTGATATTCTGTTTGTTCATGAGACGGGCAAGAGCACTCAGCTTTTCCCTGCGTTCTTTGGACATTTTGTTTTTTCTCATTCTTCTCTCCAGCCCGAAGAAGCTCCTAGAATAATATCTTGATCCCCACCATCAACAACGCCACCGCAACCACCCTTCTGAAGGTATCCTGATGGATTTTTTTCAAGAAAATCTTTCCGGTTCTGACTCCCAGATAGGCCATCACGCAAAGAAAGGGCAAAAGGACATAAGAGGAACTGTCCTGCACGGACTTTGTCGCCAGATAGGTCGGGATTCTCGTCACATCGATCACCAGTGCGATGGCAGCAGATGTGGCCACATAAGCTTCTTTGGGAAGATTGAACGCGACTAAAAAAGCCGCCCTCACCGCCCCTCCCAAACCGATCAGTCCTGAAAGGAATCCAGATAAGCCCCCACCGATAACGGCGTTGGCTTTGGATTTGTGAATCCCAAAGCTTGGATTGAAAAGCGAATAGACCGAATAAACGATCAAAAACATGCCCAGTACAATTTCGACTATAGAGATTGGAATAACCGAAATGAGCAAAGCGCCTGACAGGGCCAAAAGAATGCTGGGAAGTCCAAAAAGCAGAGCTGTCTTGAAATCGATATTTTTTCTGAACACTCTGATTTTAAAAAGATTGTTGAACAAGTGAAACACGGCCACAACAAATACAGCGGTCTTGACATCCAGGAAGAGAACGGCCAACGGGATCAAGAGAGTCGAACTCCCGAATCCAGCGACGGTAGCTGTGGCAGCAGCCGCATAGGATGCAATCAGGAAGATGATGCTTATCAGCATGATCGATGTACCGGCTGTGGTTTGTCCGGAAATTTACTCCTCTATAGACTGCAAGGCCGCAGGCAACTTCATTATTATACCTGTCTTTTGGAAAGGATTTTTAGTCTTTGTATTTTACAGAACAGCCGTAAGGCTGGGAAGTTTTCTCGGAAACTTCTTTTCCCGCTAACAGCTCATCCAAAGCCATCTGGACATAGTTTTTCGCTTTAGACACATCCTCCACATCGGTGGATCGGATATCATCGATACCGCCATTGTAGACCAATTCTCCTTCTTTGCTGATGATGAACATATGGGGGGTGGTCTTTGCTCCATAAAGCTTTCCAGCCGTTCCTTCTGGGTCCAGGAGGACGGCGGTCGGTGCAGCCTCCTTTTCCATGGTTATCTCATTGGCCTGTTCAGGTGTGCAGTACCCCTGCTTGCCGGGCGCAGAGGAAATAACCGAAAACCAAATGACACCCTTTTTGGTATATGTTTTTTGCAGATTTTGCATGTTTCCACTGGTGTAATGTTTTTTCACAAAGGGGCACCCATGGTTCAGCCATTCCAGGACGACGATCTTTCCTTCATGATCAGAAAGAGAGTGGCTGTCACCATTAGAATCTGTAAGGGTGAAGTTTGGGGCGGGTTTCCCGATTCCTGCCTCTGCCTGAGCCGTGGCAGATGCCAGAGCGACATAAAATGCAAAAAGAAAAAGTACAGATGTTAAAATCGTTCGCTTCATCGAATGACCTCCTTTTCAACCTTCATCGATTATTGAATAAGGGCACATCCACACGAAGTGCCCGCAACTCGCCCGAATTGTCCCATCCCTGCGGAGTGTAGAGAATTCCTGTTAAGCGGGGAGGTATCTCTGCTGCTGTTCTTGATATTTGGATTTCAATAAAATATCCTCTGTCTGTCTTCTGTAGACGTTGAGGACCGGAATAATCGACAAGCCCTTCCTGCTCTGGGAAAAAGACGATATCTTTCATCTTTCGACCAGCCAAAACCGGTGGAAGGATTTGAATCAATATTTTATTTTTGTCCAAATCGGCATCTATCTTCCATTGATCCAAGACCGCTGGCAAGTTTTTCCGCGTGTTCGCGAAGTGTTCAGCCCATCTCGGATCCGGTTCTGGATTTTTTTCCTTTACAGGTAACTCGACAGTCAATTCCGAATGGCCAGGCACGCATTCCTCTCTGCAGGCCAGCCAATCGACGCTGGCTGATATACGAACGGTAGTTCCCGATTCAAGCCTGGCAGGAGCTTTGAGTTCTGTCAAAAGGAAAACGTCACCTTCATAGCCGAAACCGATGATGTCTGACCATTCAAATATCTGAGGAAACGGCCATTGGATGTCCCCAGCAATAAACCCTTGGGGCAGCGTCCATTCAATGCCGGTGGGAAGGCCGGAATCTCCAGGATTCTTCCAGTAGGTGTGCCAGCCATCCTCCATCTCGAGCCTTACGGCAACACAGAACCGTGTCTCCGACTTGATGGATTTGACTTCAGAAACGAGCCGCGCCTGCACCGGTATTTGGAAAAAATTCCCAGACAGATGCTTTGGCGATACAGCTCCATCAAGCGACAGACAAAAACCGACAATCAAGAGCAGGTAAACGTTTTTATTCCTCTTCATCTTTTAATAATAATACTTATATCATAGGAATACTAAGATATCAATCCTTTCATTCTTTTCATGGATAGATAATCTTGCAATGTTAAAAGAGAACTTTTTATGGGAATCCTGGTTCTACTCCAGACCTATCTTTTCCAAGACATCTGAAAAGAGTGGATCTACCCGCAGGCTGTCTAACCTGGGATCCATCTTCGCAGGCGCCACCACATTCAACTGCTCCACACATGCTTTCTCGAGAAAGGCAAGCGTCTGATCCCGATTCCCCAACGCCTTATAGATGAGGGCGATTTCGTGCAATGGAACATATCCCGCCTCTACTTTTTCGATCAGTCCACTCAGAATCTCCTGGGCTTCCTGATTCATGCCAGCGAGAGCATAAGCCTGCGCAAGATGGCAGGCATAATCCATACTTGTCTGTGAAAGGGCAACGGCTTGTTTGAACGACCGGAGGGACTCCTCGAATGCGCCTTTTTGGAGATAGGCCAAACCCGCGACATCATGAGCCCAGTGGAAATTCGGATCGATCTCAAGTGCTTTCGTGCACTGACTCAAAGCTTCATCGTACTGCCGCGCAAAATAGTAGAGGTAAGCGATACTTGTGTTGATAGCCAGAGAGAATGGATTGAGCTCTCTAGCGCGCTCGAATTCAGCCAGTGCTTCATCGAAACGTCCCATATCCCTTAGCAGAGCTCCATACCATTGATGAGCCGTGGCATAGCTGGGATTGAGACCGATCGCCCAATTATAGTCCGTCTCAGCCCCGAACCAATCTCTATCGAAGCGGTATTTTACCCAGGCCAGCGAAGTATAAGCCTCGGCAAGATTCTCATTCAGTTCCAGTGCTCTAAGGGCCGCTTCCTTGGCCCTTGGATAGCCTTCCTCAGGTGGGATAAAATAATAACTGGCGAGCATGTTGTATGCATCGGCCAATCCCGCGTGGGCCAGCGCATAGGTGGGATCCTTTTCGATCGCTCTCTCAAAAAAATCCTTGGCTCTGAATAGATCTTCTTCTGTCCTCCTGTTCCAAAGGGCCCTGCCTCTTAAAACAAATTGATAAGCCTCAGGATCGACCGGCCTGGTGAGAGCGAGCCGAGCCTGTTCGGCTGGGGTTAAGGCTATTTTGATCTCCCTCGCGACGGCTTTGGCCAGCTCACTCTGGAGAACCAAAATATCCTGCAAATCCCGTTCATAGCTTCGCGACCATATGTTTCTGTCTGTACGTGCCTCTATCAACTGCACATTCACGCGAACCCGGTTGGCAGAGACCATCACCGAACCTTCGACCACTGCATCCACGCCAAGTTCTCTTGCGATCTCCGGCAAGGGTTTTACGGTATCTTTGTACTGCATGACCGAAGTGCTCGAAATCACCCGGCGTAGAGCTCCTATCTGAGCGAGATTGGATATGAGAGCCTCAGTCATGCCATCAGCCAAGTAATCCTGTGTAGAGATCCCTGATAGATTTTTGAGCGGGAGTACGGCAATGGAATCCAAGGTCTTCCTCGGTCCCGTAAAGACCCCAGTAAAAAAATACAACACAGTCAGGATGAGAGCCAATCCTGCCACAGCCACACCCGAGTAAAGGACGGCATTTTTCCTATTTCTCTCGGAGATTTTTTTCACTCTTCTCTCTTCCCGACTTCTCCTGTTCGTAGTGATCTCTTTTTCAATCTCTGCGAGGTCGGAGAGAAGCTCATCAACCGATTGATATCTCTTCTCCTTCTGCTTTTCCATGCACTTTAGAATGAGGCGGCTGAGTTCATAGGGAATCTGATCGGCAAATGCTCTTGGATCTGAAGGTTTCTCTGTTTTGTGTTTCAGAATGATGCTCAACGGTGTGGTTCCCGAAAAAGGCACTCTTCCTGTGACCATCTCGAAAAGAATCACTCCGAACGAATAGATATCGGACCTGTGGTCAGCTTCCAGACCTTCTACCTGTTCAGGGGACATGTACTCCGGCGTTCCTATGATCATTCCGGTCTCGGTAATTCCTTTGGTCTTGATGGAACGGGCAATTCCAAAATCCATGATTCGGGCGTTTCCTTCGCTGTCCACCATGATGTTCTGAGGCTTGAGATCTCGGTGCACGACTCCCAGCCTATGGGCCTCTGCCAGACCTTCCCCTATCTGTTTAGCTATGGAAAGAGCTTTGGCCAGCGACAATTGACCGATCCTTTTTATCAAGTTCTTCAGATTCTCTCCCGGCACATACTCCATGGTAATAAACTGGGTTCCTTCTTCTTCGCTCAGGTCAAACATGCGGCAGACATTCCTGTGGGAGACCTTCCGTGCCAATTTGAGTTCGAACCTGAAACGATCGATGGTTTTCTCATCGCCTGCAACTTCAGGAGCGAGTACTTTTAAAGCCACCTTCTCATCTATTTTCTTGTCGAAAACCTTATAAACGCTCCCCATCCCTCCTACGCCCAGCTCCTCGATGACCTCATAGCGGTTTGCGAAGACTGTGCCTCTTTTCAATCTTTTAACCGGAGTATGGAGGGTCCTGGTCTGAGTAGGAAAGATATTTTTGCCAGGAGTTGAGGATGCTTGATCTGACGGAATCTCTAAGAGCTGAGTACCGCAGTTGCTGCAGAAACGGCTCTCTTCCGGATTTTCCAAATCACACTTCGGGCATTTCATGGGTTTGAACTCTAATGACTTTTTACTTCATCCTTTTCGATTGAATATCTCCGGAGTATAACTCTTCAGCTTGCTGAATAAAACACAACCATGTATTTAAGCTTATCACATCCTAAGAATTTTTTCTTCACTCCAGACCACTTTATCATAAAGACGTTTGCTCACGGGAAAAAGTCATGCAGGCCACTAAAACAGGAAGCTGAATCCCAAGACGCCGTTGAGACCGCCGAGCCTATCGGGCTCACTGAAAATCAACACATACCGGAGATCAACCCTGATCCCGAGGTGAGAACCCAGAGAATAATAGACTCCTCCACCCAGATCGGCCACAAAATCGAGTGCCCCTTCTGGCGCCAGGAATTCGACGTCCCATCCGTAATCAGTTACATAGGTTTTGTCTTCGCCCAAAAGCTTGTCCACTCCTCCACCCAAAACCAAGTACGGCCCTACTTTGCCCTCCATAAATCGATAAAGAAAATTGAGTGTGAACGAATAATGTTTGGATGAATCAATGGTGACTGTATCGTTATCGGACGGATCAGTCAGAGCGATTTGCGATGACAGCGTGTACCTGCCATCCAACTCCACCTCGATACGATCGGTAACAAATACCGAAAGAGCAGCCCCGAAATTGAAAGGTGTATGAGAAGGAGTGACGGGAAAATCATTCTCTCCGAAAACATAATCCTTATCTGATCCATATGTGAAGATATGATTCACCCCCCCGAAGACACTGAACTTAAATTTCTGGGCATAGATTTTCTGGGGAAGACAAAACACGCAGAATATGCCCAACAAGAGGAGTATCATCCTGGTTGGTTGATTCATTTGGATTCTCATTCCTTCTACGTTCTTAAAATTCTTTTTCACCGAAAGAATTATAGCTTTTGAGAAAGAAGGAGGTCAACATGCTGAGCCTTATAGACCTATCTTCAAATCCGAGACAAAAGTGGTGAGGAAACGCAACTGCATATTGAAATGAGAATATTTTTTGCAACTTCACTCATTATGTTTTATTCTATCTTCAACGAGGAGGTGTTATGAAAAGTTATTTTAAACCTATAAAACGCAGGGAATTCATAAAGAAAGGCATAGCAGGGGGCGCTGTCATCACGACAGCCCCGCTCTGGAAGCTGTTCGCATATTCCCTTCCTCCATCGGATGTTCCCACGAAATTGCCCATTGATCTGGATCGGGACATTCTGAGCAAACTTCTCGAGACGGCTCTCCTAAACGGCGGAGAATTCGCAGAAATCTATCTGGAATACACCATTAACAACAGCATCGGATTGGACGAGAACAGAATCAGCGCATCTTCGAGAGGCGTGGACATGGGAGTGGGCATACGCGTGCTTCAAGGCGAAAAAACAGGTTACGCCCACACAGATGACCTCAGTCCGGAAAAGCTCGCAGAAACGGCCCGTGTAGCGGGCTTGATCGCCGCAGGTGAAATCGAGCAGAAGCCCCTCCCTTTCGAAGAAAAGGATACAGCCAATTATTATCTGGTCAAAACCTCCCCTGACAGCATCGTTCCTCAGGAAAAGGCCAGACTTCTCTGGAAGGGAAATGAAGCTGCGCGAGCTTATGATGAGAGGATCAGTCAAGTTTATGTTGGATTCAGCGACATCAACAAGAAGGTCATCATCGCAAACAGCGAAGGAATTTTTGTCACGGATCATCAAACCATATCCCGGCTGATAGTGAGTGCCAGCGCTCTCGAAAACGGGAAAAGAAGCCGGGGTTATGCTTACAAAGGAGGGACCCTGGGCTATGAGCACTATGATCTACAAGTGGCAGAGGAACTGGCGAAAGAAGCCGGGCGTATAGCCATGGCCATGCTTCCTGCCGAAGACGCTCCGGCAGGCGAATATCCCATCGTGCTGGCCAAGGGAGACTGCGGGACTTTTTTCCATGAGGCCATCGGACACAGCCTGGAAGGAGACGGGGCCCGGAGAAAAACCACCTGTTTCTGGGACAAGACGGGAGAGATGATCGCAACAGAAAAGGTGTCTCTAGCCGACGACGGAACTGTCCCCGGCGCCCGCGGCAGCATAAACGTGGACGATGAAGGCACGCCCAGCCAAAAAACCGTGCTGATCAAAGACGGAAAGTGCACCGGATTTTTATACGACAGGCTCAACGCCAAACTAATGAACACAAAATCCACGGGCAACGGACGGCGCGAGTCCTATCAGCATTATCCCATTCCCCGAATGACGAACACCTATCTCATGGCTGGGAAAGACGATCCTGAAGACATCTTGAAGTCCGTCAAGAAAGGAATCTATATCGCACGTATCGGTGGCGGAAACGTTTCTCCGACCACTGGAAGGTTTGTTTTCAGCGTCCCAGAGGGCTATCTGATCGAGGACGGAAAGATCACCACTCCTCTCAAAGGAATCCAGCTGATGGGAAACGGGCCGGATGTCCTGAAGAACATCACCATGGTCGGACCGGATCTCGAGATCTGGGGAGGCGGAACCTGCGGAAAGTCCGGCCAGGGGAAACCAGTATCGGATGGCAATCCCACCCTTAAAGTAGCAAAAATCACCATCGGTGGGGCGAAAATCCAAGGATCATAGGAGCAAAAAATGAACTATCAAAAAATTGCCGAAAATGTTGTCAAGAAAGCTTTAAATCTGGGCGTGGATGAGGCGGAAGTCTATCTCGAGAACAACCGTGATTTCGACCTTCGCGTCCGGAATGGCGATGTGGAAACCGTCAAGCAGTCCACCACAAAGGGAATAGGTCTCACCGTTTACAAGGACAAGAAATTAGGGTTTTCCTATACATCCGACTTTTCATCTGAATCCCTCGAGGAATTCACGAAGAGAACCGTTCAGCTTTCTGAAGTCGCCGATCCAAAACCCTGGAATGGGCTTCCCGATTTCAGAAGAGAAGAACAGCAAAAAGATCTGGGACTCTGGGATCCATCCATCTCCGAAATCGATAGCAACAAAAAAGTCAACATCGCCAAAGAAGTGGAAAGGATCGCCCTTGCCTATGACAAAAGAATAACGAAATCATACGCTTCCAGCTTCGGAGATTCGGAATCCGAAACCATCATCGTCAACTCTAAGGGCATTTCGCGAGCCTGTAAGGAAACTTCCGTGGGATTCGGCGTGTCTGTGATCGCAGGCGAAGGCAATGACATGCAAACCGGACGCTGGAGCAGCAACAAAAGACACTTCAAAGACCTGGAGAAAATAGAAGATGTCGCTAAAGAGGCTGGAAGACGAACCGTTGAAAAATTGGGAGCCAAACCGGTAAAGACAACCAAAGTTGCGGTGGTATTTGACCGCTATGCATCAGGAGCATTCTGGTATGGAGTGCTGTTCGCCCTGGATGGAGACAGCGTGTACAAAAAGACGACTTTTCTGACGGATGCCCTCAACACACCCGTCGCCGCCAAAGGAGTCACCCTGTTCGACGACCCGACCCTCCCACGGCATATCGGATCAGTCCCGTTCGATGGAGAAGGCAAGATCACACGAAAAAACATCTTGATCGAAAACGGCATCCTCCAGATGTTCATTTATGATTCCATCACTGCGCGGAAAGCCGGAGTCAAGGTCAACACCATAACCCGCCGGAGAGGATACAAAGGGCGTGCTTCTGCAAGCACACTGAACGTCATCGTCAAGAACGGAAATATCAGCAGGGAAAAAATCATCAAAGGGATCAAAGAAGGATTTTATGTCACAGGCCTGAGGGGTATGGGGACAGATATCCCCACAGGCAACTATTCGGTTGGCGCTTCAGGATTTTGGATCGAAAAAGGTGAAATCGCTTTTCCCGTAGATGGAGTCACCCTGGGAGGAAACACGGCAGAAATCCTGAAGAATATCGAAGCTGTCGCTGACGATTTAGATGTAAGGGGAACCCTGAACAGCCCCTCTTTCAAGGTTTCGGAATTGGCAGTCGGTGGAAAGCAATAACTTCTCTTGCTTAGGGCAGAAGTTATTCAAACCCAGAGGCAGAGATTTCGTATCATTCAGCTTGTCCGGTTAGAGTACGTGGAAGCGGCGGCGGAGCAAGATCGGCTCTTCGCCGGGCTCGCCAGGAAAAATATTGTTGGAGACTGAAACATTTCTTTACAGACCTGATCCTTTCTACCGGATGATTCCGGATAATCTTTGAAAACAAAACAGGAAAAAGCCTTTTGCAGTATACGCCGAAGAGATCCAGCCTGCCTATCAATACTTCCTCTTTGTTTTTTAGCGCCTTTTCAAGAATTTTTGCAGCAACCGTGGAAGGATCAAGACCTTTCTCCTGTACCAGCATTTGCCTGCCGTATCTGCTTCCGTCTCCTTTCAGAGCGTTCACAGTGATGTTGGTTCGGACAAGTCCGGGGACCACCATAGTGATTTTGATGTTGTCCCTGGCGGCCTCTGCACGCAGAGATTCGAAAAATCCATGCAAAGCATGCTTGGAAGCGGAGTAGGCCGACAATTTGGGTACTCCATATTTACCGGAAACACTGCTGATCACCAGAAAATGTCCTGATTTACGTTTCAGCATGGATGGCAGGATGGATTTGGTGAGCACGATGGCGGCGAAATAATTTATGTCCATGATTTTTTTGTCGATTTGAATATCCGTGTTAACCACCAGGTCTCTCGATGCTTGGCCGGCATTGTGCACCATAACATCGACTCTCCCGAAAATACTGAGCGCCTTCTTGGCCTTTTTGTTTAACGTCTTCAACTTCGAGAGGTCAAGAGGAAGAATGTGGATTTCATTCCGGCTCTTTGTGCAGTTGTTTTTAACCTTTTCCAAGGCTTCCTTATTTCTGGAAGAGAGGATCAGCTTGGCTCCTTTACGGGCAAAAGCATAGGTGAGAGCCTCCCCGATCCCCGAAGAAGCTCCGGTTATCCAGACGACTTTATTTTCGAAAGAAAGGCCTTTTTTGTATCGTTTGACACTTTTCTTCATCTTTCTTGACCTCACTCCTGTTAACAAGATAGATGTTTTTCTGGATCGAGTTGTCAGAAAAATGTTAAAAGTTTGTTAAAAGTTTGTTAAATTTTCTCTCAGAGACGGGAAACGAATCTATTGAATTTTTTTTCGGTTGCATATACTATTTTGTTCAGCTTTGAGGATCTGCAAAAGTGCCGTTTAGGAAGGAGGAATCAAACATGTCTGCAATGTTCTTTAAATCGCTTCTTGTTTCCATCACGATCGTGTTTTTCCTATTCCTGACCGGGAGTTGCACCACCGGAAGTGTTGCGCAAAAAGATGTTCCCGACAGGGATTACAACGGCCCTTATACCGGGAAACACCTCAACCGGGTCGCTTTTCCGATCGGCGGGATCGGAGCCGGCATGTTCTGTCTCGAAGGGACCGGAGCCATCTCGCACATGTCGGTAAGGAATTCCATGGATTTTTTCAACGAACCCTGCATGTTCGCAGCTGTTTGTGTGAAAGGGAAAGAGAACACCGCCAAAATACTCGAAGGGCCGGTGCCTGATTGGAAAATTTTCGGTGGTCCCAGAACCGGAAACGGATTGGGCGGGACGAGCTACGGTTTTCCCAGATTCAGGGAGGTGTCCTTCCTGGCCAGATTTCCTTTCGGGATTGTCACTCTCAGTGACGAAGATATGCCTCTCGATGTCGAAATAACCGGCTGGAGCCCCTTCATTCCCGGCAACGCCGATGACGCCAGCCTTCCGGTCGGAGCCCTGGAATATCATTTCAAAAACTCTTCCCAAGATTCGGTGGAGGCGGTCTTCTCCTATAACTCCAGGAACTTTATGAGAAAAGCGAATGCTGGAGAAGAGCCGGGCGATTCCATCCGGTCCATCCAAGGGGGATTTATGCTGTGGCAGAAGGGAACAGAAGAAAACCCCGAAAATGAAGGTGCATTCGCCGTATTTGTCGATGAAAGCGACGTGGCGGTGGACCACTGCTGGTTCAAAGGCGCCTGGTTCGATTCTCTCACCTTGACATGGGAAAACATCCGCAAAGCGACGTTAATGGTTAACCCGCCGCTTGACGGCTCGAGCCCCGGCGCTTCCCTTTTTGTTCCTTTTACCTTAGAGCCCGGTGCGGAAAAGACCGTCCGCCTGATGATGGCTTGGTACGTGCCCTTTACCGATCTGCGCACGGGCAGGGATCCCGAAACTGCTCTTGATTCCCCGCCTGAGGCTGCCTGCTGTGAGACAACTACTCATGTCCCATGGTATGCGGGCCGGTTCAAGCACATAAACGACATCGCCGACTACTGGCGTCTCAACTACGAAAACCTGCGCAAAAAAACCAAGCTGTTCACCGATACTTTTTATGACACCACCCTCCCCGATGAGGTCGTCGAGGCCGTGGCTGCCAATCTGACCATACTGAAATCTCCTACCGTGCTGCGGCAGACAGACGGCCGTCTCTGGTGCTTCGAGGGGTGCAGCGATGACCGCGGGTGCTGTGCCGGATCATGCACCCATGTCTGGAATTATGCCCAGGCCATCCCCCATCTCTTCCCTGAGCTCGAGAGAAGCCTGCGCCAGACCGAATTCAACGAAAGCCAGGATGAGAGAGGACACCAGACTTTCCGCTCCAATCTTCCGATCCGCCCGGTGACCCACACCTTTCATGCGGCTTCGGACGGGCAGCTCGGCGGTATCATGAAGGTGTACCGGGACTGGCGCATCAGCGGCGATACGGCATGGCTGAAAAACCTCTGGCCCAAGGTGAAACAAAGCTTGGAATACTGCATTTCAACTTGGGATCCTAAAGGCAAGGGGTTTCTGGAAGAGCCCCACCACAACACCTACGATATAGAGTTCTGGGGTCCGGACGGCATGTGTACCAGCTTTTACCTGGGTGCTCTGACTGCGGCTGTGGAAATGGGAACCGCGCTGAACGATGACGTGAGCAGATACAGCACTCTCCTGGAAAAAGGAAAGACTTACCTCGAAACAGAACTCTATAACGGAGAATACTTTTACCAGAAGATCCGGACCCAGGGCCTGGAGGCCGAGTTCGAGCCTCTGGATTATTCGTCCAATGGCCCCGGTTACAAAGAGATTATCAATGTCCTCAATGCAGAAGGTCCCAAATACCAGTACGGAACCGGTTGTTTGTCCGACGGGGTTTTGGGATTCTGGATAGCCAGAGTGGCCGGGCTGGACGAGATAGCGGACACGGAAAAAGTGAAAAGCCATCTCAAGGCCGTCCATAAGTACAACCTGAGGCACAACCTCTCAGAGCATGCCAATCCGCAGCGGCCGACTTTTGCTATGGGCGATGACGGCGGGCTGCTGCTCTGCAGTTGGCCCCGGGCAGGAGCCCTGTCGCTTCCCTTCGTCTACAGTAATGAGGTCTGGACAGGTATCGAATACCAAGCGGCATCCCACATGATGTTCGAGGGCTTGGTGGATGAAGGATTGGAAATAGTGAGAATATGCCGCGATCGTTATGACGGCAGAGTCCGCAATCCTTTCGACGAATACGAATGCGGTCACTGGTATGCGCGTGCCCTGGCAAGCTACGGGCTCATACAAGGACTGACGGGCGTGCACTATGATGCTGTGGATAAGACGCTCTACATCGACTCAAAAATCGGCAGCGATTTCAGGAGCTTTCTTGCAACCGCTACCGGATTCGGGACAGTCGGTTTGAAAAACGGCGAGCCTTTTGTGGAGGTGAAACGCGGCGATATGGACATCGACCACGTTCTTGTCTCGGGAAAGGAACGGGAGCTCTGATCGCCAATTATAATGACAGAATGCGGCTTTCTTCCTTCGGTTATTTGACCATCGTCTTGAGGAATAAATATGGTCAGGGAGCAGTTCGGAAAGCCACAAACTTTATTGCTTGATGTAGATATTCTTGTGCTCGGCTTTCATCCACTTTCCATCCTGGAAATACCAGATATGAAACTCGATTTTAGGAACGATCTCGGATTTGACCGTTTGCATCCGGTCTTCGTTAGACGGAATTTTATCTTCTTCCCCGGCATTTTGATTGAATTGGGCTATAAATCTGTTTATGAATTCAGGCTCTACCGAATAGGTCAAAACTTCCACTACCGCTTTTTTATCAGATCGTTGGATCTTTCTCGCCTCTAACAATTCCGAATTGAAGAAGTATTTGAGAGTGGCTTTTCGCGCCCCATGAAAAATCACCATTTGGGGATCGTATCTCACCATGCGGGAAAACAACCTTTTCATCATCCGAAAGACTTGATTGAACCTTACGGACCTGGTCTCCTCAGGCAGAAATTCCCGCTCAAAATTGTCGATAAGCTCTTCTCTTTCTGAAGGTGTGCTGAAGGAAGCCACAAAATTGTAGTCCTCGTAAAAATCTGTAATCTGTTGAGGGATGGAATCGAAATCATAAAAAATAGAGCTGCCGTTTGAAAGACCAGGATAGGCAAAAATCAAAACGAGAGCCGAAGAAATCATTGCCTTCATCAAGTGTCTGTTCATGGGATTCTCCTACCCCTTCGAATCACTCCAGTACCTAAAACTACAGAAAAGAAAAAAAAGTTGCTGCTGTTTTTCTGAAAAATTTCATGGCTCATGGACCTCCATTATTCAGAGCAGTGGGATTTTCATGAGTTTTCAGGCAGGGCTTTTTTTCAGGCGGGAAACGGCCGACCTGGCTGGAGAATCATTTTCCGCTCTTTATCAGAAACTTTTGAGGGTCAGAATCCAGATCTATAGAATTATCCGCTTCCTCCACCAGTTTTTGGGAGCTTGACTTCCCGAAGGCCATGACTTCGACGTAACATCCGAGAGCATGTTTCAGATGCCTGACCAAGGGAACAAAATCGCCATCCCCGCTCACAAGGATGACAGTGTCGAGTTTGGGCGCCAGTTCGATCATGTCCATGGCAATGCCGATGTCCCAGTCACCCTTTCTCGCCCCCCCGGGAAAAACCTGAAGGTCCTTTTCTTTGACTTCATATCCCAAATTTTTGAGTGCGTCAAAAAAATTCGCCTCATCCTTGACGTCTGCCTTTATCACGTAGGCAATCGCCCGGATGAGATGTCTTCCTTTCACAGCCTCTTTGAGGATGGCTCGAAAGTTGACTTTAGACTTATAGATATACCGCGCCGAATAATACAGATTCTGGACATCGACAAACACACCGATTCTCTGTTCTTTATACAGATATTCAACGGCTTTCTTACCCAACGCATCTCCTCGCGACAGTCCAAGATTAACAGAGGATTCCACAATTGTCAAAGCAATGTATGCATTTCCAATGCATTGACTTGAGAAAGAAGGAGTGCTATATTCCCGAATCCGAGTTCACTTCAGATTTGCGATGATTTTAGACGCCATAAAAACGATTGGCAGCCGCAGCCTGATCTCTCCTCTCAGCCTTCTCGTTCTTATCTGTTTTTCCTGTGCAGAAAAATCCTCGTGGGGCCGAGAAGACATATTATCCGATTTCTTTCATAAAGAGGAGGTGACCATAGGTGTGGTGGACTCTGGGCTGGGCGGACTGTCGATCATGGCTGAAGCCGTGGAACGAACAAAGGATTGGAAGGGACTCCGAAAGGCACACTTCATCTTCTTCAATGCCCTTTTCTCCAACCAGGGCGGTTACAACAGCCTGAAAACGCTCGAGGAAAAGGTGTCCATCTTCGACAGCGCTCTAAAGAGTCTGGAAAAGAATTATGAACCAGATATGATCCTGATCGGCTGCAACACCCTCTCATCTATTTTCGAAGGTACTGCTTTCTCCAAACAAACCAAGATTCCCGTTATAGGGATCATCGACGCAAGTGTCGAGCTCATAGCTCACAATCTCAAGGTTCATCCCGAATCAAAGATCATCCTGTTCGCCACTCAAACCACGGTGAGTCAAGGTGTCTACAACGACAGACTCGTGAAAAAGGGATTCTTAGCGGAAAGGATCATTTTGCAGGCCTGCCCGGACCTCGTAAACTACATAGAAAGAGATTATGACGGTAGTGAGACTGAGATGCTGATATTCGCGTATGTCCACGAAGCCCTCCAGAGGATCGGTACATATAAATCTCCTCTGCTGGTGGGCCTCAACTGCACCCACTACGGTTATTCTCTTGAGCTCTGGAAAAAAGCTTTTAGAGACCATGGGATCACTCCTCTCGCTTTTCTGAACCCGAACTCAAAGATGATCGATTTTTTATTTCCTGCAAAAATCAAAAATCGCTGCGAAAAAACAGAGGTCTTCACGCATGTACTCTCCATGGTCGAAATCGGACAGGAAAAAATTGCCTCGATCGGGTCATATCTGAACACGTACTCGCCGGAGACCGCACGGGCCCTGACAAATTACGAGCTAAGAGAAGACCTTTTCGAGTGGAAACGGCACATTAAAGACAGCTGGAAATTCTTTTCTGGGGAATCAGAGCAGTAACACATCGTTTTTCCCTTGGATGAGTTCGCCGATGACCCAGGCCTTTTGGCCGAGTCCTGTCAAATGCTCCAGGGCTGATGGAACACTCCTCGGACCGAGGATCACTACCATTCCCACTCCCATGTTGAATGTCCGGAACATCTCTGATTCCTCGATTCGGCCCCTCTCCTGTATGGTTCGAAAAATCCGGGGAATTGGCCAGGTTCCTTTCTCGATCCTGGCTGAAATTCCGTCAGGCAGAACCCGGGGGATGTTGTCATAAAAACCTCCGCCTGTGATATGGGCCATGGCTTTGATTTTCACCCTTTTCATGATATGGAGAAGATTCTGGGTGTATATCCTTGTAGGTCTGATCAATTCTTTCCCCAGTTTTTCCCTTATTTCTTTTTTCTCGAACAGCCTCCTCACGAGAGAATATCCGTTGCTGTGAAGCCCGTTGGAAGAAAGGCCGATGATTTTATCTCCTCTCCGGCATGACCGGCCATCAATGACTTTGTCCCGGCTCACCATGCCCACACAAAAGCCAGCCAGGTCGAACCTGTCCGCCCGATACATTCCAGGCAGCTCGGCTGTCTCACCCCCGATCAGGGCGCATCCTGCTTCCCGGCAGCCTCTCACAATCCCTTTCATCAGCTCATAGAGCCTCTCTTTATCCAGCCTCCCGCAGGCAATATAATCCAGAAAAAAAAGAGGCTCTGCCCCTGTGACAACGACATCGTCCACACACATGGCGACCAGATCGAGGCCGATGGTGTCGTACTTGTCCAGCAATTCTGCGATCAAAAGCTTTGTTCCGACCCCGTCGGTCGAGGAGACGATGACAGGATCTTTGAATCTTTGGAGGCGCGGCCTGAAAAGACCGCTGAATCCGCCGATTTTCCCCAGGACTTCGGGACGATGAGTCTTCTTGAGAAGCGGCTTTATTTTTTTGATGAATTCTCCGGCCTCGTCGATATCGACCCCCGCTTTTTTATAAGTGAGTTGAGACATTTTGTTCACCCGCCTTCAGAAAAGATATCCCCTTTTATATCACCCCTCTTCACCCAAGTCAATCAGTGAGACAGGTGTGGACATAACGAGCGTCTGTCCCATATCCATTTCATTTTTTTCTCTTTTGGTGTAACCTTTTTTCAAAAGGCAAGTCTTACACTATGGAACGAAAAAACCAAGGATCGAATGTGGTGAATTCTTACTCGGACAACAAACTGATGGAAGAAGTCAAAATAGGAAATGTCGAAAAACTGGCTGTTCTCTTCGAGAAATACCACATCCCTCTTTTTAACTTTTTCCTGCGTCTGACCGCAAACAGAAACATCAGCGAAGATCTCGTCCAGGAGGTCTTTATGCGCATGTTGAAATATCGCACCACCTACCAGGGAAGGAGTAAATTCACGCTCTGGATGTACCAGATCGGCCGCAATGTGCACATCGATTACCTGCGAAAAAAGAAAGACGAAATGCCCCTGGAGGAACAATGGAGCGATCCTGTTACTTCGGATCCTTCGCCTGCTGAAAGAATGGAAGATGGGCAGGAAGTCCTGCTTCTGCGCCAGGCACTGGCAAAACTTCCCTTAAAGAAAAGAGAGGTCCTGATACTCAGCCGATACCAGGACCTGAAATACAAAGAGATCGCTGAGATTTTAGGCTGTCATATAGGGACGGTTAAGGCCCATGTCCATCGGGCCATTAAGGAATTGGGCAAAATTTATTTTGAACTCCAAGGAGGAACCGTGTCATGAGATGCGAACATATAAAAGAACAATTTCCGGACTTTTTGGTCGGAGAATTGGATCAGGGATCCATGGAAATGATTCAGTCCCACATCGCAGAATGCCCCTCATGCAGAGAAGAACTGGAGAATTTGAGCGCCCTTTGGACAAAACTGGGCGTTCTCCCTGAAGAACGTCCCAGCAACGGACTCAGGCAGCGTTTCTACGGGATGCTGGAAGAATACAAAGAAGAGATGCACCAAGAGAGACCAGTCCAGCACCTGCGCAGATTCTTCCGCAGTCTGTTCGACGGTTCATGGAGGAGACGTCCTGCCCTGCAGTTCGGGCTCGGCTTTCTTCTCCTTTTTGCTGGATTGGCCACCGGATATTTCCTCCGCCCCGCCAATCAGAATGCAGAACTCCGCCGGGAAATCCAGGGCATGCGGCAGATGCTCGCTGTTTCTCTGATGGAACAGCGGTCGTCTATCCAGCGCCTCAAAGGCATCAACTTGAGTTATGACTTGAAGGAACCCGATGCACAAACCATCGATGCCCTTCTCGATACCCTGGACAGCGATCCCAATATCAATGTCAGGCTGGCTGCGGTGGATGCCCTTTATCTTTTCTATGACTATCCCTCTGTCAGAGAAGGTGTGGTCCAATCTCTATCCAAACAGACTTCTCCCCTTTTACAGGTGGCATTGATCGATCTCCTTGTCAACATGCAGGAGAGACAGGCTCTAGAATCCTTCAGGAAACTGATCCGGGCCAATGAGCTCGACCCGGGTGTCAAGCAAAAGCTTGAACGCGGTATCCAAGAGCTCAGCTTTTAAGAGGAAGAAAATGAGAAAACCATTTCTGCTACTGTCGGTTGCCTTTGTCATGGGATTTCTTTTCCTCCAGGGCGATACACTCCGTTTTGAAAAGGAAGAGGAAATCACCAAAACCTTGAAATTCAAGGACCTCTCCAAGCCCAAAGATCTTCAGGTGGACAATATCTTCGGATCGATCGTTGTGACAGGATACAACGGAACAGAAGTCAGGCTCATTGCCCACAAGATGATCAAAGCACGGACCGAAGGGAGAATCGAAAAGGCCCAGAAAGAGGTAATGCTTGACATCACTCAAGAGGAAAACGTCATCGATATTTACGTGGATGGGCCCTTTAGGTGCCGGCATAGTCATGAACCGGAAAGCATGCATGATCCTGGATATCGGGTCCATTATGATTTCGAAATCAAGGTCCCCCGCAAGACCAACGTCTTCCTCCAAACCGTCACAGACGGAGATATCAGAGTGGACAATGTCGAAGGGGAATTCGAAGTCAGGAATGTCAACGGAGCGATCACTATGAATGCATTGTCCGGTTCGGGGAGAGCCCATACGGTTAACGGTGAAGTCAAAGTGGTTTTCAGCCGGAATCCCGCTTCGGATTGCTCCTTTAAAACCATTAACGGAGATATCGAAGTCGCTTTTTTGGAAAACCTCTCCGCAGATTTCCAGCTGAAAACTTTCAATGGAGATGCTTACTCGGATTTTGGCGTATCCTATTTGCCGACCGTATCTTCCTCGAGTGTCAAACGGAAAAATGGAAAATATGTCTACAAGAGTAACCGCTCCACAGGTGTCCGGGTGGGATCGGGAGGTCCAGAAATCAAAATGGATACCCTGAACGGGGATATTCTGATAATCAAGAAATAATTCAGGAGGATAAAATGAACAGATATCATATCTCTTTAGGCCTCACCGCTTTGCTGGTGTTCGCAGGAGCCATCGTCTATGCCCAACAGGCAGCAGGTGACCGGGCGACCGTGCCTTTCAGCGATCCTTCGAAACCGGGACTCGTCGAGGCCTCGGTCCACAGCGGAGCTATCACGGTCAAAGGGTACAACGGGAAAGAAGTGATCATCGAAGCAAAACTGCGCGGAGAAAAGATTCAGGAAAGAGAAGAAGTATCCGAAAAAGCCAAAGGAATGCAGCGTATTTCTGTTGCCAGAACAGGACTGATCGTCGAAGAAGACAACAACGTGATGGAAGTGCATGTCTCTGCCTATGACAATACAGTCGACCTCACCATCCAAGTTCCCTTCAAAACTTCGTTGAAACTCAGCAGCCTCGATAACGGAAATATTCTGGTGGAAAATGTGACCGGCGAGATCGAAGTCTCAAATTATGAAGGGAACGTGACCCTGAAGAAAATCTCGGGGTCTGCTGTCGCCAATTCCTACGACGGCGAAATCCTGGTCACCTTCGATCAAATCGATCCTGGAAAACCGATGTCTTTCAGTTCTTACGATGGGGATATCGACGTGACTTTTCCTGCAGCTTTGAAAGCCAATGTCAAGATGAGAACGCAGGAAGGTAAGATCTACAGCGATTTCCCGATCGACATCAAAACGAACCAGCAGAAGGTCCAGGACGAGCGAAAAAAGGGAGGAAAATACAGGATCAGCTTCGGCGAGTTCATTTATGGGACTATAAACGGAGGCGGATCAGAATTCCAGTTCGTTTCCTACGATGGAGACATCTACATCCGCAAATCCCAATAGAGCAGAAGAAAAAATCAAGCGATGAGGGCAGGCTCAACGGCCTGCCCTTTTTTTATTCGACCGATTCTTTGGTACTACCGATCTCTTTTCCCATACTTGACAATCCTGAATTTCATCCCACCTGGATTCATTATCCCGATCTGAAGGAAGGAAAAATCTAACTTCCAGTTTGTGTTGATGCACTCTGATTGAAAAAGCCATCAGGCATCTCCGCAGCGCCATTGAGGATCTAGCCTTCACGAATCGTTCTTCGAAGGGAACAATATGGGTTTTCCCATATTGTCGGCGAGTATGTATTGAGCACGACTATGCTTAAGATTTCAAGATCCTTACAAACACAGGAATAAAAGTCAGGGTAGGAGGGATGAGGAACAGACGTGCGGAGTTACGCAGCCGCTGAGAAGAGCGATGGGGGAATGGCGTTAAAGATCCTCACTAGAGCGGAGGAGGTGCCTGATGGCAAAGAACACTTTAAAATTCATGCCCACACAAAAGGGAGGAAAACCGACCTTTTTAAGCTGCTGCAGGTTGAGTTCGATTGCGAAGATGGGCGATCATCTTCGGAACTGCCAGTGGAACCACGTCGGGGAGCATGTGAGGCATGAGATTGTCCATGACCTTGGGCATCATTTCCGGCATTTGTTCTGCCATATAATCCGGCATGGGAATCATCCGGGACACACGTTCCAGCATGGTGGGCATGACCTTGGGCATCATTCTGGGAAGAAGCTTCGGAAAGAGGATAGGAAAGACGGGCTTCATCAAGGCGAACAGGGTGTCTCCGAAAAATCCGAGCTTCCCGACGGTCCGCATCATCCTGCCCATTCCCAATGGCATGGCATCCAGCATTTGAGGCCACATGGTATCCATCAAGTCTGCGAATCCCTGAGGTGTCATCATTGCGATCATGCCTTCAAAAACCGACCACTGCTTCTGCACTTCCGGGCTGGGATCTCGAAATTCCTTTCCCAATCCTTTACAGGCGAAGGCAGCTAGATCATGAATATCAACGGATAAGTCCTTTTTATCTTTGCTCACACGCAGCTGAAATTCACAGCAGGGACAGAGAGCCAGAACTGAATCTGCATGGATATCGCTCGCCTCGTCCAATCGGGATTTTCCGATCTCATGGGCCACCGGAGGATCCTTGATCAAGGTCAGGACGCTTCCGCAGCAGTGCCCATCCTGACGGTTATGGGCCATTTCCTCGAACTCGACACCGGGGATGGCCTTGATGACTTCCCGGGGCTCATCGTAGATACCCGAGACGCGTCCGATGTGACAGGAATCATGCCAGGTGACCTTTTTATCGACTGAATGGGTATATTTGAACTCGTCCCTTCTGATCTTGTCGGCGATCACCTCGCTGTAATGTTTTGTCTGGATATCAAAATCAATCCCGAGCTTCTCTGCCCATTCTTTATAGGTATGGCGCCACATCATATCACAGGCCGGACAAGAGGTTATGACCGTGTCCGCTCCAGATGCTTTTACGGCATCGATGTTCTTCTTGATTATTTCTGCAAAAACATCCCATTTCCCCGCAACCAGCATGGGCGTCCCACAGCAGTTCTCGACGTTGCCGAGATATGAAAAATCGACTCCTGCAGAATCCAGCAGAGTGACGGCAGCCGCCCCTATGTCATGTTCCACATAGGAAGCGGTGCATCCCGCAAAATAGATATTCTTGCTTTGAATGCCAGGACCATGCTTTTTCCAAAGATCCTCTGGGAACCATTCGGTCCGATTCTTTCTGTATCCGGCCCAGATATTGCCCTCCGCTCGAAGCGCTGCGGACATCATCTCAAAGGGAGGAAATGTCATCCTTTTGTTCTCATGCACCAGTTTTCCCCGCAGCTCCATCCATGCCGGCTCGATGGGAAGCGCCGCCGAACAGCGCAGGTTGCAGAACTCACAGGTGGTACACACCAGCATCGTGTCCACCATGAACTGGTTCCATTTCACCTTTCCTTCCTGATATTGACGCAGCCAGTACCATTTCCCTCTCGGTGATTGGCTCTCCCATCCCCGGCCGAAGAATTGGTCGCATTCATCCAAACAATAGCCGCATTGAGAACAGGCGTAGGCATACCAGGCCACATCAGGAGGTATCCCTCCTACAGGCTTCTCGATCCTCTCTCCAACCCGAGTGACAACCGTGTTCCCGAAAGGTCTGATCACAGGCTCGAAGAGACTGGCCACTCCGAGCGCTTTCCCAACCGGTTTGCCACCCATAACTTTATCGGGATTGAGAATCCTATCGGGATCGACCTGCTTTTTAAAGGACCTGAGCCTTTTCGTCCTGTCTTTTCCTAAAATTTCTCCTGTTCTATACGTAAAGTACAGTCCGGTGGAGTAGGGACGTCCGCCATGCTTCCGGGCGATCTTCATGATGCTCAACACGAGCCCGAATACAAAGTTGTAAGAAAATTTCCTCTGATCGCTCGGAATGAATCCCAAGATGACGGCTTCCGGCTTCCCTTCTCGCCCTTTCTTGATGATCACTCCTTCTTTGACCACGGGCTGATTGACCTTGTCCTCGATCTCAGCCATCACATCCCCTAATTTATCCAGAGGGACGACGACCTCAGCGGGGACCAAAGAGGGTCCGAGCCGCTTGACCACCATCAATTTGAACCTCTGTTCCCATTCGTGATCGGCGATTTCCTGCTTAAGGACCTCACCCTCACAGGCTTTCACTATTTCGGGAAGCTGAGATGTGATCTTCTCCCTGTCTTTTTCCCTGAATGCCAGTGTAGCAATATAAGCAGCCGGAAGGATCACCTTGTGCTCTACGGGATGGCCGTGATGAGTGAGCACAGGAGCCCGGTTCTTCATCTCCGCCATTCGGGGATTGATGAAAACCAGAGACCAGATGGGAAGGTCTTGATCGATAAATTTTTGAAAGATCCTGGAAAGTTTATGCGCATCAGGACATGCAATGGCTCTCACACCGATATCGCTCAGGTTCTGAACGTGTATGGTTAGCTGGCTGATAAGGCCTGTAGTCCCTTCTGCATCAGCCACCATCTCCATGTCTTTTCCGGAAACCTCTTTGACCTCGCCGCTGGGCAGGACGATCCTTGCCCTCTCCACATTTTCAGAGAACCAGCCGTATTCAAAGGATCCTATGCCGGCTCCACCCTGGGCCAGCCAACCACCTGCTGAGGAAGAGGGGTAACTCGTGGGGTAAAGACGTATGGTCAATCCTTCAGGTTTGAGTCTCTTGTCCAGTTGTTCCCAAGTGATTCCAGGCTGGACCGTCACCGTTTTCTTCTCGGTATCAACAGCGAGAACATCTTTCATCCGGTAAAAATCCACCACCATCCCTTTCCGGGTAGGGATGATACCTCCATACCCTGAGGAGCCTTTTCCTCTCGGGACGATTGGGATTTTATTTCGAGCCGACCATTGTACCAACCGGACCAATTCTTCCTCGCTTTCAGGCTGAACGACGGCATCGGGAACTGTCTTTCCGATGAGGGGCTTGAACAGGCCCGGTATCGCGGCGATGTCGTGGCTGTAGAGCAGCCTCTCTGTGGGGTCGAAATTTGCTCTCGCCCCGAACTGTTCTTCAAGCCACCTTTTTTCTCTATTCTTCAATTTCGCCATTTGTTCTCTCCTCCGCACGCAATGTTCTGTCTATTCCCGGATATTATAAAAAAGATTCTGCTAAATAATTAATTTATTATATTCGAATATTGTAATATATACATTCAATATAATAGAAGACCGTTAAAAAAAAATCAAGAGAATTTCTTAGAGAATTTGCGGGGAGGTCTATCTAGAGGAAATATAAATGCAGATTGAGAATGCGCATCCTATTTGATTTCCTCCAGAGCTTCTGCTGCAGCTTTATGATCCGGTTTCAAGACGAGAGCTTCCTGGAAAGCCTGCTTGGCTTTGTCGATAGCACCATTTCTCTGGTAAGCTTTTCCCAAATAATAATAGGCATCGGGAAAGGGCTCTTTTTTGCACACCATCTCCAAATCTTCGATCGCTCCATCAACATCTCCACCAAAGCCTTCTGGGGCCATTAAGCGCCCCACTGCCCTCCCGAAACGTGCCCTTATGTTGTTTGGATCCAGTTTCAACGCCGTTTCGAATTCCTGCATGGCCCCCATGCCATACTTGATCATATCGGCTGGGTTGTCTCCTTGAGCCAAGGTTCCCAGAATGCTTCCCTTCCAGGCGTGAAGTTCGGCATTTTCGGGATCGGCGGAGATCAGGGAATCGATTCCATCCAGAGCCTCCTGATACTTTTTTTCTTCATAGAGCTTTTCTATTTTTTCCAATGTTAGATCAGGAGGAGGAGCAGATGTCTTTCCTGAGGACTTTTCAGGGGATGGCGACGGAGGAGAAAATTGTTTGCCCATTATTTCAGGAAGCATCTTGAGCAAAACAGGAAGCATCTCCTGAAGGAATGAAGGTTTTTTTTCTTCAAGCGGGAAGAGTTCGACCCTTACTTCTTCCCCCTCTATGATCAATATGCCCAGGGGAATGGTCTTGGCCCCCATGCCTCCACCAAAACCCATCATGGCTCCACCGGCACCTAAACCGTACGATATTTTCGAAAAGGGGATGATGATTGTATTTTGAATCTGGATAGGATCTCCGATCACCGAATCAACATTTATTGCGGCCATCATTTTGTCTAAGCTCACGAAAGCCTCGTCTATAGGAGATGCCGTCTGAGCCTGGATTTGTCCGGATAATCCCCAGAATATCACACCCAAAGTCAAAAATCCGATTTTCATTTTTCCCATCTTTTTCCTCACTTCCTGGGGACTTTCCCTACCGGAATGAACCTTGTGCCCGTTTTGCTGATGACGACGAATCCCAAAGGCCTGGCCTCGCCGCCCATCCCAAATCCTTGAGCGGCCATCTGAGGTCCGCCTCCCCCACCGCCAAATCCGACATCGATCATGATGATCGGCAGGATGGTAACCTTTCCAACCTTGATCGGTTCGCCAACCGCTTTTTCCACATGAAGATTATTCGCAATACGATCGGTCATGGCCTTGGCTAACGAAACGATAGGATTAACCGAAACTTCCTTAGTCTTTGGCTTCTCCTGGGCCAAGGAAACGCTAAACACAAGCATGACGGCCAGAACAAGCAAAATTTGCCTTGACATCGGTCTGTCTTTCAATTTTATACCTCCCTTTAAGAATATTTTATTTCAACCTCCAGAGCTGCTTCCGGAATTATTATTCACCAGCTTATACGATATTCTCCAAAGAATGGTTTATATATTTTTAAAAATCACTCTTCTTGAAGACTTCATGGAATTGAGTGGCCCTCGTGATTCTCTCCTCCTGAGGGAAAACTCCTAGCCCGGGAAGCTCGGGGACCCTGACCGTTCCCTGTGGAGTAAGATCGATGGGCGGCTCGATCAGATCTTCAGTATAGTACCTCCTGCTCGCTGAAAGATCGGCCGGAAATTTAAAGTTCGGAAGAGTGGACAGATGGATATTATGGGCTCTCCCTATGCCGGACTCCAGCATGCCGCCACACCAGACAGGTATCGAGTTTTTCTGGCAGAAATCATGGATCTTCCTGGCTTCGACCACACCGCTCACCCGACCTACCTTTATGTTGATGACCCGGCAGCTTCCCATCTCCAGAGCTTTCCGCGATGAATCCATATTATAGATGCTCTCATCCAAGCATAGAGGGGTCTTCATCTCCCTCTGCAGGCGGCTGTGATCCCACAAATCATAGGGAGCGAACGGCTGTTCCACCATCACTAAATCGAATTCATCCAGCTTCTTGAGATGCTCTTTGTCCTGCAAAGTGTAAGCTCCGTTTGCATCCACCTGGAGAGAGATCTCAGGAAAACTCTTTCGAACTTTTCTGCAGACAGCGACATCCCAGGATGGCTTTATTTTGATCTTGATTCTCCGGTATCCTTCTCCGAGGAAGGTTTGAATTCTCTCCAAGAGCTGTGTTTCAGTATCCTGTATTCCAATGCTGACGCCTGATGGAATCTCTTTGTTTATCCCTCCATAGAGATTCCAAAGAGGGAGATTCTTCCGTTTTGCTTCCAGATCCCACAAGGCAAGTTCCATCCCTGCTTTCGCCATTGGATGTCCTCTGTAAATTCTGGCTTTTTCATAGAAATCTAGAGGATGGAACAAGGTGTGATGAAAAACCTGAGGAATCAAAAATTCTTTCAGGATGTGCCAGGCAGTAGATACGGTCTCATAACTGTACAGTGGCGATTTACCCGCAACGACTTCGCCGTATCCACATAATCCGTCGGCATAGAGTTTCACAAGGATGAAAGTTCGCTCTTCTTCCCGGCCAAGGCTAGTTTCAAAAAAATGAACATAAGGAAGGCTCAAGAGATACAGCTCAATCCTGTCGATTTCCAATCCATCGCTACCCAAGTCTCACTCCCCTTTTTTTTGCCAGGGTCTCATACATCTCAATGGCTCTCGATGCCATAGCCTCCGCAGAAAGCTTATCGAAAACGAATTCATAAGCTTTCTGGCCTAAACGTGCTGCCAGCTCCTTATCCTCAAAAAGTCCGATAACCGCATTAGCCAGTACTTTGGGACTGCGAGGAGACACAATCATCCCTGTCTTTCTGTGTTTGACTGCCTCTGGTACATCACCCGATCGAGTGAATACAACCGGAAGTCCGCAGGCCATGGCTTCGACAAGGCCGTGATTCCCGTTCTCGAAACCAGAAGAACAAACGAACACATCAAGAGATCCGAATACCCGGGGCGAATCTTCCTGATATCCTAAAAAGAAAGCCAGCTCCTCCCCCTCGATTTCAAGGAACTCTCTTTCGAGATCCATGCTCACCGGACCTTCTCCCAGAATAACAACTTTTATCCTGGAGGAATGTTCCCTCAAATATCTTGCGGCCCGGAGCAAATATCTGACCATTTTCTGATCGCCGAGCTGAAACATGACTCCGACAAGGAAATCATCCGGACCAAAACCCAGCTCCTGATAAAGATAGTCTTTTTTGGCATTTTCCTGATAAGGGGAAAAATCCATTCCAAAAGGTATGACCTCGATGAGAGGAGAATCCATCCCACCGGAGACAAAATCTTTTTCCACCTCCTGGGAACTTGCGATGACGGCATCTATATCCTTCTTATATTTGCGGTGGAAGAGACTGTATGTCTTCCGAGATAAGACTTCCGGACCTGAAGCCACTCTCAGAGAAACCTTGGCTAAGGAAGCCGCAGCCGAGCCGACAGCCACTGAAAGATCATCGTGGAAATGAACCAACTGGCAGTTTGCCCGTTTCATTGCCCTGTATAACCGGAGCACAGAGAACAGGCTTCCTTTACTCGATATTTTAACCGGAAGAACAGGCAGCCCGACTTCAGAAGCTTTATTTTGAAGGGGACTGCCGGGCTGGACAACGAATCGGAAGCGGTAGCCCTTACGTGCAAGCTCCTTGGCAATGAAAAAGGACCGACTTTGCTCTCCTCTCCACTCCCCTTCTGCGTCAATTTGGAAGAGGCTCAATTCTTTCTCCTTTTTTCCAAATCTCCTTGAGTTTTGCATAACGGGCAAACACCGAGTACCCTTCTAGCGCAGATATGACAAACCCCGCAAAACCATCCATGAAGCCAGCTTTCAGTAAATAGGCTCTCAAGAACCTAAAAAAAGGAAGAAAAAGCAGATGATACCATCGGGATTTTTTGTTTTGTGCATAGAGCTTTTGGGCCCCAAGATCGGAGAATGTATTGATCCTTCTGAGGTGGTCGGCAATGTTGCGATAAGTAAAATGATGGATGGAACCGAGCAGCTTTCGGACCTCACCTTCAATCACAAGTTTCTCATGGACATACTTTCCTTCCCAGCGTGCTTTCTCCCTTTGGAAGAGGCGGATTTTTCGATCCGGATACCACCCTGAATGGCGAATCCATCGTCCTAAGTAAAAAACCTTCCTGGGCATAGAAAAGCCAGAGCATCCGGGCTCCTGTTCTTTTAAATGTCCGATCTCCTCTTTGAGCTTTGGGGAAAGCCTCTCATCCGCATCCAAGGAAAGAATCCATGGAAACCTGGCTTTGCTGTTGGCAAAATTCTTCTGATCAGCGAAATTTGTCCACTTCCTCTGAAAAACACGATCCGTATATCTTTTGGCGATCTTGACCGTCTCATCATCGCTGTATCTGTCCACCACGACGATCTCCTCGGAGATTCCTTCCAAGCTTTTCAGTGCCGGTTCGAGGCGCTTTTCCTCATTATAAGTGATGATAACGGCTGATATTTCCATTGATCCAATAATATCACATTTTCATAACCAGGTTAAAGCCATATCCTTTCTTGACAATTCAGAAACAATTGACTATTAGTCAAAACAGATGAAGAAAAACTGGCATCTCCTTCGTCTCCTCCTTTTTTTCGTTCTCGCTTTTCTGCTCAGTCTTTCTGTTCTCTTCTATGATCAGCTTTCCACATTTACATTCCAATCGCATCGTTTAACTCTCAAGATATTCCCTTTCTTGATCCAAGGCATTCTGTTCTTTTTCCTGCTTTTCGGAGTCTGGATGGGCTGTTCAAGAGCAGCGGCGAATATGCATAAGATCCTCTTCCCAAAAGCTATGGACCGGGATTTTTTAACCTACCTCCCTCTTCTATTTCTCATCCTGCTGCCTTTGCTCCTCCTTTTCTATCTGGATGCTGACGACCTGCGCACCCGAACAACAATTTTTTTCTGGTCGATTTTCGGCTCGTTTCTCTACTTAAAGACTGCCTCTCTACGCCCAATCTCTAGAGAAAAGAACTCAACCATCAAGGGCATAAAAGAAAGACTTTCTCTCCTCTCGATTAAAAAAAAATTGCTCATATTGTTCGCGATCTCCTTGTTTGTATATAACTCAGGGTCCGTTCTTCTAACCTCTTCTGGACAGACATTTGCCGGCGACGAACCCCACTACCTTATCATTACCCAGAGTCTATTGGCAGATGGAGACATCGATCTGGAAAATAATTATGCCAACAAAGACTACAGAAAAACCATGCTGGCCCAAGTCAATATCATGCCACACACTGCTCCTGGAACGGGAGGTCGGTACTCTTTTCATTCGCCTGGAACATCTTTTCTCCTTGTTCCTTTCTACGCTTTGGGGTCTTTATTCGGGGGAAAGTCTCTCGTTTTTTTCCTTCGTTTTGGGATGAGTATTTTTGGCGCTCTCCTCGGAGTTCAGATTTTTCTTTATCTTTTCCAGGAATGGAAAAACGAAAAGCTTGCTCTCGGTGGCTGGTTGATTTACAGCTTTTCCTCCCCGGTGTTTTTTTATTCCCTCCATATTTATCCGGAAATCATCATCGCACTGTTTTCACTCACCGTTTTTCGTCTGCTGCGGTTCTCTTCCCGTTTGTCGAAAGCATCGATGGTCTTTATCGGCCTCCTGATTTCCTGTTTCATTTGGTTCCACGCGATCAAATACGTTTTTATTCTTGCCCCCTTCCTTATCTATGCTGTCTGGATCTTGATCAGAAAATATCGAGCGAGGTGGCACATTCTCTACTTTTTGGCCCCTTTTTTCGTTCTCTTCTTCCTTCATCTTCTGTTTCAGTACTTCGTATACGGCTCGGTTTCTCTCCTATCAGTGAGTATAAAGGGCGCAACAACTGTTCAGGAATCATTCGCTTATTTCAAGTCTATCCTATCAGACATTCCCCTCCATCTTAAATTGGAAACGCTTGCCGGATATTTCTTCGACCAGCGAGACGGGCTGCTTCTGTATGCCCCTGTCTATTTTTTCGCCTTCCTCGGATGCGTGGAGGCGATGAAAAGAAACCTCCGCTCTTTTCTCCTGATCCTGTTTCTCACTTCTCCTTACATCTTGAATTCGGCTCTGCTGACACAAAGAACCAGTTATGCTCCTCAGGCACGCCCGCTGGTCTCCGTATCCTGGGCTTTGGCTGTATTTCTAGGTTATTTTCTGGCCTTTAATGCGAAAAAAATATTTTCTGTCCTTCTCAGCTTATTTGCCTTTCTGAGTTTTGTTTTCGTCATTCTGCTTCTGAAACACCCGCTGGCTCTCTATCAACTCACGACAACCGGAGTGACAGAGAGAGCAGGAAGGTTGTTCCTCCTGCTAAGCAATCTCCACTTCTTCCTCCCCCAGTATCTGCCTTCTTTCCTGAAGCTGGACAATTCCCAATGGACTCCCAATTATGCCTGGATCGGCGGCCTTCTCCTTTTTATAGTTCTCTATATGGCAGTTAAAAAGCACGATTTTCAAATGAAATTGTCTCATCATATGATCATCGCAGGGGTTTGCCTCCTTACAATTTTTTTCTGGCTGGTGCTCTATCCCCGCACAGTACTCCTTTATCCCACGGACATTAAGTATCCTTCGGGATTAAAAATTCGGTTTTACTCTCTAGGGCGAGTAGCCCAGATGATAGGACCCGGGACCTTCCATCTGCCCAGGGATAACCGTCCTTACATCTTCCACTTCACTTCATGGCGCAAAATCGAAGAATTCCGATTAGAATTTGGATCCGAGGAGGGAATTTTTGATGTGGAGCTGAGCCTTTTTGACCAGAATCTCTTCAAAGGAGAGACTGATTTCGAAATAAAGAGTCTGCACCTGCCATCTCCTCCATCCTATAAATTTAAAAACACACGTCTCTATCGCCTGAGTATATATTTAAAGAGAAAAGCAGGCGTCATAGCATTCTCGAAACCCTTCCTCTTCAAAATAATACCCCAGGTCTAATTCTGCCATTTCTCGATACGGCCCCGGAGATACCTTCATTTCCACTCTCATAAGAACCAGGTCATCTGAAAAGGAAGGCAGATTACATCCTTGGATAAGCATTCAGTTCGAGTGGAAACGACCTCTCTGGATATTCGCTGTATTTCGCCACGGCCAAGGCTGTAACCATGGCTGCATTGTCTGTACAGAGATAGGGTGAAGGGATATAAGAGGGAGTATTCAATTTTTGAGCAAGCTTTTTAAAATCCCGTCTGAGCTTTTTATTCCTCGCCACTCCCCCGCAGAGGATCAGAGATTTGGGTTTATACCGGCCGGCAGCACGATTCATGTTGGACAGCAAGGCCTTGATTACGGCTTTTTCAAAACTCGCCAAAAAATCGAGGAGCTCAGGGTGGTCTTTGGTTATGCCTTTTCCTTTAATTTGTTTCAGAGCCGATGTTTTAAGACCGCTGAAGCTGAAGTCCAGACTTTTGTCGCTCATATGGGGAAGGGTAAAAGCAAATGCTCCGGGATCCCCATCCTCTGCCATCCTGTCGATAATAGGGCCCCCAGGGTATCCCAATCCGAGGAACTTAGCTATCTTATCGAGCCCCTCGCCTGCGGCATCATCCCTTGTTCTCCCGATAAGTTTATAACTGAATTTCTTCTCCAGCAAAAAGAGAGAGGTATGGCCGCCTGAAACCAGTAGAGCCAGCGATGGAATGGGAACGTGTTCTGCCTCCATGAAGGCTGACTGGATGTGGGCTTCGAGGTGGTCTACCGGGATCAGAGGCTTACCAAAATAAAATGCCAGGCCCTTGGCAAAAGAAAGCCCTACAAGGAGGGATCCAATAAGGCCAGGCCCCTGGGTTACAGCATAGACATCTATTTTCTCCAGATCGAGGCTGGCCTGCCGCAGGCTTTCCTGGACGACATAGCCGATGGATCGAATGTGCTGACGTGAAGCGAGTTCGGGTACCACTCCACCAAAAGGAGCATGAATCTCGTCCTGAGATAAAACAACATTGCTCAATATCTTGAGCTTCTGATCGAGAACCGCAGCCGAAGTTTCGTCGCAGGAAGTTTCTATACCTAAAAAATGCATTTCATTCCACCAAGGCCCCTAGACTCTGTTCAAAAGGGGGCCTGGCGATCCCCAGTTCCGTGACGATGGCGGTGATAAATTTTGCTGGCGTAACATCAAAGGCGGGATTCAGTGCTTCGACCTGAGGAGGAGAGATACAGAGTCTCCCGACCTTTTTCACCTCATCAGGATTTCTTTCCTCGATCGGGATTCCGCTTCCGTCAGCCAGATCAAAATCAATCGTGGAGAGAGGAGCCGCTATATAGAATGGGACATTGTGTTCTTTTGCCAAAACCGCAACTGAATACGTCCCGATCTTATTGGCAGTGTCTCCATTCCTGGCTATTCTGTCAGCTCCGGTTATCACGACAGAGACCGCCCCTCTTTGCATGAAATGGCCGGCCATGTTGTCAGTAATCAGGACCACAGGGATATCTTCCTTTTCGAGCTCCCAGCACGTCAGTCTCGCCCCTTGGAGAAAAGGTCTTGTTTCATCCACGAAAACCTTAACCTTTTTTCCCTGTTCGACGGCTGCGCGGATGATGCCCAGCGCTGTTCCATATCCGGCCGTGGCCAAGGCTCCTGCATTGCAGTGGGTCAGGATGGAAGATCTGTCTGGTACGAGTTCTCTTCCCCACAACCCTATTTTCTTGTTTGTATCGATGTCTTTCTGTTCGATAGCAAAAGCCTGCCGGAGAAGTTTTTGTTTGAGCTCAGGAAGGTCCAAATTTTTGTTGTCCTCGAAGACATCCCTCATTTGTTCGATGGCCCAGAAGAGATTCCGTGCCGTGGGGCGGGTTTTTTCCAGACGTGCCAGAATCTGGTGGAATTTGGATTCGAGTTCATCGGCCTTAGTCAGGTTCATCACACCGAGAGCAATACCGTATGCGGCTGCCACACCTATGGCAGGGGCCCCTCGTATGGCCATATCCTCGATGGCCTGGGCGACATGGGTGTAGTCTGTACACTCGACATACATTTCCTCCTCGGGGAGTCTTCTTTGATCGATGAGAATGAGCCTTTCTTTTTCCCATTTGATGGTCGGCAGCATCTCTCACTTCTCCTTCCGGGCTTTGCTTCTTTCAGAGGTCCCAAGCCACGGTCTCTTTTTCATCGCCATTTTTCGTTTTCAACCAGTCATAATCATAGCAAAAATGGATGATTTCGTCATTTCATCCATCGAAATCAGGTGAAAAGCTTCTGTTTATGAGAAGACTATCTTCACACAGCCTTCAGAGGTGTGCTTGACTTTTCAGAGGGACTGAAGTAATTTGGATACGGTAAAGAGAAAATAACCTCGAGGAGGATCTGATGTTCTTATTCGGCCCTGTCGGCCCAACAGAGCTGCTTCTCATCGTCCTGATTATCGTTATCATTTTCGGGGCCCGACGGCTCCCGGAATTGGGAAAATCTTTAGGAGAAGGCATAAAGAATTTTAAAAAATCCATCTCATCCAAAGAAAAAGAGAGTGAAAAGTCCAACGAAACCCAGCCTCCTCCTAAGGACAAATGAAACGGACGATCGAAAGACTCACTCAGCGTAGAAAAGAAAAACAAGATGAGTTTTCGAGACATCTCGAAAAGATAAAAAAAGAGACGGAAAAATACTCTCCTTCTGAAAACATTTTTCGTCTCAAGCATCTCTCTTCACGCTTGAGAGAGATCATCGAAACCGGTCAGAAAGCCAAAATATTCAAAAAAACTCCCTCTGAGGAGCCCTTCCAAAACCAGGTTTCCGTCATCTTCTCTGAGCTGCAGGAAATCTTAGAAAAAGATCTCCGTAAGACAAAAGAGCTGTTCGCCTCTGTAGTAGATCTCATCGAATCCAGTATTGCCCTGATAGACGCCAAGGATCAAGAATGGGATGCCCTGGGGAGCAACCACGTTGGCATGATCTTCAAGAGCATGGAATGGCGTGTGGACAAGCTGGCTGCCTCGTATGAAGATGTGAATCTGCTCATGAAAAAATTTATCCATCTCAGGGGTAAGCTGGACCAGCTGCTTTCTGTACTCGATGAAAAAGCGCTCCCTGGCAAGTCAATGGTCAGGGAAGTCCATCAGCCCCTCGAAGACTGGAGGTATGCCGGTTTCGAAAACCGCTTCAGAGGAAATGAGGAGTTGGTGAAAAAACAACAAAGCCGGTTCCTCCCTTTTTTCAAACAGGCGGAAAAGGTCCTGGATCTGGGATGCGGCCGTGGTGAATTTCTTGAGCTCCTTCATGAGAATGGAATCGATGCGGAGGGAATCGATGTTAATGAACAGATGATCGATATTTGCCGCGATAAGGGGCTTATCTGTAAGAGAGGCGATCTTTTAGAGTTCCTGAGCGAGCAGAAGGACAACTCCATAGGCGGTATTTTTTCCTCTCAAGTCATAGAACACTTACCCCCTCCCTACCTGAAGAAAACGATTGAACTGGCTTACTTCAAGCTCGCTCCAGGATCGCATCTTGTCCTCGAAACCCTGAATCCGGCTTCCGTGTTTGCACTAGTGCAGATCTACTTTCTCGACCTTACCCACCAAAAACCGATTCATCCACAGACCTTAAAATTCATGATGGAGACTTCCGGTTTTGAGGATGTGGAGCTGCACTACTCTGCTCCGCTAGAAGAAGAACAGCTCCAAACTCTTCCCAGCGCAGACGAGACCGCGTCCATCCTGAACAGGAACATGGATAACTTGAACAAACTCCTTTATGGAGCCCCCAATTATGCTGCAGCAGGGATCAAAAAATAAGTTCAGGCAGGAGCTGACAGCCAATGCACCTTTTTGCCGGATTTGACTTGGGAGGGACCTTGCTCAAATACGGTCTGGTGGATGAAACCGGGGGCTCTGTCTTAGAATCTCAAGTGGATACTCCCAAGACGATCAAAAAGTTGATCTATGCCTTGAAAGATATCTGGCAAAGACTTAAAAAAAATCATCCGAACCAGATAGCAACAGTCGGATTTGGATTTCCGGGGATTTTCGACCAGAAGGAGCGGAAGATTCTTCAATCACCCAATTATCCAGAAATCGACAGCTTCGCCCTTATTCCCGCCTTTTCTCAATTCATCGATGTTCCTTTCTGGATAAACAACGATGCGAACCTGGCGGCGTTCGGAGAGTATACGTGTGGGGCCGGACAAAACACCCAAAGCCTCGTGCTGCTGACCATCGGCACAGGGGTGGGGACAGGAATTATTCTGGAAGGGAAGATCTGGCAGGGAGCGTGCGGATATGCCGGAGAAATGGGCCATGCAACGGTCAACCCTGAGGGAGAGCCGTGTAAATGCGGCAGCCGTGGCTGTCTCGAAACGGAGGTCTCTGCACCCAAGCTCGTACAGAACTACCTCGCTTTCAGCAGGCTCAAAGAGAAGATCACACCTGAAGAAATCTCCCGAAGAGCCCGAAGCAAGGATCAATATGCCTTAAAGGTCTTAGCCCTCGCCGGTCATTATCTCGGGATAGGGATATCCATCATAATAAATCTTCTGAATCCGGAAAAAATACTTCTTGGAGGGGGCGTGATGGAAGCCGGAAACCTGCTCCTTCACCCTGCTGTCGAAGAGGCTAGAAGCCGGTCATTCAAAGGATCCTTTGAATGCTGCAGCATCGAACCCGCCTCTCTTGGAAACAGGGCTGGATTTATCGGCGCTGCCCTCTGGGCGAAAAAATGCTCAAACTTCGACTTTTAAGCTTTTGCTCCCTTTCTCCCCCCCTGCTTTGTTCACTACCTCCAAATTCACTCTGTACTCTCCTCTCTTCAACATCAAGGGAAGCTCGATAGTCAGGCTCTTCTCCTTGCCGATATTCTCTTCTAGGAGAACCACGGGATATTCTTTCTTTTCTTCGAAAACAAGTTCTCCCTCGGCATCCATAATCACCGCAGATATCTCGATGGTGGTCTCCAACCGTCCTTCACCACCTACAAACCAGATGTCTCTGTAATCGATCTCTACTGTTATGATGATTTCATTGTCTCGGTTTTTGCTCGTCCAGACCTCAAAATCAAAAAGGTCGTCTTTAGGCCCGGCTCTCTCCTGGAATGTCATCTCAGCTTGATTCATCTTCAACTGATGAACAACATCCAGTGTGACAAGCCGATAATCTCCATTGCCTGTCTCATCCACGAAAATCACGGGAAAATTTCCATAATACCAGATCTCACGTGGGGTCGAACTAGCCTGCATTCGATAAACACTTCTTTGAGTCGGCGGTCCAAAAAGGATATAGATCATCCCTCTATCTTGAAGCCAACCCGGAATTCCCCCCCGAAACAACCGGTTGGCTTCCTCGATCCGTTGAAAATAGGTCTCCTTGAACTCGTTTTCCTCTGTGTCAGGGTCTGGATCTCTCCTTCGCCAAAATTCTTCTTTAAACTCTTCCCTCTCTGATTCAGGAAGCTCTAAAAAGATTTTTCTTTCCTCTTTCGTGACGATGTACCGGACCCTGGAGAGAAATTCCTTGTCCTCTGGAGCTAATTTTTGCTCTAACCTGTACAACCTGCAAGAAGAAGCAATCGCCAAACATACCAGCAAAAAGAGACAAACAGCTATCCACTTATGGGATTGTTTCTCTGTATTTTTCCGTTCAAGGAAAGAAGGTCGCATTTTCTCTCTTGTATATTATATGTTACACGATTTATAGAACACCATGCAATCCGATCTCTCGATAAGCAGAGGGCTTTCTTCTCCGTGATAATTGTAAAAAAGAGGGATAATTGTTAATATAGTCACTCAATCGAGAGAAATTGTACTCCTGCAACTTCAACAATAAAAAGGATGTTTTTTATAAAGGTTCAAAAAAAAGATTCCGTATCCGCGGCAATCCAAGGAGGCCATAATTGGGGAAGAAAACACTCAAACTAATCTGGATTATCAGTCTCTCCATTGGACTCACGCTTTCCGTGACAGCTCAAGAACAGACCGGCTCTCTCAAAGGTCAAGTTACCGATACCGAAGGATTTCCTCTTCCAGGAGCATTTGTGTACATCAATTCGCCATCCATGCTCGACATCAAAACGTACATCACTTCCGAAACAGGGGTCATCAAATTCCACGGCCTTCCTCCAGGAACTTACAAGGTCACTGTGGAAATGCCTGGATTCAAGACGGTCAATATCGAGGATATCATCATTCATGCAGGGATGACTGTAAAGATTCGAATCACGATGGAAATCACGACCATCGAAGAGGAGACAACAGTCAAAATCCCCTCTCCGATGGCCAACCCTGAATCTGCAAAAACGGCAGTTATCATCGAAGAGGACCTCATCAGGAGGATACCTATTGAACGCAACCTTCATGATGTTATCAACTTGATTTCTGGCGTCATCCCCGAATCGATCAGTTTTCCAAAAACATCGATCTTTCATGGATCATCTGCACGAGCCAACCAGTACTCCATCGACGGCATGAACCTGAACGATCCGATAGGGATGTATCTCATCACGAACGTCAATTCAGACCTGATCGAGGAGATAGAAGTCATAAAAGGAGGGAAACAGCTTCAAGTGGATCAGGTCGACGGGGGATACATAAATATCCTCACAAAATCAGGAGGGAACGACCCTTTCGGGGAAGCTTTCCTATACCACACAAGCGATGGCCTGGCAAGTACGCTCGTATCGGATGAAGAGCTGAGCGCTACTGGCGTATCGCCTCCACCTCGAAATAAAAAACTCTGGGACTTTTCCCTTTCCTTAGGTGGCCCCATCCTGAGGGATAATCTCTGGATCTTTACCAACGCCCGTCTTACCTCACAATCCAGGTCCACATCTTTCATCCCATGGACAGACCCCCAAGGAAAGGAACATGAAGCTTTTGACTGGGACAACACTGAAAAAATGGGATTCATAAAGCTCACAAGTCAGTTCATCTCCACACTTAAAGTGACAGCAATGTTCAATTATGTCGAAAGAAACAGACCTTTTCACGCTACCCTCCTCGACTGGAACATGACAGCCGAAGCAACCCGACACATGGATCATGAAAAAAGCTACCATGGAAACGCTATTCTTAACTACGTCATCGATCAGGACACTTTTGTCGATGTAAAGGCAGGCTTTCTCCAGAGCAAATTTCCTCTTTTCCTCCAGGAAGAAGTGAAGAGCGATCCGAGCTATATCGATAAGAGCACGGGCCATCTTTGGGGAAGCGGTCCGATCAATGAAATTCGCAAAAATAAGAGTTTCCAAGTAAGTGGCTACCTGACACGCTTCCAAGACAACATCCTGGGGGCCAATCACGAGATCAAACTCGGAGGGGAATACGAAAATTTCAGCACCGAGCAGTCCGTATGGAAAGAGGATAATTTGGCGGTATATTATGATGACGGCAGTCCTTATCTCTTCGGATCGACCCTCTCTCCCTTCAGTGGAAACACAGTGGGCAAAGGAAAGCTATCCTTCTTGATCTCCAGCGATCTCGAAGGGGGATATGTGCCGCGATTCGAAGTTCAAAGACTGGGTGTCAGTATACAGGATACGGCAACTTTCGCCGGAAGAGTAACACTGACTGCGGGATTAAGATTTGACCGCAGTATGGGTTCGCAATTGTCCTTGTTCAAGGGCCCAAGCGGTAATCCTCTTTCCGTATCACTGGGGGAAAATCTTATCCAGCCCCTCATAGAGGTAAATCCGTTTGATGAGCTTCAAGTCTTGAACTGGAAGAACATGATGGTCTGGAACGCTCTCTCACCCCGGTTCGGACTTATCTTCGACATATTCGGAAACGGAAAGACTCTATTCAAGACATCTTTCGCTCGTTACACTCAGCCCATGATGCTCGACTTTGTGGCCGCTGTGAGCCTTTTTAATGCATCCCGTTCCCATTCCTTCTATTGGTACGATGAAAACGACAACGGAATTCCTGATGTCCCAGATACAGATGGAGTTCTCGATGGAGCGGAAGACACATACGCACTTTATCCCGAAGACTACAGCCCTTACAATTCAGAATCCTATAAACAGAGAATCTCCTCTGACACTCGCTCACCCTACACGGACGAACTGACCGTTGGATTCAATCAAGAAATCTTTTCCGATTTTTCTATCCGTCTGACATACATTTATAAAAGCAAAAAAGACATCTTCGAGAGCGTTCTTTACAGCCCTGAGTTGGATAAAGACTGGTACAACATTCAACAAGATACGGAGGGATGGTGGACGCCGTTCAGCACAATCATCCCAGAAATCGATGACTACCCCAATACGCCTGTTACGGCTTTTTTCCCTTCGGAAAATGCCCCTCTTTTTTTTGAACGATTCAAAAATGTCCCTGAGCTGAGCCAAAAATATCAGGGCTTCGAAATCGCCTTCAAGAAAAGATTCTCCGCTCATTGGCAGCTCGATGGTTCCGTGACTCTAAGTAAATCCACCGGAAATATCGGCCTGGGGTATCTATCCAGCTCCGGGGCAACCACCGCAGCCGACAATCCCAATTACTTCGTGAACCTTACCGAAGAAGCTAGATTGGATTTTGACAGGCCATTGATCATAAAACTCGCAGGAACCTATGAATTTCCCTATTCCGTGTTCCTCAGCTTCTTCTATGTTCATATGAGTGGAAATCCATGGGCAAGAAATGTCACTATCTTTCCCCCGGGTTCCTTCACTGAAGAAGAGAATGTCTCTGGAATTCCCGCAACCGTTTTTCTCGAAACCCCGGGAGACAGAAGGACAAAATCTGTGGACAGCCTTGACTTGCGGATCGAAAAAGAGTTCTCCCTTTCGCGCTCAAAAAAAATATTCCTTCTGTTGGATATCTTCAACGCTCTTGGAAACAAGTATCAGTCCATTGTCCAGAATGATGGCGGATATTGGTATCCCGATTCTGAGAGCTCGACGGACGGCATTCGCATCCTCAGCCCGAACTATAAGAAGGTCACGTCGCTTAGGGGAACGAGGTCTTTTCGTTTTGGTCTGAACTTCAAATTCTAGGTTTTGCCATATCCTTAAGGGCCTGGAACTCATCAGGGGAAAAGTTCCCCCAGAAATAGGGGAAAACCAGTTTATTATGGAGGAGCGGATCGGCATCTTGATGCAGATATCCTCTGGCGACCAGCCGATTCCAGGCCAAGGTACCGGGAATGCCAGAGAAATAGGCTAATCTAGGTTGAGCACCAAGACTCTGGACACGACGGATTCCTTCTTCGATTCTTGAGAGCTTCTGATCGGGTAATCCGACCATCAAATACACGTTTATCTCGGACCGCAGAAAGCCAGCTCTCTCCAAATGGTCTAATGCCTTCTCCAAATCATCTGGTGATACTTTCGGGCACGATTCCCTGATCAGCTCTTCATCAAAGGTTTCTTGACTCAAGAAAAGGGAATGAAATCCTGCCTTTTTGAAAAGTGAAGCTAGCTCAGAATCGATCTCACTTACCTGGAGGCCGTTGGGAGTATGAAAGTGGAGAGGGAATCGACTCTGAATGACCGCCTTCAAGATCGGGATCAAATGTTCCTCCTTGTTCAGAAGGAGCGCATCATCATAAAAGGCAATGTGTCTGGGTTTATAAAGACTGCATAAAAGTTCCAGCTCCCTGAGGACAGAAGACTTTGATCTCCTGTCAAATCCTTCAAAAAGCAAAGAGCTGGCACAGAAGCTGCACCTCAGGCGGCAGCCTCTTGACGTCAAAAAGGGAAGCGTGTCTCGATTTCTAAGAAGAACAAAATCTGGATAAGGAATCTCTTCCAGGGCTTCAAAACTCAGGGGGGGACAGACGCCGCCTCCAAGGATATCGTTGATTAGAGGCAGAATGTGCCTTTCGCCCGGTCCCTGACAAAGAGCATCCACTCCCGTATGATTCAATGCATGACGGGGCAAAAGAGTCGGATATACTCCTCCCAAAATGATCGGGATACCGCCGTATCTCTCGCGAACCATCTCGACTGCTTTTCGGACCCCCGGGTACCAGTACGTCATCGTGCACGTAACCAGAACAAGATCCGGTTGAGGGATCTGTTTGAGCTCGTGCCAAAAGAGGGAAAGAGGAATTCCATAGCGGGAGTATTTTCTTGGAATTTTCTTTAAAACATCAGGTTTAGATACCTCCTCTTTAAAGTAAGGACCTCGGCCATCCTGTTTTGTCCTGGGCTTACTTTCGAGCAGAGGATGATGCCTGTCCAGACAGTCAATATAGCTCAGTTTGAGATCTGTGTATTTTTTCAAAAGAGCGGCTACATAGAGAAGACCCAATGGCTTCAGCCAGAAATCATAAGCTGTGAAGTCGTAGATCCAAGGATTTATGAGAAGGATGTTTTTTTGGGAAGACATGGCAGTTTGCTAAAAAAAAGCGGAGGAGAATCTCCGCTATCTTGTAATATCTTGTAATGGTGCGGAAGGTGGGACTCGAACCCACACGGCCGTTAAAGACCATAAACTCCTGAGGCTTACGCGTCTACCAATTCCGCCACTTCCGCACTCCTGTGCTTATACTATGGCTTTGTCATTATAATCATATATTGATCGATAGTAAAGCCGTTAAATGGGATGTAAGCATGGTTCCAAACAGGATGGCAAGCCTTTCCAGCGGGATTTGAACCGCTAAAGCTTGACAAATCGGCGAACAAATCCTATTTTATCATTGCGTGTTCCACACTTCCATGAATCATTCCCTGCCAAGGCATTTTTTCTATTTCAAATGTTTTCCTCTGCAAAGGAGGCCATATGAAATTATCGAGTCGGAAGCAAATTGCTTCTCTCGCCAAATTTAGAAGCGACAGATTTCTCACCACATCTTTTTACCTCAACACAGACAAGAGCAAATTGACAAAAAAGCAAATTTTGCTGTCTCTGAAAAACCTTCTCAATAAAAATAGAGTATTCTTGGAAAAGATGGATGTGGGCAAAAACAAGAGAGAATCTCTCCTTCTGGATTTGGAAAAAATCAGCCGTTTTTGCAAAGAAAATATCAACTCCCACAGTCGTAAGGGTTTGGCTGTCTTCTCCTGCAATGAGGAGAACTTCTGGGAACCCTTTGACCTTCCCAGTCCTCCACGGAACAGGCTCATCTTTGATCAAAATCCCTATGTCCGTCCTTTATCCGCCTTATTGAACGAACACCGCAGGATTTGCTTGCTCACGCTCGATAGAAAAGAGTCGAAATGGTATGAATTGTTCATGGGGGAACTCTCCCAACTCGACCATATCACAGGTGATGTCCCCAGCAAGGTAAGGGAAGGTGGATGGGAAGGTTATGAGTCTAAACGGATAGAACGGCATATCGCCACCCACCTCCATGATTACTTCAAAAGATCAGCACAATTGACTTTCGATCTTTTTAAAAAGAACAACTTTGACTGGCTTTTTCTCGGGTGTATGGACGAATATTGTAGAGAATTTGAGCCTCTTCTTCATCCCTATCTTAAAGAAAGGCTTAAAACCCGGCTCAAAGCCAAGCCCAGCGACTCTCCGAGCAAAATTCTGAGAGAGGCTTCTGCCCTCGAAAAAAAACTCAAGGACGAGGAGGAATCCGAACTCCTGAACCTTTTTATTTCCGAGCTCGCGAAAGGGGGATTGGCCACTTCTGGACTGAAAAATACGCTGCGAAGCTTGAACCGTGGCGAGGTTCAGACACTTCTGGTTACCCGGCATCTTAGCAAGCCAGGAAAATTCTGTCCCAAATGCGGATTCCTGTATGCAGACGAAATCAAATGTCCGAGCTGTCAGCGAAAGACAGAACCTCTTATAGATGTCATAGATGAGGCTGTGGAGTTAGCACTGAATAAAAAGAGCCAGGTCATTCATATCGATCCACCCACCAGGCTCTCCCGTTATGGAAATATAGGAGCTCACCTCAGGTATAAGGCCTGATTCATCTGAATATACGCAGGCACTAAAACTTCGGTATTTTTTATGAATCATCCAGGCTGTTTAGATTGAGGACGCTTTCTTCTTGTAAGAAACCCGGTCGAAAAGGCTGTAGATGATAGGGATGACAAACAGGGTGAGCAGAGTGGTGGCGACCAATCCGCCGACCACGGTGATAGCCATAGGAGCCCGCATTTCAGATCCCTGTGATGTGCTTAAAGCCATAGGCAGCATTCCCAAAATCGTGGTGAATGCTGTGATCAACACCGGACGCAGACGCACGGTGCAGCCCTGAAGAATGGCCTCTGCCTTATCCATTCCTCTCCTTTTCAACTGGTTGATATAATCCACCATGACAATCCCGTTATTCACAGCGATTCCACCCAACATGATAAAACCGATAAGCACAGGCAAACTGACAGGCTTCCCTGAAACCACAAGGGCCACGATGACTCCGATGAGCGCTAAAGGGATGGTGAACATGATCACGAAGGGATGAAGGAAAGACTCGAACTGGGAGGCCATGATCATATACACGAGAAGTGTGGCCAAGGCAAAGGCTGCAGCCATGATAATAAAAGCTTCCTGCATATCCTCATACTGGCCTCCGAACTCGATAAAATACCCAGAAGGCAGTCCTCGCTCCACGCCGGTGATCCTCTCTTTGATATCTCTCACTACGCTTCCCAAATCTCTTCCCGCGATATTGGCCATGACCGTGACCACTCGTGCTTGGTTTTCTCTATCGATTTGAATGGGCCCTTCTCCTTTCGAGATGGAAGCGACCTGATCCAAGCGTATCATCTGGTTCATCGGAGTCATGACGGGGATATTTTCGATATCCCTCAGACTATCGCGGGACTGCTTTCTAAACCGGACCCGGATGTCGATTTCTTCATTCCCTTCTCTGTAACGGGTGGCAACTTTTCCTAATGAGGCCGTCTGAATCGTATTGGCGACCTGGCTCACCATCAATCCCATACGAGAAGCCTGCTCTCTGTTGATCCGGATATGGTATTCCGGCTTCCCTTCGGCAAAAGTGTGTGTGACATCTCGCAGTCCTTCAACGTCCTGTATTCGATCCACAATGTTATCGGCAATTGCCTTCAACTGATAGATGTCCTTGCCAAAGATTTTGATTGCAATGGGAGAGCTGGATCCGCCCATCATCATCTGGCTCATATCCATGGCTTCGAATTTCACACCTTTCAACTGAGGCAATTGACTCCTGAGACGTTCGAGAATCTCGATATCTGAGGCATCCCTCTTGGTCTGTTCGGTCAATCCGACCCAAAGGATTCCCTCGTGAGTTCCTGAGTTGGAAAAGCCTCCTGCCAAATCGGAAGGGTCCTCTTCAGCCGCGGAACCGATCTGAGCAGACACGGTCTTTATTTCAGGCTGCTGAGCCATGAGTTCTTCAACCATCTCAGCCACGCGGTTTGTTTCTTCGAGAGATGTCCCCACAGGCATTTTCACCCTGAGGATGATCATATCGCGGTCCGAAGCGGGCATGAACTCGGTACCCAAGAATGGAACGATCACGAAGGAGAGCAAGAACAGCCCTAAAACGCCAGCCAATACCCATCCCCTCCGTTTCAAAGCTTTATGCAAGAGATTCCGGTAAATACTTCGAGCTCTTTCGAACTGAACCTTTCTTTCAGGGCGTTCAGAAGAGTTTTTGTTATGATTGGCTTTGAACAGAAGGGAGGCCGCCATCGGAACCACTGTAAGGGCTACGAACAACGAGGCCAGCAGAGCGAAAGCAATGGATAAAGCCAATCCTTGAGTGAGTTTTCCTGTAATCCCACGGGCAAACACCATTGGGAAAAATACGGCTATGGTGGTCAAGGTAGAAGCAGTGATGGCCATCCCGACCTCGGAGGCTCCTCTTTTGGCCGCATCGTCTCTTTTTTTTCCTTCCTCCAAATGCCGGAAAATATTCTCGATAACCACGATGGCATTATCCACCAGCATACCTATACCTAATGCTAAGCCTCCAAGAGTCAGGAGGTTAATGGTATATCCTGCAAGGTAAAGCGCAATGAACGTCGTGATTACAGAAAGAGGAATGGCCAGAGCAATTGTCAGGGTAGGCCGCCAGTTACGGAGAAAAACGAACAGAAAAAAGATGGCCAAAATGCCTCCAACTAAGGCATTGCTTCCTGTTCTGTTTATGACCTGCTGTATCATGTCGGCCTGGTCCATAAAAGGCCAGAATTGGATATCTTCGGGTAGAGAAGGTCGGATCCTTTCCAGCTCCTCCTTGACGGCCTCGGCTGTGATGACCGTATTGGCACCCGACCTTTTGCTTATGGTGTAAATGACTCCTTTCTCCCTTTGGATCCGCGATCGAAACCGCGCTTCCTTCAACCCGTCCCGGACCTCGGCAACATCACGCAAATATAGCGGCTGACCTCTTTGGCTGGAACCTATGATGGTGTTTCGGATATCCTCGACGTTTCTAAACTCTCCGAGAGTTCTGATCAAGAACTCAGAATGCCTTTCGACGATATGCCCCGCAGGGAGGTTTACATTCTCCATACGGAGAGCAACAAGGATTTGATCCAGGGTGAGTCTGAGTGATTCCAGTGCGGCCTTATCGACATTGACCAAGATTTCCCGCACTTCAGTAGAAAAGACCTGAACAGACGCCACTCCATCGATCCGTTCGAGTCTGGGGGCAACTTCATCATCGATGATTTCTTTGAGCTCGACAGTAGGCCTGTCGGCCGTGATCCCACCGAACAGAATGGGAAATTGAGAGAAATTGAATTTCACAACCAAGGGATCGGTGGCTTCCTCCGGGAGATAGGCTCTATAAAGTCCAATCTGATCACGAATATCCTGGGCGGCAAAATCCAGATTCGTTCCCCATTCAAACTCCACCATAATGACAGAAGCCCCTTCTATGGTCATGGAATTGACCTTATTCACCCGGTTCACAGAGTTGATGATCTGCTCCAAAGGCCTCGTGATGGTATTCTCGATATCTTCGGACGAGGCCCCTCTGTAGGTTGTGATGACCGACACCGTGGGAAATTCAAGATCCGGGAAAAAATCCAGACCAAGCCGGGTGAAAGCGATCGAACCCAGAACGACCAAAATCATGGCCAACATGGCCGTCGTCACTTTTCTGTTCACTGAAAATTCTGGTATTTTCATTGGATTTCCTCAGTAATTTCAATTTTGGCTCCATCTTCCAGCCCATAGTTGCCCTCCACGACCACAAGGTTCCCCTCTTCAATTCCTGATGTCACTTCCACCATGTCCGTGTTCTGAAGTCCCAGGTAAATCTCTTTTCTCGATGCTGTATTATCATCCTGAGCGACGAAGACATATTTATTCTCGAGCACAGCCTTTTGGGGAATGACCAGGGCATCCTCGTGAGTGCTGATTTCGAGTGTGACCTCTCCAAAAGTATTCGGCCGCAGCACAAGGTCTGGATTATCCGCAACGACTTCCACTCCGAATTTTTTCGTAGAAGGATCGGCTGCCACATTCACGATAGAGACCCGGCCAGTGAAGACTCGGCCAGGAAAAGTATCCACACGCAAGAGCGCAGTCTGTCCTTTCTTTATCCGCACAATATCCTGGGAGGTCACTTCTATCTCAACTTTCACGCGCGAAAAATCCACAAGGGTCAGAACGCCGCTGGTCGGAGAAAGCCCCCCCATCATGGGATTGATCACATCGCCAACCTCTGCATTTTTGGATGCAACCACTCCACCAAATGGGGCTCTCATTATAGATACTTCCAGATTGTGGTTGGCCAGGTTCACAGCGGCTCTCGCCTGTTGAAGCTGAGCATCAGCCGCTTCATAGGCCAGTCTGACCTGTTCGTACTGCTGCTCGGATACAGCATTCTCCGACTTCAGACGCTCCATCCGCTCCATATTTCGCCGGGCATCTTTTTGATTGGCTTCTGCCACAGCCAAACCAGCTTTTGCCTGTTCCAACTGAAGACGAATGGCCCGCGTGTCCAGCTCGGCAAGCAGTTGTCCTTCCTTGACTCGATCTCCTTCCTCCACGTAGATTCTTGCGATTTTTCCCCCTACTTCGGGAGTGATGTTGACTTTGTTCCAGGCCTCGATCAAACCGGTGTACAAAAGCTTCTCTGAGATTCTCTGTCTCTTGACCTTGAACACCTTAACGGGTGCAGCACCTAAGGATTCCTCTCTTCCTTCCTCTGTGTCTTGAGGCTGCTGACAGCAAACCAGCAAAAATGAGAGGAGAAAAACCATGACGACTTTTGATACAATGTTTCTTAACATCTTGTTTCTCCGATCATATCACTCGTAGTTTTCATATCCGATTCCCATGGCTCTATCCAATTCAGCAGCAGCAATGACATAGTTGTACAGAGCCTGAGAATAATTCACCTGGGCCTGGCTATAAGCGGCCTCAGCAGAAATGACGTCCAGGGTGGTTGCCATTCCTTCATTAAAATTCAACCGGGTAATCCGAAGGCTTTCCTTTGCTTGTTCGATATTCTTCTCCTGGGATAGCAGAGATTCTTTAGCCTCCTGGAGCGACAAAACAGACTGACGGACTTCAAATTCCACCGCGTCCCGTAAGGCCTTCTGATTCAACTCGATTTCCTTGATCATCGCTTTCGATTGAGCAATCTGGGCAGATTCTTTGAGCCCATTGAAAATAGGGATATTCAAGACTAGGTTAACAGAATAAAAAGAGGACCAAGTGTCTTTTTGGAAGCTGAATTTGTCTGCCCAAAAATTGTAGGTGCCGGATAAGGCCAGAGTAGGAAGAAAGCCTGCCCTGGAAAGCTTCAAGTTTTCTCGGGCCATCTTTCTCTGGAAGTCAAGCTGCTTGACTTCAGGCCGGTTGATTAAAGCTATGTTCACACATTCCTCCAAATCGGGTTCGAAGGGTTGGTATTCTAAGGCTCCAGTTATATCGACAGGCTGTGAGAGGTCCAATCCCAAAAGAGTTTTTAGATTGAGTTCAGCAATCCTCATGGAATTCCTCGCCCCGATTATTTGAGGCTGCATGTTGGTCAGTCGTACTTCAGATCTTAAAAGATCCATTTTCGAGGCCATCCCTACTTCGTACATATTTTTCACATTTTCTAAACTCTCTTTTGCTACCCTCTCCGCTTCTTCTGCCACTGCAACAAACTCCTTTGCTAGAAGGTATCCGAAGAAAGCTCTCTTGGTGTTGAAGACGGTCACGTGCTTGGACTGCCTAACGACTTCTTTGGTGGATTCCAAGTTATATTTCGCCTGTCTGAATCCGGAGGTCAGCCTTCCACCGGAGAAAAGAGGAACGGACAAGGAAAAAGTAAACTGATAGTCTCTAGTGAAATCGACCTCTACTCTCTGAGGAGGCTCACCGGGAACAAAGGATGGGAATTCGAGCTCAAACACCTTCTCATCCAAGGTGTGCAACCCCTGGGCATTCAGGGCAGGTAAGAAACCCGAAGCTGCTTCTCTGAGCCTGGAATAGGCTGCATCCACTCTTTCCTCTGTGGCAAGATAGCTGGGATTTTGGGAGAGAGCAAGCTGAACGCTTTTATCTAAGGTTAGAGTAAGTTTTTCCTGTGAAAATGACAGATGCATGAAAGTCAATAACATACCCAGAAGGCAGGGAATAAGCATGATCTTCTTCTGCATATTCAAACTCCTTATCTGACCTTTTGTTGCTTTTTTATACCATTCATGAAAAACGAATGAAGCAAATCAGCTGTCTGCCTCATGCTGTAGTGTTTTCCACGCAGGGGTCCGCGAAAATAAAACCCCCTCATCATTGCGCCTAAAACCGCGCTTGCGTCATGGACATCCATTTCCCTGAATTCCCCGGATTCCACTCCCTCTTGGATGATTTCGCCGATGACATCTGAGATTTGTTTCATCTTGGATTTGAATCGATGGGGAATCTCCGGATGAAAATGAGAGGGGTGATTCTTTGACCCGGATTCGCCTTTGACGAGTTTCTTTATGGCCGCTTTCTCCATGAAGAGTATCCGGGCAAGATTTTGCTTTTTGTGATAATAGGAAATGATATATCCGATGAGCTGCCTCAATTTTTCTTCTGCACTCAGCGATTTCGATTGAATTTTTTTTACTTCCTGATAGCTTTCCTCAAAAGTTCTGTAGATGATCTCAAAAAGTATCTCGCTTTTGCTCTTGAAATAACGATAAAGAGTGGCCTTAGAAAATTGGGCCTCCTCTGCTATTTCATCCACTGTAGCCAGGTTAAAACCTTTCTGAGCAAAAATACCTTCGGCCGCCTGGAGGATAGAATGCTTGTTCTCTTCCTGCCGGCGACGTTCTCGTTCCTTTCTGAGATCTTTTTTGTTCGTTTTCATACCTGATGGTTTAATTAATAAACTAATTAGTTTAATTGTTGAACTAAATAGTAAGATTAGCAGATTCTCTCAATCCTGTCAACATTCTTTGTACGAAAAAAACATCGGGATGGTTATATTTTCTTCTGAATGCAGGGATGCTGGGGCGACTGCTCAAGCCCGGGGGTGATATTTCTCGTAAACCCTTTGAAGCTGCCTGCGGCTTACATGGGTGTATATCTGGGTGGTGGTGATCTGGCTGTGTCCGAGCATGAGCTGCACAGACCTAAGATCCGCTCCTCGTTCCAGAAGATGGGTGGCAAAGGAGTGACGAAGCACGTGAGGGCTGATCTTTTTCTCCAAGCCAGCTTGTTCTCCATATTTTTTCAGCATTTTCCAGAATCCTTGACGGGTGAAGGCGCCGCCTCTATTTGTCAAAAAAAGTGAGTCATCTTCTTTTTTCACAAATTTTGGCCTGGCTTCTTGAAGATAGTTCCTCAAAACCGACTGCGCTGAATGGCCTATGGGGACGATGCGTTCCTTTCCTCCTTTCCCGTGACAGAGAACAAAACCCTGCTCTAAATTCAAATCCTTGAGCTTCAAAGAGGTGAGTTCTGTTACCCGAAGTCCCGTAGCATATAAAAACTCGAGCATAGCCTTATCTCTCAGCGATTGGCTGGACTTCTCATCCGGTTGTTCAAGGAGCCGCTCGACTTCTTTCTCGGTCAAGAACTTAGGTAAATCCAACCACAACCTTGGAGTGGATAGATTCAATGCAGGGCTCTTGCTGATCATTCCGTCCAAGACAAGAAATCTATAGAAGGATTTCACTGAGGATATCAATCTGGCAAGAGATCGGGAAGAAAGCCTGGCCCGGCTTTGGTGGTGGATGAATTTAATCAGATCTTCTTCCTCTGCTTTTCGCCACTCAATTTTCTCTTTTCTGAAAAAGAGAAACAGCTTTTTCAGGTCCGAGGAATAGGACTGAATGGTGTTAGCGGAAAGACCTTTTTCAACGGTCAGAAATTCGAGAAATACGCGAACGACATCCTCAGGTTGGGAGGGATCATCTTTCATTGCACAAAAGGATTCGACTTTTTCTCTTGGCCCACTGTCGTTGAAGGCCCATGCCCGGGAAGGATCGAGGTATCATCGGGAAAGGAATAGATTCTCTCTCTTATCGACTTCTCGAGTTCAGTCCAGGACCCGCCCGGAAGATCTGTCCTTCCCACTCCTCCGCAAAACAGCACGTCTCCGGAAAGCAGAAATCCATCTCCTGATAAGCTCACACTTCCAGGAGAATGACCCGGAGTGTGGATCACTTTTAACTTGGAGTTTCCGATGTGTATTTCCTCTCCTTCTTCAATGAATTTATCTGGAGGGGGAGATTTTTTTGCACCCAGAAAAAACCCCATGGTCGAGTTGAGAATATTGTTCAGCATGGCGCTATCCGATGAATGAATAATCAATGGAATGTCATACTTCTCTTTGATGTCCTTATTCGCTCCAACATGGTCAACGTGACCATGAGTGTTGATCAGGACATTTGGCTTAAGCGCTTTTTCTCCGATGGAACGAATGATTTTTTCCGGCTCTGCACCGGGGTCCACAACAGCGCATTCCAAAGTCTGCTCGCAATAAACGAGGTAACAGTTGGTCTCTAGAGCACCCACAACGATCGTTTCATAATTCATTTGTCTCATCATAATTCTTCCCCCAATTTGAGTCAAGAACTCAGATGACGGAGGAGACATTTCAGCAGTAGAAATCCATGGGCTGACGAATCAGCCCGCCTGACTGCTCTTGTTTTTTCCAGGCAAAAAAAATATAATCCTCCCTGATGGCGTCGGAATCCTGGCAGCTTCAAGTATTCAAACGGTCTCTCAAAAAAAAAGAAAAGCTGAGGTTGCTCGAAAAAAGAATGGCTGCAGGCCCTTCCTCTTTCAATCTGGATCTAGGCTGTGCCCAGGGAACTTTGAGCTATTTTCTGCGTCAAAAGGGCGGTTTCTGGCTGAGCGCTGACCAAGATTTCCTCAACCTGAAGTCCACTCAAAGCCTGCTCAAAGAAAATCTCGTCCAGATCAGAGAAGGAACTCTTCCCTTTAAAACCTGCTCTTTTGACCTGGTGGTCAGCTTGGATTATTTAGAGCATCTGGACGATGATGACTTCTGCTTGGAAGAGATCCATCGTGTGCTCAAAGACAGAGGACAGTTGATTCTCGCCACTCCCCAAACAGGAAGGCTCTTTCTCCTCCATAAAATCCGATCATTCCTGGGTCTCAAATTGGAATTCTACGGACACAAAAGAGAAGGCTACACACTGGAAACCCTTCAGAAGAAGCTTGAAAGGGCTGGATTCTGTGTTTTTTCTGGGAAGAACTTCTCTCGTTTTTTTACAGAGTCCTTGGAATTGATCCTGAATTTTTTCTATATTAAAGTTTTCCGGCCAGAAGTGCCCGAAGATCTGAGAGATGGACATATCCGGCCCACCACATCAGAAGAATTCCATTCCAAAAAATTGTCTTTTCGACTCTATTCTCTCATTTATCCGGTGGTCTGGTTGGTCTCCAGGTTGGATAAAGCCCTGTTCTTCCTCAAGGGATACGGGCTGGTAATCTGGGCCAAAAAGGCTTCCGGAACTGGCGCGGAAACAAACGAATCCGAAACAAATTAGTATGGATACCAGGAAAAAATTAGGATTTTTCTTGGGACCTCTGTTTTTTCTCCTGGCCTATTTCTCTCCTCTTCTTCCTCAAAATCCCAAAGCCCACCATCTTCTTGCTGTTTTTCTCCTGGTGGTCGTATGGTGGGTGACAGAATGTATCCCTATCCCGATTACAGCGCTTATGATTCCCTTTTTTCTAACGGCATTACGCATCTGCCCGGTGATGGATGCCTTTGCTCCCTTTGCCAATCCGATCATAATGCTTTTTCTTGGAAGCTTCATTCTGGCCCGCGCTATGTGCGTGCACACATTGGATCGAAGATTGGCCTTTTCGGTTCTCTCCTTCAAGAGTATCGCTAACAGAAAATCAAGGATACTTTTCGCACTGGGACTGACCAGTATATTTCTTACCCTTTGGATCAGCAACACAGCGACGACAGCGATGATGTTTCCAATAGCCTTGGGTATTCTGGAATCTTTCAAAGCGAATGGAGAAAGAAAAAACAGAATCCCTTTCAGTATTGCTCTACTCCTGGCTGTGGCTTATTCTGCCTCTATCGGAGGAATCGGAACTCCCATCGGAAGCCCTCCCAATCTTATCGCCATAGGAATGCTGGAGAGGCTGGTCGATTACAAGGTCACATTTTTTCAATGGATGGTCATTGGATTCCTTATTCTGATTCCCATGTTCTGCATTTTGTTTCTCATCATGAGATGGAATCTGAGAGGCGAGAATTCTTCAGAGGGGCCAGAGCAGATTCTCTCTCTCCCTAGTGACAATTCCAGGCCACCCCTTAACAGGGCTCAGAAAAATGTCCTGATGGCCTTTTCTGTCACAGTATTCCTCTGGGTCTTCCCGGGTTTCGTCTCCCTTATCTGGGGAAGAGAATCTCCTGTCTTTCTCTGGTTCCATAATCATTTCCCCGAATCCGTAGCCGCGATTATAGGAGCTTCACTGCTCTTCTTCTTGCCTGTAGATCCCAACAGGGGGGAGTTCACCCTTTCCCTCAAGGAAGCCCTTAAAATCGATTGGGGAACGCTCCTCCTTTTCGGTGGAGGACTGTCCATGGGGTTCCAGATGTTCGAAACGGGTCTGGCAGATGCTATCGGCGAATTTTTCATTTCCATGGGTGGAAGCTCAGCCAGTTTGACACTTATTACCCTTCTATCGGTCACATTCAGTGTCTTCCTGACCGAATTAACCTCTAACACAGCATCCGCGAACATGATTATTCCGATTATCATAGCAATATCCAGTGCCGCTTCGATCGATCCGCTCCCGCCTGTTCTCGGAAGTGCGATCGGGTGCAGCTTTGCTTTCATGCTTCCGGTGGCGACACCACCCAACGCTATCATCTACGGCTCCGGCATGATTCGTCTGCCTCAAATGATGAGAATAGGATTTTGGCTCAACGTATCAGGTATCGTCATTATCTGGCTGTGCATCCGGTTTCTTGTTCCCTTGATCGGTCTTATCTGACTTGGATTCACGAACGATCCCCTCTTTTTCTTTTTTTTTGTTATAATAAAATAGAATGGAAGTTTACCTTTCCGAGGAAGCTCTGACATCTTTTGCTGCGCTTCGTCTCGTTCTCTCCGGTACAAACACGGATGGGTTCCTCATCGGGCACAAGCGGGGTCTTATGTTTTTCGTGGAAAGGATTTTCCCTTCCCGGAGAGGCTTCTTCTCTTCAGAGGAAATTTTTCTATCCTTCATCAAGCTGCTCGACAACAAGATCCTCGGTTTCTACTCCTACCAGCCCGATCAGAAGAAAATAAACAAAATCCTGGCTCCCTCCTCTTATGGGAAACTTTTTTTGAACATAGATATCAACACAAAAAGCCAACTGGTCATCAAACCTTTCGTCATAGAGTATCAGAATGATTTTTTTCTTTCTCCGATCAAATTTAAATCCCATCGGCAAAGGAAAGACCAATGGATAATCCCTTAAGCGAGGAGCAACAGATTTTTTTGCTTCAGCTTGCTCGAAAAGCCATCCTCTTTTACCTGGAAAAGGGAAAGCCACCTAAAATAAAACCGGAAGACGAAACCCTCAAAGAAAAAAGAGGTGCTTTTGTGACTCTGAAAAAGGATGACCAGCTTCGCGGTTGTATAGGTTACCCTCTTCCCTTGAAGCCTTTGTACGAGACCATCATTGATGCCGCCATATCGGCCGCCACTCAGGATTTCCGTTTTCAATCCATTGAGATCGAAGAGCTCCCAAAAACGAAAATAGAGATTTCTGTCCTCAGTATCCCCAAGCCCGCCAAAGACACCTCGGAAATTGAAGTCGGCAAACATGGGATCATCATCTCCAAAGGATTGAACAAAGGACTTCTCCTGCCCCAGGTTCCTACGGAATATGGCTGGGATCGAGAGACCTACCTGAATCACGGATGTTTAAAGGCAGGCCTGGAGCAAGATGACTGGAGGAAAGGAGCTCACATCGAAATCTTCGATGCCCAGGTTTTTTCAGACTAACCTGTCTTTCGAATTATTTCTTGAATTTTTTGTGTTCCAGCAGTTCCCTTGCGGCTTCCTTGTTCTCCTCCACAGCGACAGTCCAACGAGGATCGGGCTCCATTGACAAAATATAATCCAATTCCTGTTTGGCTTTTTCTACTTCGTCCAACTCAAGATAGGTCTCAGCAAGATAGAGCCTAGTCACTGCATCATCAGGGCCATACTCCTTTGACTTCAACAGATGTTCGAGAGATTTTTCCTTACTCCCCCCGGCAAAACCAGGGAGCTTGAAATAAACCCGGCCCAGGACTCGATCCGGGCCGCCGTCTTCATAGGAACGATCGAGCTCTATCACTTTGTTTATCGCCTGTTTTATTGGTTTGACCAGGAAAAGGCTCTTAAGCACTCCTCTCGTCTCTCCGTATTTCCCGTTGTTTACACCATGCCAGTAATGACCGTCTGGTTTCTCCGGTTCAAGATCAATGGCTTTTTCCGCATAATACACGCCTCGTGCAAAAATGGTCTTTTTCTCCTTCTTTTTTTCGGTGTGTTCTCCGATATAATACAGAATTCTCGATAATCTCCAAAAAGCCTCGTATTTATTATCCATCAGGCCAACGGCTTTATGATAAAGGGCTTCCGCCTCTTTCGCCGCAGCCATATCCTTCATCTCTTCGAACAGCGCATCGCCTTGAGCGATCAACTCTTCAGCAGTTTGGCCGGACAGAGAATATGCACAACACAAGACAACCAGAAAAACCAAAATTCCCTTTGCTCTCATTTGTTTCTCCTTTTTTGCTCTGATTTCGAGTATATATAACATAAAATCCTATTTATGACAACGCAGGTGGTGGAAAGGGATAAGCCGGCGGATCAATCGAAATAGAAGTCTGCCTCCCGATCGAAGCGAACAAAAAAACGTTCAAATCTTTGGCGTTCCTTCTCCAAATCTTCTGCAGCCAGTTCCATCTCGACCGAGAAGGGTTCTCCGAATATGGCCACAATCCTTGAAAAAGGCTTCGGAATCAGAAAATTATCCCAACTGTCGAGATTCCTCTTTTTCGAGCTCGAAAAGGTAAAGGGAACGAGATAGGCTCTGGTATCTTGGGCCAATTTCAAAGCCCCGGGCTTCATTTCTCGATCAGGCCCTTTGGGACCATCAGGCACAATGATCACCTGTCCTCCTCTCTTCAGCTCCTTCCTCATCTCGCTCCATGCCCTTATGATGCTGTGAGAACTGGATCCTCTGAGCACCTTGTATCCCCACCGGGAGACGATCTGGGCAATGATCTCTCCATCTTCGCTCGGACTTATCAGCGGCATAATCCCTTTTTTCCGAAAAAAATAGGGAGCCAAAAAAATCTTTCCGTGCCAGATCAAAATAATGACAGGCCTTTTCTTTCTTCTTAATTCGTAGTAACGGGATTCCCCGAGGACGGTTATCCGAGTGGATTTAATCCATACCCATAAAATCCATTTGCCCAAAATCCCTATCAGATTCCACCGCAACTTACGCAGCACGGACATCGGATACACTATATACAAATTCACACAAAAACTCAAAAATCAAACTTAGCGGGTAAGCATCCTTATTTCCGTGATAATATCTTAGTAAGTCAGGCAAGCTGGTTCGGAAGCCATCCGGAGGCGAGCGGGCACGGTTCCTCGAAGAGGAGAGCGAGCCGAGGAATAAGTGGATTTTCCTCGCTGGGGAAAATCCACGGGCTGACGAATCATCTTGCCTGACTTTTTCTTTGTCACGGAAATAAGGATGCTTCCACTCAGCGGAAGCGTTCCCAATATTTGTCTATAAATCCTCCGACTATAAATCCTGCCATGCTCACCGCCAGTCCATAGGGCACCGAATAAGGCCAGGTCGGCCAGTCCCCAACAATGAGTTTTGTTTCACATAAAAATCCAACCAAGGCATATCCTCCCCCTGCAACTAGGCTTAGAAATCCGGCCGCAGGTCTTCTTTTTCTCAGAAAAAGCATCGCCAATCCCGGAACGAAAAGCCCCTCTGCCATGATCTCCGAAGCCAATCCGAGCGTCTGGAGGATGCTCCGGAAGCGTGTGGCTACCAGAAAGGCGAGAGCCGCTACAAGGATTGTGGAAATCCTGCTGGCCGATACGACATGGCTTTTCTTGTTTCGAGATAAAATCTGAAAATACACATCATGGGCCATCGACAGCGCTCCTGTGTTGATCGCTGTATCCATGGTTGACATGATCGCTGCCACCACTGCCACAAATAGAACACCTCCTAGAAAAAATCCCGTTTTCGTTGAAAGGATCCAAGAGAGCAGAGACCCCTCCCACTCGCCAGGTTGAAAGAGCGGCAGAGAAAACAAGCCTATCCCGACCACAATGCCGAAGAAACAAAAAAGAGTCACCGCGGTGGCCAAAAGTCCATATTGAGCACTCCTGAGGCTTCTTGCCGATTGAATTCTCTGCCATGCGATCGGAGAAATCATCCAAGCACAAGTGAAGGAGAGGGCCATGAGAAAGTTTTTCTTCAGATCAGAGAAAAAATTGAAATAATCGAGTTTCTCAAGTTCGGCTGCGGCCTGTGCGACATCCTGAATGTTCGAGGATTGAACCAGAAAAATAAAAACCCCTCCTATCCCGGCAGCCAAAAGAAAAAACTGCAGCCCATCGGTAAGAACAACAGAGATAAATCCCCCGAATGCAGAATAAACGAGGACCACAGCCGTTCCCAGGACCAAACAGGTGAGATAGGAAGTGTTGAGAAAGATTTTTAAGAAATTCCCGAGCGCTACCATCTGAGACGAAGCAAGAAGAATCATGTACCAGATGATCAAAATCGAAGCCAGATGCCTCACCGTTCGACCATAACGCATTTCCACGAGGTCTGGTAGCGTGATTATGGGCAACCTCCGGATCGGACGGGCAAGGAAAAAAGCGAACAGGACGACTGTGAGCACAGCCGGCAGACCGATGATCCAAAAGGAACTCATGCCTTCTCTGTATGCTTCATCCACAGTAACCAGAATGGAAGTGGCCCCAATCCAGGATGCTGTCAGCGAGAAATAAACCCACAAGGCTGGAAGATTTCGGGACGCAAGAAAATAATCTTCGAGGGTCTTCATTCTCTTCGAGAACAAAATCCCGACACAAAGAAGAACGGCACAATAGGCCAGCAAAAAAATGATATGATTGATTGCCATGAAGCCATATATAGCAAACCTTTGGATAGACGGTCAAACTACGGATTCCTTTATGGTATAATCTCTGTAGCATGAATCGATTCATTTGGATCTTGCTCTTTCCATTGCTTTGCCTCCCCCAAACCGCAGAGGATGTGGCCCTGAGATTGGAAAAGAACCTGCGATCTCTTCAAAGCCTGGAGGCAAAATTCGTTCATATCTACTACTCTGCTATGGTCTCTACGCCATTAAACGAGAAAGGGAAGCTTTACTTTCAAAAGCCCGATCTGATGAGGTGGGAATACAAAGACCCTGAGAACAACATCTATTTATACGAAGGTGACAGGTATCAGGCTTACTTCTCAGAAGATAACCAACTCGTGCGTGGTTCTCTGGTCGAAGAGAGCCACGAAACAGAAATATTGGATATCCTCACGGGCCAAAAAACGCTGCTGGAGTTCTATAGCGTGGAGTTCAGCCCCTTTCCTACAGATGAACCCCAAAACCTGCAGATAAAACTGATCCCAAAACAACAGGAAGATGATTCGTTCATGCTCCTGGAGATAGATGAAAAGAGATGGCTCATCCGAAAAGCCGTATTCATCGACTGGGAGGGAAACAAAACAGAATTCCAATTTAGCCAAATCCAGATCAACACCGATCTTCCCAAGAATATCTTTGAATTGAAACTCCCCCCGGATGTCGAAATCATCGAACGTTAGAAAAAAACCTTTTTTTTAAAAATCCGTATAAAAATCTGAGGGCTGGAAGTCCTCCATGGATGAAGATAAAAAATTAGTCAAACAGGCACTCCAAGGTGATAGACAGGCATTCGAAATGATTTTAAAGAGGCATCAACAACCTCTCCTGAATTACATCGGCCGCATGATCGGAGATAGAGAACTGGCACTCGATTTTACTCAAGACGTATTCATCAAAACCTATTCCTCCCTCCATTCATATCGACCTCAGTTCAAATTCAGAACCTGGCTATTTAAGATTGCTTCAAACCACATCATAGACTATTGGAGAAAGAAAAAAATCGATGCTTTTTCAGTCGATCAAACGGCTTCTGAAGATACCAACTTCCCTTCTTTTGAAATTCCATCGGACGAACCCTCAATTTGTGCTCGGTTCGAACTCAACGAACTCACCGCTAAGGTTGAGCAGGTCCTCAAATATCTTCCTCCAAACTTCAGAGAGCTTTTCGTATGGAGATACGTAAACGAATTCAGCTACCAAGAAATTGCAGAAATAAAAGGAATTCCCGTGGGCACGGTGAAAAACAGAGTTTTTCAGTCCAAAGAACTTATCCGTAAGCTTCTGGAGGAAAAGGTATGAGCTGTCTTCACATCGATCAAATCTATCTCTTCTTAGAAGAAGGATTCTCTCCTGAGGAAACTCAATCCATCCGGGAACACATTTCTTCCTGCTTGAAATGTAGAAGTGCTGTCGAGGAGAGAGAGGTCCTTGTTAAAGCGTCCAAGAGCCTTCCTCCTTTGGAGATTCCGCCAGGTTTCACCCAGCGTGTCCTTACCCAAATTTTTCCCCGCGTCACTCCTCTTCGGGAATGGTTGACCGCTGCAGCTGTCGGGATAATATCGGCCGTCTTCGCATTTTTTGCTGTCTATTTACTGACTGGCCAGAATCTGGGTTATCTATTTATCAACCTTAACCGTATGGCATTGGATCTGTTCCGGAATTTCATTTTTATCCTGGTCAAAGCATCGAAATTGATTTCTCTCCTGGTCAAAATTCTCTATAAACTGGGTTCGCTGTTCGTCAATGGATTGGCAAACCTTACCACCCTTCTGAATCCCGAAATACAAATAATACTTATTGCTCTCACTGTGATCCTTTCTGCCCTCTTGCTCTATGGGGCCAAAAGAAAATTCTTTGCCGGAGAAAAAGCATGATCAATAAAAAAATTCTCTGTCTGAGTGTTCTTTTCTTTTTTCTCGGTCTGATTCCCCTTCAAGGACAGGGGATTATTTTCAAAAAAGATATCGTGGTCAAAGAAGGAGAGATTCAGGATAATATCATCTCCTGGGGCGGCGATATCCTCATCAAAGGCGAGGTTACGGAAAACGTGATCAATTTCGGCGGCACGATTGTGATAGAAGGAAAGGTGGGCGAGGCCGTGGTAGGCTTCGGTTCAGAGATAAGGCTGACCTCTACCGCCAGAATTGAGGGAGACGTCCTTTCCCTGGGAGGCACTTTAGATAGGGAAACTGGATCTACCATCGACGGGGATACGGTCTTTTTCAGCACTTCGGAGGAAGTGGCCCGATTTTTAAAAGACGGGCTGGTGGGCATCTTCGGGCTCTCCCTGCTTCCTCTCCTAGTCATTTTCAAACTGATCACTCTATTTATCTGGTTCCTGCTGGCGATTATTCTAGTCGCCATCTTCCCCAAACCTGTCTCATTTGCTTCCAGCCAAATCAGAACCTCTTTCTGGCCGGTTTTCGGGATCGGTCTTCTGAGCATCATCATCTTTACAGGACTCGTTATATTCTCTGTGTTTCTCTCCTTTATCTTGATAGGAATTCCGATTCTTCTCGCATTGATCGCTATAGGAGTCATTATCAATATTTTCGGACGCGTGGTTGTGTTCTATTTCCTCGGAGACAGCATCTACGGAGCTTTAAGCGGAAAGCGGCCTTCTTCACTCCTGGCCGTCATCCTCGGACTTCTTCTGTTTGGCTTTATCGGATTTGTGCCGATCTTCGGCTCTCTGTTCTCTTTTGTTCTGAGCATAATCGGCTGGGGTGTCGTCATACGGACAAAATTTGGAACAGTGGAAAACTGGTTCAGTAAGAAATAGTTTGTTCTATCTAGAATTCTAAGATTTCTTTTTCCTTGGCAGCCGCATATTCTTCGATCTTCTTCACATACTCATCGGTGATTTCCTGAAGTTTGTCAAAACCCCAGAACTTATCATCTTCGGTGATTTCTTTGCTCTTCTCCATCTCTTCGATCTCGTCCTTTGCATCGCGCCTCATGATGCGAAGCGCCGTTTTTTCCTCTTCCAGCATGTTCCTTATGTGCTTGGCCAGATCCTTACGCCTTTCTTCATCCAGGGGTGGAATAGGTACTTTCAACTGTTTGCCGTCGTTTATGGGATTGAGACCTAGATCAGCGTTTCTGATGGCCTTATCTAAATCCTCTAACAGGGATGGATCCCATGGCTGGATAGTAATCAAAGTCGCATCGGGAACGCCAAGGGTTGCGACCTGATTGATCGGAGTCTGAGTTCCATAGTAGTCTACTTTGATGTCCTCAAAAAGACCGAGATTGGCTCTCCCAGTTCTCAGCCTGCTCAGATCCTTACGAAAATGTTCCGCCGAAGTTTTCATCCTCTTTTCAACGTCCCGCAGTGTTTCTTTGACCATTCTTATTCCCCTTAAACAATTTTTTTTCCTGGATCATCCGGGCTGTCGGATCTAATGGACTTTTGTTCCGACCCTCTCTCCCAAGACTGCTTTCTTGATATTTCCTCTTTTCTTCAGGTTAAACACTAGAATGGGAAGCTTATTTTCCTTGCACAGAGAAATGGCCGTGGCATCCATAACTTTCAGTCCCTTTTTTATCACGTCCAGATATTTGATGGTCTCAAATTTTTTCGCTGATTTATCGATCAAGGGATCCGCCGTGAAGACACCATCCACCTTCGTGGCTTTGAGGATGACCTCAGCTCTTATCTCCAGGGCTCTGAGTGCTGCAGCCGTATCGGTCGTGAAGAAAGGGCTCCCGATTCCAGCCGTAAAAATGACAATCCTTCCTTTCTCCAGATGCCTGATAACTCGTCTTTTTATAAAAGGCTCTGCTACTGCTTTAACTTCGATGGCAGATATGTGACGTGTGACTATACCGGTCTTCTCCAGTGCTTCCTGGAGAGCAATCCCATTCATGATTGTGGCGAGCAACCCCATGTAATCAGCCGATGCCCTATCAATACCGGCCTTTGTGCCTTGGATTCCACGGAAGATGTTGCCTCCTCCGATCATGATGGCGATCTGTAAGCCCAAATCATGGACTTCTTTGATCTCTTCCGCGATGGATTTAGTGGTGTTAAAATCGATCCCGTAGGGCAAGCTGCCGAGAAGAGATTCCCCGGAAAGTTTCAGTAGAATTCTCTTATAATCCGGCTCTTTATTCTGCATATTGAGTCATCAATCTTTGCCCAGTTCAAACCGGGCAAACCGTCTGACAAGAATATTTTCTCCAAATTTGGCTATGAAAGATGTTATCAGTTCTTTAACGGACACTTTATCATCTTTTATGTAAGGCTGATCAAGAAGACAGGCCTCCTGGTAAAACTTGCCCAACTTCCCCTCTACGATCTTATCGACGATCTCAGGAGGCTTGTTGGAATCCTTGAATTGCTCCCTGATTATATCTTTCTCCTCTTCCAGCACTTCTTGAGGAATCTCCTCGGAGGAAACATATTGAGGGCTCGAGGCCGCAATATGCATGGCGATATTTTTAACCAATTCTTGGAACTCCTCGTTTCTTGCCACAAAATCCGACTCGCAGTTCACTTCGACAAGTACTCCGATTTTCCCATTGAGATGGATGTATGATCCGACAGCTCCTTCGGAGGCTTCCCGGCTCATCTTATCCTTTGCCCGCGCATGACCTCTCTTTCTCAGGATCGTGATGGCTTTTTCAATGTCTCCATCGCTTTCCTCGAGCGCCTTCTTGCATTCCATCATGCCGATTCCTGTCCGCTCACGGAGTTCCTTAACCAATTCCGCCGAAACCGCCATCTTGTCCTCCTCTCCTCTTATTCCGTTACATTAGGTTTTTCAGAACCTGCTTCTTCCTCTGCAGGCGCACCTTCCTCCAAGGGGGTTATTTCATCTGCCTCCGGAGGAACCTCTTCCTTTTTTTCTTCCTGAAGCTCTTTTTCTATTCGTTCCTTCTTCCCTTCCATAATCGCCTCCGACGTCTTCGAAACAAACAATTCTATGGCTCTCACCGCATCATCATTACCAGGAATAGGATAATCTATGTTTTCAGGATCCCCATTGGTATCCACAACTGCGACGATAGGAATATTTAATTTTTGAGCTTCTAATATCGCTATTTCCTCCTTGGTTGAATCAATGACAAATATCACACCTGGCAGGTCCATCATGGTCTTAATTCCCCCCAAGTTTTTGGAGAGCTTTCTGTAAACCTTCTCCATTTTTGACTGCTCTTTTTTGGACAGCAGATCCCACCGACCGTCTTCCCGCATCTCGTCCAGTTCGATCAATTTTTCTACGCTTCCCCGAATCACATCGAAATTCGTGAGCAGCCCCCCTAACCAGCGCTGGTTCACATAAGAGGCTTCACACTTCAAAGCATAATCCTTGATGATGTCTTGGGCCTGTTTTTTAGTCCCTACCATCAAAATGTCTTTTCCTCCTGCCGCAATCTCCCTGCAGAATTCAAGAGCTTCTTTGAAAATCTTTATCGTTTTTTGCAAATCGATAATGTAAATCCCATTTCTCTGTCCGAAGATGAACTCCTTCATCTTGGGATTCCACCTTTTCGTTTGATGGCCAAAATGAACCCCTGCTTCTAAAAGTTCTTTCATCGTTACTGTAACCAACTGTGAACCTCCCTCTATCTCTTGTGATATTGCGGGGCTTTTCGAGCACCGAGCAATCCGTATTTCTTTCTCTCTTTAATCCTTGAATCCCGCGTGAGAAAACCTGCGCTTTTGAGAGGGGGTTTCAGTTCCTTGTTGAACTCTATCAAGGCTCTAGCAATTCCCAAGCGAATCGCCTCTGCCTGACTGTTTATCCCTCCTCCGTTGATACGAACGAAGAGGTCAAATTTCTTTTCCGTATCAGTCAAAAGGAGAGGCTGCTTGATGATATGCTTGTGGCTCTCCAAGCTAAAATATTCCTTAAAAGGACGGGGCCTCTTGTTGACAAACAGAGTGACTTCACCTTTTCCTGGTCGAAGAAAAACCCGAGCTACGGATGTTTTCCGTTTTCCCGTTCCATAATACTGAATTACACTCACTGTTCCTCCTAAAACCGATGTTCTACAGGTTTTTGTGCCTCATGTGGATGGTGAGGCCCTTGATAGACCTTCAGCTTTTTATAGACCGCTCGACCGAGCTTGTTCTTGGGAATCATTCCCCATACGGCTTTTTTGATAATCTCTTCAGGTTTATTTTCCAGAAGTTCCTTGTAGGACTTCTCCCTTATGCCTCCAGGATATCCAGAATGTGAATAGTATTTTTTTTGTTCCATTTTCTTTCCAGTGACTTTCACCTTTTCTGCATTGATGACAACTACAAAATCTCCGCTGTCCAAAAAATCCACAAATTCCGGCTTTCTCTTCCCTCTAAGAAGAGTGGCAACTTCCGTGGCCAAACGCCCCAGTATTTTCCCTTCGGCATTGACCAGCCACCACTTCTTCTCGATCTGATCTTTCTTGGGTACGTAAGTCTTCATTATGTGAAACCTCAGATTTATTTTCTAATGCTGTATAAGTGCCAGCGATGCAATAAAATACTAAATTGCGCGGAAGTTGTCAACCTCTTATCCCAGGAGCTTAATGCACCCACACCCGGGGCTTTCTTTTCCTGGTGAAGATTTTAATGAGGGCAATGCCTATCAAGAAACCTCCGATATGAGCAAACCAGGCTACGCCTCCCCCAACCCCTATGTTGAGCACTTGGATCAGAAACCACAATCCCAGGACAAAAGCGGCGGGTATCGGGATGATCCTGATAAAGAAAAACAAAAAAACAAGGGTCAGCACGCGCGCTTGAGGATAGAGAATCAGATAAGCCCCGAGTATTCCTGCGATGGCTCCGCTGGCTCCGATCATGGGAACTTGAGAATTGGGATTAAAAAGGATGTGGGTAAGAGATGCACCTAAGCCAGAGGCCAGATAGAAAAGAACGAACCACACTGGACCGAGAAAATCTTCGATATTGTTCCCAAAAATCCAGAGATAAAGCATATTGAATACCAGGTGGAATAAGCCTCCATGCATGAACATGGAGGCAATCAGGGTCAGTGGCGGAGAGAGACGGGATAGAGTCTCGCCTGACTCCATAAAGACCAACGGCAAAGACCTGAAATGAGTTATCTCGTAGGGAATGGCCCCCATCTTGTAGACGAAGAACTGCAGTCCTTGAGGAGAGAAGAGCTGATAGACAAAGATCAAAACATTTAGCGCAATGAACAAAATGGTCACATAGGGAATTCGTCTGGTAGGATTATCGTCTCTTAGAGGAATAAACATAACTTTTGCTTCACTGCCGAATCGAACAGCTTATTGCAGGAGACGATTTACCATAAATCGGCATCGACCTCCCTTTTTCCGGTTCCTGACTCGGATTCTATAAGCACTCCGGATTCATTCATAACGAGCGAAAATTCAACTGACACGTTGCTGCAAAACCCAGGATATGTGCCGAATATCTGAAATCGGTGACGTGTCCTCTGGATTTTTGGTACATGTCCCTGACTGCAATCCACATAATAATAAATTCCAGACAAATGCGTTAATGGAAATTCAGGTTGGTTGGAAGGAACCGTTGTGAAAAAAAGAGATGTGTTTTTATTATCTCTCTTCCTGTCCCTTTTTCAGCTCTTCCTCAAGCCTCAGTCTCTCCAACTGTCTCTTTCTCACCTCGGTGTATCTCTCCGTATATCTATCCGCTTCTCGGATGTATCTGTCATGTCTATCGGGATAAAGATTCGCATGGACATTCCTGTAAAGCAGATTTAGATAGGCATAAGTGTCGGGAAAATTGGGATCGATATCAAGAGATTTTTTCAGCGCCGCTTCGCTTTCATCGGAAAGGGCAATTCTCTCCTGCCTCGAAAGAAGGTTTTGGAGACGATATGCTTTATTGAAACGATTGACACCCACAGCATACCAAGTGATGGCGTCGTCTGGATTCAATTCTAAAATTTTCTCATGCATCTCGTTAGCTTTATCAAAAGCCGGGACAGGCCGGATATTGTCATAGAACTGAGCAAGATAGGCATAACCTTTCTCGTTTTCAGGCTCCAACTCGATCCTTCTCAGATACATCTCTTCGGCTCTGCTTTTCAGTTCCTCTCTCTCAGAAGAGAATCTATTGTAAAATCCTGCGACGACATAGTAGTTGTCCATATTAGTGGGCTCCAATTCCAGCACTTTCAAGAACATTTTTTCTGCATTTTCAAAATCCCTCAATTTGTCATACATGTCTCCCAGGGAATGGACGATCTGGATGTTACGGGGTTCAATTTCCAGAGCTTTATTTAAATTTTCAAGAGCTTTCTCTGCCTTCTCTAAATTTTCCGGATCCTCATCTCCAATCTTATACAGGCTTTTATAGCTTTCTCCTAAATATCTGTAGGCATCGACGAGGTCAGGGTTGTATTCTAATGCTATCTCATATTCATCGATCGCTATCCGGTATTTATTTTCGGTGAAATGATTATTCGCCTTGGAAAAGTGATGATTCGCCATCAGATAATTGTAATTGAGCTTTTGGCAGCTTGATGCAAAAAAGATGACAGCCACTGTAATGAGAATCGGCATGATGAACTTTGTTGATTTTCGGAACATCTTAACCTCCTTAAACATCGAGTCCTTTCACTTACCGCAAACTAAATTTATAAAGGAATACTCAGCTAAAGTCAAGGACATTGGGACGAGACATCTACGGCTTTCATAACCGAACAGCCAGAAAAGTCCTAAGTCCTTTTCATAAAGAAGGAATCATAACGGCAGAAACCGCAGAGTTTATACATGTCTGGCTCCCTTGTTTAGAATAAGCCGGAGGGGGGAGCCCTGGAATCCAAAATGCTCCCTGAGACATCTGATGAAAAACTTTTCATAAGAAGGGTTCAGAGAGGCGTTCGAACGGCTGAACAGTATAAAAGCAGGAGGCAGAATCCCTTTTTGAACCATATACTTCACCTTTAGCTTTCTCCCTTTTTTCGAAACAGGAGGATGGTTTGTGTTCATCCATTTCAAAAAACTGTTCAAGCGAGAGGTGGGGATTCTTCTTGTAGCATTGGTATATACCTCTTCGGAAAGGTCCAGGATCTTTGTGATCCTTTTTCCTGTGAGAGCAGAGATAGACACCAAGGGAGCGTAGGAGACAAAATCCAGCTTTCCGAATATTTTCCGTTGACATTCCTTGAATGAGTGCGTTTCTTTTTCGACCAGATCCCATTTATTCAAAGCGATCACGAGGGGTTTTCCGGACGCAAAAGCCTGATGAGCAATAGCGGTATCTTGACGCGTGGGGAATTCCGAGGCATCCAAAATCAAACAGATAACATCTGCTTTCTCGATATCCTTTTTCGCCTTGACGATTCCAGCCTTTTCCCTCTTGTCTCTGGTCCGACTCATTTTGCGGATACCGGCCGTATCGATCAAACAATAGGTTTTTCTGTTTCTGCGGATGAGGGTATCTGTGCTGTCACGTGTCGTCCCGGGAATTTCGCTCACGATAAGCTTCTCTTCTCCGCTTAAACGATTGACGAGAGAGGATTTGCCGACATTGATTCTTCCAACTACGGCGATCTTGAGTGGGGCTTCTTCTATTGTCTTTAACTCAGAGACGGGGAGAATCTGGAGGAGAAATTCCTCCAAATCACCGATATTTCTTTTATGCTCTGCAGAGACAAGAAAGATCTTCTCCTCTCCCAGCCTATAAAAATCTCCCATCTTTTCCTCTTCCTTAACAGAGTCAACCTTGTTGACAACAACAATGAGCGGTTTATTGAGCTTCTTCAAAGAAAAGTAGAGTTCTTCCTCTCCCGGAAGCAGACCTCTCTTTCCATCAAGCACATAGATGAGGATGTCTGCTTCTTTTGAGGCTTCCCACGCTTTCTCCTTCACTTGAGATGAAAAGGGATCCTCTATGGAATCAAAGAATCCTCCCGTATCTAGAAGGAAAAAGTCTTTCTCGTCTATCCGACACAGAGCAGGAACTCGATCTCTCGTCATCCCTGGAAGGGAGTGGACGAGAGATTTCTTCTTCTTTAAAAGGCGATTGAAAAGAGTCGATTTCCCCACATTTGGGAATCCGACTATAGCGACGTTGACCAGCTCTCTCATGAAAATTATTTGTTAACCTTTGGATTCAGGAATGCAGAATTTAGCCTGGATAACCTATGAATGATTCCGGCTAATTAGCGACCATATCATACAGGGGCAGAAAAGCCTGAGTCAAATCGATATGTCCTCCCAAAGTTTTTCTCTCTCCTCCATCTATCAGAATAAACACTTTCTTGACCGACTTCAAATTATAAGAAAGAGAATTCACCACAGAATAAATGGTGGAAATCTCAGCCGAAGAACCCGACAGGTGCTTATCCGATATGTCTCTTGAAAAATCCACATAGAGCACTCCTTCCCCAGTGACAAAAAGCTCCCTGAGCTGTGTTTCCGGGGGAATTGGTGAAAGATAACCTCGACGGGAACCTCTGAAAAGTTCTTCGACAATTCTTTTAGCCAGTGCATCTCGAGATGACTCTGCGAAGATCTCCCGCTCTTCGCGATGAAGAAGCCCATCTTCTTCTGAAGCAAAAAACAAGGTAATGGTTACAGGTTCTCTCGGTTCTTGGGATGCTTCTATCTGATCCGATGGAAGGACAGGTGCCGGATTGGGCTTCCCTTCATTTCCAAGATTGAGAAAGAGGATTACCAGAACGATAAAACCGACGAAGAGGGCTGCCAAAATCGCTAATCTTTTTGTATCCATTTGAAATTTTATAAGCGAGAGTTCTCTCGGAGGAAGTTCGTCATTCCTTTGTAGATCGCTTCGGCCACTTTGATCTGGTATTCATCTGTCAGCAGCTTTCGTTCTTCTTGGGGATTCGAGAGGAAGGCAACCTCTATGAGCACAGCAGGACAAGCAACCCCAGTCAAGACTTTGAACGGGGCCTGTTTGATCCCTCTATTTGTGGTTCCCCACAAAAGATTGAGCTCATTCTGAATGCTCTCGGCCAGTTCACTGCTCTGCTTGAGATAAGCAGTTTGTGCCATATCCCAAAGGATCATTTTGATGACATCCTGATTGTCCGATTCGATATTGTTATCCAGATTTTCAGAATTGTTCTCGAGAAACGCCAATCGTCTCGCCTCTTCATCTGTGGCGTCCTTGCTGAGAAAAAAAGTCTCCGGTCCAGCAGCTCCTTTGCGATAGGAGCTGTTCACATGCACACTGATGAATATGGTGGCTTTGTTGTTGTTGGCAATGGCTGCTCTGTCTTCTAGAGTGACATCCACATCCCTATCTCTGGTGAGAACAATATTAGAGGCCCGTCTCTGACTGATTATCTCAGCTAACTTCATACTTATCGCCAGAGTGAGATCTTTCTCCAATGCACCGAATTTCCCCTTTGCACCGACCTCCAAACCGCCGTGACCGGGGTCGATAACAATGCACTCGGGAGCCTGGGACAATAGACGGGTTCCTTCTGTCCGCGCCTCAGTATCTTGCCTTTCAACCTGCCTCTCGGCCGGCAATCTATCCGGTTTTCTGGGGGATTTTTCTATTTTCTCTTCTCCTCCATTGGGATGTATATCGATGATGAACTGAGGAGGATTAGAGACTTTGAACGAATCGAAGAAGAAATTTTCATTTTCAGTGCGGATGGTCAATATATAATATCCTCTCCCTTGAGACCATTCCAAGGACTTGATAAAGCGGCTCTGGAAGGACTCCCTCCGGAATCGGAAGGAAGCACTGGCCCGGATTTTTACGAAGAGAAAAGACTCACTTTTCTCTATACTCGTGCTCAGGGGATCGGAAGAAGCAATGATGACCCGGCTGTAGTCGGGATAATCTCTTGCAGATACTGTTATGGTGGATTGAGTTTGGGAAAAACCCCAAAAGTCCAGGCAGAGGCCCAAAAAGAGAAGGACCAATACAAGCCCAGGGATTCCTCTTTTGTATCCAAACAATTTCTCTCTGTCACCTAAAGCTATTTTGGAGGCGGCGGGAATCGAACCCGCGTCCGAAGACATTCAACGAAAGGCTTCTACATGTTTATCTTCTTCTTATCTTTCGTTCCGAGGCTTGAGAAGAAGAAAGAAACCTCGGAGCCAGCCCTGATAATGTTTCGCTTGCCAGGCTCAGGACGGACCTGGTTTGCTATCCTGCTCATCGACGCCTCCCAAGCGCCGCAGGAGAGCGCCTGGGAAACGGCATGCCTATGTGTTAGGCAGCGACTGGCAGTTGTTCTGCACTTAGTTCGGTCCACCTTTTTACGAGGTGGGTGGAACCTCGACATGCAGCCTTTGTCTCATTGCCTCCGTCGAATCCAGTTCGCCCCCAACTCTTCTCCAAATTGAATTATAATGAATCCCGGCAATTCTTGTCAACAGGCCGGCCTAGTCTTCATCCTGCCAGTTTTCCCGGCCTTCGCGGAACAGGAACGCCACGATGATCAAGCCAACGAGGGGATCGGCCTGCCAAAAGTCAAACAGGTAGTTCGATCCGAGCCCTATGAGAAGCGCAATGGAAAGGAAAAAGCATGCCAGCGTTTCCTTGCTGTCCGCAATCAAAGCCCGGCTTTGGATCTGCAGTCCTGTTCTGTATTTCTGCCAGGATAAAAGGGGCATAACGATAACGGACACCATGGCAACGACGATTCCTGGAAGAGAAGGCTCTGGGATCTCTTTCACAATCAATTTTTTCAAAGACTGGAATAAAACATAAAACCCGAGCAAGAAAAAGGTCAAAGCCACAAATTTTGTTGCCTTTCGTTCGACCCTCTCTTCCTCTTCCTCTGATATTTTTCCGTGTCGATGCAAGCGCCAGATAAGGACTATCCCAGAGAGCGATTCCACCACGCTGTCCAAGCCAAATCCGATCAAGGCAATACTCCGCGCCATATGACCGAAGGCGATCGATACGGCCGCCTCAACAACATTGTAACCAACCGTTACGTATTCTAGGAAAAGACCTTTTTTATATAACTTCTCCATGTTCCGCTTTCCTAAAAAAGCTATAAAACGGCTCCTGTCATGTCATTCTACTTAGAATCTTCATCTTCAGACAGGTTCTTATCTTCCTTTTTATGATCGTGTCTATGATGCAAATCCGGGTAATGGGCATGCGAATGCCTCGTTTTTCTGTGTCCGTGCTTGTGAACATGCCCGCCAGACCGAGATTCCTCTGCATGGGAATGGATATGATGGAGGTCGTCGTGACGATGGAAATGGATATGCGTTCTTTCATCATGAAGATGCACATGGGAATGAAGACCGAAAATGATGGAGAATATCGAGAGGACCAGAATGACCGCTGCGATTATCTGGAGAGAGGAAATCGTCTCTGACAACAACACCACAGAGAAGAAAGCTCCAAAGAAAGGAGCGCTGGAGAACAGAATTTGACTTCGTGTCGCTCCCAGAACTTGTGCCGAGGTTATATAAAGTGCAATACTTATTCCATAGGAAAAAATGCCGAGTCCCGCTGCAGCCCCAACGATTTCAATGGAAGGCAGGCTTTTTGCCAGAAATACACCTACCAGAAAATTGACGGTCCCGGAAGACAATCCTTTCAAAAAAGTCATCTGAAGAGGCGTGATGGCATCGATCAAAGCAGTATAATGATTATCCAATCCCCAACAGATGCACGCCAGAGCAACAAAAGATCCGGCGAGAACTCCGGGAGATCCTTCATGAACGCCGATCAAGATGCCGGCCAGGATGGCTCCGCTCACACCCAGCCAACCTTTGAAATCTAGATGATCTTTGAAAAAAGCCACTCCGAGGACAGCCGTAGCTGCCAATTCTAAATTAAGCCATAGAGAGACCGAAGATGCATGGGCCATCTTAAGACCTACAAGCAGAAGAACCGGCCCAAAGATTCCTCCGAAAACGATACTCCCAAATATTCTCAGGAGGTTCCTTCTGTCAGCCTTCCAGGCTTTGGATATGTTTTTTTTGACAATGAAAGGCAGAAGTCCCGCCGCCGCCCCCAAATAAAGCAGTCCCGCAAGGAGGAAATAATTGAGGTCTTCAAGAAGTATCTTGCTGACAGGGGTGGCCACTCCGAACAGAGCGGCAGAAATCACTGCCATAAAGACAGAGGAATTTTTCATATAACCATGATAAACGAAAAAAAAAGGGAATGATAGTCGACGGGTTTCTCTCTACTCACTTTATCACTATTTATTCTACTCTTAATAAACCGCTGATTTTATGGTATATTTTACACGTCAGAATACGTCGTAGATTATGAAGGGAGGTATTGATGCAAAAAAGATATCAGGTCCTTATTCCTGATTGGCTCGAAGATTACATCAAATTGGGAGTTGAAAAATTTGGCTTGAGCTTCTCCGAACTGTTGAGATTGGAAATCTGTCTCTCCGTGATCAGCAGGATGGATGCACTCTATCCAGACTATCAAACAACATTCTCGGTGAAGGATGTTTTCCAGGCTATTCAAAGATTTGCACAAGGAAAATTGGAAGAGGAGGAAAGGGATAAGATCATATCCAGAATCTATTTTGAAGCCCGCAAGGCCATAGAGTTCAGATTATCGAAGGAGAGGAGAGGCTAGCCTCCCTCTTTATCCAGAGCCTTCAGGATTCGATCCGGTGTCATAGGGAGTTGGAACACTCGGGTCCCGATGGCGTCAAAGATGGCGTTGGCGATAACACCTCCCATACAGATAACGGCAGGCTCTCCTCCACCCTGAGGAGGAGCGTCTCTATCTTCGATCAGGACAGTCTCGATCTCAGGAAGCCATGAAAATTTCGGAATTTCATAGGTATCAAAATTCAGATCGTGGATCTCTCCTCCTCTAAAATGAACCTCTTCAGACAAGGCATAGCCAAGACCCATAATCAAACACCCTTCCATTTGAATTTTTGCACCCGCAGGATTGACAGATAAGCCCATATCCTGCGCACAAACCACCCGTTTCACCTTGACTTTACCCGTTTGCTTTTCGACACCGACTTCTGCCATGTGAGCCACGTAGGTGCCGGCGTCGATCCCTGACGCTATCCCAAAACCGCGGCCGCTCGGAGCTTTAGCAGGAGTCCATCCAAATTCCCTGGCTGCCGTCTTCAACACCCGGATCATCTTTTGATCCTTCAGATTTTTCAGCCTGAATTCCAGAGGATCCATTCCAGCTTCTGCCGCCAAAATATCGACATGCGATTCTCTGGCAAAAGTATTGGTGTTGTTTGCGGGCGCACGCCACGCTCCGGTTTCGAACGGATGAGATCCCGGCACTCCTCTCCATCCAGATCCATAACTCATCGTGCGATGATGGGGGATATTAAAAAAATGCTGGGAACCTCGTTCTCCGGCGAAATAAACACCGTAATCCCACAGAGTTATTTGCCCCGAGCCGTCGACACCGGCTTTTATCTTCACTACAGCGGCAGGCCTGAACGAGTCGTAAAAAAATTCCTCCGCGCGCGTCCAGGCGACCTGGACAGGACGACCGCTCAATTTCGCCAATTGGGCCGCTTCTACGGTCTGGCGGTTACGCGCTTTTCCTCCGAATCCTCCTCCCACGAAGGGAGTGATCACACGGACATTGCCGGGGGGAAGACCAAGGGCTGAAGCCACGTCTTCTTTAACGCCGAAGGGATTTTGTGTAGATGCCCAAATGATCGCTCTGTCTCCTTCGATCTTGGCCAATGCGGTGTGAGTTTCGATAGTCGCATGGGCCACATAGCCGTCAAGGTACGTTTTCTCTACAACGGTTTTCGCGTTCTCTTGCCCCCTGGCCAAATCTCCTCCCTCGGACACGACCTCTCCTTTGGGGGCAACTTTGAGAAGGTGATCGAAAATCGTGTTTTCGTCCACTTTGGCTTCGGGCTTGTCCCAACGCGCTTTGATCTGCTGGAGTGCCGCTTCCGCCAGCTCGGGATCTTCGTTCAGCACAGCAATAAGTCCATCTTTCTTTATGACTTGCGTTCCTTTGACCTTTTGAGCAGCATCTGTCTCCACGCTGATCAACTCGGCACCATGAACAGGGGGTCTCAAGAGTCTGGCATAGAGCATGCCGGATTCCCGGAGATCTCCTGCAAACTTGGCTTTACCTGTAACCTTATCTATCGAATCTCTCCGTTTGACAGGTGTCCCTACTATCGTAAACTCGGACGGCTTTTCCAGGATCTTTTCCTTATTCAAATGTCGGACGATCTTCCTCCCCTCAGTAAGTTGAGCATAGGTGACCTTTTTCTGTCTCTGGGTTTTATCAAAGATCATTCCTTTTTCAGCTTTGAGCTGGGAAAGGGGCACCTGAAGATGCTCGGAGGCTAGTTCGATCAGAACCGCCCGTGCCTCAGCGGCAGCCGCTCTTAAGGGAGGCCCGAAAAACCGGGTAGTCATGGATCCCCAGGTTCCCATATCCCAAGGACAAAGATCCGTATCCCCCATGACCATATCCACCCTGTCCAGAGGAACCTCTAACTCATCAGCCAGCATCATAGCTAAAGAGGTAATCACTCCCTGACCCATTTCGATTTTTCCCGTGAAGCAAGTCACACGGCCGTCCTCACCTATTCTGAGAAAGGCATTAAAATCCTCTGGAAGCTGTTGATCGGGACGCCGTTGTGCCTCTAAAAAAAGAGAATCCCCTGCAGAGAAAAGGACTACGATTCCTCCTCCGACCAATTTCAAGAATTCTCGTCTGCTGAGAGGAAGTGAAGGTCCAATATCATAGAAATTCATTTTCAGATAATCATCTTTTTTCATCTCCAGGAACCTCCCTTCATCCTGCTGGCTGCGGTTTGAACAGCCTGTATAATGCGATTATGGGCCCCGCAGCGGCACAGATTATCTTCCAAAGCTTCGACAATATTTGTCTGACTGGGGTTGGAATTTTTAAGCAGGAAGCTGAATGCGGTCAAAATCATTCCTGGAGTGCAGAACCCGCATTGGAGCGCATCGTACTCGATAAAGGCTTCCTGAAGAGGATGAAGCTTCCCGTTTTTTGTCAAACCTTCAATCGTGAAAACCTCTTTTCCGTCCACATCCTCGGCAGGAAACTGACAGGAACGTACGGCCTCGTTGTTGACCAATACGGTACAAGCTCCGCAGAATCCCTCTCCACAGCCATATTTGGCCCCAGTGAGACCGAAATCTGTACGCAAAACCCAGAGGAGCATTCGCTTCCGGTCAAGGACCAAGGTTTTCTGCTGTCCATTTAGATTGAACCGAATTGTTTTAGCCATTCCATCCTCCTTTTTTTCTCGTTTCCACCGTTTTATACCAGCCGCAACAGTACGAGGATTATTAGACAAAAAATCAAGGCTGTAGGAGAGACGATATATCCCAGTTTCTTACCGGCAGTTGCATTCCTCCACTGGCTGCTGTAGGCCTCCAATTTCTCGCCTGTCCAAAAGCCGAGAGGAACGGTTACAGAAGAGGCCAGAACCGCAAAATGGATGTAATACAGCGAGAGGGGATAACCTGTTCCCGGAATCACACAGGCGGGAATCCCCGTGGCATACTTCACCAGAGGAAAGAGGTTCACAGCGAGCAATGCTGCCATCCCACCGAGAAGAGCTTGTCCGGCCGGTTTTTTAATGAGTTTTTCTTTGATGAGAGCAAGAAAAACGACGAGTGCGATCGACTCCATGAAAAAGGCGAAAATCGGATTTCCTACAGCACCATGTCTAAGAGGCAGGGAGAGAAGCAGGGCGTCAAACATCTTGAATGATGCGGCAATGACAACCATCAGAAATACTCCGAAAGTTTTTCTGGATATCCTCCAACCGGCAGAAAGGAAAAAGAGTGCTACCCCGGTCATAATGGAGCCTGAAACAAAGGCTGCACAGCTCCTCAGTCCCATTCCGAGGGCTGCTTCAGAAAGGCCCCACACCGAGCCAAGCACCATCACCATTCCCAGATATGATTTAGAAGACGATCTATTCTCTCGTCCCTCCTCGTAGCAAATATTTCTTCTGTTCGTCCTCTACCCTATTTTCGAAATGATATTTTCTTTGGCTTTCCGCACCAGACATGCACACAAATATAACCCGATCACTGCAATGTCAATACCATAAGGGAACTTTTACATAAAAGCAATACCTGATTTCTCGTTCGAAGTCATATCATTTGTATCCAATCCCTTTTTCTTGGACAGGCCAATGAAATTGAATCGGAGGCCGGTGCATTATTGTTTATTTTGATGAAAGGAAATATCGAATCTGGCAGATACATAAGGAATTGACAGAGGCATTGTGTCGCCTTATATTAAACACCAGGAATCATTAATAATCGGGGGAAACTAACACTTAACAAACTTTTGACAACTTCTTAACAAAACTCTGACAACTCTTCTCCCGGCTGAGCTTATCTTATTCAATGAGGAAAAAAGAGATGAAAACAAAAATATTAGCTTCACTTTTCATCTTTTTTATTTTAGGTGCATGTAATTCTCCCGAATTAACCGAACTACCTGAAACTATAAAAATTACGTTTCATATAAAAGGCACCGTTACAGATTCAACTAATAATTCTTCAATCTATGATGCAGCAGTTTGTTTCTATATTGGTTTAGCTCCAAACGCAATTGTACATACAGACAATGAAGGTCAATATTCTATTACATATTATGAATCGGAGTGGATGACATGGTGGGGAGAGGATTTTTTGAAGCTTTTAGTATATGCCTCAGGATACAAAGATCAGATTATTAGTGATGAAAACGAAAACCATGTTCGGCTTACGGAAGAGTGGCAGACAATTGACATTCAACTTGAACCTGAGTCTGGAGGATTGAGATGAAAAAATATATTGCTTTGTTTCTGATATTCTCTATCTTAACACTTTCAGGGAATCTATATGCCGAGAAAAAGGGGGCTGATTTGATTGTCCAGAAAGTTGATAGAATCCGAGTAAAGGGCGAGCTTATTGCAGTTAAACAAGACTCGATACTATTGTTGGATAAATACTCAGGAGCAGATATGGCTATCGATGTTCGGGATATAGATGTTATCAAGATTGTAAGGGAATCAGGAGCACCAGTAGTAGGCGGAATAGCAGGCTTATTTTTAGGTGGAGTTACTGGATATTTCATAGGTTATCCTCAAGGAGATGACGGTGGGTTTGTTATCATAAGCAAACCTCTAGCAGGGGGAATTGGTGCAGCAATAGGTGGGATCTTAGGTGTACTAGTTGGTGCAGGTATTGGTTTAGCAGTAGAAGCAGACAAAACAATCCAGTTTAAAGGAAAATCCGATTCAGAAGTCCAAGAAATTCTGGAAGAACTCCGCAAAAAAGCCCGGGTTAGAAACTATCAGTGATACATTTCCAAATACTGGGATCTTGTCCACAGTCAATATGTTTTCTTTTTAGAGGTTCTCAGGGCGTTCTAGGAATATTTAAGGGGAATAATTTTTTGTCTGTGATCTAATTCCCCGCCAAGTAATTCTCTTAATATGGGGGCTAGTATTATTAGTAGAAATAATTTGACTTCGGGGATCAGAATCATATTTAATTATTGCAAGTTTGGGATTTTCATCATAGTCAAAACAAGGAGGTTAAATAATGAAAAAACTACTTTTAATTTTGCCTTTGGTCTTTCTGCTTTGTTTTACTTTTGGCTGCCAGGACAAAGAGGCTATGGCTGAACTTGAGGAGTTCAGAGCACAAGCAGAGATTGAAAAGCAGAATGAAGCCCTTTATAGAGGAATCATTGAAGAGATAAACAAAGGTAACTCTGAATACTTCAATGAATTTTATTCTCCTGACTATCTTTACTACATGATATCCAATAATCCCAAACCTCTGTCCCGAGAGGAATCACAAGAATTTGTTAAAAGATTTTTCAAAGGATTTCCTGATCTAAATTTTAGTATTGAAGAATTATATGCTGTAGAGGACAGGGTTATAGCCAGATTAATTCTCAGAGGAACTCACAAAGGGGATTGGCGCGGCGTCCCTGCTACTGGGAAAAAGTTTGAAATGAGCTCGACGTTTATAGTCCGTATTGAGAATGGAAAAGTTGTAGAGGAAAGGGAAGATTTTGACCAGTTAGGTTTCTTGCAGCAACTCGGATGGGAGCTTAAGCTGAAGGAAGAGAAATAGATATCTTTATAATAATAGGAAGGATTCGATGAAAAAGCTGTCTATGATTTTGCCATTTGTGTTGGTGCTTTGTTTTACTTTTAGCTGCCAGAAGGCTGAAAAGGTGGCGGAAGAGGGACTCACAGAAGAAGAAGTAAATGCCATAATGGGAGATGTATTAAAAGTCTGGAATAATTTTGACATGGAAGCATGCGATAGGGTGTTTTCTGCTGATTATGTAGATCATGATCCTATGAGAGGGGATACGACAGGTATTGATGCCTTCAAAGAGCTTCTTACTTCGTATTCTGAAAACTATTCAAGTATGGACCTATCCATTCATGAGACTTTCATAAAGAACGACAAAGTTGCTTCACTATCGACTTGGAAAGCCACACACATCAGCGGGGCAGAAATAGAACTTTCTGTTGTTGTTATATTTCGTGTTGTTGATGGAAAAATTGCTGAATTGACATATTATTACGATTCATTAAAAGAGATGAAGCAGATGGGTTATAAGATAGTCCCTCCTGAAAAACAAGAAAAGAAATAACTAAAAGATATTAAAAAATCCGTTAGGCTTTTTAATGGTGGATGACTCCTTCCAATATAGGAGGTTAGGATGAAAAAACTCTGCATGATTCTACCAATGGTTTTGATTCTATGCTTTATGGTCGGCTGCCAGGACAAGGCAGCGATGGCAGAGCTTGAAGAGTTCAGAGCCCAGGCTGAGCTTGAGGAGCAGAATTTAGCTCTTGTTAGAGGTTTGTGGGAGGAAGTAAAGAAAGGGAATATTGAGATTTTTAGGGAAAGGTGTGCACCCGAATTTGCATACTACTCTGCGTCCATTAGTCCTGAACCAATTTCCCTGGACGGAATAATTGAAGCTATGAAGATGGAATTTCAGGGTTTTCCTAACGACTATAATTTTAAGACCCATGAACTAATTGCAAAGGGAGATAAGGTTATAGCCAGGTTCACTGTCACAGGCACTCATGAAGGAGAATATTATGGTATCCCTGCTACAGGGAATAAGATTGAATTTGGTGTTATTGATATATACCATATTAAAGAAGGGAAAATAGTCGAGACGAGGGAAGAAATAGATAGTCTGGGACTGTTGAGGCAACTCGGCATGGAGTTGAAGCCAAAGGAGGGGGAGAAGTAGATTCTTATCTGTTAAGCGGAATATGATTTGACACCTTTAGTCAGTTCTTGTGTTAATCAAACACTTTAAATATGCTGTTTTTCACCATGAAAGATGTCTATTTTGCCAATGGCTGTAAAACTCTTTCTACACTAACGTAGATGCCTTGTTTTTCTTGCTGAAAGGTGCGTATAGTCGCTATCTACGGAAAAACTCGATAAAAAGGATTTTGATATGTCTGAGGATATAAAGGGCTAAAAATAGCTTTTTTAGCTTTTTTGCCATTTTAATCTTGACAAATTTTATAATTATTATTAATTTTATGAAATGACTCTGTTTAGCTGGCTGGGCAGAGAATCCCTCGAATGGATGTCTTATAATTACATTACAGCCAGCCGGATTCAATAATATAAATTTTCCCTTCCCATGATCTTTCTCGATAGAAAGATCATCTGTGCCAATTTTGCCAAACTTCTTAAATAAAATTTCAGAATATGTTATAGAAAATTATTTCCCCTTCAACCCAGCCAGCCTTTTCCTGGAATCCGCTACCTCAGCAATCCCCTTGTCACAGTTTTCAAGAGGATGAGGAATTTCAATTCTAATTTCTAGTCATGATTTCATTTTCTCGTACTAAGACTTCGATGTTCAATGGTATTCCCTTTTCAGGATCAAGTATCAGAGAAATGTTTTCTTTTTAGCATTTGGTTTCCGCATATTCCAAAACCAAAACATCTGTCAGCAACAACTTTATACTTCTTCCTTTTTTTGCCATCGCATCCACACTCATAAGCGACGACGTTACGAGGATTTTTAAGTATAATGTATTTTGCATTTCTATAGGGGAGTACTTGATCAAGGTTTCTGAGTTCAATATTCTCGTCAATGGTAACAAATTCGGTTGCATCATCCAAACGAACTATCTTTAGGTTGGATTAGCAGCTAGCTGAAAAGTAGGTAGGGTAGACCTATTCCCATGTCACAACTGTGTCACAAATTCTGCTAAAACCCGCTTGCTTTGGCTTAATGGTGCTTAAAGGAAAACTGGGATTTTGTAAAAATTTTTCCCTTTTTCCTCCTTTACAAATGTAGGCTTTGCACTCATAGTAGCATCTATTCTGCATATCTCTTTTTTTTTACTCAATGGGAATCTTACTGATAGGTAATTGAAACATTCATCTCCTATTCTATTTGAAATTTCTTGACAAAGGGCCAACTCAAATCCATCTTTATTTCTCTTTTTCCTTAAAGTAGAATAATCATCTAACAGTCCTAAAACATTACCATTATCATCTATTCCTATTAATAGAGTACCACCTTTTGAATTAAGAAAGGCTGAAATTGTTTTAATCACCAAAATTCTCAACGATTTATTAATTTGTTTTTGTTTTAAATCAAATTGAAATGTCGACTTAAATTCTACTTGTTCAGATTCCCCATTTTTTATAAGTATGTTTGTATCAATTTTTTTTAATTCATTTAATTCATGTGAATAATCAAAGGGCTTGAATTTTTTAGCTTGCATTTTTACTCTATCAAGTAATTTATCCAATGCTTCTTTCATCTCTTTCTCATACGTTTCTGTTGCTTCATTACAAACTGTTATAAAAAAATTTTCTTGGGGTGTTAATTTGAACCTTCGGCTTCCATATCTCAATGCTCCTTCCTCAATTGCGTTCTCAAATTCATTCGATATTTGTACACCACCACATTCCCAGTCAATACTGAAATCTTCACTCTCTATAGGATTAAGCCAACTTAAATTACTATATACAGACGTTAATTCGTCATTGCCAAGTTGCTCTATACAAGATTGGATTCGATATTTTAGATTTGTTATTAATCTTGCTAACGGATGTGGTCGACGAGATAGACCAGCATGTCCACAAACATGCAAAATATTTCGATAGAGATTCCAATAGATTTTCAGAAGATAGAAAAATCTCTTCGCATTTTTATAATCTTTATCGTAATGAGAATTTGGCAAACGACAATCAAATAGCCAAACCTCATCTATCCTCGCATAAATTTCTATAATTTTTTCTTCACAATATTTAAATGCTTCTTCTATGGTGTCCCCAATAATTCCTTTCTCTTTCAAATAATGTAATCCCGCACTGAAAAGATTTGACACAATATTTGGAGTTTCTGGAGTATCGTAAGATATGCAATCGAAATCATCTTTGAAATTTTGCCATATGGGATGGTTTAATAATTTACTTATAATTGTGTTTAATGAATCTAATATTTCCCTGAGTTCATCGTGGTCTAAATCTGATGAATATCTGTCTTTTGCGTTAAAGATTCTTATTATAGAACCTGTTGAAATTACAACAGTCGCCACATTTTTTATAGTTTCATTCAATGCTGAGTCTTTCATATATCCTTTTTATACCTTCCCTTTTCATTGAGAAATATTAGTTTATTGTACTTTTAATATATATACAAATAAACCTCTGTCCATATTAGTATGAGACCGCCAACTTCGACTAAAATCGCCTAACTACGGCTCCCAATGGCTAAAAAGAATTCTAGGATTTACCCTAAAAGTTTGGCTCCCCAGGCAGGCCTCGAACCTGCGAGATAACAACCATCAACCTAAATACTCATCTAACATAGAGATTACTTTATTAATCTCTTTACTTATAGTATCTGAGCGTTTGATAGCATATTCGTACATCCCTTTTTGTTTTTCAGTTTTTTGGGTTGTTAGACCTCCTTTTTGACGAATAAGGAAGTCCCGTAATTCTACTAATTGCTTTCTTATCTCTACCAGTGTAGCCATATTTTAATTCCCCCTTTGTTTAGAAATTCTCTCCCCCTCATCCGTCTATCTCAATGAGGCGATTTTCCGTCATTAAGACGTCATTTCAACTTTCGGGAGGCCTGGGCCTTCAGCCCTGAGTCTCCTTGCTTACTCAGAGATTCTGTATTTAACGATTTTCTGATATCCATCCTTATCGGCTTCTACAATGCAGAAGCTTCGATTCCTTATTTTCACCCCACGAGGATAGAGACGTTCTCCCTCTATTCTAACACTATTAATGAAATGACCGTCTTCACTAAAAACATCAAAAGAACGGTTTTCCTCTTTGCGGTCTTTGCAGAATTTATGTACCCAGATGTTACTTTCGGAATCACACTTGATGTCATCAAAAGCAGGCTTGTATTTTGGAAATTCTGTGTTCTTCACGATGTAATCAGGAGCACCTTGTTTTGTCTCTCTTGTGCCCCCACTCGATGTTGTGACAATCATGCCAGCAAAAAATAGCTCCTTATCTTCTTTAATGACCTCAACAGGCTCATATTCATGTTCAAAAAAGGAGATTTTGCCTTTTAACGGGTCATAAATTTCGATGTTATATGATTCGGAAAATCCAATGACGATGTTTCCTTTGGGAGTTACATCCCAATGCACTCTTGCAGAAAAAGGAATAGGAATGCTCTGCCTTCTCGGCTCGGTGATGTTCTTTCGTGTCCAAAACTCCTTTTCGTACAGGTCTTTTATATGCTCCAAATCATAAGAAAAAAGTCGTAAGTAGCACTCCCAAGGACGTGACGGGCCTCTGCGAAAAGAGACCTGATTTTCAAATATCATCTTCTCATTAGGAAGGGCCTTAATCTCATACAACCATCCCAGTTCCGTGAAGTTATATGGGATGGATTTGATAAAATCGCCATCTAGATTCAGGATGGATATTCTCATATTCCCAGACTCCCAGACGACAAGCCTATCCTGAACGATTTCAATTTTGAGAGGACGATTGAAATCACCTGGTCCCTGACCTTCTTTGCCGATAGTTTTCAAAAATTCACCTTTGGCATTGAATTTCCTGATGTTATTTGCGTCAACATCGCATACATAGACGGAACCGCTATTGTCCACAGCAATAGAAGTGATGCCACTGAAAAATTCGCCCTCAGGCAGAGATTCATCCGAAATGACAAATTCCTGGACGAATCTAACTTTACCCAGCTTGTAGATTTCGGCCAAAGGTTTTTCTTCGGCGTATATTCCTGAAATTAGCACGAATAATATGGAAAGAAAACTAAAAAATTCGTATCTTACTTTCATGGTTTCCCCTCCCATGAGCATAATTTATTACTAATTTCGTCTATTTAAAACGAGGTGTCAACTCGTTTTCTTACGTCATTTCAATCATCTGGAAGCCAGGGCTTCAGGGTCTCTGGCTTCCAAAGTATTAATCTTACCTCACCAATCAAATATCTTTCTCCACTTTTCCTCTCTATCTTCCATTTCTCCTTCTATCCAGTTATCCAGCTTCTTACGGTCAATTCTCCAGCCTACACCCTCAAGTTTTACTCCTGGCAATTTGTGAGTATATAGCAACCTATAGACATTATCTTGGCTAATAGACAAATAGTCTGCTACCTCCTTGACTTTCATCCATCTTTTCTCTTTTTTATCCATTCATATCCAGGTAATAATGAATCATTTTAAAATCCAAAACATTGTGTATTTTGAGTAATTAAATTCATCAATTCTCTTTAAAAGTGACCTATCATCAGGTTTAGGAACACAATCTTTCACTTTCTCTGCTAACATCTTCATCTTGTGGCAAAATCTTATATAAGGGGATGCACTCATTGACGCTATATAAAAACAATCATAGGCAAAAGCGTAGGATAGGAATTTCGTTATTGCGTTTGCACCAAATTCCTTGCAATTTTTTCCATTTTCCACCAGCGAGCATCCTGAGATAAGGTTTTCACATCCAAAACAGCCGGGTCAAAGGCTCAACAATCGACACAGATCCCCCGAAATCTCCAAACCATCAAGTTTCAGATGCTCCTCTATAAAAGAGATAATCGACATCTGGCCTCCACATGACGGGCAATGCAGCGGATCCACTTCATACACCTTGCGGATCATCTCGGCCCAGCCTTTGGAAGGCACATAAGCCGGATCGTCTTCAATGATGATAGGATAAAAAGGATCAGCCCCTGCCTTACGCATCTTCCCCCTGTGGGCATTGGAGTAAAGACCGTAGTAGCGGATCGTGACTTGGCCCTTGTCAGGAATATGAGAAGTGACTCTGGCGATGAACTCCAGATAATCCATCCGCTCTGCCGGGAGCCATGTCTTGAATGTTGATAGCGGACCTTGCCCTCTGTCTCGTCGAAGAAAAGCCGCTTTAAACTCAAAACAGGCCGGATCATATACTTGCCGACTCTCTCTGCCTCGCTCTTGGTCTGAGCTTGGACTTTGCTGTGGACATTGAATCCTGTATGGCGCCAGCGGAGGATCTTCTGTACGAGGGGCAGCCCGATAAGCTTTTTCCGGAGAAGCAGGGAGAAGACCTCATGAGTGAAGATTTCCTGGATAAGCTCATCATGGAAACGACCGACATGGTGAAAAGCACCATCCGGGGCTGTGCCTCCTTCGGTAATCAAGACATGGATATGGGGATGGAAGTTGATGCGATCACCAAAAGTCTGGATCACGGCCACCGCTCCCGGCATAAGCGCAAAACCTGTGGCTGTGTGCAGGAATTTCACGAGTGTCCGCACCGCAGAGAGACAGAGCGAATCGAGGAGCTTTCGCTTGAAGCGGAAAAACAAACGCAGCATCTTGGGGACTGTGAAGACCACCTGACGGTGGGGGACATCCAGCAGGAGCTCCTCCCGCATCCACTCTCCCCATTCCTCTCTTCTCTTGGCATGACACGATGGACAGAACCCGCGTGTCTTGCAGGAAAACATCAACAGCCGCTCTTCCCCGCAGTCGGGACACCTGATGCAGGCAAAGCCGCACATCGGATTACCGCAGTCAAGATACTTCTCTACAACTTCCTTGATGACTGGCCGAAGGAAGCCGTACTCCCTCTCGAAACGATCCTCGTATTCTCGAAGGAACAGCTCGAAATAGTGAAAAAACACCCGGTAAAACACCGTGTGCTCCGGATGACGCTGGCGGTAGATCCCTGCCATGGAAGGGAGGATGATTCATGAAATGGGCCAAAGAGCAGAAAATAGCCTCAAACACCCGGTACTCCTGGCATGCTTCATTGAAAAGTCAGGTTATTTTTGTAATCACGTAATCAGATGTTGACGATGGAAGGTCAATTCTGACAACCAAAGATGTCGGAAAAAGATTGCCTGGCATATCACTGACGAGATGGGTTATTTCCTCTCCGAATCGAGTGTTTTAATCTCGAATTCGAAACTTTCACTCTAGGAGAAGAAGAATTTTTCTCTTTAATCAGAGCTTCACGGAAATATAAAATCAGTGTTTATGATGCCAGTTATGTAATCTTAGCAGAGAGACTTAACTGTGATTTCATCACCTCTGATGCGAGATTATTCAGAAAGACGAAAGATTTGAAGTTCGTCAAATTATTGAGTAACACTTAAATTAAATGGGGCTTAAATGGGACGGTTCTGTTTTCTTTGGATTCCCGCTACCTGCTTCCTCAGGCACAAGCTTCGCGGGAACAAGCTGGATCCCTGCTTACGCAGGGACGGGCTGGATCCCTGCTGGAGCCTGTGCCCGCGGAAGCGGGTGAAGGGATGACGGGAAGGGAAAAATAGGACCGTCCCCAATTTTTTCCTGACATTCAATGACAAAGTTTATGGGGGGCATCTGCAGGCTGGTTCTGGCTAGCCAGTAAAAGACCATTGCTGCAGCCAAGACTAATGGCTGCGCAGGAAGGCAGAATACCAGTCAAGAATTGCCGGCGGTTGAGGTGTGCTGAATTTGTTGTTTTCATTTTTTTGTTCCTCGCTTTCTCTATTTTTAATTGAATATTTTACTATTAACCAGAGGAAGCTCATAAAACCATCTCTCTATAACCAGCATCACTATCTATGTCTGATATGGGTAATGGCATCATCAATCTTTGCATCGAGATCTTCCGGAAACCAGTGACCTATAGAGGGTGTAACAACAAACTGATATTG
>CAYFWF010000018.1:0-123747 GCA_964346815.1 uncultured Eubacteriales bacterium | reverse complement strand
AAAGATGGCTATAGAGTCAAACTTTCTTTATTTTAAAAAGCAATTCCCCGGAACACTTCAAAAAGTTCCTCACCCTCTGGAAGGACTCTGATTCAGGTATAGCTGAGCTTGTGGACACGGGGAAGAGGTTGGGTAAATTGAATGGAATGGAACGAAATTAATTATTATGCGCCATTTTTCAATACTTCCAGTGTATAATATAGTTTAAAAAGAAGGGTTCATTATCAAGCTGAGATGCGAAAAGTAGCCCTCAAAGTGGTACGGAAAATGGGGGGCATATCCGATTATGCATTAAAGGAGATAGCTTCAATAAGAAAGTAAAGGAGTTATGGCGCACAATATCCGACTGGGCGTTATCTAAAGCATAGCTCATCAAAAATTTCATAATCTCTTCTTGGGGCGAAGAAGGAGCTCCTGAAAAATCTTCGATAAGCGACTGGGAAGGAGTTACTGGATCTGCTTCTTCCACAACGCCCTTTACGTCAGTTACTCTAATCAATTGCACCGGGTCCTTTGAAAGAATTGACTCTATACATGTCTTAAACACATAGAGACAGTCTTCAACACCAGCCTCATATTCATCATCCTCGTGTTCTAAGTCCTGACGGATATCATAACAACGAATTACTTTTCTCCATTCTGCTCTTGAGAGCAGGCCCATTCGATAAGCAAGGTCTATAATTTTAGCCGTCGTGTAGTTCTCTAAATCTTCTTCTCTCTCGATTGGTGGCAATTTGTGTTGATTGGCTGCCTCCTTTGCAATATCAATCCCAGCAATAACAATTTTTTCTTCAAGATCATGGATGGCAGCATTAAGAAGACGTTGGCATGCACTGCTTGGATCAACAAAAAGTAATTTCCTTACTCTATTAATCAAGTTTTTGGATTGCCAAACCGGTCGAATTTGATCAAGGAAAGAAGGAATCTCTGACTTTTTTACTAGATCCACTACTCCCGTTGGAACTAATGCATTTTTTTTCATCTGCACATCCCCTTTATGAGAATTTACTTTCCTCTAATCTGTCTATTTATTGAGGTGATTTCCTGGATCAATCCGAAAAATCATTTAAAATTCGTCATACAATCCCTGACGGATTCCAGCCTGTCTGAAACGCTACCCATGATGCGAATCATGAGTTTTATGGCTTCATGTTCTTTCTTTAGTTCCTCAGTGGGTCTCATGATTATCCCTCCTATTTTATCATTTCATATGATAGTTGACGTCTAAGCCAATAACAGTGATGAAACTAAAATCATTTTGAACCTCTTTTAGATTTTTGTTTTTTTCGCGAGCTCCTTTCCAAATTCCGAACATTTTTTCAAAGAATCTTCATCCGGATTCCAGGTTGATTTTATTCCCTCGTTCAGCAGCTCAAATCCAGCGCTCTCAAGCCCCTTGCTTATCATGTCAACGGACTCCCCGCTCCAGCCATAAGTTCCGAACGCCGCAGCCTTCTTCCCCTTGAATTTCAAGCTCCTTATTTGCTCCATGAATCCGGCTACTGCGGACAGAATTCCACTGTTTATGGTGGGTGAACCGACTAACAGGGCTTTGGATTTGAAGACTTCGGTTACGACGTCATTCTTATCAGACCGGGAAATGTTAAACAGCTTAACGACAGCCTTATCGTCAACCGATTTTATACCTTTAGCAATTGCTTCTGCCATGTTCTTAGTCCCGTCCCACATCGTGTCGTAAACGATTGTAATCTGGTTTTTCTTGTAGTTCTTTGCCCATTCAAGATACTTACCAACGATTTGCAGCGGATTGTCCCGCCAGATAACGCCATGGCTAGGACAGATCATGTCCACCGGGACTTTCAGGTTTCTCAATTCATCTATTTTTTTCTCAACAAGACTGCTGAAAGGAGTCAGGATGTTGGCATAATATTTTATGCATTCCTGGAATAACTCGGCCTGATCGACCAAATCGTTGTACAACATTTCGCTGGCCAGATGTTGCCCGAAAGCGTCGTTGCTGAAGAGATTGTTATCCTCAGTAAGGTAGCTGAACATGCTGTCCGGCAAGTGAAGCATGGGAGCTTCTATGAATACCAACCCTTTTTTCCCCAGATTGAGGGTGTCTCCTGTTTTCACAGGTATGAAATTCCAACCCTTTTGGAAATGGCCCTTCAGTGATTTCACCCCGTTTTTCGTACAATAAACCGGGGTATCCGGAATGTTTTCCATTAGTGCTGCCAGTCCGCCGCTGTGGTCGATCTCGGCATGATTGGCAATCACGCAGTCGATTTCTTTAAGCGAAACGTGCCTTTCTAAATTCTCAACGAACTCGGTGCCGAAAGGACTTCAGACCGTATCTATTAAAGCCGTTTTTTTGTCTTTCACAAGATAAGAATTATATGAACTCCCCCTATGAGTGGAATATTCATTGCCATGGAACTTTCTTATCTCCCAGTCCACCTTCCCAACCCAGTAGACGTTCTTTTTGATTTCTTTCATATTATTGCCTCCAAAAAATGGCAGTTAGGAAGTCTATATATATTTTAATCAGACTATATTATAAAATAATTGATCTAAGTCAAATTTTCTTAATAAAATCGCTCTGAACACACACTAATAGTAGTAAAACTCCATTATACATTTTTAAATTTCATCATAGTTTCTTTTGATATCCTGCTGAAAACCGCTCCAATCACGCGGGAATGCTCCAGTGACCAAAACATGCCAAACAGACCAAAACTGTCTGTCTACGCTTGTTTGCGTTTAGTTTGTCCTGATTACGTTAACTTATTCAGTTCAAAGGTGTTAGAGGCATAGGGAGTGCCGAGGACCGGACTCGAACCGGCACGTAGGTACAACCTACGAGGGATTTTAAGTTGTCGATAAAATTATGTTAAAACTTTTGAAACAGTTGATTTATCTTCAGCCAATAGAAAATCGCTACCGGGATTTCAGAATGTAACAATTTTGTCAGAATCAATAACCCATTGAGCTAATTGGCTCATAGTACTGATCTCAATGTCTTTAATCAGATTTATTTCTCTGATTCCGCGGGCATCTGAACACGTTCCACAAGCTTTCACTAATCCACCTTTTCCTATGACCGATCTGAACATCCTTTCCAGATTGTAGTATCCCTTAGGAGTTGACTGATGTGGAATTGCACATGCTACAGCATCTGCCATGAGGAAAATACGGACTTCCACACCAGCATGTTCTTTTTGAATCATCATCGCCAGCCGCATTGCATTGTAGGCTTTCTCCGACCCATAAGGTGCATCATTTATAATGATTAAAACTTTCAATTCCTTTGCCCCCCTCATCATACTATGATTCAATCCTTTCAAATCCAACCAAATAGTAAGAGTGATTTGTACGCTTTCAAAGCGAAAAGTGCTCCAATTCCGATCAGAAGAATGTTTAAAATGGGATCGAATGCGCCATAAACTTGAAGACCGAATATAATTGCAGTAATCACTAAAAAAAGACAAAAAGTTGCCAACTTCTTGCGTCTCACCCGGTAAGGTTTCATCTGGGCCGAAAAACCATCTGGCACATCAACATCGGGGCCAATTGTTGACATGTATGATTCAATTTTGGGCTGAAGCCTGAAATGGACATAGGATAACAATCCCATCATAGTGAACAGTATGATGGTTTTGACAAGTACGATCCAGCTTGTCCAGAGGGCCTTGATACCCAATGGGCCAAAAATAACGAGTAGCACACCAGAAATCAAAACAGTGCACTGGAAGACATAACATCTGGTCGCACCATGCCGGATGATATTCTCTTGGTATCGATCTGCATAGTAGTTGAATGAGGAGCCCAGTAGAACCCGTTCATTAACGACGATAAGATTGAACAGAGGTGTCGACATGAATACAAAACCCATCACATGAAGAAAAATCAATACATTGTAAAAAACTTCCATGATTCCCTCCCATGTAATCCGATTTGTTAGAGTAAAAACCGAGCTCTAGATCACTGAGGATCAGATTCTTATCTCCCTAATCAAAATTTTTTCTAATTGATTATATCAGAATTATAAAATTAGTAATATTAAAAGAAATAATTTAATAAGGTCGTGTCAAATTTTGTTCACAAATGCATCGCAGGTAACTCATTAAAAAATCTGTGCCCAGAAATATCTAAATCCATCGAAATCTTGGAGGCCTTGAAAAGGGGGATTTTCCAGGCAAAAATTCTCATTTTCTGCGCTTTCGGTTTTTCCGCTGCTTCCTGCACACTGCAGAAGGAACAGGTCTGAATTTCTTGGCCTTTTAAATTGTGGGGACAAATTGGGGACATAAGCATGCCAAAACAGACGAAAACTGTCTGTTTATGTTTGTTTTCGTTTAGTTTGTCCTGATTACGTTAACTTACTCAGTTCAAAGGTGTTAGAGGCAAGAAGAGTGCCGAGGGCCGGACTCGAACCGGCACGTAGGATAACCTACGAGGGATTTTAAGTCCCTGGAATTTCTTCCGTAACCGGCAGAAAACAAATCACTTCTCAATTGACGTTTTTTTCCCGGGTTATCGAGGAGATCGTCTTCTTGATATACAGACGGAACGGCTGCCACAACTTTGACTGGATCGAGTTTCAAATCCATCACTTCCGCTGCATTTGATCCGGTCTCAACAATCCAGTCATAGCCCACAAAATCGATGTCGTGCGATCCCAACTCGACCAGCTGGGCGATGTTCTGTGGTTTCATGATTTTTGCCTCGATTTCAGAATCCACGACCCGGGGGATATAAAAACGGTCGTTCGTTTCCAGCCCGATGCCGGAATCGTTGAGCAAATGGACAACATTGTTGAACATCCTTCCCTTAGGAATAACCATTTTCATTTTCTTCATTGGCAACCTCCGTTTATGCCTTCGTTTGAATGATCCATTTTCCATCGTGTTTATGTGTCCTCATTTGAAAGATCCTTTTCCTTCCTTTTCCTTCCTCTCTTATAGCTGCATGAGGAATTTCCCAAAAAAATCGCCGGTCTCAAACAGGAAATATTGAGATGAAAGGAGGGCTTTCAGGAAAGGAATGTTTAGTTACAATGGAGGTGTGATTTGACTCTTCAGTACTTGATGGAGTAATCTTCGCTCGTATCCATAAGAGAAAATATATACAACAGGAAAAACGGACATATCAAGCGAAATATCTTTTTGTCATTTTTTTCTTGACATCCGGAGGAAAAACAATAGAATACTTCGGAAGAAAGAATGATACTGGCAGGATCGAGACTTCACAGGAAAAAAGAATTTCGCGATTGTCGGAATCCATCCCTTCCTTTCTATCTTCTTTGGTGGTTCCGCTGAGGCGGAACCAGTACACCTCCACACCCTTTTCCCTCTTTCTGTTGGAATGACCAGTCTGGATTATCTGGGCTGGGAGCTCACGAAAAACATTAAAGGAGAATACAATGAGAACACTATTTATGCTTGACCAGAATGAGTCAATAACCTCCTGGTACAATATTCTGGCAGACCTTCCCGAGCCTCTGCCTCCAGCTTTGCATCCAGGAACAAAAAAGCCCCTGACTCCTGTAGATCTTGCTCCCCTCTTTCCCATGGAATTGATCAAACAGGAGGTCAGCCCATACCGCTGGATCGAAATACCTGAAGAAATCCAGGAGATCTACAGGCTTTGGAGACCAACAGCCCTGCATCGGGCCGTAAGGTTGGAGAAAGCTCTGGACACACCGGCCAGGATCTTTTACAAATACGAGGGAACCAGCCCTCCGGGATCTCACAAGCCGAACACCGCAGTCGCTCAGGCCTACTACAATAAAAAAGAAGGCACAAAGCGAATGATCACCGAGACAGGGGCAGGACAGTGGGGAAGCGCCCTCTCCTTTGGCGGTGCCTGTTTTGGCCTTGAGGTCAAGGTCTATATGGTTGCCATCAGCTACCATCAAAAGCCCTACCGCCGGATCATGATGGAAACCTGGGGCGCAAAGTGCATCCCCAGCCCCAGCCAGGAAACAAAGGCTGGGCGAGATATTTTGGCCAAAGATCCCGATTGTCCTGGAAGCCTGGGACTGGCCATCAGCGAGGCCGTCGAGGAAGCTGTATCTCGAGACGACACTCATTATTCTTTAGGCAGTGTGCTCAACCATGTTCTGCTGCATCAAACTGTTATTGGTCTGGAGACCAAAAAACAAATGGAAATGGCTGAGGCTTACCCCGATATCGTTGTTGGCTGCATTGGAGGAGGCTCGAATTTTGCCGGCCTGTTCCTGCCCTTTGTCAAAGATAAAATTGAAGGAACTAAGCCAGACCTGCAAATCATTAACGTGGAGCCTGCAAGTTGTCCGACAGTAACAAAAGGACTCTATAGGTATGACTTTGGTGATGAAGCAGGTCTTACTCCATTGGTAAAAATGTACACACTGGGACATGGGTTCATCCCGCCACCCGTTCATGCAGGGGGGCTTCGCTATCATGGTATGGCACCTATCATATGTCACCTGCACAAATTGGGACTTGTGGAGGCCAGGGCTGTTCATCAGCTTCCCACATTCAAGGCAGGGATTGATTTTGCTCGAGCCGAAGGAATTATCAGCGCTCCCGAGACAAACCATGCCGTCAAAGTCGTTATCGACGAGGCGCTGAGGTGCAGGGAATCTGGAGAGTCTAAAACCATACTTCTCGCCCACAGCGGACACGGTCACGTGGATATGGCAGCCTATGAGGCCTACCTGAGCGGAAAGTTGTCAGATTACGAATACCCTGCACAAAAAATCGAAGAAGCGCTTTCTTATTTGCCAGAAGTACCGGAGGCCTGAAAACCTGATAAAACGGAAAGGTGTCATTTGATGTTGTTTCTCAGGCGGTCAAAAAACTTGGCCGCTTCCTCCCAGTCTCTGGCCCGGATCACATGTTTGAGAAAGTCCAGCCGGCCGGTGACCTTTTCCAATTGAGCAAGGGAGTATTTGTTGAACAGGATCTCACCCAGCAGAAAATCATCTTCTGACAGCAGGCCCCTTGAAATTTCCAGGTGTTTTTTAAATGTGGTGCCGGGTACAGCGGTGTTGTCCATGCAGGCCGCAAAAACCATTGTCGATGCGAAGGGCAGGGTTAAAGAATACGCGATCATCTGGTCGTGCTCATCGAAAGAATATTCGTAGATGCTGAGGCCTAGAGCGCCGAACAGATTCCGGAAGAACAGTTTCCCTTGTTCATCGGATTCCCTGATGATGATCACGTTTTCGTCGGACAATTTGTCGACGTTGGCGAATGTGGGGCCGAACATGGGGTGGACAGAGACAAAGCGAAAGGCGCTGTTGCTGTAAAAATCCGGGATGCTGGCCTTGACCGAAGCCACATCGGAGATGATGCACTCTGAGGGAAGATAAGGAAGGCAGGACTCGAAAGCCGGGATCGTGTTCTGCAAGCTGACGGCGTTTATGAGCATTTCAGACTGGAAATACTTTAAGTCGGAACAGTTTTCGAGCTTGAGAACGTTTCTGTTTCCCAGGTCAGCCATCCGCGTATTATCGATATCATAAACGGCTAAGCTGTGCTCCGGGGAAAGCCTCTCCAAGAGCCAGCCGCCCATATGGCCTGCTCCTAAGATAGCAATTTTCATTCGATCACCTCCTTATCTTCAAATCCATCGGAGTTCCGTTCTCCTTCTGTATTCTTCGGCTCTCCTGGAAGATGATTTTGAACATCTTCTCCATGAAATCCGGTCTGACCAGGCTGCAGGAACGGGAGAGACGGCTGAGCTTCTTCAATATCACCGCCTCCCTTGAAGGGTCATGGATTTCTTTTTTGTGCCTTTTTGCCATCAGGCCGAGCTCAAACCTCCGGTTGAAAAGCCTGAGCAGTTCCTCGTCGATAGAATCGATCTTCTCTCGTATTTTTTCGAGTTCCATATCCTCACCTCATAATTCGTGGCCTTTTGTGCTCGATCAGCAACAGATCGGCCAATACGATGGCAGCGGAGGCTTCCAGGATGACCGGGATTCTAAGGGCGATACAGACATCGTGGCGGCCCTTGACAGAAAAAGATGTTTTTTTACCTGTTTTGATGTTGACGGTTGTCTGTTCTCGGGCAATGCTCGACGGGGGTTTTATCGCCGCCCTGAAAATAAGGTCATTGCCGTTTGTGAGGCCTCCGTTGATTCCTCCGGCATGGTTGTTCTCGGTTTTACCGTCGGTATCGATGAGAGGATCATTGCATTCACTCCCTTTCATCCGGCTGCACTGGAATCCTGCTCCGAACTCTATCCCCTTTATGCCAGGAATGGAGAAAACCATATGGCTGACCAGAGATTCTGTCGAGTCGAAAAAGGGCTCACCCAATCCAACGGGCAAACCCAGGACGCGGCATTCGACTATGCCGCCTATGGAATCTCCCTCCTTCTGTGCGGCCTTGACGTTTTTGCCGATCTCAGGACTCCCTCCGGCTTCCAGGATTTCTGACCGAATCTCTGCCGGGGAAAGAATTTTTTTGGCAATGACACCGGCTGCAACCAGGGCGACGGTCAGCCTTCCCGAAAAATGGCCCCCTCCCCTGAAATCGTTATATCCTCCATATTTGCGGTACGACGCAAAATCAGCATGTCCGGGACGGGGAATGTCCTGGAAAGAGGAGTAGTCTTCGCCCCGAGTATCCCTGTTGGAAAAGGTGATGAGGATGGGAGTTCCCGTGGCCTTGTTTTCGAAGACGCCGCTCACTATCCTAGGCTTATCCTCCTCTCTGCGGCCGGTGGTCCCGGCGGCTCCGGATCTTCTTCTGTTCATGTCTTCCAAAAAATCGTCCGGGGCAAGGGATAGTCCGGCAGGACATCCGTCTACCACGATTCCCACTTCTTGCCCGTGAGACTCTCCGAATATGGAGATCCGAAATATTCTTCCGAAAGTGTTCATTCGAGATTTCCTCCTACGGACTCGAGATCGTCAAAAAACACTGGATAGGATTTGCTGACACACTGCCAGCCTGCAATCCGTACTCCTTCTTCCGAATTTAACCCGGCCAGGGCTGCGGCCATCGCTATCCGGTGATCGCCAAAGGACTGCACGGTACCCCCGCTCAATCTGGTCCCCTGGACCGTGATTCTATCATGGCTCATATCGATTTTGGCTCCCATTTCTGAAAAAACCGAAAAAAGAGCATCGGCCCGGTCACTTTCTTTGTGCTTCAGCCTCTCCACTCCCCTGATAACGCTTTTGCCCTCGCATGAGCAGGCCAGGGCGACAAGAGGAGGGAAAAGATCGGGAGCATCCGATGCATCGAATTTGAAGCTATGAAGCCTGTTCTTCTCGACGGTGACCGCATCCTTCGCTGTGCTGATCCTTGCCCCTGCACTCTCCAGGACCTCCAGAATGGCTTTGTCGGCTTGAGTGGACCGGAGCTTCAAATTCAGGACGGTGATTTTCCCGTTGACCGCCCCGGCCACCATTAGAAACGCCGCTCCGGACCAGTCTCCTTCCACATCGTAGGTGGTGCAGGAGTAAGATTGAGGCCCCTTGATGATAAAGCAGTCGAGGCTCTCCGGCGCGGAGATGGAAACACCAAAATGAGATTGAAGAGCCAGGGTCATGGCGACATAGGGCCTGCTCTTGAGTTTCCGGACGGCGACCTGGGATTCCCCTCTGCAGAGGGGAAGGGCGATCAGGAGGCCGGTCAGGAACTGGGAGCTGAGAGATCCGTCGACAGCGGTTGTTCCGCTCCGGAGAGGACCCTGCAATTCTATGGGAGGAAAGCCGCCGTTCGTCCGGCAGTCCGCTCCCAGCCGGCGGAGTGGCTTCTCCACCAAATCCATGGGCCTTGACAAAAGCGATCCTCTTCCGGTCAGAACCATCTTTTCTTTGCCCAAGGCCGATATGGGTGCAAACATCCGCATGCAGAGGCCCGATTCCCCGCAGTCCAAATGTGTGCTTTTGATGAAGCGGCCTCCTTGGATGATGGCGGACCCGGCTTTTCGTTCGATCCCGGCGCCCAGCTGTCCGGCCACTCTGAGTCCGGCCAAGGCATCATCACAGTGAGAAGGATTATTGATCCGTGATTGGCCGCGGCTGAGAAGAGCCATGGCCGTGGCTCTGAGCATCAAACTCTTCGAGGACGGTGCCTCGACCGTACCGCTGATCCGGGATGGCCTAATCCATTTCATCGACGATCCTCCGGGCTACTTGATCATCATCTCCGGTCCCAGTGTCGATCACCAGGTCGGCTGTCTGGGCATACAGAAATTTTCTCTGCTCGAACATCAAGGAGGCTTTTTCTCTAGCCTGGGGAACGTTCAAGAGCGGCCGGGAGGTTAGATCCATCCGTTTCAGCGCCGTTTCAGGTGTCACCCAAAGCCAGATGGATAAGCAGTGCTTTCGTATAAGATCCCGGTTTTCGGGATCGAGCACACAGCCTCCTCCAAAAGAGATGACGCTTTGTCCCGAATCCGACAAAACACGTGCGATCACGGATTTCTCGAGCTGCCGGAAGAAGTCTTCTCCTTTCTCCTGGAATAAGTCCGGTATGGACATTCCCACCTTTTCCTCGATGACCTCATCCGTATCGATAAACGGTCTCGCTGTTTTTGCCGCCAATGCTCTGCCTGCATGGGTTTTTCCCGATCCCATGAATCCGATGAGGGCGATGCTGGATTTTTCTGTCTCCGGTGTTGTCGCGAGCAACTCTCCGATTCTTTTCTCGGCATGTCGGGGAATTTTCTGGTGTGTAAAGAGCTCAAAACAGGGCAGGGCCTGGTAGAGAAGCCAATCCAGGCCGGAGATGATGCGGCAGCCTTTTTTCGAAGCCATGGACAGGAGCCGGGACTCTCTGTAGTTGGCATCCATGACCATAAGATTTTGCCTGAGGTCTGACAATCCCACCAGCTCTGAGACAGAGGGAACGCAGGAGACCAGGATGTCGCTGCGGGCGAGGAGCTCTTTCAGTTTGGCCAGGTGCTCGTATTCGCAGCCCAGACATTCAGATGCCTGCCTTGCCCGCTCCCGGGTGCGGTTGACCAGCGTCACGCTTTCGGCTTCGGCTTCTATGAAACCTACGGCCGCTGCGCGGGCAGCACCTCCCGCACCCAGTATAACGATCTTCCTGCCCTTGAGCCGGATTCCGTTTTTTCGAAGAGCCCGGACCGCTCCTGCCGTATCCGTGTTGTATCCTACAATCCCGCTGTTCTCGCGGACAGCACAATTGACAGCATCGGCTTTGAGAGCCGGCTCCCGTACGACATCCAGAAATGAAATCACGTCTTTTTTGAAGGGAGAGGTGATGTTGAATCCGTCCAGTCCTATGGCCTTGGCGGTCACAACGGCCTGTTCTGCGTTATCGGCGAGAAGCCGGGTGTATGCGGCTTCCATACCCAATTCTTTGAAAAAGCAATGGAAAAGAAAGGGGCTCCGGCTGTGAAGAATGGGACTTCCCACAACAGCGAAAATCTTTTGCTCAGACATTGTTCAATCTCTGATAAATCTCCTTCATGGACTTCCAGTCGATCTGTCCCTCTGCCGTCTCCCTGCCCGGAGCGAGAGAGGCGTAGGTGAACGGACTGCCCAGGAGGGGAGCTGCGATGCGCGTGATCCGGCCTTTCCGTCCCATCCCCACCACCACCACCGGCCTGGCATCATTAAGCAGGCCGAGGATCCTGGCATTGTCCCTCAAGGTATTCACCCTGCAGGCAATTTTGGCTATGTACGCTCCGGAATCGAAACACCAGTCCACGATATGTTCCAGTTCGGCTCTTTCCGGTATTTTGTCCCGATTATGGTAGGAGATGATCACCTTGCAGTTTTTTTCGCGGGCCTTCTGGATGATCCTGTTCTTGTAGGAATCATCCATATCAAGCTCGATGTCCACATAAGCCGCCCCTGCTTCGATGGCATCCCTCAGGGCTGAACATCTTTCGTCTTCATTCCTTTTTCCGGGCCTGTATGTGGCAATCAGACGGGGATGGTTGGAAAAGATTGCAGGGGTTCCAGACGAAATATCCTCGATTTTGTCCATCCTGATCTCAGCAAATTCCACTCCCTTTAGAGAAACAAGACATTCCCGGACCGATTTTTCGGCGAGGCTAACACAAATCATGGATAAACTCCTCCAATTCCGTGAATGGCATTCTTATGATTTCCGCCTTCCCGATTCCGGATAAAAGCACGAAATGAACTTCTTCAGATTGGCGCTTTTTATCTTTTTTTATGGTTTTTATCACGATTTCTTTATTGAATGACAGATTCGTGGGAAGCTCCAATACTTCCAGAAGTCTTTGGATCCTCTGGTTTTCCTCCCGGGTGATCATCCCCTTTGCCTCAGAAATTTTCAAGGCAAAGACGATCCCCAAGCTGACGGCCTCCCCATGTTTGAGTCCTGAAGATGCTTCGATGGCATGGCCCAGAGTGTGGCCAAAATTCAGGAGCCGTCTCTCACCCTTTTCCTTCGCATCAGCGGCGACGATTTGGGATTTGATTTCGAGAGAGCCGGTCACCGCTCTTTCCAGGACATCGCTTCGGAGGGCAGCCAGTTCTCTCCCTTTTCTTTCCAGGCTCTCAAACAGGGATTGGCTCTTGATCAAAGCATGTTTGACGATTTCGGCGATACCGCAGCTTCGCTCTCGCTCGGGCAGTGTTTTCAAAAAATCGAAATCGACAAGCACAAACTGCGGCTGGTTAAAAACGCCGACGATGTTTTTGAAACCGTCGAGATTGACACCGTTTTTGCCTCCAATGCTCGCATCCACCTGAGCCAGGAGCGTTGTGGGCACGAAGCCGAATCCGATGCCCCTCATGTATGTGGATGCACAAAAGCCTGCAATATCACAGACCATACCCCCTCCCATGCCGATGATGAAGGAAGAACGGTCCATCTCCAGGGCGAGTAGTTCTCTGTACACCTGCTGCACTGTATCCAGCGTCTTCGAATTTTCGCCGGGTTCGATCTCGATGACTTCAAAATGTTCGAAGACACCGGCGTGCATTCGTCTTACGTTTCGATCGGTAACAACCGCTGTTTTTCCTTGGGGGACATATTCCATCAGCCTGGCAGCAGTATCGTTTATGGAAATCTTGCAGTCACCAACGGAGGTCAGAACTTCCAATCGTCTCAATATGTGTTCTCCATAAAGGCTCTGAGATTCATGACTCTGCCAATTAGCTCCGAAAATTGGTATGGAGTCAGAGCTTGATCTTTGTCGCTCAGGGCAAGAGCCGGATTGTTGTGGACCTCGACGATCAATCCGTCAGCTCCGGCCGCAACCGCCGCCAGGCTCATCGGCAGGATGAGGCTGGTTCTTCCCGTGCTGTGTGTGGGGTCCACGATAACGGGAAGATGGGTTAGTTCCTTCATGGCAGAAACGGCACTGAGGTCAAGGGTATTTCTGGTGTAGGTTTCAAAAGTCCTGATTCCTCTCTCGCACAGAATGACATGGGGATTGCCTTCGCTAAGTATGTATTCGGCACAGTTCAGCCATTCGGAAATGGTGGAGTACATTCCACGCTTGAGAAGAACCGGCGTTTGGATCTTGCCCACTTCTTTGAGGAGGGAAAAATTCTGCATGTTCCGGGCTCCGATTTGGAGCAGATCGACGTATTCGCACATCCAGGACACGTCTCTGGTGTCGAGGACCTCCGAAACGACAGGCAAACCGGAGGTCTCCCGGGCTTTCTCCAGGATCTTCAGCCCTTTCAGCCCAAGGCCTTGGAAATTGTATGGAGATGTCCTGGGTTTGAAGGCCCCTCCCCGGAGCATGTGAGCGCCTGAGCTTTTCACGGCTCGAGCGATCTCGAGGGTTTGATTCTCGCTTTCGACACTGCACGGACCAGCGATAACGACAAAGTCTTGGCCGAATTTCACAGGGCCGACCTCTATGATTGTCTTCGTTTGGGCTTTTAGCGATGCCAATTTAATATTTTGCATCCGAAACACCTCACACCTTGCGGAATGAAAGAAGCTGTGCGGACTTCTTTTTTTGGTTGGGATAATGGGGCGGGTTGATAGGTTATTGGGCGGCTAGCGCCCAAAATATAAGTAGCCGTAGGAGTAAGGTGTGTGCTTCTGGATTCCTGCGGTTACTTTCATTTTAAAAATCTATGTAATCATAAACTGTCTCATATGTCAAGAAATACTTGCAGCTGACAAAATAATATAACAAAATGAAGCAACCGGTTATGAAGGGAAAGAGCGGCAATATCAGTATGTCTGGATTTGCCCGTTTCCTAAACACTCGACTCATTTGTAACCGGGAACATATTTGCCGAGTGTGATACCGCGGTTCCCAGATTATTCCAGCTTGGCTTTGGTATCTCGTACAGTATAAACAAGATCCTTTCAGATAGGCTCCTTCATCCGCTTTGAGAATGGTAAAATGGTCGAGGTATGGGAAGATTTTGATGCACTAGGTATGTATCAGCAGCTCGGCATGGAGCTTTAGCCGAAGGAGAAGGAGAGTCTTCTTTAATCTTTAAATTTGGCTTGACATTTATATTTAATAATTTAAACTAAATGTACCCAGTTTTGGGTACCTTGGGTTCATAAAGATGGAAAAAGATTATCTCTCCACTCTGCTTCGTTCAAATAATACCGTTTTTACATTCAAGGAACTTTCTTTGATTTGGAACGAAACCGATGTCGAACTGATTAAAAAGCGAGTGTATCGCTATACGAAGATGGGCAAGCTTTATCCAATCCGCAAAGGTATCTACGCCAAGGATAAAAATTACAACAAGCTGGAACTGGCAAATAAAATATTCACTCCAGCCTATATCAGCTTGGAAACCGTTTTGTCCAGGGAAGGCATTGTATTCCAGCATTATGACCAGATCTTTGTTGTCAGTTACTTGAGCCGCGAGATTTCCTGCGATGGTCAGACCTATGTCTTTCGCCGGATAAAAGACGTTATTCTGACAAACTCACTCAATGTAGAGAAAAAAGGAAACTACTACATTGCATCCAGAGAAAGGGCTTTCCTGGACACGATATATCTGAACAAGAATTATCATTTCGACAATTTGTCATCCATAGACTGGGATGTATGTTTTGAAATGGTCCCTATATATAACAATAAGGCGATGGCAAAAAGACTGAATTCGTATCATGAACTAACGAAACATGTTTGATCGAAACATTCACAAAACAATCCTCCTTCAGATATTGAAAGACATCTATACCGATACCTCTCTCGGTCCTATTCTGGGCTTCAAGGGTGGGACAGCTGCTAATTTCTTTTACGATCTCGGCCGCTTTTCAGTAGATCTTGATTTTGATCTATTGAATGGAGACAGAGAAATCAATGTTTTCGAGAAGATTGAAAAAATCCTCCGCGAATACGGAGCCATTAAGGAAAAGCACAAAAAAAAGCACACTCTGCTGTTTGTCATTTCCTATGATGAAAAGTCCCAGAATATCAAAGTGGAGATAAACCGAAGAGTATTCGGCTCCCGCTACGAACTGAAGAATTATCTCGGCATCTCTGTTCTACTAATGATAAAGGAAGACATGTTCGCTCACAAGCTGGTGGCTGTTCTGGAAAGGACAAAAACTGCGAATCGAGATGTTTACGACATCTGGCATTTCTTGAAGAGCCGGTGGCCAATCAACAAGGAAATCGTGGAGAGGCGGACAGGGATGAATTTCAAAGAATATCTGAGGAAATGCATCGCATTCGTTGAATCCCTCAGCGACCGCAACATCCTTTCCGGCATGGGCGAGCTTTTAGATGAGAAGCAGAAAGCCTGGGCTAAAACTCATCTCAGGAAGGAGACTGTTTTCCTGCTTAAAATCCGATTAGAAGAGAAAAATAGTCTCAACCGTTGAATCGTCAAAAAAGGCCAAATAACTTCGCCACTTCAAACAGAATTATCTACTTTGAATGAATTTCTGACTACTAAGCCCGGCAGGATTCGAACCTACGGCCTTCTGGTTCGTAGTCAGACGCTCTTTCAATCAGAGCTATCATTGAATTATGCATTCTGGACGGCATCGAGATAAAAATCTTTGATTTTCGTGGCGTTTTGTAATATGTAATACTTTTCGATGTGTGCCTCCAAAGCCAACCTTTCTCAATCCTGTATAAATTTCCATAAATCTTATCAAGGAGGGAAAATTCCATGAATCGAAACCATTTTTTGGTTTTCAAATCGGCCATCGTGGTATTCATGGTTGGCCTGATCATCAACGCGGCTCTTTACCCGGCACAAAAAGTTCCGATAGCCTTCGATGACTACCACGGATACACCGGCACGGTGAACTACCTCAAGGCTGTTGCTGAAGCCTATCCGAACATCACGAAGCTTCTTGAGATCGGAAAAAGCACTATGGGAAGATCCATTTACGTGCTGGTCATTTCCAATATGGAGACCGGAACCACCATCGATGCCCACGTAGAACTGCGCAACATGCGCAAAGAAGGCGTAAAAAATGTCACACCCATGGAACCCTACCAGGGAAAGCCCGGACACTGGATCTGCGGTGCCACCCACGGGAATGAATTCACGGGAACCGAAGTCTGTTTGTACACTATCGACAAACTGGTCTCCGGATACGATTCCGACGCTGCAATCAAGAAACTCGTCGATGATAAAACCTTCTACATCTGTCCGATGGTCAATCCAGACGGCGTCTACAACAGCTTGGAAAAAGGCATACCTCAAAGGTACAACAGCATGCTGAAAGACAACGATAAAGACGGAAAAGTCAACGAAGACGGGTATGACGATCTCGACGGGGACGGTCTCATCCTCCGGTTCCGGTACAAAGATCCAAAAGGGAATTACATTATCGACGACCAGGATCCCCGCATCATGACACGGCTTAGAAGAGACGAAAAAACCGAAAAACAGAGATATTCCGTCATCAGAGAGGATAAAGACAATGATGGCGACGGCAAACGGGGTGAAGACTCCGAGGCAGGGATCGATCTCAACCGCAACTTTGCCGAAGGCTGGTATAAGCCCGATGGCTTTGCCGGAGGCCAGGGAGATTACCCCTTCTCAGCGCCTGAAACACGAGCTGTCGCCGAGTTTCTGACCAACCACAGGAATGTATTGATGGCCCAGAACTATCACACTGCTGGAGGTTTTACCTACAGACCTCTGGGAACCGCTCCTCATCCCAACCTGCACCCCAAAGATGTCGCTGTCTTCGACTTCATCATGGGAAAAAAATACCTGGAACTCATAGGAGAAGAAGTGCCGGAAGCCTGGCAGAATCCTGAAGACCTGGATAAATTCAAAAAAGAACTCGAAGAGACTTCGAAGAACAAATACGCCGTCCAGAGAGGATACGAACTGCCAAGAGGCTGGAGGGTGAGCTACCACGAGGAAGAGGACCGGCGCTACGGCTACGGAATGGCCTCTGACTGGATGTACATGCAGTACGGCATCTATGCCGTGACCACCGAACTCTGGAATCCCAGAAAAGATCTTCCCGGCTTCCCAGAAGTCAATGAGGATGCTGACTATACCGAAATCCAGCGCGAGATGCTCAAATACCAGGACGAAAAGTATGGAGGACGATTGTTCGTCGACTGGAAAACATTCAAACACCCGGAGCTGGGAGAAGGAGAGATCGGAGGATGGCTCCCGAACTACCGCAACAACGCGTGGCCAGGAGAACCTCTGCGAAACGTCTGTGAAATTCACTGTCAATTCGAGCTTTTCCGGGCCGGACTTCTTCCTGAAGTGACCATCACCGATGTGAAGACCAGGGTTTTGTATACCACTGACAGCGCCAAACGAGCCAAGGCCATCCAAAACGGTGACGAGGTCACAATCCAGAAAGGCTCATCCAAAGGCAAATATAAGGTGATCGAAGTGACAGCCGAAGTCGAAAATACGGGCAAGCTGGCAACCCACATCGCCCGGGGTGCTCAGCTTGCAGGAAACAGAGAGGATGTGATCTGGCTGACCGGTGACCGGAACAAGACCACTCATCTGGTCGGCACTCCGTTCCAAGAATTGGGTGCAATCGGAGAAACCATCGAAATTCCCGGGTACAAAGGACAGCGGATGCCGGGCCCCCCGAGTGAGCCAACTAGACAGCGGAGGTTTTTCTATCCACCGGGCTATCCTATGCCCTGGATGCGGCAGCCCCGGAGAGAGCCGACTCAGGTGGAACAAAAGGGACCCTCCCGCACCGTCACATGGGTGGTCGCCGTGGAAGAAAATGCCCCCTTGAAGGTCGTGGTCACCTCACAGAAGGGGGGGTCGAAGATGGAACGAATCGCAATCGATTGAAGGGAGAAACACCATGCGTATAAAACAGCTTTTTAAATACACCGGAGTCATGATCCTGACTCTCGCCATGGTCTCGACAACGCCTGTCACTGCCCAGAAGAAACTGCAGAAAAGTCCAGGCGGTTACCATGGAGAACTGGATTTCCCGATCAACTGGAATCAGTACTATGCATATGCCGAGTGGACCGAGATCATGCACGACATCCAGGCAAAGTATCCCCGTCTCTCCGATATCCAGAGCATCGGCAAAAGCCGGATGGGCCGGGACCAATACATGATTACCATCACGGCCAAAGAAACCGGCAAACACAGCGAAAAAACCGCTATGTGGGTGGATGGTGCTGTACACGGGAACGAGGTCAACGGCATTACCTGCTCCCTTTATCTGATGTGGTATTTACTGACCAGGTACGACTATGATCCCTATGTCCATGACCTTGTGGACAACTGCACGTTTTATATCCTTCCAGGCCTCAATGTGGATGGGAATGCATCATTTGTCGAGCACCCCAACACCCCGAATAATCCGCGTGAGCCCTTCCGTCCTGAAGACAACGATGGAGATGGACTTTACGACGAGGACAGAACAGAAGATGTGGACGGTGACGGAGAGCTTTCCACCATGTATGTCGAAGATCCCAAGGGCAACTACAAACTTTCAGCGGATAAAAGACGATTCGTTCAAGTGGATGATCCAGCCGAGGATGTGCTGCGTTTCCGGCGTATCGGCGGCGAAGGATACGACAACGACGGCGACGGTATGATCAACGAAGATGACATCGGCGGCCCCGATCCCAACCGCAATTATCCCGGCGGCTGGAACCTGGAGGCCGGAAATCCCTACGTCATGTCCGAACCCTGCACCAGAAATGCCTACACTTTCATGCTCGAGCATCCCAACATATTCGCCAGTTTTCATTACCATAACACCGGGCGTCTGATCATGTTCTCCCGTCCTCCTACCCAGGAGCGGAGAATGTCGGAAGAACAGCGGCAGAGGTACGAGGAGAGGTTCAACCAGTACCTGGAGGAAATGAGAAAAACCAACAAATACGCCCAGGCATTCGACATCCCGGTCAAGCCTGAATATCAGGAGGACCTTCGGGCCCACACGGAAATCGTAACCATGGGCGCACGGATCCTGAAAAATTACCGGCCCACCCCATCGGGACGATCGGGACAGGCACAGGCCTCCTCATACGAGATGCTGGGGAATTATGCCTATTTGATCGAACTCTGGGGCAGCCCGGCCTTCGATGCGGACGTAGACGGGGACGGCCGGGTCTCCGATGAAGAGATGCTCAAATGGATCGATATCGAGCTGACAGGAGAAGGCTGGGTGAATCCACACAAGGTCGATCATCCCGATCTCGGCGAGATCTGGATCGGAGGCACTCCTAAAAAGCACATCCGCCGGACCCCTCCTTCCCGTTATATCGAACAGGAAGCGTTGAAAAATGCCCAGTTCGTGATGTACTGTGCCAGCCAATTCCCGAAAGTCGGGATCACAGACGTGAATGTGCGTCCTGCCTCAGACACCCTCTACTGGATCGAAGTTGCTGTCACCAATGACAAGGTCTATCCCACTGCATCAGACAGGGCGAAACTGCTGGAACGGGTGGACAAAGACAGGATATCGGTCAAAACCTCGTCCAGCGTTTCCATGATCGATGTCCTGGAAGGACCAGCCAGCATCGATCCTTCGAATCCCGCTGAAGAGGCTGAAGTGATCGTCAAAGAGGGGACCGAATTCTGGCTCAAAGGCAAACAGACCCTCCGCTTCTGCACTCTGGTTAAAATGGACGGAAGCCAGGGATGGGTGGAATTCCACGTCAAGTCCGAGTATGGAGGCACGGACACAAAAAGAATCAATCTCAAAACCGGGCCATAAACAAATTGAATTCACGGAGAATTCAGCCTTCACGAGTCGCCTTGCGAAGGAATAGCGATGTCTGCATCGGAGCAAAAAATATGACCGAAGGGAGAAAAATATGAAAAAAGGAAAAATTCTGTTTGTGCTGATCGCAATCGTCCTTTCCTCTTCCGCAGGAAATCTCTATTCACAGACTATCGGAACCACTGCCGTTCGGGACATTGAAAACATTCTCCCGGAAAAGGACCGGGCCAGGATCATGAATGAAATCCTGGAGTGGCGACTGGAGAATATCATTCCCTCGCTGATGCGCCGGGAAGGAATCGACATGTGGCTCATCATCTGCCGGGAGTACAACGAAGACCCCGTTTACTTGACCATGGTCCCGGAACCTGCCATGGCCGCACGCAGAACATCCATCCTCATCTTTCACGATAAGGGAGAAGAGGAGGGCGTGGAAAGACTGACAGGCAGCTTCTACGGCATGGGCAAATGGTACAAATCCATATATAAAGACCGGAGGCAAGACCAAATCGAAAATCTGGCAAATTATATCCGAGAAAGCGGTCCCGAACGAATCGGAATCAACGAGTCGGAAACCTGGGCTTTCGGCGATGGCCTTTCCGCCTCCTTCAAGGCCCGGTTGGTCCGCGCCCTGGGTCCGGAATACTTGTCCCGGCTGGTTTCTGCGGAAAATCTCTGCGTGGGGTGGCTCGAAACCCGAAGTCCCCGTGAACTGAGCCTGTACCGTCATATCTGCGGTATCGCTCACGATATCATTGCCGAATTTTTTTCCAATCGAGTGATCGTCCCCGATGCGACGAGAACCGAAGAAGTGGTCTGGTGGATCCGGCAGCGAATCACCGGTCTCGGACTGAAAGCCTGGTTTCAACCATCTGTCTCGATTCAGAGGTCGAAGGCAGACTCGGAAAAATACAAACACGATCCTCAGGTGATCCGGCGTGGAGATCTCCTGCATTGCGATATCGGAATCGTCTATCTCGGGCTGTGCACCGACACCCAGCAGAATGCCTATGTGTGCCGAATCGGTGAAACCGATGCTCCCGAAGGGTTAAAAGAAGCCCTCAGCAGAGGCAACCGGCTGCAGGATATCGTCATGACCGAGCATGAAGCCGGCCGGACCGGGAACGATGTTCTTCGATCTTCCCTGGAGAAAGCCAAGGCCGAAGGTCTGAATCCCAGCGTCTACTGTCATCCTCTGGGAATGCATGGACACGCTGCCGGATTCGTTGTCGGGCTTTGGGACCGGCAGGACGGTGTCCCTGGAAGGGGAGAATACCCCCTTTACACCAACACCTGTTACGCGATTGAAATGAACAACAGCCACAAAGTCCCAGAGTGGGACAATATGGAAATCCGGATCGGTCTCGAAGAAGGCGGTGTTTTCACAGAAAACGGCTGCAAGTTCATCGACGGCCGGCAGACAGAGCTGTTCTTGATTAAATAAGCAAGTCCCGTCACAGCCGGCCTGCAATATTGTGATTCTTCGCTGGCAGAGATTTCTCCTTTTCCAGATGGTTTATTCTATCCGCTCAACCGATTGATCCAAAATCCGCTTCTTCCCCGGCTCGCTCTCCCTACCTGCCAGTCAGCTCTGAGTGGGAACAGCTTTCGCATACCTGCCAGTAAAGCCAGCCCTCATACTCTCCCCCGCTTCCGGACGGCTTCTCAACCATCCTGCCTGACTTCCATGGAGTTTGAGGATACCTACCTCAACACTGCCGATAGAAAGAGTCATGGCGAGCGAAGCGCGGCCATCTTACTATGACACTAGAATGTTCACATTGTCGGTTCTATGGGCAATTATGGCCTTACGCCTCCTTTATCACGGGAATAAGGATGCATACTCTGCAGTTGCGAGAGTGGAATTGCAGTCTAAGGTCCGCTATAATGGAAAATAGATAGAAATAATAGACAATTATGGAAGAATTTGCCTCTATTATCGTCTAAAAAACGTACTTATAACAAGTACAGTCCACTGCATTCAGAAAGAAAGCGTGGAAAAGGAAACCGTCTGATGACTTTCCGGAAAGGTCGAACCGGAAACGAAAGTTCGGTACAAAAAAAGAGCGATTAGGTGATCGAACATGCGAAAATCAATTCTATTTATTCTGGCAGCATTCCTGGTCCTTACGTGGAGCTGTACAAAGTCGGGAAATAACACCCCTGGCAATGACGGGGGTTCAAGTGCTAAGAGGCAAGCTCAAAAGGTTGCTGCTGACAGCGACTCCCCGGCCAAGCCCGGCCGGAAACCCGACGCTAAATCACAGGGTGATGACATCGACGTGGATAAGCTCGATATCCCCGATCAGTTGAAAGAGGCCATCAAATCCGGGCGTATCCCGAAAGAGCAGATTCCAGAGATCCTGAAAAAAGTCCGTGGTGAAGCCGGGGAAGCGGTTCCAGTGAGCGTAGGAACAGTAAAACGTAAAGACCTCAACTCCTTCCTTGTCCTCAACGGCATCGTAGAGCCGGAGCGCAAGGTCGAGATATTTTCACGTCTTTCTGCCTACGTCAAAGAGATCGTGAAAGAAGAAGGCGACTATGTCAAAGAAAACGAAGTTCTCGCCCTCCTCGACGACACGGAAATAAAGATCGGCTACGAACAGGCCAAGATCCAACTGGAACAGGCCAGACTCAGCCTGGAAGAAGCCGAAGCCAACTACCTCCGGAATCAGGAGCTGATCAAGCGCACCCTCATATCCGAGCAGGAATTCCAGACCCAGGAAGCAGAGTACAAACAAAGGCAGCTCGACTACAAAAACCGCCAGGAGGATTTCAAAGACCTCCAGCTCCAGTTGAACTGGACCAAGATCCGGTCTCTTTCCGAGGGCTTTATCACCGAACGCTTGATCGAGGCGGGCGACCGGGTCAACGCAAACCAGCAGGTTTACACCATTGAGGATTTCAATCCCTTGCTGATCCGTGTGTTCGTCCCCACATCCGATGCGATCAAGCTGGAGGCCGGAATGCCTGCCGAGATCGCTACCGAAGTCCTGGAGGGCACCGTGTTTAACGGCGATGTCAAATTGATCAATCCCCGGATCGATGTCGAGACAGGCACGGTCAAAGTCACGGTGGAGGTTTTTGACGAGTCCCTGCGCTTGAAACCAGGAATGTTCGTGGAAGTCCGGATCGCTATCGGGATGAAAGAAAACGTCCTTGTCATCCCCCGGAAAGCTCTCCTGTATAAACAGAATAAGACCTATGTCTTTGTCATGGATCAAAATCGGGTATCCCAGCGCGAAGTCCTTCTCGGATTGACCGAGGAAGACGAGGTGGAAGTGACAGAGGGTTTGAATGAAGGCGATGTGATCGTCGAGGTCGGAGTCGAAGGACTCAAAGACGGCCAGAGAGTCGATGTGGTCCAATGAAAATCGTCAAGTTTTCTCTCAATCGTCCTGTCTCCGTTTTTATGTTCACGGTCGCTGCGGTCATCTTCGGATTCATTGCCTACTCCAGGCTGAATCTTAACCTTCTCCCAAAGATTTCCTACCCCACCCTTACCATCCAGACGGAATATCCCGGCACAGCTCCTTCGGAAATCGAGAATATCATTTCCAAGCCCATCGAAGAGACCTGCGGTGTGGTCGATAATGTCATCCGCATCTCATCGGTTTCCCGCGCAGAGCTCTCCGAGGTGACTGTGGAATTTGCCTGGCACACCAATATGGATTTCGCCACCCTGAAACTCAGGGAAAAACTGGACCTCCTGCGCCTCCCGGTCGGAGCCACCAAACCCGTCATCCTCCGTTACGATCCCAACCAGGAGCCCATCATGAAGCTGGGCCTGACCGGTAATTTCGATCTGGGACGCATACGGTACATCGCTGAACGGGAAGTCAAACAGGCTCTGGAGAGCATCGAGGGAGTCGCGGCCTGCTCGATCTCGGGAGGCCTGGAGGATGAGATCCATATCGATCTGGATGAGCAAAAACTCAGCCTCCTCAACATCCCTATCACCACAGTGGCCAGCCGTCTGGCTCAGGAAAATGTGAATCTTTCGGCTGGGATTTTGAAACAAAAGGACAGCCAGTTCCTGGTTCGGACTGTCAACCAGTTCAAAACCGTGGAGGAAATTCAGGACATCATCATAGAAAAAAGAGGAGACATCTTCATTACATTAGGCAGCGTTGCAGACGTTTTCAGGGGCTACAAGGAACGCAAAGTCATCTCCAGAATCAACGGCCGTGAATGTATCGAAGCAGCCATCTACCGGGCAGCGGATGCCAATACCGTCTCAGTCGCAAATGCCGTTACCGAGAGGCTGGGAATGGTACAGGAAAACATCCTGAAGCCTCGTGGAATGGACTATCTCGTTATCACCAACCAATCCAAATTCATCAAAAACACCATCCAGGAAGTCAAACAGACCGCACTCATCGGGGGTATTCTGGCTGTCCTGGTCCTGCTTTATTTTTTAAAAAACCTGCGCAGCACCCTGATCATCGGCGCCGCCATTCCCATCTCCGTCATCATCACTTTCTTTCTTATGTACTCCTCCAACATCACTCTGAATATCATCTCGCTAGGAGGATTAGCGCTCGGGATTGGCATGCTGGTGGATAACTCCATCGTGGTGTTGGAGTCTATCCAGCGTTACCGGGAAAACGGCGCAGGCTTGTTCGATGCTGCTCTTAAAGGCACCTCCGAAGTGGCGGGTGCTGTAACCGCCTCCACATTTACCACGGTGGCGGTGTTTTTTCCGATCGTGTTCGTAGAGGGAATTGCAGGCCAGCTCTTCAAGGACATGGCACTGACAGTCACCTACTCTCTGCTGGCCTCCCTTATGGTCTCCCTGACACTCGTTCCTATGCTCAATTCTGTCCTGCGGCGAGAACACACGAAAGAGAGACTGACTAAAGGCCTAAAGATCGTATTCAAACCCGTGGATAAGCTCTACAATCAGTTCTACCATTCTTATAAAAAAATCCAGGATACATCCTTTAAGCGCAGAAAAATCATCATATTCAGTGTGCTCGCGCTTTTCGCTCTCGCCCTCTTCATGATCCGTTTCATGGACCAGGAATTGATCCCAACCATCTCACAGGGAGAGTTCTTGATAAATGTGGAGTTCCAGCCTGGGACATCCCTCGACGAAAACTCTGCAGTTATTGAAGATATAACCGGAATCTTGAATAAATACGATGAAATCGAGAGTGTTTACGAGCTCATAGGAAAGGGTTCCCGGGCAGGCATATCTTTCCAGGAGGAGCGGGAAAACCTCTCCGAACTCATTATCCGTCTGAAACCAGGCATCCTGGGAAAAAAGGAAGACCGGATCATGGACCGGGTCAGGGCAGATCTCGAGCGGTTTCCCACCACGGAAATCAAAGTCTATAAACCCCGGCTGTTCTCATTCAAAGCCCCCCTGGAAGTTGTGATATCAGGCAACGATCTCGATACCATCAAACAGGTCTCCGATGAACTCCTGGCAAAAATCCGCCGAATTGACGGCGTCATAGATGTCAAGTCTTCAATGGAGGAAGGCTATCCGGAAATTCAGATCATATTCAACCGTGCTCTTCTTGCGTCCCAGGATATGACCATCAATTCGGTAGGGACCCAGATCAGAGACAAAATCGAAGGAGATATCGCCACCAGATTCATCGAAAGCGACAGGGAAGTGGACATCCGTGTCCGGCTGTCTGAAGATTACCGGGACCGGGTAGATAAAATCAGCCGGATCAACGTCCGCAACGGCCTGGGCGTGATGGTTCCGCTTAAGGCTTTGGCCCAGATTCAAATCAAAGAGGGACCAGCCGAGATCCGCCGCATTCTCCAGCAAAAATCGGCGGTGATCACCGGGAATATCTCCGGGATTTCTCTGGATGAGGCCAAGAAAAAAGTCATGACAGCAGCCTCTACCATCGGTCGCAACCCGGAATATTCCATCTATCTGGCCGGTCAGAGTATGGAGCAGGATGTGGCTTTTTCTTCCATGATCTTCGCCATTTTTTTGGCCATCTTTTTGGTGTATCTGGTCATGGCCTCGCAGTTCGAATCATTTAAAAAGCCTTTTATCATCATGTTTACCATCCCCCTCGGCATCATCGGAGTGGTGATCGTCGGACTGGTGTTCTCCATGTCTATCAATGTTATCGTGCTCATCGGGCTGATCATTCTCTCCGGTATCATCGTGAACAATGCGATCGTACTGGTGGACTACATCGGCCAGCTCCAGAAACGGGGAATGCCTAAGGTGGAGGCCATCAAAACTGCGGCTCAAGTGCGCTGGCGGCCAATCCTGATGACCACCATCACCACTGTGCTGGCTCTTTTTCCGATGGCATTGGACTTCAATGAGGGATTCGAAATCCGCATCCCTCTGGCCCTGACATTGATCGGAGGCCTGATTTTCGGGACATTTCTAACCCTGGTCTTCATCCCTCTGGTCTACAATGCAGTGGTCAGGGAGCATACAGGGGCCGAAGCAAAGGAAAGCCGTTTGCTGCGCCTCCTCAAAGGCGCTAAAGTGGCCCTTTCTCTCGATAAAGCAAAAGAGAGTAAGTCATGAATCTACCTGAATTTTCCATAAGAAAGCCTGTTTCCGTCATCGTAGCAATGCTCATCTTTATCACCATAGGCGTTATCTCTATTATCAAGCTGCCGCTCGAGATGATGCCTGACACATCCTTCCCCGGACTTATGGTTCAGGTCCCCTACCCCTCCTCTTCACCCGAAGAGGTGGAGCGTACCATCACCCGTCCCCTGGAAGACACTCTGGCCACCATCAGCAACCTGGAAAACATCAGTTCGACCTCCTCTTCATCCTCTTCCCGAATCCACATACAGTTCAAAGGGGGCACCAACATGGATCTGGCCACCATGGAGATTCGTGACAAAATCGACCTCATCCGCAACGATCTTCCAGACGATATCGAGAACATCCGTATCCGCCGTTTTTCTTTCAATGACCGGCCAGTTATCCAATTCAGCGTGGCCCTGCCCGGAGACCTGGAAAATCTGTATTACTGGTCGGAAAATTATATCACCCAACAACTGGAACGGATTCAGGGAGTAGCCAGTGTGGATATCTGGGGAATCCGCAACAAAATTCTGACCGTATACCTCAAGCCCGAAGTCTTTTATTCTTCCTCTATCCGCATTTCCGACCTGATCGACACCATCCGGAATAACAACATCAATATCTCGGCCGGATATGTAGAAGAAGGTCACATGCGGTATGCCACACGGATTCCAGGCGAACTGAAGATTCTGGAAGAAGTCAAAAACCTTCCTGTCAGCAGCCAGGGACTCACCGTTGCCGACGTTGCCCGAGTGACCTATGATTATCCTGTCAAAGACGACTTCAACCGGCTGGACGGGCACGAAACCGTACGATTCCAGATATATCGGGCGTCCAATGCCAACATCGTGGATGTCTGTGAAAATGTCAAAGCTACCATGGCACAGATAAAGGAGACAGAGCCGGATCTCGAGAATATGACGACTATTTTCTACAGGGATCAGTCCGAGGACATCCTCAACAGTCTGAGGGATCTTTCGATTTCCGGTGTGGTGGGAGGCCTTCTGGCTGTAATCGTACTGCTCTTCTTCTTGAGAAAATTCCGGACGACCATCATCATCGCCATTGCCATCCCGATGGCTATGGTGTTTACGTTCAGCTTCATGTATCTCTACCGAACCATCTTCCGCGCCGATATCACCATCAACATCATCTCCCTCAGCGGACTGATGATGGCGGTGGGAATGCTGGTGGATAACAGTGTGGTCGTTCTGGAGAATATTTTCCGCCTCCGGCAGGAGAAGAAAATGTCTCCCTTGAAAGCTTCCATGCAGGGAGCCAGTGAAGTAGCCATGGCTGTCACTGCGTCCACATTGACCACCCTTGTGGTGTTCATCTCGCTGAGCTTCATGTCCCAGTCGGGTTTCGGGCGCTTCATGCAGGACTTTGCGCTGACCATATCTTTAGCTCTGGTCGCGTCTCTGATCGTCTCCCTCTCGTTCATCCCTCTGGCAGGGAGCCGCTTTCTCTCTGGAAAGACCAGAGAAAAGGCACGCTGGCTGGTCAAGCTCACATCGTTCTACGAGCGCATCATCGGGTTCTCTATCAAGAGCTGGAAGACAAAACTCCTGATGGTCGGCCTCGCCGTTGCAGTCTTTTTCACCTCCTATCAGGTCCTCAGAAACATCGAGCGGGAATACATGCCCCACAGCGATGAGCGGGAGATCGACATATCGGTTTACATGCCGCGCACCTTTGCCCTTCAGGAGATGAAAGCCCTCTTCCAGAAATTCGAGGATCTTCTCCTTTCCCGGAAGGAAGAACTGGCCATCGAACATCTCAGCACCGATTTCGGCACACGGTTCATGCGTCAAGGGCGTTTCAGAGGATCTTTGGAGCTGGCTCTGAAAGAAGAAGGACCTTCCGTAACCGAGATAGAGGAAAGGCTCAAGGAGCTGCTCCCCAGACGCGCCGGTATCACTTACGAATACGGCCAGCGGTATGGCCGCCATGGGCATTTCGGAGGGATCGAGGTCGAACTCATCGGCCTGGACTACACCAAACTGACCGAACTTGCTCCACTGGTGATCGAAAAACTCCGGACGGTCGATGAGGTGGAGGATGTCACCAGCGATCTGGAAGGCGGGGACACCCAACTGATGGTCGAGGTGGACCGTCAAAAGGCGGAAAGCTCAGGAGTGAGCAGCCGAATGGTGGCCCAGACCATCTCTTCCTCGATCTCTGAAAGGCCCATCGGAAAATTCAAAACCGAGAACCGGGAGATCGACATTATTTTGAAACTCCAGGGAGCAGACGGATTCTCCGAAGAGGACCTTCGGAACATCAGCCTGCCGACTCAATCCAGACGGATCCCCATATCAGCGGTTACAGACATCTCCTACCGGATGGGCTCCACCTCGATTCGTAAGGAGAATAAAAAATCCAAATTGATCATACGGGCCAACTCCAAATCTGAAGGGATGATCGGCATATCCAATGCCGTCCGCCAGGCCATGAACACCATCCAGTTTCCCGAGGGATACACCTGGAGCCTGGGATCGGGATGGAGGCGCTTCCGGGAATCGCAGGGTGAATCCAATATGGCGATCGTTCTTGCCTTGATCTTTATCTACATCATTATGGCATCGCTGTTCGAATCGTTTACACATCCCTTTACCATTTTGCTGACCGTGCCGCTGGCACTCTTCGGGGTGGCGATCTTTTTCTCCATCACCAGTATCACTCTGAACACGACTTCTTATCTGGGACTCCTGGTCCTGTTCGGGATCGTGGTGAACAACGGGATCATCCTGATCGACCATATCCGCACACTGCGGAAATCCGGGATGGAAAAGGTCGAAGCCATCGTCCAGGGTGGAAAAGACAGGATGCGTCCCATCATCATGACGGCCATCACCACGATTTTCGGTGTGCTTCCGTTGGCGCTTCCTTTCCTTCTTCCGCAGGTTTTCGAGGCGGCAGGGCGGAGAGCTCAGATGTGGGCTCCCATTTCGGTCGCCATCATCGGAGGATTGACTACATCCACTATCTTTACCCTGATCTTTTTGCCGACGTTCTATTCTATCTCAGACACGATAACCGGCAAGGTTAAATCGCTGCTCGGCTTTAAAAGCACAAAAGTCTGAGCCGAATTGAACCCGGATGAAATTTATTTCGCAGCCATCCGTTTAAAAATTTTCCAGAAGCTCTAAAAGAACGCCGAGGTGCTGCGAGCTGTCCACATAGCTGTACCGGCCTCCCTCATAGTCCCCTTTTTGCAGCAAATTCATACCTTTCCTTTGAAGCTGGATGATCTTCTCGTCCATTCCTTTTATTTCAAAAGCAATGTGATGGACTCCTTCTCCGTGCTCGTCTAGAAACTCCTGCCACGTGCTGGGGCCTCCGACCGGTTCGATCAGTTCTATGGTGATATTCTTCAGACGGAAAAAAGCGAGTTTTGCCCTGGCTTCAGTCAACTTGTCTTCGAAGATGGTATGGGCTTTATCGACGGGGTCTGTAAGAGACCATTCAGGCACATCCACTCCCAGAAAGTCGGCGTAGGCTTTCGAGGTTTTTTCGATGTCTCTCACCACCAAACCGATCTGCGTGACCACTCCCTGTCCAAAAATTTCCGGCTGTGTATCTAATAATTTTCCCTCTGTAACGGGATGAACCGAGAAAAAGACGATAAGGATCACAGAAGATAAAATTTTTTTCAACTTTTTCCTCCTTTTCACTTCGATGCCTTCATTGAACACAAGTGTATCAGACGCTGCTGCAAAGAATCAATGCTCTTTAATTGTTCGAATGTTTGTAACGTTTCAGAGGCTGTTGCGTATAAGAGGATGAACAGAAAATCCAAGTAGAAAAAAGGAGAAATCAAATGAAAAAAGCGACTATCATATTTGTGACAGTTCTGTTGGCCCTGTTCTTCTGCTGTGAGCTAAAAGCTTCGGCCGTCCAAAAATCGATCGTCCCTGCCGATGCGGATTGGGTGATTCATTTGGATTTGGAAAAGTTTACCTCCACCCAAATTGGGAAATACTTGCTGAAAGAGGAAGGCGCTGTTAAATTGATGAAAAAGAACGAACAATTCAAAAAAAGGTACCAGATCGATCTCCTCAAAGACATAGAAGGCATCACGGTCTTCGGTTTGGGAAAAAGCGAGAAAAAAACCGTTGTCTGTCTCAAGGGAAATTTTGACCGGGATTATCTTCTTGGACTTCTGGCAATGGAAGAATCCCACAAGGAAATTCCCTACGGCAAATACATCATTCACAATTGGGACAGGCATGAATACGGCGTCTTTGCCGACGAGCATTTGGCTCTTTTGGGTCCAAGCGAAGGAGTGATCAAGCTAGCCTTGGACGTTCTTGCAGGCAAAAAAGCGAACATCACATCTTCTCCGATGAATTCTTTCATGAACGAAATTCCCTCGCATGCTTTCCTGGCAGCAATGGCCAAAGACGTCTCTGCTCTGGCCAAAGGGACTTCAAAAGTTTTTCTCATAAAGAAAACGGAATCAGCCTTATTCACTCTGGCAGAAGAAAAGGAAAACATAAACATTCTGCTCAATTTCACAGTCAAAACGCTCGAAGATGCCAAAAACATGGAAAGTGTGGTGAGAGGACTCATTTCACTGGCAAACATGCAGCTTGAAGAATCTCGTAGAGAAATCAATATCCCTGAAGATATAAAGATCGAGACCAAAGGACAAAAAGTCTTGATCGAGATCAGCTACCCCACCAAATCCCTGCTCGATATCGCCCTGGGAAAAGCGGGTTTTTCGGGCCTCCATCTACTGGGAGCTTTGGAACGTCTGCCCTGACATGTAAATATGTCTCCACAAAGGCTATAATAAGAGAGCAGGTCGAGCAATGACTACCGCCTCGAAGGACACACTCTCATCCGATGAAGAGCTGGCCCTTAAAGTGGCCGATGGCTCTCTCCCTTCATTCGAAGAACTGGTCTCGAGATACAGCTCCCGTCTCTTTTACTTTCTCAGACATCGGACAGAAACAGACCAAGATATCGAGGATCTGGTCCAGGAGACCTTTCTCAAGGCCTTCAAGGGGATGAAGCGTTTCGATCCAGACTACAAATTCTCCACGTGGCTTTACACCATCGCCGTTCGGCAGGCTATCAGCCGTTTTCGGACAAATGAAAAAATGAAAGTCAAACCTACTCCCGCACCATGCATCCAAGATCCAGAGAAAATCGTCATCCAAAAAGAAGAATCTCAAAATCTCTGGAGGCTGGCCAGCAGTCTGCCGAAGAAAGAATTCGAGGCACTTTGGCTTCATTATTCCGAAGACATGTCGGTGAAGGAGATCGCGAAAATCACGAAAAAGAAACCGATCACCGTGCGTGTTCTTCTCCACAGGGCCCGCTTAAATCTAGCAAGAAAAATTGAAAAGTCTGCATTTGACGGGCAGCTTGGAGGGACGAGTCCTGTAGAACACAAATTATCAATTCTATGAAGAGGTGATGAAAATGTTTTGCGCAATTTATAAGTGGTTGATATCCCAAGCTGTAAATTCAGGAAAGCCCTTACCCGGACGGCTGTTGCGTCATACTCGCCGATGTGCCTCCTGTCATGAATTTGCCCAATTCTGCGGTTCACTGAGGCCTAAGTTAGCGCAGGACAAACGAGCAGTTCTCGATCATCACACAGACGAGTTTAATCAAAAGATCATGTCGGCATTATCCAAAGAGTTGTCATCGATACCGGCCGCTCAGCCCGGGATTCAAAAATCGAAGACGCAGCGGCCTGCCCTGATTCCTGTTCTTGCAGCAGCGCTTTTAGTGCTGGCCGTTTCTCTGAGCATCATTTTACTTCGAGCCCCCCGTTCAGAGAAGGAAATATCTCTGGTGCGCATCTCCGAAGTGGTCAGTGCAGCATCTCCCGAGGATGTTCTCGGGAGGTTAGAGACTCCGCTCGAAAAGGAATACGTGGAACTCAAACAGACTTTGAACTCCACGACAAAATTTCTCCTCTCCAGTCTTAACTACCATATCGGCCCACAAGCAGAATAACAAATCACAGTCTCAAGTGCCTCCCGTGGATCCAGACAACGTCTCAAAACACTGATTCTATCCCTCAAAAGACCAGCATACTGCGATTTTTTTGTTCCTGTTTCCGAAACACTCCCTATAAGCCGGAGGCATTTGCGAAACCGTTATATTTTCCATCGGAAGCATCCTTATTTCCGTGATAATATCTTAGTAAGTCAGGCAAGCTGGTTCAGAAGCCATCCGGAGGCGAGCGGGCACGGTTCCTCGAAGAGGAGAGCGAGCCGAGGAATAAGTGGATTTTCCTCGCTGGGGAAAATCCACGGGCTGACGAATCAGCTTGCCTGACTTTTTCTTTGTCACGGAAATAAGGATGCTTACTTTTCCATCAATAATTTGCCTCGGTCCGATCGGGATGATACAATGCACTGTTGCAGATTCTGGAGGAGAAACCGATGAAAACGAATATCAGCCGCCGGGACTTTATCAAGTCATCCGCTCAAGCCGGATTATTCATCAGCATAACAGGCTCCACTTTCTTGAGAACTAAATCGACCGACACTTTTGACATGGTCATCAAAAACGGTTCGATAATCGATGGAGTAAAGAATAAAGAATATCAGGCCGATATAGGAATAAGAGGAGATCGCATCGAGAGAATCGATAACCTCGATGGAGCAAAAAGCAAAATCCTCATCGATGTGACTGACCGCATCGTCTCCCCAGGATTCATCGATATCCATACCCATACGGATTTCGAACTTCTGGCAAATCCTAAGGCTGAAAGCAAAATAAGACAGGGAGTGACTACAGAACTTACCGGAAACTGTGGAAGTTCGGCCTTTCCTCTGAAACGCCCCCTCTCGGATGATAAAAAGCGCATGGCGAAAAAGTTAGGCATCGCTCTCGACTGGACAGACCTGGAGGGGTATCATGCTTCCTTATTGAAAAAAGGGATGGCTGTAAATCATGGCACTCTTGTCGGACAGGGAACAGTACGCAGCTATGTCATCGGCGATGACCAACGGGAACCCACACCCGATGAAATGGACCGAATGAAGCGTCAGGTAGCAGAAGCCCTCGAACAAGGAGCGTTTGGACTATCGACGGGACTGGAATACACACCCAGCGGTTACGCGGATACAGAGGAGATTATCGAGCTGTGCAAAGTTGCCGCTGAATACGGCGGATTCTATGCCACCCATATCAGAAGCGAGGATAACGCGGTCATAGAAGCTGTAGCAGAAGCCATCCATATTGCTGAATCCGCAGGGCTTCCTCTGGAGATCGCCCATTTCAAAGCATCGGGCAAAACAAACTGGTGGAAACTGTCCAAGATGATCGACCTTATCGAAAGGGCGGCTGAAAGAGGACTCCAGGTCGCGGCTGACCGCTATCCCTACATTGCCTTCTCCACCGGACTGACGATTCTTTTTCCCCAGTGGGCGTTGGACGGCGGCATGGAGAAGCTTCTCGCCAGGCTCAAAGACAAGAAAATCCGGGAGTCCATGAAGGCAGATACTCTGAAAAAAGTCAAGGGATACGGCTGGGAAAAGATCGTCATATCCAACGTGGATAAGGAAGAAAACAAAGAATTGATCGGTAAAAACATCCAAGAAATCGCATCGGCAAAAAAGGTAGATCCATATGAATTTGTCTGCGATCTCATAGTAAATGAGGGCCAGGATGTCTCACACATAGGCTTTGGGATGAGCGAGAAGAACACCGAGAGGGTTCTCCAGCATCCTCAAGTGATGCTGGGATCGGACGGCTCCTCCCTCGCGCCCTATGGTCCTCTGGGCGAGGGAAAGCCTCACCCGCGCAACTATGGAGCTTTTCCACGGTTTCTGGGATACTACGTCCGCGAGAAAAAGATCCTCCCTCTTCTTGAGGCAGTCAAAAAAGTGACCTCCATGCCGGCAGCGAAAATGGGACTTCGGGACCGGGGCTCGATCAAAGAAGGAAATTTTGCCGACATCGTAGTCTTCGATCCCCATTCCATAAAAGACAAAGCGACTTTTATCGACCCCCATCAGTATCCGGCCGGAATCGATTATGTTATCGTCAACGGAAAGGTTGTGATCGACCACAACACTCACACGGGAGAACTTCCTGGGAAAATACTTTACGGTCCCGGCAGATAAACCGGGCTGCTACAGACTATTGATTACTCTTGGGATTCTTTCAATTCGACAGCGACTGCGCCCCATATATCGGGATCATCCTTGTCAAAGACCTTTATGACTACGGTATCTCCGAGCTGAAGGCCCGGATTCTTGAAATACGCAAACGTCATGAATCCGATGGTTCCTGCGAGCGAAGCCTGATCGACTGCCAGACGGCCCGAACTTCGAGGGGGGAAAAAATCATCCTGCCAGTCGAAAGTATAATGCCTCATTTGGGTCGCAACCAGGCTTTCGATGCCCGCATAGAAATTCCTGTACTGCTGTGCATCGCGGTTGTCATACTTGTATCCCTCGCGGAAATCCTTGAGCTCAGGCATGTGATATTCCTGACCTTCATAAACAAGAACCACATTTTCCCTCGGGATGTGAATTGAGCCTTGTTCATCGGTTGCTAAAAAAAGCACGAAGGGGACATAATTTTCCTCGAGTCTCTGCACGGCCATACTGGCGTCAGCAGCGATATTGACAGCTCCCTCTTCATTGTAGTAAACGTGCTGGCCGATGTGGACTGTCTGTGCCGAGAGCAGGAAGCCGGTCGCAGCGATAAGTAAAGTCAAACGAATCGCCTTCATTTGTACCTCCCTCTATTGATTGCAGTTATAATTTTATTTTTTCTACGAAATTTAGTCAACGGCCCTTTAGCCCCGAGTAAGTATCTTCATTTTCTTGACGGTTTCAATATGTTACCATTATCGGAATAACGGTGATAAATCATGAATTCTGTACAACAAAGTGCCGGGAAAACGGCACAGAGCTCCTGTAAATTCCAGGGACAGAATCATACTGCACGAACTTTCTTATTGAAAATCTCGTATGTAAGAAATAAAAAACGCACCATGTCTAACGAAAAACGCGAAAATTTGGAGGGGTCCATGAACCGCTTACTGAGCGCAGCTCTTTCAGCACTGTTTATTCTCTGCCTTTTATCGGCTTTCGGTGGGCAGCTCCCTGCTCAAGAAAAGGAAGAGGAATCCATCCATTCGCCGCGCCACTATGCTGTCAACCTGTCTCTCTGGTATCCAGTTTCCGTCAACAAGACCAGACATGATTCGGCCAATATCAATTTCACCCTCCTTTACGGAAGGATTGGCACGGTCAAGGGACTGGATTTAGCCATCGGTGCATCAGCCTTGGAAGACGGCTTGGAGGGATTTCAATTGGCTGGGCTTGGGGGGATATCGGGCCAAAACGTCTCGGGAGCCCAGGTCAGCGGATTGATCAATATCTGTGGCGAAGATCTCAAGGGAGGCCAGATCGGCGGCTTGATGAATATCATCGGAACAAAAGGTCGAGGGTTTCAGATTGCCGGAGGACTGAACATAATCGGCAACGATCTCCGAGGATTCCAGGCATCAGGGCTTTTCAATATTGTGGGTGAAAGATTTCAAGGAATTCAGGCTACCGGGGGCTTCAATATCGTCGGGAGAAACTGTACAGGTTATCAGGGTGCAGGTCTTTTCAACATCGCAGGTGAGGATTTTACGGGACTCCAGACATCGGCCCTTTTCAACATCGTTGGAGAAAAGTTGACCGGGGCTCAAATCGGGATCTTCAACATTGCCCCCTATTTCTCTGATGGCGCCCAGATCGGCATCTTCAACGTTTCGGACGAAATGCGCGGAATTCAACTGGGCTTGGTCAACTGGAATGAGGAAACATTCGGCATTCCTGTCGGGCTGGTGAATGTTTCGAAAAAGGAGGGACATATAAGATGGATCAGCTGGGGCAGCAATATCAGCGGTATAAACAGCGGCGTGAAGTTCGAAGTGGACAAGATCTATTCGATCGTCTCTCTCGGCTTTTACAATTATTACCTGGAAAAAGGAACAGGACTGTCATATGCAGGGTATTACGGATTCTATCTTTTTCAGGACACCTCCTCGTTCAGTATAGATTTGGGATACATGTACTTGGACAATAAAGAAATTTTTCGCAGTAATCCGGAGGAAGCCGACCAGCATGTCATTTTGATTCGAAGCCTGATGAGCATCTCTATCTCCTCCCAAGTTTCCCTTGTCGGAGGGGGAGGGCTGAGCTACATCGTGGACCGGCATAAGGCATTCAATAGAGGAGAAGTGCATCCCGTCTTCTTTTTCGGAGCCGAGGTATATTGATACATTCCTTTGAATGAACACCTCTGTCACCCGCCGGGAGGAGTGGATTTCTTCAGGGTGTGTGTAGACGCTGCCCTGCTTCCATGGTATGATGACTGTCCCATGAGAACAAGCTATGCTTCAGGTTCGTAACCTCCATTACTCCGTCGGAGACCGGGATCTCCTGGCCTCGGTAGACTGGAATCTTCAGCCCGAGAAGCGTTTCGCCCTGATCGGACCCAACGGCGCTGGGAAGACCACCCTTCTGCGCATTTTAGCCGGAGAGATCGAACCCCAGTCAGGAACCATTACCAAACCGCGGAACTACAGCATCGGCTACCTCCCCCAGGAAGAGGTTGTGGCCGGTCAGGGGACTGTCTTGGAAAACGCCCTGGCCGGAATTCCAGAGATACAGGAATTAGGGCACAAGATCCATGCAGTTCATACGGCCTTGGAGGCCAGTCCAAAAGATGATGGTCTTCTGAAAAAACTCGGTACTCTGGAACAGCGCTATCAAGATCTGGGCGGTTACACCATCGAAGGGACAGCCAAAAAAATCCTTTCCGGCCTGGGTTTCGAAGAGCGCCAATTCCATTCGGATTTCGCCGAGCTGAGCGGAGGCTGGTGTATGCGAATCCATATAGCCCGCCTTCTTCTCCAAGATCCCGATTTACTCCTCCTGGATGAACCCACCAATCACCTGGACATCCCTTCCATGGAATGGCTTGAACAATACCTCCTGAACTATAAGGGAAGCGTCGTCATCGTCTCACACGACCGATTTTTTATCGACCGGCTGTCCCACGAGATCTATGAGCTGGATCGTGGCGAACTCACCCGGTACCGAGGAAACTATCATTACTTCGAGGAACAAAAACAGGAGAAGCTGCGGCTCTTGCAGAAACGGCGAGAAGAGCAAATCGCAGAGCGAGAGCGGATCATCCGGTTCATCAACAAATATCGGAGTGACAAAAAGAGGGCTGCCCAGGTTCAGAGCCGGATCAGGATGCTGGAAAAAATGGAGGAGATCGAGCTTCCCTCGGTTCGCCGACGGCTGGATTTCAATCTCCAGGTCGATACCCCCGGATACAAGGATGTGCTGTCCATCGAAAACCTGTGTTTCCGCTATCAGGAGGATTGGGTGCTGAAGGATCTTAACCTTCACATTTCCCGTGGGGATAAAATCGCCCTGGTCGGCGTCAACGGAACAGGAAAGACGACCCTGACTCGGCTGATCGCTGGGGAACTGAAGCCGCAGAAAGGAACCCTCCGACTAGGGAATCAGGTAAAAGTCGGCTACTATGCCCAGCACCAGATCCAAGCCCTGCACCCGGAAAATACTGTCATAGATGAGGTGACCTCCACCACCGCGACTGGACTCATCTCCAAGATCCGGCAGGTACTGGGGATCTTTCAGTTCGGTGATGACGAGATCGACAAAAAGGTCAAGGTCCTGTCTGGTGGTGAGAAGGCGAGACTGTCTCTGGCTAAAATCCTGCTTTCACCCGTTAATTTTTTGATCATGGATGAGCCCACTACCCACCTGGACATCCTGGCCAGGGAAGCTCTCGAGGAGGCCTTGGCCAATTACAACGGCACCTTACTGCTCATCTCCCATGACCGCTACTTCCTGGATAAGCTGGTGGGCAGGGTTATCGAGCTCAAAGAGGGAGGTCTGGACGAATACTTTGGCAACTACTCTTATTATCTCTGGAAGCGCGACCGGGAACCGGACGCACCAGAACAACAGGCAGAAAAAGCCGATCCGGAGGATCACGTAACATCAGGCCGCAAGACCAAAGAACAAAAACGCCAAGAGGCGGAAGCCCGACAGCAAGTGAGCCGCGAGCGGAACCGTATAAAGGAAATCATAGAAAGAATCGAGAAGGATGTCGACAAGTCCGAATCGAGAATCGCTGAAATAGAAGAGAAACTGGCAAATCCTGAAACCTACAGGGATGGAACAGACATCGCAGATCTGAATAAAGAATATGCCGAGCTCAAGGAGCGGATCAAGGGCCTCTCCAAATCCTGGGAATCCCACCGCCTTCAGCTTGAAGAACTCCTGAAATCCACAAAGAGCGATTGAGTGTTCGATTCGGACCTGCTTTTCAAGACTTCGATTCAGATCTATCGGATCAAAAGGCGTCTGAGAATTCCATGCCAAGTTTTCGTTTTTTGACAGAGCGTGGTGGTTATGTAAGAATTGTAACCCCTAATGGGATCTGAGCTCACGGAGGCTAAAATGTCCAAATGTCCAAGATTCTTATTCTCGGGCGTACTTTTGCTGGCATTATCTTTGAATGGATTCCCCCAGAGACGCCAGGTGGGTTTCTTCTTGAATGCCGCTGGATTTTTTCCTGCTCAAAAGAATATGAAGAATGGATATGGTTCAGGATTAGGCGCTGTCATCCACCTAAATCGGGACATTTCACTAGCCCTTGAATGGAAGTACAGCCGATTCAGCGTGGACAAAACAGAGGGAGAATTCCTGAAAGGCACTCTCACCATGACCCCCATTCTCGCGTGCATCCGTTACAAATTCCCTACGGGAACAGCCTTTTCTCCCTACATCTTCGGCGGGGGAGGATTATTCTTCAACACCATGAGCTTGGATGAACGCTTATCTCCTGAAGAAATAATAGTAAAAAAACAGGAAATTAAGGACGGCCTGGGACTCTATGGAGGTTTTGGGAGTTCATTCCAGATAAATGACAGGATTTCCTTATTTATTGAAGGTCTCACCTTGATTCGAAAAGCTGATGTTGAAACAGTCTTCATCGACAATTCTCCTGGAAACACTTTCAAAGCAAACCTGCGCTCCTTGAGTTTTCTTATCGGTGTGGAATATTTCCATTGACAGGAGCAACTGTCGGAATTTTTTTTCTGCAAATCATCCAGGTTTCTCATAGCCTCGAAACAGAGGATCGATTGATTCCAATAATTATAATAATTATCAGGAGGCCAAGATGGGCAATCTTATAAGAATAAGAACACTCATAATTATGATTTTGAGCCTTATACTTGTGACCGGAATCTCTGCGGAAGAAGAGAACGGCAAGTGGAGTAAATGGGGCGGAGATGCTGCTGTTGGATTCGCTTTAGCCAGGGGAAATACAGATACTACGAGTTTCTCGCTGACTTTGTCTGCCAAAGGTTCCCTATCCGAATCCATAGTCAATTCAAACAAAGCTTTCTTCATTTTCAACAGGGAAAAAGACATCACAAACGCTGAATCGATGGGATGGGAATCCCAGATTGACTGGCAGCACACAGAGCAATTCTTTTCCTATTTCGAAATTTTGGTCCTGCGAGACCGCTTCAAGAACCACAGCTACAGGATACGCCCATCTATAGGAATCGGATACAGGATCATGGCAACAGAAAAGGTCCAACTGTCAGCAGGCACAGGAATCTCCGAGGTCTTCACCAAATATTATGATTCCGGTGAAACGGAAAGCTATACGGGCATCGAGCTCGGAAATCAATTCAGTTGGAAAATAAGCGAATCGGCTGAGTTCACACAGACTCTCGGTTTAACCGCGGATTTTTCAGAACTGGACCGGTATTTTTTGCGTTTTGAGGCCAGCGTGGCAACAGCCATAACCAAGGGATTGTCGATGAAGTTGACGGTGATGGACAATTATGACAACAAGCCAGTGGGAGAGGGAATCGAAAAAAATGACATCTCGATTCTTGCCGGACTGTCAGCAAAATTTTAACATTTTCCCCATTTCTCGAGGAACTTCGGTCTTGAAAAAAATCCAGCAGCCTTATGAAAAACACAAAAATTCCGGAATCGAGTAATTGCGTATACTGTCCCCAAATTAAAATTAGATGCAATTTTTGTTCTTTTCGAATGGAAAACTTTCGGATACAATGGAAGGGCAGGAAATATAAATCCAAGGAGGGAAAAAAGCATGAGAAGAATTTCATGGAAATCAGCCTTTATCATAGGAGCGGTCGTCGGGGCCTTTGTCTTCCTTGGTGCGGTCTATGCTGTAAGCGATATCCTCCAAGAGGAAACAGAAGAGTCAAGTAAGAAATTATCTGTGACAGAAACATACGATCAAGTACACAACGGTGTCCGGTTCATTTTAGCCTTTCATAATGCGTCATCTTCTTTTATCGGATCCATAGAAAACACCACTGAAAAGACGGTTGAGTCTGTGCGTGTGGGGATTATTCTCTCCAACGGGACTGAACTGGGACCGACCGAAGCCATGGATCTTGTGCCAGGAGAGAAGGCCGGCATCAAGCTCGAAGCGGGTGGGCAAGTCTTTACATGGTGGAAGGTCCGTGCCGAGATAGGATCAGAGAAACCAAGCTCTTCTCTTTGAATCCTCCGCGAATCACGTTCTGAAATCCGAATCGCTCAAGCCTCATTCTTGATTTTTTTGTTCTTTCTTATTCAAAAAAATGGTCTGTGAGAAGGGAGATAAATGATCTTCTCATTTCTGGATCTTCAAAATTGATCTTCGCAAAGTTTTGATAGAGCTTGGGCGTAAGTGCGGGGATGATGATTGCAGAAATGGTCTGCACGATGGCGATCTTGAGTTCTTCATCGTTATACTTCGTTTCCATTGTTTTGATCTTGCTGAAAAGATCATCGAGAAATATCTTGAATTCCTTGACAAAGAGCGCATTGTAATCATTCTCGTAAAGCGGGCCATAGATATGCGCCTTGGTGATTCCGGGATAATTGTATATTCCTTCCAACATAGCTAAAAAGAAGGCTTTCAGACGCTCCGGTGGTTCCATTTCCTCTAAGTCCAGGATTTCTTCCGGCAGTGTCGACATTTCATTGAGTGATTGCTTCAGAGCAAGGTCTACCAGCATTTCTTTCGTTCCAAAATAGTAATTGACGGCCGCATTGTTCACTCCGGCTTCCTTGGCGATCTTCCGGGTGGTCAGGGACTGGATGCCTTCTCTTCCTATGAGATTTATGGTCGCAACTAATATTTTTTCTCGGGTGGGGATATCATCGGGATTCATTTCAATCGTCCTTTGTCGGGTTTTATTCCATTCGTTTAAAACGCTTGGTCCAATTATAATTTTTAATTGTCCGGGTGACAAGCCCTCCCCGGACCGCGGAATCCTCGAACTCACTCAAGCAGCGGATTCCACGTTTCTTTACCTTATACTTGACAAACAAATTTTTTCCATTTAATTTAATCATATGATTCAATCATATGATTCAACCGAGCGCTTAGATGCAAATATGACAAGAAGGAATGCTTCATGAAAAAATCAACCCATCTTTTATTCAGCCTTATTTTCTTCGGATTCTTTCTCTCCGGCAGCGGCTTTTCCGGGATCAGGGATATCCCGGAAGCCGAAGACAGAACAGGAAGCATCAAAGGAAGGGTGATCGACGGAGAGATCAAATCCCCTCTTTCAGAGGTCCAGGTTCGGATCTTAGGGACATCTCTTTCAACATTCACGGATGAGGATGGCCGTTTCATGATTTCTGATGTTTCGGTCGGAAGCTATTCCCTCGAATTTTCCTGCCCGTCCCACATCACTCAATCCCTTCCTGACGTCAACGTGAAATCAAACCGGATCACCCACGTCCAGATAGAGCTTCGTCTCGCTCATTTTGCCCAGAACGAAGAGATAACTGTGACTGCCAGCTACTTCCCCCCGTCCGAACAACAGCCTTTAAGCACAGCAAGCTTTTCCTATGAAGAGATCAGAAGAGCTGCAGGTTCAGCCGGAGATGTGAGCCGGATCATCAGCGGACTTCCCAGTATTGCCAGGGTCAATGACATGCAGAATAATCTGGTCGTTCGTGGAGGGAGCCCATCCGAGAATGCTTTTTATGTGGATAACATCGAGATCCCCAACATCAATCATTATCCGTCTCAGGGATGCACGGCAGGTGCAATAGGTCTATTGAATGTGGATTTCATACGCGATGTCCGATTCCACTCTGGCGGATTTTCCCCCCGGTTCGGAGACCGGCTTTCCTCTGTTATGGACATATCCTTTAGAGAGGGAAGCCGCGACGATCAAAATTACCAGTTTGACCTGAGCATGATGGGTGTGGGCGCCGTGGCCGAAGGGCCTTTATTCAATAACAAGGGGTCCTGGATGTTTTCCGCCCGCAGAAGCTACATCGATCTGCTGATCAAGCTCATGGGATCGGGAGTGCCCGTCACATGGAGCGATTTCCAGGGAAAGCTGACCTGTGACATTTCTCAAAAAAACAAACTCACCATTCTCGGGATTCTGGGGATCGACGACAGCGGCACCAAAAAGGACGATGCCATCCGGGATCGAGAGAGCTATTTCGGTGGTCTTGATACCACAGAAACCGTCGTGGGGATCAACTGGTTCACTATGTGGGGATCTCGCGGATTTTCCAACACCTCGATCTCCCAGAATAAAATAAGATTCCATTTCGATTCCTATCATACCGTGACAGAGGCACTCTCGAGGAAAGGGAAAAATGCAGAACGAGCCTTCATCTTAAGGAATGTCAATACCTACCGCTTCAATGACACAAACAAGCTGCGCTTCGGAATAGAAGCCAAACATATCGTTACCGACTACGACTATTTTCTGGCTGAATATACAGATTTCGCAGGAAACAGCATTTCTTCCGTCTCGAGGAAAACCCGCGAGTCCTCCGAAAGATATGCCGCTTTTTTCAATTACACCTGTTACCCTTTTCCGAAATTGAGTTTGAATCTGGGACTGCGAGCGGATTATTTCACATACAATAAAAACACACATTTCTCTCCGCGGCTTTCGCTTTCCTATAAGCTTTCAAAAGGTACTTCCATAGATGGTGCCGCAGGCCTTTTCTTTCAGCAGCTTCCTCTGGTTCTTCTGTTGCAGAACAAAGACCACAAAACCTTGAAGGACCCGGTCTCTTACCATTATGTTCTGGGGATTCGCCATTTGCTGACAGATAACTTGCGATTGACTCTGGAAGTGTACGATAAGGAGTATAAGTATTTCCCTCTCGATCCTGCTCAGCCGTCTTTGTTTATCTTCGATGAAGCCTCGTATGGCGGCTTCTTCTCAGAGCACAAATCCCTGGCCGACACAGGCAGGGCACGTTCCTACGGGATCGAATTGCTGATCCAGAAAAAATTGGCAGAAAAGATCTACGGGGTCATCGGCGTCTCTTATTTCCGCACCCGTTACAGGGATTTCGATGGAGTGTGGCGGAACAGGATGTATGACAACCGGTACATTTTCTCTATGGAAGGCGGCTACAAAATCAATAAATTCTGGGAGTTCGGAGTAAAATGGAATTATGCGGGCGGCGCTCCTTATACACCGTTCGACATCGAGGCATCCACCGCAGCCAACAGCGGCATTTTCGACGCATCACACATCAACGCGAAACGTTTACCTGATTACCACACCCTGAATCTCCGCGTGGATAAGCGCTTCTACTTCGGAGCCTCCAACTTGATTGCCTATGTCAGTGTCTGGAATGTCTTCGATAGGAAGAATATTGCCGCCTATTACTGGAACACGATCGAAAGCAAGCCAGATGTTGTCAGCCAGTGGGGCATCCTTCCTGCCGTGGGAGTAGAGTTCGAATTTTGATTTGAGCTCCCTTTTATACTATTATCCCCTTTTAACACGGGACAAACGATGAACGTCCGGACCAACCTGTGGAAGATCTATGCGTATAAGTTGCTGGGGGAATTCTGGGTGATTGTGCCCATTTTGATCCCATACTATGAGTCCAACGGCCTGAACAAAACTCAAATTTTCACCGTCCAGGCAGCTTACGCACTATCCATTCTGACCCTGGAGATTCCTTCAGGCTACCTGGCCGATATCATCGGACGGAGAAAAGCATTGATCCTCGGCGCCCTTTTCCTGCCGGCCGGAATCAGCGTCTATGTGTTCACTCACAGCTTCTACTCCTTCCTTCTTGCCGAATTTATCATCGCTTTCGGTAACAGCATGCGTTCAGGATGCGATTCTGCGATCATATACGACACCTTGATTCAGCTCGAAGAAGAAGAGGAGTACAAAAAATTCGAAGGAAGATCTTATTATTATGCTCGGATCGGAACTGCTGTTTCTTCGATTTCAGGAGGATTATTGGCCGTTCTATCTCTTAAAATGCCCTTCTACACCAACATCGCAACAAGCTCTTTGATGCTTCCCCTGGCGCTCGCATTGATCGAACCGCAGCGTAAAAAATTAGAATCGTCCAGCCCGATGAAAGATATCCTGAGGATAAGCCGATTCTCGCTTGCCCATCCCCGGTTAAGACTGCTCATCCTGTTCGGAGCATTGATCTCCAGCACCGGCATTACAGGTGTCTGGGCTTATTTTCTCTACTATGAGTCCGCAGGAATTGGAATCGCCTATTTTGGGATCATCTTTGCGCTCTTCCAATTATCCAGCGCTTTCGGCGCCAAGAACGCCCATATTCTGGAAAAAAGACTGGGGCAGAAAAGATCCCTGTATCTGCCTCTGCTTATAGCCCCCACCTTTCTCCTTCTGGGTCTCTTCAAGACGGTCCTGCTGATCCCTCTGATTTTTGTCAATGCCTTTCTCTGGGGTTCGGCTTTTCCGCTGCTTCTCGATCATATGAATCGCCTGATCGGATCAGAAGTCAGGGCCACGGCTCTCTCTGTCGCCAACATGATGGGAAGCCTCTCTTTCGTGATCGTGTCCCCGCTCTTCGGAAAACTTGTGGACAGCTTCTCCCTTTCCAGTGCCTTCGTTATCATGGGAATCTATTTCGCAGTACATGGAACCGTAGCGTCCCTGAAGCTCACCCGGGAACTCACATCTTGTTCCCGCCCCCGACATGGAGAACCTGGCCGGTAATCCAGTCGGCCTGTCTGGAAGCGAAAAAGATAACAGCATGGGCTATGTCCTCCGGCCTTCCGATCCTCCTCAAGGGATAATTTTCTGCGATGGATTTTTCGATTTCTCTGGTCATCCAGCCGGTTTGGACAGCTCCTGGAGAAATGACATTGACAGTTATTCCATAGGGTCCCAATTCATAGGCAGCGGCCCGGCTGTAGCTTTCAACGGCATATTTGCTGGCTCCGTAAGAAACATTAGAGGGGTGGGCATAGGCACCGTCCGTGGTGATATTTATGATCCGCCCGCGTTTCGATTTTCTTTCTATGTGGCGGCGTGCGTATTCTTCGATCAAAAGAACGGCAGCCCGCGTGTTTACCGCAAAATGTTCATCGTGAGATTCTGCGGAAATGGTTCTCATCGGGTATTCCCCTAAAAAATTCGGGCTCTTGGAAAGCTCGCTCCGGGGAATAAAGGTGTCGCACCGGTCATGGGCTGCATTGTTCACCAGGATATCCACATATCCGAATTTCTCTTCGGCCTTATCGAACAATCGGGGAATGTTGCCGGGATCAGACAGGTCCGCTTCCCATGAATCACACTCACCCCCCAAATCACGGATCGTCTTCATCGCCTCTTCGGCAGATGTCTCCAGCCTTCCGTAATAGAATCCTCTGCCCGGTTCTGTGGCTCTGTCGACTTCTTCCCGGCTGATTCCCCCATACTCCTCTGGATCGAGACGAAGATAATTGAGAAAAACTTTTGCCCCCTGCTCAGTGAAAGCGACCGCTGTGGCCGCACCGATTCCATGGTTTCCGCCGGTGATCAGCGCCACCCGATCCTTAAGGCCTGTATCCACCATTTACTCCTCCTTTTTCCTCAGCTCATAGATCTTTAGAATATTCCGCATAGCTCAGAAATCTTGTTTGATTCCCTATCTTATTTCTTGTACAGAAAAATGCTGTGCTCTTTTTCCCATTCATCATTTATGTAGAAAGCGCTGACTTCCTTCTCGTCCCATCCAGGAATTCTGTAGTCGTGGGTGACAACAGAAACGCCCGGCTCGAGCTCTTTTTCCAATTTCGGACGAAGCAGTTCATTGGATTCAGGAAGAAGGTAAAGCGTCACTACCGTTGCCTCTGAATAATTCATCTTCATGGCATCGCCCAGATAAAATCGAATCAGATGTTCCACTCCGGCGGCTGCGGCCTTTTCCTTCGATTCCTCTATTCTTTGGGAGTCGATATCGATGCCTACGCCCTGTGCTCCGTATTTCTCTGCCGCCATAACAAGGATGCGGCCATCTCCGCATCCGATATCATAAACGATATCGTCGCTGTCCACCTCAGCCACCTCCAGCATTTTTTCTACAACCCCCATCGGAGTAGGCACATAAGGAGCCAAATCCACCGCATCCTCTCTGCCGTGGGAACCCTCATAAATCTGGATCAGATTGTTTTCATCATACCGAAAGGCATATGGTCTTCCAGGATTCAGAGGCCTGGTGGTCTCTACCCCTATCCGCTCCCAGGTGACCTCGAGGGCATATGGGCTGCGATAGCGGTGGATTTCGCCTGGGTTGATGACCTTTTCCTCTGGAGGATCGAAGGTGTTGTTGGGTTTGATGCCGTAAGGGATTCTGCTTCTGGTTGCATTTCGAAGCGATATCTCAGATCCTGTCGAAAAATCGAAACCCTGATCCTGTTCTCCATTCAACAATATCAAGGCTGTGACACATGCACCAGCCAATAGGATGAGAGCCAGAATTTCTATTATCCGCTTCATCGGTTTTCTCTTTTTTCTCTTCGTTTGTTAGAAGAATTTCAAGTTCTCTATTATGACACAAATCCTGGGGTTTATAAAAGAAGCAGGAAGGCAGCGTAAGCTCCCGGACAAGCACGGAAACAAAGGATAGAGCTGCTAAGGTCAAAAGCCATCCCGCACAGTTCTGCAGCCGCCGACAAGGGAGCTGTAATTATCTGAATCTGAATCGTCTGCGCGCGCTTTTTTTGTTGACAGGATCAGCATCGATGGTCCACATGCCGCGGCCGTGGGTGGCGATCACGATAACATTGTCCCGCGGATGGACGATCAGGTCGTGCACATAACAGGATGGAAGATTTTTCCCCAGAACGTTCCATGTTTCCCCGCCGTCTTCGGTGACATAAACGCCGACATCTGTCCCGACATACAGGATGTTTCTGTCTACGGGATCTTCTCTGATTACGTTTACGGGACCGAGTGGAATATTTCCAGATATGTCCTCCCAGGTTTCACCGAAATCCGAAGACTTCCAAACATAGACGGTGAAGTCATCGTCCCGCTTGCCGTTCTGGGTCATGTAGACCGTCGCCATGTCAAAAGCAGAAGCAACGATACGGGAAACCCACTTCTGAAAGGGTAAACCTTTCATGACGGATTTCCAGGTTTTGCCCCCGTCCTTGGTAACGTGAACTTTCCCGTCATCTGTCCCTACATAGATCAGATCCTGATTGAGTGGAGATTCAGAGATGGAAAAAATGGTGTGGTAAGGGATGTCTCCCATTTCCGACTGAGTGTTATAAGTCAAGTCCGGACTGATTTTTTCCCAAACATCTCCCCGGAAACGGGAACGGAAAAGATACTGAAGACCGAGATAGACAGTGTCGGGATGATGCGGAGAGAGAACGATGGGAGCCACCCATTGTCCCCTGAAAGAGGGTTCATCTGGGAATTTCGCAGGGAAGATCCGTTCGGTTTGCCATCGGCCGTCTTCACCAAGAACACTTCTCTGGATACGTCCATAAAAACCAGCTGAATACAGAATATTCGGATTTGTGGGATCGACAGCATGGCTGCAGCCTTCACCGCCCGGAGCCGATTCAAAGTCGACGGTTTGGTACCCTTCCATCAGGTTTCCTTCTCTGTCTACTGCTTTGAGTACCTGTCCCCGGTAACTTCCGTGATCCTGCATAGAACCATAAACCCAGAAAGGTGTGTTCATATCGTAGTTGATGTTGAAAAATTGACAGACAGGGAGATTATGAGTGAACTGCTTCCATGTCTGGCCCTTATCATATGAAATCACGATCCCGCCGTCATTGACATTGACCAGATAATCGGAATTAGCAGGATCGATCCAGAGGCCATGATGATCCCCGTGCATTCCCCTTAGACGACGGAACGTTTTTCCACCGTCATTGGAAACATTCAAGGAGAGTCCCATGACGTAAATGGTGTCCTCGTCGTTCGGATCGACCCTCATCTGTCCAAAAACCCATCCATAGGTGGCAGAAAGGCCTTGCATGTATTCCTTCATGCCGGGCTCCAGCCCGCTCACCTGTATCCAGGTCTCGCCTTTGTCATCGGAGCGGTAGACAGTTGCTCCCTCGATGATCCCTCTCAACCGGGCTCTGTAAACATCGGCTTTTTCTTCCTCGGTCAGTTCCCGCACAAGCTCATAGTTATCGACGAAAGCATAAAGCACGTTGGGATTGGAACGGGCGATATCGATTCCGATACGTCCTCTGTACTGGGCTGCAGGCAGCCCGTTGTTGATAGGCTTCCAGGTTTTTCCTCCGTCCGTGCTCTTGTGGATTCCACTCCCTCCGTAATCGGGCTCATTTCTGGGATCGTTCCATTTCTTCCGCCTCCTCTGCCAGGTGGCGGAATAAAGGGTATTGGCATCAGAGGGGTCCATGACCAGGTCTATGGCGCCTGTCATTTCATCGATATACAAGATCTTCTGCCAGGTGGCACCTCCATCCGTTGTTTTGAAGACTCCGCGCTCCTGGTTATCGGTCCACTCGTGTCCGGAAGCTGCGACATAGACGACATCGGGGTTTTCGGGATGGACGACGATCCGGGCGATGGTGTAGGTATCGGCCAATCCCATGTGCTTCCAGGTCTTTCCTGCATCGGTCGATTTATAGATTCCGACTCCGGCCTGAGAACTTCGGAAAATATTGGCTTCTCCGGTTCCTATCCATACGATACCGGGATTTGAAGGAGCAATCGCAATATCTCCGATCGAGGTGGAAGCCGCATTCTCGAAAACCGGCTCCCATGTGGTCCCCTCGTTCACCGTTTTCCAGACACCGCCGGATGCCGTTCCGACATATATCGTGTAGTGCTTACCCTTTGGGGTGACCACAGCGATATCTGTGCATCTTCCGCTCACATTCTTCGGACCGATATGACTCCACATCAGCTCGTTGAACGGTGAGCCGGCTGTCATCTCCAGATGCTTTTCGTATCCCTGGAGCCGGAGTGCAGGATCTGTAGAATAGATCCTCTCTTGACCGTTCTCCTTTTTTGCTTGAACGGGAGATACGAGAACGATGAGAAATAAAACACAAAGACTCACGAAGACCGTGGTCCAGAAAGAATGTTTTTGTTGGATCATTGTACCTCCTCTGACAATTTTTTTTGAAACTATCAGGATATGATTTTATTGCGAACGGACTCTTTTTTCAACCTCCAATGAATTCATCATTCGGGGACATTATACGCAATTACTTGGGAAGAGGGTGTGAGTCGGTCTTGATAGACCGGGATGGTTCGAGAACGGACATTCCAGCCGTCCAGTTTCAAAATGAGTTGATCGATCGGGAACTCAGGTCTCTGAAATTCTACGTTTAATTCTTTGTGCTTTCCTGGGGGGATACTGAAATAATTGTCGCTCCAGAAACAAGGCAAAACTTCTTCTCCGGTCTTCGTATTTCTTATAGTCGGATTCACGAAAAAGGCCAGCTTATCTGAGGGATTCTCAAGTCGAATCTTATAAACGAGCCGTCCCTCCATCTCGACTTTTTTAACTTCTGCATCCAGGTTCACCTCAGGAAGCTTGGAGAGAGATGCGTAATCATCATCCCCAGACAGCCAGTAAAAGTTTTCGGAGATATAATGGCCCCGGCTATCCGTTAACCTCAAATCCACAAAATAGACATCCTGCGCAACCTTATCAGGAATCTCAACTTTCACGATTTCTGCAGCAGATGCGGCTCCCACTCTGATTCTGTCACTTATGGACCATACTTTTTCCATATTGCGCGAATAGACCTCACCCATGAATATCAGTTCCCTGGTCTCCTGATGCTGATTGATCACGACAACGCCCAAATCATCCAGGCTCAGCTGCACATGCAAGGGCTCGCACGCCTTTTTTGTGTAGTAATATCCTGCATTCGGACAGAGATACCAGTCATAAAGCTGCCAGATCACGCTCGGCCAGGCAGGATTGGTCTTCCAGAGGATCACTCCTGCAACACGGTCCATGGCATGATTGACGGATTCAAAGATCGCCCTGAAATTTTCTGCATTGATCAACTGAGCCTTTTGGACATAATCTTCAAGATCTTCGGGCTCGCCGTAGCGCTGGCGGATGGCCTGATCATAGAGGCTGTACTTACCATTCCCCTCGCAGGCATCATGGTATCCCCAGGTGTGGTTCAAAGGAAATTTTACTCCAGGATCTGATTTCAAATCAGGAATGAATTTTTTTATGCTCTCCAAGCAAGGCACCGAAGGAAGCCCCACTTCATTCTTGAACAGCCAGTCTTTTCCTCCATCCACTTTCTTATAATACTCTCGAGGATCGACCCAATGATATGGTCCGCCCGAGTAGGTTCCGGCTTTCTGGTTATCCGGCCAGGAAAGGCCCCACCCTTTGGGAGGCTCCCTGTATCCGGATGAAGGGATAAAAGGACGTGTGCCATCCAGTTCGGCCAGAATTTCGCTCCGCAGCGGAACATAAATTTCTTCTCGAGGATATCCTTCATTCCCGGCCGTCCAGACCAGTATACTCGGGTGATTACGTAATCTTTTCACGACATCCGTGGCGTTCTCCAGAAAAACATCCGCGTCGTAGGGATAGTCCTGGCTACCCTTATCCCAAGTTCCCTGGCAGTCCCCTGTGATCCAAAAATCGTGCCACACCAAAAGTCCCATTTCATCACAAAAGTCAAAAAATTTCTCGGGGGGCGTAAGACCTCCTCCCCAAATCCGGACAATATTCAGGTTGGCTTCCCTAGAAAGACGCAGCTCGTTAAAGAGTTTTTCTGGACTCCGTCTGAGCAGCATGTCCGGCACCCAAGCTCCGCCCTTCAAAAATATTCTCTGACCATTCACAAAGAAATCCCTCCGAGCCCAATCCTCGACCATCGCGACCCGGCTGTCTATCTGCCGGATTCCAAATGTCTCTCGTTCGCCATCCGATCTTTTTCCCTCAATTTCTAAAACCAGTTCCAGCTCATAAAGATTCGGCCTTCCATATCCATTCGGCCACCAGAGGGCGGGATTCTTTATCATGAGTACCCGATGGGTTTGGCTGTCGAAATGAATCCTCTTTGTCTGGCCTGACTTCAACAGGAGTTTCTCCTCCAGCTCGATCACGCTGCCATTGAAATTTTTCGGGAAAACCTTCGCGACTAAAACTGCGTTAATTCGAGAGGAGGTTAAATTGACCAGTTCTGCTTCGATGGTCAGCGCAGCATTTTCGAGCTCCGGCAAGGCCAAATCAGAAACAATTCGGGGAGATCTGATATCCACGGGTCCCGTTGCCGTTATAGAGACATCCTGCCAGATTCCTATGTTTCGATCCCGGACAGCCGGAATCCAATCCCACCCCACAGAGCAGTGCATGGTCACGTTCTTGCCTATATCGCCGGTAGGGCCTCCGTTGAGCCCAAAAGGACCAAACGCCCTGAGCTGCGGCTCTGCTGGAAGACCCGGAAAATCCAGAGGAAAGATCTTGACGGCAAGGGTATTCGCACTCTCAAAATTTGCGTAGTCGGTGATATCGAAGGACCAGCATCCGAACATACCAACCACTTCTTTTGTACCGGCAACCAAATTCCCATTCAGCCATATCTCGGCCCGGTAATTGATTCCCTCCAAGTTGAGCCAGATATTCTTCCCCTCAAAATGATCCGGGATTTCGAACTGACTCCAGAACCAGTAGGGATCTTTCCATGGATTCCGTTTGTCTGGCAAATAACTGTATTTTTCCAGGTCATAGGTTTTATTGAATTCGTCCGAAGCATCCGGAATCTTCATGTTATTCAACCCGATATAAGGATCCGGATAGACTTTATTCTGCACCAAAGCTCCCAGAACGGTTGTGGGGACTTGTGTGGGATACCAATCCCGAGGCTGAAATTTGCCTGAGGAAATCTGGTGCGCCTCTTCCTTCACCATACAAGCCGATTGGAGGAGCCAGTTTTTCCTCAAGAAAATCTTCTGATCTTCCGCAGTGGCCTCACTCACACCGCAAACGAGCATCAGCATAAATATGGAAGCGACACGAAATATCGTCACGGTCCTTTCTCTGAGCTGATGGGATTCTTTCTATAACCCTAAGAGGCGATCCCAAACTGTTTTTCCGCAGCCTCCACTGTTTGGCTGATGAGCGAAGCAATGGTCATAGGACCGACACCGCCGGGAACCGGAGTGTAGGCACTGCTTCTCTTTGAAGCCTCCTCAAGGTCCACATCCCCTATTCCCCCTGGATGGTATCCTGCATCGATAATGACCGCTCCTTCTTTTATCCAATCGGCCTGGATGAACTTCGGCTTGCCCACAGCCCCCACAGCGATATCCGCCTCCCGCACTACTGAGGGAAGATCGATGGTACGGGAATGACATATCGTCACGGTGGCATGGCGGTTGAGGAGCATCATGGCCAGCGGCTTTCCCAGAATGGGGCTTCTTCCAACCACCACTGCCCTCTTCCCTTTCAATGCGATTCCATAATGGTCGAGTATTTTCATGATGCCGGTCGGAGTGGCACTTCCATAGGCAAACTCGCCCATAGCCATTCTCCCAAAGCCAAGGGAGGTGACTCCATCCACATCTTTCTCCAGAGCGATCGCATCGAAACAGGCTCGTTCGTCGATCTGTTCAGGGACAGGATGCTGGAGCAAAATTCCATTCACCCCCGGATCCTGATTGAGGGAGTGGATTGCAGCGAGAAGCTCTTCTGTGGTTGTCGATGTCGGCAGCTCGATCTTCTTCGATTCCATGCCGATGCGCCGACAGGCGTTTCCTTTCATTTTGACGTAAGTGGCAGAAGCCGAATCATCTCCAACCAAAAGAGTGGCGAGAATAGGTATCCGCCCGCCGGTCTTCTCGATGATTGCAGAAACACGCGGCTTCAAAGATTCCTCTATAGATTTTGCCAATGTCTTTCCGTCAAGCACTAAAGGCTCAGCCATATCATTACTCCTGTCCGAGAATAGCGATCCATAGGAATTCATTCAAGCGTAAATTATCACACTCTCTATCCGAATAACAAGGATTTGTGGTCAAAGAGCCCATAAATAACCACAGACCGTTCAAGCCCAAAGAGACAGCAATGGGAATTGGGAGTAGCTTCTAATTCCATGGACAGTTTTTGCCAACTCGTTATACACTCTGGGACTCTTAAAAAAAGAATAACCGACCTGCCTCAGGGGGCTGTAGGCCATGTTCCTCACTCTCCGTGCGATCCTCAGTTCCTTCACAACCGGCTGGAGATAATTCTGATAAGAACGGACCAGGTCTCTTTTTCCTCGTGCTGTAAAGTATTCGGAAATAGCCAGAAAAGCGAGCTGTGCTGTTTTGTGAGCGTAATAAATTCCTTCTCCTGTAAGAGGATCGACAAATCCACCTGCGTCTCCAACCAATAAAACTTTCTCATTCCCAGGTTTCTCCATAAAATTCCCAAAGGGAAGCCAGTGCGATCGCACAGGCAAGATTTCTTCGTGCCTGAGTGTTGTCGTTCTCAATAGGAAATCTTTATATACTTCTTTCATTCTTTTTCTTCTCGATAATCCTGCTGCGCCCAGTACACAGTCGCTTTGACGTGGGTAGAGCCAACCATAACCCGTTCGCAAGAGACCCAAAAACAACTTGGGAATCCGATCCTGATATTCTTTCTTAACCTGATCCAACGCAACAGAGGTTTGGATCGCCAAAGCAAGGTTTGAACCAAATTGGTATGTTGGAAAAAGTCTTCTTCTGATTATACTCAACGACCCATCGGCTCCCACCACAATTTCTCCGCGGAAGGACCGCCCTGATCTTGTCAAGACCGTGTTCGAAGTCAAGTCGATATCTGCAACTCGATGTCCGAAAAAAAAGGAACAAGACTTTTTTCCCGTCAACACACTCAGCTTATTGTCGTATTCTTTCCTATCTATAAAGCAAAAAGGCTCCGGAGATTTCTGGTGGGCCTTCAAGCGCCACTTTTCATAGACAGAATATTCGTGGGAGACATTTTTGATCGAAAAAAACTTGTCAAAAGAAATCCTGAAAATATCCTCCACCAATTTCCTGGTTTTCCAGGTGATGGCACCGGCACAGAGCTTTGACCGCGGGAACTCGGAACTTTCGACAACCAGAACATCGAGTCCTGAGTCTGACAAGAGATGAGCGAGGGTCGACCCTGAAGGCCCTGATCCCACGATTACGACATCATATTTGTTTTGCGTTACCGGGACGTCTCCGATCATCGGCCAAGCCAAGCTGGGTTTATGACAATCTCATGACAAAAAATGAATGATATCTCAATCTAAAGCTCCGGATTCCAGGGATGGCGATAAGAGACTTCCGCGACCTTCCTCACGCCATCCATCAGTTTTCGGGAGATCTTCCTGGGAAAGGGCATTTTCGGCCGTGACATCAGATCCCAGAGGATCTGCCTCCATACCGATATGGTTTCTTGGCAGACATCCAGACTGATATTCTGTAAATTATCATGAACACTGTGCAGGGTCCAGTAACTCGATTTAAACAGACTCAATCGAGTCATCCAAACTGAAGGCACGCCGCAGATATTCAAGGGAAAATGGTCGCTGTAGGGATTCACTTCATCGCGCACCTCGCTTGAATAATCCAGCTTGTCGAATTGTCTCTGAAAATACCCTTTCATCTCAGGTGTGCCAGTGGAAAGGGCTGTGTTCTGACCAATCCGCCCTCCGATACTATCGGCATTCAGAGAGAACACAATCCTTCGTGCATCGGTTTTTTCAATCGAGCGCATATAAGTATAGGCCCCCACAGAGAGCTTTTCCTCCACACCGTAACCGATGAATCGGACTGTTCTTGAAGGTTTTTGGCCAGCCAGATGCCTGGCCAGTTCCAGCACAAAGGCACACCCAGTGGCATTGTCATCTGCTCCTGTGTTGTAGAGAACAGAATCTGTATGTGCGCAAACGACGATAATCTCATCCGGATATTCGCATCCTCTGATTTCTCCGATAACATTCCAGCTCTCCGCCACACCGATCCATGCATCGATTTCCAATCGAGCCCTGGCCGGTAACAATTTTACCAAGTCGATGGCCTCGGTGTAGGGAACCGCTACTGTGGGAAGAGAGTAGTCGTCCCTCCATTGGGGTGCCTGGCCGATGGGAATCCGCCAGGGAAAAGGGATGCGGTCATCCACTGTCATCATCCCTTTCACGCCCGAATCCAAGATTCTCCCAGCGATCTCGGCATCTGCGATCTCGAAAGCTCCGATATTCAATCCAATCTTTCCCCTCATGTTTGTTTTGCGAAAGAATGCCGGAAGATTGCTCTCGATATAGACGATATCGCCCGCCACTCCTCCATCCTTGGTGGAAGGAGAATACAGGAAAGGACCGACATTGGGAATTCGGGTTTCTTTTCCGCCTTTAACAACCGTCGCTTTTATTTTTTTGGGTATCCAGTTTGGAAATTTAAAGGACTGTATCTCTGTCTTGAGTCCGAAATCGCTTAGCTTCCCAGCTATATACTCTGCAGCCAATTTTTCGCCCTTGCTGCCGCTGTATCGATTCCCGATTTGACTGCACAAGACATCCAGATGCCTGGCAATGTCTGCTTTTCTGATCTTGTTGTTCCTGTTTTGAGGCATGAATCTATTTGACCGTATGGTCCAATTTTTTTCCCAGCTTCTTGTAAAGAGCTTTCCTGGCTTCTTTATCGCTGTCCAAGATGCTGCGTGCATGATGCGCGACATCCTCAGCCACCCGGCGGGGAACCACGATAACACCATCCCCATCGGCAATCACTACATCCCCAGGACATACCAGCGCTCCCCCCACCGAAACAGGCTTGTTCACGGATTCTAAAAGATTCCTCCCCGGCCGCTGTCCTCGTCCTTCGCCTCGGAAATAAAGGGGCACCTGTTCGATCGCTATTTCATCCGTATCCCGCGCCCGAGCATCTGTCACCACCCCCACCGCACCGCTTGCATGCCAGTCCAGGATGTTGTAGGATCCGATCGATCCGATATCCGCTTCTTCCACATCATCGATCACGATAACGCTGCCTTCTCTGATGATGGATTTGAAAACTTCCGAAGAGCGGTTCACATAAAATTCTCCCTGCCAGGAATCATAGTCTTCCTCCGGACCGGGCCCAACCGAGAGATTCGAGGGGACATAGCGTACGGTGAGGGCGATCCCACGAAATTGATGGCTCAAAGCTTCGAGATCCTTCCAAGCTGCGTGGATTTCTGGACTCAGAAGCCCGACATTCGGGAGCCCGATTCTATCCAGAGCATCTCTCACATCGGCCACCCGCAATCCCTGATACATTTCCAGGATGCGGTTATTATCCTCCTGACCGAAGACGGAGGTTTCGATGAAGTTGACCCCTTTGGCTAGCTGCTCGGGTGCCGCATCTTGAGCAGGAGCCGACAGAGAACAAATCATAAGAACACCCAGAATTTTGTATAACATATTCCCTCCTCCTGTCTATCTTGATACCGATCATAGCTTGATGTCTCATGAAAGACATTTGCCCAGTACCAACGAGTGTTCGATTCCTCGCAAATAAACTTTTTCAGTAAAGGAGATATCTTTCCCGGAGTTCTTTGAATTTCAGGATCCCAGGTTCCCATTCCTTCAGAATTTCTTCAGGAGGGTGCATATTTTTTATGGAATGACGAAAGGATTGGACGCCGATCAAACGCTCTAAATTCTTTTGGAGCATCAGTTCCTCAGGATAGAGTCTGTTCAAAGCGGTTAGAAGATACACCATAACCTGAAGTGGCCGCAGCCTCTCCCGGTCTGTAATAATGACGTCCAAACCATGCACTTCCTGATTGATGTATTTGTTCCATGTGGCTGCTCCTGGAATGCTCACAGGAGTATAAGTTACCGGCCTGAAATAGATTCCTGAAAGAGAATAATCATTCATGGTCCTCGCCAGCTCGAAGCTGTCGATCCAAGGGGCTCCAATCTGTTCGAATGGCCTCATGGTGCCACGCCCTTCTGAAACATTGAGAGCTTCCACCAGGCAGAGGCCAGGATAGATGGTAGCAGTCAGTAACGAAGGAATGTTCGGAGACGGTTTCACCCAAGGAAGCCCTGTTTCGTCATACCACATTTCCCTCTTCCATCCTTCCATAGGCACGACCCGGAGATCCAACCTGTTTTTCAGCCCTAGCCAGTCTTCTCCTTCTATCATTTGAGCCAGCTCACCAGGGGTCAAACCATAGCGCACAGGAATCGGGTACTGTCCGATAAAGGAAAAGAGCTGCTCCTCGATAATGGGGCCCTCGATGGTCACGCCATCGATGGGATTCGGCCGGTCGAGCACGATAAACTTCTTTCCATATTCTGCAGCAGCTTCCATTGCCAATCCCATGGTGCTGATAAAGGTATAAAACCTGGCGCCGACATCCTGTATGTCATAGATCAGCACATCCACGTCCTCCAGCATCTCTGCCGTGGGCTTGATGTGCTGGCCGTAGAGGCTCCAGACACGAATTCCCGTTCTTGAATCCCTATAGGAGGCCATCTTTGCCCCATCGGGAAGATCTCCTCTTATGCCATGCTCAGGAGCAAACAGGGTGCTGACGGAAATTCCAGGAAGATGCGAGAGGATATCCACGATGTGTTTTCCGCCCGAGGAGATTCCAGTCTGGTTGGTTATTATCCCTGCTTTTTTACCTTCCAACAAGGAAAGGTGCTTATCCAGCAGCACATCCAACCCAGCCTTAACTCTGCGATCATCCATACGGCACGACATCGTGAGGATAAGAAAAAACAGGGTGAGTGTCGAAACTCTTAGAAGATTTAACATCTTGCATCTCTTTGAACTATTTTTTAATTAACATAAAGCGAGATTGAAATAAAGGTGTGAGAAAAATGTTTTAATAGAATGAATGAAGGCTGAAAGTCTATTTCCTCTTATAGCTTATAGAGATTCCACTCCAACTGGAACGGTCGATGGTGGTCTCCATCTCGGGCAGGCTGTACAGATAGTCCAGAAATTCCCTGATCCCGTACCTCCGTCCTCCAGCAACATTGTGGGCCGTGAAACATCCACCCACCTCGAGTTTAGGCAGCACGGCCATCAGGTAGTTTTTATACCAGTTTTTATCTGCATCACAAAAGACGAAGTCGAATGGACCTTCGAGCTCGGGAACGAGCTCGTGAGCATCGGCAAGCCGGGCATCTATATATTCGGACAATCCGGCCTCCTGAAAGTTTTCCAGGGCCTCTTCATATCGTCCCTTATTGATTTCGATGGTTATGAGCTTGCCGCCCGTTTTGCTCAGAGCCCAGGCTATCCATATAGCCGAATGCCCTGTGGATGTCCCAATTTCGAGGGCTTTTTTGTAATCGTTCTCGATGATCAGGTCGTATAAGACCTTTCCATCTGCTTGGGAGACATTCATATCCCTCCACTGACGCCTGTGATCATCCAAGAAATTTCTGACCTGCCGGTCAAGATCCTGGTTTTCTTCTGAAAAGGAGCACAGAGCTGCTGTTATCGGAGGAAACAACAGGACAAAAATCACTGAGACGGAAACTGATGTTACAAATATTCCATCATTCATTTTTAAGTCCTTATCCTTGTTGAAACTTCAAAAAGGACAGATCCGATCCTGCCCTCTATATGTGTGTCCTCATATCTACATAACTTAGACGGAAATCGCCGCTGATTTCTTCCATTTCTCGGAAGCCTTTCCGCATCACATTCATTTCGATTATAATGGCAGGGAATATTCGGGATGGTTCGCTTGTCTAATTAAGTGGAAAAATCGAGTCAGAAGCTTTGCAGAAATTAAAACCGGCTACCTGTCACAGGGAAGAGAAACTGAGCGAAAAAGAACTGGTAAACGCCGCTCAAAACGGGAATAAAAAGGCCTTTCAGGAACTCATAAAAAAATACGAACATCAGGTGGCAGCGACAGTGATCGGAATGTTGGGACATTGTCCAGAAGCAGAAGATGTCGGGCAGGAGACTTTTATCCGGTTTTATCGATCTCTGGAAAGATTCAAAGGAAAGTCCGGTGTGAGGACCTATCTCACCAGGATTGCCATTAATCTTTCGCTCAATGAGCTCAAACGCCGTCAACGAAAAAGAGGGCGTTTCTCCTCAAGAACTGAGGCGGAAATGGAAAATTTGCCCGATAAGCATGAGAAGAATCAGAGAAAGGAACTTAAAGACATCGTACAAACGGGTATTCAAAAGCTTGACCCGAAACACCGCACAGTCATTGTCCTGCGTTTGATCGACGGCTATTCGACGAGTGAGACCGCCCAGATCTTGAAGCTTCCAATCGGGACCGTTCTCTCTAGACTGGCCCGAGCACAAATCAAGCTCAAAGAGATACTGGCCCCTTTGTACTGGGATACAATCGATTCAAGAGGGGAAGAGAATGGATAAAAAAATTTTGGAACTTCTTTTCAGGTCATTTGACCAAGAACTGAATGAAAAAGAACAGCGAACACTCAGAGAAGCGCTGGACCGGTTTGAAGAACTGCGCATGGAAAGAGACCGGATTCTGGACCAGCGCCGGGCAATAGCTGAAAGCCCTAAGCCCTCTTTCAAACCTCACTTTGCAGAAAGAGTGATGAGCCGCATCGAGTCTTTGGGTGAGAGAAAAAATGGATTCGAGGCTTTCTACGAAACACTCCTCATGATGTTTCGAAGGCTTGCCCTGGTCGGTGCAGCGGTCTTGATCATTCTTCTGCTGGTCAATTTGCGGACTGGAGATGCCCTTTCCACAGAAGAAATTTTTTATGCCTCGGATGTTGCGATTGAAGAGATAATCGATTTCCCTTTATTCTAAGATGGAGACACCAGAATGAATATAAAAGCAAAAACAACTTTAGTCATTATTTTAACCCTGATCATAGGAATTGTATTCGGATTTCTCCTCAGCAGGGCTTATATGCATTATCGGATAAAAAGAGCCTTTGCCATGATCACTCCATCCAGATTTATCCCCGTTTTCGAGCAGACAATAAATCCTACCCCCGAACAGCGTGAACATATCAGGAAGATCATTCAAGAACATGCAGAAAACATCGCGGAACTTCAAAAAAACTTGAGAGAAGGGATGGAATCCTCTTTTGAATCTTTGCGGAAGGAATTAGAGTCCATCCTCACCCCAGAGCAAAAAAAACGCCTGGGCAAAATGATGAGGCATCGAAAGCTTTGGCCGAGGAGAGACCGAAGACACTGGCCGCCCAGAGGCCGGCCTTTTCCTGAGCCTCGAAGGAAGCTTCCTCCGCCTGAAAAGAAACCATGACCGGTTTCTTTATTGTATTCTCAAATTCTCAATAGATAGGATACCTTTAAGGTGATGGTATGGCCTCCTTCCCTTAAAAGACCCTCGTTTCTCTCGCTTTTTTTATAGCTGAGCTGAATGATGTTTCCGGCCCCGAAATAATACCCAACTAAAAAGTCCAGACTGTACTGATCTTCCCTGGTTTCACCAAAGAGCCGCGTGCTCAGAAAAAGGCGGCGCGTCACCTGGAAGTGCAGGCCAGTTGCATAAGTCATCCCGTCGAATACAGTCTCTCCGGTTCGATCTATGGACTGCTTTGTCCAATCCGTGCTGACTGACCACTCGAAGTTGCTGAGAGGCCGCAGTGTCAGTTCGACCTCCGTGCGTATATCCGAACCAGATTCCACCGCCGTGAAGTCCTGGTTATAGATCCCTCTTTTTTCCCACCCCATCTCGATACTCACTTCCTTTAAAAATCCTCCCCGGTCCCAACGAAAATCTATGTCTCCGCCATAAGTCTGAACAAAATGCGGTGTCCAAACCAGGTAATCATCCGTATCTAATATCTGATACTTGCTCTTTCCTGTTGAAAATCCCCCATGGATAAAAAATTTCGCTAAGAACTCTGCCCAGTATCTCAGATCAATTGAATTGCCGACTGTATTTCCGTGAGTATCCTGTTTGAGGTTTCCCTCAACATCTAGACTGATGCGTTTGAGCTGGCCCCGGTTGAACCTCCAGGCATATCCTGTGCTCAGCTCGGTCATTTGGAAGTCGGTCTGGTTGACGAATCCAGTCCTGACTTCAACATTTTCTTCAATCCTTTGAAAGTTCATCTGCAGTTGTACACCGGCATCGGCATCTCTTTCAAAATAGATGATATGCATCCCGTTATTACTGCTGGTGACGCCCTGGTTAAAGGAAAATGCGCTCATACCGCGGAGATAGTAAATATCCCTAAAATTGAAATTGTAGTCTATGGCGAAATTCCGGCTGTAATCTTCGAGCGCGTTCATTCCAGCGAAGTAGATACCGATCTGGGAATTCTTGAAGATATCTTTCTGAATACGAACAACGCTGAACAATGCGTCCCCATTCTCCTCATCGTTTACAGCGCCCAACACGCCAAAAGAATATCCCCCGGTTTTTCCGGAGATTTTGGCCGCGATTTTCGGATTGCCGATGCGCCGGGAATAAAAAAGACTGAGATCGTGCCCCCAAAAGTGTGCACGTTCTGTGGAAAGCTGGAAGTACCGGCTGCCTTCGGAAAAAAACGGGCGGTTTTCCCTGAAATAGTTTTCATAGGGAGAGAGCTGATAGATAAAAGGATCGGATTCCACTTCGCTGAAGTCAGGGCTCGCTGTCATATCCAGATAGAGATTGGGAAGGATCCCATACTTGACGTCCAGTCCTGCCGCCACTTTGTCATCTTTATCTCCATCCCACCGCGAAGATCTGACACCTGCATAAGGGAAGAATTCGAGATTGTGTCCGGGACGTACTCCAGACAATCCTCTCAGCTCCCCCATCTGGTGGAGGCGGGGGATATCCCTGTCCACATCGGTCCAGAAGTCTGTTTCATTCATACGGTGAATGTACCTTTCGAAGTTTATCCCCCAAACTTGGTGTTCTTCGGGAGAAAACCTTAAAGATTTGAAAGGAATGGCCATTTCGGCAGACCATCCATCGCTTCGGATAACCGCCCCGGATTTCCATATGGTTTCCACGGAATTCTTCTGGACACCCCTGGGATTTACGGTGAATTCGATACTGGTCCGCTTATCATTATATGTATCCAGGATCAGGGTGATCGAATCGTTGTTCTCATATTCGTTCCGTGGAGTGAGTTCGGCCCAGATTTTATCCGGATGGGAATCCTTCATCAGGAAGGCGAAGTAGATATGATGCTGGTCATAGACTGCCCAGACAAGTGTTTCTTCTGAAGCTTTTTCTCCGTTGAAGGGATCGTATTGGAAAAATCCTGAGACAGGTTGAATATTCTTCCAGCAGATGTCTTCAATTTGACCATCGATTTCAGGTGGACTTTCTACGCGGGAGACAGAGATTGTTTTCGTCCGATCCTGGCCAGAAATGTGAGGTATACACAAGAACAATAAAAAGTAAATAACCGACGACAGGAATAGACTCCCTCTCTTAAGCAAACGCTTCTCCTTTTTTTAATTTTTTTTTAAAGAACTTTTAAGGCTGAGTTCCAGCAGATCAGGATAGTTTTTCTCATAAAACCTTTTTTGTTTTTTTGAGCCTGCCGCAAGTCCATCCCGGCTTTTTGGAAGGATAAGAATTTCATACTCGGGCAAACTTGGCATTTTTTATAGCGGTCTTCTCCTCTTTCACTTTTATTAGACGATATTTTTGGCTGTTTTCTTCCATTAAATTTTATATTTAAACAAAAACATATAAAGAGTTCACCTAAATTTCCCAGTATTTTATATCAAAGCACCCACAATATAAAGAACGGGGTCAGCCCTCCAGACTGTTCGTGACCGAGGGCTGACCCGATGGCCAAAAAATGGGGAAGTTGACTATCTTCTGATGCGGTCTCTGAATCGGGGAAAACGCTGTCTCCAGTCTCGCATGTTGCGCATAGGACGGACTCTTTTTCTCATCCAGTCTCTGGTCCAGGCTTTTAAAGCCTCTTGCTGCTCAGCCGTCAGAATGTTGTTTATTTCCTCTCTCTGCTTCAACCTCTGGATGAACATCGCTTGCCTGGTTGCTGACACTTTGGAAAGAACCGCTCTAATCTTCTCGTAGTCCAAATTCTCCTTGTCCTGCATCAATTTCTGAAGTTCCAGGCGCTGTAGGGCAATCTCATTCTTCATCTTGATCGCCTTTTCCTGATGGGAAAAAATGAGATTCTGGATCTGTTTGATCTGCTCCTCCGTAACACCGAGCACTTCTTGATTCGCCTTAAGAACGGCGAGGATCCGGTGAGGAGCATGATCAAAAGTTCTCATGGCTCTCATCCACCCACGCTGGGGTTGTGCAAAGTCGTTTACCACAAACAGGACCAGCACAGAGAAAATCACGGCCATTGTCAGTTTTTTTTTCATTCTGACCTCCTCGTCAACTTAAAAAATTTCCTTTGTTCTATTCGATCTCACGTTATTTAGACATAAAAAATCCCGAAAATATTCCTTAAATTCTAAATTTTTTTTAAAAAAAAGCTTGACACGAGTGCGAATGCCTTGTATACTGTGTATATCCGATATACTTTCTAAAATGAAAAATAAAATCTTTATCGTTGTTTCGCCCCTGAATCCGGATCCGATGTACAAGCAGGTGGCGGATCAGATAAAAGATGCCATCGCTACCGGAATTCTAAAGCCAGAGGATAAATTGCCATCCATAAGAGAAATGACCAGAGAACTCGGAATCAGCGAAATCACCATCAAGCGAGCCTATGCGGACTTAGAGCATGAGGGATATATCTTCACACGGTCGGGAATGGGCTCGTTTGTGGCCAATGTCAGCAAGGCAGAGATGAGAAAAGAGAAATTCGCGGAAATTCGGCAAGAGTTGACAAAAATCCTCAAATCAGCAGAAAAATTCGATATATCTGCAGATGAGATCATCCAGGTCATTCGAGAAAAAGGAGAGGAAAAATGAAAAAACGAAAGGGATTTGCCTGTACCAAGCTGCTGGTTTTTATAATCGCAGTTCTTTTGCTCGCCTTGTTTTTCCTATGGTAAGCATTGGAGGGAAAATGGAACACATACTGGAGATCAACAAACTCAGGAAGGAATATCCGGAATTTGTCCTGGAAGACATCGATTGGAAGGTCGCCAAAGGATATGTCATGGGATTGATCGGGCCGAACGGCGCAGGCAAAACCACCACCATCAAACTGATCATGAACTTGATCAAATCTGACGGAGGCCATGTGAAGGTTTTTGATTTGGACAACGTCCAGGACGAAAAACAGGTCAAGAACAAAATCGGTTATGTGGGCGAAGAACAGTATTTTTATGAGAATCAGAACGCCGGGTGGACCGGAGAATTTGTGTCCCACTTTTATGATAAGTGGGATGAGAAAATATACCAGAGCCTGCTGGAGCAATTCGAAATCCCGCCCAAAAAAAGGATCAAAAAATTCTCGAAGGGCATGAAGGTGAAGCTCAGTCTCGCAATTGCTCTGTCCCACAATCCTGAACTTATCATGCTGGACGAGCCGACATCGGGATTGGATCCGATCATCCGGAGGGAAGTGATCGACTTTTTAAAAAGCTTCACCCAGGAAAACGACAAAACCGTGATATTATCCTCTCACATCACAGATGACATATCCCGGATCGCTGATTACATCACTTACATGATTAACGGCCGAATCGTGATGACCGAATCCAAAGACGCGCTTCTCTCCAACTGGAAAAAGATCCACTTCACGCCTGAGTCACTGGACAAATCCGTGACCGACAAACTCGAGAGCGTAGAAAGCCACATGTTCGGGAGTTCTGGCTTGACTCAAAATTATCCTGAAATTCAGGATGTTTTAGCCCCGGGTTTGGCCTCTGGCGATATCAAAGTGGAGAGCGTGGGATTGGACGATATCCTGATTGCTTTGGCTAGAGGAGATTGAAATGCTGCGCTTGATGAAAAAAAATGCCCTCTATTTTGCCGGTTATGCTGCCCTTATCATGCCTCTTATGACTCTCTATTTTTATTATGTGAGAAAAGAATTCAGCGGTGCGATGGTTCTTTTCCAGGGGCTGTGGCTGATTCTGGTGGTAGAAGGCGCACTGGCGGTCAACGAAAAAGCCGAAGATAAAACCAATGGATATGACTTCTTGAGAACACTCCCCATTAAAGACCGGGAGATTGTCCAATCCAAATTTCTGACCGTTCTGCTCACCACAGTCTTCCTGGTTGTCTTCAACTACATCCTGTATCTGTTCATACCGGGATCTGCCTATATGTATGCCATAGGAGCAGTTGTAGTGCTTTTTGCCGCCATCTATGCTTTGGTCCTGGCTGGAGTTTCCTATATCATTATTTTTCGGTTTGGGCACGCTGCTTTTGTCAAATTTATATGGGCAGCCATGATTATTTCTATGGTGGCTCCGATAATCATTTTCGAATTCGTCATCTTGAAAATGGATACGGACCTCGCCACCGTCACAGAGAAATTGAGCCAGCTCTATTGGTTGATCTGGATCGTAATCCCTGTTTGTGGGATAGTGCTTTTCTACTTTCTGTTTCAGTTGGCCACAAAAGCGAAAGCCGCCGCGAGAGGATGACTGATGGATAACTCAGAAAACATCTTGGAATTACAAAGTGTGCAAAAAAGATACAAAGGATTCGTCCTGGATGGGGTCTCTTTAGCCCTGCCCCAGGGTTACATCCTGGGGTTGATCGGACCGAACGGCGCAGGCAAAACCACCACCATCAAAATTCTGATGAATATGGTCAAAAGAGATAGAGGCAAAGTTCAGGTCTTCGGCCTGGACCCCCGGAGAAACGCCAAGCAGATCAAAAACAAAGTCGGATACCTGGGAGAGGAACAGCATTTCTATGGGAACAAGACAGTGGCATGGACCGGCAAATTTGTCTCCAACTTTTACAAGGAATGGGACACAAACATGTTTCAATCTCTGCTGACCCGCTTTCAAATAAGCCGGACAAAAAAAACAAGAGAACTGTCCAAAGGGATGAAGGTCCGTTTCTCGTTGGTTCTGGCTCTCTCTCACCATCCCGAGCTTCTCATCCTGGACGAACCCACAGCCGGGCTGGATCCTGTTATCAGGCGGGAGGTGCTCGAACTGCTCCAGAAAAAATCCAAAACTGAAGGCAAATCCGTCATCATTTCCTCCCACATCACGGATGACATCATGCGGACGGCTGACCTGGTCGCATTCCTGATAGAGGGAAAAATCGTTTTAACCAGCGAAAAGGACGAGCTCCTTTCCAACTGGAAAAGGATCCACTATAAAAAAGGAGCTCTTGGCAGCAACCTGGTGAATTCTTTGACCAGACGAATGGAACATGCTTTCGGCAGTTCAGGTGTCACCGACAGCTATCTGGAAATCAGGGACTCCCTGGCCCAAGGGATCACAGAAGGAGTGGTCAAGATCGAAAACGTCAACCTGGACGATATCCTGATTTCACTGGTAAAGGGAACATAAAAATGTGGTCAATCGTTAAAAAAAACATAGGCTACTTCATGGGATATGCTGGCGTAGTCTTTATTATAGCGACCATCCTCACTTTAACCATCGGGAATGAGCATGCCGCCCCAGTAGTATTGATTTCAGGTACTTTGATACTCATGCTGGTGTTCGGTTCTGTCTTTCTGAATGAACAATACGAGGAAAAGCACAAAGGTTATAACTTTTTGGACACCCTGCCAATCAACGCGGATGAAATCGTATCCGCCAAGTTCGGCCTTGTTCTGGTCACGGTTATAATCCTTGCAAGCTATCTGCTGTTGCTTTTTTCTGTGTCCAAGGTTGCCCCGAATGATTGGATCCTGGTCCGTTCTTACATCCTGATGAGCGGTGTGGTCTGCCTGATGCTGGCGGCGCTCTCCTATCTCGGCATTTTCAGCTTCGGTTACACCAAATTCGTCATGATCGTGATGTCTTTTATCGTGCTGTTGGGATTTGTGCCCATCCTCATCATGAAATTCTACAGAGACAACCTGGATGTTCTGATCGAAAACATCCTCTCATTTCTGCGCCATGTGAACTGGCTGGCCGTCATTCCTCTGGTATTGATCGGATATTTTTGTCTCATGTTCATCGCCATCAAAATCAAAGAATGACCGGGTCCAAAGCGGTATGGCTTGACACTGGACATTTTGTATTCGATAGTGTATCCATAAATCTGGGTATCTTCAATCACAGGGAATGATCATGAAAAACACATTCAGACGAAGGGAATTTCTGAAGACCCTGGGATGGGGCGCAGCCTCATTTCATCTGGCCGCATTCAGCCAATTCTGTAAAAAAGAAGACGTTGGGGAACGCCTCCCGAACATCGTACTCATCTTTATCGATGACATGGGATATGCGGATGTGGGATGCTTTGGGGCTGAGGGGTACGAAACCCCAAATCTTGATCAGATGGCCAAAGACGGGATGCGTTTCACCAGCTTCTATGTTGCCCAGGCCGTGTGCAGCGCGTCGCGAGCGGCCCTGCTGACTGGATGTTATCCCAACAGAGTCAGTCTCTTCGGCGCTTACAACCACAGAGCACAAGTGGGAATAAATCCTTCGGAAGAAACCATAGCCGAAGTCCTCAAAAAGAAAGGATATGCATGTGGAATCTTCGGGAAATGGCATCTGGGACACCACCAGAAATTTCTGCCTCTCCAGCATGGATTCGACGAATACCTGGGGCTCCCCTACTCAAACGACATGTGGCCTATGGGATATGACGGAATACCACTTCCCGAAGGACACCACAAACTCCATCATCCCGTATTACCCCTTATCGAAGGAAACGAGAAGCTCGCAGAAATACGGACTCTTGAGGATCAGGATACTTTAACCCTTCGATATACAGAGCGTGCCGTCGAATTTATAGAAAAAAACAAGGACCGACCGTTCTTCCTGTATGTCCCTCACACCATGGTCCATACGCCTCTGGGCGTTTCCGATAGATTCAGAGGAAAAAGTCAACAGGGGAAGTTCGGCGATGTGATGATGGAGATCGACTGGTCTGTGGGAGAAATCCTTAAAACATTGGAACAGTACGGACTGGACAAAAACACTCTTGTGGTCTTTACGAGCGACAACGGTCCATGGCTGAATTTTGGAGACCATGCCGGATCCGCAGGACCCCTTCGCGAGGGAAAAGGGACTGCCTGGGAAGGCGGGGTTCGGGTTCCTTGCATCATGCGCTGGCCTGGCCATATCCCTGCGGGTGCTGTGTGCGACAAGATAGCTGCCACCATGGACCTTCTCCCGACCTTCGCCGCCGTAGCAGAAGCACCGCTTCCAGAACACAAAATCGATGGTGTGAACATCCTTCCACTTTTAGAGGGTCAGCCAGACGCCAATCCGCGAAATCATCTGTTCTATTATTACGGGAAGCAGCTCCAGGCCGTGCGCCAGGACAGATGGAAACTTCATTTTCCCCACAAGCACCGCTCATATGAAGGAGTCGAACCAGGAAAGAACGGCCTGCCAGGCCCTTACAATAAAGGTAAGACTGGATTCGAACTCTACGATCTAGAGAACGACATCGGTGAAAAAAACGATGTGGCAGGCGAAAACCCCGACGTGGTCGCCCGCCTCAAGGCACTGGGCGAAGCAGCCCGAAAAGAACTTGGAGATGGAGAACTCACAGGCACTGAAGTGCGTCCTCCAGGCCGCATCGATCCATAACACAGCTCCCACAGGAATAAATGCTCCTGAGTTTTGATGCGCATACTATGAATGGCCGTCAGTCAATGGTATAATAGATAAGGAATATTGATATCGTTTCACCTTCCGTGTGCTCTTTTTATAAAAAAGAGAAGGGAGGATTTCGTTTCTTCTTCTTTTGAAATTGTGAGGTGACAGCCGAAGGTTCGATAATCCCTGAATCATCAGAATATTTATGTTGGTTCAATAATAGGAATGAAATCAGTGAGTCGATTAACTTAATTAAAAAAACAACTCGGTTTCAGTGAGGTTCAGAATGGTAAAGACCAACAAACAGAAAACAATATTTTATGTTGGAATGATCGTTTGGCTGAGTCTCTTCATGTTGGTCTCGATAAGCTGCAAGAATCCCACGGGCCCTGATAAAAATTCTACAGCCAATATTATAGTCATTAATGATTGTGGTGTAGCTTTGGATATCTACATGGATGGAAATTTACAGTCCTCGGTTGAATATCTAGACTCAATCACCATCAGCAATGTATCTCTGGAATTGCACGAACTTGTAGCAAAAAAAAAGGGAACCGAAACAGAAATAATGTCTCTCTCAGTAGAATTATTCGATGCGATTAATTATGAATGGACCATTCAAAGTTCAGCCAGCCTACAAATAAGCAATGAGTATGGGGAAACCTTAAGTATCTATATAGATAGTGATTTAATAGAGGATATCGACGATCAATCAGTTATATTATTTGAACACTTTCCTTATGGGGAGCATCTTCTGGAAGCAGTAAGGCCGAGCGACGAGGTAAAAGTCGCATCGACTACTGTTGATGTAGAAGAAAGTATTACCTACTCATGGATTATCAGTAAGTAAAGTAAAAAAGTTACCTGAACTGAATTATTCAATCTCCCATCGCTGATTTGATATTGGCTACCGCTTTTTGTAAATTATCCAGCGAATTTGAATAGGAGAAACGGATATGTCCGGCTCCGCACTTCCCGAAGCATTCCCCGGCAACGGTGGCAACCCCTGCTTTTTCCAGGAGCATCTGAGACATCTGGAATCCATTCATGTCGGTTTCTTCGATATTGGGAAAAAGATAGAATGCACCCTCGGGTTTTATACATCTGAATCCCGGCAGCTGATCCACCGCTTCGCATATATAGTCTCTCCGTTTTCTGAACTCTGCAACCATCATCCTGGAAGGATTCTGATCTCCCTTCAACGCTTCGATCGCTCCCCATTGGGCAAAGGTATTGACCGACGTGATCATGTACTGATGGTATCTAAGCATAGGATTGATGAGCTTTTCAGGACCTAAAACATAACCTAGCCGCCAACCTGTCATGGAATAGAATTTGGAAAATCCGTCCAGGATAAGGGTCCGCTCCCGCATTCCAGGCAATGTGGCGATACTCACATGTTTGGCAGGAGGATAAATGATTTTCCGATAGATCTCATCGCTAAGAACCAACAGATCATTTTTCTCCACAATGGCCGCAATTTTTTCTATCATGTTCGGATGGAGCACCGATCCTGTGGGATTGGAGGGGCTCAAAAGAAGAATCGCTTTTGTCCGGGGCGTGATCCTTTCCTCTATATTTTCCGGATCGGGTCGAAAACCATTCTCTCCGAACAAGGTATAGGGCACCGGTTCCACATAGTTTGACAGAGTGACCTGCTGGTAGTTCAACCAAGCCGGATCAGGGATCAGAATCTGGTCACCCGGATTGAGCAAAGCATTTATGGCCAAATACACCGCTTCAGCAACGCCATTGGTAACGATAATTTCAGAATGGGGATGGTATTCGAGTCTGTATTCAACCCTGATTTGTTCGATGATGGCTTGACGGAGCTCCGGGACTCCGGCGTTCGGGCAGTAATGATGTTTCCCGTCCCTTAGGGCTCTAATAGCCGCCTCTACGATATGCTCGGGCGTGTCAAAATCCGGTCTTCCGATTTCCAGATGAATGATGTGCCTTCCTTTCTTTTCGAGCTCTCTCGCTTTATCGAAAACCACCCGAATCTGTGAGTATGGAATGCGCTGCGCTTTAATGGACTCCATCAGCCTGGCTCCTTTCGATTCAATCTTCCTCACTTATACAATAAAAATCAGGACTAAAAAAGGGGACGATTCTATTTTTTATTGGGTGGATTCGCCAAGATTGACCAGGATTTTTGGATGTGATAACTTTTTGCAGTAAAAAAAGGAGGCTAAATCATGGAAAAGGCTTTAATTAAGAAATGGGGACTGATCCTTTTCATTGTTGTCATATTATTCCTTTCAGGCTGCAAAAAAAGCGATGACGCAAACTGGAAAGCTGTAAAACCCGGCTTCACTGTGGAGGAGGCAACGATCGCCGGCATTCACCAAGCTCTCAAGAAGGGTCAGCTTACCTGCCGCCATTTGGTCGACTATTATATGGAGAGAATAAATAAATTCGACCAGTCAACCGGATTGAATGCTATCGTGATTATCAATCCGAACGCCCGGAAAAGAGCCGAGGAGCTGGACAGAGAATTCAAACAAACTCAAATGCTTCGTCCTCTCCACGGGATTCCTGTCATTGTCAAGGACAACTACCAGACCAAAGACATGCAGACAACGGGTGGATCCCTGGCTCTTAAGGGATTTATCCCGCCGGATGATGCCTATCAGGTCAGGAAACTGCGTGAAGCAGGAGCCATCATCCTGGCAAAATCCAACATGGCAGAATGGGCTTTCAGCCCCTTGCTTACAGAAAGCTCTATCGCCGGCATAACCAGAAATCCATATGATCTGGAGAGAGTTCCGGCAGGATCGAGCGGCGGAACAGCCGCTGCAGTAGCGGCAAACTTGGGCACAGTTGGATTGGGAACAGATACCGGAAACTCCATTCGTGGCCCTTCATCCCACTGCTGTCTCGTGGGCATCCGCTCAACCATGGGACTGACCAGCCGGGATGGGATCATTCCCCTTTATCTGCGCAACGACATCGGCGGCCCAATGGCCCGAACGCTCGAGGATGCCGTAAAAATTCTGGAGGTGATTGCTTGCTACGATCCTGCCGATCCCATCACTGAAATAAGTCAGGATAAAATTCCTGATAGCTACATGCAGTTTCTCGACAGAGAAGGACTCAAAGATGCACGGATAGGAGTGTTCCGCTATTATACGGATAAGCCTGCCACAGATCCGCAGATCATCGAGCTGCTGGATAAAGCGATCGACGACATGCGCTCTCAAGGAGCAGAAATCGTGGATCCATTTGTCATTCCAGATTTCGAGGAGATGACGAAAGACATATGGTGTGATATGTTCCGACACGATCTGAACGACTATTTGGCCTCTCTCGGAGATAATGCACCATTCAATACGCTTGCCGACATCGTTGATACCGGGCTTTATTCTCCCTATATCGAAAAAAGACTGAAACGAGCGCTAGAGGTTCCGGTCACGCAGGATGTCCGATGTCAGGATCTCTATCACGAGCCGCGGAATATCGCTTTCCGTGAGGCAGTACTCAGGGCCATGGATGAGCATCGACTGGATGCCATCATTTATCCAACATGGAGCAATCCCCCGAGACTCATCGGAGACAACGAGAGTCCTGCCGGAGACAACAGCCAGCTGATTCCTCCGCACACTGGCTTCCCGGCTATCTCTGTGCCGATGGGCTTCACCTATGACAATCTTCCAGCAGGGCTGCAGATCGTCGGGAGGCTGTTCGCTGAACCGGTTATCATCAAAATTGCCTACGCATACGAACAGGCCACCAAACACCGCCGCCCCCCATCTAAATTTCCTCCACTGCCGAAAACAGACCTTCAAAGCCACCAAACCGCTGGCGTTTGAGCCTTTTCCTGTCAAATTGAATTTCTCGTTCGACTTTTTAAAACATCGAAAAAATCGAGCCTTTATCTATCCTGCAACCAGTTCCAGTTCTTCTACGTATATAGATGTGTATACAATCAGCATAAGTAAAGAAAGAAAAATGACAAGACTGCGAAAAAAAACTATTTATTTAGTTGACAAACTAAAGGATTAGTTGTATATTAGAGATACCATGAAACGATTAACAAAAGCCGAAGAACAAATCATGCAAATACTCTGGGACTTGGAAAAGGGTTTTGTAAGAGACATCATCGAGCATCTTCCCGATCCGAAACCCGCCTATAACACGGTATCCACCATCGTCCGGATTCTGGAAAAAAAAGGATTCATTTCCCACAATGCTTACGGCAACACCTATGAATATTTCCCGACTATCCGTAAGGAAGATTACACCAAGGCTTACCTGAAGAGCATCATGAGAGACTATTTCAGCGATTCTTTTAAAGAGATGGTCTCCTTTTTTGCCAAAGATAAAGACATGAGCATCGAAGAACTGGAAGAAATCCGGAAGATGATCAACCGGGAAATCCAAAAACAAAAGAGGGACGAAAATGAATAATTTCCTCTTCTATATGGTCGAGTCAGGTGTTTGTTTGGGTCTTTTCTATCTTGTCTACTGGACATTTCTACGGAAGGAAACATTTTTTGCCACCAATCGCTTTTTTCTGATGCTCTCTATTCCTCTCTCCTTTCTCATTCCCCTCGTCAACCTTCCATCGCCTCTCAGAACTGCTCCTTCCATGGAACAGCAGCACTTTTTTACTCCGGTCTCCGGTATCCAGACAAATTCCTTTGGTCTTATGGACATGCTCTGGGTGATCTATCTTGCGGGAGTGGGATTTTTCCTCGCCCGATTCGCCTACAAAATCACCCGGCTATTTTTGCTGATCAAAAAAAATGGATACCAACGGTATGGGAGGATTAATCTCGTCTTCATAAATGAGGATAGTGCGCCGTTCTCCTTTTTCAATTTTTTCTTTTTGAACAAATCCAATGTATCCCAGCGTGATCTTCTCAGAATCATAGATCATGAACTGGTTCACATAAATCAGTACCACACCTTAGATCTCATCGTCATAGAACTGCTGACCATCGTCGAATGGTTTAATCCTTTTGTACGGCCGTACAAAACGTCACTCAAAGAAACCCATGAGTACTTGGCGGATAACCATGTCATCGCGCAGGGCTGCAGCAGAGCCAAGTATCAACTGCTCATCTTCGAGCAGCATGTGGGATTGAAGCTGTTCGAATTCGTGAACAACTTCAATCACTCACTCATCAAAAGGAGGATAACCATGATGACAAAAGGCAAATCCAAGACTTGGGCAAAATCCAAATTTCTGCTCACGATTCCTGTGATCTGCTTTCTCGTTCTGGCCTTTGCCAATCCGAAACCGGCAAGTCCCACATCTCAAGCCAAAATGACTGCCGAAAATGTCCAGCCTGCTCTGGATGGACCGAACGGATCTGCAGCTACAGAAGATCAAAAAGCCTCGGATGACAAGAAGAAAAAAGAAAAGGAACACAAGCTCCAGGAAATCATGCTGAAGGAACAGCAGCTCAAAAAAGAATACGAAAAAACAGAGGATCCAGAGAAGAAAAAATTGATCAAAGAGAAATTGCTGGAGATTCAACTGTTGAAACAGAAAGAAGGATTGGTCGAACACAATCCCGGCACCATTACCGAGGAACAGTATATTGAAACGACCAAAAAAATAAAGACTAAACTTGCTAATACAGATGATCCTGAAGAAACAAAAAAGCTGAAAGCAAAGCTGGCACAATTGCAGGAGATGAAGAAAAAGGGACTGGTCAAATCTTCAACCGCCATCGACTACGAGAAGGAAGCGGCAAAGCTCAAGGAAATGTATGAAAAAACCGATGATCCTGAAAAGAAGAAACTCATCAAAGAGAAGCTGATGCAGATAAAAGAAATGTGGGCGAAAGAGAAAGCAAAGAAAAAAGAAAAGTAATTTCTTGAACGATGCCCTGCAATGGATGAGTGACCATGGACCGGCACAAACCTTAGGAGTGATCACTCATTCAGGGGAGCCAGATGAGCTCCTGGCTCCCCTTTTTCTCAGTTTTTCACTTTCCACGGACCTGTAACAGCAAAGGTCATTCCTGCTTCCATGTTGTTAACAAACATCGTGCTGCGGTCAGGAGAGAAACACACCCCTGCAAGCTCAGATTCGTCCCTAGCATTGCGCGCAAGCTTGTATAACTTTCCGTGGGATGTAAGTCCCACCACAAACTGCTCCCCATAACCATCTTCACAGATCAAGAGATCCCCCCTAGGAGTCACGGTCATCTGGTCAGGATGCTCGATAATCGATCTATCGTTTGGCTCTGCCAAAAGCATCAGGCGACCCGGCGATTCCTTCTCCCGCTCAGTCCCTTCGAACGGACTGGGAGTATATCTCCAGATTTGTCCCGCTTTGATCCGACCTCCGTTGGTGCAGTCAAAATACACTGTCCCGTCACTCCATACCATCCCCTCTCCGTTGGCAAACAAGGCGGCTCCTTTCTCGTATCCTCTGATACGCAGGTCGTCTTTTTTCGAGTCCACATCTTCCAGACCAATCCACTTCACCTGAAACGACTCTCCAGGTTTCACCTTCTGTCCGTCCCAATTCCGTGTATCGAAACGTGGTTCGGAAGCCACACTCAAGCACTGGAGCCATCCCCCCTCTTTCAAACGACCGGGACTTTTAGGAAGGAAGCGATAGACAAGACTATCCGTCCTGTCTTCAGTCTGATAGATGATGTTTGTCCGGGGATCGACAGCGGCAGACTCATGGACAAAACGACCCATAGCTTTGAGAGGAACTGGTTCTGTAACCTTCGGCTCCACGGATGCTGGTATCTCGAAAACATAACCATGATCTTTGGCGAATCTCAAGCCTGCGTTCTGAAATACTTCCTCACAGGAAAGCCAGGAATTCCACGGCGTCACACCACCCGAACAATTCACAAGAGTTCCTGCTAAGCTGAGAAACTGATGTTTGAGTTCCTGAGAATCTGTGTCATATACAAGGGTTGTCACTGCTCCAAGGGGGGGATCGTTCTGTCTCCCTCTATCATAGACCTCTTTTCTGTTCAATCGACGAAGCAGCTGATTCCTGTTTCCAAATGGACCGCTCAAAGGAGACATTTCGGAGAAGATTTCGTGATTGCGCAGGATGATTGCCAAGCTGTTAGGGCCAGGAACAGTACCCATGCCGTCAGGACGTGCAGGGGCGTAAAATCCATCGGCCATCTTTTCTCCTGCCCGAGATATGATCTTGTAACTGAAACCCTCTGGAAGGTCCATAATTCGCTCTGGATCTTGGATTAAAGGCCCGTAGCCGATATCCGTTTCTTCGGCATGACCGCAGCAAAAGGAATCCATGTTGATAAAAAGGGGCCGGGAACTGAAGACGGCCCATGCTGCGCAACCTGTCGTTTTTAAGAAATTGCGGCGATTCATTTTCATGGATGAAAATCCCTAATCCAGCATAGTCTTGCGGGAGCCAAAGAATTTCTGGAACCAGGATTTGACATGTCCGGTGTACCTTTTGGTCAGGATGATGGGGACATCTGTCTGTCGAGCGACCTGCACGGGCAGGTCGCCGAAGAGTGCCCGCCGCACCAATCCTTCCTCTGGAGCTCCCATGATGATCAAATCATGGTGCTGGGTTTCGGAGAGCACAGCATCCGGAACACGCTGCGTTTTTTTGATCACGATCTTGTACCTGCCGGGATCGATTTCTTCTTTTAATTTTTGCAGCTCCTCGCGATATTTCTGCTCGACAGCTTTCACATCATCCCGGTATGTAGCATGAAAAAGGACGATCGGCGTTTTGTTCTGCTTCAATATGGCCTCTGCGATTTTGAGCGAAAGAACGGCGTATTTAATGCTGCTCACAGGTATCAGAATCCTGTTGATGTCTCTGCCAGCGGGCGAGCGACAGACCAAGGCAATATCGCAGACTGTGTTCAGGATGATCTCGTCTGTGATTGTTCCGAACACCCTGTTATGGGCGGGTCTTTCTCCCTCCCATCCGAGAACCATCAGATCTATTTTTCTTTCCTCGCAGGTCTCGATGATGGCTTTGGGAATATTGTGGGTCAATTTCACCAGAGAATAAACGGGGATATCGTCCTGCTCGGCAACATCTATGGCTTTCCCCAGCAGAGAGCGGGCAGAATCGACATATTTCCGGCCCTCGCTCGGAGGGAGCTGAGGAGGGACTTGAATGACATTCAAGGCCGTTATATCGGCCGTATAAGCCTTGGCCATCCTCACAGCAAATCGCAGCAGCTGTTCGACTGTCTTCTCGTTGGCAACCGGCACCAGGATGTGAAAATCGCACGGACTGGGTGTGAGAACAGGCTGTTCGGTATGGACAACAGGAACCGCCTTGGCAACAAACTCTTTTCTTCGGGAATAAAGATAGTAAAATCCGATACCGAAGAGCAGATATCCTATACACACCCAAACACCCAGGGGTCTGTAAAAGAACAGGAATACGGCCAGAAAAAGATTTAAAAAGGTCGCAACAACAGGAATATGAGGAACAAAGGGAACCTTGAAGCCTCTATCCAAATCCGGACGGTTTTTCCGTAAATTGATTACAGCCAGGTTCACGAAGATGAAAAGGAAAAGGAACATGGCGTCCGTTGCGGAAGCTATATCTTCGATCGGAAGGGATAGCGCCATCAGAATGATCATGAGACCGGAGATGAAAACTGCCATATGAGGGGTTCTTTTCTTATGATGGACTCTACTGAAAATTGAAGGCAGATTGTGGTCGCGACCCATAGCAAAGCTGACCCTGGAGGAGGAGTAGACAGTGGCATTCAATGCCGACATGGTGGAGAACAGGCCTCCTATCAAGAAAATAATTCTTCCCAGTTTGCCCAGCATGAAATGCTCGGCTGCTTCGATCATGGCCAACTCTCCTTTTTCGCCCAGGTACTGCCAGGTCGGCATATCTCCTTCCGGAGCTGCAGCACCCAGCGCCACAAAAGCGACAAGGACATAAACAGGCACAACGATCAAAAGGGAGAGAAAAATCGAGAGGGGAATATTCTTTTTGGGATTCTTGACCTCTTCCCCGCACTGGGCAATGATCTCATATCCTTCGAAGGCTATGAAGGTCAAACCCATGGCTATGATGATACCCATCGGACCCTTTTGGAAAAATCCCCGGAAATGTTCGGGCCAAGGCTCTGGTGTCTTTCCGGAAAACATAGCGAAGAGGCCAAATCCGATAAAGAGTGCGATCACTACGATCTTGAGAATTGTGACCAATGTCTCGGCCTGTCCAGTCTCTTTGGCCCCGCGGTAGTTGATATAGACAAACAAAAGAGTCGCTATAACCGAGATGAGTTTGGCAGCAAGGACATATGGTTCGGATGAGGATAAGAAGGATAAAAGTTTGTTGAAGTCTACTCCAGAAAGATGAAGGAGATCCACAGCAAAAGTCCCGAAGGCCACAGCATACAAACTGCAGGCCACGGCATGGGCAAACCAGCTTATCCAGCCGGAGAGAAATCCGTTAGGCTGGGGGAGAGCCTCTTTGACCCACAGGTACCCGCCTCCAGCTTCAGGAAAGCAGGAGCCAAGCTCGGCATAGGACATAGCTGTCAATCCTGTAACCACTCCATTAAAGGCAAAAACGAGGAGCAAAGCCGGGCCAGATACACCTGCTGCCAATCCGGTGAGCACGAATATCCCCGCACCGATCATGGCCCCGACACCAATCATGGTGACATGCATCAGTCCCATGTCTCGGGCGAGTTCTGTGACAGGCTTTTTGCCTGCTTCCGTTCCGCTTTCTAACACAGCTTCTTTAGCCATTTTAAGGTCCGATATTTCAGCGCTCTGCTAATTTGAATCAAAATAACCGCATGCCTGTAAAAAGTCAAGATAAATGAAGGAGATACGTTCTGCAGTCAAAGCACAAAAAAAGACTTGACAACCTGTTTATTATACTATATAGTATCATATACACTATAGTTTATAAAACAGTATAAAGCGTTTGAATATTCAGGAGGTACAAGGAATGGAAACGGATATCAGTTCATTCGAAACCGAAATGAATCGAGGCTTTCTCCAGGTTCTGGTCCTCGTTCTCCTGGAAAAGGACATGTACGGGTATTCCATGGTCAAGCAGCTCGAAAAGAAAGGTTTCATTCTCGAAGAAAACACTCTGTATCCTCTGCTGAGAAGACTGGAGAATAAAGACCTGGTCAAAAGCAAATGGGACGTCACTGAGGACAGGCCCCGCAAATTCTATATCATCACTGAGCAAGGGCGCAACGTTCGTTCCGAGTTGCTGAAAATCTGGCAAAAACAAATTGAAATCTTGAATCATCTTTTGAAGGAGTTTAAAAATGTCTGAGAAACTTGAAAAATATCTCAAAGAAATCAGTCATTATCTCGTTGTCCGGGAAGGGAAAGAAGAGATCTTATCAGAAATCAGAAGCCACATATTGGAGAAAGCCGAACAGGAATACGGAGAAGTCAAAGAAAGCGCCTTGGAAAAAGTTATCGCATCGTATGGAAATCCCCGTCAGGTCGCAGAAAAATATATAGACGATGTTCAGATCATAGCTCCTTCTTTTAAAAAATATCTTTTCCGCTACACTGCGATCCTCTTTGTTTTCCACTTTGGGCTCACCCTTGCTGCTCTCCTATCCCGAACGAGCATGGTGGTTTTCCCATTCTTTTACATCCCTCAGATGGACAGTTTTCAATCTTTATTCTATGTTCCAATGACCCTGGTATTTGACATCGGACTGGTAGGAATCATCCTTTATTCTGTCACTCAAAGCCGCAAAGACATCAGACTTCCCTGGCCGAAATTCAGAGTGAATTGGGAAAAGATCGCGGCCAGCCGGCAGTCAAAGTCAAAAATTATGCCTTTTTTACTGATGATTGCAGGCTATGGCCTCCTCGTTTGGGCCTACTCGCAGTTCCACACCCTCTTCATCATGAGCCTGGATTTTCAAAGCCCAGAATCGCTGCTCACTCCTTCCGCATCCAAGTGGTATTCTCTAGCTCTTCTGAGTTTGTTAGGGATCGGTGTTCTCGCCTATGCCTTGAAATTTTTCACCACCTCAGAATGGATCAATCTGTCAAAAAGCGCTCTTCAACTGATCGTTATCGGGATCGTTGTCAACAATCCTATCGAAAAACCCTTCATCGAATTTTCCCATTTCGACCTCCAAAAAGCAGGCAACTGGATTGTCGCCATCGTGGCCATCCTCATCGGGATAGATTTCCTGAAGAGCCTGATTGTCATAGGAAAGAATGCCCTGGCAGATTGACGCTTCTCCCGGGCGGAACATCCTGATTTCTGTGACAACAAACAGGTATTCTGCGATCAAAAAATAGAAACACCATAGAGAAACGTCAGGCTGCCAGCACCAGCCTCAAATCCATGACGTTGGTATGAGTCGGTCCTGTAATGACCAAATCTCCCAGGGATTGGAAGAAGTGGTAGGAATCGTTTTCACGGAGGAAAGCCTCGGCATCCATCCCCCTCTTTTCAGATCTTTCGATGGTGGTTCCGTCGGCAATGCTACCTGCAGCGTCGGTAGGACCATCCGTTCCGTCGGTGCCCGCGCTCAAAACAACGACATCCTTCAATCCTGCAATATCTATAGCTGCTGCCAGGGCAAATTCCAGGTTTCGTCCCCCCAATCCTTTACCGCGAATGGTGACGGTGGTTTCCCCTCCTGAAACGACACATGCAGGCCTGTCAATCGGGTTTCCCGAGCTGAGAATTTCCTTAGCCACGGCTGCATGCACCTTGGCGACATGTTTTGTTTCCCCCTCGATGAATGTTGAAAGGATGATAGTGTTGTAGCCCAGATCAACTGCCTTTTTTTCTGCTGCTTGAACAGCCTGGATATTGCTTCCGATGATGATATTCTGGGTCCGCTCGAACACAGGATCACCCGGCTTGGGATTCTCCTCGATTTCTCCTCTAGCACCTTTTTCCATGATCCCGACAACAGCCAGAGGAACCCGATCCCGGATATGATACTTATCCAAAATGTGCAGGCATTCGACGAAGGTGCTCTGGTCTGGTACAGTCGGTCCCGAAGCAATGCTGTCCAGGTCATCTCCGATCACATCGGAAAGAATCAGAGAGATGAGAGTGGAAGGAAAAGCGAATCTTGCCAGCCGGCCTCCTTTGATCAATGAAAGATGCTTTCGAAGCGCATTGATTTCGTGGATGTTAGCCCCGACTTCGAGCAGTGCTGTGGTCACCTTTTGCTTATCCTGGAGACTCAACCCCTCAGCAGGATAAGGCAAAAGGGCTGATCCCCCTCCAGAAATCAAAAAGAAAACCAGGTCTTTTTCCCCGGTCTTTTCGAGAAGCTTGACAATCTTTTGTGCTCCTCGGAAACCTGCCTCATCGGGCACCGGATGGGCAGCTTCGGTCACCTGGATCTTCCGGAGCGGCAGTCCGTGACCATATTTTGTGTTTATCAGGCCTGAATTAAGACGCTCGCCTAAAAGCTCTTCCAAAGCCTGGGCCATGGCTGCAGACGCCTTCCCAGCACCGACGACAAATATGTTCTCGAATTCATTCAGATCGTATCTGATATTCTTCACCATCAAAAGGTTGTCTTCCAAGCTCAGATGCTTTTTCAAGGCCTTTACCGGATTTACCGCCTCCACTCCAGCCAGAAAAATCGAATGTGCATCTTTTTTTAATCGAGCTAAGTCCTTCGATCTCTTCATATTAGAAATAGGGGGCTAACAATGGGATCCTGCTTATCTGCTTATATCACAGGGCTATTTGGTTGTCAAAAAAGTCCAAGGTATTGTATTCACGCCATACTGGGAAGAGATAAGGACCTCGTTTCTTTCAAGGCTGCCAATTGCTTGATCGAAGGTGCGATCAAAAGGATCAAAAAAAGATAGAAGTGTAAAAAAATTAGACAGAATAGGCTTCTTGCCTCGTTTTCCTTCTCCCGGATTAATTATTAAATTGTTGATATTGAATTACTTATAGAATTTTCATGCCTAATACAATTCTGGCACTAATCCTGCATTATTGCTGGTGGAAAACCAAGCGACGAAGGAAGGACCATGAAACTTTCATCAGGAGCCCGCAGGAGACATCAGGAAGCGATTCCAATACATGATACAATCCTGACCATCCTGACCATATCATTGATTTCTCTGGGGTCGTTTTCCTGCACAAGCTTCAACCACGGAAAGCTGTTGACCTGGCAGGAATACGTCGAACACCCGAGAACCGGGCCCTATATTCTCGAGCTGAACAAGAGGAAGGGGAGCCTCTTCTACTATGGGGCCTTCCACAAAGTAGATCCTAAAGACCCCCAATTTGAGGATATCGAACGAAAGTGGGAACAGTTCCGACCAACATACGCATTCTGCGAAGGACGCATCTGGCCTTTAGAAGAATCCCGCACCCATGCCATACGGAGTTATGGAGAGCAGGGGCTGATCACATTTTTGGCAGCACGTGATGGAGTTCCTGTTAAATGCATCGATCCTTCCATATCAGAACAGATTCGATACTTAAGAAATCGATATCCCCCCCACCAGGTAAAAATTTATTTTATTCTCAGACAGGCAAACATAAATAAAATGCTCCGTAGAGAAGATAAAAATTTGGATGATGCCCGCCTTCTGTTGAGTAAAATGGAAAGATTTGGGGGATCCAGGTATTTCCCGACAACCCTGATAGAGTTCGAACACATGTTTTCGCAGCTGTTTCCTGAGCTCGACAAATGGCAGAACATTCCTTACAGCTATTTCAAATCATCGGAAAAAGGCGGTTTTCTCGCTGAGATCCATCAGAAACTCATAGAATACCGGGACCAGACTATGATTCAAAAGGTCACGAAAGCGCTGAAGAAAGGCGAAAGGGTATTTGCAGTAGTCGGCCGCAGCCATGTCTTCAAGCAGCAGAATATTCTGCGCTCAATGACCTGGTAGAATAACCATCTCTCCTTAGAAGTATCCCAACAATTTCCGATTGTCCATTTCATACTTGTTTTCGCGATTATATCTCCTCACTATGGTTGAGCGGGAACAAACCTCAAAAATCTGGATTGTTCTCATCACCACAAAAAACTTTGTTGTCCTTTCCAACAAAAGAGTATTCCAGTTTTATTTTTTATCCATTTCATCCGCAAAGGTCGGTCTCAACCAAAAAGCACGGTTTAATGTTAAGAATTAGATGTTTCGCATGGTCTGCGAGGCGGATCCTCTGCGTTGTCCTTCCCATGGCGGCGGGATGAGAATCATCCGTTACCTCGAGTTGACATTTGAGGCCGAACGCCGCCTCCGACTCATTATGTCCAGCCCGAGCTTCTGTCTTCAATAAGCGGAAGGAAAATTTCAAAGTTCTTCTTTGATCAAACCTGCGAGCCGTTTGATTCCCTCGTGGATCTCCTCTTCTGTAGGATAGGAAAAATTCAGCCGCATGGTGTTCTTCCCGCTTCGGTCGAAATGAAAGGCCGATCCCACGACGTAAGCCACCTTCTTCTCTACAGCCTTGGGAAACAATTCTTCGGCATCCATCTTCTCGGGTAAAGTTACCCAGAGAAAAAGCCCCCCTTCAGGGTGGGTCCAGTCTATCCCCGCATCCCCGGGCATGCATTCCTCCAAAGCCTTGAGCATCACATCCCGTTTTTTCCTGTAGACCTCGATGATCTTCTCGATGTGAGGCTCGAGCAAGCCGCGGCGGCAGAATTCATAAATGATGGATTGATTGAGAGGAGGAGAGCATAGGTCGGTGGGCTGCTTGGCCATGACGAGTTTATCCATTATTGCCTTGTTCGCAATGATCCACCCGATTCTTGTCCCCGGAAAGAGTATTTTAGAAAAAGTATGAAGAGAAAACGCGTGTCCTCTCTCATCCATGGCCCCCAATTTGGGTACGTCTTTTCCCTCGAACCTCAATTCCCGGTAAGGCGTATCTTCCACGACCACCGTATCATAATGGTAACAGATTTCCAGGAGCCTCTTTCTTCGCTCCAAAGAGAGAGTCACTCCGGATGGATTCTGAAAATCGGGAACAATATAAACGAATTTGATCTTTTGGCCTTTGGCTGTGTATGTCCGCAGGATCTCTTCGACCGTATCCACATTCATCCCCTGTTTATCCAGACGCGCCCCCAGCATATTTGCCCTGAAACTCTTGAACGCCTGTATGCCTCCGATATAGGATGGCAACCCGACGATAATAGGGTCTCCTGGATCGATGAATATCTTTCCGATCAGATCCAATGCCTGCTGAGATCCGGATACGATCAAAATGTTCTCCTCGTCAATATCGACACCTTCGTCCGCTTTTACCTTATCTACAAGAAACCTTCTCAGTCGGATATCTCCTTCTGTCGGACCATACTGAAGAGCTATCTGTCCTTCATTTTCTAAGACTGTGTTAACAATATCCTTCATCTCTTCGACCGGAAACAATCCGGAAAAAGGCAGTCCTCCGGCGAATGAAATGACCCCCGGCTGTCTGGTTAGCTTTAAGAGCTCCCTGATCTCAGACCGGGTCAGGCCTTTGGATGTGACCGATAAAAGTTCGGGTAAGATGTCTGAAACTTTTTTCATGAATCCTCCTGTATTTTGGGGCAAACATTCTTGAAATTCATGACTTGGTCATCGAATAAAAGTCAGAAGATTATGATGAAAGTTTCGAATGTCTGATCCCGTCCCAGGCTGTTCCCTAGGACATATCTTTTTAATCTTTTTCAGCTCATAAATCAATATCTTTTCAAATATCTCGGTATAAGAAACCGCAGCTTTTTCTCCGTTTCACCGTTTTATGGAATTCGATTCCAGAAACGAGAGCTATATGATAAACTTGTCCACATACCAAGGTGACCAAAGAACCGAAAGGAAGGAGCCGCCATGGATTTTAAAAAATTAAAAAAAAGACTGTCGCGCTTGGATACGGCCAGTCTTTGTGACGCAAGCAAAACATTCAGGGTTATGGACCCAGATATCAGGCCCGTGTTCCAAAGTATCAGGATGATCGGTCTCGCCCGAACCGTCCACTGCCGGGGAGACTTTCTCTCGGTTATTAAGGCTCTTCAAGAAGCCGAGGAAGACGATGTCTTGGTCATCAATGCCGAAGGGGACAAGGTCGCCTTTGCAGGAGAGATGTTCGCCACTGAGGCGAAAAGAAAGAAACTATCTGGTATGGTCATCGATGGCGGTTGTCGGGACGTCAGGCAGATACGCAAGATCCGGTTTCCGGTCTACGCCAGATACTACACTCCCATGGCAGGAGGTGCCTCGAAGATATTCAAGACTCAGATCAAAATAAGCTGTGGCGGTGTTCCTGTTTCTCCAGGTGACATCATTTTTGGTGATGACGATGGAATCGTGGTCATGAGTGAAGAGGAGATGGCTGCCACACTGGAAATTGCAGAGTCCGTTCAGAAGATCGAGGAAAAAGTCCTGAAGAAAATGGAGGACAACACCAGCCTCTTTCTTCTGATGAATTTCTCAGTTCATTACGAGAGAATCCACGAAGGGCAGGAGAGCAAGCTGGTCTTCACGATTTAAACAAAGACTCTGTCATTCCCCGAACGGCCTGTCGATCGCAGTGCTTTCCATTCCTCCGAGGAACCGTCCTCCATCCTCTGTCACAACGAAACAATCCTCGATACGGACACCGAACTCGCCGTAGATATAGATTCCTGGCTCGTTAGAGAAGGTCATGCCGGGTTGAAGTTGCAGTTTATTTCCTCTGACCAAATAGGGATATTCGTGGCCTTCCATCCCGATCCCATGGCCCACGCGGTGGGTGAAATACTCATAATCCGGTCCAAATCCCGCTTCGTCGACCACGTTACGGGCGGCCCGATCGACCTCTTCGCACGGAACGCCTGGTCTTACAGACCTATGCGCAGCGACCTGTGCTTTTCTGACCACTTCCCAAACCGTCTTTTGTCTGTCGGTTGGCTTTCCGAACACAATGGTTCGCGTCACATCTGCACGATAACCCTCCACACTGCATCCGCCATCCACCAATATGATATCACCTTCCTGAAGCGAACGTTCTGTCAGGGTTCCGTGAGGATAGGCAGAACTGGGCCCGAACAGAGGCCCTCCACCTCCGCTCACTCCCATTTTTTTATGTGCTGTTCGTATGATTCCTCCCAGGTCCGCACGGCTCATGCCCCTTTGCAGATTATCGAACCCTTCTCGATAAGCCAGCTTGGTGATTTTATTCGCCAGGTCCATGTAGGCGATCTCTTTTTCTGTTTTGATTCCCCGACAGCCTTCGGTCACTACTGCTCCATCCACCAACTGGAGAGCAGGAGCATCCTTTCGCAGTCCATAATAGACAAAACTCCTGATGGTCGGTCCCAATCCCAGTTTTCCTGTCTTCGCTCCCAGCTCCTTCATGATTCCTGCGATGAGTCTGAACGGGCTTTCATGCTCCTCCCAAGTCCGGATTTGGTGTCCTTTCGGAATTCTTTCCTCGGCCCGCTTTTTCTCGAAGCCGGGACAAATCCAGATCGGAGCCTTTTTCCGATTCAGCACAGCTCCGAATGTTCTCTCGCTTCTCCCCCATCGAACATTCGTGAAATAGAGGAGGTTGGTGCCTCCGGTCAGCAACAGCCCGTCCATTTGGTGTTCTCTCATCAATCGCCTTGCTTTCTCCAGGCGGATCTCATAATCTTGGGGAGTCAGAGGTTTGACATCGGCCACCATATTCTTCAGTGCTGATTCTGCAGTCTCTCGGGTTCGAGGTTTGGATAACAGATTCTCGGCAAATCCAAAAGCGCCGATCGACAGGCCCCCTATCTTTAAAAATTCTCTTCTCGATACCGTCATCTCATCTCCTTGTCTCATATTGTCAGATTACCACGGCCCAGAGGATCTGGTAATGACGCGAGGATTCGGCGGGTCGAAACCCGCCTGTCTTTGAAGCCTCCCTCCCGATGCTATCGCTACCATTTCTTCATAATTTCCCCAGTGATCATAACCCTGGAGTACAAGAATATTGACCGTGTTTTTGCCTTCCGGAGAATACCCTTTATAGACATTATCATACAGCATCATCCCATACCAGGAATTCTCCACATCGGCTTCTAGAAAAGCTTTAAAGGTGTCAAAAGCATTTTTCTCTGAATTTATCACATTCATACAATGATTACACTATTTATCATACTCAAAGGCATTCCTCGCTCTGAGACGAAGATTCAGTCAATCATGCATTCCGATTGGCGCACCTGGAGGCGAAGAGAGAGGAGCTGGAAGCATTACTCTGGTGGGGTCTCTTTGAAACAAGGTGATCTGAGAGACCGCGAAGTAAAAATGAGCCCTTTGATGTGTATCTTCGGGGATATGTTTTCCACTCCGGGCGGCATCCAACTGTCGGTGGAGCCATTTTTTCAGCTCTTCAAGTTTGAGAGAAGCGATGGCCCGCACTTGGGGAGCGCTCTCCTCGCTGGCGGCAAGGCTCATCAGATTGTATAAAAACACGTAGTTCACCACTCTCTGGATTTCATTGTGACGGCTGGTTGGATGCGTCGAATGCCAAGTAAAATCTATGATTTTATCCAGGACTTCATCGAATCCAGGAAAGTTATTGTCCCTGGAATGATAATCCACCATCCGGGCCGCCCTTTCCGGGTGGAGAATCAACCGTACGGTCATATCTGCGGCCGCTTCAGCCGCTCCTAAAGCACCGAACGTCGATCCTGTATGTCTGGGAAAAAGCTCACCGGTTTGTCGGTACCCCGGGGGACGGGGCGGAAGAATATTGATAACTTTATCATCGATCTCTAAATTCTCAGGATGTATGGTCTGGAGCAGCGCTTCCAGAGCCCGCCGCTGTTCTGAAGCCGGAACGATCTCTGGATCCTTCTGCACATCCCCTCTCAGGGTGTGGTTGTAATACAATCCGCCGAGAACACTGGCGGCTGCTTCGACCTGATACCTGTGAAACAGATAGGTGGGGACCAGGGCTTCTTCCAGTGTAGCCATAGGAGCCCACATCGGGATTCTTTTCTCGGAAAATTCTTCGAGTGCGATGGCCCGAATCTTCATCACCCTCTCCAGTTCATTCACCGGATCTCTCCCGTTATCCCAAGTGTTCGCCAGAGGGTGTGCACTCGCAGGTCCAGCATCCTGACCGGCGAGATAAAACAATCCGCGCGAGAAGGCATTATCCAGGATGAACTTCAGTTCCTTCTCCTCATCCACTCCCTCTGGAAAATCCTGATAACCATAGGCAATGGACACGATGTCCCACTCTCCAACTCCTGTCGCATAGGCATCGGAAAGATCCAGACTGTCATCCTTTCTGATTTTGATTAAAGGATGGGGATAGTCCATGACTGAGGCCCGGTCATTGACACTGGCAGCATAGTTGTGTCCCAGCCCGAGGGTGTGGCCGACTTCATGACAGGAAAGCTGCCGGATGCGCCCTAGAGCCAGCTCCACCATCTCTTCGGCCGCCTCACTGCCTTCTTCATATTCAGCCGTCAGCCCTTGGGCGATCAAGAAATCCTGGCGGAGGCGCTGCGAACCCAGGGCTACATGCCCTTTGATGATTTCACCAGTTCTCGGGTCCCTGACCGATGAGCCATAAGACCAGCCGCGGGTGGAGCGGTGGACCCAGTTGATCATGTTGTATCTTATATCCATGGGATCCGCTCCTTCCGGAAGCACTTTGACCTGGAAGGCATCTCTGTAGCCGATTGCATCGAAAGCCTGATTCCACCAGCTGGCTCCTTCGATCAGAGCCGACCGGATCGGCTCAGGAACTCCAGGATCGACGTAATAAACGATAGGCTCTAAAACATCACTCACTTCTGCGCCCGGATTTTTCTTTTTCAACCTGTGCCTACAGATGTATCTTCTGGCCAGAGATTTATCGATGGGCTGGGCAAAATCCATAAAGGTCATTCCGGAAAAGTTGGAGCGGGGATCATAGATTCTCGGTTTGTACCCCTCATCAGGGAGCTTGATAAAGGAATGGTGCTGTCTTACGGTGAGTGAGCTGGGGTCAGGAACGACTTGACGAAGAAGGCTCCCTGGATTCTGACTCGCAAAAGTGAGGAGTACATCGATTTCTGTGTTATGGGGAAAATTTTTTGTATTCCCCAGGAAGACAGCCGATCGAGCGGGATCGACACGAAAATTTCCCTGTCCAGCACGCTGGAGCCTCCTGATGACTCTTTGCCAATCCTCCATGAAGAAAGAGGTGGCATCCACCAGCACCCGTCCTTTTTCTTCCGCTTCCAGTTTAAAGCCCCAGAGTACAGATTTTGCGAAGGCAGCATCCACAGCTTTTCGTTCGGCTGGATTATCACTCACAGCTCGAAAAGAATAATTCGGCTGGATCAAAAGCACTTTAGGACCGACTCTATGGAACTTCACGATGCGAGTGGACCCGAGCTGCCTTCCATCGAGTCCTATAGCATTCGAGCCGATGCCAGCAGGCAGAGAGTTGACATACAAAAATTCTGTGTCGAACTTGTCGATTTCAAGCCATATTTTCCCAGCCTCCTCATCCCAGTAAAAAGGAAAATAGCCAGGATATTTCTTCATCCCGTCCGATTTTTGACCGATACTCGAGGGCCCGCTGAACGCGATCAAAACAGTGGTGACAAAAAGGCATACAAAACAAACAGACCGTCTCACCATGATCCTCCTTTCCTTAATTATTCAGGGGAAAGAATTGGAATATCACAAGAAGGACCAAATGGCAAGATTTCAAAGCGGTACAAAAGCCTGGATCTAGGATAGGGGATCTTGTTTATTAATTGTCCGTTTTCATAAGCTGTTTGAAGTTTTGGTCAGACTTTGACGATGACTTCATAACCCTCGCGGATCGGTGGATTCGCAAAATAATGCATCAGCTTGACCAGCTGTTCCTGATAATAGTGACTCTTCTCGTTAGCCAAGGCATCCTTTTCGGAATCCCAGATGGCAATGGATACTGCTTTTCCGCTCTTTCGATCCAAATAAAAATTGAGTCCCTGGAATCCCTTCTGAGATTGAGCATCTGGTACTATGCTGTCCGTGTATATTTCGACGGCCCTATCGATAAACGCCAGTTTGAATTGCATTGTCGTACACCGGGCAAACATTTCTATTCCTCCTTCACTGGATCAGACCTTGAATTTCGAAAATTTCCAGTTTCCCTTATAAGACCCTGGTCCTTATCCATCCATTTTATAACCTGGATAATTCACGAGTCAAGATTGCTCTGGGGTGAGGAAGTGGCCCATGAAGCTTGGCAGATCGGACCTGGAGCGAACGACCGCAAACCGTCCCGGCCTAATCCGGGCTGCAACGTCAAACCTTGACCAGGATCTCATAACCTTCGCGCCTGGGATCTCTTTTAAAAAAGGGAATGAACTTGGCCACCTGCTGCTGGTAGTAGAGGCTCTTCTCGTTGGCAAGGGCATGCTCTTCTGTATCCCAATAAGATATGGACATGCCTTCACCCGTTTTCGGATTGAACATCAGGCTTATGCCCCGAAATCCTTTCTGTTTTTTGGCTGCTGGAACCACGCTGTTCTCATAAATCTTCTGAAATTGCTCGATCCTCTCGACATCGACCAGGGCTATAGTTACGCGGGCATACATGGCGTCCCTCCTCACGTTTTCTTAAAATTCAATACAATCCTGTTCTATGTAAATGGTTTCAAGGCGTTCTGTTGAAATTCAGCAGCCGTCTTTTGGCATCATTCACTTCAGGAATCCCGGAATCCGCGTCGAACCAGAGGGCAAGAAATTTATTGTAATTTTCTTCGGCTCTTTCACTTTCTCCCATTCTCTGGAAGATTCTTCCGAGCGTGTAAAAACTCCTGGCATAAACATCCTCGAAGTAGAGTCTTCCTGTTGTGAGTCGAGAGATTCGATCATACATCTCCTGGGCCTGGTCTAAATTCCCCGCCCGGTAATAGCCCAAAGCCAAAGCATCGATGTACAGAGCTTGGTTATTCATCAAATGGCCCTCGGCCCACAGCGAGGACTGGAAAGGAAGGAGAGACAAGGCTGTTTCGAGATGCTCGATAGCTTGAGTGTAATTTTTTCTCTCCAATTCTATCATTCCCACAAGATGGCAGTAACGTCTCATCTCATTTTGATGGCTTCCCTTCTCGATCAAGGCTTTGAGTTCCTCTGCTGTTCGCTGCGCTCTTGTCCGGGAATTGCTTCTCAAGTAGGCCAATCCTTTGTAGTGCAGAGCCAGTCTCTGGAGATCCAGTCTTTTGGCTCGAACTCCAAGGTCCCCCGCTCTGTTGCATTCCCTCAAAGCCTCCTGTGGGCGTCCTGCATTTATTAGACGAAAGGCCAAGATGGAACGGGCCTGGGATTCCATCCATTCGGCACCCGGGTTCTGCGAAACATCGATGATCTTTCTGAGATATTCTCTCGACTCTCTGTTTCGGCCTTTGATCTGAGCCAAATTCGCCAAACCGTGGAAACCGAGATACTGTCCTGTTGGCTCTTCCTCTTCGAGTAGCTTTCTGTATTCTTCTTCTGCTTCGCCAAAGGCTCCTGTCAAAATGTCATAGACTCCTCGAATGTACAGGGTATGAGGATCCTTTGAACCCAACTTGAAAGCTTCATCCAGTTCGTTTTGAGCAAAAACAGGAAGTCCTTGACAGATATAATTGAAGGCGAGAAAGTGATGGATGGACCTGTGATCAGAAAAAGCATCCATACAATACCTGAGGATTTCTTCAGCCTCTTCATATTGTCCTTTTAACATGTAGACGTCAGCAATCGAGAAATAGACAGGGATGTAATCTGCATGATTTTTTTTATGTTGTTCAAAACAGATGAGGGCCCTGTCGAGCTCTTCGATGTTCTTGAAGATTGTGCCGAGATAAAGGTTCCCGTTCGGATGGTCAGGGTAAATCTCGAGTAATCTTGTATAGGCTTCGATCGCTTCTTCATAGGTTTCTTCAGACTCCCTGTAATACTCTCCTTGGGTGAGATAATACTCTTTTTCGGAGAGCCGATGCCTCAATTCGAGGACTTTTTGGAAGCATGCCTCTTTCTCTGAAGATAACCCGAGATTGCCATAACTCAGGGACATAGATCGATGAGCCAGTGCAAATTCTGGATCGATGGATACAGCTTCCTCCATCATGGCGATACTCTGGCGGAATTCCCCCATGAGATGATGTTTTCGGCCATCGATGTAGAATTTGAAAACATCAAGGGAGCTGGTGGTAATCTCAGTGACATCCTTATCCAAATCATCGGCTCGCTCCTCTGCCTTGAGTTTGAAGTTTCTTTTGATTTTTTTTGTCAACCCATCCACCATGGCAAAAATGCTCTCTTCTCCCTTTCCTTGTTCAGATTCTGTGGCAAAGGGCTTTTCTTGCTGTGCCTTCATAAGGTTCACCTGGATGCGGAAGGTATCTCCTTCTTTGGCAAAATTTCCTGAGATGACATGAGACGCTTCTCCCCTGGCAGCCACCAGTTTTAAAAGATCCAAAGAATGGGCTGCAGTTCCGAGCCGATTCATGGCGTTGAGAATCTGAAACAATTTCTCGCTGCTCATCACTTCGATATACTTCGACTGCTTGAGATCGGCTATCAGGGCCTCTGCAATCATCTCTCGCCAAAAGTCGAGATTCTCGTCGCCAGTGCGGTTCTCGAAATACATGACAGCAATCAGCGGTTTGCCTCCAGACAAAGAGCCGGTTCGCTCAACCAGAAAAAGCTGCCAGACGAGGAGTGCCATAATGACAGCAGCAGCTACGATCCCTCCCGGAATGAGTATTTTCTGGAGGTTGAATTTGGCTGTCTTTTTTGGAGGTGCAGGTTCTCCCTCCGGCGCCTCCTCTCCGATTGGAGAAACCCCGGTTTCGATTTTAGTCAGCTCGGAAAACAAGGCGTATGTGCTCTGGAATCTTTTTCCCTTGTCCTTGTCCAAGCATTTGAGAATCAATTGGCTGAGGGCTCCAGGGACTTGCGGTTCTTCAGAAAGACTTCTCTGGATTTCTTCTCGAGGAGGAAGCCTATTTGTCAGCATCTCACAAAGGATAAGGCCCAACGAATAAATATCCGAACGTTTGCCGGCCTCCTGCCCTTCAATCTGTTCCGGGGACATATATTCAGGCGCATTGTAAATTGCTCCCGCGGTTGTCTCCTTCTCTGTCTTGAGAGAAGGGATTGTCCCAAAGTCCATGATTCGAACATTCCCGAATTGATCGATCATGATGTTCTGCGGCTTTAAATTCCGGTGGATAACACCCAATCGATGTCCTTCTGCAAGACCCTCGCAGATCTGCTTGGCAGTGAAGATCGCTTTACCCACGGTGAATTGACCGAGCCTTTTCATCGAGCTCTTTAGATCTTCTCCTGAGACGTATTCCAGGGTTATGTAACGCGTTCCTTTACTGGTTCCCAGGTGATATAACTTGCAGACATTCTTGTGGGATACCTTGCGGGCAGATTTGAATTCTTTCCGGTACCGTCTGAAGGATTTATCGTCCGGTGCGATTTCCGGCTTGAGCACTTTCAAGGCAACTTCCTCATTGGCTTTTTTATCGAGCGCCTTGTAGACCTGGCCTCTTGCTCCTTCTCCCAGGTATTCGATAATCAGATATTGGCCGGCGAACGTGCTTCCGGCTTTCATTACATGGGAGGCATCTTCCGTATATTCGGTGGCGTCAGACGGCTCTTCACTGATCTCTTTGGGAGGTTCTGGGACGGGCGGTCTAGGGGCGATCCTTGTTTCGCATTCCATGCAGTAGATCACATCGGCAGGATTGTCGTGACCGCACTGAGGACATTTTTTGGTTTCAGCTTCCACCTTCTTCTACCTTTATCAGTAGTAAATGAAAATTTCAGATTTCATATATATGAGTCGTACAAGAATCAGCCCTTTTTATTCGGTAAAAAGAATATCAATTCGGGAAAAAAAATGCAATATTCAAAAAAGGATTTAGATCTTTTAGATCAAAGGCATGAATTTCCAGCACCTCATCGATCGGAATTTTTTCTTGATCGTTTTCTTCCATCTACCTGCAATAAGATGGTTTAAGCGAAGGGATCGATCGGCTCAAGAAAACGGAACCGATGGAAATCAGTGTCTCTGGTGTATATATTTTTAATGCCATGCTCTCGCATCAAAATCGCTGTCTGGGCATCATACAGTAGGTTCCCACTCAAAGACGGCATGCTTTTGATAACTTCTGCAGCTACATCGGTGTGTCTTTCGCCTGCTGTCAGGATTCCCAAAGAGGGCGAGCTAAGAACCGCTTCGACATAGTCCCATGCTTCGATTATCGACCAGGGCTTGCGAAAAACCCTCGAGGATTATTTTTTACTGTTTGTCCGCCGACGGCAGAAAATTTTCCAAGATCCAGACTTCTGGAGCAGATTTTATTCCCAGAGAATGTGAGGCCCAAGCGATCTTTCGCCCATCAGGATGAACAGAAAGAAAGCGAAATCTGTGCATCATCAGCTCCAGTTTTTCGGCTCGGCCGCTTTGTACAGAAACTTTCCACAGCTCCCAATCGAGCTTCCGCTCTTCAGACTGCACTGATGAAAGTTTAGAGAAAAAGACATACTGTCCATCAGGAGACCAGGCCACATCGACCAGCCCCCAGCTTCCTTCTTGGATAAAACTGTGCATTTCTTTCATTTCTCCTCCGTCCACAGGGATGATTTTCAGCATATGTTTTTTTTCTTTGTTCTCGTAGGGATTTTCAGAGCACAGCAGAGCCAACTGACGACCCTCGGAAGAGAGAACCATGCTGTGCGGATAAAAAGGAATGCTGGAGATCTCTCTTTCTTTTCCTGTCTTCAGATCACGAGCCATAACATGAATGACTTTATTCTCTCGATCAAACTGGAGATAGAACAGAGAATTCTTATCTGGAGAAATGCTGGGAGAAAAGACAGGATGTCCCTCTTCCTCTTCAATCAACGGGCTGATATCCCCGCTTTGTACATCGACCTGATGTATTCCTTTGCCCGAAACCTTGACAAGAATACTCGCACCGTCCGGGGACCATCGCGGCATGCCCACTGTATAATCATAAGGAATCACACGGATCTTACCGCTTTCGAAAGAATAGATGCAGAGAGTGCCTCGGCTCAATGAGTCTAATCTAGAAACATAAGCGATATGTTTTCCGTCGGGCGACCAGGCGGGAGAGCTATTGTTCCCTTCATAGGTCAGAGGCAACTTTTCTGGCGGACTTAAAATCTCACCTGTCCTAGAATCAACTGCAGCAGTGTAAATATCAAAAGGGACTGTGCTTTTGCCAGTATTAAAATAAAAAGAGCCATCTCGAGTCAATCCTAGAGGATTGATAGAACCAATATTCCTCCGCAATAAAACAGGATCCCCTTTTTGCTTTCCAGCCTCTATGTCGATTATCCAGAGATCCATTGTTCCTGTCCGGTCGCTGGCAAAGATAATCCTGTTTCCATCCGGTGCCCATCCGAGTAGGAAATCATGGGAGGGATGCGGCGCCAACGGAATTTGGCTGGTTCCATCCATGGAGAGCAAAAAGACATCGTGATTCGGAGTATCTGCCTTTTGTTGAAAATCATAAGCGATATATCGCCCATCAGGAGATATCAAGCTCAATCCTGGCTGATTATATCGATCCAAATCGCTGATCTCTTTGATGATTTGTAAAGAACCATCTGTAATAGAGACAAGCCCAAACTTGAACTTTCCTTCAAAAAGCCGCATGAGAAGGCGTGCTCCGTCGGGAGTCCAGTCACCAGGTTCCACCCAGCCATCATGATACCCGACCCGGTGAAGGATGCGAGGCTCATTATCGCCGATTTCTATGACACGAAGGTCCACATATTCCTCTTGGTCATTCTCCCAGCAGTAGGCAATCTGTTTAGAATCCGGCGACCATTTTGACTCGTAGGCACATTCCTGGCTTTCTTCCTGACGTGCTTTGTCCGTTAAACGAAACATTCTTCCGGTTGCTATTTCTCTATAAGCCAGATCTCCGGTAGTCCAGTCTACAAAAGATAGATACCTGCCGTCTGGAGAAGGCGCTCCCAGAATATCCCACTTGGGTTCTTCCCATACAGGCCGGATTTCAAAGTCCTGATCCCCTTTTACGACGATTGATTTTGCCTTTATAAGAATGGAAAGTTTTTCTATTGCAGTTTTCACCGCCTCAGTTTGAGAGGGATAATTGTCGATCACTTTCTGAAAAGCCTTCTGGGCTTCGCTCAAACCCAATTTTTCATAACACAACCCTATGTGCAGTTGAGCTTTGGCAGCAATTTCTTGATTTTTAGGAGATTCCTCTAAAATCTTTTGGTAAATATCGATCGCTTTCTGTAAATTACCTTCGACTTCCTCAGCATAGACTCCTGACTGGTAATGCTGCTCAGCACTCTGCCGAGCAGTCCCGGTCAACACAAAAACAAAAACCAGTGCCAAACCGAAAAATGCTAAAATAAATCGTTTGGATCTCATGATGTTTCCTCCTTCATTATTTTCATCATCAAAAGGAAATTTACACCTTTCCCCTTTGAGATGAATGAAGGATGCGTAACGATTCTGCGAAGTTTGTGAGATGATTTCTTAACCAATAAATTTATACCCTACGCCTCTGATTCCGATGATATGTTCAGGACAAGAAAGATCATCCTCGATTTTTTTTCTCAGTTCCGCAATGTGTTTATCAACAGTCCGGGGCTGGATGTAGACATCCTTTCCCCATACTTCGTCCAGGATGGTTTCCCGACTCACTACCTGACCCTTGTTTTGAACCAGAAAGTGAAGGAGAGAAAATTCGAGAGCCGTTAAATAGATCGGCCGGCCGCCCTTTTTCACCTCATACTTTCGAAAATCCACCTCGACATCGCCGAAGGCATATCGATCGACTCCCTGCTGAACCTGTTTCGATCTCCTCAAGAGAGCCTTCACCCTGGCAAGAAGCTCCCTAGGGCTGAAGGGTTTTGTGACATAATCATCAGCTCCAAGTTCCAATCCTAAGACTTTATCAACCTCTTGGCTCTTTGCTGTCAGCATCAATATGGGTATCTGGATTCCATCATGCCGCAATCGTTTGCATACCTCGAATCCATCCATTCGGGGAAGCATGATGTCCAGGATGATAAGATCGAAGTTGCTCTCCTTGGCCATGGAATATCCCTTATCACCTTCTGTGGCGCTTTCTGTGTCATAACCTTCCAGCCTGAGATTGTCCTCCAGAGCCATCAGGATCGCTTCTTCATCTTCGATGACCAATATTTTCGCCATATTTTTTATCCTTTATTCGGCTCGAGCGGAAGTCTCATTGAAAACTGGCTTCCTTTTCCCGGTTCGCTTTCGACCTGCACGCTTCCTTTGTGAGCCTCTACGATCTGCTCGATCAGAGTCAATCCCAGACCGCTTCCCTTAACCGTTCTGGTCAGTTCATCCCCCCCTCGATAAAAACGGTCGAAAATTTTGTTGACTTCTTCCTTTTTTATACCGTGGCCAAAGTCTTTCACCTGCACAACCACATTCTGCAGCTCATGGTAAGCCTTTACCATGACTTTTTTCGAATCCCCCGAATATTTCACGGCATTGTCGATCAGATTGTTGACGGCCTGCGTGAGTGCCGAAGCATCGGCCAAAACCGGAGGCAAAGACTTCTCGATCTCCGTCCCGATTACGAACCCATCATGCCGCACCCTCTCTTGAATGGTCGAAACGATGTCTTTCAGCAAAGCTCCGATGTCCAGATTTTCGAACACGAACTCTCTTTTCCCCTCTTCCATCTTGGCAAAACTCAAAACGTTTTCAGTCAGCAGTGAAAGTCTCTCGCTTTGCTCAAGAAGCAGCTCATAATATCTCTGGCGGCGCTCTTCAGATGGCACCCTTCCTGCTTCAAGCATCTCGGCAATCTGACGAATAGAAGTTAGAGGACTTTTGAACTCATGAGAGACGGTAGAAACAAAATCTGATTTCATCCTTGACAGTTCCATCTCATGAGTGATGGACCGGATGGTGAAAATCAAACCAAATATCAAAATGCCAGCAATCAGAATGAACATGTAGAAATACACACCTCGCCGTGGTGTAAGAAATGTCTCGAATATCAGCGGGTCAGGTTGATAGAATTCTAAGGTCCAGTATGGAAAGTTATCCCTGAAATCTGATTCAAGCGTCAAGGATCCCCTGGGGTGCTCAGCCGAAGCCAATATGGTCTCTTTATTTCTGTCTCGCACAATCCAATCTGTCTTATCAGAGGGAAAATGACTCGTCAAAACATTCAGGAGCAGATGATTCTTAAAATAATCAGAATCGAATAAAATTCCCCATACGAGTTCTTCTCTCTCTTCTTTTTCCGAAGAAGCACCCAACAAGCTGACAAGATACTCCTCTCTCCCCATATCTAATGTCAACCGTATCGTATCTTCAGAGGAAGTATCCCTAATCTGACCAGTCTCCAAATCCATCTCTTCGACCGCATGTGCTTGAAAAAGGAGAAGCTTCGCTGTCCTCTCTCTCTTTATTTTTTCGTCATCGACCAATTCGAGGAAAGTTTTTTCAAAGGATGGCTTCTCTCCAGAAAGGGATTCTTGAGAGAGAATCCCTTGAATGTGCTCTCGCAAACGCAGAGCGGCAAATTCATATTGGGCCTGTTCCAACACCCATTCACCATTTATCAAATCCTTATAGAGCTCGATGGATGTATCCAGCGATTCTAAATAATTGTTGTTTTCAGCGAACAAGAATCCGACCTCGAGCCTGGCTGCTAGCCCTAAAGGAATTCCATCTCCTACCTGAACCTGGCTAAAATCCTTTGCTATCATCTGATAAGTTTCTATGGCATCTTTATACAGGTTTGACTTTTTTTGAACTCTGGCGATTCTTCCCCAAACTGAACCCTTGGATTGGAGGGAAGAAGTCTGTTGCAGTGCCTGCCTATAGAGAGTGAGAGCCTGTGAATAATCTTGCCTTTGAAACTCAGATTGTTGTCCGCTCTGAATCAATCGGGTGAGGGAGGGAGGTGAAGGAAAAGCAGGCAGATGAATACCGCCGTCTAAGCGATAGAGTAGCTTAGCAAAAGGAAAATGAATCTCGTTGAAGCCTCGGATCGAAAAAACTTCTTCTATGAGAGAATATTGTTTTTTTAGACTTTCTGGCGAAAGAGTTTTGCTGGAGAGATCCTGTTCCCCTTCTGCTGCAAGAAATTCTTGGAACGCCTGCTCAACTTTTAGGAGTTGTTCATTGACTAAATCCGCAATCATCTCAGCTATCTTTCGGTGTTCATTGATTCTGTCTTTTTCGAGCAGCGCTTGATCATTCCGTACTCCACGGTAAGCCAGATATCCCAAGAGCAGACTGGGCACGCCGATGCCCAAAAGAAAAAGAAGAATGATCCTTGTACGTTTATTTACTGCAAGCTTCATTGACTAAAAAGAATTAGTGAATATCTTCGTATCCCGCATTAGCCCCGTAAATTTTAGAAAACTACCATCAGAATTACAAGACAAAGGGATGACATTCATATTCAGTCTTAAATAGGACTTCATTTATTGCCCAAGATGAAATTATCAAAAAATCCCTAAAACTCGATGACGCTTCTGCAACGATTGTGTGAAGATTGTGAGAAGAAGACAAGGGGACTTATTTGGGACGGAGTTCGACTTCTGTGGCTCCCCAACTGCCTCCTCCGTAATGGGGAGTTTTGAAGCTTATGACATGAGGATGTTTTTCGAGGATACTGTGAACGATCTGCCGGAGCGTTCCGGTTCCTTTGCCGTGGATGATACGGACGTGATAGATGCCCTGGCTTCGGCATTCTCCCAGGTATTCCGGCACCAGGTCCTTCACGTCTTTCGGGCTGAACGCATGCAGATCCAGAACGCCATCGATCGGAATCTTGACCGGATCATCGTCAGCCATTTACCGTTTTCTCTTTGATGCATTTAAACGTACATAAGGTAGAGCTTTATGTCAATACAATCGAGCATTCCGATAATACACGAAATTTGGGTATATAAAAAATCTAAATTACCTAGTTCATAGGATTCCATTTTGGTTGTATAATGGATGCATATTACACTCTTAAAGGTGGAATATGGCAACATTGACAATAAAAAATATTCCTCTGGATGTCTATGAGAGGCTGAAACGCCGCGCCAAAGCCAACCGCAGAAGTATCAATCAAGAAGTTATCGATGTTATCGAACGAGCACTCGAAACGCCTCCCATCGATGTCGATTCCACTCTGGACCGGACGCGGAAGATACGCGAACTGACATCCCAATATCGTCTACGGGAGGAAGAGCTCGAACAGTGGAAGAATGAAGGCCGAAAATGATCGTTGTGGACTCGAACATCATCATTCATGTCTGAAAACCATGGAAGATCGAGAAATCCTCCCGCCTTCTAATCTGGTGTTGGATTTAGTCGCGGCCATCGACTGCTCGGCCTATGACTACGAGTATGTCGCTCTGGCCAGACATTTCAGTGTGAAACTCGTAACAGGTGACCATAAAATACTTCGAAATTTCCCCGAAACAGCAGTAGAACTCGTCGCTTTTTCAGGTTTTCTTCAAAAATATCTCAGCTGGCCAAAATTGGACCTTCCATCGAATTAAAATTTCTACTTTTAGAAATGTCTGGCTTCTCGTTTGTACCTATTCCCCGTTATCATACAGCGTTATATAAGAAGCTATACTAAAGAGATCAATAGTATTTTTTCAGGTCCATGCCTGAATAGAGATGGCCGACTTCCTCAGCGTAGCCGTTGAACATCAGGGTTTTGCGGCGTCCTTCCTCGCCGATGCGGCGTTCTGTCTTTTGAGTCCATCGGGGGTGATCGACGTTTGGATTCACATTGGCATAGAAACCATATTCTTCCGGCCTTTTTTCGTTCCAGGTGGTCTTGGGCATCTTTTCCAGGAATCTTATTCTGACGATGGATTTTCCGCTTTTGAATCCGTACTTCCAGGGGATAACCATACGCAGGGGCGCTCCATTCTGGTTGGGAAGGTTTTCTCCATACATACCAACACCAAGGAGTGCGAGCGGATGCATGGCTTCATCCATCCTAAGCCCCTCTGTGTAAGGCCAATCCAGCACATTCGTTTTCAGGCCGGGCATCTGTTCCTTATCCATAACGGTTGTATATTCGATGAATTTGGCCTTGGAGGTGGGTTTGCATTTTTTGATGAAATTGGCGAAAGGATAGCCTATCCAGGGAATAATCATTCCCCATGCTTCCACACACCTCCAGCGGTAGACTCGCTCTTCCAGCGGGAACATACCGATAATTTCGTCGAAATCAAATTCCAGAGGTTCTTTCACCTCCCCTTCGACAGATACAGTCCAGGGACGGGTTTCGAAATCTTTGGCCAGTTTTGTAGGCTCAAACTTGCTAGTGGAAAACTCGTAATAATTGGTATAGCCGGTGGCATCTTGGTATGAGGTCAGCTTTTCATCCACGGTGTATTCTCCCTTTTTGGCGATCTTCAGCTTCTTTTCCTGCTGTTCCTGGGCCGAAAAAATCGATTCCGGCTTAACCAGCCCCAATCCAGCAACCGCCGCCGAACTGGCGATGAACTCGCGGCGCTTCATGTAGAGTTTTTTAGACGTAATTTCGGATGACTTGATATGCAGTTCTTTCTTTACCAGCATGGGCACCCTCCTCTCTCACCCATTCTCAACTCCACATATACCACAGCAATAGGCCGAGGTCAAATAAGAGATAAGAGGAAAAAAAGGTGATAGAAAAAGAAAAGGGAACTGCCTAATCTACGAGATCTTTCTTATCGATTCCTGCTTGTTTGAGGATCGCCAGGAGAGTTCCTTCAGGAATATCCCTCCGATGAAACGGTATGGTAACCCTCTTCGCCTTATCGGGATTGTAGTAAACCATGTGGCTTCCAGAAGTATGGTCGAGTTGGAATCCATGCTGCTCTAAAATTTTGATGACTTTTTTGGGTGTGAGAGATGGCAATTTAGGCAAATTGAATACTCAGTGTCCCTTCTAGACTATCTGAATCATCAACTATAGGCTCGTTGTGTTTTTTGAGACTCTCCAAATAAGCTTTTATTGCATCAGTTGCCATTATCTTTGCCTGCTCTAAGGTTTCTCCGTAAGTGATGCAGCCGGGAAGAGTAGGAACTGTGACTGTATAACCTCCTTCTGGCTCGGGTCTTAAAATTATTCTATAAGATAGTGTGTTCATTTGACTACTTTTCCGGTCCATTTGTCATCTTTATTATTCTAAAATATTTGGTACAAGTCAATTCACATTTTATCCAGAATTAAGATCCAGCGGTCAGTGCCCATTTAATGGCAGGCAGGCGCACCTTGAGCCTAGTCGATTGCGTCAGTTTCGAGGTCATGCGCCGAATCGGAGTCCTGAAGGCTTTCGCCTTTGACCATCACTTCAAAGATTATGGATACGAGATTAGTCCGCTCAAGTAGGACTAGTGATTGCTGTAAAAGGGGAAATGAACGAGAGTTCTATTTTTCCTTGGGCAGGAAGTTTTCCATGACCCAGACGGCGCCCACTTTTTCGTGCATAGTCCGTGAAGAAAAAGTAATCCTGCTGCCATCGGGATGTATATTCAGCTGACTAAAACCATGCATGGCTAGTTTGAGGTTTTGAGCATCCCCGCCTTCTGAGGGCATCCGCCACAGCTCCCAAACTCCGCCGCCTTTGGGCTTCTGTTTGGAGAAGTAGATGTAGCGTCCGTCAGGTGACCAGGTAATATCGATATACTTAGCCTGGCGGTCTTTTTCAAAGCGGTGCTGTGTAACTGGCTTACCTCCTTCAACTGATAAGACTTTGAGTGCTCTTTTCGTTTCATTTTCTCTCATCATCAAGGCCAAACGCTTCCCGTCAGGTGAAAGAGCAAGAGTCGTGTTATCGTAGGGAGGGATTCGATACAATTCCTGCTCTTCTCCCGTTTCTATATCTCTCTTCATGATCTGGGAGAACTCTTTTGATGTTAAATTATTGTAATAAAAAGTTTTTCCATCAGGAGCTGCTGCCAGCGACCATGAATAATGAGGGATTATGAGAGTGGTATTGCCAGTTTGTAACTCTACCTTATACCAACCACGACCTCTTTCTTTTTCATTTCCTGCTATAAGAATGGACCTTCCATCAGGAGTCCATCGAGAACGCCCAAAGCCACTAAATTTTCCTTTAAGCGAGATTTTACGCTCCTCACCCGTTTCCAAAGAATAAACACAGAGAGCTCTTTGACCTCGATCAGACACATATACGATATGTTTTCCATCGGGCGATAACCAGGGGTAACTGTTATGTCCTTCGTAAGATAGTGGATATTTCTTGGCTGGCTCTATGACTTTTCCTGATATTGGGTCGATGGAAGCATAGAAAATATCGTTCCTGAATCCAGGAGTGTTGTAGTAAAAAGAACCTATGCGCGAAATTCCCATAGGATGAATCAATCCGATTTCTCTTCTTATGAGCTGAGGATCCCCCTGGGGCTTTCCGCTAGAGATAGGCATGATCCAGGCATCCCAGGTCCCTGTACGGTTGCTTATAAATAGGATCCAGTTCCCATCCGGAGAACAGCCCATCAGTCTGTCGTCTGATGGATGGCGGACGAGTGGAATTTCTTGTTTGCTATCCAATGATAGCAGAGAGATGTCGCTTTTTCCTGAGTCTTTCTCTTGCGGATGATTGTAAACAACATACTGACCATCAGGTGAAAATTGAGCATAACGTGCGTGAGATTCAACAGGCTGGATGGTTTTTAGATAATGGATAGACAAATCTTCAACAGAGATCATCCCTAATTTCCAGCCTTTCTCGCTCATGAATCCGGTCAGGATGGTTTTGCCATCAGGCGACCAATCATAAGGTATTACCCAATCCTTGTAATAATCCCCTTTGTAAAGAATGTGCGGTTTTTTATCATCGACCCCAATCATGCGTAGGTCACAAATTTCGGGATGGATTCCGTACCAGGTGTAAGCAATCCTCTTTTGGTCCGGCGCCCATACAGAGCCTCCCGGAGCTTCATAGGCATCAGGGGAATCAGACTCGCGGTACTTATTACTTGTTAGCCGAAGCATTTCTCCTGATACCACATCCATAACAGCCAAATCCGAAGTCTCCCAATCCACACAGCATAGATATTTGTTGTCTGGTGAAATCTCTCCACTGGCATCCCCGCCTTGCTCAATTAAACGGATTTGTAATCCTTCATCTCCTTTCTCAGCCGCTTTTTTGGCATTCAGAAGGTTTGATAGCTTTTCTTTGGCAACTTCAACAGTATCGGTCTGTTCAGGATAACTATCAATCACTTGCTGGTAAGATTTTTGTGCTTGTTTCATGCCTAATTTCTCATAGCACATTCCAAGCTGAAGATAGGCATGTGCGCAGACCTTTCTGCTTTCAGGAAAGTCCTTCAATATCTTGTTGAAGAGTTCGATCGCTCCCTCCAGATCTCCATCTGCGTTCTTTTTGAACAGTGCGGCTTGGTAAAGCTCCTCGGCTGATTCTTGGGTTAGCGCGTGCTGAAAAGAAACCAATACCACCACAGTCAAAAAGACAGCGAAAACCCAGAAATAAATTCTTGCATGTTTCATGATCTGACCTCCCTATAAAATTTCATTTCATAGGGAATCGTAGCAAAGTTCTCAAAGTCTGTGGTTAAGGTTGTGTTGCGATATTGATGCGTTTTTATTGTGAACATTTCATCCAATGAATTTGTACCCCACCCCTCTGACGCTGACAATATGTTTCGGCTTTGCTGGATCATCCTCTAATTTTTGCCTCAGATGGACGATGTGAGGATCAATCGTCCGGGGGGAGACAATGGCATCCTCCCACGCCTCATCCAGTATGGCATCTCTGGTCAACACTTCTCCTTTGTGCTCGATAAAAAACTTGAGGAGGCTAAATTCTAATGCCGTCAAATGGAGCTTTTTTCCTGTTTTCATCACCTCATGGCTTTTGAAATCCACAGACACATCTCCAAATTCATAAATATTCGGCGAATCCTCTTTCTGATTCACTCTCCGAAGAATCGCCTTCACCCGGGCCACCATCTCTCTCGACCCAATCGGCTTGGTGACATAATCGTCGGCTCCCAGTTCCAGCCCGGTCACCTTATCCATCTCTTCGGTTTTGGCCGCAGTCAACATCAGAATAGGCGTTCCGACACCTGCTTCCCTCAACTTTTTACACACCTCGAAACCGTTCATACCGGGAAGCAATATATCCAGGATGATCAACTGAAAATTTCCGTCCATGGCTTTTTTCAATCCTTCTTTCCCATCTTTGGCAGTCAAAACCTTGTATCCCTCATATTCCAGATCATCCTTCAATCCCATGAGGATGGCTTTATCGTCCTCGATGACCAAAAGTCTATCCATTTTCATCCACCTTTTTTTATTTCTTCACCTCTTGGAAGCCTAAGCCTCACTATTGTTCCTTTTCCTAATTCGCTCTCCAGGCACACCTCTCCCCCATGGGCTTTAACGATATGGTCCACAATGGTCAGGCCGATCCCGCTTCCCTTGACGCTGCTCTCATGGATTGTGTCCGACCGGTAGAATTTCTCGAATACCCTTTGTTGTTCCTCTTTCCCGATGCCCACTCCCTTATCTTCGACTTCTATGAATATATTCGATTCATCCGGCCATGCCCGCAGAGAAATCCTCCGGCTGTCTCCAGAATATTTCACGGCATTGTCGAGCAAGTTGAAAAGCGCCCTAGAGAGGGCTTCTTTATCCGCATAAATTTGGGGTAATTCCTCGGAGATTTCAGTTTCTATCGTATACTCCTGAGGAGCCACCTGCTGCTGAAACCTGAAAACAATATCCCGGCACATCTCAGCCGCATCCACCTCGGCGAATTCATATTCCTTCACTCCGGCTTCGATCTTCGAGAAATCGAGGATGTTTTCGATGAGCCGGCTGAGCCGTTCGCCCTCTTGAGTGATGGTCTCGTAGTACTGCTGCTTCCTTTTCTCTTCCCCAACCCGTCCTCTCTGGAGCAGGTCGGCCAAATATCGAATGGATGTCAGGGGAGTTCTGAATTCATGGGAAACCGTAGAGACGAATTCGGATTTCAACCTGGCCAGCTTCAATTCCTTGCCCGTGCTCCGTATCGCCATAACGCCGCCAAAAAGGAGGGCTGCGATGACAACCACAACCAGGGAAATATAGATATTACGCCGGAGATTGAACTCTCTCTGAGCTGCATCGGGAGAGGTCTGATAAATTTTCACCGTCCAGGGAGGAAAATTTTCTTCAAAATCCTTCGAAAAACTCACAGGAAGATTTCTGTTTGTTGCTCGAGAAACGTCCTCGCCAAACACCAAGTTTTGCTTTTCATCGATAATGTGAACGGTCCAGCCCTCTTTAAATGGCGTCTTTTCCATCACAGAGGGGAGAATTTTCTTTATCAGATATTCCTCATCGAGCGTGAATCCAAAAATCGAACTTTTTTCATGGGAGATGTAAGAGACAAGATACGTATTTTCTCCTGTTGAGTCAGAAAAATGAGAAAAACTCCCAGGAATATCAACGGTGGCTTTATTTCTCGTCATTAACAAAGGAAGGATTCTCTGGTGCAGTTCCTCCAGTGCGGCCATCCTTTTCAATTTTTTTTCTTCCAGCTGTCGAAGGGCCATCTGTCTTTCATCTATGGCTTTTTGGATTTCCTCATCGCTTATTTCTGCGCTCATTCTGGCCAGTTCTTCCTTGACTTTTTTCAAGTAGAAAAAAAACTGGGTTCGGCTCAAAATCCATTCGCCTTCCAATAGACCATCATAAAGTGCAAGGAATGTTTCTGCGCTCTCAGGCTTTTTATCTACACGGCCATATATCGATCCCATCTGGAAAAGAGCCATCAAGGCAAAGGGAATTCCATCGGAACCGGCTTCCTTTTCATATCCATTTACAATCCTTTTATATGTATCGGCAGCCCTGAGTGGATTCCCGGAGTTTAAATAACACCGCGCCATCCGGTTCATGATCAGCGCGACAGCGGTTCTATCGGAAGTCGAGGTCATCAATTGCCTATAGTTTCTGATGGCCAGGGAATAATTTTCCGTTTTAAATTCCGCAGCCTCTGCTGCTTTGAAAAGCGGGTTTTTCTCGATTTCATTCGGGATTTTGCCCGAATATTCCGATTCTCCAGACAGGATGCAAAGTGGTTTGAAAAGCGGGAAGACGATGTGTCCGTTATCCGCAAGATAAAAGACTTCGGAGACCAAGGACTCATTCTCGTCTATTCTTACAGCGGTTTCGATCAGGCGGTTTTCATCGAACCGATCTTGTGATTGGCCCAGCAGACTGAATAACCGCTGTTCTGTTTCGGAGATATTTTCTTTAACCTGATCGATGATCGTGTCTGCCGTTCTCTGCAGTTCTTGATTGATTTCTCTCTGCTTCAAGAGCTTCTCTCTTTCGGCTTCCCGAATGGCGAATACGGTGAGAATGACGCTGAGAATCAGTATAAGGGCGGCGAATACAATCAGCGCTCTTTTTTGCCAATCGAGTTTTGTTCTCACTTCATGTACCCTTAGTATTTTGAAAAGACTAATTGTTCTTTGGGATTATCAATATCGTTCCCTGTCCTTATGGTGAAATGTAATACAGGCAAAATCCGAAGTCAACTTGGAGAGCGAACCGCTCCGCATACCTGACAGTAAAGCTTACTTCCACGGTTGCCCGAATTTCGTGCGTTGATGGCAAAAAAAAGGGGACGGCTCTGTTTTTCAAAAAAAACATCGATATTAATTTAAATTGTATTATGGGAAGGAAGGTTGAGTTATTGTTATGATTCTATTATGTTTTTGTTGAGCTCCTTTTTGCCCCCATAAACAGTTTTCGATTGTCATTGTCGTCTATTTTGGCATGATTTCTACTACTCGGCGATGGTTGAGTGGAACTGAAGATCCGAATAATCAGGGTTTTTTCACTGCTGAATTGTGTGGCCCGACCACTCTTAAAATAATTTCATTGTTTGCCCCATACTCGAACGTGAATCTATAAAAATCGTCCACCCGGGCCTCAAAGATCGACCGTGTTCCTTTGATTTTCTTGATTCGAAGGGAGGGATGTCGGGGATCGGTCATCAAGTGGCTCAACTGTTTTTTGAGTTTTTCCCGTGTTTTTTCGTCCAGCTCAAGAACGCTTTTTTTGAATCTCTCCGTTCTCGTGAGCCGCGGGGATTTTTTCCATTTCATCGAACAATTCCTCTACCGAATCAAAGCTTTTGACCTTGCCCCTCTGGATATCTGATTCTGCTTCTGCTTCGAGTTTTTGCCACCGTTCTGTCCAGAACCAGGCTTGATCCTTATCGATCGTCTCCTGTGGGATCAAAACCACCGCGTTGTCCACAATCTTCGCCAAAACCAGATCTCCCTGCTTTATGTGTAATTTCTTTCTCATATATAAAGGAAGGGTTATCTGTCCTTTTTCTCTCACTTTGATCAAATTTTCCATTCTTTTTCTCCAAAATATTCTAATATTTACGATTTTCTTATTTTCCTAAAATATAACTCATTCAATTGTACATGTCAACAACAACCAGAAAAATTCTCCCTTCAAATAGATGCTTATGAATCAATTTAAAGGATTTGAGGCACAGCGTACTCATTTAAAGAACAGAACCGTTCCCTGTTTTTTCTTGTTTCTTCTTTTCTCTTTAACCATACCCCTTCCCTCGTGCTGATTTCTTTGACAGAGAAAATGGCCTGTGGTAATTTAAGATCAGCCCAAAAAGCTATTTTCAATATGGGGATAACAGATGGAAAAAAACTTTCGATTCAAACTCAACGGGAAAACGATCAACGTGACTTCAGCTCCGGACAGGATGCTCTTGTGGGTTCTGCGTTCCGATCTCGAACTGACCGGAACGAAATACAGCTGCGGCGAAGGATTCTGCGGAGCCTGCACCGTACTGGTCGATAACGAACCGGTCCTCTCCTGCCAATTCCCTCTCAAGGAAGTGGAGGGAAAAGAAGTCTTGACCATCGAAGGTTTGAGCAAAAACGGCAAGCTTCATCCCTTGCAGGATGCTTTTATGAAGTACAATGCACTTCAGTGCGGTTATTGCACGCCAGGAATGCTTCTGAGAGCCTCCGCTATGCTTTTGAAAAATCCCGAATTCTCCACCAAGGATATCGTCGAAACCATGGAAGGACATCTGTGCCGGTGCGGAAGCTATAACCGGATCATCCAGGCCATCCAGACCGCGGCCCGGACGATGAGAGGAGAGAGACCATGAACGAAGACGAATATCGTTTCACTCTCGATCGACGGGAATTCCTCAAACTTGTGGGCGGCGGTATCGTCGTATTTTTTACCACTGGTGATCCTTTTGCCCTTCTGCAGAGGCGGGGACGCGGATATCCGGAGGATTTCAATGCCTATCTAAGGATAGGCGAGGACGGCCGTGTAACCTGTTTCACGGGAAAGATAGAGATGGGACAGGGCATTCACACCTCACTCGCCCAGATGCTGGCCGAGGAGCTGGATGTACCCCTGCACAGCGTTGACATGGTCATGGGAGATACCGATCTCTGCATGTATGATAGCGGGACTTTCGGGTCACGAAGCACGAAATATTTCGGACCTCCCCTGCGCCAGGCCGCTGCAGAAGCGAGGGCCATTCTTATCCAGCTGGCCTCGGAACGGCTTAGAATCGACCAGAAAAACCTGGTTGCCAAGGAAGGGATGATCTTTCATCAGCAAAACCCGCAGAAAAAAATTTCTTATGCCCAGCTTGCCCAAGGGCAAAAAATCGAGCGCCACTTGGAGGAAAAACCTCGCATCAAATCCTATCGGAAACACATCATTTCAGGCCAGCCGACTGACCGGATGGATGCCCGGCAAAAGGTGACCGGAGAGGCCAAATTCGCCGGAGACATCCGATTGCCCGGAATGCTTCACGCCAAAATACTGAGACCTCCGGCACATGGAGCGACGCTCAAAGGTGTGGATGTGTCCGCTGCCAAAGAGATCGAAGGTGTACAGATTATCCAGGACGAAGATTTGATCGCGGTCCTGCATAAACACCCCGATATGGCCGAAAAAGCTCTGGGATTGATTAAAGCCCAATTCGAACCCTCCAGATCTAAACTGGACAATCAAAACATATTCCGGCATCTCAAGGATTTGTCTCAGGAAGGAGATGTGGTTACCGAGAAGGGGAACATAGAAGATGGCAAACGCCTATCGGCCAAAACATTCGACAGGACATATTACAACCATTATGTTGCCCATGCGCCCTCCGAACCTCACACGGCTTTGGTGAACATCGAAGGAAACAAAGCCACGGTTTGGGCCTCTACCCAATCCCCGTTCCGGGCTCAAGCAGAAGTAGCAGAGGTCTTAGGTTTTCCCCAGGAAAAAGTACGGGTGATCACGCCTTTTGTGGGGTGCGGTTTCGGCGGAAAAAATCAGGGGTATCAGATCGTTGAGGCCGCCCGGTTGGCCAAGCTGACCGGAAAGCCGGTTCAAGTTGCATGGAGCAGAAAAGAAGAATTTTTCTACGATACTTTCCGGCCTGCAGCTGTGATCGACATCGAAAGCGGCCTGGACGGCTCGAATAAAATCGTCTTCTGGGAATACCACAATTATTTCGCCGGCGACAGAAGCTCCCAACCTTTTTACGATATCCCCCATTTCAAGGTCCTATCCATGGGCGGATGGGGCGGAAGGAGTGGAGGCAGAAGCGTTCATCCATTCGGGACCGGCGCCTGGCGGGGTCCGGGAAGCAATACCAATGTATTCGCCATGGAATCCCAGGTAGAGGTGATGGCCGAAGCGGCCGGGATGGATCCTTTGGAATTCCGGCTGCACAACTTGAAGGATGAGCGAATGAAAAGGGTGTTGATGGCAGCGGCCGAGAAGTTCAGAAAGTCTTTTTCCCAGGCTCCGAGCGGAAAGGGTTATGGGCTCGCCTGTACGGATTATCTGGGTACATACTTGGCCACCATAGCAGAAGTCAACGTGAACAAGAATAACGGCAGAGTCCAGGTTAAACGTGTGGTTTGCGCCCAGGATACAGGAGAGGTGATCAACCCAAAGGGTGTAAGGCTGCAGATCGAAGGCTGTATCACGATGGGACTGGGCTACTGTTTCACCGAAGAGATCCGCTTTTCTAACGGCAGGATTCTGGATGCAAATTTCGACACCTACGAAATCCCCCGGTTTTCCTGGACGCCCCGGATAGAAACCGTGCTGGTGGACAATCCTGAAATGCCTCCCCAGGGATGCGGGGAACCGGCGATCACATCCATGGGTGCGGTCATCGCCAACGCCGTCTACGATGCCATCGGCAAAAGGATGTTTACACTGCCCATGACTCCTGACCGGATAAAAGAAGCTCTGAGCTGAATACTCAGCTGGCGGCTCACATACCTGTCTAAAGTACTTACCAGTCAGTCTCATAACTCGCTCATTTCGCAACAAAAGAGTCAGGCGAATAGAAAGGTTGGCTGTTGAATTTTTAAAGAATAGAATATATATTTCCAAATCTAAACAAATATGTATAAAAAGTGAAAAAAGGAAGGTTAATTTACAGTTGCGATTCGATTATGTTGTGGTTAACCTGGTCAGTTCTCAGGTTTTTTCGTTCCTGTAAAGCAAAGCCATACGATGACGAGCAGAGCAAGTGCAAATAAAGCAGCCGCGCTGAAAGTGATGATCTGGAAAAGAGATCCCATGAAGCTCATCAATTCAGTGTTTGGAGTCACAGGTTGACCAAAGGATGCCATCAGGCTCATGACTCCTCCCATATATGTATATTCGAAATTCATCCCTTAACTCATTCTGTCTATAATATAAAACTTTCTGCTGCTCGATGTGTTAAGCAAGTGTTATGATTCGATGAAGATTTAATGAGCGTTGAGCATCCACCCCTCATCTATCGCAATCCCTCATTATTTAATATAAGACTTTTTTCGGTGGAAGTGTCACGAAAATGTAATATTTTGAGAAAAAACAGAACCTTCCCCTATTTTTTATTCCCTATTTCTTGGGAAGGAAATTTTCCATCACCCAGACTTCTTCACCTACATGCCAGAGGGTAAAAGCCAGAAGAGATCCCTCGGGATGCATATTCAGGTCTATCAAACCCTCTACCTCAAGATCAAACTTTTCGGGTTCTCCTCCTTCACTTGGAATCCGCCAGAGTTCGCATTTTCCAGTCTTGGTCCCTTCTAGTGTCTTAGAAAAAAAGATATCTTTCCCATCCGCAGACCAGGCCACACTGTTAATACCTCTGTCTTCCAATTTCAAAAGCACTCGAGGCTGGCCTCCGTCCACAGAGATGGTCTTTAAAGCACCATCCTTCCCCTCGTAAAAAACCAGTTGTTTTCCATCTGGAGAGAGGTCCATACGAAAAATTTGCCAATCGCTCTTGTAAATCTCTTTTTTTTGTTGGGTATCTAGATCATATCTCATAATTCTAAAAATCTTTTCCTTCCACAAATCAGCATCATAAAAGACTCTTTTTCCATCGAGAGAGCATCTGGGTGAGTGATACCCAGAATCTCCTGTTACAATCAAAGACATGTCAGCGGTTTTGGCATCGACTCTGAAAAGTCCTGTTTGATCGTTCTCATCGGTTCCTGCGGCCAGAAAGGATTTTCCATCAGGGAACCATCTCAATCCTCCAGGATTTCTAAGCTCGGGTAAGAGCTCAATTTCCTCTCCTGAATCTATATTTATGATACAGATAGCGCTAGATTTCAGTCCTTTATACTCCCGTCTGGAGAGATAGGCCAGAAATTTGCCATCAGGAGACCAAAGCGGGTCACAATTGCACCCTTCGAATCGTTGAGCCATTTTTTTGGGCGGACTCAATATTTTGGTCTTAGCTGTGTCGATTTCTGCTGCATAAATGTCCTCAAGCCACACCTGATTTCTGAAGTAAAAAGATCCATCCTGAGTGAATCCCAGTGGTTCGAAACCTGATCCTTTTACCTGCCCAAAGTCCCGTTTGACCAATATGGGATCGCCTTTGACTTTTCCATCGCTGACAGGAATAATCCATGCATCCCAAAATCCTGACCGGTCGCTGGAAAAAAGGATCCAATCTCCGTCTGGGGACCAACCCAGTAAGCGGTCATCGGCAGGGTGTTTGAACAAAGGAATTTCGCGGCTTCCGTCCTGTGATAATAGGACGATATTTCGTTTATCGGATTTTTCATCCTGAGGAAAATCATAAGCGATCCAGTCGCCATCTGAAGAAAGACACAATTTCCCTGGAGAATTTTTATCAAGCTCTTTGATTACTCGAAGCCTCCCATCAACGGCAGATAAAAAAGCGATATGATTCGTTTTATCACTCTTTCGGAGTTCTCCCAGAATATATTTCCCATCCTTTGTCCAGTCGTTGGGCCAGAAATGGTATATATCTTCCCCCTTTAAGAGAACACGCTGTCCTGTGCCGTCCACATTGATCATTCGGAAGTCAGTCGTATTATCATCGCTCCAACGGATGAATGCAATTTTCTTTCCATCGGGTGAGAATATGGATCCAATTAAAAAATACCAAGATTCATCCCCAGGGTCCTTATGAGTAAGGCACTGTTTTTTTCCGGTAGCTATCTCCATCACGGCTAGTTCACCGTTTCCAGTAGTCCAGTCTGTATAGGAAAGCAAGCGTCCATCTGGAGAAATATTACCTCGTTGTGATGCAACTTTTCGGATTTTAAATTCCGCAGCTCCTTTTTGAGCCGCTTTCTTGGCACTCAGAAGTGTTGATAATTTTTCTCTGGCGATTTTGACTTCTTCGGACTGTGTGGGATAGTTATCAACGACTTTCTGGAAAGCTTCCTGCGCCTGTGCGATGGTTTTTTGTCCCAGCTTTTCGTAACAGATTCCGATCTGGAGCTGCGCTTTGGCGGCGATTTCCACATTGCTCGGAAACCGCTCCACGATCTCGCGGAAAATCTTTATGGCCCCTTCCATGTCTCCATCGGCATCCTTTTTGAAAACCGCGGCTTCATACAATTCCTCGGCAGACTGCTTCGCATTGGCCGCAAGGATCAAGCCAAGAGAAACCGCCAATATAAAGATCCCCAAGAAACTCTTTGAAACTGAACCGTTGATTTTTTTCATCTCATTCCTCCTTCGATTTTGTGTACAAGAGGATAATAATGTTTTTTCTTCCCTTCGTGGTTACGATTGATCGGATTTTGCATGGAGTTTCTGTGGAGCCTTTCTCAACATTCGAACCTGTATCCGACTCCCCTGATACTGATAAGATGCTGAGGCCGGGATGGGTCTGGTTCGATCTTTTTCCTCAGATGGACGATGTGAGAATCGAGCGTCCGCGGAGAGATGATGGCGTCTCCCCAGGCCTCATCGAGAAGGTCATTCCTCCTTATCACCTCCCCCTTTCTTTTGATAAAAAATTCCAAAAGCCTGAATTCCAGAGCTGTGAGATGGACAACTTCTCCGGACTTAAGAACTTCATGGCGTCTAAAATCGACCGAAACATCACCGAATTTGAAGATACTCCCGATCTTCGGCTCTTCCCCTGTCCGCCTCAGGATGGCCTTCACCCGGGCCACCAACTCCCTTGAACCCACGGGCTTTGTGACGTAGTCGTCGGCACCCAACTCCAATCCCATAACTTTATCTATTTCCTCTGTTTTGGCCGCGGTGAGCATCAAAATGGGAGTATTCACATCTTCCTCTTTCAGCTTTTTGCAGATTTCAAAGCCATTGAGCTCCGGCAGCAGGATATCGAGAATGATCAGTTGAAAATCTCCACCTCTGGCCAGCCTATATCCATCCTTTCCATTATCAGCCACAGCGACTTCATATCCCTCGAACTCCAGGTCATCTTTCAAACCCATCAGGATGGTCTCATCATCCTCGACGATCAATATTTTGGCCATCTTGTCAGCCATCTTACTTTCCTTTCGGCAAAACCGGCAGCTCGATTGTCACTCTGGTTCCCTGATCCAAATCGCTCTCCATCGTCACTTGACCGCCGTGGGCTTTGACGATGTGGTCAACCAGGGTGAGGCCTATGCCGCTTCCCTCGATGCTTTTAGAGGCGGGGTGGGAGGAACGGTAAAATTTCTGGAACACCTTTTTCTGATCGTCTTTACTGATTCCTGCACCTGCGTCCTGGACTTCCAGAAACACCGTCTCTCCCTGATGAGAGGCTCTTAGATGAATCACAGGATTATTCTCCGAATATTTCACCGCGTTGTCGAGCAGATTGAACAAGGCCCTGGAGATTGCTTCTTTATCCGCATGAACAACCGGCAGGTCATCTTGTATCTCATAGTCCAGGGTCATTTTTTTACCCGCCATGTACTGCTTGAACCTGGTCGAAACTTCCTCGACCATTTCTTTGACTGATACATCCTCGAATTTGTATTCCTTAATCCCGGCCTCGATCTTCGAAAAATCGAGCATATTCTCAATGAGCCGGCTCAGGCGTTCGCTTTCTTTGTTGATTTTGCTGTAATAGATCCTTTTCTTGTCCTCCTCTTTAACCCTCCCCCCATCGAGCATCTCGGATAAATATCGAATGGACATCAAAGGAGTCCTGAATTCATGGGATACTGTGGAGACAAACTCTGATTTCAACCGGGCCAACTCCACCTCTTTGGCCATGCTCCTAATGGCCATAAATCCACCCAGGAACAAAACCGCTATCACCACCGCCACAATCAGGATGTAGACGTTGCGCCTCAGGTTGAACTGCCTGTCCACGGATTGAGGATATTTCTGGAAAATGCGGATCTGCCAGAGTGGAAAATCTTGGTCGAACCCCAAAGCAAAAGCTGAACCGGAATCAGCTTTCCCAGAAGATAGAGCCTCTTCTCCGGAGATAACTCGCCCGTCAGAATCGACAATCTGAACGAGCCAATCCTCAGGGACCGGAATCCTGTCTTGAATCATGGGGAGCCGGTCCTGAATCAGAACAGCGTTATCGATACGGATTCCAAGCACCGTATCTTTCTGAACGGTGGCGGCAGTGATGAGGAAAAGGGTTCCGTCGATGATTTCGGAAAAGCGGGAGAATTCCTGCCTTTCGCTATCGAATTCCAACAGTCTGGCTTGAACAAGGGGAACAATCTTTTCGATGAGATTCTCATCCGCTGTCAAAATTTGGAGCTTGGCATCCGCCTGTTTTTCGAGTTCATCCCAGCGGTTCTGGAAATCTCTATTCTCATCGACAGCTTTACTTTCGGATTTCCAGGTCTCGCTCATATTTCGAATGACATTTCGGTAAAATTGGAACTGCGCTTTATCCAGACTCCATTCAGAGCTTATCAGGCGAGTGTAGAATTCCAAAATGACCTGTCCTGCTTTCTCAGGTTCATTCTTTAAGGTGATGTTCCCTATCTGGAAAGAGGCAATTACCCCCAAAGGAACGCCATCGGCACTCAATTCAAGGGAATGGTTGTCGAGGATGGTATTGTAAGCGTTCAATGCCTGGTCCAAATTCCCAGATTTCAGGTAGCATCTGGCAAGACGGTTCAAAATCAGCCCCCGGGAAGAATCATCCGGAACTGAATCGAGCAGTATCTTGTAGGACTCGATGGCCAGAGGCAGATTTTGGGATGCGAGCTCGGCCGATTCAGCTCTTCCAAAGAATCTAGTGCCCTCGATTTTTTCCAGATTTTTCGCGGCCATACGTCTCCTCTCTGATGTGAGATACAACGGATTTTTGAGAGGGAAAACCAGTTCACCATTCGCACCGGCCAGAAAGATGCCGCCGATGAGGTCTTCTTCTGCGGCTGTCAGGCGGCAGACATTCGACAAATCTTGCAGATCCCACTGTTTTTCTGAATCTGCGAGAGCGGAAGCTATTTCTTTTTCAATGTCTGAAAAGAGAGAGTCAATCTCTTCTGAAAACAGCGCGGCGTATCTCTGCTGCTCCCTTGCCAGGTTCCTCTCCCGAGACAGCTTTTCCCGCTCGGCCTCCCTTATGGCCAACATGATCAGCACGATGCCAATAACCAGAGTGACTCCGGCCAGAACAACTGTGGATCTTCGCTGCCAGTTCAGTCTAAAACCCATCCTCGGAAAACATTATAGTACAAATCCATACCATATGTGTTGAGAACAGGTTGATTTTAGGAGGATTTTACCCTTCGGGCGAGCCAATTTTGTAGGGTGAGGCGGGTTGGCCCGTTTCTTGAGTTGGCAAAGAGAGTGGGAATAAAAGTTTATGTGGCGGCCGGGGGAGAGGCGAGAATGGAGATCCTTATATTTCTATTTTGACCCGATTTTTTCGAAAGTCAACTGCTCAATATCTCGGAAATTGTCTTTCCTTTTACTGAGGTGTTTTTTCGATAGAAATCTCTTATAAAATATTGCTTCCTACATACCCATTTATAAACCGTGCAGCAAAGGCTTTCATTCTTTTGTAACGAATCATATTCTTTCTCCATGACAACGATGAACCCCCTCATTGTCACACTCCTCGCGATGATACAGGAATGAATACGTTCATTTTAGACAAAAAAGGGGATAGCCCTCATTAGGCCATCCCCTTCAAATTCCTGCTTTCGTTCTTTGGCAGGAAGTTTTCCATGCCCAAACTTCCTTAGCTACATGCCAAAGGATAAAGATAATACGAGATCCTTCAAGGGGAATATTCAGGCCTATCAAACCGTCTGCCGCATGATTAAGCTTTTGGATTACCGCTTTAACGAATTGACGAAATCATCTACCTGGTCGATAAATTCCCTCAAATTTTGCTTATTTTTCATTGTCTGGCTGTAGATTTTCTCATCATCGACAATCCAATACCTATGGATGAGGATATTCCTGAGATCAGCCAGCTTTCGCAGCTTTTGGGCCAATGCAGTGGTAATGATTCCGGCTCTGCCGGCCTTAACGAGGCAGTCCACATATCCTTCACAAACCATCCCTTTTGCTTTCGCCAAGAGGTGTTGGCAAATATCGGCCATAGCCTCGACAGCTTCGATCAGCAAGTACTTTAGCGACAGCGCATTTCTAGGATCCGAGAGGTAATCCTTGACTCCTTTTCCAAAAAGCTGATCGATTTGATCCGAAACCCGGATAAGATCCATCTTCGCTTTTAGGATCCGGTCCATATCTACAGATATTTTCATGGATTATGCCTCTAAAGCCAGGTTTCTGAAGTGAGAATATTCTCTGTATCTCCTGCCGACGTCATCGATGAAATCCGTTCTCATGTCTTCCGACTTGCTGACCAGAAGCATCCCATTCTTTAGAACAGAAAGCTGAAAAGAGACAGGGGCCTTGTTCAAGACGATCACTTCGACTGGATATCCTGTTTCTTTTGACAATTCGAAGGATAAATCCGATTCAAGGGTTAATCCCTCTTTGGGCTCATAAAAATAAACCGCCACGTCAATGTCCCTGAAAGGTTTCCCTTCAGAAAACGAGCCGAGAATATAAGCAAAAGCCACCTGCTTTTTCTTCGAAAAATAAATTTTTAACTCCTCGATAATCTTCTGTCTTTCCCTTTTGCTGATGTTCTGTTTAGGCAGAAATCTCTTCTCGACCATTTTATCCATTATACTTATTTATGAACCCTGCAGCAAAGGCTTTCGTGCTTTTGTAACGAATCATACTCTTTCTCCATGGCAACGATGGACCGCCACCTCGTCAAACTCCTCCCCATGACACAGGTATGAATACGTTCATTTTAAACAAAAAAGGGGATGGCCCTCGTTAGGCTATCCCCTTAAAACTCCTGCTTTTTTGGCCTTATTGCTTCATGCCTTCGTTTTTTGGCAAGAAGTTCTCCATGACCCAGACCTCCGGCCATTGCATTTTTGATCCAGGAGAATGGAAGACAATTTGCTGCCCGTCAGGGTGGACACTGAAATGATGGAATTCTGACATCTCCAATCCTAACTTCTGTGGTTCACCTCCATCTGCAGGGATCCGTATTAGTTCACAGGTTGATATTCCTTCTTCTTCGTAAGAATCAAGTTTCTGCTGCTTAAAAAGGATGTATTTTCCTCCTGCGATCCAAGTCGGTGAAATGATGTAATTCTCTTGGATCTCAAAAGAATGAAGAACCTTAGGATCTCCACCTGAAGAGGGTATAACCCTAAGCGCCCTTTTTTCATCTCGATTCAAAAGGGCTATCCATCGCCCGTCCGGAGAGATGTCGATATCTTTGGCATCCGAAGGAGATCCCGGAAGGACATTTTCTTGGCCGCTTGAGATGTCATGGACATATATATGAGAGCTTCTAGAATAATTCGGGCCTCTCTCATCTGGACCACTTTTTGTGAAGAAAATGGACTTCCCGTCTTTCGACCATCTGTGAGAGTAGATCACCACCCCTGGTTCGACCTGGACAACCAGCTCAGGAATCCCTGTTTGGATATCGATACGGTAAATACCAATTTTTTCGTCTTTGCCTTTTCCTTCAACTGAAATGAATCGGCCATCCGGAGACCAACGGGGATAATCGAAAAAATTCAGTTCTGGATTTATCTCTCTTTCTTCGCCACTTTGCACATCGCGGATACAAAGAACATTATGTCGAAGAGGGCCGGGGCCTCTGGTCGAAACATATGCCAGGCATTTCCCATCAGACGAGTAGGCAGGAGATCTATTAGATCCCTCATAACGGTGAGTTGCTTTTACCGAAGATGACAGGACTTTCCCAGATTCAGGATCGATCTCCATCGAGTAAATATCAACCATTCGATTTGAAATTCCGTAATAAAAATTGCCATTTTGTGTAAATCCAAGTGGTTGAATAAGCCCTAAATCTTTTTTGATTAGCTCTGGAGCCTTTTTCAGCTCTCCTTTATCAATCCCGGCAACCCAGGCATCCATGCTCCCGGTACGATTGCTTGCAAAAAGAATCCATCTCCCATCCGGAGACCAGCCAAGCAAGCTGTCATTCATGGGATGCTCGATCAGGGTAGTTTCTTGCTTATCATAGACCGACATCACAAAAATATCACGATTTTGTGATTCTTCATCTTGTGGGTAATCGTATGCGATATATTTTCCATCTGGGGAGAAAGTAATTACAGGAGGATTACCTCCCCATTCGCTTTCAGAAATATCCTTTAAAATGCGGAATGATCCGTCGGAAACTGCCATTAATCCCAACTTAAAAGAATTTTGATCAGTAACGGCCACGAGAATGCTGCTCCCGTCAGGTGACCACTCAAAAGGATGAACATATTCCATCAAATCCATGGCAAGGAGGGCTCGAGGTTTTGGATTATCCAGGGCAATTATTCTTAAATCCCAGCATTTTTTTTCGTTGAGCCATTGGAAGACGATCTTTTTACCATCAGGGGACCATTTGGAAAACAAAGCGAATTCCGAAGATTCCGCCCAAGTTCCTTTATCTGTAAGACGGCGATTTTTACCACTGGCAAGATCTCGGACGGCAATATCACCTGTGGTCCAATCCACCATGGAGAGATATTTTCCGTCAGGCGATGGAGTACCTAGAGTATCGGTAAGAGGACCAAACCAGATTTTGCGGATGTTGAATTCTTTGCCGGCTTTTTCAATGGCGGCTTGAGCTTTCAGGAAAATGGATAGTTTCTCTTTCGCTACCTTGACAGCCTCTGTTTGTCCGGGAAAGTTGTCAACGACTTTCTGGAAAGCTTCCTTCGCCTGTTTGATGGTTTTTTGTCCCAGCTTCTCATAACACAGACCGATTCTGAGCTGGGCCTGGGCAGCGATGTCCTTGTTTCCCTCTTCAGCCACCACTTTATTGTAAAGCTCGATGGCTTCCATGAGTTTCCCTTCGTTCCGCTCAAGACGGAGCGCCTTCTGAAATAAATCTTCTCCTGATTGAATGAAGCCTCCCAAAAGAGCCGCTGTGAGAAAAAGCCCGATCACTCCGAACCAAATTGATTTTCTTTTCATTTCATGCCTCCTCGGATTTGATTTCACTCCGAAGATACACTTTTCGAATCTCTGGATTGTCATGGCCGTGTAAGAAATTTGTAATTATTTTGTAAGGATCTCGACATCATGTTTTTTCCTCATCCCAGGCCAGTTTGTATCCGACTCCATGGACCGTGATCAAGTATCGAGGATCAGAGGGATTCTCCTCGATCTTGGAACGGATCTGGGCCAGATGGTTATCCACCGTGCGGGTGGTAGGAAACTTTTCATATCCCCACACTTCATCCAGGAGTTCATCCCGGGTGACCACATCACCCGCTCGGTAGGCAAGACACCTCAACACACCGAACTCTTTGGGTGTGAGGCTCAAGGGCTGTCCCCCTTTCAGGGCCTCGTATTTTTTAAAATCCAGGAGAACATTTCCTAATTTGAGCGAATCCGGAGGTTTTTTCTCTGTTTCTTCTCTCGGGCTTCGTCTGAGCAGGGCCCTGACCCGGGCAAGGAGCTCCGTCAGAGAGAAAGGCTTGGTCACGTAGTCATCCGCACCGATATCCAGCCCCTGCACCTTATCCGGTTCTTCTCCCCTGGCGGTCAGCATCAAAACAGGAGTCATATTTCCTGCATCCCTCAGTTTTTTACACAGCGTGTATCCATCCATCTTGGGAAGCATGATATCCAGGATGATGAGATCTGGATTTTTCTCGACAGCCATTTCATATCCCGACGCTCCATCAGTAGCGGTGAAAACATCATAAGATTTGAACATCAGCACATCTTTAAGGCCCTTTAATATCGACATGTCATCCTCAATGATCAAAATCCGCTTCATTTGGCCTCCAGGGGAAGAATAATGGAAAAGGTGCTCCCTTCCCCAGGTTGGCTTTTAACTTCGACCTTGCCTCCATGGGACTCGGCGATATGGGAAACGATGGTCAGGCCCAGGCCTGTCCCAGGGATTTTCTGGTTTTCGGTCCCAGGCACTCTGAAGAATTTCCCGAAAATGCGATCCCTATCCTCCTTCACTATTCCGATGCCGTAGTCTGTGACATCGATAGATGCCAGATCTCCATTTCTGTGGAGTTTGAGTTTGATGTCCCGGCTCTCTCCTGAATATTTCATGGCGTTATGAAGGAGATTGAGGACGGCTTGTTCGAGGGCATCTTTGTCGGCTTGAATCTCTGGGATTCCTTCCTCCACCTCAACCTGTAGATCGAATCCTTTCTGATCCATCGGAAAGGCCATGGCTTCTTCTGCATCATGGATGATCTCTTCCAGAGAGGTGGGCTCAAAGCGGTAGGTCCTGGTCCCCTGCTCGATCTTGGAGAAATCCAGGACATTGTTGAGCAGCCGACTCAGGCGTTCGCTCTCGCTGATGATGGTTTGCAGGTATTCTTTTTGTGCCTCGGGATACTTCTTCACGCCCATGGTCAAAGCTTCGGCAAACATGCGTATGGAGGTCAGCGGAGTCTTGAGTTCGTGGGAAACACTGGCTGCAAACTGGGATCTCATTTCCGCAATCGCCAATTCCCGGCCGATATCACGCCAGAGCAGATAACTTCCGAAGGCAGTAAATCCGATGACAAGAATAAGGATGGACCAGTAAAGAATGGGGAACGGGAGGGAAGATTTGGACCAGGCAGACACATCGGTCTCCTCGAACTGGATCCGGAATCCCTCGAACGACCCTCCAGGTAGGAATCCCTCTCCTAAAGGGCTTGCGGTTATCCGGCAGATACCTGGAAAAGTATTAGCCAAGCCGGACTCTTCGATTGATGTGCTTAGGACACCAGGTCCATGAAATGCAAGGAGGACCTGAGATTGACCGTCGTTGGGCTCCCGAATGCCCACGATCCAGGGGATATCTCCGTGGGCTTCCCAGTTTATTGGATCTCCAGACTGATTGAGGGAACGGTGCCGCAGCATCCAGCTCGAAACATAGCCTTTGAGCGACTCCAGCCTTCCAAGATTTTCCAGTGCGTTTTCTGTTGACTGCCTCAGATTCGCCATCCTCCCTAAAAGATCTGGATCCTGTGATTTTTCTTGAACTTGTGCGGTGATATCCTGGATAAAATAAAGTGCACTGGAGGGAAGCCAGCGGATTTCTCCCATAAGACCTTCCAAACGGTCCAAGATCGGCTTGACTTCTGAGTCCAAAACCGAAAGACGCTCCGCAGCATAAAGAGAAAAAGGGATGCCGTACTCATCGGTCAGACCACCCGGTTGAGCGAGAATCTTAAGGTAAAGATGTTTGGCTTCTTCTCCATCACCCAATTTTGTGAGAATCCTTCCTTTCTGAACCTGTATGAAACACTTCTTTAAAGAAGAATCCTCAGAAGATAAAGCGCGATTCAATAAGGATTCGGCGAGCTTCAGATCATTTTTTTCGAACTCGGCCTTCTGGGCCTGAAGAATGAGTTCTCTTGAACTCTTAGCTTTTGAGGGGAGTTTCTGAATCTCGGCTTCTTCCCAAGGCATCACGAGTTTATCATTGATAATGCTTCCTACAAAGACCAGTTCGTGATGTGTTCGATAGGCGTTTTGGCCATTACCGAAATCTGAAGCCAACTCCTGCAGAATAATATTTTCCGTCTTTTCCAGTTTTTCCGCCAGGTGTTTTCCGATCTCTTCGGCCTTCTGCTGCTGGGCCTCTCCTGCCCTCTTTTTTCTCAGCTCATTGTCCTGCCTGTTCAAGCGGATGATGA
>CAYFWF010000017.1:0-102680 GCA_964346815.1 uncultured Eubacteriales bacterium | reverse complement strand
AAGAAGATTGAATCAAACAATGGCCTTGATGGAGAGCACAAATTAAGGGTATGATGAGATGCGAAACCGTAGCTTAGATAATCGATCGCTGTTGTCTAAATCCTTTGACGACACACAATTTGGTTTTATCTTTATAATACGGGCGGAGGATTCAGATGATGGAATTCGGCTGCCAGTCTGAAGTTGGCTCCATAAGACGTCTGCTGCTGAAACATCCAACCGAGGCCTTTATTAGTGATGATAACATCCAAGAGCAGTGGGCCGACTTAAATTATCTAGGCTGCCCAGATTTTAATCGAGCAGTAGAAGAGTACGACAGCTTTGTTGAGCTTCTGGAAAAGCAAGTTCCTCAGATCCACTATCTGCCCTCTAATGATCAAACCGGATTGGATTCGATCTATGTCCATGATCCTGTGATCATGACTCCAGTAGGAGCTGTTGTGTGCAACATGGGAAAGGAGCAGCGCAGGAGGGAACCTGAAGCTATGGCTGAATTTTTATCGGGACTGGATATCCCAATTCTTGGTTCCATTACCGGGGAAGGATGCTTGGAGGGAGGAGATGTCGTTATTTTTAACAAAGACACCTTAGCTATAGCAGAGGGCTACCGTACTGACCGAGAGGGCATTCGCCAGTTTTATGAACTGATTAAAGGATTCATTTCTGAGTTCAAGGTCGTGCCGCTGCCACACTGGAAGGGGCCCGATGATGTTCTGCACTTGATGTCCATCATCAGCCCTGTGGATCACGATCTGGCCGTTGTCTATTCTCGATTGATGCCGGTCAGTTTTCGGAAATGGCTCGTTAGCCTGGGAATCAAACTGATTGAGGTTTCCGATGAGGAATTTGAGAGTATGGGATGCAATGTGTTAACAGTTGCTCCCAGAAAATGTATCGTCCTTTCTGGCAATCCCCAGACAAGGAAAATGCTGGAACAGGAAGGCGCAGAGGTTTGGGAGTATAAGGGTGATGAGATTTCCAGGAAGGGAGCCGGGGGGCCCACTTGTCTCACCCGGCCTTTATGGCGGGTCGGGTGAAGGCCAAATTCCTCGAGAAGCTCTCTTCGTTTAAGAATCCAATGAAATCAAAGCAGGCTAGGCTTTGTCGACAGCATTGAGCTTGGATTTAATAGTGGCGTCTGTATCCAAGCGATGGTCTACGTTGAGATCAATATGGATACGTCGAGCTCCCATCTCTGCTATAGCCTGATGAGCTTTCTCAATGACTTTGAAGAGCGTTGCCAGATCGGGAGCTTCAATCGCAGTGTTCATGCCACCTGTAACGCTTTTGAGGCCTGAGCTTTCAATCACTCTTATGGCTTCTTTGACATACTTGGAGACCGACACTCCTTCGCTTGTTGGGAATATGGCAAGGGAAGCGATGATCATTTTCCCTCCTGTTTATGGTATCTTTTATGGTTTGTCCATTTGAAAATATTGAATCTATACATCAAATACACTGACATTTTCCTCTGATTTTTTCTAAGGCATTTTCGGCTTCTAGGATCAATTGTTTTATGGCCTGTTTAAGAGGGAGAACCTGATTGACAAGACCTATTCCCTGTCCCGCCATCAATGAGCCAAATTCAATATCACCCTCCTTGACAGCTCTGCGCAGAGCCCATACCCAAAAATCCTCAACCTGATATTGAGGTTCTTCATGGGATGTCTTTCCGCTTTTTCTTTTCTGGAGAAATTTGATCTGGAGCTTAGTGAAGTCATCGAGCGCTTTATTTCTCAAGGCTCGGACAGAAACCACCTTGGGCTCAGAACCTATTTGGGGTGTGGCCACTGCATCGCGTGCTCTAGCCCGGATAAACGCTTGTTTGAATTTGGAGTGAGCACGGCATTCCTCCTTCTTCAAAGAAGTCTTTTACATCATACTTTAAAAACAGAGAGATGGAAATAGACTAAGAAATGCAAGATTTGCTCTCATTTCAAATTTTTTCAATTTGACTTAAGAATAAAGTACATCTATAATTATAATTCCTATATATTCTGTAGGATAGATATAATAGAGAGGAGATGCAAGAAATTGGTGAGAAAAACATTATGGATAATAGGTGTGCTAACCACAGTTTTTCCTTTTGTGGCCTATAGCCAAAGCGATTATTCAGAAGGTAAAAGACTCTATGACCTTAAATGCGGCCGTTGCCATTTTGCCTATCCACCTTCAAAATATTCTTCCGAGGAATGGAAGACCATTGTCAAAGAGATGGGCCCATTGTCTGGGCTGGATGAGAATAGCGAGGCAGTCATTTTCGAATATCTTGATAAGGAATCGTCGAAAAAGGAGAGTGGAGCCCTGCCTACAAGTCCTGTTTTGGCTGGGTATCTGTATACCGAATTCTTTTCATCACAAGACAGTACGGATACTTTTGATATTCACTACTTGAATGTAGGCCTAACCGGTCGTTTACATGAAAGAGTATCCTATCATGCTGAGTTTGAGTTTGAACACGGCGGAGGCGAAGATGAGCCTCCATTTGTTGAGCAAGCATATATGGATGTTTGGCTGATGAGGAACATGGCACTTAGAATTGGAGCCATAATAACTCCTTTTAACCGCTTCGATGATTTTCATGCCCCTCTGGAGAATTTGCTTATTACACGACCTCAGATGGCAAGAGAGATCGGAGTCAGTGCTTGGAAAGAAGTTGGGATTGATCTGCATGGCAACATAATCCTCCATGAGGATTTTTATATCAATTATGATGCCTATACGATTAATGGCTTGGGGAGCGGCAGTCGGTTGAGAGGGAGCAGGCAGTATCGAGATAATAATGATGCCAAGAGTGTAGGCTTCCGGCTAAGCGGAATTTTCCAGGATAGATGGGAATTGGGAGCCTCATATTACCATGGAGCTTGGGATGAAGAGAGTGAACTCGATTTGAATATGTTCGGATTTCATTTTTTGGGTAGGATAAATGAATTAGACCTCTATGCTGAATACTCTCACTTTTCTTCTGATAATCCCGTACCTATCGACAAAGGAACAGGCGAGGGCCTTTTCATACAAGCCTCTTATCTATTGAGTGAGAGATTCAGACCTACCCTCAGGTTCGAAATCCTTGATTATCTGGATCCAGGGGATCAATTGGGGAGGAAACCCACCGATTTCGACAAGAGAATTTTTGCCCTTGGCTTGAATTATTATCTGACTCCAGCCATCGTGTTTAAATTTGAATATGATTTTGTGATGGAGGGTGATCGGAATCTTAAAAAAGACAATAATCTTCTTGCTCTTCAAGCAGCAGCCAGGTTCTGATTGTTTGTTTCAAGAAGATGCTCTTCCAAGAATGTTTTTGAATGAGATCCATTCCGCAGACAGCTTCTTCCTTGGTTTGATCCTCTGATTCTATGATTCTCTAACACTTGAATAAAAAACAAATCCTTTCGTCATCCATTCTCCTTTCTTGTTTGAACTGTCGTAAAGAGAATGTTCGCTAGGTATCAATAGAAGAGTGCAATTGACAAAAATCTAAGGTTTAAATAAGATTTAAAAATTAGAAAGTCTATTGAATAAATAAGAAATAGCCATGATAAATGTTAGTGTTGAGCTAATCTGAGGAGAGAATTATGAAAAGAAATATAGGACCAAAAATCGGAAAGATCAACTTCGACACATTCACAGAATTTCTTCTCAAACGCCTCGGAAAAGAAGATGATTCTGTTCTCGTTCCCCCTTTAACAGGAGTCGATGCTGGGGTTATCGATATCGGAAATGACAAGGTGCTGGTTATCGCTGAAGATCCCATATTCACCATCCCAAAACTTCCCCTTGAAATGTTTGGCTGGTATACGGTTCACATCGGAGCGAGCGATGTGGCTGTGATGGGAGTCAAGCCCAGATATATGACCTATACACTGTTGATGCCTCCTGCCACATCAGATAAAGATTTTAAAACTATCGTAGATTCTATCAATGAGACAGCAAAGGATCTCGATATCGCTATTGTCGGCGGACATACAGGATATTATCCTGGTTTTGCTGCTCCTACAATAGGAGGAATAACGGTTTTTGCTGTTGCAGACAAAGACAGTTTTGTTACGCCAGCAGGAGCCTGTCCAGGTGACGACATTCTTTTAACCAAAGGTCCTGCAATCGAGACGGCTGCCATCCTTTCTGTGCTACGAGAAAAAGAGCTTCTGAAAGATTATCCGCCCTCTCTGGTAACTAAAGCAAAGTCCCTCTCCAAACAGATGACGGTTGTCAAAGATGCGCTGACAGCTATGGATGCAGGGGGCGTCACGGCCATGCATGATGCTACAGAAGGTGGAGTGATTGGAGGCCTTTTTGAAATGGCCAATGCCAGCAGGGTCGGCATGGAGATTGAAGAAGCATTATTCATCTATCCTGCTGAAGTAAGGATGGTGTGCGAGGCTTTCGATATTGATCCTATCGCTGCCATTGCCGAAGGCTCTCTCCTCATCACAGTAAGACCCGGACATTCGCCTAAGGTGATTCAACAATTGGAGCTGGCTCAAATACAATCCTCTGTGGTCGGCAAAGTGCTAGAAAATCCACAGGAGAGAACCATAAGAAGAAGAGATGGAACGTTCAATCCTTTGTCCATACCTCAGCAGGATCCTTTTTGGCCAGCTTTTTTTAAAGGTATAGAAAAAAAGGAACGCCTCGATTAATCGGGAGTTAAAAATATGAAGAAATGTCTCAATCAAAAAAAAATCTCTCCCATGCTCATTCTTTTCCTCCTGTTTTTTTTCGTTGTGATATTCATTGCTTCAGCACAGCAGAAAGAGGAAGAGTATGAGACAATAGACAGCGATTCATGTGTGGAGTGCCACGAGAAAAGCAAACATGACACGGTTATCCAAGATGATCTCTCCCATTCCATCCATGATGGTTTTGAATGTCTTGATTGTCACATCACTAAAGGAATCATTCCTCATAAAGAAATCCCTGATTTTGAAGTCGGCTGGCAGGGATGTGAATCTTGTCATCAGGAAGAAGGAGAAGACTACGAGATTCATGGCCGTACTGCCCATGCTGAGGATGAGGAAATTCCGACCTGCTCTGATTGTCACGGCGGTCATGAGGTATTGCCTTCTTCGGCGAAGCTTTCAAAAACCAATCCTGTTAATCTTCCAGAGACCTGTGGGGTCTGCCATACAGATCTGGATTTGGTCAAAAGGCATCAGATCCGAACCGACCATCCCCTCAGTATCTACGAAAGCAGCATCCATGGCAGAGCTGTAAAGGGTGGGATTACTGCTGCTGCCACATGTAATGATTGTCATTCAGGTGAGGGAACAGCACATAGGATTTATTCACAGGGCAATCCCAATTCTTCCATCAACCACTTCAATATTCCCGATACGTGTGGTAAATGTCATAAAGAAGTTACAGAAGACTATTGGTCAGGGATTCATGGACAGTTGGTCAAAAGAGGAGATGCCACCTCTCCGGTGTGTACCCATTGCCATGGAGAGCATGGGATTATCTCTCCCCAAGACTCTCGATCTCCTGTGTCGAGAGCAAGGTTGGCGGAAGCCACCTGTACTCCTTGTCATGAATCAATTACGTTGATAGAACGATATGGGATTTCAACGGGACGAAGGCCTACTTTTATAGACAACTATCATGGCTTGAAAACCAAGGCAGGAGATCTTCATGTGGCCAACTGCGCGTCTTGTCATGGAGTACATTTGATTTTGCCCAGCACTAATCCTGAATCGAGTATTCATCCAAATAATCTAAGAAGCACCTGCGGCGAATGCCATCCTGGGATAACAGCAGAACTTGCTGCCACTCCTATTCACGGCGATATAGAAGCGGCTCCAGAGAACAAAGTCGCAGAAATTGTGAGGATAGTCTATATCATTGCCATCATCGTAATTATTGGGTTAATGGCCGTCTATTGGATTATAGACCTTTTGCGGCAGATTGTTCTTGTGATGAAAAAACCCCAAGTGCAGAGGATGTGGGCGGATGAGCTTTGGCAGCATACGCTTCTTATGGTAAGTTTCACTGTGCTTGTGATCACTGGCTTTGCCCTTCGATATGGGGACTCGTGGTTTGCCAGTCTTCTATTTGGCTGGGATTACGGATTTACTGTGAGAGGCATCATTCATAGGGTGGCTGCTGTGGTTCTTGTCATAGCTACATTATGGCATGTCCTCTATCTTTTTTCGCACAGAGGCCGACGGTTCTTGAAAGATATGATACCTAATTTTTCAGATTTCACACAATTCACCCAGCGAATTCTGTTCAATTTAGGGCTTTCCAAGAACGAACCTCGGTTTAAGAGATTCAGCTATGTCGAAAAAGCTGAGTACTGGGCTCTGGTGTGGGGAAACGCTATGATGATCATTACAGGATTTTTACTCTGGTTTGATAACTTTTTTGTGGCGATCCTACCCAAGGGTTTTTTGGATGTGGCGTTAGTCATTCATTTTTATGAAGCTATCCTGGCAACCCTAGCTATCCTGATCTGGCATCTGTATTCCACTGTGTTTAGCCCACATGTTTATCCGATGAATCCTTCTTGGCTAACGGGGAAGATGCCGAAAGATATGTATGAGCATGAGCATCCTGATGCAGAAGTTGAAGAAGTGAAGAAATAAGCAAGGATCATTTATAGCCAAACAGCATGCTGTAGATAATCAGAACGATCAGCGAAATTCCGAGCAGCAAGAAAGCATATCCGAAAATCCGGACAGCAAGCATCCTTCTCGATGAAATTTCCCTTAGTTCAACAGATTTTTTAAGTTTACCGCTCTCTTTCAGGTACTTAAACTCTTCAGGCCGGTCTTCTTTGTATTCATCTAAAGGAACGAGTCCTGTGAAAATAACGGGATCCAATGGGAATGATTCAGGTCTGAGGTGCGTGTTGAAGAAGTGAATAGTAAAGATGAATCCTACAGCTAAAAGGGCTTCGTCACTATGGATGATCATGGCCACGTTTATGAGCCAGCCGGGTAAAATCATGGTGAAGAATTCAGGAAACCACAGGATCAACCCTGATAGCCCAATCACTCCCACGCCCCAAAATACGGCCATGTAATCGAACTTCTCCCAATAGGTCCAACGTCCATATTCAGGTCGCGGTCCAAAGCCGAGAAACCATTTTATCGAGCCGATGAAGTCTTGCAGGTCTTTTTTATTGAACCATAAGGAGCGCTTACCGAAGATCATCTCCCTCCATTTGGTTTTAGTTCGCATTTTTGACCTGATCATCGAGAAGAGGTGAACAAAGAAATATCCAAAAGTGATGGCGGCTGAGATCCTGTGGATGCGTCCAGCCGCTTCAACTCCACCAAACAGGTCAGCCAGAGTCTTAGCCCAAGGCATACTGGCAAATTTCAGCATCATCCCTGTCAAGGCTAGACCCATAAAACTCAAAATCACGAATATATGCATGATTCTCTGGCCTGTCGTGAAGCGCTGGATGTAGTATCTTTTGTGGATTTTTGCGGCTTGCTTTTTTTGTTTGAGATGTTTAAAAGAGCGAGGCATCCAGAGCAATGTGTGCAGTCCGAAGAAGCTGAAGACCCCGATGAGCAATGAAGTCATTGCCCAGAAGGTGAAATAGAGAATGGGATATTTTTGTCTGTCGTGGTGAGTGGCATGGGTCAAATACCCGGTGAACCGGCGGTTGGCATCGGGATGGCACTTCTTGCAGGTTTCCACGATTCTGTTGAATCCCACATGGGAATCGGGATTATCCACTTTCCTGATATCGTGAGCACCATGACAGTCAGAACATTTGGCAGCTTTGAGGTAGCCAAGTGTGTAAGCCTTACCATGGAGGGTTTCTGTGTAAGTCTCTGAGAGATCCTCATGACAGGTGCCGCATTGATGCGTAACCTCACTCATGAATTGATCCTGCTTGATCTCTTTGATCTTATGGGCCGAGTGACAGTCTTCACAGTTAGGGAGTCTTTGATCCATATCATCCCTAGTTATGTTGTGGATACTCTTTTCGTATTCGTCGTAGATTCCCTTATGGCAGGTTGCACAAGTGGCAGGGATGTTTTTAAAGTAGATGGAGGACCTTTCATCTTCATACTTGAGCTCGAAATGAGCGCTATGACAGTCTGTACAGACTGCACTGGGAAGGAGTCCCTTTTTGATCAATCCTTGTCCGTGAACACTGCTAGAGTAGTCAACGAGTGCATCGCCTGCTGAGGTTTTGACAACGGCAGGCTTATCTATTTTGCCGTGACAGTCTCCACATAATTGGGGGATATTCGAGCGATATGTTTTATCCCGTTCATCTCTGATGGACAACACAGAGTGGGTTCCATGGCAGTGGGAACAGTAAGGTGCATTAGGATCTTTCTGAACAAAAGCGATACCGTGATTGCTTTCAAAATAATCTTCAGCGACCTGAGCATGACAGTTGGAACAGTCCACTCTCCCAGCCGTTTCGCAGGGTCTGTGCCTCTGAGGGTCAATGTCTGAATGGCATTTCACGCAGGGAATATTCTTGTGCATAGAATTCTGTATCTCTTCTTTTTGGACAGTCATAGAGACCTGTCTGTCATCGACCGTCTTGTACACATCTGTCTTTTCATGGCACTTCAAACATTCCTGGTCAGAAGTCCCGAGCACCAGACTAGTTCTCCTGATGGTGTGCGGCCGATGGCAATCTGTACAGGCTGGAATAGCTCCTGGCTCTTGTTCCCAAAGTTCGCCCTTTATAATTTTAATATGTACCTCTTCGATTCGGGCATGGCATTGGGTGCACGTTTTGGCTATGTTGCGGGCAGAGACAGTTGAGTTTGTATTCGTATGCGGAAGTACCAAGTGATTTCCATGGCAGTCATTGCAGGTGGCAGTGACGATGAGCCCCTGTTTGAAAAGTCCTTCTCCATGAATGCTCTGGGAATAATTGCTCAATATGTCTCGTTCTGGAATATTGTAAACCCGGGTTACAGGAGCTCCCTCTCTGTGGCATTTCCCACACAGCACAGGAATTTTCATCTTGTAAGTGCGTGACTGTACGTCACTCTGAGGCAGGATGTAGTGTTCCCCATGGCATTCACTGCAGGTGGGGGCATAGGGGGCCCCTCTCTTAAGAGCTCTTCCATGGATGCCAGCGTAGAATTCTTCATCGGCTCGATCGTGACAGAATCCACAGTTTACTCTTTCCAGCCTTTCAGGATGAGGGAACTCTTCCACATCGGCATCCTGATGGCAATCGATGCAATCTGAATCTTTGTGCACAGATTTTAAATATCTCTGGAAATCAACAAATAAGGAAATGGTTCGCCCTTGTCTCCTCGTGGTCAATTCCGGATCAGAATGGCATGTTTCACAATCCTCATTAGTCTGAGCAGCTGCAAGACCGATGAGTAGGGAAAAGAACAGGAGCAAAAGGCATGTGTATTTTATTGTTTTCATAGGATGAAATAAAAAGATTAGACGAATTTTCCTTCTTTCAAAGAGCTTCCTTCTATGGACTTCTTAGGAGTTCTCAGTCCTTGGATGAGTGAATATTATTCTTCCTTAGGTCTGGGGTGTTTCACCTTTTCCCAAGCTGATTCGAAGTCAAATGTTTTTCCATGCGCATTTTCGTGACAGGATAAGCATTGTTTCTTGATAGCCTCAGGAGATCCATATTCAGTCAGGCCGTTTTTCACGGACTCGGCATGATCCTTCATGATGCTCATTTTCTTATAAGCGCTTCCTGGGCCATGACACCGTTCACACGTCACCCCTTCCTCTTTCAATTCAGGGGCTTTTTCAAAGAGAGGTCCATGACAGGTCAGACATTTTGGGCTCTCTGCAGGGTTTTCAATGCCTGCTCCCTGAGCAATTTCCTTAGCCTGGTCTGTAGCTAAGGCTTGGAACGATTTAGAGTGCTTTCTTGCCTCCCATAACGGGTATTGTTGGCCCTGCTTTTCGGTTTTGTGGCATAATTTGCACTTATTAGCACCGACATAAGTGAAATCCTGACTAAATAAGCTCGAGATAAATATGATGCCGATGACAACCACCATCAAGAGAAACGCTTTTTTCATCCTATCCTCCAATTTGTTCGGTTAATTTCATGATTAGCTAAATATAATAGACAGTTGGCAGCGATCTGTCAATAGAGTATCTATAATAATAATAAAGTTGATAGACTTAGAGCTATCAAAAACGAAAATTTTGTCAGCGCTGGATCCTTTTTTTTCAGAGAATTCTCCTTTGAGGTTTTACTTTGTTGATTTGGAATCGACGATTTTTTTAGAAATGGCTATTGAGGAGCCTTTCTTTCAATCTGTCTAACCTTCAAGAATAATGCGATGACAACTAAGAAAATAAAAAAGGTTGCTATGATCAATCCTCTCTTTCTGAACTGCGCCTCTTTTAGAGCAGCTTCTCCTTCTTCTGTTACCTCTGCGATGATCTTTTCTCCTTCCTCAACCTTTTCTTCGATTTTGTCAAGAGAAAAGCTGTGAGTTAGGTTTCTGACTTGAATGAGTATGGTCACTGCATCTTGGAGCTTAAATTCTGGCTCCGAAACCTCCACACCTTGTGTGTTAGCTTTACTCAGAATATCCTCAACATTTTCTATGTTTGATTTCAGCCTTTCCAACATTTGTTTGATGACTGTCGCTGTTTCATAGGCTCTTGATTCAGGATCATGGCATTCGATACAGACAGCGCCTTCTCCGGTCCCCAGCATTTCGTCTGTAGGAGGGAGAATTTTATGGTTTCCATGGCATGCCTCACATTCGGATATTTCCATCTCGTCAAAGGCAACTTTGTGGGGACTCTGAGAAAAAAGGTCACCTGCACTTGGGTGGCACTGCCGACAGACATAGGAGATTGCCGTCACTTCGGGTGGAGCTGCACCGTGATTGCTGTGACAATCATTGCACACAGGAGCAGAAAGGTCTTTTTTTTCAAATAGGGCCTGTGCGTGTACGCTGTCTTTGTATTCATCCCACTGATTGATGGGAATTTTATAGTCTTCCATATACTCCTTGTCTGAATGGCAGCGGCTGCAGGTTTGAGGTAAGTTCCATGGGAAAACCTTTGATTTGGGATGTGTAGCGGGGAGGATACCATGAATTCCATGACAATCGGAACAAACGGCAACTTTCGAGTCACCTTTTCTCAACAGCTGTCCGTGTTGGCTTGTCCAGTACAGCTCCAATTGGTCAACTCTAATACTCGGGTTGAAGTTTCTCATGTAAGCGAAATCTGAATGACATCTCCCGCAAAATTCAGGATCATCTTTTCTTTCCGGCGCTGTCTTAAAAGTATCATCCTTTGCCAATTCGATATCATCCTCGTTCTGGTTTCCTCCGTGACATGTGCTGCAGGTGAGTCCAAACTGTTGGTGGATGTCGGTTTTAAAAGCCTCAACAGGGGCTTTCAATTCATCCTCGAGCTCATTATGACATTCAATACAGCTATTTTTTTGAGCTTTAAGAGGAAGATTGAGAAGAAATAGTCCTGATAAGAAACAACAAAAAAGGAAGCTTTTAATTATATAATGAATCTTCATTCCTCTATAAGTTCGGATAGAGATAAGTGAGTGCTGTTAATACCGCTATGTATAAGACAATCACGAGGCCGATGTAGGAAAAAATGGGGCTTTTTTTCTCCCTGGAAGCGTTTTTATCAAGGTAGGGAACCATCATCCAAAAAATCCCTCCTATGATGAATCCAAATAGCGCTAGAATTTCTCCTTCGACAAACAGGACGTGTGCTGGGACTATTTTTAATGTTGTGAACATGAATGTGAAATACCATTCGGGCTTTATTCCTAACGGAGTTGCAGCAAATGTATCGGCCTTTTTGCCTATTTCCCAGGGTAAGAATACACAGAGGATCCCAATCACCAACAAGATGATCATCCAGCCTAGCGAGTCCTTGAGGATAAAATTAGGGAAAAATGGGACTTCTCTCACTTTAGATTTAGGAATTCTTATGGGAGTGCTCATCCCCAATATTTGGACCAAGAGGATATGTATTCCCATAAATATAACAGTTGCACAAGGAAGAATGGCCACATGAAGCCAGAAGAATCTTGATATGGTTGCTCCTGATACCTCTGGACCTCCTAGGATGAACGTTTTTAATTGTTCTCCGATCAAGGGCAGGGTGCCTGCAATATCTGTGCCCACTCGAGTCGCAAAGAAGGAGAGCTCATTCCAGGGGAGAAGATAGCCGCTGAACCCAAAGAATAGAAAAATTAACAAGAGAAAGAATCCGCTTACCCAGGTCAGTTCCCTGGGTGTTCGATAAGCCTTAAGGAAGTAGGAGCTGAACATATGGATAAAGATCGCTCCGATTAGAATGTTGGCTGTCCAACTGTGAACTGAACGGATGAGCCAGCCGAACTTCACGTCGCTCATTATGAACTGGATGCTTTCGTATGCAGCATCGACGGTTGGCTTGTAGTAGAGAAGAAGCAAAATTCCAGTAACTACCTGAATGAAGAACAGAAAAAGACATATTCCGCCAAAATAATACCAGAAAGAATGTTTGTGTTCAGGAACTTTCTTTTTTTTAGCGAATTGTATAATTTCTGTAAGCTTAAACCTGTTGTCGAGGTAGCCATAGAAGTTTTGCAATAATCTTTTCATTTTAAATCTTGGATACGATAATATTTTCTCCCGATACTTCGACTTTAAAGGACTCTAGTGGAGCAGGAGGCGGGCCCGAAATAACATTTCCACCCAAATCGAACTTCCCGTTGTGACAGGGGCAAAGAATTGTTCCTGTATCAGACTCAAACACCACAGAACATGTCAGATGAGTGCAGATGGCTGAAAATGCAAGGTGTTCCCCTTCATTCGTTACGATCAAAATCCCGGGAGTCGTCCCGAACTTAAAAATTTTACTCGTGTTAGGAGCCAGCTCTCCTAACTGTGCTGCGACAACACTTTTAACCGCAGCCTCGGATTGTCTGGGAGGGATTAAAAAGCGAATGACAGGGTACAGGAAAGCTCCGATCGTGCCGAGAAGGCTTCCTCCCAGAAATAAATTGATGAAATTTCTTCTGTTCATAGGTCAATTTTTTCTACAGATTTTATTCTTTTGTCAAGGTTTGTCAACATCTCTTCGATATAAATATAGTTGTGAACTCCAAAACTCCCATCTGTTTGAATTTTTTGAAGAATTTTTTCAGCTTCCAACAGGATGCCCTTATCTTGTTCGATCAACTCAAGCTGTCTTTTTTCCTTGAGGGAAGTTGAGATCGATTGGATAAGATCTTTCACCGACATTTGCCATTCGGATAACATGTCTTCGTAATCCTTGTCATGGCAATCCACACACTTTCCCTTGTTTGAACGAAAGATTTGATCTTTGTCGTTGAGATGGCAATCGATGCATTCCACCCCAGCTTCAGACATGATATCCTTTGTTATTTCTTGACCATTCGTTTTGCCACCTTGGTAAAAGACAGTCTGTAACTGATGGCAGCTTCCGCAATCTACATGGGTGTCTTGATGGTGACAAACAGCGCAGCTCTGTTTTGTTGCAATAAACTCGCCATGTTTTCGAACGTTGGAATGACATTGATCACAAGCAATTTTTTGCTCTATCAGGTGGCTTTTGTGGGGAAAATCGAGGCCGAAAATCTCCCTGTTTATTTCCTCAATTCCTGCATGACAGTTGGAACATTGGGTCGGGATTTCTGTAGACGAGCCTAAAAAACTCTCGGGCTGGTAAGAGGACTCTGCAACACTAAGAGATTCTAGAATTTTATTGTAGGAGGCGGATAGGAGTTCTTGGGCATATTCGATGTTGTGAACTCCCTTTCCTCTATCAACAATGTCGATATTAAAACTTGCTTCATCAAGTAAAGCCTTTGCTTTCCTCCTCTGAGAATTTTTTGATTTATTGATTTCCTTAACAGCCCTGTTAAAAATGCCTCTGATTGTGCTCAATTTTTTTTCTGTCGAAATCTCCCAATCTTTCATAATCCTAGCAAAACCTTTCCCATGACAGGATTCACAGGCTTGAGCTTTGGAAACCAAAGTATCACTCTTTATAACTTGTCCACCAGATTCTTCGTGAAAAATGTGACATCCTTTACAGCTCAATCCTTTCTCCAGCATGATATTCGGGATAGGATGAGAGGTTCCTTTTCCTCCTTCGCCTATAAACAGGATTTTTTGAGCTTTATGGTAGTCAGTGTGACATGTCTGACAGTCAGCAATAGCTTCAATATCTTTGACAATCTTATGCTGAATATCTAAATGGCACTGATTGCATTCAATCTTATGGGAATAAATATGACCAGAGTGCATGAGATCGGTATCGTCATATTTTTCGAGTCTATCAGTTTCCCAGTGGCATTTGAAACAGTTTTCCCGCGGCACTTCTCCATCACCGATGATGGTATTGCTGTGGCATTTGTTGCAATCATAGCCATTAGAAAAGACTGGGGTATGGTTGAATTTTGAGGTCTTCTCCGAGATTAGATCTTCCTGATGATGGCAATGACTGCAGTCACCTATCTGTGGATAGTGTTCACTTTCTTTGAAGTGACAGATAAAACATGTGCTTTCTGTCACTGTGATGTGCTCTCCCTGAACAATCTGAGAATGACAACTTGTGCATCGGAGCCTTTTTCCCCTCTTTAGGTCAGTGAAGTGGACTTTGTGGTCAAACACAACACTTTTATATTTTGTTTTCCCTTCCAAGATTCTTTTATCGTGACACCCTTCCCTTAGACAGCTATCGTCCGGAATTTCAGCCCAAGGTTTTGATTTCAAATAAAGCTTTGTCCAGTAGCGTCCAACCTGCAGAATCCCCTCGACTTTAGCTCTCAGTTTTGACCTGACTCCAGGAGAATAGTGGCAGGTTGCACATTCGATATGGCTGTGAGAAGAAGTCTCCCAGCTACGGTAAAAGGGTTTCATATAATGACATGTGGCACAAAAATAAGAATGCGATGTGAATTCAATCGTTCCTATGAGAGAGATTAAAAAGAATCCTCCAACTGAAAAGAGGATTATTTTCTTTGTTCTCTTTTTGTTTTTTTTCTTTTTCATTTCTATAAATTAAATAAGAATTATAGAGTAAGCAAAAAAGTCCGTCAAGCTATTTCGATAGCACGCTTATGGAAGCACGAAATAGTCCTTATATAAATCACAACAACGATAAAACCGGCAAAAAATGTTATAAAATTTATTTATTTTATTTTTTTGACAGGTTCTATAAATTTGATTATAATTCTAAGCCAATGAAAATAAAAGAGGCAAAAAGAATCACGAAGATGCTACCTGACCAGATAAAACGCCTCTTGATTCCTCTAATTATTGTTATCTTTGGATTCGTTGCGATGAGACATTTTCTAGTTCCTCCTGATTTTGGGAGATACGGACATTACAGAGCTTCTGCCGTGGATGACATTGCATCTCAGGAGATAAAATACAGCGGACATCAAATCTGTGAAGAGTGTCATGATGATATAGTACATATGAAGAAAATGTCTTATCACAGAGATGTGGGTTGTGAGGTCTGTCATGGTCCGGCTGCTGCTCATACTGAGGATCCGGATGGGAATCAACTTCCTGCTCCATCTGGTAGAGGATATTGTCCATTGTGTCACGAATACATCCCATCCAGGCCTACCGGTTTCCCCCAAATCGTATCAGAATCTCATAATCCCATGAGGCCATGTATCTCTTGTCATGATGCCCATGATCCTAAGCCCCCATCTGTACCCAAGGAATGCGAAGCCTGTCATGCTGAAATTGCGCGGACTAAAGCCCTTTCTCATCATGTTTACCTCACCTGTGTGAGATGCCACGAGACAACTGAAGAGCATAAAATACGTCCCAGAGAAAACAGACCTAAAAAGCCGACATCCCGGGAATTTTGTGGAGAGTGCCATGCGAAAGACGCTCCAAGCCCTCGAGAGATCACAAGAATCGAGATGCAAACCCATGGTGAACGATATGTATGCTGGCAGTGTCATTATCCTCACTTACCAGAGGTTCGTTAATTAGCAAGAAGATGAACATCAAAAGAAGAGAATTTCTTGAAAGGATTGCTTTTTCTTTTCTATCTATCGCCTTTCCTGGTTTCCTACGGGCCCAAAAAGATAAATATCAAGTCTCGGCTTATAAAAATTACAATCCAAAGGAACACTCATGGGGAATGGGAGTATTGGTAGATAGGTGTATCGGGTGTGGCCGGTGCGCTGATTCTTGTAAGCAAGAGAATGATGTGCCCCGTTTTCCCTTCTTTTTCAGAACATGGGTAGAACGTTACGTTATTTTTGAGGGAGAAGAAGTGGTCGTCGACAGTCCCAACGGGGGTGTGGAAGGATTCGAGCGAAGCAGTCGAGAGAAGAAGATAATCAGGAGTTTTTTTGTGCCCAAGCTTTGCAATCAATGTGGAAATCCCCCCTGCGTTCAGGTTTGCCCTGTGGGAGCGACCTTCAAGACAGATGATGGAGTCACTCTTGTTGATACCGATTATTGTATTGGATGTCGCTATTGTGTTCAGGCCTGCCCTTATGGAGCGCGTTTTATCCACCCGCAGAATCATACCGCTGAGAAATGCACGTTCTGCTATCATCGCATAATAAAAGGGTTGATGCCAGCCTGTGTAGAAGCGTGTCCCACTCAGGCAAGAGTTTTTGGCGATACAAAGGGAAGAGCAAGCCCACTTGTGAGGTTCATGCGTATGCACAAAATAAGCGTTTTAAAGCCATATCTCAACACGGAACCAAAGGTCTTTTATGCAGACCTTGATATGGAGGTGAAGTAAAAGTGGAGCATATTGCTGAGCAATTGGGGCGGATACTCGAACAGATAACAGGATACATATATCCGAATGAGATTGAAATGCATTGGCGCATCCTCATCGTCATATATCCTTATCTTACAGGGCTTGTGGCTGGCGCTTTTATATTGGCCTCGCTGGTCAAAGTGTTCAATGTCAAACAGGTTCAACCGACTTATCGGCTTTCTCTTCTGACAGCTCTCGCCTTCTTGATCGTATCGCCTATGCCGCTCTTGGCTCACATCGGACATCCTGAAAAATCTCTTGAAATATTCCTGACGCCAAATCGTAGTTCGGCCATGGCCATGTTTGGCTTTGTGTATGCCTGGTATCTCATGGCGGTTTTACTGCTTGAGATTTGGTTCGATTATAGAAAAGATCTTATCAACTGGGCCAAAAAAGACAAAGGGCTGATGAAATGGATACAGAGAATATTCACTTTGTTTTCTAGAGATGTTTCAGATCAAGCCGTGAATTTTGATAAAAAGGCAGTAAAAGTCATTACAATAATCGGAATTCCTTCTGCTTTTCTTCTCCACGGATACGTCGGGTTTATATTCGGATCCATCAAAGCCAACCCCTGGTGGTCGAGTGTGCTTATGCCTATCGTGTTTCTGTTTTCGGCGATAGTTTCTGGTATTGCTTTGGTCTTGTTGCTTTATATGGTGGTGACCCTCGTCCGCAGAAAAGAAATAAACATGACCTGTCTGGACAAGCTGGCTAGTTTTTTGTTCTACACAATGATCGTGGATTTCTCGCTTGAAGCCCTAGATTTCATACATCGCATATACGAGTCTGAGGAATCCATTAAAATACTATCCCAATTGATCTCGGGAAGATTATTCGTAAGCCTTATTGTTATCCAGCTCCTTTTAGGGATGTTATTGCCGCTCGGGGCTCTTTCGTCGGTCAAATTGTTTCGTCTCCCAGCTGAATTGAGAAGGCATATCTACTTTGTTTCAGCTTTGCTTGTCCAGGTGGGTATTTTTACGACCAGATGGAATGTGGTTATTGGCGGGCAGTTGTTTTCTAAAAGTTTCAGAGGTCTTACCGCTTATAAAATGTCGCTTGGCGGAGTCGAGGGCTTACTGGTATCTTTGGCGTTTTTAGTCCTCCCTTTCATCATACTCTACGTCTTAGTAAAGATATTCCCTCCTTGGGAAGAGGCAAAGGAATCTGGACTCTAGTCATTTAAGCGTAGCTGTGGAGGCCGGCAAGAAGATAGTTCACACCGAAGTATGTAAACAGGGCAGCCAGAAATCCGAGAATGGCAACGTACGCAGACCGACGACCCTTCCATCCCATCACGATTCTTGTGTGGAGATACAGAGCGAACACGAACCATGTTATCAGGCTCCAGGTCTCCTTGGGATCCCAGCTCCAATAGGTGCCCCATGCTTTATATGCCCAAACCATACCAAAGACCAGTCCTCCCAGAGTAAACAGGGGAAATCCCACGGCCACACATCGGTAGCTTATAGAATCCAGTTTTTCTGAGCTAAGGGAAGTTTTTTTTGCCGTCCCCTTTTTTTCTCTCGAATCGGCGGCAAGATACATGATGCTTGTGATAAAGGCCACAGCAAAAAAGGCCTCACCCAGTAAGGTCACAGAGACATGTAGCCAAAGCCAGTAACTCTGAAGGGCTGGTACGAGCGGGGATGCTTCTTTGGGCATCAGAGGCGAGGATGCTAGGGCCATTATTCCGATGACGATCAACATAAAGTAGGGCCCCGCTTTTCGTATTTTATATTTCCACTCGATAACGATGTAAGCAAAAATAGAGGCCCAAGCAAGAAAAGAGAGAGACTCGTACATGTTGGTAAAAGGGGCATGACCGCTTTCGACAGTTCTCCATATGAGAGCTAGAGTGTGTACGATGAGTCCAAGTACAGCGATCCCGAATCCAGTTCTTGCAGATTTTTCTCTTTTGGTAAAAAGATAGACAAAGTAGAAAAAGGCTGCGGTGAGGTACAGGATGAATGTAATAAGGAACAGAGTTGACTCGTTCATTTTGATCTCCTTAGCGAGGTGAATAAACCTTCGAACTCAGACTTGAAGATTTCTTTGTTTTTTGTTGCCAACCCACCTGCCACAATCTTAGTTTTTCCTTGTTCCTCTTCAGCTAGGATTTTGATTTCTCTTGGTAGCCAGAAAAAGGCAAGACAGAGCCCTATCATTAGTATGATACATCCTGCCCAGATGAAGTTTACGCCGGGATCTTTTGACATCTGTATGCCCGAGTATTGAGCAGCTTCAAAGTCTTTGAGTTCGAATTTGAGGTCAGTTTCGACATCAGAGTGCATCTGGGCAAAATCAGGAAATTTAGCGAATATCCAGCCTGAAAATATTTTCTCACCATCCTGCCACCCTTCGAGAAAAGCAGCGGGATTGTTGGGCTCCAGGGAGCGAGTTGTCACTTGGTTCCTTTCATTGAGGATAAAATCCGGAACAAAATTCAGGACAGAAATCTCGATATTCTCTTCCTCCAGGACTGCTTTTTCTCCGAGTCTGAGCATGACTTTTTTCGAGTAGTCTGGATCCGTGTTTTTTTTGGCCCAGATTTCAAGCGATGGATTTTCCCAATCCCATCCATAGCTGCTCTGATAGAAGACGAATCCCTCGTAAGAAAGGGGATGATTGACCTCGACTGTTTTCGTCAGGATAGGGCTCTCGTTCTTGAGGACCGTGAGCGTACTTTTCCAATCCTTGACGCTGCCGCTGGGCCAATATTCTGTCTCGAATTTTTCCAATCGGAGTTTAAAATCTGCATTGAGGACGGGAACCGTTTGTCCTTCAGAAATTTTTATATTCGCCCCAAAACCAGTTGCCCCACTGATTATTCCACCTATAAGGATGATAAGAAGTCCGATGTGTACGACATCAGAACCAAAGAGTCCGAACATTTTTTTTCGAGCGAGGAGGTGTATCCTGTTTTCCTTTTTGTTCACTTTGGTCCGATAGTGACGGGACGACAGAGCTTTCTTTATTCCTTCCTCTGTTTGTTCGAGAGTCCAGTTTTTTATGAATCTATAGTTGATTTTGGCAGTTTGCAGATTCTTTCTTTCAAATTCCTTTTTAGGGCGAAAAGACCTTCGGAGCTTGGGGGTGAATCGCGTCAAAGTGCAGACTATGATATTCAAAGAGAGAAAAAACAGCAAACTGATGTACCACCAGGAATGGTAGAGATTGGTGATTTCCAATCGGATCAGGATGCTAGAAAATTGGTCATATCTGGCCGCATATTCTGCAATGCTCCTCTGTTGAGGTACCAATGTGCCTAAAATCGAGGCCAAGGTGATGATGATAATCAGTACGATACCCAGTTTTACTGAACTGAAGAATTGTATGATGGATTTCATAGTATATCCTGCGTGTGTTTAAATAACTACTAATAATATAGGATTAATTGACCCATTGCAATATTAATTATCAAATTGTCGTTGATATACACCATGGCAAAAGAATGTTGCTAAGGAGTCTAGTCCATGTCGTATAAATCAAACTCTGCGCCAAATACATTTTAGGTAAAAAGTATCGAATTCTTTTAACGATTACTTTCAATTCCTGAGCCATGGATATTCTGACGCCCTTTATTTGTGATCATATCCGTTAGCCACCAAAAATATTCAACTTTCAGGAGTTCCCCCAAAAATTAACGTTTAAATCGTTTAACTAATTTTTTTGCAGGCATTTAGATAAAATCACAACTGGAATTATAAAAATTGGGGGAACTTTATTCAGTATTTTAAGGAAGTGGGGTGACCATCACTGCAAAAATTAAAGGCTTTAACCTTATACATTCTCAGAGGAAAGTCTGATAAATAAAGAAATAACTATCAATAAATAGCGAAAATTAATGTCTAAAAAATTGGGGGTACTTTCGCTCGGAGTCTTCGTTTTTAGACGCAGAAAAAGGCTCTCAGGCTCAAATTATGGGAAAAAGTTGGCAATTTAAAGCGCAAGTCTTCATCCATAGAAATTTTTGGGGGAACTCCTGTTCAACTTTCTATTGACTAATTCATATTTTAAAGATATTATTTCTATAATGATTATAGACTTTTTTAAATTCAATAATATTAAAAACAGTAAAATCATTTCCCTTCCTACTTTTGAAAAAGATAAGTCCGATGAAGTCAATATGGTTTCATAAGGACAGGAAGGGATTCCTTCTAAGGAAACTGATATCCACATGATTATGCGGATTATTTAAATAGAACCACCTGAATCGTGACGTGAAAGGTAGTACAGAGTAGAATGAAGGGCTTCCAAATTTCTAGGATACGAATTTTCTTTTTTTTGAGTGTTGTTTTATTTTTTGGATTCCTCTTGATTGTCATCCTTTTCTCTTCTGCAGGTCGAATTAAACAACCCCTTGCATTTAATCATAAAATTCATGCAGAGAATGGTTTGGAATGTGTGGACTGCCATTTCTATTTCGAAGTTCAAGCTACTTCGGGAAGACCAGCCATTGAAGTGTGTTCTGGCTGTCACGAAGAACCTTTAGGTGAGAGCAAAGAAGAAGAGAAACTAATGGAATACATCAATGCGGGGAAAGAGATTGATTGGCAGAGACTCTATTCTGTTCCTGAGGATGTCTATTTTTCTCATCAAAGGCATGTCGTATTGGGAGAGCTTGATTGCAAACTGTGTCACGGTTCAATAGGAGAAAGTTTGCAGCCTCCCTCAAAGCCCAGAAAAATTACCATGAAGATGTGTATGAAATGCCATGAAGAAAGAGAGGTCAATAATGATTGCATTTCATGTCATAGATAACTCCTAGAAAGGATTAAGAGGGAAATAATGTCATTAAGGAGAAGAGATTTCCTGAAGATCGTGGGAGGTTTATCCTTTGGTCTGCCTTTATACAACTGTGCTTTTGATATAATTTCTGATTCTGCCTCAGGAAATGCCTGGAATCCTGGTATAGAAGGTTGGGTGCCTACTGTCTGTCAAGCCTGCCAGGGGGGATGTGGTCTTTTAGTACGAAAAATTGACGACCGTGCTGTTAAGGTAGAAGGGAATCCCTTTCATCCGTTAAACAGAGGGAGAGTCTGTTCCAAAGGACAGGCAGGCTTGCAGCTTTTGTACAATCCTAACAGGATCAAAACTCCCTTGAAAAAGGTGGGAAATCGCGATTCTGGAGCATGGCAGCCTGTAGGTTGGAATGAAGCCCTTGATATCGTTGCAGAGAAATTGAAATCGCTTCGTGAATCTGAAAAATCTCATACTGTCGCTCTTTTGGAAAATTTTAATAAAAATACTTCGAATGACCTTGTAGCTAGATTTCTGAACATATATGGATCGCCCAATCACGTACAGCATGATGATTGGAGTTCTGTAAAGGATGCTTATTACACAACCCAAGGCATACATAATGTTATGGCAGTCGATTTTGAAAAGACAAATTATGTTCTCTCCTTTGGAGCAGACTTTTTGACTAACTGGCCCACATCTATGGAAAACCAGCGTGTCTATGGGATGAAAAGAGCGAACCGCGATATTAAAATCATTCAGATTGAACCCCGCTTTTCTTTATGTGCTTCAAAAACAGATAAATGGATCCCGATCCATCCAGGTACAGAAGGCCTTCTAGCGATGGGAATAGCTTCAGTAATCCTTAAGGAAGAGCTCCACAACAGGAAATATATTGAAAGATTCACTACTCACTTTGAAGATTGGCTGGATGATGATGCGGAGAGGAGAGTGGGCTTTAAAAATTCACTTTTGAGAGAAATCCGTCTTGATCACGTGTCTGATATAACGGGCGTTCCACTGAAGACGATTATAGAGATAGCAAAGGAATTCTCCACACTCAGACCTGCCGTGGCAGTGGCGGACTATAATTTCTCTTATCATCCAAACGGCCTTTCAGCTCTTTTAGCGATTCATTCTCTCAATGCTTTGGTTGGAAGCATTGATATCCCAGGAGGACTGCTGAGACAAAGAAGGGCTCCTTTAGGAGAAATGCCACCAGTTTCTTTGAATAAAACAGCAGAAAAAGGCCTCTCTTTCAAGAGAATAGATGCCCCCAACGAGCAACACAAATCAGCTTCTAGTGCCCATAGAATAAAGGAATTTATCGATCATGTTATTGAAAAAGATCCATACGAAATAAATTTTCTGTTCCTTTTAAACACCGCCTCAAATATCTCTGCATCTTTCAATGCCAAGATGGAAGAGGCATTCAAGAGAATTCCCTTTATAGTCAGTTTTTCTACTTTTTTAGACGAGTCATGCAAATTTGCTGACATTATCCTTCCTGATACAACTTATTTTGAAAAGTGGCAGGAAATACATATATCCCCGCTATCTAAAGTTCCTGTGGTGGGAGTTGGTCAGCCAGTCGTACCTCCACTTTATCAATCCCGGCCTTTCGAAGATGTCTTCCTTACTCTTGCTAGGATAATGGGGCCACCACTTGATCAAAATTTTCCATGGAAGAGTTTTAAAGAGCTCATTTTTTATCGGTTAGAGGGTCTTTATCATGCAAAGCGTGGAGGCATATTTGATTCTTTTCCCGAAGAAACTCAAATGAGAATACTAGAGGAACGGGGGTGGTGGATTCCTAAACACGATACTCTCGATGACTTTATGAAAGATTTGACTGAAAAAGGTGGCTGGCAGGATCCTGTTTATCATTTTAATGAAAGAAGTTATATCTATCAAACAGCTTCACAAAAGTATGAGTTTGCAACCCCAGATAAAATGGAATCTTATATCGATTATCCCGATGTTTTCGGGAATGAGGAAAAATATCCATTTCTACTTCATTTTTATGATTTACCTTTTGCATCTGAGGATAATGGGGCGAACCAGCCATGGTACCAAGAAAATCTAGGATTTCGCTTTAACCTCAAGTGGAAGATCTGGGTAGAGATTAATCCCGAGACAGCAAGAAAATTGAACATCCATGATAAGGAACTCGTGTGGATTGAGTCTTCATATGGAAAAATTCAGGCTGTTGCAAAAATCTTCCCAGGAATTATGCCTGATGTTTTAGGTATCCCTGTGGGCAAAGTCAAAGATTTTCCTGTGCGTAGAAATGGCGAAAAACAGAATATGCCTCATGAATTGCTCGGAGAAACCTTCGTTGAACAAAATGGAGTATACTCCCGGCAGTTATTAAGAGCAAAGATTTATAAGCTGAACAAGGGAGAATGAGATGAGAAAATGGGGAATGGTTATTGATTTGGATAGATGTACGGGCTGCCAAGCTTGCGTTACAGCCTGCAAAGCAGAAAATAATGTCACTTTTTCAACGCCCGACCAGGAGCTGAGAAACAGGGCCATCAGTTGGATGAAAGTTTTGTCCGTTCTGGAGGGAGAGTATCCAGACATAAAGGAAAGGTTTCTTCCTAGGCCTTGTATGCATTGCGAAAATCCCCCTTGCGTTAAAGTTTGTCCTGTTGGAGCAACATATCTCAATAATGAAGGAATTGTAGCTCAGGTTTACACAAGATGCATCGGGTGTCGTTACTGCACGAACAACTGCCCTTATACATTGAAATATTTCAACTACTATAAGCCTCATTGGCCAAAAGAGATGAGCAACTATTTGAATCCTGATGTTTCGAGACGTCAGGTCGGAGTCGTTGAGAAGTGCACTTTCTGTCACCATAGATTGCAAAAGGCCAAAGAAAAGGCTCGGGCAGAAAAGCGGGAATTGAAAGATGAAGATTATATTCCCGCCTGCGTTCAAACGTGTCCTACGAACGCCATATACTTTGGAAATCTCGAAAACCCCAAAAGCCTTGTTGCGCAGCTTTCCAGGAGTTCGAGGGTATTCAGACTCCTCGAGGAACTCGGCACAGAACCAAAAGTTTTTTATTTGGTAGAAGGGGAATGGCATGGATAATATCGAAAGTGAATCCATACTGTATGAAAAAGACATCCTGAAGCCAATCGTCCATACAGGAAAAAAGTTTTATCTTACAGGGGCCATTCTTCTGGCAATTATTGCATGGGGATTGCTGGCATGGATTCTTCAATTGAGAAGTGGATTAGGCGTGACGGGCTTAAACCGTCCTGTCTATTGGGGTTTTTATATCACAAATTTTGTTTTTTTCATCGGAATCAGTCATGCGGGGACTCTTATTTCCGCTATTCTCCGCTTAGCTCATGCCGAATGGCGAAGAGCAATTACGCGCTCAGCTGAGGTTATTACTGTACTTGTTTTGTTCTTCGGAGTATTCAACATCATCACTGATTTGGGAAGACCAGACAGATTGTTCGACGTTATCAATCATGGTAAATTTCAATCTCCCTTGCTGTGGGATGTGGTTAGCATCAGTTTATATTTAACATGCAGCTCAATCTATCTTTATATCCCCTTGATTCCGGATATTGCTCTAATGAGAGATAGGTTTAGAGGGACGACCAAAGGATATATTTATCGTGTTCTTGCTATTGGGTGGAGAGGAACAGAGAAACAGTGGAAAATATTGGAGAAAGCCATTTCCTTCATGGCGATTTTGGTCATTCCCATAGCTGTCTCGGTCCACACCGTAGTATCTTATGTATTCGCCATGACTATTCAGCCCATGTGGCACAGCACGATATTTGGTCCTTATTTTGTGACAGGCGCTATTTTTTCAGGGATCGCCGCATTGATTGTTGCTATGGTCATCATACGCCGATCCTGTCATTTGGAAAGATATCTAAAACCAATCCATTTTAATAATTTGGGCCTGCTTCTGATGGTGATGAGCCTGCTGTGGTTTTATTTCACCTTTACCGAAAACCTCACATCTTTTTACGGTGCGGAACCTTCTCATCTGTCTGTTTTTTATGCGAAGCTGACAGGGCCTTATGCTCCGTATTTCTGGACCACGGTTTTGAGCTGTTTCCTCATCCCAGTTTTAATTCTGGCCAACAGAAAAACGCGGACGATTAAAGGAACTTTTATCGCTTCCATCGCCGTGATTATTGGCATGTGGTTGGAACGTTATACGATCGTTCTTCCGACACTTATAAATCCTAGACTGCCGTATGAGAGGGGGATATATACACCCACCTGGATAGAATTCGCCATAACCGCGGGATGCTTCGCAACGTTTATCCTTCTGTATGTCCTGTTTGTGAAGCTTTTTCCGATTGTATCAATATGGGAAATAAAGGAAGGTAAAGAACTGGGTGTCAAAGAGACATCCGCAAGAGTCGAAAGTTACCTGCCAGAGTCTGGTGAAGCATGAGGCTGCGTTATGATTTAAGAAATAAGTCCTGGGACTTATATGAAGAGGAATGATTCACAGTGATGACACCAAAAAAATCTCGGGTTAAAGATTTAAAAAGTGGAAGTGTTTGGGTATTGATCATTTCTTTCACCATGACCGGAGTTTTTGCTCTGAGAGACGGAAGCTTTCCCCTGCCCGAGAATCCGTTAGAGGGAAGTCGAGTCTTCTTTGATAAAGGTTGCATCAATTGTCATAAAGTGTGGGAAATGGGTGAATCATTTGGTCCAGATTTGACTCAAGTCGGACAAAAAATGGACTTCTTTGAACTCGCGGGTGCCCTGTGGAGCCACTCTCCTAAGATGCTCGAGGTCATGCGAGAGAAGGATATTCCAAGACCTGTCTTAGATCCTGAAGAAACTGAAAAGCTCATGGCCTATCTCTACTATCTTGGATTCTTTGATGAATTGGGAGACTATCTGGAAGGTGAAGAGATCTATAAGAGCAAAGGATGTGCACAATGTCACTCACTCGGCAGCCTCCAGTCAACGAACAGAGTTCCTCTGGATGAATATGGTCGTTATGCATCGCCCCTGTTTATGGTCACGGCTCTTTGGAACCACAGCTCTAAGATAATCGAAGCCATGATTGGAAAAACCTTTGCTCCACGAGAAATGTCTCACCTTTTAGCTTTTATTCAAGGAAGGGCTCTTAATCAATCTGGAGAGAAAATCTACATACAGCCCGGGAATCCAAGAGAAGGCAGAGAAGTCTTCCAGAACAAAAAATGTTATGTTTGCCATGAAGGAAAGGGTCTTAACTTAAGACAGAGTAATTTACGGAGAAGTCTCACAGAAATAGTAGGAATGATGTGGAGCCATTCGTATCAGATGTGGTCTGAGATGAGAGATATGGGTTTATCGGTTCCAGTTTTCAGCAACAAGGAAATGGCTGATTTGATGTCTTATCTGTATTTTATACAGTATTATGGAGAAGATGCGAGCCAGGAAGAAGGTAAAAAAATATTTGAACAGAAAGGATGTGCATCCTGCCACAGTGAAGATGCTGTTGAACAGAATAAAGGAATCGACCTTACTGCAGTCTCTGTATATACCGTTTTTGAGCTCATCTCTGCCATGTGGAACCATGTTCCTGAGATGGAAAAAATGGTAACTGAACTGAACTTGGATTGGCCGAGATTTGAAAAAGATGAAATGAAAAATCTGATCGCATATATACAGTCCATGAAATAATGTGCCCTGAGCGCTTCTTTCTCGATTCATCGGACTAATGATGTGATTAGGAGGATGAAATGGGCGTGAAAAGACGAATTCTCTTGGTTATTACGATGTTGTTCATCGCCTTTATGGTAAAAGCGTTTGTTCACCCGGGATTTCCAGAAGTCGAAAAATCTGTCATTACCAGCAGCAAAGAATGTCGAGAATGCCATGAAGAGATCTACGGCCATTGGAAAAACGCCATGCATTCCATGTCGATAGAAGATCCTATTTTCAAAACTTCGTATATGGAATCTTATTTGGAGACTTCTGGAAGTGCAAAATTCGATTGTCTTCCTTGTCATGCTCCGATTGCTCTGTTGAACGGAGATTATGATATGAAAGAGGAGGTCACGCTGGAAGGAGTGTCATGCGATTTCTGCCATTCCGTGAAGGCAGTAAATCTGGATAACAGGGAGAATCCTTTTGAGCTGGAATTGGGAGAAATCAAAAGAGGACCTCTATCAAAGGTGTCTTCTCCAGCTCATAAAACAGAACCTTCTCCTTTGTTCAAATCATCTGAACTCTGTGCAGGATGTCATGAATTCACCAATGGAAAAGGAGTGACGATATTGGGGACATACTCTGAATGGAAGCAGAGCCCCTATCCTGAGGAGAACACACAATGCCAGAATTGTCACATGCCTTTGATAGAAGGCAGAACGGTCAAAGAAAGTGTAAAGTCCTCGGCTCAGAAACAGATCAATCTGCACGCTATCTCAGCCGGACACTCGACTGAACAGTTGCAAAAAGCGCTTAAACTGGAAATTCAAAAGGTGGATAAGAATAAAGATTTTATTCAGGTCGAAGTGGATATCACCAATGTTGGTTCTGGTCATCTGGTCCCGACCGGTGTTCCAACGAGAAAATTAATTCTTCAGGTAGAACTCAGAACTCCTAATGAATATTTAACGGACCAGAGAGTATACCAGAGGATCTTAGCAGATGGTAAAGGAAAGGTATTGACAAAAATATATGATCTTTTTCAGAACGCTGAACAGGTGAATCTAGACACGCGGTTGAGACCGAGAGAGACGAGAAGAGAAAGGTTTGTTTTCGCCATGCCCAAGAACAAAAAAATAACGGTGTCCGCTCGTATCGAATATCTTTTTAGGGCAGATGTCATAAGTCCAACGGAGATGCGCGTAAAAATGGCAGAAGATACGAGAGTTATCTCCAGATAAATTCTACTGGATATTCTTCCCTTAAAATCCCATTTGCCTACGAATATCAGATCCCTTTTGAATCGTCTTTGAAGATTGTTTTCTCTTTTCAATCGGCATGTGACTTATCACCATTCTTCGGAAAGAATGGGTTGGTTTTAGATAAAAAAAAGGCGGCATCTTCAAGATGCCGCCTTTTTTAAGATACTACCTGTTTTTGATTCAGCTACTTCCGCCAGGTGTATTTACTGACATTTCCTCCGAGGTGCTCGATAGAGTCAACTAACAACTGTGCGACATACATGGAGTTGTGGATGAATCCGTGGGGTTCTTTCTTGCTTACTTGGTAGTTATACGCAGTTTTTAAAAGCGCCGCACTGGTGAATTGGTATCTGTTGTCTCGATTGGCTTCATCGGGATCGACGATTCCGTTTCCATTGAGATCGTTGAAAAAGTAAGGATAACTGTGTCCGTCGTATGCGATCGGTAATCCTATTTTGAATCCAAATGATTGGATTTCTGCATACAGAGCTTCTTCCAATCCCTTTATCTCGTGTTCGACGGATTCTCTTCTATTCCCATCCCCATCATAATCCGGGGTCGATCCAGGACGGATTCCGCTGAATTTGAATTTCGAAGGATCTGCCCCTGGATTGGGCTGTGAAACATCCTGACCGTGACAGTAGACACAGTCTTCGGGATTGGGCTTGTGGACGTTGTGCATTTCGCCGGTTAGATCAAAGGGTTTATACGGACTCTGGGTACCCATGTGACATTTTACACAGGTATCAAACACACCCATGTGGTTGGTGAAGATTCTTTGTCCCACATAGCTTTTTCCTTGGAATTCGAATCCGCCTTTGACCTCTGTACCGAACAAGATAGCAGCCGCCGGGAAATAGTGGATGTTGGTGAAACTCCAGGGTGGCTCGGAGGAATTGATTTTATTTACGACCGAGAACATAGATTCTCGTCCCTGATGACAGGTCATACAGAGGTTGCTGCTGTCTCCCAGGGTTTTCAGAGCTCCTGAGGGGAATTCAACAATAGGAGCACTTCTGACACGCGGGGGCGATGTGTGGCAGGTTGTGCAGAGCATGCCGTTGGCAATTTCTGCCGCAACATTCTCACCATTTTCGAGATAGTAGCCTAAACCGCTTGCACTGTGACATTTGGCGCAGCGGCTCGAGACTTCTCCATCCTCGTCCCAGTGCCTCCAGGCTTCGGAAGAACCGTCGAAATGGCCTTCGTCAACTCTTTGGGTCCCACTCATGTCGATAGGAGAGCTGAATTTGGAGTTCAGGTCTTCGATCGAATCGTATAAAAGCTGAATGATATATTTTCCGCCGTGGGCAAAGGCATTGGGGTCTTTTTGTGAAACCTGATAGTTATAAGCGGCTCTGAGGAGTCGCGGTGTGAAAGAGGAATAGCGCCCCTCGTCAGGATCGGGCACACCGTTATCATTGGTATCTGTAAAGTAATAAGGATGAGAATGGGCATCATACACAACAGGAACTCCAATTATGTTTTTTGCATATCTGCGAATGGCAGGATAGAGTTTTTCCTTGAGACCCTCGATCTCGTAGTACATGCCTTCTACCATATCGCCATCCCCATCGTAATCTACAAAAGAGCCGTAAAACCGGATGTCCTTGGGGTCGCTGATACCGGTATGGCATGTGTTGCAGCGATGAAGATCGACTTCCAGCGAATGAGGATTATGGCAGGTGATACAGGCATTATATCCTGTAACGTGTGAGAACCGGGCATCATAGGTTTTTCCATCATACTCGTACCCACCCTTAACCACAGTTCCGAATTGATTGGCAGCAGCAGCGTAATAATGGATGTTGGCAAAACTCAAATCAGGGCTCACCGTATCGTCATCCACACCCACCTCAGCGATATCTGCATCTACGGAAATTTTGGATTTTCTTCCTTGATGACACTCCATGCAGAGTGCTTCAGGTCCCAGATCCTCTACCACAACTCCAGAGGGAAACTTGACAGAGGTATGGTCCCTGACAATGCCTTGTTCAGGATTTGTGTGACAAGCTTCGCATCCGATGTTGTTTTCGATGTTTGGTCCTGCAGGGACTGCGGCATTTACGCTTCCGGTGGTTATGAAGTCCTGGTATCCTTCTGTACTGTGACACTTTGCACAGCGTGTGGATATTTCTCCGTCCTCATCCCAATGGACAAAAGCTTCAGCAGAAGAATCAGCATGGCCTGATCCTTTCCAGAGTTTCTCTGCATGAGACTCTTTCGACAGGATGCTTATTCCATTATCAGACGTCGCACTTACTGCAAAAAAACCAAACAGACACACTATAAACAAAACGCCGATAATCTGTATTTTTTTCAACATTCTGTTCTCCTCCCTTTATTTCCAGAGATACCCAAATGAGATTTCGAATATATTCGCGCTGTAATCATTGAATCCAGAAAGGCTCTCTTCAAAGTTGACGTAGCGGTATCCCAACTGGGTGATGAGTCCGTTGTCAAAAGTGTATTCCACATAGCCTTTGAGGGTGATCCGATCGATCTCCCAGAATCCTCTATTCCTATAGAAATTAACATAGCCACCCAATCTCCAGTTGTTCGCAAGATTGGCAGAGAAAGAGGCATCCAGCAGACTGGATTTCCCCTCATAAAAGATTTCCCAAGGGAAAGTTCCTGATCCGGTCCATGCCGGTGGATAAGCTATGATCCGATCGCTCTCGTGCTGGACATCCATATAAGAGTAGCCTCCGAAAACTTGGATCTTTGCTCCATTATATCCAGCTCTGAGACTGATCTGATGTTTCCTGGAATTCCAAAGGTTTTCGTAGACTTCACTTTCCGTTTTATTCCAGAGATATGAACCTGAGAGACTGAATTCCTGGATATTTGCCTTGGCAGTAAGCCTGAGCCTGTGGAAGCTGGTAGGTGAGATCAGAGTATAAGGATCGTCATAGGTTCCGAACTGGTAATCAGCCGTAATCCTGTAGGCCTTAGAGATGTTCCACTTGAGGTTTCCAAAGAGGCCATTTCTTGTTGTTTGTTCCTCATAGGTGACGGTTTCCTTACCATTCAGCTCTCTGATTTCATTCCGATATCCTGCAGTGACCGCAAGATCTGGAGAAAATTCGTACTGCAGGCCTCCCTCGAGGGCTCTGTTCTTGTATTTGAGCATGGACTCTTGTCTATCACCATCTACAGTCAGGAAGCCATCCTGTTCGAAATCTTGGAAACGAAAGGCTCCTATGACTGCTAGCTTATCGAACAGAAGATAGGTGACGTCGAAATCGTACATCTGGATATTGCGGTCGAAATTTCCGGCACCGTTCAAAGCATACTCGAAGAACTTTCCAAGATAGTTTATCCCATCCGCCTGTTCAGAATAGCTCAAGTCCATATCCTGTTTGCTGATCTGAGCATATGCATTGATCAATAGTCTGTCGAATGGGCGAGCGGTGGCCTTGAATGTGTGGGTGTATGTCTTCAGGTCATATGGCTGATCTAAGGTGAAAAGATTTAACGTTGACGGATAGCGGGCATCAGGACCCCCGTTAGCAAATCCAGGGAGGAAAAGACTGTTGGTGTTTGTGTAATCCATGATCTTTTCTTCGAACACGAAGGAGCCCTTTTTCATATGGAGATCTATTCCGATGGCGAACTGCCGGTAGTCTTCTTGGATCGGCTTATCGAATTCGAACTCTATCCTGTTGATGTCTAAAGTAACAACACTGTCGCCTTGCTTATCGTATCGGTCGAAATTAACATACACATTGATATTTCTGTTCACCAAGAGCTTGAAGAACATGTTGTCCGTTATCCGGTTAAAATCAAAAGTGAATGGATTGAAGAGATGGCCTCCGACTTCATGCTGGTCCGCATAAAAATAAGTAGATTTTCTTCGGTCATACTGAAATTGGTATTTTCCCGATTTTTGGATGGCTAATCGGAAGGTCTCGTAAGGATCTCCTCCAAAGTTGTACATATTGATGTCAATCCGATCGAAAAGGTTTTGAAACGTTGCATTCGGAGTAATTTGTAGATTGAAGTTGAATATCCTCAGTCCTTCGTCCAGATTGATGTCTTGTTTGTACCTCTCAACAGCTCCGCTTGTGTCGACAAACCTGTATCCGAACATCAGTTTTCCATAAAGATTCTTAGATTCATCTTCCGCTCGGAGAGAGAGCGCTGTAGAGAAAACAAATACGACCAACGTAAACAATATAAATATTCTTTTATTCGGCATTATTCCCTCCTATTTCAGAAAGATCTTGCTCAAGTTTGAGCCATGGATTGTTGCGTGACAGATCGTGCAGTTGGTGGAGTAGGGGTCAAAACGGCTGTGCCAGTCTGGAGCGATACCATGACAGCTGAAACACAAGTCTGCACTACTTTGATGTGTCAGCATATGCCTGTTGGGTGAGCCATGGACCTCGTGACAGGAAGTGCAGCCCTCAATTCTCGAAGCTCCATGCTCGTAGAGGAACGGACCGCCTTTGTCCGTGTGACAGGTGAGGCAGGATTCATGCTTGAATCCGCCCAGACGTTCACCCATAGATGGTGCATGCTGGTCATGACAAGACGTGCATTCTAGAATCCCCTCTTGCAGCCTGTGTCTTTCGTTGAGCTGAAATTGAGCTGAAACATCTTCATGGCAAGAAATACAGATTTTGGTTGGACTCTTCTTTATAGGCAGGCTTTTCATTAGATCGTCGTGACAATTTGTACAATCCATAGCAGCCTTTCCGTGGGGGCTTGCGAAGAAGCGGGCTCGAGTACCGCTGTGGCAGTCTAAACATTTCTTTGTTTTTGCTTGGACATCATCCGTCTTTTTAAATCCAAAAATAGTTCCTGCTCCGCCTCCTTCTTCCAAATGCTTAGCTGGATCTCCATGACAATTAGCACAGAGGATTTCGACTTTCTGAGCGACTTGAGTCCATGTTTCTGTTTTTATTTCGGCATGACGGACAAGCTTGAAGTCGGTGCATACGTCTTCATGGCATTCAGCACAAATCCCAAAATTTTTTTCTTGAGTGGTCAATTTAGCAGCGGACAAATAGCAGGAAATGAGAATAACCAATCCGATACAGGCAAGGGTTTTTGCTGAAGGCAGTTTCATCTTCTTATTTGTTATCTTCATGTACACATACCTCCTTAATGGTCTTTGTTTTTATGTAAAGTTGAGAAGCCCTCCAAATTTCTTTTGACTCCTCTGATCTTTCTTTCTCATGGCTCTGAATGGTCAAAGTTTGCCCTACTTAGTACCTCTTTTGCAATGGATAACAGGTGTTCCGATTTGAAAGGTTTTTCTATAATGGAATAAACTGGTAAATCCTCTTGTTTTGATTCAATCTGTTGCTTAGGGAGAGCTGATAGGATAATAATCTGTACTTTTGGCTGGAATTCTTTGATTTTTTTTAACATCTCTATGGCATTTCCGTCATCTATTTCGAAATCAGTAAAAATAAGATGGTATGGCATTTTTCTTGCCAAATTTATTGCTGCCTTTGCTGTGTCGCATGTATCCACACCGTATCCTTCTTGAGAAAATATTTCTTTTAAGGACCATCGAATGAGTTTATCGTTGTCTATGATAAGAATTCTGTACATAGAACTTCACTTTTTGCTTATGTGCATGTTTTATGCCAAATGATTCTGATGATGAGACTTGTCTTTTCTATTGAAAATAAAAGAATTAGATTCCCTTTGAAAAGTAGACAAAAAAGGATGTTTGAAAAATTGGGGCATCTAACCCATTAAGTGGGTCATTTAACCTAAAAGCGTCATGGAAATGATCGATTGGAAGAGATTTATCCATTAAAGATAATTTCTTATAGAAAGGAGTTAGTTTGGGCAGGAATATTCTTGTGTGTTTATTTTGTGTTTTTTAATTTTATATCTTAATGTATCTCTTGTGATATGTAATAATCTGGCAGCCTTGGTTATGTTTCCTTCTGATTTTTCAAGGGCGATGATTAGAAGCTTTTTCTCGGTTTCTGGAAGAGAAAGATTCTCAAGATTAGCCACTTCTTCCAGACCCTTTGGAAACGAAGGTCTTTTTTTATCTAATTGGATAGGTAGGTAACCAGTAGATATGAATGAATTCTCTTCAAAGATCATAGCCCTCTCGATTGCGTTTTTCAGCTCTCTTACATTTCCTGGCCATTCATATGCGAGAAAAGAATCTTCCACATCTTTCTGTAAGCCCTTGATGTGCTTTCTAAATTTCTGGTTATAGTCTTCAATAAAATGTCGAGCTAATGGCAGAATATCCTTTTTTCTATTTCTTAAAGGCGGAATAATTATAGGGCAAACATTAAGGCGAAAGAATAGGTCTCTCCTGAAATTCCCATCTTGACAGGCTTCTTCGAGATCTTGATTTGTCGCGGTTATGACCCTCAGGTCAACTTCGATATCCTTCAAACCTCCAACTCGTTTAAAAGTCTGTATTTCAAGAAAACGCAATAGCTTTGCCTGCAGATAGAGGCTTAAAGTGCTGATTTCATCCAAAAAGAGAGTCCCTTGATCGGCTAATTCAACAAGCCCTTTTTTCTGCTTATTGGCGTCTGTAAAGGCTCCCTTTTCATAACCGAACAGCTCGCTTTCCAGAAGATTTTCAGGAATAGCTGAACAGTTTATTGTCAGATAAGGAGCGTTCTTACGGCGACTCATATGATGGATGACTTGAGCTAAAAGATCTTTTCCTGTACCGCTCTCCCCTTGTAAGAGGATAATGGATGCTTCGCTTCTCGCTATTTTTTCAGCCATTTCTAAAATATGCTTCATCGAGCTAGAACTCGCAATAATCTGTGATGGTTCAAACTGTTTTCTCTCTTTTTCCTTATAGAAAGCTATCTCTTTTCTCAGATCGACCATCTCCAAGGAATTTCTGATTGTGCTCTCCAACTTTGTGTAGTCAATGGGTTTTGTGATGAAATCATAGGCACCTCGGCGCATAGCTATAACTGCATCATTGATAATTCCATAGGCAGTTATCATGATAACCGGAACTTCTGGCCGCTCTCGTTTAAGATCTTTTAATAACTCTGTTCCTTTTCTATCTGGAAGTTTTACATCAAGCAGTACAAGGTCCGGCACCACTTCTTCGGCTAGTCGGAGCCCCGTTTCTGCATTCTCTGCTTCGATCACTTCGAAATTCCATTCTCTCAATTTCTGGCCAAGACTCCAGCGAATCAGCTTTTCGTCATCCACTAGCAATATTCTTTTCTGACGCATAATCAGCTCTCTATTTTAGAACAGGCAGTCGAATAATAAATGATGTTCCTTTTTTCTCGATACTGTGAACACGTATTGAACCGTTGTGAGCTTCAATGATTTTTCTGCAGATCGAAAGCCCTAAGCCTGTTCCCCTGCTTTTAGTTGTAAAGAATGGATTGAATATTTGTGATAAATTTTCTTTTTTAATCCCTGGACCGTCATCAGAGAAGACTATTTCTAATTCGTTGTTATTTATTTTCTTGAGTTTTATGGATATGGTTCCTTTTTTCTTAATGGCGTATATGCTGTTGAGCATCAAGTTAAGCAAAACCTCCTGAATTTTATCAGCATCTATGAGTGCCAGGTCTCCGCTTTTTAGGCTATGGATTTGAAAACGGATATCCTTGCCGTTTAATTGAGGTTTAGCGAGTTTGACAGCTTCTGCGGTACATTGGTTTGGATCATAAAGGCTTCTACTCATTTCCTTGGGTTTTGCATAGCTTAGCAAAGCCTGAACAACATTGTTGATTTTTTCAATTTGAAGGAGCATTTCGGTGAATATCTCCTTCTTTGGATCAGAAGCTTTGGTTTGTTGATTTATGATCTCGAGAGCTCCTCTCATGCCAGTGATCGGATTCTTGATTTCATGGGCCAATCCGGCGGCAAGTTCTCCTATGGAAGCGAGATGTTCCGCCTTTTCCATTTGCTTATTATATAAATCTTCAATCTTGTGGTTGGCCTCTTTAAGCTTTCTTATCATCTCGTCAAAACTTTTTGTCAAACTCCCTATCTCATCGTCCTTTGTTCTGGAAATCTGGATATCAAGATCGCCTCCCTGCACTTTTTTCATCTTTTCTTTTAAGTAGAAGATGGGTCGATTGATTAATTTGTCAAAGAGTCGAATGATGATAATAGTTAGAATGATTAAGGATGAAATGGCAATGATGGCACCCTTCATCTGGCTCTTTTTTAGAAGAGCAGCAGCAGGAGCATAGTCAATATTTACCTCTAAAATTCCGTTTATTTTCTTTTCAGGGCCATGACAGGCAGAGCATTCTTTTTCGTTTTCAATAATTCTGAATCCTTGAATCGTTGATTTAGGCTTAATATAGATCATGCTTTCCATGTTTTTTTTTGTTGGAGTAGCGGCGTAAAGAAAATCGCTCATTTTATCTAGAGTGCCTGAATCGACGCGCACGCCGATTTCATCAGGATCAGAGGAGCGTAAAATCTTGCCTTGTAGATTTAGAATCCTTATTTCTTTTATATCAACTGAAGATGCAATTTTCTCAAAGATGGATTGGACTTCTTCATTTTCTCCCTTTTTCATTGAAGATGAGATGCTATTTTCAATCATAGATCCGATTATCTTCGCTTTTTGTTTGTTCATCGAATAGATGATATTCTGCTGAGTTTTTATGTATAGAAAAGTAAGGAGAGATGTAACAAGTACGCCGATCACGACAAGATGAAGTATTATTTTGTTTCTTAATTTCCAGCTCTTCAGGTTGAAATTAATCATTATAATATCTGTAAATCATGCCAAATTTATAGTCAGTATAAGATAAATAGACTTTTTTGGCAAACTACCTTTGAATTTTTCTGTGTTATTGAGGTAACTGCTCGAGTGTCATGTTCTCCTTTGATCATGACATTTTGATAGTTGCCTTTTAGAACCTCTTGAGTCTTAATTTATCGAGTAGAATAGAATTTGATCGATCATAGACAATTTTAGCTCTTTTTCATTTCAGTGTGCTTACGATTTTTCTTTTTAGAAATTTGTATCAAATCCTGTAGAGTCCTGCTTTCGAAATAATTTTTTAATAGAGTGCTAGCTTCTTTCCAGATTTCGTGAGTCGCACACTCGGTGGTACGCTCGCAGAATTCATCATCTTCCACGCAATCTACCAAGGAACAGGATCCTTCCAAAACCTCGACAATCTCGCATACAGTGATTTTTGAGGGATCTCTGGCTAAAGTGTAACCTCCGCCTGCTCCGCGGACGCTTTTGACAAGTTTATGGATCTTGAGAGGGATGATGATCTGTTCAAGATAACGAATGGAGAGATCCTCTTCTTCAGATATATTCTTCAGAACCACGGCTTCTTTTCCTTCTGCATAATGAAGCGCTAAGTTAAGCATCAATCGTGTGCCATATCTACCTTTTGTTGAAAGCTTGATCATGGAGAACTCCTTATCTTTATCTTGACATTACATATAAATTTTATAAGGATTCTTCTGCCAATGTCAAGAGGAAAGCGATAAAAGATATTTCCAGAGAGAGAAAGGATTTTGTGTAGGAAGAAATTTAGAGACTATCGACGGGCAGATTTCTTTTTCTTGGAAATTTCGAGGAGATCTTGGAGAGTCGTTTTTTCGAAATAATTTTGCAGTAAAGAACTCGCTTCTTTCCAGATTTCATAAGTAGCACATTCTTGAATTCTTTCGCAATATTCATCATCATCCACACACTCCACAAGACAACAGGCTCCTTCCAGGGAATGGAGGATGTCACTCAGCTTGATCGTGGAAGGATGTCTGGCAAGTATGTATCCACCACCGGCTCCGCGGATACTTTTAACGAGTTTATTGATCTTTAGAGGGATGATGATTTGCTCAAGGTATCGAATGGATATCTCTTCATCGCGGGAAACATTTTTGAGTATGACAGATTCATTTCCGTTATGATAATTATCAGCGAGATTAAGCATAAGACGAGTCCCGTATCTTCCTTTTGTTGAAAGCCTAATCATGGATGACTCCTCTGTTTATAAATTATTGATTATAATTCAGATGACATCATATCTAAAAAGAAAATATTTTTCAACATAAATATATAAGATTTCTAAGGTTTTTACCGACGGTTTTGCAGAGATTCTTTGGATAGCTTTTCTATTTCTGGCAGATTTTGTGAAGATTTGTTAAAATCATCAGAAATGAAATATCTGGCTTTGATTTTTTTTCTTCTTTTTTTATCAGGAGGCACAGTACTGATGAGCAATTGTGAGAGCGGAGGAGAGGTCGATCTCGGGGTCTTTCTTCCGAAAGAATTGAATGGGTGGGAGGCGAAGGACCCGGATGTTCTTTACGATCCTGACACGATTTTTGACTACATCGATGGTGCAGGGGAAATCTACAGGGCATACAGTTTTCAGCGCCTCCTGGCAAGGATTTACACAAAAGATGCCAATCCTCGAATAATCGCTGATCTTTTCGATATGGGTTCTTCAAAAAATGCCTTCGGCGTTTTTACCCATGACCTCGAAGGGGAGGATGTGGGTATTGGACAGGATTCCACATATAAAAGTGGGCTTCTTTCTTTCTGGAAAGGTCGTTTTTTCGTCTCTCTTTATGCTGAAGAGGAAACCGAGGAAGCCAAGATGGCCTTACTGCTCCTGGGGAAAAGGGTAGCATCCTCAATCAAGCAGGAAGGAGATCCTCCTGCACTTGTTGGTCTCTTTCCGCTCGAGAACCTAAGAGATAAAGGGATCCGTTTTTTTTATAATCACCTAATCTTGAATTATCATTTCTTTGTCGCGGATGAAAATATCCTTCTGCTGGGGCAAGAAACAGATGCCGCTCTTGCATCATATGCAAAAGGAAATGAGATTTTTTATATCCTCCTTGTCCGTTATGCAGGAGCGGATAAAGCCAAGGATGCCCATGAGAGCTTTATCAAAGCCTACATGCCTGAGGCAGAAGATTCAGGTATCCTTCGAACCGAGAATGGCAAATGGACGGCGGTCCGTTTTAAGGAAGATTTGCTTATCATTGTATTCGATAGTCAATCTGAATCTCACGCGAAGAGGATGATCCAAAGCGTCCTCGAACAGAAAGGGTAAAAATATGACGATGAAAGGAGACAACAAATGGCTGAAAAAATGATCACACGCAGACATTTTCTCCGTGTGGCGGCTCTCTCTCCTTTAGCCGGAGCTTTTGCCTATAGGGTGAGGCGACCGATTGGCGCAATTTCTTCTGGCCAATCGCGGGTGGTTCTCGTCCGGGACGAAAAGGCCTTGGTTTCCTTCAAAAAACCTGATCCAGAGGTCGTGCAAAATATGCTGGATGAAGCGGTCACGACATTGTTGGGAGAAAAAGATCCTGTCGTGTCGTGGAAAAGACTGGTGAAATCTTCAGATATCGTGGGTATTAAGACGAATGTTATGCATTATTTGCGCACCCCACCAGAAGTAGAACAGGCGATAAAGAAACGGATACTCGATGTAGGCGTTTCCGAGCAGAACATAGGCATTGATGACCGGGGTGTAAGGCGGAATCCTTTATTTCAAAAAGCCACAGCTATCATCAATGCCCGTCCTGCCCGAACACACCATTGGTCAGGAATCGGCGGCTGTATCAAAAATCATATCATGTTTGTTCCGCGCGCATCAGCCTATCATCCTGATTCCTGTGCAGATCTTGCAGCTCTCTGGAAGGAGTACAATCTCATCGAGAGGACAAAGTTGAACATATTGGTCATGCTCAATCCTCAATTTCACACGGTCGGCCCCCACAGCTATAATGACAAATATGTATGGGACTATAAGGGGATTATGGTCAGCCAAGACCCAGTTGCTGTGGATGCGGTGGGGCTGATGATTATAGAAGCCAAACGGCATGAATATTTTGGCAAGGATTTGCCCATGCAGACTCCGGCCAAACATATCCGAATCGCGGACACAAAACACAGTCTCGGTGTGAGCGATCCCAGCAGGATAGAATTGATAAAATTAGGCTGGAAGGAAGATATCCTGGTCTAGGAGTTGAAGCCTCTGTTCTCGGAACTGATCTCTGTGTGCAGAAGGACCTGGTTTTCGACCCGGCTGTTTAGGTGAATACATATGCCGATATATGAATACAGGTGTACGACCTGCGGTAAAAAATCGACATTCATCACACTGAATGCGAGAGAATCTTTTACCCCTAGATGCAAATCCTGCAAATCTCTGGATGTTGAAAAAATGGTCTCCCGTATAGCCACACTGCGTTCCGAAGAGAGTCGCTTAGAACGCTTGGCCGATCCCTCAAAGCTCTCTGGATTGGATGAGAACGATCCCAAAAGCTTAGCCCGCTGGATGAAAAGAATGGGGAAAGAGATGGGGGAAGATATGGGTGAAGATTTTGACCAAGCTGTAGAGGAAGCAATCGAGGAGAGCGAGAAATCAGATAGGGAAACAGGAGAAGGCGAGGAAATCTAATCAGGCTCTCGCGGGCCGAAAATTTTGGTGCCTATTCTAACGATATTGGCACCTTCCTGGATGGCCACCCGGTAGGAATTCGTCATGCCCATGGAAAGAAACTTCATCTCTATTCCAGGTATGTCCAGAGCCTTTATCTTTTCGAAAAGTTTTTTTGTCTCCACAAAGTAGGGCCTGGCATCCTCTGGATCGCCAAAGTCCGGTCCCATGGTCATCAAACCCTGTATCTCGATGTTTTTGTATCCGGCTGCTTCTCGGATCAGACTTTCCGCATCTTCGGGCCAGACGCCATATTTTTGCTTTTCTCTCCCACTGTTTATTTCTATGAGAAGAGGCATGATTTTGCCGATTCTCAGAGAGCGCTTGTCGATTTCCGCTGCGAGTTCGATCGTGTCAAGTGTTTCAATCATATCGAAAATCTCGACTGCTTTTTTGACCTTGTTTCTCTGAAGATGTCCGATGAAATGCCATCTCGCCTTATGTCCCACCAGCGCATAGGCTTTTTGAGCTTCCTGGACATAGTTTTCCCCGACGATTTTGACGCCTGCTTCTGCAGCTCGAAGAATTTCTTTGGGTGTCCTGGTTTTAGCGGCTGCCACCAGCTCCACCCCTTCAGGAAGTTCCTTCAGAATTTCTTTGATATTTTCTTCGATCATTTCCAAATTTACCTTATTTCATCGCCAGGAAAATTGCAAGACCGATGCAGTGCCACGTGCAGACTTTCTGCTTTTAATCTTTGTTTCTGCATATTAAAATATAAAGGGCTTCTTTCACCAAGGGAAACGGAGTTTATTTGTCTTATGAATGAAGTTTATATAGCAGGAGTGAGTTTGACCCCCTTCGGGAAGGATTTCCGGCCTATCGGAGTCATGCTGGCCGATGCCTGCCAAAAGGCTCTACGGGATTCGGTTCCTTACACTGACGATCATGTTCCAGACTGTCTGGTTATCGGCAGCATGGACCCTATCGGTTTTGCCCGGCAGACAGGACTCGACTCATTGGTGGGCATGGAACTTGGATTGTCACGGGATGCTGAGATTTATCATGTCGAACTCGGATCTGCCACGGGGGCGGCTGCAGTGGAGTTGGGAAAGCGTTTGGCTTCTGCCGGGCTAAAGGTCTTGGTCTGTTTCGGTGAAAAAATGAAGGGTAAGCTTGCCAATGAAGAGATCCCTTCCCAGATCTCGACAGTGATTGCTGAGGAAGAAAGGGAAAGAGGACTGGGGGAGATGCCGGCTGTAGCTGCTTTGGCCAGCTACGAGTATATGGATGCCTACAAGGTATCGGAGAAAGAATTCCAGAAGATTTGTTATGAGATGAGTGTGCGAAGTCTTGGATACGGTGCGTTCAATGATAAAGCATATTTTAAAAAACCGGTTTCATGGGAGGAATACAAAAATCCCGAAATAAACCGGATCATCGCCAGGCCTTTAACAAAATTTGACTGCAGCGGATCCTATAACGGGGCAGGAGCGGTTTACCTCGTTGCCAGGCCGACAGATATTAAATTGGCCAGCGTCAAATCTGCCTTTGACTACATCAAGATTGCCGAGAGAAAATCCTTGATCTATCTCGAATCGGCGGTACTGGCTGGGAGAAGAGCCTATGAGGAAGCCAAATTGAATCCTCATGAGATAGACCTCTGCGAGCTTCATGATGCTTTTAAACCCGTGCCCTGGATTGCGGCAGAAGATTTGGGCTTTTCCGAAAGGGGAGAAGGACATCGGTTTGTTCTGGAAGAAAAAAACAAGATGGGGAGAACGACTTATGTCAACAGGTCCGGGGGATTTTTGGCACGCACCCATCCTCTCGGAGCTTCAGGTGGGGCACAGCTCGTTGAGCTGGTCTGGCAGATGAGGGGACATAAACAGTACAGAAATATGTTTGGAGAGAAGCTTAGGGACTTGAATTACGGACTCTGGTTCAATATGAGCGGATTCGGCAACACCAGTGTGGTAGGGATCCTCGAGAGATCGGATCCCAGCAGGACACGAGAAGGACTTAAGAAAAAAAATCTCCCTCAAATTCCTCCTGATGAACTGATTGAAAAAAAATCCCCTCGAAAGGACAGGGTTATAGCGGCCACACAGTACACTCCCCCAGGAGATGAGCGTGGAGTCAATGTAGCCATCATCCAAACAAAGGAAGGTGATTTAAGAATCGGTTTAGCTCGAGACCCTCATGGAGTAAAGAGGGGAAAATACATCAAATGGATCCAGCCCGAGGAAGGCCCATATTTTGTCAGAGAAGGCTATATCAAAGGAAGATTGTCCGATCTCCTTCGGGTATTCCGGAGGTCAGAAAAAAAAGACCACTAGACAGGATCCACTCGGCTCCCATGTCTTTTCAATCATCCAGAGGCCTTGCGAACTCCTGAGAAAATATTCTTTTTTAGACAGGATATTCGTTGACAGGTACGGAAGCAGGTAAATATAATAGGACACTCAAAATTACCTTTCATGACGACAAACAATTTTCAAATTTAGGAGGAAATTCATGAGCGACATTGTTATCGCGGGCGCTGTCCGTACGGCAGGCGGGAGTTTCGGAGGGTCTTTCAAGAGGGTGTCCGCCGTAGAATTAGGTGCCCTCGTTCTTGAAGAAGCGCTGGTGCGCAGTGGGATCGGGCCGGCTCAAGTGAATGAAGTTGTTTTCGGCACGGGCTGGCAGGCAGGGCTAGGGCCAAATATCGGACGGTTGGCAACCGTGAAAAGCGGTCTCCCGGTCGAAGTCCCGGCGTTCACTGTGAATAAGCGGTGTGGCTCATCGCTCAGAGCCGTATCTCTGGCTGCCCAGTTGATCAAAGCTGGAGATGCAGAGGTAGTTATGGTCGGAGGAGCTGAAAACAGCTCCCAGGTGCCTTATATTGCCGATGGTGCAAGGTGGGGGAACCGCATGGGCGATGGGAAATTGATAGACATTCTTCATAAGGATGGTTTTCTATGCCCGCTGGCAGGACATCTGATGGGGGTAACGGCTGAAACTCTGGTAGAGAAGTACGGCCTCAGTCGCCAGGAACAGGATGAATTTGCTGTGGAGAGTCAGAATAAAGCCGTTAAAGCCGTAAAGGAGGGATTGTTCAGAGAGGAAATTCTTCCTGTCGAAGTGCCTGTCGGAAAAGGAAAGACTGAGATTTTTGATACAGAGGAGATTCCCAGGGAGGGTGTGACGGTCGAGAAGATATCAAAGCTGCCTCCGGTTTTTAAAAAAGATGGCTCGGTAACCGCAGCCAACAGTTGCGCACTTTGTGACGCGGCTGCTGCCCTCCTGGTGCTCAAAAACGAAAAGGCCGAGGAGCTGGGCATAAAGCCCATGGCAAAAATCGTATCTTATGCCCATGCCGGAGTGGATCCGAAGATAATGGGCATCGGACCCGTGCCTGCAGTAAGAAAAGCTTTGGATCTGGCAGGTCTTGAGCTCGATGATATCGATATCATCGAACTCAATGAAGCCTTTGCTGCCCAGATTCTTGCTGTGGAGCGGGAGCTTGAATGGGACCGTTCCAAAGTCAATGTCCACGGAGGGGCTATTGCACTCGGACATCCTGTTGGGGCCACGGGTGTCAAGATATTGACCACACTTCTCTATGCCCTTAAAAACAGGGATAAAACGCTCGGATTGGTGAGCCTTTGTATTGGCGGGGGGCAAGGAGTCGCCATTGTGGTCGAGAGATTATAGCTGGGAGGAATAATTATGGATATCCAAAAACCCTTTGTTGTCGGAGCAGGGATCATGGGTTCCGGCATAGGTCAGCTCTGTGCGCAACATGGATTAGAGGTTACGGTTGTCGATGTTACCGATGAGATTATCGACAAAGCCAGAGCTAAGGTCACAAAAGGCCTGCAGAGGCGGGTAGAAAAGGGCAAAATAACTCAGGATGAAATGGAGAACGTCCTCTCTCTGATAAATTGGCAGACGGATCTGGAATTTGCTGGAGAATGTGATTTTGTGATCGAGGCTGTTTCTGAGAATTTGGAATTAAAGAAGGAGATTTTCCACAAACTGGATGATATCTGTTCGTCAGAAACCATTTTAGCTTCCAACACCACGGCTCTTTCTATCAGCGAGATCGCCTCAGCCGCCTCCCGGCCGGAAAAGGTCATAGGGATGCATTTCTTCAATCCCGCTGTGATCATGAAATTGGTCGAAATTATCCGGGCAGAGAAGACAGCGGACGAAACCGTTGAGACTACAAAAATCTTTGCCGAGAAGCTGGGTAAGGTGCCGGTCATCACCTTTAAGGAAGCACCTGCCGGGATCGTGAGCCGAGTGCTTGCAGGGCTGCTGAATGAAGCGGCCGTCGTTTATGCCGATGGCATAGCATCGGCTGAAGATATTGATGAAGCCATGAAGCTGGGTGCTGGTCTTCCTATGGGACCCTTAGCTCTGATCGATATGATCGGCCTGGACATCCATCTTTCGAAAATGGAAACCCTGTATGAAAAGCTGAAAGACGAGCGGTATAAGCCTCCGGATATAATAAAAAAGATGGTCTCCGAGGGGAAACTCGGGAAAAAGACAGGAGAGGGATTCTATAAATATTGATCCCTTGGTGCGCCAATCCATTCCTGAAAGACTGACCTTCGGCATCCGAGATGGGATAAGAGGTGGAGAAGGAGGCGGCTGGCAAGAAGATTATGAAAGGAGGGAATCATGGATTTTGATTTAACCGAAGAACAGCGGATGATCCAGGATACCATTCGGAAATTTGCGAACGAAGAAATTGCTCCGGTAGCCAGAGAAAACGATAAAAAAGCCCAATTTCCGCGGGATATTTTTCATAAACTGGCTGAACTTGGGTTTATGGGCACTCCTATTCCAGAAGCATATGGAGGCGCAGGGTTTGACTATATCAGCCATGCTATCGTCGCTGAAGAGATCGGTAGAGTCGACTCATCGCTTCGAGGGACTTATTCTGTACAAGTTTCTCTGGTGGAGCTTCCGATATTCAAGTCTGCGAATGAGGAACAGAAGAAGAAATATCTGCCTAAACTGACCAGCGGAGAATGGATCGGGTGCTATGGTCTCACCGAGCCCAATTCGGGAAGTGATCCAGCCAGCATGATTTCCACTGCCAAGGAGGAAGGGGACCATTATGTACTGAATGGCCAGAAGACCTGGATTACCAATGCGGGCATAGCAGATCTGGCTGTCGTTTATGCCAAAACTGATCCAGAGGCAGGCGCCCGGGGAATCACTGCTTTTCTGATAGAAAGGGGATTCGAAGGTTTCTCCACACGGGATCTTCATGATAAGTTGGGACTCCGGGCATCGAACACGGGCGAAATCTTCCTGGAGAACTGCCGGGTTCCAAAAGAGAATGTGATGGGGGATATTGGCAGAGGTTTCAAGATTGCCTTGAGTACGCTGGATTTCGGCAGATACACCGTGGCTGCGGGCTGTGTAGGGCTGGCACAGGGATGTATCGACATTTGCAAGGAGTATGCCAAACAAAGAGTACAGTTCGGAAAGCCCATTGCCGGCTTTCAGCTCGTCCAGCAGATGATCGCGGATATGGTAGTGGAATGCGAGGCCGGGCGGCTCCTTGTTTATCGAGCCGGACATTTGAAAAATAAAGGATTGCCCAACACGCGAGAGACCTCAATCGCCAAGTATTACTGCAGCGAGATGGCCAATCGGGTTGCATATAAGGCCATCCAGATTCATGGGGGATACGGCTTTTCGGGCGAATATGATGTGGAGCGCTTTTACCGTGACGCAAGGATCAACACCCTCTATGAGGGAACTTCCCAAATTCAACAGCTCATTATCGGTGCATTGGAACTTGGTATTCGGGCCTTTACATAAAACAAAGAATCAATATTTCATCCAGAGTTCCAGGAAGGAACCAAACGATTCTCTAATGGCCTGGAAATGAAAGGAGGGCAGTAATCATGTACAAAACGCTCATCTATGAAAAGAGAGATGCCGTAGGAGTGCTGACCATAAATCGTCCAGATAAGCTCAATGCCATATCGAATGAATTAACCGATGAACTGAAGCAACTTCTGGATGAGATCGAACAGGATAGAGACCTACGAGTCCTGGTGGTCACCGGTGCTGGTGATAAAGCCTTTGTAGCTGGGGCGGACATCAAGGAGCTGGTGGACCGGGATGCTCTTGTCGGGAGAGAGGTCAGTCGAACGAGACAGAATCTCTTCTCTCGAATCGAAAATCTGCCTGTTCCTGTTATCGCAGCCGTAAACGGATATGCTCTAGGAGGCGGGCTCGAGCTTGCCTTGGCCTGTTCCATCCGTATTTGTTCAGAAAATGCACAGTTTGGCGCCCCAGAGGTCAAGTTGGGCATCATTCCTGGCGACGGAGGAACACAGAGGCTCCCGCGTTTGGTCGGAGCGGGGCGTGCCATGGAAATGATTCTTACGGGAGATTTCATCGATGCCCAGGAAGCCTATCGTATTGGTCTGGTGAATAGAGTAGTTCCTATCGAGGAATTGAGGAACAGTGCCCTGGAATTGGCCGGAAAGATCGCCAAACGACCTCCACTGGCAGTGAGATACGCAAAAGAAGCCGTAAACAGAAGCCAGGAAGGAGATTCTGTAGCAGGATATGCCCTCGAGTCTTATCTTCATGCCCTGACCTGCACCACCGAGGACAAAAAAGAAGGAGTTTCTGCATTCTTGGAAAAGCGAAAAGGAAAATTTAAGGGGAAATAGGAATCACTGCGCCACTCGAGGTGACCGAATCCAGTAGCCGTTCCAGTTGATCAAATCGTTTCTAAAGGCCTGATGGCTGTCCACCACATAATAGTCATCATTCGGTGTCAACGGATCATATGTCCACCCGTCAGAGATATTATCACGGCCGTAGGACTCGATAAGAAAATCATCCGGACCGATATCGGCAGGATCGATGTTCCGAATGGCTGCATCGGCACCCACATAGGCCTTATAGGACTCACCCCAATAGTCATTTATCGGACAGACCTTGATATAGAGGGGGGAGAGAGCCTGGACAAAAGCACTGCCTGGCACGATGTCTCCACTTTGGTTGATTTGCCATTCCCCGTTATCCGTCATGTGATCTGCAGCCGCACTGGCTAGAGATACGATGTCTTTCATTACGCTCTTTTGTTTGGATTTCTGGATGGCAGTAATGGCATTGGGAATGAGAAGTGCAGCAAGGATACCTATGATCGCAACCACGATCAGCACCTCTATGAGTGTGAAGCCTCTCGTTTTTATGTCCATGTATTGTCTATTTCATCCTTTCGATAGCCTTGTGTGGGAATACCCACTCTGAATATCAGCAAAAGATGTGCCGTAAAGCAAGAAAGTTAATCTATTAAAAATAAAAGAGTTGCACACTAACAAACATTTTTTTGCTGTCAAATAACAAATTTTTCTCCCGGTTTGACAAAATTTGTCACATTGGAGAGTCATCCAAAAAAAGGGAGCCTGAATTTTTTGTCGAGACAGGATATCTTTGATTTTCGACTAAGAACAAAGGATGTGAGCTTGTACTCTTCTTAAAAGACCACGATGGACCGCAGGGACTCACCTTTTCTCATCAGATCAAAAGCCTGATTGATGTCGTCCAGTTTGAATTTATGTGTAACTACAGGTTTCAATTGGATCTTTCCAGTTCTGACCATTTCGATGATCTTAGGATAGTCCACCGGACGGCATCCTAGAGAGCCTCTGATTTCGATTTCACGGAACATGAGTCTTCCGGCATTGATCGGAACATCATGGTGGGTATAACCGACTTGACAGTGACGCCCTCCAGGTTTGACGGCGTTTGAAGCGAGTACGATCGTTTTGGGATTACCGATGGCTTCGATAACAATATCCGCCCCTCCTCCTGTGAGTGCCCGTATCTGTTTGAGGAGAGCTTTGTCTTCCATTTCCTTGGAATTGATGGTGTGTTGGGCTCCAAGCTTTTTAGCTGCCTCTAATTTGCTGTCGACGATGTCTATCGCAGTAACGGAGCCTCCCACAGCTGCCGCTATCTGCACCACATTGATGCCCACACCTCCACAGCCGAAAACGACCACTGAATCACCGGGTTGGACCTGGGCTCTGTTCTTGACTGCATGAAAGGGAGTTGAGATGGCGTCGGCGATTATGCTCGATTCTTCAAGCGGAAGAGCCTCAGGCAGGTGCTGGCAGTCCTTGGCTGGGACTTTTGTGTATTCCGCGTAAGCACCATCGAAATGGTTGCCCAGCATCGCCATATTCAAGCATATGTTCTCCTTGCCCAGGCGGCAGTTAACACAATATCCGCAGGAGAACACAGGAGGAATAAGAATTCTGTCGCCGACTTTGAAGTTTTTCACCTCTGAACCGACTTCCTCCACTATCCCCGACGGCTCATGACCGAGGATCATGGGCGGCTTCTTAAAAGTGGGGACACCGTGATCTATGTAATGCAGATCTGTGTTGCACACGCCGCAGGCCGTGATTTTCACCAGAATTTCATTGGATTCGATTCTTGGCTTTTCGACCTCTTCGATTTTTAAGGGTTGATTGGGTCCATGGAATACTGCCGCTTTCATCTTTTTTCTCCTTTATTTGTTTTTCCATACAGGCTTTCTTTTTTCCATGAAGGCTTTGAGACCTTCGTGGGCATCCTCAGAAGCCATGAGCTCCTCCAGATAAATTTTCTCGATCTCTTCCAGTCCTTCCAGAAAGTTTTTTTCTAAGCCCAGTTGTATTCCTTTTTTCGAATATTTCAGTCCGATCAAGCTCAACTCGGTGAAGGGCTGGATGAAAGCCTCTAATTCGGAATCGAAGGCATCCAGCGGGACGACTCTGTTGACGAGTCCTATCTGTTCAGCCTCTGGAGCGTCGATGACTTTTCCTGAAAGGAGAAGCTCCGATGCTCTCTTTAAACCCAGAAGGCGGGGCATGACCAACAATGCTATGGGAGGAATGGTAGAAAGCTTGATTTCGGGTTGTCCGATTTTCAGATTGTCTGTGGAAAAAATAAGATCACAAAAGATGGCTACCTCACATCCTCCTCCTAGCGTGAATCCTTTCGCAGCGGCCACGGTGACTTGATCGAGCTTTGCCAGGTTACGGAAAATATCATGAAACACATGAAGCATCCGCTCCACCTTTTCTCCTGTGTGCTCCGAAACATCCACTCCCGCCGAAAATGCCTTTTCACCGGCGCTGGTTATGATCAATATTTTTACATTTTTATTCTCGGCGAGGGTGCTCAAGGCGTCGTTCATCTCTTCCATAGTCTTTATATTCAGAATGTTCATCGGAGGACGGTCGATCGTCAGCACGGCCTTTTTCTCTTTGATCTCGAAGATGATATTCTCATAATTCATAGGTTACACCTCTTATAAAATGTGGGATGAATCGTTTGAGTTTGCAGGTTGGTTCGCTGAAACCCATGAAGAACATTCATATCATGTGCTTCCCTCCCTGTCAAGCCGGGCCAGAAAGCAGAAGCCACCCCTCTGGTCCAATGGATCGGATGAGAGGAAGATTCTTGACTTGGGTAGGCAATATTGATATTTTGAATATCTCGTGAAGGGACAAAATTTTAGACTCCCCCCATCAGGAAAGCGAATCATTCCTAGGGTTGAAAGAAACTCTATATTTGTATGAAGGAGGAAGAATGAGCGAGGAGAAAAAACCCGCTATCAAGAAAATTCAAGCCACGGGCCATATGAGGAAGATTATGGCCGATTACTTCTATGAGTTGGACAAAGCATATAAAGCAGGATCGCCGAAAATTGCCTGGTGTACGAGCGTCGGACCGGCAGAGCTCCTGCTGAGTCTTGGATTTCTGGTGTATTATCCTGAAAATCATGGGGCTATGCTGGGCTCTACACGCACAGCCACTGATTACATACCCGCTGCCAATGCCATAGGTTATTCTCCTGACATCTGTTCTTATCTAACCAGCGACATCGGGGCGTTTATCAAAAAAGAGACGCCTCTTTCTCGCGCTTATGAAGGCATCGAAGGTGTTCCCTTACCTGATGTTTTGGTTTACAACACCAACCAGTGCCGGGATGTCCAGGACTGGTTTTCTTGGTATTCGCGTGAATTAAAAGTGCCAGCACTCGGCATATCCACATACCGAAACATCGGCACCATAACAACGGATCATCTGGCCAGCATCGAAAAACAGATCAAAGGTTTGATTCCCGCATTGGAGGAAATTTCAGGAAATACCTTCGATATAGATAAGTTCCGGCATATCCTGGGGCTTTCTTATGACTGTACCCAGCTGTGGAAAAAAGTCCTCGAGACAAATAAAGCGATTCCCGCTCCCATAAGCTTTTTTGATGAAACCATCCATATGGGACCAGCGGTGGTGCTCAGGGGGACTGATGTAGCCGTGGAGTACTACAAAGTGCTCCTCCAGGAATTGGAGGAACGGATTGCCCAAAAAGACGGAGCTGTGGAAGGAGAGCAATACAGGCTTTACTGGGAAGGGATGCCCATCTGGGGTAAACTCAGGAACCTTGCTGAGTTCTTCATCAGTCTGAAAACGGCTGTGATCGCCTCCACCTACTGCAATAGCTGGATATTCGATTCGTTCGATCCCAAGGACCCTTTCATGAGTATGGCCCGTGCCTATACCGAGATATTTATCGTGAGGGACGAGAATTTCAAGGAGCAGTACATCGAAAATATGGTCAACATGTACAAATTGAACGGTCTGCTGTTTCACGATGCCAAAACCTGTCCCAACAATTCCAACAACCGTTACGGAATGCCGGAAAGGCTTTCTGAAAGGCTCGGTATCCCTGCCTTGACCATAAATGGAGACCTGAACGATCTGCGCTGTTATTCTGAGGAACAGGCTCAGACCAATATCGAAGCCTTTGTCGAACAGTTGGAAAGTCGATAAAACAGCATACCTCTTCGGTGTCTGTCTTACCAGCAGGAGGATGAAACAGTCGCGATTGGTCCACAGAGCAGATCAGGTCTCGAATAAATGATATAACATGGGCTATTTTGTTGGAATCGATGTCGGCGCTTCCACCACCAAAGCCATCCTCATCGATCGAAAGAAAAAGATCATCGGCCACTCAGTCCTTTCTTCTGGAGCGTATTTTCAGAGAGCTGCAGAAAAAGCGCATAATAAGGCGTTGAAGATGAGTGGCCTAGGGCCTTCTAAGGATGAAACCATAGTCAGCACGGGATATGGAAGAAGGAATGTTCCCTTTGCCCAGTCCACAAAAACCGAGATCAGCTGTCATGCCAAGGGAAGTTTTCACCACTATCCCCGTGCCCATACTCTGGTTGATATTGGAGGACAAGACAGCAAAATCATTATAATCGATGGTTCAGGAAAGCGGATAGGATTCAAGATGAACCGCAAGTGTGCAGCCGGAACCGGTGCTTTTCTCGAGGAGATCGCCAATCGTCTCAAAATCAAGATCGGAAGACTGGATGGGCTTGCACGGAAAGCTGAGAAAGATGTTCCGATCGGAAGTTACTGCACCGTTTTCACCGCCACGGAAATTCTGACCAAAATCCGCCAAAATGTAAAAGTCGAAGATATCATCAAGGGAATTTTTGATTCCGTAATCAAAAGAGCTCTGGAGATGGACCCCTTGGATGGGGACATCGTTATGAGCGGGGGAGTGGTGGCCCACAATCCATTTCTGGTCAAAATGTTTGAGCAGAGATTGGATAGAGAAGTTTTCGTTCCTCCCCTTCCACAACTCACAGGCGCTCTCGGAGCGGCTCTCTATGCTTTGGAAAACGAAGGAGGTTAACATGCTTGATGCTTTATTTAAGCCAAAATCCGTGGCTATCGTAGGAGCTTCGAACAATCCTCTCAGTATCGGTCACATCGTTATGCAAAACCTTCTGGATCATAATTTCAGAGGTCCCATTTACCCCATCAATCCCAAATCCAAGTATATCAAGAGCTTCAGAGCTTATGCCTCGATCAAGGATGTACCGGATGACGTGGATTTGGTGAACATCTCTATCAAAAACACCCTGGTTCCCTATGTCCTCGAAGACTGCGGGAAGAAAGGGGTGAAGTTTGCCATCGTGCACACGGCCGGATTCAAGGAAGTGGGGGAGGAAGGGCTTCAGCTCGAGAAGCAGATAGTGGACATCGCTCATAAATATGGGATGAGGGTCTACGGCCCAAATTCTCAGGGAATTCAAAATTCTGATCCAGAAATCTCTGTTTATGCCAACTTCACTTTCGTCCCGATGTTTCCCGGGAATATCTCTATCGTAGCTCAGAGTGGAGGGGTGGGAGAGACCTTGAAACTCCACCTCTACCGCATCGGTAAAGGAATACGAATGTATTCCAGTTTTGGAAATGAAGCTGACGTGAGCATGAACGAAATTATCGATTATTATGGCCAGGATGAGGATACAAAAGTCATCATGGTTCACATCGAGACATTCAAGGATCCTGCTGGATTTCTCGAAGTAGCCAGCCGGGTGGCTCCGAAAAAGCCCATTCTCGCCCTTAAAACGGGAAAGACGGCAGAAGGGACTAAAGCGGTAGCTTCCCATACGGGTTCCCTGATCGAACAGGAGACCATCGCCGACGTGATTTTCCAGAAGGCTGGAGTCCTCCGTTTTCATTCCCAGCAGGACATGATCGATGCGGCTGTCGCTTTTTCCTCCCAGCCCGTTCCCAAAGCTGACCGGGTGTGTATCGTGACCAACACAGGAGGACCGGGAATTATCGCTGTAGACGAATGTGTGGCAGCAGGACTGCAGCTTGCCGAGCTGAGCACCCGGACCAAAAACACCTTGAAAAAATTGGTTTTTCAGGAAGCCATTGTTTCCAATCCCGTGGATGTGGTCGCAACCGCTGGACCCGAACAATACGGCGGGACGGTGGCGGCTTTGCTGAAAGACCCCAACATCGACTCGCTCCTTCTCGTTTTCGTGACGGCCCCTTTTGTGGATTGCGAAGGAATTGCCCGGAAGCTCGGCGAGATCGGCGATACCGCTGAAAAGCCCATCGTCTGCCAGGTGATCACTATCGAGAAATGGCAGGAGGTTATCCGTCTCATCAGGGAAAGCGGAATCCCGGTGTACGATTATGCGGAGACGGCTGCCAGGTCCCTCTCTGCCATGACCGGGTATGGAAAGGTGTCAATAAGGAAGTCTCCAAAATACAGAAAATTTAAGATTGACAAAACAGAACCGGAATCGATCTTCAAGAAATACAAAGGAAAGGATATCTTTCTGTCACAGAAAGAGGTCTTTGATATCCTCGGATCCTATGGTATCCCATCGGTTGAGACGATAAGCTGCAAGAATAGAGGAGAGGTTGAGAAGGCTGCCCCAAAAATCGGATATCCTTTGGTATTGAAGGTGGATTCGCAGAAAATCATTCACAAAACAGAATCCGGAGGTGTGGTGCTGGATATCAAAGATGAGAAAACCCTCAAGGCAGCTTTGGGTAAATTAGCCAGAAAATTCGCCAGGGTGAAGCCTTCTTTCATCCTTCAGGAATATGTGACAGCTGGCAGAGAAGTGATCATGGGAGTGAAAAGAAATGAGGGGCTCGAACCCACTATTATGTTCGGATTGGGTGGGATATTTGTCGAGACGCTGAAGGATGTTCAGTTTCGACTCGCTCCTTTAAGTCCAGAAGATGCCCTGGTGATGATCGAATCCATCAAAGGATTTCCCGTGTTGGCGGGCGTAAGGGGAGAAAAGCCTGCAGATATCGAGAAACTCGTCGAGATTCTGCTTCGGCTTTCACAGCTTGCTTCTGATTTTCCCCAGATTGATGAGATGGATCTGAATCCCGTTATGGCATTCGAGAAAGGGAAAGGTGCGGCTGTCGTAGATGCCCGTCTAAAGATCGCATGGTAGGGATTTGATTCAGCAAATCCGTACGATAGGGCTGAGATCTTGAAAAAGAAGGGTCGATTCATCGGCACTGACAGGTTTAATCAAGGGAAATGAACTGGATTCCGCTCGGCATCGTCATCCTTTATATCATTCTTCTGTATGGGCTAACCTGGGCGACTCGCCGGCTCAGCCGTGGGGGGATGATTGCCTATCTCTTAGCGGGACGAGGGCTGCCCTTCTGGGTAGTAGCTCCGCTCTTAACAGGATTGGCCGTTGGGGGGGCCTCGACGATTGGCGTAGCAGAGAGAGCCTACCATTCAGGTATAGCCGCTGGCTGGTACAACGCGGCCTGGGCTGCTGGGGCCATAATGGTGGGCCTTTTTGCGGCTCACCGCTACCGTCGGATGGAGGTCACGACCCTGCCCGAGCTTTTCGAGAGACATTACAGCACAGCTGGACGGGTCATAGGAGTGATCGGGCAACTGCTCCTCCAGATCGTTATCACTTCCCTCCAGTACGTAGCCGGAGGAGCCATCCTTTCTTCTCTTCTCCCTGATGTATTCACCTTTCAGTCCGGAATGTTTGTGACAGCCATAGTTTTTGTGGGCATCACCTTGATCGGAGGGTTTTGGGCAGCTGGACTGACCAACATCATTAACGTGATATTTATCTATTTTGGAGTACTTCTGGGCGCCTTTCTGGCCATAGGCAAGGTAGGTGGTTTGGGGGAACTAGTCTGGAAGATCCCAGCAGACCATCCGGGTTTTGACCTGGGTGCGATCGGATGGAGCCTCGTTTTTGCTTGGTTCCTGGTCATGTGCACCATGGCCTTCTCGGTGCAGTCGGTGGTCCAAATCAGTTTTGCGGCCAAGAATTCCGCTTCGGCACAGAAGGGATTCGTTCTCGCCGGGCTGATCATTCTTCCTGTCGGATTCGTCAGTGCCCTGATCGGACTGGCCGCCACCGTGCTTCAGCCAGGAATTGTGCCAACAGAGGCCTTGCCGAGAACAGTCCTCAGCTTGAGCCCGGTGGTGGCAGGTATCGTTTTAGCCGGGCTCTGGGCAGCAGATGTGTCCACCGCCTCCGCGCTTCTCATAGGAAGCGCCACTTTGGTTGTGGGGGACTTGATCAAAAGGTTTTGGATCCCAGACCTCAAAGAAAAGGGAGAGAGGCTCGTCTCCCGGATTTCGGTTCTCATCTTGAGCGTTTTAACCTTCCTTCTTGCGATCTCTGTCCGGGGAATACTCCAGACCCTGCTTATCGGTTTGACCTTGACCACAGCCTATACGCTGGTAACCTTGATGACTCTTTTCTGGCCCGGAATCTGCCGGCGTTCTCATGCCACCTGGACTCTTTTGATGGCCATGGCCGCTCTTGCTCTGTGGCTGATTTTTCCCAAGATCGGGGCTTTTTTTCAGACAATCAGTCTCCCCCATCCCATTTACTTCTGTTGGATAGTCAGTTTGGTCACCTTCTTTGTTGTGGCGGTGTTCGATAAAAGACCCATAGAACCGCCTTCGGCTTGACACTTGTTAGCGAGCAAAGTAGTATTCAGCGTGTAAGAAAATCACAGGAAAGAAATCCCATAAAAGGAGGAAGAGATGAGTTTGGATTGGCTCAAAAGAGATGATGAGCTCAAGGATCATCGGCTCTGGGGCAAAGAACACTGGGGAACCGAACCCCCGTGTACCATGTATGAGAAAAAACCGGTCATCGATGCTTCCAGAAAGGAGATCGAGGGATTGTACACGGCATGGATCACCCTGAATAATCCCGCCCAATACAATTCTTATACCACTAAGATGGTCAAAGGCGTGATTGCGGGATTCCAGAGTGCCTCGCTGGATAGAAGAGTAGTCGCGGTCGTTTTTACGGCAGTCGGTGACAGGGCGTTCTGTACGGGTGGAAATACCAAGGAGTATGCCGAGTATTATACCAGCAAACCCAATGAATACGGCGAATACATGGATCTTTTCAACCAGATGGTGGATGCCATCCTGATGTGCAAGAAGCCTACCCTTTGCCGTGTGAACGGGATGAGGGTAGCCGGAGGCCAGGAGATTGGAATGGCCTGTGACCTGGCGATTTCTGCGGATACAGCCATTTTCGGTCAAGCCGGTCCCCGTCACGGCTCAGCTCCGGATGGCGGCTCGACCGATTTTCTTCCCTGGTTCCTGAGCATCGAAGATGCCATTTGGAACTGCGTGTCCTGCGAACTTTGGAGCGCTTACAAGATGAAGAGACTGGGACTTGTCAGCCAGGTCGTACCCGTGATCAAGCAGGACGACGCTTTCATTCGGAACCCAGCGGTCATTATAGACAGATATGTCGAAGACGGAGAGATCGTTTATGGCGAATTCGTGAAAGGCGAGGAAGGGAAAAAGGCAAGGGAGTTTCTCAAGACAGCGACGATCGATTTTGAGCTTCTGGATAAAGCCATCCATGATATCGTCTGGAAATTCACCAATCTCTTCCCGGGTTGTCTGATAAAATCCATTGACAGCGTGAGGGCCAAAAAGAAATTTTTCTGGGATATGGCAAAAAACTACAACCGGCACTGGCTGGCGGTGAACATGATGACCGAGGCGTTCATGGGCTTCCATGCTTTCAATACCAAGGAGATGACAGGACAGGATGTGATCGATTTCATAAAGTACAGGCAGTTGACCGCAGAGGGGAAATCGGTGGATGAGGCCTTCATGGAAGCTGCAATGCCCAAACCCAAGGAATAGGTCGGAGTCTTTCCCGGGTTTCCTTTCACGTCCAGAGAATAGGGTTGAATGTGATAACAAAAGCCATCATCTGTTATGAAAAGGCCTGCAAGGCAAAAACATCTGCGCCTTGTCAAAAAGACAGAGAAACGATCCGAAGATTTGTAAAGGAAGGAATGTTTACATAAATGAATGAAATAGAATGTTTGTTTTTTTTATAATATAGGGAAAAAAGAGGAGGAAAAAATGGAATTAGAAGGAAAAGTCGCCCTGATCACTGGTGGGAGTATGGGGATAGGAACGGCCATATCCCTGAATTTGGCTCAAAACGGCGCAGGCGTGGCGTTGACTTATCGCCGTCATGAAGAGGAAGCAAAAGCGGTTGTGGAAAGGATCAAAGGCATGGGCCGGAAGGCAGAGGCTTACAAAGTTGATGTTTCTGAATTCGAAGCGGTGCAGGATCTTGTGAAGAGGGTGCTCAAGGAATTCGATCATCTGGAAATCCTGATCAATAATGCAGGAATGAACTGGGACGGAGTCGTCTGGAAAATGACCGAGGAACAGTGGGATAAGGTCATCGACGTTGACCTGAAGGGCACCTTTAATTTTATCAGGGCAGTCGCTCCTACTTTTAAGGAGCAGAAATATGGGAAAATCATCAACATCACCTCTATCAATGGACTGAGGGGAAAGTTCGGGCAGTCGAACTACTCAGCCGCTAAGGCCGGAACTATCGGTTTGACCAAGACTGTGGCCAGGGAGATGGGGAAATACAACGTGAATGTCAATTCTGTAGCTCCCGGGATGATTTTGACCGATATGTTCAAGGATTTACCCGAAGAATTCAAGCAGAAGGCTGCCGACGAGACTGTGTTCAACCGCTTGGGAGAGCCGGATGACGTGGCACACATCGTGACCTTCCTCTCTTCTGACAAGTCCAGACATATCACCGGTGAGGTCATCAAAGTCGACGGCGGCCAGTATATTTAAGGGAGGAATACATGGAAAAAATCGCTATAATCGGAGTGGGACAGAGCAGGTTCGTTCGAGGCTACCCGGGATCGATCAGAGAGCTGGCTTTCGAAGGATTCAAAGAGGCCCTGGACGACGCGCAGATTCCGGTTGCAGATATCGATGCGTCCATCATCTGTTCGGCTCCTGAATATGACAAACAGCGTTCTCCATCCGGAGTCTTCGCCGAATATCTCGGGCTCACGCCTCAGCCCACCTTCTATCTGGAAAGTCTGTGCTCTTCGACCAGTATGGGCCTGAGAATGGCCTATTCCTTGATCAAATCCGGGCTTCATGACATCGTGGCCGTGGTGGGTTTCCAGAAGATGTCGGAGATCTCATCGGCGGAGTCTCAGGAAAGGATGGGCCGTGGGGCGGATATCCAGTGGGAGAGCCCGTTTGGCACGATGATGCCGGCCTATTATGCCATGTTTGCCAGAGCCCATATGGAAAAATACGGGACGTCCCTGGAAGACATGGCATTGGTGCGGGTGAAGTCAGCCACTTATGGTCAGATCAACGATAAGGCATTGTTTCGCAAGCCTGTTGCCGCGGAGAATTTTACCGATCCTGACCATTTCATGTCTGGTCCGGTCTCCAGCCCACTCCGTGTAGGGGACTGCTGTGCCAACGCCGACGGCAGCTCCTGTTTGATCGTAGCCAGCGAAGAAAAGGCCAAGGTAATTAACAAGAAACCAGTGTGGATTCTTGGATTGGGGGCAGCCTCTGCCAGCGTCAATATGTCGGGACGCGACCAGTTCACAGGACTGGCCGTAGCCCAGGAGGCAGCCAGTCAGGCCTATGAAATGGCCAGAGTGGAGCCTAGACATATCGATGTCGCCGAAGTCCACGATTGTTTCACAATTTCCGAGATACTGGCGTATGAAGACCTGGGATTTGCGAAGCGAGGAGAAGGGAAAAATCTTATTAAGAGCAAGGGAACCTACAAGGAGGGAATCATACCGGTCAATGTGGATGGGGGATTGCTCTCCAAGGGGCATCCGATCGGAGCGACGGGAGGTTCTCAGATCCGGACGATCGTGCTCCAGCTCAGGGACGAAGCAGGAGAGATGCAGGTGGATGACCCACAGATAGGATTGGTGCACAATATCGGCGGCGTGGGCCTTTACGGGACAGTCACCATCTTGGGGAGGCAGTAAGATGAGTAAAAAGAAAGAAATAGATGACCGGTTTAAAAAGTTTGGCACGGTCAGCTTTACCTCCGTCACCAGGGTCAATGATTTCATCGGCTATCTGGAACAGGGAAAGATCATGGGAACGCGATGCACAAGCTGCGAAAGGCTGTATTTTCCGCCGAGAGCAGACTGCTTCAACTGCTTGAGCAGCGCTATGGATTGGTTCGAGGTGGAAGGCGTGGGAAAACTCATAACCTACAGCAAACTGAAGTATGCTCCGGTCGGATTCGAGGATGATCTTCCCTATTGTATCGCGGTCCTGGATTACGGCGATTATAAGGTCTTCGGCCGTATTGCCAGTGAGATTCCAGAGGAGGAAATCCAGTTGGGAATGGAGTTGACGACCGAAGCCAATGAGCTTCCCAACGGGCAGCTGAACTATGTCTTCAAAAAACCTTAAGGGAGTTTATGCACATACAAACACAATGAATGTTAATACGATGTCTTGGCGGGCGACCATAGGGGAACGCAGCCATCCCTTCGATATCATTGACGCCGAGATACTTGCGTTTATGTCTTGACAATAGAAATGAGCCTTTCAAATATTCGGCTCCACAGGCCTCAAAGCATTACCGAAGCTGTGAACCTGCTCGGTGAGCTGGAAGATGTGCGCCTGTTAGCTGGGGGAACAGACCTTCTTGTGGACATCAAGCAGGGGCTCATCCGGGTCAAAAACCTGATTTCTCTCCAGGACATCGAAGAGCTTAGAGGAATCGGAGAAGAACAGGGAAAGATCAGGGTCGGAGCGATGGTGACTCCTCACCAGATCCTCTCCAGCAGTCTCATCAACCAGCACATTCAAGCCCTCGCCGATGCGGCCCGGTCCATGGCCTCCTCTCAGACCCGTACTCTGGCCACTATAGGTGGGAACATAGCGAGCGCGGTTCCATCTGCCGACCTTCCCCCTTTGCTCATGGTTGCAGATGCATCGGTCATCCTGGATTGCGGCACTTCCCGTGAAGTCAGTCTCTCTGTATTTTTCACCGGTCCGAGAGCAACGGTTTGTGGCCCAGGGGAGGTTTTGACATCTGTTTGTCTTCCCCTCCCTCCGCCAGGAACAGGCTTTTCCTACAAAAAACTGACCCTTCGGGAAGCCAATGCGCTGGCTGTGGTGGGAGTGGCTTCCCGCATCACCATGAGCGGGGAAAAAATTGGGAATGCCGCCATCGTTCTTGGTGCGGTAGCGCCGACGCCTCTTCTGGCGCGTAAGGCATCCGATCTTCTGATCGGCAAAGAGCCTTCAGAGTCGCTCTTTGATGAATCCGCTTCTTTGGCGAAAAAGGAAGGAAGTCCTGTCTCTGATATCAGGGGATCTGCCTGGTACAGACAGGAGCTGATTCAAGTTTTAACCCATCGTGCTTTGGATGAGGCATTGAGTCGAGCACGGTCATAGATATGAGAAATTCAGATAGAGTTATGAAAGAGACATGAGAGAAGAGAACATTGGCCACCGTATTATTTCCCTGAGTGTCAACGGTGAAAAACACACTGTGGCTGTTAAAGACGGAGAAATCTTGCTGGATACGCTCAGGGATAAACTGAGGCTCACCGGGACTAAAAAAGGATGCAACCTGGGTGTGTGTGGAGCATGTACTGTTTTGATCGACGAGGAGCCCAAAAACAGCTGCCTTCTGCTTGCTTCCTCCTGTGAAGGAACGGAAATCACAACGATCGAGGGAATTGCGGCACATGGCAAGCTCCATCCCCTCCAGCGCGCCTTCATCAACCATGGGGCTGTCCAGTGTGGATTTTGTTCTCCAGGGATGATTCTCAGCGCCTATTCACTGATCGAGCGCAATCCGAATCCTACGGAGCAGGAAATCAAGGATGCCCTTTCTGGAAACCTCTGCCGCTGCACTGGATACAAGAGGATCATAGATGCTGTAAGGAACTGGGAAAAATACAAAACATCCGATGAGCCTCCTCTCGATTCCCGGGATCTGGATACGTACGCTACGGTCGGAAAGAGCCTTCCCCGCGTGGATGCCTCCGACAAAGTCAGCGGTCGGGCCAAATACACGGCCGACCTTTCTTTCGAAAACATGCTCTATGGAAAGATCCTGACCTCCCCGGTCGCCCATGGGCGGATCAAGGCCATCGATACGAGCAAGGCCGAAGCCTTTCCCGGAGTCAATCTCGTGATTACAGGAAAAGACGTGCCGGATATCACTTATGGCATCAATCCCCCTCGTTACGACGAACATGTCTTGGCCAAGGAAAAGGTTCGCCACGTCGGAGACGAAGTGGCTGCTGTTATCGCCGTGGATGAAGAGACCGCAGCAAAGGCCCTCAATTTCATCGAAGTGGATTATGAGGAGCTCCCGGCCGTGTTCGATCCTGAGGAGGCAATCAGAGAAGACGCTCCTCAAATCCATGACAGATACAAACACAACATCAACACCCGAGTGGAGCATCATTTTGGGGATGTGGAGAAAGGCTTTACCGAGGCAGAACACATCCGGGAGGAGGCGTTTGTCGGGAATCACGTCTACCAGAACCCGATCGAGCCCCACGCCTCTATCTCCTACTGGGATAATGACGGATCAACCCTGGTGCTGTATGCCTCTACTCAGGTTCCTCACTATCTTCACTATATGGTTGCCAGGGTATTGGATATCCCTCTTGGGAGGATCCGGATCATCCGCCCGCCGGTGGGTGGAGGATTCGGTGGGAAACTCGACACCACATCCCTCGATTTGGTTTCTGCCATCGCGTCCAGGAACCTGGGCAGGCCTGTAAAGATGGTCTACAGCCGCAAGGAGATGTTTCTTCACGGCAGAGGCCGGCACAAGCAGTACATGCGGTTCAAGATCGGTGTGAAAAGGGATGGAACGATAACCGCTGTCCAGAGCCGGATTTATCTCGACGGAGGCGCCTACACATCCTATGGGGTCATAACTGCCTATTATGCCGGAAGCATGATTCCCACCCTGTATAGAATTCCGAATTACAAGTACGATGGCATTCGCATCATGACCAATAAACCGGCCTGTGGAGCCATGCGGGGACACGGCGCACCGCAGCCGCGGTTTGCGTTCGAATCCCTTCTGAGCATGATCGCCGATGATCTGGGGATCGATCCCATAGAGATTCGTCTCCGCAACGCAATGGAGCCCAACACCCGCACCTGCAATGACCTGGATGTGCGGAGCTGCGAGTTTAAACAGACTTTGAAGGAAGTGAGGGAGAAATCCGGATGGCAGGACAAATACGGGAAACTCCCCCCGGGACAAGGAATCGGCATAGGCTGTGGAGGCTTTGTCTCAGGGGCTGGATACGCCAAATACCGAGGCCAGGTCAAGCTCAGCTCTCAGAAAAAACTCGAGCCTTTCGTCAAAAGGGCTGAATTTCCCCATTCCAATGCCATGGTGAAGATCAGCGAAGACGGGACCGCAGCCATCCTGCTGATTCTGGCCGCTGAAATAGGACAGGGCGCCCTGACCGTGCTCTCCCAAATGTGTGCAGAGGCACTGGGCATCAGCCTGAACAGAGTCCGCATCCGGACCGAAGACACAGATATCAGCCCCCTCGATCTGGGGGCTTACTCGTCGCGGACGACCCTGATGGGAGGGAACGCTGTTGTCCGGGCAAGCCAGGATGTGCTCAGAAGACTTTTTGCTGTCGTCTCGCAAAGCTGGAACTGCAAGCCTCAGAATCTAGAGGCTAAAAACGACCGTATCCATCACAGAAAAGATAAATCCAAAGTTATGGAATGGGCAGAAGCAGCACGGAAGTACTTCAACGCCAATGGGCCTCTTGTGGGCACTGGATGGTACAAACCTCCTGAGGGACTAGGAGGGGATTACAAGGGAGCAGCAGTCGGAACGAGTCCCGCCTTTTCCTTTTCCAGTTCAGTCTGCGAATGCAGTGTCGATCTAGAGACGGGAAAGGTGAGATTAGAGAGAATCACCGATTTCCACGACTGCGGCACCCCGATTAATCCCCAGGCTGTCCATGGGCAGGTGGAAGGAGCCGCGGTGATGGGAGCCGGCGAAGTCATCATGGAAGATGTCCGGTACGATGAAAAAGGCAACATCCTCAATCCCAACCTCCATGACTACCTGGTGATGACCATCAAGGATGCTCCCGAAATCTTCAGCGGTATCGTTGAGTCCTACGAGCCAGAAGGACCTTATGGGGCCAAAGAGGTCGGAGAAGGAGCGACCCTCCCTGTTCTGGCTTCCGTAGCCCATGCGATTGCCAATGCGACTGGGGTGTGGATCAAGGAGCTCCCAATCACGCCGGAAAAAATCCTCAAAGCTTTGAAGTCCTCTCGAAGTTCAAGAGAGAATCATGCACAGTGATCTCTCTTCGGTAAAATGTCCTGACACGACCAATATCAAGGCCAAATTGCAGAATTAAGTCTTTGGTATGATTTCAGCCATGCGTTTGATGTATTCAGGGTTTGTGCCACAGCACCCGCCGATGAGGCTGGCTCCGTTTTGTATCATCTGGGGAATGAAGCCCAGGTAGTCTTCGATAGTCTGCTCGTAGGAGACTTCTCCCTCGCCTGAAACCGAGGGTTTTCCTGCATTGGCCTGCGCAATAATGGGAAGGGATGTCGCTTCTCTGAACAGGCCGATCACATCCACCATTTCTTCGCTGTTGAGCGTGCAGTTGGTGCCGATCACTGGGACCTCTTCCTTTTCCAATTCTTCCACACACTGGCCCACACTGTTTCCCATGATGGTGAAATAGCCTCGAGGTCCTTTGGTAAAGGTTATGGTGACGAAGACCGGCTTATCGGTCACTTTTCTCGCTCCTCGCAGAGCGCACAGAGCCTCCATGATATCGTACTGAGTTTCTATCAGGAGAAAGTCCACCCCTCCATCGCTCAAGCCTCTGGCCTGTTCGGCATAGGCATTTTCGAATGCATCCTCTTCGTATTCTCCAACCGGCTTCAGGAATTTTCCGATGGGACCCATACTTCCTGCTACGAACCTGCCTTCCGGTTTCGTTTCATTGGCAATCTGTGCTGCTGCCCGATTCAATTCATAGCACTTATTGCCCTGGCCAGAGGATTCGAGCTTGATCTTGCTTCCGCCGAAGCTGTTGGTCAGCACCACATCCGATCCTGCATCGAAATAGTTTCTGTGGATCTCTTTCACGACATCCGGCTTTTCCACATTCCAGGTTTCAGGGCAGGCTCCCTGAGGAAAGCCGCGTGCGATCAGCTCTGTCCCAAATCCTCCATCCAGTAGGATAATTTTTTCTCCTATGATGTCGGAAATCGTTTTGCTCATCCTCGTCCTCCTCTCTTTCCTGAGAGTAATTGGCTAAATATAAAATGAGTGTGTCATCGCGAGAAGCGAAGTGACACGGCGATCCATTGATACGATGAAACGAGGCAATCTCAAATAAGAGATTGCTTCGCCACCTGGCTGGCCTGCAATGACAGGTTTGCCACACTCCTCTAGTCGCTCGCCATGACATTGTAACAACATGGTACGATTCTTTCAGTGCTTGTTTTGGTTGAAAATTTTCTTGACAGAGGGAAACTGGTTGATATCCGTGTGGGGCAGAAACAGGGAACCCGTGAATTCATTCATATAGCTGGGCTCTGTATTCAATTCCACATAAGTTGTTTTCTTTGCTATGGAATTGGTAAGATTTTTATTCTTATCAGATAAAAGGATCAGATAGGCGCCGAGCAGAGAGCTGTTGCCGATGTAGTGAAACCGGTATCTCTCGAGGTCGGGCAGCAGGCCGATGCGTACCGCGTTTTCTATGTTCAGATATTGTCCGAAACCTCCGCTAATGTAGAAGCTATCGATTGTCTCGAATCGAAGCCCGACATTCTTGAGTAGAAGAGAACAGGCAGAATAAATGGCACCCTTGGTCCGGATCAAGTCCGCGATGTCCCTCTCGGGGAGAAGGATGTCTGTTCCCCAGAAACTCTTTTTCCCCTCGATAATGACAAACGCCAGACCCTCGTCACTGTCTACGATTCTTGGATTGGTATTTATTTCCTTGAATTTTCCGTGGCGGTCGATATAGCCGTGGATGAGAAGCTCGGCCAGAAGATCCACCAGACCCGAGCCGCACACACCCTTCGGCTTCTCTCCTCCAATGACCTTGTATGACAACTCTCCGCTTTCATCGAGTGTGACTTTTTCGATAGCTCCTTCTGAAGCAGGCATTCCGCAGGCGATACCGGTTCCTTCGAAGGCAGGGCCTGCCGAGCAAGCACAGGTCATCAGCCACTCCCTGTTTCCGACAGCAAGTTCTCCGTTGGTTCCTGCATCGATGAAAAGCGCGATCTTTTCTGCATCCCGAAGAATCGGTGTGCAGAGCAATCCTGCTGTAATATCTCCACCCACATAGCTACCGACTGCGGGGGAGATATGGATTTTGGCCTCAGGATTCATATTTAATCCAAGGTCCTTCGCATCGAGGATAGGGAGATCATTGAACGTCGGTACATAGGGTTCTTCCCGGATATAGCGGGGCTCTAGCCTCAGGAGCAGATGCATCATAGTGGTGTTCCCTGTGAAGGAAGCATAGTAGATATCTGAAGGAGAGAGGTGAGCTTTTTGGGATGCGCTTTCGATGAGAAGGTTGATCGTCCGCACAATGAGTTCCTGGAGTTCTCCCAGACCTCCGGGCTTTTGGGCATAGTTGATCCTGGAGATGATATCTTCGCCGCATTTGATCTGCTGGTTGAGACTGGAAGAGGTACTTTTGATCCTGCCTGTTTTAAGGTCGACCAGATGGAGAGCAACAGTCGATGTGCCGATGTCACAGGCCAGACCGAGTAATTTTTTTTCTGCCTCTGCGGGCAGCACATCCAAAATGGTGGTTTGATCTGAATCGTAGATGTATATGACCTGAATGTGTCCCTTCTGAGCACGCACGGCTTGGCCCAGTTTTAACAGGACCGAGTAAGTGCAGGAAAGTTTGTGCTTGCCTGTCGCTTTTTGAAATTCTCTCTCCAGAATCTTCAGATCGCTGTAATTGTCTTCCAGGGTTGGGGAAGGGAGTTCGAGCTCCAGGATTCTGACCGCAGGATTGTGTTCAAACACGCCGGATATATTGTTTTTTTGCTTTTCGAAAAATTCAGAGCCTAAGACACTTCTGACCGAACGCTCTTGATAATCGGGGATGACAATTACCAGGTCATCGATGATGTGGGTTTGACAGGCAAGGGCATAACCTTCAGATAAAAGCTGTGTGGAGAGCACACCAGAGGTTTTGGCTTCAAAATTTCCGCTCTTTATTCGAATTCTGCATTCACCGCAGGTGCCTTCACCTCCGCAGGCGGCATTCAAGGGTAAACCGGCTTTTTTGACAGCCTCCAGAATTTTTGTTCTCGCGGGAACCTCGATTGAGATTCCGAACGGCAAGAAAGTCACCTTGTGGTGTTTCTGAATAGATTTTTTTGTCATTTGCTTTCTATACTCTCATGAGTCTGACCATCAATCGATGGACGGCCTGATAAACAGGTGCTTCATCCGGGATATGCCAGATCGGCTTTCCGGCTCGATCCAACTAGAGCAGTGTATCATCTTCTGTGGCCACTTAATACTCCAAAGTCACATTTGTTTCAATGCTTGATCCGGCTGTAAATTTTCGAAAATTCAGCCTTTGAATCCTCACCGAGAAAGCTGAAAGGCGATTTCTGTTGCTGATCGGCCTTCAGGATGTTCTGATCGAAAGGGATCATCCCGAAGATCACATTCTGTTCGAAATGTTTCTCGATCCATTCCTGCTGGTGTTTATCCAGGAGTTTGTTTCCGATGATTCCGAAGTCCTGCAGCCCTATTTCTTTGCCCAGCGTTATAATTTTTTTTGCCGTCTCTATACTTCTGGTTCCTGGCTCGACAACGATTAACATCCTATCGATGGAGCGGGCCGTGGCCCGGCCGAGATGTTCGATGCCGGCTTCCATATCAACGATAACGGCTTCCTTGCGTTCCAACAAGATTTCAGACAGCAGGTTTTTCAGGAGCACATTTTCCGGGCAGGCACAGCCTTCGCCTCCTTTTCGAACCGATCCCATTACCAACAGCTTTATGCCCTCAAAATCGACACTGAAATCATCCGGGATATCGGATACGGTGGGATTGAGTTTGAAGAGCTGACCGAATTGTCTCGGATTGGCGCCTGTTCTCTCTTTAATCAGCCTGCGCTGTTCAGATATCGGCTTAATGGACAAGGCAAGTTCGGGCGGGATGCCGACCGCTGAGGCAAGGTTTGCATCCGGATCGGCATCAACGGCCAATACTCTGTAACCATCATCTTTAAATAGATGCGCCAGAATTCCCGCAAGTGTTGTCTTCCCGGTGCCTCCTTTTCCGCTAACGGCTATTTTCATCAAAAACTATGATATCATAATTTTTTGTGCGATAGGAGTTTGCAGTGCACGATCACATAAGCGCCAAAATTTGTCCTGAGACTTGACAATCTCATTCTCCAAGCTTAAATAAAGAGGGATATTAGATGGTTTTTAAGAAATGCCCAGGCCAGGATATAAGCAGGAAAAAAATCGGGGACGTGGTCTGCAACCTTCCTTGTCCATCTTGTCATGCGGAGGTGGAGTTCTTTTTCGATGACAGAGTCCGGATCTGTCCCTCATGTGGATCCAAAGTTCGAAAAGATGACACTCAGGTCTTAAGAGACTTTGGCTGCGCCGACTGGTGCCAAGCTGCCGAGAAGTGTCTTGGGACTGAGCTGTATCTCACTTTGCGCAAAGCAAAGAAAAAAGCTAAAACTTGATTACCGTCGGCCCGATATCGGGAAATATAGTGAAACCAGCTTCCTTGACTTCTTGAATGAAGCTCGGGAAATCTTCCCTGAAGAATATGTTGAGTTTTATGATCTCCCTGTTAAAGGCCGCCTTTACCTTTTCGAACTCCTGGAGCTGCCCCTCGGTCGGCGCATCGAAAGAGGACTCTAATCGGGATAGGAGCGTGGAAAGGCGCGAAGAGAGTTCGGTCTCCTCGTAGATGCCGGAACGGTCTTTGGGAGGTGATAAACGGAGCTTGACCGCCCGTAGCATTTCCTTCAGGGCATTGGCTTTTATCTTGATCGTTTCCCGTTGCTTTTCCTCCAGAGAGTCGAGTCTGTGAAGAACTTCATCCAGGGCCTTAAGAGCTTTTACGATTTTTTGATGAGCCTCGGTAACCGCTTCGATAAATTTACCGGTCCTCATGATCAGTTCATGTTTGGCTCTTCGATCTGCATTGGATACCGGATATCTGGGATCTGCCAGAACCTGGAAGGTTTCTTCGACGGCATCGCCTTCCAGTTCTATTCTCGCTCTGTATGTACCCGGGAGGACATAAGGGCCGGTAGGGGGGAACATCCCTTCATAAGGATCGGAAAGCGATTTGAACGGCTCATGGTGCAGATCCCAATTGACCCGCTGAAGTCCCGTCTTGTTCGGTCCTTTCAATGTGCGTACGATCTCACCGGTCGAATCTATTATCTCGATCTTTATGGATTTCTGCTCTTTGTTTTGAGATTCGGCCTCCTGTCCGCTCTGGGTGCTTTCTGCCTGTTTCTCTTCTTGGCTGAAATCTTTCCCTTCGCCGATGGAGTAGGTGATCAGCGCGCCGTAAGGCTTGTTCTGTCCTTGGAATTCCATGTTGCCGGGAGTCAGGTATCCGGGATTGAGAAAGGATGTCCGGAATTGGTAAGCATCGTCGATGGAGAAGACGTGCAGATTCTTTTTCTTGATCTCCGGGGTGAATTCGCGCAAGGGAAGGATGTCGTCAAGGATGTAGACCGACCGGCCGTGGGTTCCGATCACCAGATCATTGTCGAAAGGATGGATGATGATATCCCTGACCGGAACGGTCGGAAGCCCTTGTGTCCACTTCGTCCAGCTCTTTCCGCGGTCGAAACTGACATACAGGCCAAATTCCGTTCCCAGAAAAAGAAGGTTTTTCTGGACCGGGTCTTCGCGTATTACATGGACGAATCCATCGATTTGGGAGGTGACTAGACTGGTCCACGTCTCTCCATAATCCTCGGTCATGTACACATAGGGAGTCCAATTGGCCCGCCGGTGATCATCGAAGACCACATATGCCGTAGCCGCGCTGTGGAAGGAAGCCTCGATATGGGGGCACCAGGTTGCGGGCGGAACTCCTCCATCTTTCATTCCAGTGAATTTTTCAGAGAGATCTCTCCATGCCGGACCCCCGTTTCTGGTCAGCTGGACCTTTCCATCATCGGTGCCCACCCATATCACGCCTTTTAGGACCGGACTCGGAGCGATGGTCAGTATGGTGCAATGGTTCTCCGCATTGGTCACATCACGGGTGAGGCCTCCGCTCTTTGCCTGCTGCTGCTTTCCAGGGCTGTTTGTCGTCAGATCAGGACTGATGATCCGCCAGGTCTGTCCTTGGTCGCTACTCCTGTGTAAAAATTGGCTGCCATAATAAAGAGTATTGGAATCCAGAGGATCCAAAGAGATCGCCGAATTCCAGTTGAAACGCAGCTTGACTCCTTCAGGGGCAGGCGGCCGGATATCTTTTAATTCCCCGGTTACGGTGTTAAATCGGACTAACCAGCCACCCTGTGACATCGAGTATCCCACATTTGGATTTGAGGGGACGGGCAGCGTTCCAAATCCATCCCCCCAGCCAACAGGCTGCCAGTGGAAATTATAGATGGCCCTACCCTGGAGCACTCGGCTGGGGCCCCGCCAAGATCCGTTATCCTGAAGTCCCCCATAGATGTTGTAAGGATTTTCCAGGTCGACGTTTATGTGATAATACTGGGCTAAGGGCAGATTCTGGACAAAATTCCAGTTTTTACCGGCATCATAGCTTATGCCGATTCCACCGTCTCCGCCTACCACCATAAAATCACCGTCTTCTGGATGGATCCACAGTTCGTGGAAATCGCTATGGATGGTAAAGAAGGGAATCAGGCGTTTGAATGACTTTCCTCCGTCGATACTGATATCCAAAGAGCCTCCCAACCTGTAGACTGTGTTCTCCTGGGTGGGGTGCACCCGAATGTCTGCATAATAAAAAGGTCTGGGGCTGACCCCGGATTTGTCGTTGACAATGGTCCAGGTCGCTCCTCCATCCTCAGAACAGCACAGGGCGCTTTTTTCGGCTTCCACCAGGGCATAGACGATATTCGGCCGGCTTCGGGAGAAAGCGATGCCGATTCGGCCAAGGTCTCCTTCAGGCAGGCCTTCCTTGGCGGTGATTTTTTTCCATGTCTCTCCTGCGTCTATGCTGAGGTAGAGTCCGCTCCCGGGTCCTCCGGAGTTGAAGAACCAGGGCCATCTCCTGTGTTCCCACATGACTGCCAACAGCCGATTCGGATTGTTCGGATCCATGGCAAGATCCGCAGCTCCTGTTCTCTCGTCGACATACAGGACTTTTTTCCAAGTCTTTCCACCATCGGCTGATTTGAAAACACCCCGCTCGGGATTTTCGCCCCAGGTCGTTCCGAGGGCGGCAACGTATGCCATGTCGGGATCGTTCGGGTCGAGGAGAAGCCGGCTGATTTTTTCGGTCTTTTCCAAACCTAGAAATTCCCAGCTCTCTCCTCCATTGAGAGTCTTGAAAACACCTCTTCCTACGCCTGCGCTGTTTCTGGGATTGGCCTCGCCGGTGCCTACCCAGACAACCTCAGGGTTGGAGGGAGCGATGGTGAGATCGCCGATAGAGGAAGTGGTCTGGTGGTCGAATATCGGCTTCCAGGTCACGCCGCCATTGAGGGATTTCCATATTCCCCCTGTCGCTGTGCCCACATATATCATTCTTGGATTGTCGACCACTACATCCACGCATGCGATCCTGCCGCTCATCCCCGCTGGACCGATAGAGCGGACCTTCAGTCCAGAAAAATAAGAAGAATCGACACTATCCGCAGGTTCCTCTTGGGTAATCAAGAACAGGGAACACAAAACAAAGACAAGCCAAAATGGACCTATCCTGTATACGAAAATATCCCTCATCGTCTTTTCCTCCATAGCGAAGAATAGCGCTCGAATATTTTACAATGATGAATATCCTTTTGGAAGAGGTATTTGGATTTGAACTCATCTCCTGTTTTCGAAAAGCATTCCTTTATTGTCAAAAGGGAGAAGGTGTGATATAGAAAAAACAGAGGGGAAAGGAGAATATGAAGTGAAAAAAAAGAATTCTTTGATCAGCCTGTCTATCCGTTTAGGAGTGACGATTTTGTCCCTTTGGTGCCTGCAGGGAATTCTCTCGGGTTATACGGGAAATCTATCCAAAATCGGATCGGACGAAAAGGCCGAGATTATGGAATGGCTGGAGGCCGTTATCCATGAACTCGAGATGGCCGAAGAAAAAAGAGCCAAAGACACATTCGAGGTCCGATCGGTCATCCAGAAGGTTGGCATTGATCCCGTTGAGCTGTTTGAGTGGGTTCGGGACAACACTTTTTGGGTTCCTTATCGAGGCTCGCTTCGAGGAGCAGCAGGCGTCCTCATGGACCGGCTGGGCAACAGTCTCGACCGCTCTTTATTACTGGGCGATTTGTTGGATTCAGCAGGACATGAGGTGCGTTTGGCTCATGCCGCACTTTCGGACAGCCTGACAGCAAAAATTGAGGATGATATTCGTACTATTTCTGACGCTCCAGCTCTTTCTCTGCCTGACCAAGCAAAATCTGATGCCACTCGGTTCCAAAGTATCGCTCAGCGCCTCCAGATGGGCACACCGGAACTGAAAGAGGGTCTTGAACAATTATCGCAGATGGCGAGAGAAGATAACAAAAATGCCGAACAGAGGGTCAAAGACCGAGCAGAGATGTTGATGGAGTCGGCCGGAGAATTGAAAAACGAAGGCAATTTATTGCGAAGGATAAAAAGAGAGGCTCTTCGCGACCACTGGTGGATACAATATAAAGCAGAAGATGGCTGGATGGATCTGGATCCGCTTCTCCCAGATAAAAAACCAGGAGAGACTATCGAAGAGGCTGAGGATACGGTGGTGTTTCATGATTTGGACGAGAGGCTTCTCCATTCGATAACTGTCCGTGTTGTGGCGGAACAGTGGAGAGAGGGATCCCTCGATGAGCATACAGTGTTCGAACACACGTTGTATCCTTATGAATTGTTTGGGGAGCCGATCGTACTGTATAACCTGTGTCTGAACTGGCCGGAAGATCTGCGGCTTGATGAAGAAGGATCTGTCGACCGCTTCAGAGACGCGATTCTCGAGGGAAAAGAGTGGATGCCCGTTCTCGAAATCGGTAAGGATATGATCGTTCAGCGCAGTTTTACTGACAGAGGAAGGATCAATGAAAATCCAAATCCTACTCCAGAGGCTGAAGCAGGAGGGGCCACTCGCAGATTATTCAGAGGGATAACAGGAGGACTTACAGGTGGAAGCCCCAAGGACGAGGATGAGGAAGAAGGATATTTAACCGCTGGGTTGCTCGAGTATGACCTTCATTTGCCCGGACAGGAAGACCAGACGATACGGCGCGAATTGTTCGACCTTTTAGGACCTGCGGACCGCTCGGAAGAGGAAGTAGCAGAACCGGACTTTACAGATGACCAGAAACTGGAAAGAGGTTACAGCCTTTTTGGGATCATAAAGATTCTGCCCTTGACCTGCCAGATGTCCTCCCAATTTGCAGATCAAGTCTCATCCCGTTACTGTGTGGAACAGCTCCGGGCTCTTCAAGATGAATTGGAGGACGGTCATCCCATCGAGGATCTAAACATCAGGATGGGGATGGCAGCAGAAGCGCTCCACTCTCCCCTTTACAGATGGGCTCTTTTACGCCCAAAGTGGAATCAGTATGCAAACAATACTTATTTTGGCTCCATAAATGTCGTCAATCTGAGGACGCGTATTGCTGAAGCCGCCGGCGGTGAGTTTCTGCTGCGTCGCATTTTCGATATCGTCGACAATGACGTCTCGATAATTCCTCAGAAAAAATTCTCACCAGCAGTGGCAAGGCTCAATCAGGGTGTGTCTGATACAGTGGCAGAGGCGATGGTGGTTCCCGGAACTGAATCCCGTATGAATCTCGATTATTTGATCGACTTGGCAAAGGATCAAGAGATAAGCTGGCGTTTGGTCAAAGATGTTCAGGACAAAGAGTGGGAAAAATGGAGATTGTCAGATGATGTGCGTGTACGCATTGAGAGTACCCTAAGGAACGGGTGGGTTGTGTTGGTTCCGGAACGACCCATTATTGTCGAGGGAAGACCGCGTCTTGGTTGGTGGCGTGTGAACCTAAAGAGCGGAGCTACATTGGGTGTCATGGATACCGGATTTCATCAGGAGACCACAGAGTACACAGCACAGCAGTGGCAGCAAATCCGTACAAACTGCGTCAATACCATCAACACTTTACACAAGGCGACACGCGGTGGGCCAGCTCCCTTTCCCCTGCCATCCAATATGAGTTTTGCGGATTTTATTGAGCTTTTGAATTATCAAAATTGGAAATATCTCGATCCTGAGAAAGTGCTTCGGCTCTGGGAGCTCGCCAAAATGAGCGGTGCATTAGCAGGCCTATAAAAAACTACTCTTCTTTGAAGCTCTGGACGATCTGAGGAAGGACCTTTCCTGCCGCTTCGTTTATCACATAGTCGGCGACAGTATCGAGTGGAGTGCTGTCTTTGTTTATGATAGCCAATTTGGATCCAGTCTGTTTGGCTCTGAGAGGTATGTCTGCAGCGGGATAGACGACAAGGGAACTCCCCACCGCCATAAGAAAATCACTTTTTTTAGCTTCTTCATAAGCCTGGTTGATGATCCCCGGATCGAGCATTTCCCCGAAAAACACCACTGCAGGCTGCAGGATTCCCTTGCACCCTGAACAAAGAGGAGGGATTTGTTTAACCAGTTTCACAAAGACCTCGTCCATCGGATACTGCTTGGAGCAGTCCATACAGACGATGATTCTGGTCGTGCCATGGAGTTCGATGACAGAGGAAGAACCTGACTCTTGGTGCAATCCATCGATGTTTTGTGTGATGATTGTTTTGAGGTGACCAAAAGCCTCGATTTCAGCCAAGGCAGTATGCGCCATATTGGGCTCCACTCCCTTCAGCATGGGATAGCGCACATCTTTGAAAAAACTCCAGTAATAGGAAGGATTTTGACGGAAATAGTCGATATGGGCATAAAGATTGGGATCGTACTTCGTCCAAAGACCCCCTTCACCTCTGTATGTCGGGATCCCGCTTTCAGCAGAAATTCCTGCCCCTGTAAAGGCCACGCAGTATCTGGCCTTTTTGATTTCTGAGGCTACTGCCTCGATGATCTCCATCGCTTCCCTCGAGAAAAAACAGTGTTTATTTTGTGCCATATTTTTCCCTGAGCTTATATTTATATATTTTGGCCGAGCCGGTCTTGGGGAGAGAACCGGCAAAGATGACCTTTTTTGGCGCTTTGAACGAAGCCATATTTTCTTTACAGAACTGAATGATTGCTTCTGGATCGGATTTTTCTCCAGGTTTGGTAACAATCACAGCCGTTACTTGTTCTCCCCATATCGGATCTGGAAGTCCGATGACCGCTGCTTCCAGAACAGAGGGATGGGAGTAGAGAACATTCTCGACTTCGATAGAATAGACGTTTTCTCCTCCGGTGAGAATGACATCATCCATTCGATCCACAATGGTCACATATCCTTCTGGATTGATCACAGCCAGATCTCTGGTGTGCAGCCACCCGTCTCTGATGCGTTGGGAGGTCTCTTCAGGGAGCCTCCAATATCCCGGGGTAATGGTTTCCCCTTTGACCTTAATTTCCCCCACTTCCTTTTCATCGGGGAGAATTTCCTCTCCGTTTTCCTTAACAATCTTGAGTCGGACTCTGTCAAAGGGCCTACCAGTGCTGGCTATGTATTTCAGTTTTTCTTCGAAGGAAAGGGCGTTCATCTCCTTCTTCAAAACAGACATGGTCAGAAAAGGACTCGTTTCGGTCAATCCGTAGGTTTGAATGTAACCGCAGCCAAACACCTGTATGACTTTTCTCACTACCTCTTTGGCGATGGGAGCTCCTCCGCTCATAATGAGTCTCAGTGAGGAGAAGTCGTAGCTATTCACTTCCGTATGATTAACCAGAATATTGAGCATGGTAGGGATGAAATTGCTCAATGTGATTCGATAATTTTCTATGGTCTTTAGCACAGACTTTGGCTCATAACCACGCACCATTACATGTATGGCTGCCACTTTGGTGATGGCCCACACAGCCCATGCATCGGCAAGATGAAACATCGGAGAAACATGGAGCCATCGATCTTTGGCTGACAGTTTGAGCTCCCTTATCGCACCCTCAGCATGGGCGGAGTTGTTTCTATGGGTCAATATGACGCCTTTGGGCCTGCCGGTGGTTCCGCTGGTATAATAAATCTGTGCGGTGTCTGATTCTTCGACTGGGCAGATTTTTTTTTCGCTTGGTACTGCCTCATTTATAAGGGATTCGAATTCGAAAGAAACCGGCCAAACACTTCTAGGTTCAGTCTCAGTCAAGATGATGTGTTTCAACAGAGGAAGGGCATCCTTCTTTTCCTCCAGACACGAAATAAGATCCGGTTGAGCAATCAGAACCTTTGCTAAGGAATCATTCAGGATATATACAAAATCTTCTGCACTCAATCTGAAGTTGATCGGAACGAGAACTGCCCCTATCTTGGCTGCTGCAAAATAGGTTTCGAGATACCTGTGACAGTTCCTGTGAATGATAGCGATCCTATCACCCTTTTGGGTATCCAGACTCTTAAGGTTGTCTGATAGTCTGTCAACCCTTTCTTTGAGTTTTCTATAGCTGAACCGATGATCTCTGCATATGACTGCCTGCTTGTCTGGCGTATTTTTTACTGTCTTTTCGAGTATCTTGTAGAGTCCCACTTTTTTTGATTAAAGAATTTTTTCCAGCTTTTGCAGCATTTCTCCAAAAGTATCTTGTTTTATGGATCGGATTGACTTGCCTGGTATCCCCACCCATTCTGGATGGATTTGGCATATATCGAGACTGGCCTTGAATTCCTCCATAAAGATGCCCCGTCCTGGGACGAATTCCACATCCCGGGGAAACTCCTTTTTTCCCTCGATGTGTCTTTTCCATCGGCCGACTCGATATATGCCGCAGGTCGGGCTTCCCTCGGCTCCGAGAACGGCCGATATCCTATAGCCTTTTTTTGCATAGGAGCTCAGAGTTTGGACAATACTATCTGCCAATTTTCTGTATGCCTCCCGGATTTTGGGACGGTCGTAGGATTCTTTTGGAAGCGCCTTCCTGAAAATACTCGAAAGTTCAATCTCAGGGCAGGGAATTTGACAGATGCCGACTCCCTTTTTTAGGAGGAGTTTAACAACTTCCTCTTCCATGCCAGGATAAATAGCAAGGTTGTCCTCCAGAGAATGAACATTCAGTATGCAGTGGGAGACGACGACGATTTTTCCGCTTCTCTCGTCAGACATTACATCAATCCCGTATAAAAAATTCGGTCTCTTCCAAGCCTAAAATTCGTGCGGCGTTTTCGTAGAGAATTTTCTTTTTGGAATCCTCGCTCAGAGGGAGTTTCTGAATAGCTTCAATATTGGAAGAAATGGTCTGGATGGCCGGCCAATCTGATCCATAGAGGAATTTATCGATGTTTTTTTCCATTTCCGGGAAGTAATTCAGAAGATTCTTAGGAGGCAGCCCTGATATCTCCATATAGAGTCGGGGGTGGAGCCGAGAAAGAAAGAAGGCCTTGTCGTACCAGAGGCCTCTGCCGCTGTGGGCCATCACAAGGACAAGATCAGGAAAATCTGATGCCACGTCATCCAGATGGATCGGGTCCGCATATTTCAACTTGGAGCCTCTGAATACAGAAGATCCTGTATGAAGAAGAACGGGAATTCTGTAAGCCTGGGCCAGCTCATAAAGGGAGTAAAGACGGCTGTCGTTCGGATAGAAATGGTTATAAGGAGGATAGAGCTTTACTCCTTTGGCACCTGATTGGATGTATTTCTTCAATTCCTGTTCCGGGTGGGTAACAAGGGAAGGATTGACGGTGCAGAAGGGGAGATAGACATCCTGTCCTTGGCAAAACTCGAAAACGTACTCGTTGGGCACTATGCCTGTGGTGATCGGACATATATCGGGGAGGATGACAGCCTTTACGATGTTGTGCTTTTTGAGGTGTTTGGCGAATTTCTCTGGATCGGTCAATTCATCGTAGCGTTCATAAAACTCTGATTTCGAGGACTTTTGGTAATCGTGAACCCACCTGTGCCAATGTTCTTTAAGACCGATATGGATGTGGAAGTCGATGATTTTGAATGTGTTATTTTGGCTCATTTGAGAAAAGAAGCAGTCTCTAGATATTCTCTGACTTCTTTGAACGAAAATAGGATACCTGATTTCGCCTTAAAAGAAAAAGAAAAAATTGCTAAGACACCGAAGATCTTTTTTATAGGACGATTCGGGAAGGCTAGATCCTCAATGGCGCTGCGGATATAGCTGATGTCTTTTTTTCATAGAGCTAGTCCACATACAATGGGAGAGAATCTTTTTAATAGGTAGCGTTTTGAGCCTTTACTGTGTTAAATTGAAGAAAACGTTTGACATCAATCATGAGATAAATGTGTTGGAATAGGTTGAAAAAAAAGACAACCTGTGCAATTTGTACCCTCTTGGTGATCAGTTTTCCTTACCTTATTAGACATACCGACGGTCTCATTAATCATAATCAGATATCTGTAACCTGTGAGGTCGATCTGGCTCATTGGCGAGTTAAAGATCCTTCCAAAATCGGTTATGTCTCGCTCGGCATACTGCACAAAGAAAGCGGCGATGAGCTCAAAGTCTATGATATCCGCAAGGAAAGACCGCACATCAAAGAGCCCTCAAAGCCAAAAAGTCAGATTCCTCCCTTTCGAGACGATGTTTTTCTTGTCGATGATTTCCAACAGGGCAATGTCAATCGATTGGGTGGATATTTCAGTGCTTTATTCAAGTCTCCTTCTGAGTCACGCATCACCATCGAGACATCTCCGGAAGGAACTCGATCCCTGAAATTCTCCTACCGTCAGGAACCACCGGGTTTTGCCGGCTTTTGGATCCATTTCTTCGATTTCAAAGCGCATCCAGTGAACAGAATATTTCTGAATGCCGCTCCATTTCGATATCTTACGTTTACTATCAGGGGTCATGGGGGGAATGAGAAACTGATGCTCCAGATGGCTGATTATTCCTGGGAAAAGAGAGAGGATTCTGTTGAAATTGGTCCTGTGGAGCGGTTTCTTCCCTCGGGAGAGATCAAAAAAGACTGGCAGCGCGTCTGGGTTCCTCTGGCGGAACTCCCGGAGAACATAAACGGGCAAGAGTTGGCAAGCCTGGTCTTATTGGCCCGCTCGGGAAGAGGAGGGGTCCTTATCGGGGATATCGCCTTCACCACGAGGAAAGACGTCCGGATTCCGAGTTCAACACAGAAAAAGATTTTTGAGCCCTCTCCCAACCGGGCCATGTGGTTGTGGGAAACCAAAGAATTGCTGGGGGATGAACAAGGCCAGGATAAGCTATTAGACTTCTGTCGAAGAAAAGGCATCACAGAAATATTCTTGCAGTTGCCCTATGAGAGAAAAGAAAGGGAGGGGACAAGCGAGATAATCTGGGATGAGTCAAAGATGAAATCTTTGTTGTCCAAGCTTCATGGTGCAGAGATCAGAATTCACGCACTGGATGGAGATCCACGGTTTGCACTTCGTGAGTGGCATGACCATGTCATCGCCACTATCCAGTCCATTACACAATTCAATAAATCGGCAAAGCCTGGTGAGCGGTTTGACGGAATACGTTACGATAACGAACCCTATTTACTGCCGAATTTTGCAGGAATTCAGAAAGAATCCATTCTCAAACAGTATTGGGATATCCTGAGGATCTCACAAAGCATATCTGAGTCTGGAGGTCTGGAGTTCGGCGTGGATACCCCTTTCTGGTTCGACCAGAAGAATGAGTTTTTTGAGCCAATCACTGAGCTGGAAGGACGCCCTCTGATCGAACATGTTATAGACATCGTGGATAACATCGGAATTATGGATTATCGAACCGAAGCTTATGGTGCGGATGGTGTCATAGCCCATGCCCTCGGTGAACTCCGGTATGCTTCCGAGAAAGGAAAGAAGGTTTTCGTGGGCCTGGAGACCACGGATGTGCCGGATGAAACTATTATGGAATTCGAGCGGGGAGAAGGAAGCTCGGCGATTCTTTTGAAAAAAACAGAAGGAACAAAAATTCTTCTGCAGTGGATTCCGGAAATCATAGATATGGATTCAAAGAAAGGGATTTTTCTCTTTGCGAGGAGAACGACATTCGTTCCTTCAGAAAAGCTGACTTTCAGGAATAAAAAGCTCGTGGACCTGGCCGAGGTAATGGAAAAAACCGAGTCAGAATTCAGCCGCTTTCCGAGTTTTTATGGATTTGCCATCCACCATTATAAAAGCTACAAATTGATGCAGCAGAAATGACATCGTTTCACTCCCCAGAACGAGGGCTTAAGGGATTCCTTTTTTGCTGCTCCAACAGCCTTTTTATGTCCCCTTTAGCTTTGAAAAATTTACCTGTAGACTCAGCCACGAGGGTTCCGTCTTCTTTTACAGCTTTACCTTTGGTCGTGATGATTTTGCCTCTGTCCCCAGTGATTTGACCCTCCAGCAGGAGCCTCTCGCCGATTCTTGCAGGCTTTTTGAATCTTATGTCTATCTGGGTAGTGAAAGTCAGCGTTCCCTGGACAATGATGGCCTGGATCATCACTTCATCCAGGAGGGTCGAGATGATTCCACCATGCAAAATATCTTTGTATCCTTCGAACTCTTTTGTAGGGGTATACTCGGCTTTAGCCTTTCCTCCAGAGGCATAGAACCTGATATTCAGCCCTCTTTTGTTTTTGTCTCCGCACACGAAACAATAGGGATAGTTTGGGATGGCTTTCATAGTGACCTCGTCTTCTAGGATTTTTTTCTTATTTGGGTTTCCAAGGTCTGCATGACCTTAGTCAGAGACTCGAGATAGGGGGTGGGTGAACCGACTTTCTTTCCATAGTCGATGATGGGTTGGAAGATGTATTCGATCGGATTTCCTGCCTCCAGATCGAGGGAAGTGGAAGGCTTGTGATGACCGGCTCCTGAGAGATAGGTCAGGCTGTTTTCGAAGAAATCTTCCCCGTATTCGTATCCGACTTTTTTGGCGACCTCGATAGACTCATTCAGAATTTGCTCACAGAGATAGCGGGTTTCTCCTGTGGTCATGGCTTCCTTCATTGTGAGGCCTGTTGTGGCGCACACCGGCATCAGGGCTGCATTGAGGATGGTTTTTTTCCATTCATATTTTTTAATATCTGGGACATACTGGGTTTCCAGCCCAGCTTCTGTGATAAGGGCAGCGATTTCATTGGCTAAAGATTCGTTCTCAGGCGTCAGGATTCCGATGTAATTGGGAGGATGGAAAAAGCTCATCCTGACGACACCAGGTTCCAGGATCATCCCGGCATAATTAATGACAAATCTCATCACGGCCGACGCCCCGAATTTGTCAGCCACTTTGTCTTCATTATCGATACCATTCTGAACCACAACGATTTTTTGTTCCGGTTTGTAGATCATTTTTATCTCTTCCAAAAGGGGATCGTTGTAGTTAGCCTTGACAGCGATAAATATCAAATCAGGGTGAAAACGGCTGAGGCTTGCCGTGAAAAGGCCGGTGCCCTTCATCTGGACGTTGAATTTTTCATCTTTCCACAGGATGTTGAGGCCGTTTTTTTCGATGGCTGATATCAGCTCTTCTTTGATATCGACCAGAAATATGTTCCTGCCTTTTCTAGCAAGATGAGCGGCCATGATACTCCCCACCGGGCCGGCTCCGATTATAGCGATATTATGGTTTCTCATTTCCTCTTCCCTGACCAGACTTCATTTTGTGCAGGTATTATAGCAGAAAAAATGGGAGCGGTTCTATTTTTTCTTTCACGCATAGGCATCCTTATTTCCGTGACATCAAAAGGCTCTCTCTATCAACTTTCGGGAATGGTTTTGCTCAAGTGAAGATTTTCAACGCCATTCCTTTCAAACCGTGTCCTTTTAAACCAGGCCATTCCACCACCTGTCTTGACACAGGGCGTGGGACTTTGTATCTTGTATTTTAATCGAATTAGAAGATTATTAGCCTTTTTTCTGACATTAAATTCCTCATCTAGGAACAAGGAATGAAACAAGAAGTCTTATTAGGCGACGAAGCTGTGGCTCTGGGTGCGGTCCATGCCGGTCTCACTGGAGGTTATTCCTATCCTGGAACACCAGCTTCGGAAATCATGGAATATTTGATAAGAGCCTCCAATGGCGGCAAGAAGTTTACGGCTTCCTGGTCGGTCAACGAGAAAGTGGCCTATGAGGAAGCTTTGGGTGTCTCTTTTGCAGGAAAACGAGCCCTCGTCTCTATGAAACATGTGGGGCTCAATGTTGCTGCTGATCCCTTCATGAATTCGGCCATAACAGGGGCGAACGGAGGATTGGTGGTGGTGGTAGCCGATGACCCTGGCATGCACAGCTCGCAGAACGAGCAGGACAGCCGGTACTTTGCCCAGTTCGCCCAAATCTTCTGCTTTGAACCATCCAGCCATCAGGAGGCTTACGACATGACTCGCAACGCCTTCGGGCTTTCTGAGCGTTTTGGAATTCCTGTCCTAATCAGGATGGTCACCCGCCTCTCGCACAGCCGCTCCCGTGTCCAGCCCCGGCCGCCTCAGAAACAAAATTCTTTGAAATATGGAGAGGGAACGGATTGGACCCTTCTTCCTGTGAATGCCAGGAGGCAGTTCAAAATTCTGGTCGATAAACAGAGGGATTTGATCAAGGCATCCAGCGAGACGAAATTCAATTCCCTCAAGATCAACGAGGAAAACACAGCACTTGGCGTTATAGCATCAGGGATCGCTTACAATTATGTTCTCGAAAACTACACGGATGAAGCCCTGGCTCCTTCCATCCTGAAGATCACCACTTATCCTCTGCCCGAAGATCTCATAAAAAAGATGGTGGAGCATGTCGATACAATCCTTGTGGTAGAGGAAGGCTATCCCTTCATCGAGAAAAACATAAAAGGTCTTTTCGGCATCTCTGGCAAAGAAATCAGAGGGAAATTGAACGACAGTCTTCCCTCTACGGGAGAACTTTCTCCAGAGATCGTCCGGCAGGCATTGGATTTGGAACCGCTGCCGAAGAGAACAATCGATGCTTTTCCGCTCGCAGCACGACCGCCCCAGCTCTGCCAGGGATGTTCCCATGCCGACACTTACAGAGCCTTGAACGAGGCTTTGGAGTCTTATTCTCGAGCCAATGTGTTCAGCGACATCGGGTGCTACACGCTAGGGGCTCTGCCTCCTTACAATGCCATCCAGAGCTGCGTCTGTATGGGGGCGAGTGTCAGCATGGCTAAAGGAGGAGCCGAAGCTGGCGTTTATCCTTCGGTTGCAGTGATCGGAGATTCGACCTTTGCTCATTCAGGGCTCACTCCACTTCTGGATGCAGCCGCTGTGAATACAAACATGACCGTGCTCATCCTTGACAATGCCACAGTTGCAATGACCGGAGGACAACCGACCTTTGCATCGGGAGCGAAACTGGAGCGAATGATCGAAGGGCTGGGCGTTGAAAAAGAACATATCAGGGCCATTGTCCCTCTGCCAAAAAACCATGCGGCAAACGCGCTGGTCATGAAAGAAGAATTCGATTACCAAGGTCTTTCTGTGGTCATTGCCGCCAGAGAATGTGTCCAACAAGCCCGGAGAAAAAAGAGGAGAAAAGCCGAATGAGACAGGACATCATCCTGGCTGGAGTAGGAGGACAAGGAATCCTCTCCATCGCATTCGTTATCGATAATGCAGCGTTGGAGGAGGGTTTGAATTTTAAGCAGGCTGAAGTGCACGGAATGGCCCAGAGAGGAGGCGCGGTCCAATCACATCTACGGTTGTCGAGCGATCCAATCTACAGCGACCTGATTCCGAGAGGAGGCGCGGATATGATTTTGAGTGTCGAGCCTCTTGAGTCCCTTCGCTATCTGGACTATCTTTCTCCGGGCGGAATTGTCGTGACCAGCCGGACGCCCTTTGTCAATATTCCCGATTATCCTGATATCGAGAAGATTTTGGCAGAAATCGAAGCCGTTGAGAAAAAAATGATTGTGGATTCTGAAGACCTAGCCAAGCAAGCAGGATCTCCCAGAGCCCAGAATATGGTCATGTTGGGGACCGCTTCTCCTCACTTGATTCTGAGTGAGAGAAATTTGAAGAAGTATGTCCGTGTTCTTTTCGAGCCCCGGGGAGAAAAGACCGTTGAAATGAACCAGAAGGCTTTTGATCTTGGCCGTAGAGCCGCTCTTCAGGAACAGACGGAGGGAATGTATTCCCTTAAGGGAAGAGAAATGGGTAAGAGTAAGATATAGATTTTAGGAAATAACCATGAAAATAAATTTTGAAAAAATCAATCACATTTTCCAACAGGCAGAAAAAGAAGAGCGGAATTTTCTTCTCGAGCATGAAGTCTATCATATACTCAAAGAGGTCGGAATCAAAATCCCTAAATGTCTCTTTGTTAAAAAGGAACAAGAGGTCACAGAAGAAGATTTAAAGGATTTCCGGAAGTATGCACTTGTCGTAAAGGCCCTTAATCCCTATATCGTGCACAAAACCGATGTGGGGGGGATCCAATTCGTAGAGCGCAATGCAGTCAAAGTCAACACGGCCTGTCAGAACATGCTACAGACCATTCCCAGGAGATTTAAAGAGTGGGTGAGAAAATTTCCCAACGCCGAATCCCAAAAAATGTGGACACTCAAGAGCATCGAACAAGAAATCAGGGGATTTCTCATCTGTGAAATGGTCGAATACGATAAAACGGGATTCGGCACAGAGCTCCTGATGGGGCTTCGCAACTCCAGAGAGTTCGGTCCGATTGCCACAATAGGAGTGGGAGGAGTAGAAATTGAATATCTGAGCGAGAGAATCAGGGAAGGGAAAGCTGTATCCATAGGCTCGCCCCATATTCTGTTCAAGAAAGACATTTCACGCATCCTCGAGCCACTGGCTATCTATGATAAGCTGGTTGGAAAAGTCAGAGGAAAAGAGGCTTTGGTTACCCAAGAAGAGTTGGTCGATACCTATTTTCGCTTTCTTCAATTGGGAGCATACTTTTCTCCTTACCGGTTCGATCATCCCTATGTCATCGAAGAAGCCGAAGTCAATCCTTTTGTCGTGCAGAATAAAAAATTGATAGCACTGGACGGCCTGTGCAGATTTTCGAGAGCTCATCAGGAACCACGAAGACGCCGCTTCAGGGACATAGATTATCTCTTGAAGCCTCGTACCATAGGCATCATCGGCGTATCCGAGAAAATGAATGTGGGACACATCATTTTGAACAATATTCTCCAGCAGGGATTCCCCAGTTGGAATATATTTGTGGTGAAGCCTGGAATGGATGAAATCGAGGGATGCCGTTGTGTCCCTCAAATACGGGATCTGCCAAAGACTGTGGATCTTTTTGTGATAACCGTGGCTGCCGAACAGAATTATGAGGTGATGAGAGATCTCATAGAAAACGAAAAGGCGCGGTCAGCAATCATCATTGCTGGAGGTCTGGGAGAGAAGAAAGGGACCCAGTCTTTAGAGGAGGATATCAAAGTGCTCCTCAAAGAGAGCATCCTGAAAGAAAGACTCACTCCAGTTGTGAACGGGGGAAACTGTCTGGGAATTTTCTCAAAACCGGGGAAATACGACACCACTTTTGTTCCGGATTACAAACTTCCTCGGATCACCGGGAGAAGATCCAATCTTGTCTACATCAGTCAAAGCGGAGCTTTCATGATCTCACGCATGAGCAAACTTCCCAACATCGAGCCCCTTTATGCCATTTCCATCGGAAACCAGATCGATCTCAGCGTATCTGACTATTTAAATTATTTCAAAGACGACCATGAAGCCAAGGTTTTTGGCGTGTATGTGGAAGGATTCCTGCCCGCCGATGGCCTGGCTTTTGCAGAAGCTGCCTGCAAGATTGTCAAGCAGGAAGGGAAGATGATCGTGCTCTACAAGGCCGGGAGGACTCCAGAGGGGAGACAGGCCACAGCTGGTCATACAGCCTCTGTAGCAGGAGATTACAGAGTTGCAAAGGCTATCTGTGAGGAGGCCGGTGTTATCGTAGCGGACAGCATTTTCGACTTTGAGAACTATGTTAAGAATCTCTCCTTTTTGGCGGATAAACAGATTCGCGGCAACCGCATTGGCCTGATCAGCAATGCGGGTTTCGAGTGTGTCACCATGGCCGATAACTTGAAGAATGATCAGGAGTTCGTGCTGGCGACACTGGCATCGAGAACGGTAAAGAAGATATCTCATTTGATGGAAAAACTCGGGATTCACCGTCTCCAGGATGTCCGCAATCCTCTCGATACGACTCCTGTTGCAGATGACGCCGTGTTCGCTGAATGTGTTTCAGCCATGCTCGAGGATGCGAACGTCGACTGTGCTATTGTCTCTCCCGTTCCTATGTCGCCTTCGATGCAGACCCTTGTGCCCAGTCGGTTTCACGAAGAGAATGTGTACCATCCCCGAAGCATCGCTATGAGGCTGATCGACATTTTTCATAAAACCGATAAACCCTTTGTGGTCAATATTGATGCCGGGGATATCTTCAAGCCCATGGTGGATTGTCTGGAACAGGCAGGAGTTCCCACGTTCCGGCGTTCAGATATCGCGGTAAAGTTTTTGAGAAAGTACATCAACAACCGCCTGAAGATTCGGAAACAGTATGGGGAGGAGTAGATGGAAACAAGAGAAAGAGTGGAATCGATCATCCAGAAGCATGAATATAGCGATTACAGGTGGATAGATCCCTGCGAAATCGTTGTCAGCCATTGGGTGAGGATGAAATGTATGTTCGGCTGCAATGAGTATGGAAGAACAGCCACTTGTCCCCCCCACGTTCCCAGCGTGTTAGAATGTGAGGGATTCTTCCGAGAATACAGCGAAGCAGTTGTTTTTCACTTCATAAAAAAAGTCAAGAAGCCCGAGGATCGATTTTCTTGGACTAGAAAAATCAATCTCAAGCTTTTGGAACTCGAGAAGGATGTTTTCTGTTCGGGATTCGAAAAGGCATTTCTTTTATTTATGGATAGCTGCAATATCTGCTTGCCCTGCCAGGGAGAAAAGAAGGACTGTAAGGAGCCTAAGCTTGCGCGACCCACTCCAGAGGCACTTGGCGTAGATGTCTACTCGACAGTCCGGAAGGTGGGATATCCCATTCAGGTGTTGTCTGATTATTCACTGCCGATGAACCGTTATGCTTTCTTATTGATTGAATAGACGGGCAGATTCTGGTCCCAGATCAGGATGGGTGGGCCCATCAACGATCGATAGAATTAGAGGATGTTACTATGGACGAAAAAAAAGAATTTAAAAATCTGATCGCCGAGCCCAAAGCGCTCCTCAAGAAGCGAAAGGAAGGCGCTTTGAATCTCATCTATATTGCACTGCTTTTGGAGGCTTCAAGAATGGTCGATGATGGTGCTGATGTTCCTCATATTGAAGCCGCGGCCAAAAAAGCATTTGATGTTTCCAAAGGGTTTCTGGGTCAGATGGATGATGTCGGCATCCAAGAGGCAGTGGGAGCCATGGAAGCTCTTTCAGAAGACTTTGATCCAGAAGATCCAATCCACGCTAAGTACCACAATTTTTTCGAGCCTTCGGAAAGCTGCAGGAAGAAGCTCGAAGAATATGAGAAGTCGGGGGACAAAAAGGCGGTCAGATGGGTTTCTGAGGAGGATACCCAGAAGGAAACCGCTGACTTTATGCTTATCGATTTGCTGAAGAAAAGATTCCAGGCTGTTTCTTTCATTACAGCGGTCGAAGTGGTGGAAGCCGGTCTTTTAAAGCCCATCGATGTTGATAAAGGCATCAAACAGGCGCTCCAGTGGAAAGAGGGGCCGTTTTCCATGATGAACAGACTGGGTCTCGAGGAGACGATGGGCCTGGTCGTAGAAAAGATGCAGCTTTCTCATCGCCAGGAGATCAATTTTCCCATCCCCAGGCTTTTGATCAATCAAGCTCAAAAAAAAGAACCTTGGCCCCTCAACAGTAAAACCAAATAGCTGGGGTGAGAAGAAAAAAGAAAAAAAGAATGATTCCAGAAAGGGGAAAGATTGGAATCCATAAGAGAAAAACTGGAGAGGCTTGAAAGAGAGACTCTCTCTGAGAGAGCATGTCTGAGTTCAGAGACAAAGGGAAGATCCAGGCAGGAAAAATCCCATCTGTTCCGGACAGCGTTCCAGAGGGATAGAGATCGAATCATTCACTGCAAATCTTTCCGCCGGCTCAAACACAAGACCCAGGTTTTTCTTTCGCCATTCGGCGATCACTACCGGACGCGTCTGACCCATACGTTGGAAGTTTCTCAGATAGCCCGGACGATTGCCAAGGCTTTGAGGTTGAACGAAGATCTTTCCGAGGCCATCGCTCTCGGTCATGATCTCGGCCATACCCCTTTCGGACATGCCGGAGAGAAAGTTCTGAATGAGCTGCTTCCGGGAGGATTCAGTCATTATGATCAGAGCCTTCGTGTTGTGGAATATCTGGAATACGAAGGAAAAGGTTTGAACCTGACTTTTGAAGTTCGTGACGGCATTTTCAAACACTCGAAAGGAATGGGCGAAATTCTGGATGTGGATACACGAGATAAGCCCCAGACCCTTGAAGGACAAACCGTTCGTGTCTCTGATGTTATCGCTTACGTCAATCATGATATCGATGATGCCTTGAGAGCCGGAGTGATCAATGGTGGCGATATCCCGATCCATTTAGCGGAGACTTTAGGTAAGTATCCTGCAATTCGGATAGACAAAATGGTCGAGGATGTGATAAAGGCGAGCCTTGCCTGTAATCTGGAGAAGATTACCATGACCGAAAAAATCAAACGAGCGGTCTTCGAGCTGCGTGAGTTTTTGAATGAAAGGGTGTATTACAACCCTTATTCCCGGAAGGAGCTCGAGAAAACGGAGAAAATAATGTCTGATCTGCACGCCTATTTCTTGAAGCATCCGGAGGAATATATCAAACCTTATCCTGAGGGAGATTCATTGGAAAAGAGAGCAGGGGACTTTATCGCAGGGATGACGGACCGGTATGCACTTGGTCTATACGAAAAGTTCTTTATGCCCCTCTCCTGGCCTGTCCTTTAGACAAAAAATGGTTTTTTTGGTCTCTTCCATTTTGTGCAGGCCTAACGCATTTCTATAACATTTAGCCTGATCCTCGATGCCGATGTGGACAGACCTGATATGATGTTCAAGTGAATGACACTTGACAAATTGTTGGTTCATTCTGTATTACTCATATGGGATTAATAATATTAGTAAGGTTTCGAACGGGAATGGACATTTGATAGTCAGGGAAAACTTCAGAATTTTGCACAGCAGCGGAGACGGCTGAACTGAGAATGAAAAGTATGACTTTAAAAAAAACGACAGAGGGGAATGTGGGTAAAATTGCTGTGGTGGGAGGAGGCCCTGCGGGATCTTTTTTCGCCATACATCTCCTCAGAGAGGCCAGACGTATTCGCCGGCATGTCGATGTACTCATCATAGAAAAAAATTGGAGCTCGGAAGGTCGAAGTAAGTATAGAAAATGTAATTTCGGCGCGGGCGGGATCTCCCCCCGGCTGAATGAGATGATGGAACAGTATGGGATTCAGATCCCCTCCGAGATCATACAGGATGAAGTACATCGAATATGGATCCATGGCTTGTGGAAGAATATCCCCATTAAAGTTCCAAAAGAGATGAGGATGAGTTCCGTATTCCGGGGTTCGCTGCCTCCTGAGCTCGCCCAGAGACATATCGGATTTGATGCTTTCCTTCTCGAGAAAGCGATCGAAGAAGGCGCACAAGTTTTAGCAGGCAATGTTGAGGAAATTGTGATGACAGACTCGGGCATGCCCGGTATGGCCGTTCAAATGACATCAGGGGAGATGAAATCCATTCAGGCCTCCTTTGTTGCGGTTTCCACAGGCGTCAATGCCGAACGCGGTAAAGATTATGGAAACAGCGGGATTATCCGCTCGATAATACAGCTCAATCCTCATTTCATTCCTGCGAAATTGAGAAAGACGATTGTCTTTGAACTGAAGGTTGGACGCCGTGCCCTTGAAAAAAACCTGAAAGGGGAAGTCTATTTTATTGAATACGGATCAAAGGACTTACCCTTAGAACACATTGCACTCGTTCCAAAAGGAGAATACCTGACAGTCGCCGTCATAGGTCCATTCGTTGATAAGGCTTCACTGCCAAGAGAGGCAGCAAAGGTCATAAAGAGCATACTCAGGCTGCCTCAATTGCAGAGAATATTTCCGGATATCGCAACCAGTCCAGTAGCCTGCGCGTGCTGGCCGATGATGACAGTTTCAGTGGCGAAGAATCCCTATGCAGATCGGCTGGCCCTGATCGGAGATGCTGTCGGTGCCCGTTTGTACAAAGATGGTCTCTATTCAGCTTATCTCACGGCATCTCGTCTTGCACAAGCGGTGTTGCATGAGGGCATTGACAAGAGGACGCTCCAAAAGGTCTACGGGAAAACTGTCAAGTGGCTGTCTGTGGATAACCGGTATGGCAAACTCGTGTTTCGAATGATTGGTCTCACCTTCGGGAATCCCTTCTTGAGCAGGATCCTTTACCAAACGTTTGCCACAGAACTAAAAACGCGATCCAAAAGCAGGCGGCCTCTGGGGGAGGTGTTGTGGGAGATAGCCAGTGGAACCGTTGGTTATAAGCAGATATTCAAGGATATGTTCAGTATAGGAGTTCTGCTTTCGGCATTCTGTGGAGGTTTTCTTGTAACCTTGAGGAATGTCTTCACCGAGTTTCTCTTCGGATTGAAATGGGGAGAGTACGGCAGGTATCCCACGGTGATCCTGAAGGAGAAAAGGGACTACATAAAGGATTCAATTTCATCGACCCTAACCGAGAGACTGGATGATTCTCCGGATTTCGAGCGGATGTATGCGATAAAAATAAAGGCGTCCAGGGAAAAAATATTCGAGGAACTCGGCAAGTTTGGAGACGACAGAAGAAATTATATCTGGCTCCGGTTTGTTGACATAACGCGCATTTCCGGGTCGCCTAATCAGTCGGATTCGGTAGTCAGATATAGATTGAAGCTTCTTCCGTTGGCAGTCGACTTGCGGCTTAAACAGGTCAAGCCGAATGAAATTCTATTTTACGAAGTCAGCGAGAAATATGCGGAAAAGGGAAAGCTGATTTTCGAAATCAAACCTACAGAGGACGGAAACAACCGTCTGGCTATATACACTGCATTCGATTTCAAAAGAGGCAAGGGCCCTGCTGGGAGGATTTTGTGGGGGCTCTTTCGGATCCTTTTTCCCGCCTATGTCCATGATGTTGTTTGGAATCATGCCCTTTGCTCGATCAAAGAGGATGCGGAACTTGGGGAAAGGGGACAACTGGACGAACGACAAAGCAGCGAAGGCTTCGGATCATCCTCGCCTGTCTAGCGTTTAAGCAGAATCTCTTCGAAAAATTTCAACGCAGCCTCGTTGTCTTTCTGACCCAGCCAGAAGATGGCCTGTTTCTTCACCTTGGGGTTTTTGTTCCTCTTGGCGATATCGATCAGCATGGGAACTGATTTTTCTTGAGGGAGTTGGCTGATGGCGAATACCGCAGATTCCTTAACTCTGGTTTCTTCATCAGAGTCATCCACCACATCTTTGAGAGCTTTGATGCATTCCTCAGAGGCTTTCTGACCCAGCCAGAAGACGGCATCTTTTCTGATTTTTTGGTCATCGTCTGTCTTGGCTATCCGGATCAACTCCTGGGAGGCTTCTGGCCGGTCGCTCATGTGGAAAGCGAAAACAATCTGTTTTTTAAGCTTGGCCTCATTCGTTTTTTTGTAGATGGTCTTGAGGTCCTCGAGACTTCTCTCATCTTTAGAGTTTCCTAGCCAGAAAATTGCGTTTTCTCTCACCTTGGTTTCATAATTCCCAAGAGCCACCCGGCGTAAAAAGCCGTAGGCTCTGGCATGGTCATGCGAGCTAATCACAAAAACCAGGGTTTTCCGGAGTCCATAGTCTCCTGATTCAAACTCTTTTTCCAGGAAGCGGATGCTCTCCTCGCTCTTTTCGTCGCCAAGCCAATATATGGGTTCATCGGTGAACTGGTAGGTGTTGTCCAGATCGATGAGCTCGACATCCATGATCTGCGATGTATTTCCTGTGACCTTATGGAGGAAGATAAGGCCCACAATTTCGCCTCCATCTTCTGTGGTGTATGTTTCGCTGTCTTTCCTCTTGTAGGCTCTTTTTCGTTTGATCTTGTCGTCTTCGACCGAGATGGTGAAAGGTCTGGATTCGTCATGGATGGTACCATGGTGGACTTCGTGTTTACTTAGGTAAGTGTATCCAGTGAAATACACGTCTCCTTTTCCGAGCTTTCTGAATTCCTGACCTGCCAGTTCCATTTTTTTATCAAGGCTCATGCCATCCTTATCCAGATAATGTACCTTGCCTTTCAGGAAGTCCGCTTCTCCTTTTCCCTGGAGAGGGAGGAGAAGGAAAGCGAGAGCGCAGATGGCTGTGAGTACAGAAGTCCGGATTGCTGTTTTTTTCATTTCCTTTCCCTTCCTTTCATATTGAAGATATCATTTGCCATTCGGTGATCTCTTACTTCTCGATGATTTCTTTCAGGAACTTCATGGCTTCTTCGTCTTTGGACTGCCCCAGCCAAAAGATGATCTGTTTTTTCAGCTTTGGATTTTCCTCTTTCCTGGCAATTTCGATCAATTCACGGATTGCCCGCTTGCTCTTGTATTGGGAAAGGGAGAAGAGGATCTGATTCTTTACTTTGACATCAGCGGTTTTGAAATACAGGTCTTTGAAAATGTCCAGCATCTCGTCGCTTTTTTCCTGCCCCAACCAGAAGATGGCCTGTGATCTGGCTTTGGTATCTTTGTCACTCTTTGCGATAGCGAAGAGCTTATCTTTTGCCAAATCGCTCTTGCTCTGTGCGAAAGCCTGAATGAGCTGCTCTTTGATATCGAGATTCTCTGTTGTATCGTACATGTCGATCAAAGTCTGGATGATCGCTTCATCCTTACCCATTTGTGTAAGCCAGAAAATCGCGTTCTTCCTCACCTTGAGATCTGGATCTGTTTTGGCTATTTGAAGAATTTTGTTGTACGCTTTATCGTCGTTTTTCTTCTGAGAAAGAACATAGAGGAGCTGCTCCTTTATCTTCTGATCCATGGATGTGTTGTACAGGTCGATCAGAAGATCGGTAGATTCCTTATCCTTCTGTTGACCGATCCAAAAAATGGCCTGTTCTTTTGCCTTCAGGTCTTTTTCGTTTTTAGCGATCTCCATCAGTTTCTCCGATGCTTTTTTGTCTTTGTACTGGGAGAGAGAGAAGATGACAGACTCTTTCATTTTTGTATCATCGACCGTGTCATAGATATCGATCAGTGCGTCCAAGCTCTCTTTGTTTTTCTTTTGCCCCAGCATGAAGACCGCTTGCTCTCTGACTTTCTTATCCTGATCGTTTTTTGCCGCCTCCACTATAAGAGGAAAAACCTTCGGATTTTTAGACTGGCTTATGATGAACAGAGCCCTTTTTCTGAGCTTGGGGTTTTCATTTTCTTTGATGATCTTCTCCAGAATTGGGAAAGCCCTTTCCTCCTCCATATTCATGAGTGCATCCAGAGCCACGAGTTTAAGTTCGAGTTCAGGGTCTTGTTCTTCCTCACCGATGCCGCTCAGAATTCCTCCTGTAATTCCGCCCTCTAACTCTCCTAAAACTGCCAGACCTTTCAGGCCTTCCAGGCCTTCCAGTGCCACGATTCCTTCTAATCCTTCAAGCGCTTCGAGATGCAGGCCCTCTAGGTCCAGCTCTTCGAGAGCTTCGAGAGATTCAAGGGCCTCCAAGCCCTCCAGGGATTTCAGGCTCCCGTCGATGAAAATTCGATAGTCAGGAATTCCTTTTTTCACCAGTTCTTCTGAAATCTCGAGCCTGAGAACTTTGGCATCGTCGACCCACGGACTTTGGGAAAATTCTCTGATCAGCCTATTCAGATATTTGATGGCCTCTTTTTTTGCATCCATCTGTTGTTCGAGATTTTCCATCTCTCGGCTGAGCATGTGCATACTGTAGCCCAGGTAGTACAGCGATTTATCCATATATTCGCTCTTTTGATACATCTCAATCGCCTTTTGAAATTGGGCGATGGCTTCCTGCCAATTTTCTTTGTTCACGTATTGTTTGGCCAATTCATAGGCCTGTTTGGCTTTTTCATAAGATTGCTTCTCTTGCTCTTTTTGTTGAGAGAGCAGTATGCCCGATGAAACCAGGCAGAATACCAGGATTATGAAGATGGGTCTTATATGTCTCATATCGAACCTCCTTAAATAGTCTTAGAGACTTCTATTTCATATAGAATTCCTCTTTCTTTGATGAGCTCCTTGATCATTGCGAGAGTATCGGAGTCGTCGCCCTCCTGATTGGCAATCTCTCTGAGTACGAGATCTATATCCTCGAGAAGCTGTTTCACAGAGGGATTCTTTTCTGCGACCATTCTCTTCAGGAGAATGTTCTGGATGATCAAACTTCGAACCAGGTCCTTATCGATGGTGATTGTTCCGTTTTCTTCAGAGCCTGTGTAGTTGGCGTATTCTACCAATAGGGGCTTGAGACTTTCGAGGTGTTCCTGAATTGAGGGATCGAAGGCACTTTGGGTGCCTTCAAGAGGTGCCATCGTGCTTTGGCGGGGTAGAAAGGCGATCCTTCCGATGTACAGACCCACTACAAACACGATGATCAGGGCCGCCGTAGCATAGGCCCACCTCGGAAATGAAAAGAAACTCCTCTGTTTGCTCTGTTGTGTTCGGATCTCAGTATTTATCCTGTTCCAGCATTTTTCCCATCTTGCATCCGGGACTCTTTCGGTTTTTGTCTCGTCCAGCACGTAAAAGACTTTTTCCGTATAGGCGAGATCTTCTGCACATTCCGCACACCCTTTTACGTGTTCCATGAGCTTTTTTACGTCCTCTTCGTTGAGCTCGCCGTACAGGTATAGGACAGTCTTTTCTCTATATTTTTTGCAGGCCATAGTCCTTCTCCCAAAGAAGTTTTTTTAAAGGCATTTTTATGGCTGATATTGCTCGAAAGAGCTGCTTTTTCACACTGCCTTCAGAACACTCGAGCAATTCAGCGATTTCTTTGATGCTGAGCTGTTGGTAGTGTTTCAGGATGAAGACCATTCTTTGTCGGGGAGACAGCATTTCTACGAGAATCGAAATCTTCTCGCGAAGTTCTTCAAGACGAGCGGCATTTTCAGGATTGGAGTGGTTGTCGTCGGAATAGGTTCTCTCTACGCTGTCCCAATCAGAAAAATCGCGTTTTCTCTTTTTCTTTCTTCTGAGATAATCGATACTGCAGTTGATACCGATGCGGTATATCCAGGAGGAAAAGTTGGTGTCGTTTCCTATCTGAAACTTGTCCAGGAAGCTGTAAGTTTTGATGAATGTCTCCTGCAGGATGTCCTCGGCGTCCTCGGCGTTTTTGGTGTACTGGAAAGCGAGTGAAAAAATTCTTTGTCTGTTCTGTTCAAAAAGCATGCGAAATGCCTCCGTGTCACCCTGTTGTGCAGACTGTACGATAGCTCTTTCGTTCATATCCTTATATTTCATCTATCAAAACGCAAACATGACCATTTTTGTTGACAATTAATTTGGGGACAGTATACGCAATCACTTAATTCATACAAATAAAGCATCCTGTTGGATTCAGAAACCAAATATTTCGTTCCTATTTAGTAATTGCGTATACTGTCCCCAAATTAAAGTGCCCGATTAGAACAGTTTCCAAATGAAAGCATTCAATCGGTGACATGTTTCCAGACGCGGAGGAAGTTGCGGCCCAGGATTTTCTGGATGTCTTTATCCGAATAACCTCGGTTTTTGAGGCCTCTTGTGATATGAGGATAATCCTGAACGCCTCTGATACCGACCGGAGAGGGAGTACGGGGATACATGTCCGCACCCAGTCCGACATGATCTATTCCGGCGATCTTTACAGCATGAACGATGTGATCCAGCACATCTTCGACGGTAGGGAGATTCTCCATCGGCCAGTCCTGACCGGCACGGAGATGTTCGAGAGCGATACGGAGGTCAAGGTCTTCTACAGGGGGAGCCTTTCTGAACCATGGCTGCCCGACAGCTCGAAGTTCTTCCATAGCTCTGTTGTATTCCGGAATCAAGAAAGGCAGGACAAAAACGATTCCAATAACCCCTCTGTTCCTGGCCAGAGCCCGGAGCATTTCATCACTCATGTTCCGGTGATGGGGATTGATCGCGCGGCATCCTGAGTGGGATGCGATGATTGGATCTTCGGTGGCTTCAATGACGTCGAAAAAAGTCTCATCCGAGACATGAGAGATATCAATGACCATACCGATTCGATTCATCTCTTTGATGACCTTTCTTCCTAGATCATTCAGTCCTCCCCATCTGGATTTGTCTCCGCTCGAATCGGCCCATCCATGACTGATGTTGTGAGTAAGGGTCATAGAGGAGACCCCCAGCTGGTGAAACTTTCGCAACAAATCGAGATCGTCCTCGATAGCATGCCCCCCTTCGATAGCCAGCGGCATGGCGATTTTCCCTCGGTTCACTATCCGTTCGACATCAGAGCCCGTTCGTGCCAGCTCCACGGAGTCTTTGTTTTTTTCTACAGCCTCAGTCATGGCATCGATCATCTCGAACGCCTGCTGGGCACACTTATCGGGATATAGAAAATTCTGGACAAACAGTGCCACGACCTGCACATCCACATGTCCTTCTCTAAGACGAGGAATATCCACATGTCCTGCTGGCAGCCGTTTTCCGATATCCAGATTTTCGTAGAGCACGCGATAGACCAAGTCATTATGGCAGTCCCAGACGACTGCTTTCTCGTGGAGCTTATCCACGTCTTCCTGACTCATGCAATAACTAGTGAGAAAGAAAGATAATGGTACTCCTAGACAGAATAATGTTACAAAGTTTCTCAAGTATTTCATCGTATTCACCACCTCTTCCTTAAGTCTTGGTGGACTTTGTGCCATCCAAACAGTGAAATTATAGAATTCCTGAGAATGGAGTTCAATCCACTTTTTATTCTTGTGCAAATAAACAAAAAAAATTGTCAAAGCTGTTCGTTTATTCTGATTTTGAGAAGGACGATTCTTCGTCATCAGATAGAACAGACAGAATGTTTGCTGCGGAATGTCAATCTATTTGTCGTTCCGGTAACAGGTAAAAACACAAAAATAGATGAGAATCCTCTCTTTATACTTTACCTACAAAAGCAAATGAAATAAGATTAGAGGGGAGTTTGCAGGATGAAAATCTTAAGTGATTCTTTAAGTTTCACAACCGGCGGTTTCAACGATATCATCGACATCACAAAAGATGTCTCCCATAGAGTAACAGAGAATGGGCTGAAAAACGGCATCGTAACCCTGTTTGTTCCGGGCTCTACAGGCGGGTTCACCACGATCGAATATGAGTCCGGGCTGGTCAAAGATTTTACCGAACTCATGGAAAAGATCATACCCAGTGATGTCACTTACCATCATGATGCCCGCTGGGGTGACGGCAACGGTTTTTCCCATGTGAGAGCCTCTCTTCTGGGGCCTTCCTTGACCATCCCTTTCACCGATGGGGAGCTCAGCCTCGGTACCTGGCAGCAAATCGTATTCATAGATTTTGACAACCGCTCCCGCTCCAGGAGGATCGTCCTCCAATTCATCGGAGAATAATGACAGACATCAAAGATAAGCTCGATTTGATTAGGAAAGAACGCCAATCCAGATCCAAGTCCCGTATCGTATCCGAGACTTGGGAGAAAATCCAGAAGGAAGAAAACATCTCCACCAAGGAAAAACTGGAGAGACTGATCAACCTCTCCCGCGAAATAAAACAGGAAAAACCCAGGACTCCTGCCTTTGAACCCCTCACTCGAGAACCCTTTCAATTCATCGAGAATGCATACTCTCTGGATTCTCGCTATGGGAAGATAAAAATTTCCTCGGGGCTGGAAATCAGCGGAGATATCCTCAGTTGTCTCAGTCAGGAAGCCACTTTCAGAGAACTCGACCTCTCCACAGCATTGTTCATCGACCTGGAAACTACGGGCTTATCCGGAGGGACCGGAGTTGTTCCATTCAACATAGGCATGGGATATTACAGGGAGGATAAATTTCATGTCGCGCAGTATTTCCTCGGAGACCTGGCCGAAGAAGAGAGGATGATCCAGGAACTCGGAGTATTCTTCAGGGACATGGATTTCCAGTCCGTGGTGACATATAACGGGAAAGGATTCGATCTGCCGCTCTTGGAAACTCGATTCATTCTCTACAGGCTGCCGCTCATTCTGAGCGGGCTTCCCCATCTGGATTTCCTGTACGCTGCCCGAAGGCTCTGGAGCCACAAGTACGAAAGCTGCCGGCTGTACCACTTGGCCCTGGAGGTCGTGCGGGCAGACCGGTCGGAGGACATCCCATCGGCAGAGATCCCCTGGCGGTATTTTCAGTATATCCAAACGGGAAATTTCGATCTGATCGAGCCCATTCTCTACCACAATCAGGAGGATATCCTGTCCCTGTTAGGTGTGGTCATCATCGGAGCACACATCTTTTCGGAAGACACGGATCTCTGTATGGGCGATGCTATGGACTTTTATGGTGCCGGAAAAATCATGGAAAATATCGGAAATGTGGAGAGATCCGTCCAGTTTTTCCAGCGTGCTTTGGATGGGAGCCTGAGCGATGAGGTCTCACTCGAGGCCAAAAGGAGGCTCTCTACTCATTTCAAGAGAAATGGAGAGTGGGAAAAGGCTGTCCCGATTTGGGAAGAAATGACCTCCTCAAGAGTGGTCACTCCAGCCCAGCTTTTCTCTTTTAGAGAATTGGCCATGTATTTAGAGCACAAATTAAAAAAATACGAAGAGGCAAAGAAGATCGCGGAGGAAGGGTTTGTCCTCTCGATGGGATTCTCTTCTTATTACGAGAGAGATTTTTCCTACCGCCTGGAAAGACTCCGGCGGAAGATAAAACAACCTACAAAAAAGGATTAATATCAGCGGATAAAGTAATGCGTCATTGTCATGGCGAGTGACCAAAGGAAGCGAGGCCATCTCGTCAGAAAAAAAATCGTCCTACTTCGAGCGCGATGAGACGCGATGAGATAAGATTTAATAAAAGGAGGGAGAATGAACTTTAAACCAATCTTCAAGGTATATTTGATTGTTTCCCTTGTTTTTCTTTTTGCCTCTTCCCAGGTGAGGCCTGAGAATAATCAAGAGACCGAGAAACCAGCCGAACCCCGTGTGCTCTCCGCGAAAGACACTCTGCGGATAAACAGGGTAGGCAGTCCACATCTCTCTCCAGACGATCAATGGGTTCTCTATACGCTGAGTACAAGGGATATGGAGGACAAGGATTTAAAGAGCACCACACATGTCTGGCGGCTCAATGTAGATGGAACAGACAGAAGGCAGATGACTCGAGGCGAGGAAAGCTGTACGTCTCCTGCATGGTTCCCCTCCGGAAAGAAGATTGCCTTTCTCTCCTCTCGGGGGAAAGGCAGTGCCAGTTCTGGAAGCCAGGAGGATTCTCAAAAAGCTGCCAGTACCCAGCTTTTCGTAATGTATGTGGATGGGGGAGAAGCCTGGCAGCTCACCCATCATAAGGAAAACATCCAGTCCTTCGAGATTTCTCCGGATGGAGCAAAAATTGTTTTTACAGCACGTGATCCTCTAAGTAAAGAAGAAGAAAAGAAACAAAAAGAGAAGGATGATGCTGAGGTTGTCGACGAAAAGTTCCGCATGTCCCATCTCTGGATTGTAGACATCGAGAGCAAAGAGACCTCACGCCTCACCCAAGGGGATTTTACAGTCGGTGATTTCCGTTGGGCCCCGGATTCTCAAAAAATTGCATATGTCTCCCGTCCCAACACCAAAGTAGACGAAAGATGGAACAGCGATATTTGGGTGGTCGATAATGCGGATAAGAAGCCCGAGAAGCTTTACGAGAATCCTGGACGTGATATCGATCCCCGTTGGTCGCCCGATGGAAAAATCATCGCTTTTGCTTCAGAACCCCATTCCTACACCAACACCATGCATAATAAACTCTATCTGATTCCGGCTGGCGGGGGAGGAGCAAGGGTCCTGCTCAAACAATTCGATCTGAACTTCTCGAGCCCTATCTGGTCGCCAGATGGAAGCCTGATCTTTTGGTCGACTGGAGAGCGGACAACGACGAATCTGTTTTCTGTAGATGTCCAATCCGGTGAGGTCACAACCATCCTCGCTCCTCGGGGCGGAAATTATTCGTGGGAACTCTCTGATGATGGGACGAGATGGGTATGGCTGCATTCAGCGGCCGCCTGGCCTGCCGAGATATACACCGCTGATACAGACCTGAAGAATTTGTCCATTCTAACCGATGCCAATCCATGGCTTCGGACAGAGAATGTTCAGTTCGGCGAAGTCCAGACAGTAGGCTGGAAAAACACCGACGGACAGGAGATCGAGGGAGTGCTGACTTTTCCGGTTGGCTATGAAAAAGACAAAAAATATCCCTTGATTCTCAATCCCCATGGCGGCCCCAGCGGTGCGAGAATCGAATCCTTCAGTACCACCAACCAGTTTTTTGCTGGAAACGGCTTCTTCATGTTCCAGCCGAATTTTCGGGGAAGCGTCAACTACGGTCAGGAATTTGTCAATGCCAATCGAGGTAAATGGGGCATTGTTGATTATGACGACTCCATGACCGGAGTGGATTACTGCATCCAAAAGGGTTGGGCTGATCCTGACCAATTGATCTGCTATGGGTGGAGCTATGGAGGGTACATGAGTTTCTGGATCGTGACCCAGACAGACCGGTTCCAGGCCGTCTCTCCAGGAGCAGGCTTGAGCAATCTTTACAGCATGTACAGCACCACGGACATCCCCCATTATTTGGCCTGGTTCTTCGGAACGCCATGGAATTATGAAGAATTGTATGAAAAGCTCTCTGCGGTTCGGCATGTGAAGAATGTGAAGAGCCCTGTACTTATCATGCATGGAGCCGAGGATGCTCGGGTACCGATCACTCAGGCTGTCGAATTCTATCAGGCGCTCCGAGACCTTGAAAAAGAGGTGACTTTCGTGAAGTATCCCAGGGAAGGTCACGGAATTCGAGAGCCCCGCCACCAGATTGACCGGCTGCGCAGATATCTTTATTTTTTTGCCGAGCACGTCAACCTTACTCCCGTAAGCGAAAAGGACTGGGAGAAAGAGAAAGAAAAAGAAAAAAAGAAGGAAGAGGAGAAGAAAGAGAAGATAGGTGAATAACGTTGAAAAGAAACCTGGAATGAAAGGGTCAGCCAGAGAGATAAAGGTTCATCATGAAGGCTATGATTCTCAAAAAGTTCGCCCCGATCGAGGAGAATCCTCTGGAATTGGTCGACCTCCCGGAGCCTGAACCCGGTTCTGAGGATATACTCATCCGGATAGATGTCTGTGGTGTTTGCCATACAGACCTGCACACCGTGGAAGGAGACCTCCCTGAGATCAAGATTCCTATCATCCCTGGCCATCAAGTCGTAGGAAAAGTGGCGAAACGCGGGACTAAAGCCTACAGATTCAAAGAGGGGGATAGAGTAGGGGCAGCCTGGCTTTATTCAGCTGACGAGACATGCCCTTACTGTACAAGAGGTAATGAAAACCTCTGTCCTCATGCACGTTTCACAGGCTATCACGAAAACGGTGGGTATGCAGAATACATGGTCATTCCCGAGAAATTTGCCTATGTCATCCCTGAGATTTTCGAGAATGAAAAAGCGGCACCTCTCCTGTGTGCCGGAATCATCGGGTACAGAGCGCTGCGTCTGAGCGAAATTGAGCCTGGCCAGAGGCTGGGCCTCATAGGCTTCGGGGCTTCGGCCCATGTGGCCATTCAAGTTGCCGTGCACTGGGGCTGTGAGGTCTATGTTTTTTCCCGCTCGGAAGAACACCGCGCCCTCGCCGAGAAACTCGGGGCAATCTGGACAGGAACATCCAAGGATGATCCTCCTGAAAAAATGGACAGCATCGTGAATTTCACGCCAGCAGGGCCGACCGTGTTAGATGGAATGAGAATGCTGGACAAAGGAGGCACTCAAGCTTTAGCAGGAATCTACATGTCGCCGATTCCTGAGATGGATTACGTGAAGCACATCTACCATGAACGGACTCTTCGGAGTGTGGCCAATGCCACGAGAAAGGACGCAGAGGAACTGCTCAAAATTGCGGCTGAAATTCCCATACGAACAACCACTCAGGCATTTCCTCTTGAAGAAGCCAACAGAGTTCTTAAACTCCTCAAAGACAGCAAGATCGACGGCGCCGCTGTCCTCAAAGTAGGAAATTAGCCTGGATCATTCACGGCCAACTCGCCCCACCTCAACAATCTTTTGATGCGAACTTTCGTTAGTGCAAATGATCCCTATAGCGAGAACCAATATAACAAAGTGTCATTGATTATATGAAAGCGCTGCAGCACCAACCTTTATATAATGTTGGTGAGAACAAAAAAAAGGAGGCGCTGCAGCATGAGAAAATTTTATGGATGCGATGCACACAAAAAATATTCGGTATTCGCATTTATGGATGAAGAGGGCAATCATGGTCCTTGTCTGAGGGTGGAAAACACACGTCATGAGTTTAACTTTTTTTTGGAAACTTTGCCACCGGGATCTCAGATTGCCGTGGAGACAGTAGGAAACTGGTATTGGATGATTGAGGAAATGGAAAAGGCTGGGCATAAGCCGAAGTTGACTAATGCGGGAAAAGCGAAGCATATGATGGGACAGATCAATAAGACCGATAAGCTTGATGCCCAGGGACTGGCTCTTTTGCTGCGGAACGGCACACTTCCTTCGGTCTGGATTCCGCCAGGAGAGATTCGAGACCAACGGGAGCTGCCCCGGCTGCGGATGGCACTGGTGGGGACACGAACAAAGCTGAAGAATCGGATCCATGCTGCCCTGGCCAAATATGCGATCCAGATCACAGAAGCAAGTGACATTTTTGGGGTCAGAGGGCGGAAACTTCTTCAGAGGAGAATAGGAGAACTGCCACTCTATACCCGCCGCTCTGTGGAGGTTCAACTGAAGCTTTTGGATCAGGTAGAAGAAAAGATTCAAGAATGTGAGAAGGATATAAAGGAGGTGATTGAGGAGACGCCGGCCAT
>CAYFWF010000016.1:0-64880 GCA_964346815.1 uncultured Eubacteriales bacterium | reverse complement strand
TTCTTCTTCGACGATTTCGTCTGGGATTTCCACAGGGGCGACGAGTTGTCCGGGTTGGATATTGGTTTGGGCTTTAACGGGTTTGATACGGGTTCTGGCTTTGGAGCTGGAGCGTTTTTTTGCAGGGGGAGGTGGAGGAGGTGGAGGGGGAGGAGGAGGAGCGAGAAAAGCGCTGTAGACCTCGACCTCCGGCAGATTCCCGGTGTTCATCAGAGGCATGATAACCAGGAGCGCGGCTATTATGATATGGGCAGCCAGTGAGATAGGAAAAACCAGTGCTTTAATCCCGTAGTTCGTGCCACCTTCGATGAATGAATCGTTGAACATTTTCGCCTCCTTTTCAGGGATTGGTAGGATTCTTTGTTTTATTCCTTTCGAGACTCTGGATGAAAAGGTCTTCCAATATTCATCGTCTTGGGATGAATAACGCCATTCTTTGGACAGATTACCCATTTTTTCCAAGAGGAGAAGCTCACGACGGCATTCTGGGCAGGTTTTGAGATGCTGTCCGATGATTTTCTTTTTCCTGCTGCTGAGCTCACCATCGAAATAAGCTCCCAACAGTTCTTTGATTTTCTTATGCCTCATCAGCATCTCCTTTATAAATATTCTGCCATCGATAATTTGATCTTTTCTCGCGCTCTGCTTAATCGCGACATGACTGTGCCCTTTGTGATGTTCAAAAGTCTGGCAATTTCTTTGTAGCTTTGATTTTCGAAGACCCGGAGAACGAAGACAATTTTTTGTTCAGGGGGAAGAGCCTTTAGCGCCTTTTTGAATGTCTGTTCCATTCGATTTCGTCGGAGCATTTCATGAGGCATTTCCTGTCCTAAGGAAGAACGGTATCGAACGTTTTCAACGTTTTCTCCCAAAGGCTCTTCCCTTTTCGATTTTTTGAGGAAGTTGAGGCTGTTGTTGACTGCGATCTTCCGGATCCAGGTGAAGAAATTCATTCCATCTTGGAATCTGTCCAAAGCAAAGTAGGCCTTGATGAAGGTATCCTGAGAAAGGTCATCTGCCGACTGATGGCTTCCGGTCATCCCTTTACAGAGGTAATATATACTCTGCTGGTACTTTCTCACCAAGGTCTCAAAGGCTTCTACATTTCCTTGTTTAGCCCTCGTGATCAGCATGCGTTCCTCATTGTTTGCGTCTTGCCTCATTCTTGCTCCCATTACATATACAAATAAATCCGTTGTTTATTCCTTAATATTTTATCCTTTTTCTCTCCTTCCCCTTGCATCTAGGAAATGGGCAATTTTTGTGCCGATTGGAATATCTCTAACTTGTTTATTTTAATGAAGATAGAATTTTTTCTGAGAAGGCCGTGAGTAAAAAATCTTTACACCTGGAAAGATTTTTACTTCTTGATCAAATCCATAAGCTCTTGCGCCTCGTCTTTGAAAGCGGTCTCTTTTACGAAAAGAGCCCCACTTTTCAGCATAAAGCCTTGAAAACGTTGACTGAATATCTTTTTCTTGTTAGAGTGAAAAATGCGAAAGAGAAGTGGAGTGAATCCACAAGCAGGCCTGTATATCTGATAGAAGGGAGGCGCAGGGATGGCAAAAAAAAGACTGGTTCTGGTTCCAATCCTTTTATTTGCTTTATGCATGTTGGGCTTTACCCAAGAGATTGACCTGATCGAAAAGGCTGCCGAAGCCAGATGGCAGAATTCTTCCGGCCAGGAAGTTCGTTTCGGGCAGCGTCAGGAGACCGTCGGGATCGCAAAGTACGAGCAAGATGTGATTCTGGAGGATGGAAAACAATATAAGCGGGTTCTCCTGACCCATCCCCAGGGGAAGGATTTTGGTGTGATAATGGGGATCTACCCCAACATATCCATTCCCGAAAAGGGGGGAAAACTCATCTTAGCAGGGGGTTTCATACAAGGAGCGCATGGCAGTGACGGTGTGAAATTTTTAGTGCAGTTTAGGCAGGCAGGTGAACGGGTGGAAGCGGATAGGGGAGTTCGCATCAGAAGAAAAGCTGCGGGTGAAATCAGCCCCATCGGTCAAGGAGAGGTCCTTTCCTCTTTTGACGCCGAATACAACGGGAGGATCGACAGGATAGAATATGACCTCTCTGGGCAGGCAGGCCAAACAGGTGATATTCTCTTGGTGGTCCAAGCAGGACGATCCTCAGCTTATGATTGGGCCGTTTGGACAGAAGCCAAACTCGTTTTTGGTGAGACGACAGGAGTTGATCTGCACAAAACCCTCTCCGGACATAATTCCCGGATTTACAGTGCAAGCTTCAGCCCCGATGGAAATCATGTGGTCACTGCAAGCGGTGATAATTCCGCAAAAATATGGGATGTCAAAACAGGTGGCCTCGTCGCAACACTCCGCGGGCATACCGCTCATGTGTTCTCTGCCAGGTTCAGCCCGAACAGCAGACAGGTGGTCACAGCGGGCGGGGAGATCGCCAAGCTGTGGGCTGCATCCACAGGCAGCGAGATCCGAGCATTCAAGGGGCATGCAGAAAAGGTCCACTCTGCTGAATTCAGCCCGGACGGCACAGTGGTCGTTACGGGGAGCGAGGATGGCACGGCGAAACTCTGGGACGCTCAAAACGGGAGGGAGATCCGGACCATCGAGGTCACAGAGAGAGGCTGGGTTTATGATGCCGAATTCAGCCCGAACGGACGTGCCTTCGCCACAGGAGCCGCCAACGGTCTGGTGGCCCTATGGAATGTTTCGAACGGACAGAAAATCCGAAATTTTGACGGCCATAGTCGAGCCATATCTTCGGTCAGCTTCAGTCCAAACGGCCGCTTTTTGGCCACCTCGAGTATTGATAACACGACCAGAGTATGGGAGGTCTCCAACGGCCGCCTGGTGCAGACATTCCGTGGAGAAGACTTCAGAGAAGTGAATTTCAGCCCTGACGGAAATTACGTGGTCACAGCAAGCGCAGGCGGGATTGCCCAGGTGTGGAGAGTGGAGGACGGAAAACCGATGCTCACCATCGAGCATTCCTCTGCAGCACAGCGGGTTCTGTCTGCAACGTTTAGCCCGGACGGAAAGTATATAGTAACTGCAGGCGATGATCAGACCGCAAAGATCTGGAGAGTCGATTTGCCCTAATAGTGTGGCACTGTAATTTATAGGCTCTGTCCCAAAGTGACGCGAATGATGTATAGTTTTAAGGAACAGAGAAATGTCTCCGCTCTGGTTCAGATTTTTAACGCCATTCCTTCACAGTCCTTCTCGGCGCCTGCGGAACTCCGCATAATCAATCCAAATCTTTGGACTTTATCCTCTGTTAATCCGAGTCTCAAATCTTTGATATTGTCGTGCTCAATACATCCTCGGCGTCCAACAAGGTCGGATTCCTTCGAAGGACGGTTGCGGAAGGCTAAATCTTCAATGCCGCTCCGACATTACCCTGCTCCTTTGTCCGCCTTTATTTCTCGTCACTTTGGGACAACCTCAATTTATAAGAAGTGATAAAAACGGGAGGGGTTTTCTGTCTTATAAGTGAATAGAGAAGTAGAAAAGAGGAATGCGCACTAGACCGAGCCTATGAAACTCACTCAAATTACTGTTAAAAGACCTGTCACAACATTGATGTTCTTCCTGGCCATCGTGCTCTTAGGCTTTGTCTCGCTGCGGGAATTGAGCGTTGACCTGCTTCCGGATATTAGCTATCCGCGCCTTTCGGTGGTCACTCAATATCAAGGGGTGGCTCCTGAGGAGATCGAAACACTCATCACAATGCCTTTGGAAGCGGCTGTCAGCCGGATCCCTGGATTGCGCAGGGTGGAATCGGTATCCAAAGAGGGCGTCTCTTTCATGAGCCTGGAATTTTCATGGGGAACCGATATGGATTTCGCCATGCTCCATACCAGGGAGAAGCTGGATGGAGCCCAGAACTCTCTTCCTGAAGATGTGGAAGAACCCACCATCATTCCGCTCGACCCCCAGAGCCGGCCCATCATGATTTTATCCGTCTCTGGCGAAAGAACACTGCTGGAGCTCAAAGAATTTTCTGAAGAGGTGATCAAACCGAGGTTAGAGCAGATAGAGGGGATCGGCTCTGCAGAGATCGCTGGCGGTGTGGAAAGGGAAATCCAGGTGGAAGTAGACCCTCAGCTTATGTCGCTCTATGGCTTGAATATCGGCCTCATATCGAACCGCATCGATGCGTTCAATCGAAACATACAAGGCGGGACCATAAGGAAAGGACGGTTCAGATATGCCCTGCGGGTGGTAGGAGAATTCGAACGAGTCGGTGAAATAGGAGAAATCAGTCTAAAAACCACAGAGGAGAGAGGAGTCGTCAAGCTGAAGGATGTAGCCAGGATCAATGACTCGATCAAAGAACGGGAAGGGCTGACCAGACTCAACGGAAGCGAGAGTATCGGGATTTTGGTGAGGAAGGAATCCGGGGCCAATACCGTAGAAGTGACCCGTCTCACCCGGGACGTCTTGGATGAGATTAGAGAGGAAAATCCCCAGCTCGACATTCTGGTTGTCTCCGAACAGGCGAGATACATAGAGAGTGCCATATCCTCCGTGTTGAGCGCGATCATCTACGGTGGGATTTTGGCCTTTTTGATCCTTATCGTCTTTCTCCAGGATCTCAAAACCCCGGCGATCATTGCCGTGGTCATTCCGATTTCCATTATCGCGACCTTCAATCTTCTTTATTTCAGGGATATCACCCTGAACATCATGTCCTTGGGAGGTCTTGCCTTGGGTGTAGGAATGCTGGTCGACAACTCTATCGTTGTCTCTGAAAGTATTTTCAGGCACAGATCACTCGGCAAGCCTCTGTTCGAGGCAGCGTTGGTTGGAACCAAAGAAGTGGGCATGGCTGTAACGGCCTCGACCTTCACGACCATCTCGGTCTTCTTGCCGGTTATCTATGTCCATGGTGTGGCCGGGCAACTGTTCAAAGACCAAGCCCTGACCGTTACCTTCGCCCTTCTATCTTCCCTCATCGTTTCCTTGACGCTCCTTCCCATGCTCGCTTCGAGAAAATTCGAGATCGAGAAGAGCCAGGAAGATTATGGACGCTCAAAAGAAGAAGCTGATGAGAAGAAAGATAAGGGAAAAAAATCCAGATGGAGGGTGATCTTCCTTCCCTATAAAGGGCTGCGATGGGGGGTAAATCTCCTGCTCAAAGGGATTTCCTGGATACTCAACTTCCTGTTCAGCTTCCTGGTTCAGACAGTCCAGTTGATCGTCCACTACATCTCTCTTCCTTTTCGGCCCATTCTCCGGTTCGTTTTCAGGGGATACAATATCTTCTATGACAAATTTGCCGAACGGTATCATCACTTTCTTGTCTGGAGTCTCGAGAACAAAGGCAAGGTTCTGCTGGGTTCCTTCGCTTTTCTTTTTTTGACCTTTCTTGCAGGGACTCGAATCCCACGGGAGCTCATGCCCAAACCCGAAACCGTGTCGTTCGAGGCTAACCTCAAAGCGCCCATCGATTTTTCTTTTGAGCAGACTGCGGACGTCGTCGCTTCCCTGGAGCGATCGCTCGGCCAGAACAGCAATGTCCAGGATTATTTTTCCCAAGTCGGTATAGTCAGCGGACTGGAGAGCCAGAATCCAGACATTTCCATCAATTCGGCGAAAATTTATGTGGAGGTGCATCGGTCATCGGATGTCGACACCGTAATCGCGTATTTAAGGGAAAGGCTCGAGCGATATCCAGGCTTGACCCATTCCATCGTTAAAGAGCAATCGACACTGGCTCAATTCTTGGCCTTTTCTACCGCTGAGATTGGATTGAAGATCAAAGGGGATGACCTGAACAGGTTGAATCTTCTGGCCGAACAACTTGTCACAAAACTGGAAGATATCCAGGGAATCGCAGATCTCAGCACGAATGTGGGAGAAGGAAAACCGGAGTTTTTAATAAAGATAAAAAGGGGGGCCCTCGAGAAATACGATATTTCAGCAGCAGCCATCGGATCGTTTTTCATCGATGCAGTCCGTGGGAGAAGAGATACCCAATTCAGGGAGCTGGAGAAGAAATATGATATTTTGGTCCGGTTGGAGGAAAGTGTGAGGGATGATATCGAATCTCTTCTCGACGAAAAGATTTCCCATCAGGGCACCCTTATTCCCTTGAGGGAGCTGGTCCGTTATGAGCTGGCCAGAGGTCCCAAAGAAATCCGGAGAGAAAACCAGCAGAGAGAGGTTCTGGTAACCGCCAACCTGAGGGGAACGAAGATCAGCCAGGTGGGTCCTCAAATTCAGGAAAAGATGGAGGAACTGGATTTACCGCCGAACTACAGGGTGGTTTTCAGCGGCGAGCAGGAAGAGATGGCCAGGTCGTTCAGGAGTTTGATTTTTGCCTTTTCTCTGGCTGTGCTCCTGGTCTATATGATCATGGCGGCTCAGTTCGAATCTCTGCTCCATCCTTTTTTGATCCTCTTCACCCTCCCCATGGGATTGACCGGAGCCATCTGGGCCCTCTTCATCACCGGACAAACGTTGAACGTGATTTCTATTATCGGTATGGTCGTTCTGGCGGGAATCGTAGTCAATGACGCCATCGTCAAGATCGATTATACCAACCAGCTCAGGAAAAAAGGCTTGGAACTCAGAGAGGCCATCATGGAGGCCAGCCGGGTCAGGCTCAGGCCGATCCTTATGACCACAGTCACTACAGCCCTGGGACTTTTTCCAATGTCTCTGGGCCTGGGCAAGGGCGCCGAGCTTCAGCAGCCTCTGGCTATTTCGGTTATCGGAGGCCTTATGCTAGCGACATTCCTGACCCTGATCCTTATTCCTTTGGCCTATGACATGGCTGAGAAAAGAAAATCATGAGGGTCTTTGTCGAACGCCCGATCGCCACAGCCATGATTTTTTTGGCTTTGCTGGTGCTGGGAGTCTATTCTTTCTTAAACTTACCCCTAGAGTTGGCGCCGAAAGAAGAATATCCCGAGCTTAAGGTCTATGCTACCTGGCCCGGAGTTCCACCTGAAATCGTTCAGACAGAGATCACCTCTCCATTAGAGGAAAAAGTTTCCACAGTGAAAGGCATTAGGAAAATTCTCTCCCAATCAAGCATCGGAACTTCGACCATTACCCTAGAATTCGAGGAAAAGACAAACATGGAGTTTGCTCACCTTGCCTTAAGGGAGAAAATATCCGAGCTCAGAGATGTTCTTCCTTACGGTGTAAGACCCAATATCCAGCCCTTTGTGCCCGAAGAATTCAGAGAAGATCCATTTCTTGAATACACCATCTCCGGGAGTTATTCGCTCCAGAAGCTGAGAGAGCAAGTCAAGGACCGCATCGAGATCGGGATCGGCTCCATCAAAGGAATCGCCGATGTCAGCGTGACCGGAGGCTCTGATCCTGAGATCAAAATTATTCTCGATAAAGAGAAATTGAAAGCCTTCGGGATCTTGCCCTATCTCGTTCGCTTGCGCATCCAGGAAAGGACAGAGATCTACCCTGCAGGAAGGGTGCAGCGAGGAGCGCAGGAGTACATTTTCAAGGTCTCAAACCCGATCGACAGCACCAAAGAGCTGGAAGAAATTATCATTACCTATTCAGGAGAAAATCCGATCAAGTTGAAGGACATCGCTGAGCTTTTTCCGTCTTACCAGGATGTCCGATACATAAACCGGATCAACGGCCAGCCTACCATCAGGATGACGGTCTCCAAGGAAAAAGGAACCAGCACCTTAAAGGTCAGCAGAACTGTGAAAGAAAAGCTGGAAGAAATAAAGGAAGAGCTTCCCTCAGATCTGATCTTTCGTGTGGTGAATGATGAGAGCGAGAAAATACAGAAAGGATTACGCGAACTTTATCTTCTGGTGGGAATCATCATTTCTGTTATCTTTATTCTGATTTTTGTGGTCTTGAGAAGTTTCAAGCCTTCCATCCTGGTCTTATCTTCTATTGCCTTTTCTGTTCTAATAACCTTTAACCTGATCTACTTCTTCAAGATTTCCTTGAATATGTTTACACTTGGTGGACTGGCTTTGGGTTTTGGCTTATTTGTGGATAACTCCATCGTCGTGTTCGAGAATGTGCTGCGTTTGAGGGAAGGAGGCCTCCCCCCCATAAAAGCGGCCATTCAAGGGGGCAAAGAAGTCTTTTTGCCCGTTCTTGCAGCGACTCTAACAACCATGAGCGTTTTCTTTTCCTTTGTCTATTTCACCGGCCGGATGAAAATTTATTATCTTCCCCTGGCCATCGTGATCAGTTCAGCACTTGCTGCATCTTTGCTGGTGTCCTTCTCATTGATTCCTGCCTTGAGTCCGAAACTGCTGAAGGAGCGGCGGATCGAGAAGAAAGAAAAAGTCCGGAACGCCTATGGGATGTTCTTGAAGTTTATCCTACGGCATCCTCTGGAAGTCATTCTCATCGTTTCAGCCATCTTCTATGGAGCATACAAATGGTTCCGTTCAGAAGTAACCATCGGATCTTTTTTCTCCTGGCAATATCAGCAGATGCTCCGGGTCTACGTGACGATGCCCCCCGGAACCCCCATCGAGGCGACCGATACAGTCATGCGAAGGTTTGAAGAGAAGGTGATGGAGAAGACCTACGAAAAGGAGATGAATACGATTGTCATGGATGAAAATGCCTTGATATCCATAGAATTTCCTCCGGAAATCGAATTTTCATACCGTCCTTATGTGTTGAAGGAAGAACTGATCCAGTTGGCCACGAACTTTGCAGGGATCAGTATTGGGGTCTCAGGCTTCGATCCCCAGGGTTATTATTCCTCCATGGGGCCCACGACTTATTATGACTCCAGGATCAAGTTCTATGGATACAATTTGAAAAAACTCAAAGAGATCACTTCCAATCTCGAGCGCACTTTGAAGAGGAATCCTCGAATCAAAGATGTCAGGATCACCTCGGGCCGGTCAGGATGGTGGAGATTGGAATCTTATGAGTACGTACTCAAAATTGAAAAAGACACTCTGCGGAAGTACGATATCGATCCCAATTATCTCTATTACCATATCCAGGTCTTGATGGCAGGGAGGCTGACCCGTCCTCTCAGGACAAAAATCGAAGGAAAAGAGATGGATATCACTATAAAATTTCCTGAGGCAGCGATGATGGATCTGAAAAGCCTCCAGGAGGAGCTCATCCAAACTCAGGGAGGAGAGTTCTTGAGGCTCAAAGAAATATCCACTCTCGAAGAGTGGCCGATTGCCGGGTCCATCGACAGGGAAGACCAGCAGTTCCAGCAGACCATCATGTGGGAGTTCAGAGGGCCCCATAAGGCTGCCGAGAGATACAAGGAGGCCGTGTTCGATAAATTGGTTCTGCCCCCGGGTTTTTCGGCAACCCTGGAGGGTTATGACTGGCGGATGACCGAGGAGGAGAAAGGCCAAATCACGTTTGCCATCATCTTTTCTCTCGTCATTATCTTCATGATACTGGCTTCCCTTTATGAAAGCTTCATCCAGCCTTTCTTTATATTGCTGGCCGTGCCCCTGGCCCTGATCGGAGTTTTTGCAGCTTTCGTGATCGCCGATTTTCCGTTCGACTCCTCCGCCTATATCGGTGTGATCCTCCTGGGAGGGATCGTGGTGAACAACTCTATTCTTTTGGTCGATCATATCAATCTCAAAAGACGAGAAGGCCTGTCGCTTAGAGAAGCCGTTCTCTTCGGTGCGAGGGAGAGGATAAGACCCATATTCATGACCACCAGCACCACTGTTCTTGGAATGTTGCCTCTGATCCTGATCCAGATAGAGGTAGAGAGAAAGCGGCTGTGGTCATCTCTCGCTCTGTCGGCAGTGGGCGGGCTGATAAGCTCTACCATTTTTATCCTGATCGTCATCCCCATTTTTTATTTCTATGGGGACCGCGTCCGTTCCTATGTTTCTGCAAAATTGGGCGAGTTCAAAAGGGCCTGGCGGAGTTTCCAGTAGACCATCGTTTCTCTTCCGCTTTCGCGGTTTTTTTTGATTTGTGTGCGTCTTGTGTTGTAAAATTTGGCAACTGGAGGGAGTAAAATGGCTGGCTGTTCCTTACCCGAAATCAAAGAAAGGATCCACACATTTGAAAAGAAAGACCTGATTCATCTTCCCACGCCTTTCATCAAACTGGAAAACCTCACCCGGGAGCTGGGAGGTCCGAACATATACATCAAACGGGACGACTTGACAGGTTTGGCCTTTGGCGGAAACAAATCTCGGAAGCTCGAGTTTATCATCCAGGATGTTTTGATGAAAAAAGCAGATGTTCTTATTACCTGGGCGGGTTTGCAGTCCAACTGGTGCCTTCAGGCCGCAGCGGCAGCCCGGAAGTTCGGAATCACGCCCGTTCTTGTTTTGTTCAATGTGTACGACCTGCCGGTTGAATATGATGGAAATCTTCTTCTCGATTTCATTCTTAAGGCAGATATAAAAATCAGAGAAGCAGCGAAAGGCGGCGTTGTCCACCTCGAAGATGTGGATGAGGTTCTAGAGGAGACAGCGATGGAGGTAAAAGAGTGGGGACATACTCCTTACGTGGCTCCTATCGGCGGTTCTGCGGTCGGAGGTTCCATGGAAAAGCCACTCGGAGCCATCAGCTATGTGGAGGCATTTGTCGAGATGATGGAACAAGCAGAGAGTCTGGGGATCGAGGTGGATCATGTCATCCATGCCTCAGGCTCTGGCGGAACCCAGGCAGGCCTGGTAGTTGGGGCAAAAGCCTGGGACGAAAAGGTACAGGTTCTCGGCGTGAGTGTTTCTGAGGAAAAACGAACTTACGGGGAACTCGTCTTGGAGATCGCCAAAGATACCGAAAGGGCATTGGAGGAATCTTTCGGGATAGGGGAAGAGGATATCGTCATATTTGATGAATACATCAGGGAAGGATATGGCGAAGTGAACCAAGAGGTATCGGATGCCATAAGGATCGTAGCCATGAACGAGGGAATTTTTCTCGACCCCGTTTACACCGGCAAAGCCATGGTCGCCCTTATTGACCTGGTGAAGAAAGGTTATTTCAAGAAAGATGAGAATGTGGTCTTCTTCCACACAGGAGGAACCGCGGCTCTTTTTCCCAACAAACACAAGCTGGGCAATTTTCTGAGCTGATGGGCTTATCCTGAAGATCCAGAAAAGGAATGAGGAACGGAAAAGAAAGAAAAAGTCGAGACGGCAAGGAGGACGGATAATGAAGTTTGAAAGACCGACCTTCCAGGATATCCTGGAAGCCAGAAAGATCATCCAAAAATACCTTTCCCGGACTCCTCTCTATTCCTATCCGCAGGTCAATCAGCTTCTCGATGCAAAGGTATACATCAAGCATGAGAACCATATGCCTACAGGCGCATTCAAAACACGCGGCGGGATCAACCTCATCTCACACCTTAAGCGTGATCAGAGAGAAAAAGGAGTTATCACAGCATCGACGGGAAATCATGCCCTCTCCATCGTCTATGCCTGCAATCTTTTCGGTGTGTCTGTAACCATCGTCATGCCAGAGAAATCCAATCCCACTAAGGTCAAGGCCATCAGAAGTCTGGGAGCAAACATCGTCTTTTTCGGGCGGATCTTCGATGAATCCAAGGACTATGCAGAGAAGCTGGCTGGCGAAAGGCAGGCTCGTTTCATCCATCCTGCCAATGAACCCTATCTGATAGCAGGGGTAGGCACCTATGCACTGGAAATCTTTGAAGAGGTTCCCTCCCTGGATTTTCTTATCGTCCCGGTAGGAGGAGGAAGTGGAGCATCCGGCTGCTGCATTGTCAAGGAAGCAGTTTACCCTGGATGCCAGGTGGTTGCTGTTCAGTCCGAAATGGCACCGGCTGCCTTTCTTTCCTGGAAGAGCGGAAAAATTATAAAGGATAAGATGGAAACAGCCGCAGAAGGTCTAGCTACAGAGGTCGGTTACGAGCTCACCCAGGAAATCCTGAGAGACTATCTTGCTGATTTTGTTCTGGTTTCAGAGGAGGAAATGGTCCAGGCCATACTTCTGATTATGGAGTTGATCAGAAACATGGCAGAAGAAGCAGGAGCATCGCCTCTAGCTGCAGCCTTGAAGATCAAACAAAGGCTTAAGGGAAAAAGGATCGCTCTCGTTTTAAGCGGAGGCAATATCTCGATGCCCCGCCTTAAGCAGATCTTCGAAGCCTAGCGCCGTTATTTTTGGGTGCTCTTCAGGTATTTCAGAAATTCCGAGTCTGTCGAGAGAAGAAGCCAGGTCTGCTTGTCCATGATCGTCCGGTAAGTTTCCAGTGTTTTCATGAACTGATAGAATTCTGGATCCAGGTTGTATGCTTCGGCATAGATTCGTGTGGCTTCTGCATCGGCCTTCCCTTTGATTTCCTGGGCGGTTCTGTAGGCTTCGGATTGTATCTTTTTCAATTCTCGTTCTTTCTGCCCTCTGATTTCAGCACTCCTTCCGTCGCCTTCCGAGCGGTATTTGGATGCGATGCGCTGCCTCTCGGAGATCATCCTGTCGAACTGTTTCTGCTGGACCTCATCCACATAGTTTATTCTCTTGATCTGGACGTCTTTGAGGTCGACTCCGATTTCTTGAGTCGTTTGAGAAGAATTTTCCAAAATGATTTGGGCGATCTTTTCTCGTCCTGTTTCGATTTTGGGTATGGCGCTGGCGAGTTCGAGAATTTCGATTTCCTCTGTTATTTCGAATTCGCGGTTTGTGGAACGAACGATTTCTATAAGGTCGAAGTTAGCAATGGCATTCCTTGTCTCACCATCGATGATGTCATCGATCCTGGACTGTGCGCCTCTCTCGTCCCGTACTCTCTGGAAGAAAACCAGAGGATCGCTGATCCGCCATCTGGCATAGGTGTCGACCCAGATGTATTTTTTATCCTTAGTGGGGATCTCATTCGCGTCCCCATTCCATTCCAGCCAGCGTTTCTCGAAATAGTTTGCTTTCTGGATAAAAGGAATTTTGAAGTGCAGTCCAGGGACGGTAATGGCCCCACCGATGGGTTCTCCGAATTGGGTGATGATGACCTGGTTTGTTTCCGATACGACATATGTCGCACTCAGGAGGACGATCAGGACCAGAACCGCTGCTCCAACGATGATGAGTGCTCTGGTTTGATTACTCATTTTTTTTCTCCTCTCCGAGATTGAGGAGCGGGAGGATGTTTTTCTGCTTCTCGTCAAAAATGATTCTTTTGTTCATTTTAGGGAGGACCTCGTTTATCGCTTCGAGATAGAGGCGTTTTCTCGTCACCAGCGGAGCCCGGGCGTATTCTCTGTAAACGTTTCTGAAACGGTTCGCGTCTCCTTCCGCATTATTCACTCTTTCTGTTGCATACCCCTCTGCGGCCCGGATCGTCTGTTCGGCAACTCCTTCGGCTTTGGGAATTTCCTGGTTGTATTCTGCCCAGGCTTCATTGATCTTTCTCTCTTTTTCCTGAAGAGCCTCGTTGACTTCGTTGAATGACGGCTTGACGGGTTCAGGGGGATTGACGTCCTGGAGTATGAGTTGATTGACTTCTATCCCTATCTCGTAAAGGTCGCAGAGTTTTTGAAGCTCTTCCTTGGCTTCCAGAGCAATTCTTGCTCTGCCGACAGTGATGACTTCATCGACTGAATTATCGCCGACGATTTTTCTCACGATCGCTTCATTCATATAACGAAATGTGCTTTCTGCGTCCCTGATCTTGAACAAATAATTGTAGGCATCTCTAATTTTGTACTGCACAATCCACTCCACATCGGCTACGTTTAAGTCGCCGGTCAGCATCCGGGCTTCCTTTTTTGTATCTGGTGTCACTCTGTATTCGGTTCTTATTCCCGGCCTTTCGGTGCGAAAGCCGAATTCCAGTTTGAGCTGCCTTTGGACCGGAACTTTTATTAACTTTTCGATGCCAAGGGGGAGTTTGAGGTGAAGTCCCGGATCTGTGGTCCTGACGAATTTGCCGAAGCGGAGGATCACACCCATTTCCTCCGGACCGATCTGGTAAAACGATCCGAAGAGTAAGATGAGAACGATCACCGCTGCAATAACGATTTTGATGACTCCAGGCTTGATTTTCGGCAGCTTAATTTCCATAGACGGAAAATCATTTCCCATTGAGACCTCCTTTACAGTGGGTGATTATCGGTAATTAATACCCATGATAGCACAGATATCGTTTGAGTGAAAGGAATCCCCAAAAACCAGGACTGCCGATAGAGCCAAAAGTGTGTATATTTCATTATAGAAGAGATAAAAAGAAATCTGGAAAAGAGGGTAAAGACCGTAATGTATGAGGACTTATATTTGTTTACATAGATTGGATGATTTCCGGCAAATCAGATAGAGAGGAATGCTGGACGCGAATATTCGATAAGGCCAGCGAGCTGGAGACTTTCAGTCCGCTTCCTGTAAGGATCAGAACGACTGTGCTGTCGTGTTTGAGTTTTCTCTGTTTTTTGAACGCGAGAAGACCTGCCAAAGCAGTGGCTGAGGCGGGCTGGACAAACAGCCCTTCCAGTTCTGCCAGCAGGCTTTGAGCTTCTTGAATTTTTTCATCTGAAACCATCAGGATCGCTCCCCCCACCTCCCTGATCATTCGAAGCAGAAGATTTCCCGCCGAAGGGTCAGGATTGGATATGGCCTGAGCAATGGTTTTGGCTTTTACGATTCTTTGGACTATGTCTTGATTATTTTGAAAGGCCGCAGCAATCGGTGAGCATCCTTCGGCTTGGATGCCAATGAAATAGGGGAATTTTTTGCTGAAGCCATACCGTTTGAGGTCCTGAAAAGCCCTTATGATTCCGATCAAATGTCCTCCCGAGCTCACGGGAACGAAAAGGAAATCTGGGATGACCTGGTTGAGCTGCAAGAAGATCTCGAATCCAGTCGCTTTATAGCCCTCGATCCGGAAAGGATCGACCGAATTCATAAAATAGATATTGTTTTCTTTGCCCATAAGGAAGCTTTTACGGAACAGCTCTCCGTAATCCCCCCCGACTTTGATCAACACAGGATTGTAGATGCCAACTGCAATGAGTTTTTCGCTGGTTGTTTCTTCCTTGACCAGAACAAAGGTCTTGATCCCGGCCTTCGCTCCGTAAGCAGCGGTAGATGCGGCCATATTCCCTGTGGAGACTGTGCCGATTCTTTCGAAGCCGAGGGATATCGCCTTTTTTACGGCGACAACTGTGCCCCTATCTTTAAAACTGTAGGTTGGATTAACCGTTTCATTTTTTGCCAAAAGAGGTGGAAGTTCGAATTTTTTTTCGACATTTCTGAGGCGGATCAAAGGTGTGTTTCCCTCTCCCAGACTGAGATCTGTGTCTGTGCCGGATAAAGGAAGAAAATCTGAAAAGATTTTTAGAGAAGACTGGTATGTAAAGTGAAATTTCTTCTTTTTCCGACTGTCCGTATACAAAAGGGGTTCATGACATTCAGGGCAGAAGGTCTGGCAGGGATCGACCCGGTAGGATTTGGAACAAGAGACACAGACGAAAGACTCCATAGCTCGCGCCGAAGATTATAGAACATTCTTTCTCCAGTATCAAAATTCCGAATTCTGAGGAGGTCCCTCCATTGTACGCTTTTATCATCCTTTCTTGTTTTCGCAGTATGGGAAGCAAATTTGTAAATTTAAGCCAGCAGGGGTAAAATCATTTTCGAAGGTCGAGATGAATTTGAAATGGATAGAGATGCTCTTTTTATGAGGGAGGCTTTGCTAGAGGCCGAAAAGGCGGAGGATAAAGGAGAAGTCCCGGTGGGAGCTGTTCTGGTTAAAGATGAGACAATTATTGCCCGAGGACACAACAAACCTGTTTCAGGAAATGATCCCACAGCTCACGCAGAGATTGTGGCGATCAGAAATGCCAGCGAGAAGATTCAGAATTACAGACTATCCGGGTGTGAACTCTATGTAACCCTGGAGCCTTGTACAATGTGTTTGGGAGCTGCTGTGCAGTCGAGGATAAACAGGCTGGTTTTTGGTGCCCTTGATCCAAAGAGTGGAGCTGTTGAGTCGGTGATGGGCTTTCCCTTGGAAAAGATGAATCACCGCATGGAAATTAGAGGTGGAGTTTTGGCCGAGGAATGCGGTAAGATTTTAAGAGCCTTCTTTGAAAGAAGACGTTAAGGCCGGTGAAAATACAGGAAACGGAGAGGTGGCCGAGTGGTTGAAGGCGGCGGTCTCGAAAACCGCTATCCTGAATTCTCAGGATCGTGGGTTCGAATCCCACCCTCTCCGCCATTCTTATCGAAAGCCTCATCGCCAGGTGTATTTTAACTCCTGGAATGAGCGAAAAACCCAAAGATTAGAGAGAGTCACAATCTTCTTTCCTATAATATCCCGGCCTATAATATCCCAGTTCTTCGGTTAAACTCTCTAATGAGTAGATCCCAATCCTGGTAAGAGTTGTATTTTTCCTCCCAATAAGAATGGTCGTACCATTGAGTGTCAAGTTCTTCGACATCCTTTCCCATTTGTTCCACCCAGGTGAAGTACTTCAGGTTATGGATTCTTTTCTTGTCCCAGTAGGACAGCTCCATCATGTGGTCTATGGCAATATTTTTCAGGGCTATCTCGAAGTCCAAAGCAGCCTGTCGTTCTGTGTAGACTCCATATTCCCGCCTCAATTCTTCAATCCGGGATCGATAGAGTTCCATGGAATCTGTCGCAATCGAAACAACGATGTCTCGTTCGTTCATCTCGTAATATCTGGCCATCTTGACTGCTCCGATAAGGTTTGCAAGGGAGGAAATGCCCAAAAGTTCCAGTTTCTTGACCGTCTCTTCGGCAAGGCCTCTAGATTCGAGATGCTTTTTTCCTTCCGGTTCATTGAAGAGACGCAGGAGTCTCATACACTGCTCATCGTCGATGCCTGCTATCATGTCTGTGCTCTTGACATTGTAGATCCAAGGAACATGTTTATCACCGATGCCTTCTATCCTGTGTGTCCCATAACCATTATAAAGGAGAGTGGGGCACTGGAGGGCTTCTCCGGCGCAGACCTTTATCCCAGGATATTTTTTGCGTAAATAATCGGCACATCCCAGCGTTCCTGTGGAGCCTTGAGTTAAAAAAAGCGCAGAGAGTCTCTGCCCTTCATTTTTCTCTTTTTCATAGACTTCCTCGATAGCCTGGCCGGTACAGACATAGTGCCAGATGGCGTTCCCTATCTCATCGAATTGATTGAGAATCACGATCTCTTCTGGACGCTCGTCTTTCAGTTCAAAACTTTTGTCGTAGACTTCTTTGACGTTGCTTTCAGATCCGGGGGTGGGATGCACTTCAGCGCCGGCTTTTTCCAGCCACTCGAATCTTTCTCGGGACATGCCTTCAGGAAGAACTGCTATACAGGGACAAGCCAGGAGATGGGAATCGTAAGCTCCTCCTCGGCAGTAATTTCCCGTGGAAGGCCACAGAGCCTTCTGTGAGGTGGGATCGAAATCTCCTTTGACGAGTCTTTCCACGAGTGGGCCAAAAGTGGCTCCCACCTTATGCGAACCCGTTGGAAAATATTTCCCGATGAGGAAGATTATCCGTGCTTTGATTCCAGTAAGCTGCTCAGGGATTTCTAAGTGGTTGACATCTCCATATCCTCCGCCGAACTCTACCGGCTCGTTCTTCCAGGAAATCCTGAAAAGGTTCCGGCTGTTCAGATCCCACAGTCCTATCTGTTTCAATTCATCCTTGATTTTTTGCGGGATTTTCTCCGGATGAGCCATCTCGGCGTAGGTTGGTATAATGATATCTCGTTCTCGGCATCTCTGGATGGTATTCTCAAGTATCGCATCTGAATCTTTCATGCTCTATCCCCTTCCATGAAATACAAATGTATTATAGAGAAGAACCTCAGCGATGGCCAGAAATTGTCATGCTTCCCTCACCACAAACGGACGGACTGGTCGGCATGCTGCAGATTGTTTCAATGGAAAAGTCAATTGGTTTGTTTGTGGCCGAAGAGATACAGCCGCCCTGTGGAATTAAATCTTTTCTTTCTTTTTTCGCTTCCTCGGCAAGGATAGAGTGATACATTCCGGATCTTCCGGAATTCCCTCCAAGGAACGGATCATTCCCATCAGGGTGTTGCTGAATATTTTCTGTACAAAGGGATTCATGGGAACGGAGACGCCGTCGATATCGAGCTGGATATGCGGCTCCTTTTCGTGAGGATAATTTTCCAGGAAATCGGCAATTTTATCCATGTCATCCGGATGAAACACAGGGATGTCCTTTCCCACATCAAAATCTGAAACAACGGCGATCAGTTCTTCTGGAGAGCACAAAATTTTTTCAGATAATCCTTTGCGCAGCACCTCGATTTTTTTGAGCTTTTTATTCGAGCTGGCTCCTTCCACCAGGATAAAGTCGCTCCACTTAAGATACTCTCTGGAAAGCTTCATGACATCCAGTTCGGTCTTTTTCCGTTGATAGACAACCGTTCCATCCGGAGAATACATGCAGACAGAATTGGATCCCGCTTCCATGAATTGGGCCGTGTCTTTTTCCTGTTTTTCGAGGTCAAAACCGTGGGGGCAGTGTTTTATGACAGATACAGCATACCCCTTGCTTTTGAGTTTGCCGATCAGTTTCCGCATCAAGTGTGTTTTACCTGAATCGGAAAGGCCAACAAAAGCAAATACTTTCATCAAATTATCTGATAATTAAGGGAAACAACGAACAAATTGTATAACCGGGGCGGGTTCGATGTCAAATTCATAATTTATTCCAGCTGAAAAAGCCGCCGTTTATCGTGGATCGAAGATAGGTATCCCGGCCATAAGCCTTGAGTTGCTTTAAACCTGTTTGCAATGATATATAGATGTGTGAGATGTACCTAAATTTATCTTTTCTTGAGAGGGGGCCAGAATGACATTCAAAGGGCGAGATATCGTCTCGATTCGTGATTTTAACAAAAAGGATTTGCTGCATATCCTGAAAAAATCCAAAGAGATGGAGGCGGTCCGACCGGACCTGTTAGAAGGAAAAATATTGTCGGTGTTGTTTTTCGAGCCTTCCACCAGGACGAGGCTGAGCTTTGAAAGCGCGATGTGCAGATTGGGCGGAAAGGTCATTGGATTTTCGGACGAAAAGGTTTCCTCGGCGAAAAAGGGAGAAACCATCTGGGACACGGTGAAAATGGCTGACCGCTACAGCGATGTGATTGTGATAAGAAGCCCCATCGAAGGGTCCGCCAGACTGGCTGCAGAGGCTGCTTCGGTGCCTGTCATAAACGGGGGCGATGGAGCCAACCAGCATCCTACCCAAACGCTCCTGGATTTATACACCATACAGAAGGCGAAGAGAAAGTTGAATGGTTTGAAGATCGGATTTTTGGGAGATCTTAAATACGGCCGCACGGTTCATAGTCTGGCCATCGCTTTGAGTCATTGGGAAGTGGACCTGTATTTCATCGCACCAGACGCGCTGCAGATGCCCGACCAGTACCTTAAAGACCTCCAAGAAAAGGGCATCCCTTGTATCCAAACCAGTGATGTTTTTTCCGTGAGCGAAGAATTGGATGTTCTTTATGTCACCAGGATTCAGCAGGAGAGGTTTCCCGATCCTATGGAATACGAGAGATACAAAAATGCCTATCGATTGGATCGATCTTTGCTGGAGCACGTGAAAGAGGATATGAAAATCTTGCATCCTCTGCCAAGAGTGGGGGAGATAAGCCCGGAATTGGATGAGACGAACCATGCAGTTTATTTTGAACAAGCGGGCAATGGTGTAACCGTGAGGAAAGCACTGCTGGCATTAGTCCTAGGAAGGTGAAAAAAATGAAAATGAGAGAGAGAAAAGTTCCTGCCATCAAGGATGGCACTGTCATCGACCATATCCCCAGTCGAGAAACCTTCAGGATCATTAGGATTTTAGATCCCCAGGAATTTGAGCATCCCATCAGCGTAACCCTGAATCTTTACAGCAAAAAAATGGGAAAAAAGGGAGTTATTAAAATCGACAACCGTTTTCTCACCAAAAGCGAAGTGGATAAGATCGCTATTCTGGCGCCCAGTGCAACGGTCAGCATCATCAGGGACTATAAAATACAAAAGAAAATCCAGGTGAAATTGCCTCAAGAATTGATCGGGATCATCAGATGCTCCAATCCTGTTTGCGTTACCAATAGAGAAGAGGTCCGCACAATGTTTGAAGTTATCCGCGAAGAGCCTTTAGAGGTTAAATGCCATTACTGCGAAAAGGTCTACGCAAAGGATGAATTGGAAATCATCAGAAAATGATGCCATGGCAATGTTTCCTGTCATCCGGATCCTTGACATCGTTTCGTGTTTTTTGCTAGATTTTACGCTTACTCCGAGTCGACGGGGCTAAAGCGCCACGCCATGCCCCCAGACCGTTAGGGTCCAGCCTGAAAAAGTTGGGCCTTCCGTGTTTGAAAAGGAGGAAGAATCATGCGGACACGTTTATTCCTCTTTAAGTTCATCCTTTATTCTGTTTTTCTGTTCAGCTTGAGTGTATCGTTTTGTCTTGGGTATACTCAAGAGGAAAAGTCTCAGGAGGAAAAGAAAAAGGAGGAAAAAACATCCGTTATCACCGAAGAAATCCTGGTGATCGGAGAAACCCCTAAAGACCGGCCGGTTTCCTCGGTGACTGTTTTGGATGAAACTCAGATAGAACAGGTCAAGCCCCTAGACCTTTCCGAAGCCATCCGGTATGCACCGGGCGTTTCGGTGACATTCGGCGACAAGTCGGTTTATACGTTGAAGCTCAGGGGCGTGGATTCCAGGAGAATAACCCTTTTGGTGGATGGCATTCCTGTCTATGAACCCTATTACAGCACGTTTGATTTGAAAACGGTTTCTGCCGGTGGGATCGATTCCCTTAAGCTGACCCGAGGACCTTCTTCGGTCCTTTACGGGCCCAATACGCTGGGGGGAATAGTCAATGTTATCACCCAGCGTCCAGCAGGCAGACCCACTCTGTCGCTGCATGCTTCCTACGGCGAGCTGAACACAAGGAACCTCGGGCTGCGTTCCGGCTTCCAGCTCGACCGGTGGGCGTTTTCCGGAAGCCTGCAGTATCAGGATTCAGACGGTTATTACATTCCGGATGAGGAGGCCGGTGAAAAACTGGAGAGGTCCAACACCGATTACCAAAGGATCAACCTGAACGGGAAATTCTATTTCAATCCCACCAACAGAACGGAGATATTATTGAACGCGGGAGTTCACCTGTCCGATTACGGCATGCCTCCGGATATGGTGGCTTCCAAACCGCGCTATTGGAGATTTAAAAAATGGAACCGCTATTCGTTCAATGCAGGAGGGTACACGGCTCTCAGCGGGAAATCGATGATCCGCTACCGGGCATTTTATGTTCAACATGACAATGTGCTCGATATGTTCACGGATCCCGAACTGACACAAATGCGGTTCGAGAGTACCCATGACAATTCCATTTACGGTATCTTCGGCCTGGCGGATATCTCCACCTCCGGCTCCAACCAGTTGAAATTCAGCCTTTCTTACCAGCGGGATGTTGCCAGGACTCAGGATGATGCGGGTGATCCCTGGAATGAGTATGACCAGGGCACCTTTTCCCTGGGTCTTGAAGACCATTTCACCTTCGCCGACAATTGGGTGCTGGTTGCAGGCTTTAGCCTCGATTATCTCGATAAGTTCACCGGCGAGAACACCACACGGCTCAACCCCCTTGTGGGCATCAAATACACGCCGTTCCGGCAATTGGACCTGCATCTTTCTTTTTCCCAGAAGTCGCGCTTTCCGTCCATGAGGTCCATGTATTCCGACTCTTCAGGGAATCCGGATCTCTTGAGTGAGACAGGCACCATATGGGAGTTGGGATTCACCTATAATGAGCACTTTTTATTGAGCGGAGCTGTTTTTCTGACCCGTTTCAAGGATTTGATCGACAGCGTCCGCCTACCAGAGTACGATTTCGAACGCATCTATTTCAACATCGGAAAGGCGCGTATAGACGGCTTCGAACTTCAATGGCAGAAAACCTTTCAGAAGGCAGCCCTGACTCTGAACTACACATTCCTGGATCATTGGAATGAGAGCGATGATCAGCCTCTGACCGTGCTTTCCAAGCACAACCTGAATTTCGATGTTCAGGTCTTTCCCCTTCCCAATTTCCGAATAACTGCTCTAGGTCTGCTGGCTTCATCCTCTTCATGGCTAGATATCGATACCAATGAACTACTGGAGATCCCGTCCTATTTCAACCTGGATGTGGTCACCGCATACCGGTGGAACCGTGTCGAGCTTTTCTTGAAAGTCACCAACTTATTCGACAAATTCATTTATACTGAGCTGGGCTTTCCCTGGCGGGGCCGGTATTTCGAGCTGGGATTCAGAGCCGGCGTGTTCAATAGATAAAAATCTAGAGCAGCAGGGAGGTCAAAGTTAGATTGACCTGATTTCTATTATCTGGTAATTTATTCATCCTCCAACGTTGAGATTTATCTTGGAAGAAGGAGAGGTGTCCGAGTGGCTTAAGGAGCACGCTTGGAAAGCGTGTGTGCGGCTAGAGGCCGTACCGTGGGTTCGAATCCCACCCTCTCCGCCATAAATTATGAGCGGTTTCAGGAGAGAAGATGGACACCAAGTTTTACGTGGATCTGGAAGATTTATACGGGGCTCACAATTATCATCCTCTGGATGTTGTGATCGATAGAGCCAAAGGAATTTGGGTCTGGGATGTGGAAGGGGAGAAATATCTGGATTTTTTGAGTGCCTATTCAGCGGTTAACCAAGGACACTGCCACCCCCGTATAGTGAAAGCGCTCGAGAACCAGGCAAAAAAATTGACCTTGACCTCTCGGGCGTTCCGGAACGACCAGTGGCCGATGCTGGCCAAGGAACTCTGTGATCTCACCGGATACAAAATGGTGCTCCCGATGAATTCTGGAGCAGAAGCAGTGGAAACTGCCATCAAGGCTGCCCGGATGTGGGGCTATCAGGAGAAAGGCATTCCCCAGGACAGGGCAGAAATCATCGCTTGTTCGAACAATTTTCATGGCCGAACCATCTCGATTATCAGCTTCTCTACCGAATATTTATACAGGAAGGATTTCGGACCTTTTACACCTGGATTCGTGATAGTCCCTTACGGGGATATCGATGCCCTGGAGGCGGCGTTAACTCCCCACACGGCTGCCTTTGTTGTCGAGCCCATCCAGGCAGAAGCAGGAATTCTCATCCCCCCTGAGGGATATTTGAGAAAGGCCAAGGAACTGTGTGAAAAAAATAACGTACTCTTTGTAGCAGACGAGATTCAGACAGGCCTCGGACGTACCGGTAAGCTCTTTGCCTGTGAACACGAAGACGTCCATCCTGATATGACGATCATCGGGAAGTCTCTGGGAGGAGGATGCTACGCGGTTTCTGCGGTTCTGGATGACCGCAAAGCCCTCGGGCTTTTCACCCCTGGTACTCATGGTTCGACATTCGGTGCGAATCCACTGGCCTGTGCTGTTGCCCGAGAGTCCCTTCTGGTTCTCCAGGAGGAAAATCTGATCGACAACGCTGTCGAACAGGGAGAATACTTTCTCGATAGACTGAAAGATTTAAAAAGCAGACATATCAAGGAAGTGAGAGGCAAAGGACTTCTCATCGGCATCGAGCTGTTCGAAGAGGCCGGTGGTGCGCGGCGGTTTTGTGAAGCTCTGGAAGAGGAGGGCCTGCTCTGCAAGGAAACCCATGAAAACGTCATCCGTTTTGCACCCCCTCTGATCATCAGACAGAAAGACCTTAACTGGGCTTTTAAAAAAGTTAAAAAGGTTTTCAAACAACTGGACTGATTCGATCCTGAGCTTATCTATTTTTTGTAAAAAACTTTTATATTTTTGCATTGTTGCACCCGGATGCTTACGCTGTACTGGTAAAGATTGAATAAAATCCACATTTTCTCTATCATAGAGATGTGACTATTTTGAAGTGAGGGTATGATGAAAGGCAAAACTATCATCCTTTTCTTGGGTTTATTATTGACGGCAAGCTGCGTGTTTTATGTTCCCGTTCAAGAAGGCTATCCCCCGCAAGAAGAACAGTATTATGAGGAAACCTATCCATCCCATCTGGACACCTCTTACATCTATGACTACCTCACTCCTTATGGAATGTGGCTCTATCATTCCCCCTACGGATATGTGTGGATCCCGGAAAGAGTGAGTTATGGGTGGCGGCCTTATACCAACGGCCGATGGGTATGGACCGATTATGGCTGGACGTGGATCTCAAGCCACAGATGGGGTTGGATCCCCTTCCATTACGGGCGCTGGGGTTGGGACAGGTCCCTCGGCTGGTTCTGGGTGCCGGATACCGTGTGGGGGCCGGCATGGGTGAGCTGGAGAAGAGGTGACCTCTACATCGGCTGGGCTCCTTTACCACCGGAAGCAAGATTTGTAGTCGGAGCAGGAATAAATTCTCTTCCCTATACATTGGCGAATCCCTATTGGGTGTTTGTGGAGTATCCCTATTTTCTGGATGCAAGGCTCTACCGATACATTCTTCCCTTTGAACGAAATATCACCATTATCAACTATACGGTCGTCCAGACCAATATTGTGGTCCGGAACAACAGAGTCTTCAACAGAGGCTTTGATGTTGAATTTATCGAACGAGCGGCCAAAAGGAAAGTCACCAAACACCAGCTCAGTCCCTTAGCCAGACCTGGACCATCTAGAGTGAGAGACGATAGAGTAGAGATATACAATCCTGATATGGAGAGGAATGAGACGGCAAGACCCCGAAAAGTGATGGAAAGAGGGGAAGTCCTGGATAGAGTCACCAGGACAACTCTGAGGTCTCCTATCAGAGCGCCCCAGAGTCGAGGAGAAGAAAGCCTGGATAACACTCAAAGAGAAGAAATGAAGAGGCTGGAAGAGAGCCAGAAAAAGGAATTGAGTGAAATCAACAAAAGAATGCTGAAGGAGAAAAGCGAAGTAGAGAGTCCAGAAGCGAAGAGGAAGATCGAACAAGAGTACAGAGAAAAGATCACCAAGATAAAAAAAAGCCACGAGACGGAAAAGACCCAGATCAAAAAAAGACACGAGGAAGAGACAAAAGAGGTGAAGAAGAAAGTCAAGAAGAAAGAGATCAAATAGGATAGATTCGATATTTTCTCCCTTTTATCGTAACAACGAGTGTGGTTCCTACAATGATGATCCCCCCGAGGATAGTGCGCATGGTCGGAATTTCCTTTAAAAATATCAGAGCGAGGATGATTCCATATACCGGTTCCAAGGAACTGATGATAGCAGCCGTTTGAGCAGGAACATATCTCATCCCTTTGATAAACAGGGAGTGTGAGCCTGCCGTACAAAAAATCCCCAAAACCAGAAGGAGAAGGATCTCTTCTGCATTCAATTGGGGCCGAATCACGAAATAAAAGGGGAGGAGAAAGAGAGTCGCTGAAAAGTCCTGGTAGAACGTGATCAGCAAGCTCGAGTATTTTTGAGAGAGCTTCCGGTTGAGAATGGTCAGGATCGAAAATGTGAACCCGGAAAACAGTCCCCAGAGAACGCCTCTGTATACAGAATTGCTCAGATCGAATCGGGGAATGATGAGAAAAATTCCTGCCACACAGAGAAGAGCAAAGAAAATCGTAGAGATCTTGATTCTCATTCGGAAAAACAGAGGCTCGAGAAAAGCGGTGAACACAGGAAAGCTTGAGTAGGACAGAAGCCCTACTGCGACTGTCGAGATTTGGATCGACTTAAAGAATGTCACCCAGTGGACAGCGAGGATAAAGCCCAGCAGGACAAAGATGGCATAATCTGATGAGCGGGAAATGCGCAAATTTTGCTGGATGATGAGGCACAGCAGGAGAAGAGAAAGACTCGCAAAAAAAACCCTCCCCAGTACGATGATGAATGGAGAGAGGAGGAGCCATTTTCCAAAAAGTCCGGCTAATCCGAACAGCAGCACAGCTGTATGGATTTCCGCCAGGCTCCTTGGTTTTTCCACAGTTAGACCATATACCACAGAATCAAGTTAATCAAGGAAATAAAGATGCTGGCGTTTATCAAATTATTCTTTTTTTTTCCTTTGGATTTATGATAATATAATGTTTAATCGAGAAAGGAACCTGCTTCCTTCGACATATCAACTGCCTGAAAATGAGCTATATAATCTTCGCACGCAAATACCGGCCTATGACATTCGATGAGATGATAGGCCAAAAACACGTCGTCCAGACTCTGATGAACGCAGTAAAAAACAACCGAGTCGCCCAGGCCTACATATTTTCAGGGATGAGGGGAGTGGGAAAGACAACCATGGCCCGTATACTGGCCAAAGCTTTGAACTGTCAAAATGGCCCGACCCCGGCTCCCTGCAACAAATGTGAATTCTGCAAAGAAATCAACGAGGATCGGTCGGTCGATGTCCTGGAGATCGACGGCGCTTCTAATCGAGGGATAGATGAAGTCAGGTCTCTCCGTGAAGGCGTGAAATACAAGCCCATCCACAGCCGTTTTAAGGTCATTATCATTGACGAAGTCCACATGCTCACGCGTGAAGCCTTCAATGCCCTGTTAAAGACTTTAGAGGAGCCGCCACCTCATACGGTGTTCATCTTTGCAACGACAGAATCTCATAAAGTCCCGGCTACCATTCTATCCCGCTGTCAGCCATTCGAGTTCAAGAAGATTTCACAAAAGGAGATCATCAATCATCTTCTGGATATAACACAAAGAGAAAAAATTACCATCTCGACATGGGGGCTCAACTTGATTGCTGAGGCTGCAGATGGAAGTCTGAGGGACGCTCAAAGTCTCTTGGATCAGTCCGTTTCATATTCCGGAGAAAACATCAGCGATGACGATTTAAGGGAAATCCTGGGAGCCATCGGCCGTGAAGTCCTTTTTGATTTTTCAGGTGCGGTTCTGGATGGCAAGTCGGAGCGAATATTCCCTTTGGTGGAAAACGTCATCGAGAAAGGGTATGATTTAAGGTTCTTCTATAAGGAACTCATCCAGCATTTCAGGAATTTGCTCCTAGTGAAATCGGTTCAGAATCCTCAGGAATTGCTTGCATTGGGAGAGGATGACATACAAGCTGTCAGACAGCAGGCCGAAAAATCTTCGGCTGACGATTTCCTTCGCTATCTTGTCGCTCTCCAGCAGGGAGAACAGGGATTAAAATTTTCCTCCAATCCTCGAATTTATTTGGAAGCGCTGTTGGTCAAACTTTGTCATTTTAAAAAAATCGTTCCATTGACCGACATTATCCAGGAGATCGAGATGTTGAAGAAGGATTTGAAAAGCCCTGAAGAAAGGGAGGCATTCAAAACACAGCCAAGTCCTTCGGTGGTGTCTCTTTCCGAAGAGAAAAATCCGCAGAAGGATCGGCCAGAAGTCGGCCCTGTGACACGTGAGATATCAGTTGACGAGAGGAAAGGTCGAGTAAGGGGGAAGAGACGAGACAAAGATGACCCTGCTCTCCAGGATCCAACCGTCAAATATTTTTTAGATACTTTCGATGCACAGGTTGTTTCTGTCGAACCCATCAAGAAAGGGAAAAAATAGGATCATTTCCGTGAAAAAAAACGCACATCAAGGAGAGGCCAAATGAAAAACGTCGGCAATATTCAAAAAATGTTGAAATCGGCTAAAGAAATGCAGGAAAAACTTCAAAAAGAGATGGCCGGGATGCGAGTGGAGGGTTCAAGCGGAGGAGGAATGGTCAATGTCGTCTTGGACGGAACGAAAAATTTAATCTCTCTTAAGATCGATCCAGAGGTGATCGATAAAGATGATCCCGAAATGCTTCAGGATTTGATCATTGCCGCTTTTAACGATGCCAACACCAAGGTCGATGAAGTTCTCTCCGAAAAAATGGGAGCTTTTGGAGCAGGATTGAAGATTCCAGGGCTTTTCTGATGCTGGATCAAGAACATCCCTTAACACGGCTGATTGAAGAATTGAAAAAGATCCCCGGAATCGGCGCCAAAACCGCACAGAGAATCGCTTTCCATATTATCGGACTTCCACAGCAAGATGTCGACAACCTGGCTCAAGCTATCAGAGATGCCAAGCAGAATATATTTTATTGTTCCACATGCAATAGCTTGACCCATGTCGATCCGTGTGAGTACTGTTCGGACAGCAGAAGGGATGACGGAATTCTCTGTGTTGTCGAAGAGCCCTTCAACATATCGACCATAGAGAAAGCAGGAGTCTTTCAAGGAGTTTATCATGTTCTTCACGGGACTCTTTCTCCTTTGAAGGGCATGGGGCCCGATGAACTGAACACGGATAAATTGATAAAAAGGGTAGAGGAGGGACATTTCAAAGAAATTATACTGGCCACAAATCCTACAGCCGAAGGAGAGGCCACAGCGCTTTATTTAGCAAAACTTCTCAAAGATTTTGATATCAAATTGACGCGGTTGGCCATGGGACTTCCCGTAGGTTCAGATATTGATTTTGCCGATCAGGTAACCATAAAGAAAGCCCTCGAGGGAAGAACAGAACTAAAAGAATGATCATTTGACTTAGGTTATTCAGGTAGCCAGAATTTATTTGACAGAGAAATGAACAGATTATTAAACAATCGCTGCATTAATCATTAAAATTCCACTTACTTCTCTCACAATAAAAAATGGGTATCTGAGATAAAGGAGGATTCATGGATAAAGAGACGATCGAAATCCGATGGCACGGCAGAGCAGGTCAGGGTGTCGTGACAGCGGCTGCAACTCTGGCAGACGTGATCTCGACGGAAGAAGACCTCTATGTTCAGGCATTCCCTGAATTCGGGGCAGAAAAAAGAGGCGCTCCCATCCTGGCTTTTAACAGAATCAGCAAAAAGCCCATCCGCTCGCACAGCCAGGTGTATTATCCGGATATTGTGGTGGTTACAGATCCATCCCTTCTGGGTATGGTCGATGTGACGAGCGGAGCCAAGGAGGATGCTCTCTTTCTGATGAACACAACCTTTGACATCGAGCAGATCCGGAAAAAACTGGCCTTGGGAGAGAATAAAATCTATACCCTGAATGCCTACGCAATTGCTGAGCAGGTGCTGGGACGAGCCATCCCCAATGTTCCCATGGTTTCTGCACTGGTCAAGATAACGGGACTTATGGATCTTGATAAGTTTAAGAAGAACATCAAAGTTTCTTTAGGAAAAAAACTGCGCGATGAGGTGGTGGAGAAGAATTTAAAAACCATTGAAAGAGCTTTAAAGGAGGTCAAGGAAGGATGAAAAAAGAAACCTGGAAAGAATTGACCATCGGCACGATCAATCTCGATGCCGGTAACTCGGTGAAAAATTTAACCGGAACCTGGCGCTCTGGGCGTAAGCCTGAATTCATCGAGAAAAACTGCATCCAGTGTTTTTTCTGCTGGCTTTACTGTCCCCATTTCGCCATTCTGGTCAAAGACGAAAATGTTGCAGGCATCAACTATGATTACTGCACAGGATGCGGAATCTGTGCCCAGGTGTGTCCTCCAAAGGAAAAAGCGATCGTCATGGTTAAAGAGGAGATCAAGCTGGAAGAAGGAGGAACATCATGAGCACAGTGAAAACACTCAACGGAAATCAGACCGTTGCCGAGGCGGTCAGACAGGTTAACCCGGATGTGATGGCAGCTTACCCCATCACTCCCTCCACAGCCATCGTAGAAACCATTGCCCAATTCAAAGCAGATGGATTGATATCGGGCGAGTTTGTCTGCCCTGAGAGCGAACACAGCGCTATGAGCGTCTGTATAGGTGCCGCTTCGGCAGGAGGCCGGGTGATGACCGCAACGGCATCCCAGGGATTGGCCCTTATGTGGGAGATGCTTTATATTGCGGCTGGCCTCCGGCTTCCTATTGTGGCTGCCATCGTCAACCGCTCCTTGAGCGCCCCCATCAATATCCATGGCGATCACAGCGACACCATGGGAGCTCGGGACTCGGGGTGGATTCAGATCTATTCGGAAAATTGTCAGGAAGCCTATGACAATTTTATTCAAGCTTTCCGGATTGCCGAGCATCTGGATGTACGGACCCCCGTATTGGTGGGACTGGACGGCTTTATTATCAGCCATTCGCTGGAAGTCGTTCATGTCGAAGATGACAAAAAAGTCAAAGAATTTGTGGGTGAATACCAGCCTTTGTATCCTTTGCTGGACACCAGCCGGAAGATGACGGTCGGGCCTATCGATTTTACGGATTACTATTTCGAGCACAAAAGAAACCAGCTGGAGGGAATCGAGAATGCCCCTCCCATCATCGAGAAAGTCGGGAAGGAATACGGAGAGGCATTCGGCCGCACATACGGTTTTTTCGAAGAATACAGGATGGACGATGCAGAAATCTGCATTGTGGTGATGAGCTCTGCCGCAGGAACAGGAAAAGATGCCATCGATGAACTCAGAGACGATGGGAAAAAAGTGGGACTTTTAAAGCCGAGGGTTTTCAGGCCGTTTCCCCATGGGAAGATCGCCGCAGCCTTGAAGAACATGAAAGCTGTTGCTGTTTTGGACCGCAGTTCCTCACCGGGTGCCTTTGGAGCGCCCCTTTTTACGGAAATACGCAACTCTCTTTATGATTATGATGTTCGCCCCAGGGTGGTGAATTATGTCTACGGCCTCGGAGGGAGAGACATCAGGGTCGAACATTTCAAGGAAGTCGCTGAAAAGCTGGAAAAGATCGCCGAGACAGGAAAAATCGAAGAGATTTACGGGTATTTGAATTTAAGAGAGTAATAGAAGGGAGAATGAAATGGCTAAACTTAAAGATCTAGCTAAAATGGAAGATAGATTGGTGGCCGGGCATGGTATGTGTCTGGGATGCGGGATTCCATTGATTTTTAAAGTGGTTTTGCGGGCAACCGAAGATCCACTCATTATAGCCAATGCGACGGGATGCCTGGAGGTTTGCACAACCATTTTTCCCCGGACATCCTGGAATATGACGTGGGTGCACAGCGCTTTTGAAAATGCGGCATCCACTATCGCCGGTGTGGAAGCCATGTACAAATCTTTGAAGAGACAGGGAAAGATTCCAGAAGAGAAGACGATTAAATTCCTGGGTGTGGGAGGAGATGGAGGGACCTATGACATCGGACTTCAGGCTCTCTCGGGTGCCATGGAAAGGGGGCATGATATCGTCTATCTCTGTTATGACAATAATGCCTATGCCAATACGGGAGGCCAGAGATCTTCGGCGACTCCCTTGGGAGCCTCGGCGACCACATCCCCTGCAGGGACTCAGAGCCCAGGAAAGCTTCAGTGGCGGAAAGACCTCACCAAGGTTCTGGCCGCGCATAATATCCCTTATGCGGCCCAAGCGAGTCCCACCCGCTGGCAAGACCTGTACAATAAAGCCAAAAAGTCATTCGAGGTGGAGGGCCCAGCCTTCCTGAACGTGCTGTGTCTGTGCCCCACGGAATGGAAATATGAAGAATCTATGGGCATAGAGCTGGCTAAGACCGCTGTCGATACATGTGTCTGGCCTCTGTATGAAGTGGAAAACGGAAAGTACAAAATCAACTACAAACCCAAGGAAAAGAAACCAGTGCTGGAGTGGATCAAACCGCAGGGCAGATTCCGCCATCTCTTTAAAGAGGAAAATGCATGGGTTCTCGAAGAGTTCCAGAAGAAAGTCGATGAAGAATGGGAGGAATTGAATAAGCTGGCTAATCTTTAACTTTTACCGACACGGAAACAGGGAGTTAAAAGAGTCGCGTTCTATTTGAAATTTTTTCTCTTCTTCGATATCATCCCTTCTATCTTGTAAAGACTGAATCCCGCTTGTGGTGTTCCGCTTATGGAGGTTTGACATGAAGATTACCCAAATCGATGTATATCAGGTCGATTATAAGCTTCTGGACCAGGAATATGCGTGGTCCAGAGGCCAGGCGGTTACCACATTTGTGAGTACGGTCGTCAGAATATCGACCGATGAAGGATTGAAGGGATTTGCAGAAGTCTGTCCGCTGGGATCCGCTTATATGGATGCCTATTCCCGAGGAATCCCTTCCGGAGTACAGGAAGTCGGGAGCTATCTGATCGGACAGGATCCTTGCCAGATCAGCATCATCAATCAAATCATGGATAGAGCGATGACAGGGCATAACTCTATCAAGTCGGCCTTGGATACAGCTTGTTGGGATATCCTAGGGAAAGCCACAAACACCTCGGTATGCACTCTTCTGGGCGGGCGGGGTATAGATTCATTTCCACTGTACAGAGCGATATCCCAAGGTGGCCCGCAAAAAATGGCTGACGATGTGGCCCGTTATCGGGAAGAAGGATACCGGCGGTTCCAGCTCAAAGTGGGGGGCGATCCGGAAGAGGATGTTCATCGTATCAAAGCTGCTCTCGCCGTTATAGAGCCAGGTGATATTCTGGTGGCAGACGCCAACACGGGTTGGATGTCTCACGCAGCTATTCGGGTGGTCAATGCGCTGAGAGGGGAGGATGTCTACATCGAACAGCCGTGCAGGAGCCTGGAAGAATGCTGTATCGTTCGGGAGCATACCCCCCAGCCGATGATATTGGATGAAGTGATAAGAGAGGTTCATTCCCTAATACGGGCTTATAACCATAAAGCTATGGATGTGGTCAACCTGAAGATATCCCGCCTGGGTGGATTGACCAAAGCCAAACAGATGAGAGATCTGTGCGAATCGCTCGGAATCGCCATGACACTTGAGGATAGCTGGGGAGGGGATATCACCACAGCGGCCATTGCCCATTTGGTCGGAAGCACAAAATCAGAGTTCTATTTCACATCTACAGACTTCAACAGCTATAACGATGTCCATCTTGCCGAGGACGCTCCGATGAGGAAAGATGGATGGCTGGATGTGCCGTCAGGGCCCGGATTAGGCATTCATGTGAGTGAGGAGCTGTTAGGCGAACCTGTAGTGACAGTGAAGTAAAGGCCATACCTCCTTACTCCATGGTTCCATAGGTGTTTTCGAAAAAACAATATCGCCTTGGATCTTAAAAAAAACAGTTTACTCAATCATTCATCGATAGAAAGAAGGTGTATTCTGAATGAAAAGCATGTGTTGTTTTTAGTGCTGATGTGTGATATATTAGATATCAGCAGAGAATTCGATGGCGGAAAAAAGCGTTCTTAACCTGAAATCTTTGAAAGAGCAGGTTTATGAGTATCTGAGGGGCCAAATGGAAAAAGGCAAAATCCTCCCTGGATCTGCTCTCAACATCGAAGAGACGAGCAGACAGCTGGGCGTCAGCCGAACACCGCTCCGGGATGCCTTACTGCAGCTCGAGATGGAAGGTTTTGTATCCATTTTCCCCCGCCGTGGTGTGATGGTCAATCCTCTCACTCTTCAAGATATAAAAAACTATTATGAAATTATAGGTGCTCTGGAGAGTACGGCCTTAATCGCTGCGTTTAAAAAGATCAAAGATTCTCATATCAAGAGAATGCATGCTCTGAATTCCGCAATGGGCAAGGCCATATCACAGGATAATTTCAATCGGTATTATCAGAAAAACCTCGAGTTTCACAATATTTTTCTTGATCTCTGCGAGAATAAAGACCTGGTAAAAATTGTTATTACTTTGAAAAAACGTTTGTATGATTTCCCCCGGCAAGAGGGTTTTGTCAAGCAATGGGAAGAGGCTTCTATTTTAGAACACGGAGAGTTCATTCGATTGATCGAGGAAGGAAAAAAGGAGGAGGCTGTGAAGCACTTGCGGGATGTCCACTGGTCCTTCCAGGTGCAGGAAAATTTTATAAGAAGATACTACAAAAGGGCAGCGGCGGCCTCGGGGAGAAAGGATGGGTAGGCTGTGAAGGGCACCATATTCGATATCAAACGATACGCCATCCATGACGGACCTGGAATCCGGACTACAGTTTTTTTCAAAGGATGCACATTGGGGTGTCAGTGGTGCCACAATCCTGAAGGAATAGAAAGAGAGCCACAAATCATGATTCGCCCCGAACGGTGTGCAGCAGATTGCCGGGATTGCGTCTCAGTTTGTCCAAAAAATGCCATCACAAAAAAAAGAAAAATGATTGCGATTGTACGGGGGAGATGTGACCTCTGTGGGAAGTGTGCCGAAGCCTGCATGTATGATGCGGTCGAATGTGTCGGTCGAGTGGTCAGCATTCAGGATGTCCTGGATGAAGTAGAAAAGGACAGAATATTCTATGAAGAATCCGAAGGAGGGATCACCTTTTCGGGAGGAGAGCCGCTGGTTCAACCTGATTTTTTGCTGGCTCTGCTCACCGGGTTGAAGGGGAGGAACATTCACACGGCCGTGGATACTTCTGGATTAGTGGATTTCGATATTCTGGAGAAAATCAGCCAAGAGGCAGATCTGATTCTTTTCGACCTTAAAATCATGGATAAGGAAAAGCACCAAGAATTCACCGGGAAATCCAACGAGATAATCCTGGAGAATCTGAGAAAGCTTTCTCAGGGTGGAAAGAGGATAATCATCAGGATGCCTGTTTTGGAGGGAGTCAATGATGATGAGGGGCACATTCAGAGAATGGCAGAGTTTCTTCGGTCTTGTGGGAGCATTGAGGAGATCAATCTTCTCCCTTATCATAAGGGAGGAGAGGAAAAGCGGCGGAGGTTGAACAGGTCCAATCCATCCATCGCTTTTCGAGCTCCTTCAGATCAGAGGCTTCAAGAGATCAATAATGAGCTCTCTTCATATGGATTTTCAGTCAAGATTGGAGGTTAAAGGTGAACGATCGGATCAAGAGATTGAGGCAGCAGAGTCTGGATGCAAAACCATTCATTACCCCAGAGAGGGCAAAGCTCATCACAGAGTTCTACAGGAGTGATGTAACGCAGAAGTTTTCCACCCCGGTACAGCGGGCTCTGGCTTTCAAATATCTTCTCGAGAAAAAAGTCATTTGCATCAATAAAGGAGAGCTCATAGTTGGGGAACGGGGTCCTGCGCCTAAAGCGACTCCGACTTATCCCGAAATCACAGCTCACAGCCTTAAGGATCTGAGGATTTTGGATAGCCGAGCGAAAACCTCATTTTCAGTGGATGAGAAGACCAAAGAACTGTATAGAGAGGAGATTTTACCTTTCTGGAAGGGGAAATCGATAAGAGATCGAATATTCGATGAGGTGGACCAGGAATGGAAGGGGGCTTATGAAGCCGGAATCTTCACCGAATTTATGGAGCAGAGAGCTCCGGGGCACACTGTGCTAGATGACAAGATATACAGGAAGGGCTTTTTGGATTTTAAAAAAGACATACGGAAGAGCATAGAGGGGCTGGATTTCCTGAATGATCCTGAGGCCTACAAGAAGAGGGAAGAGCTCAAAGCCATGGACATCTGTGCAGAGGCGCTCATACATTATGCGCAACGTCATGCAGACAGAGCGAAAAAACTTGCCAGGAAGGAAAAAGATCCCAAAAGAAAAAAGGAATTGGAGATGATTGCCAGGATCTGTCGGCAAGTTCCGGCCCATGCTCCCCGTAATTTCTGGGAAGCCCTCCAGTACTACTGGTTTGTCCATCTAGGTGTGATTATCGAGTTCAACACCTGGGATTCCTTTAATCCAGGAAGGCTCGACCAGCATCTCTATCCCTTTTATGCCAGAGGTCTTCAGAATGGGACTCTGACCCGTGAGAAAGCGCGGGAACTGCTTCAGACCTTCTGGATAAAGTTCAATAATCAACCGGCTCCGCCAAAGGTTGGAGTGACCGCTGAAGAGAGCGGGACCTACACGGATTTTGCTTTAATCAATACAGGAGGCATGAAACAGGATGGGTCAGATGCTGTGAACGAGCTTTCCTATCTCATCATGGACGTGGTTGAGGAGATGAGAATTCTCCAGCCCAGCTCCATGGTTCAGATCAGCAAAAAGAATCCAGACCGCTTCCTGAAAAGAGCCTTGGAGATCGTAAAAACAGGATTCGGCCAGCCTTCGATCTTCAATACCGATGCCATTGTGCAGGAACTTGTTCGTCAGGGGAAATCGGTCGAGGACGCTCGAGACGGCGGAGCTAGTGGATGTGTGGAGTCCGGTGCATTCGGTAAAGAAAATTATAACCTTACCGGTTACTTCAATCTCACCAAAGTTTTGGAAATCACCCTGAACAACGGATTCGATCCCCGGACAGGTAAGCTCATCGGGCTGCAAACAGGAAATCCAGAAAGATTCTCTACATTTGAAGATCTGTTCCAGGCTTTCAACAAGCAGCTCCGACATTTTGTGGATATCAAAGTCAAGGGAAACAATATCATTGAGCGGTTGTATGCAGAAAATCTGCCCTCGCCGTTCCTTTCCATTCTGATCGATGATTGTATCAGGACCGGGAAAGATTACCATGATGGAGGTGCACGCTACAACACATCCTACATCCAGGGTGTGGGCATGGGGACCATGACAGATATCCTAACTTCTATCAGGTACAATGTATATGATAAAAAAAAGGTCAGTATGCGGCGGCTCCTTAAGGCGTTGAAGACTGACTTCGAAAATTATGAACCGCTGCGTCAGAGATTCTTGAACAAAACTCCCAAATATGGGAATGATGATGACTATGCTGATGAAATCATGAAATCCATCTTCGAGGCCTATTTTGAGGCAGTGGATGGAAGACCGAACACCAAGGGCGGTAATTACCGGATCAACCTCCTTCCCACTACCGTACATGTGTATTTCGGGAATGTGGTCGGAGCGACTGCAGACGGAAGGAAAGCCGGAGAACCTCTCTCAGAGGGAGTGTCTCCTGTCCAGGGTGCTGACAGACACGGTCCCACCGCGGTTATGAAATCTGTGACAAAAATGGACCATGTACGGACAGGAGGTACGCTTCTCAACCAGAAATTCACTCCCCAGCTGCTGGCGGATGAAAAAGGCCTTGAAAATCTCCTGCACCTTATCCGGGGATATTTCAAGATGGATGGACACCACGTCCAGTTCAATGTCGTCAGTGCAGATACCCTCAGAGATGCCCAAAAGCATCCTGAAAGATACAGAGATCTGACCGTACGAGTGGCAGGATACAGCGATTATTTTGTGGACCTGAGCGTCGAACTGCAGAACGAGATCATCCAAAGGACCGAACACCTTTCTTTCTGACTAATTAAAATTAGGCATTGTCCCAAAGTGACGGGGATGAAGTATCCATCTAAGGTGCGGGGAAATGTCTTCGCTCTAGTTCAGATTTTTAACGCCATTCCGTTGCCGCTCCGACATTTCCCCTCCACCTTTATCTCGATTATATTTCCCGTCACTTTGGGACAACCTCTAAAATTAAGTGTTGTGTCTGCTGAATGGATTGATATATCATGTGTTCTTGTTTTAAAGGTAAAATAAGGAGCAAGGATATGTTCGATTCTAAGATCTATGTGAAACGCCGAAACCTTTTGAAGGAGCAATTCGATTCTGGCCTTCTGCTTTTTCTGGGAAACGAGGAAAGCCCGATGAACTATCCGGCCAATCCTTTTCCTTTCCGGCAGGACAGCTCGTTTCTTTATTTTTTTGGCTTGGATTCCCCCTCATTAGCAGCAGTCGTCGATCTCGATGAAGGGAAAGACATGATTTTTGGCAATGATGTCAGTATGGAAGACATCATCTGGATGGGGGAACTTCCAACCATGAAGGAAAGGGCAGCTCTGGTGGGAGTCACGGAAACAGCCCCTCTTGCCCAAATGGAGCAAACCATCAATGAAGCCAAGAATAAGGGAAGGATGATTCATTATCTTCCTCCCTACAGGCCTGAAAATGTTTTAAAAATCATGCACCTTATGGGGATTGATCAAACTGCTGTCAAGGATAACACCTCCAAAGAGTTGATAAAAGCCGTGGTTGCCCAGAGATCGATAAAGATACCTCAAGAGATCGAGCAGATGGAAATGGCCCATGAGACTACTTATGACTTGTACACCACAGCCATGAAAATGGCCAAACCCGGTATATATGAAAGGGAGATTGTGGGCCAGATGGAAGGAATAGTCCTTGCGGCTGGATGCTCTGTGGCTTTCCCTACCATACTCACCATAAACGGACAAATACTCCATAATCATTACCATGGGAATCCGCTCATCGAGGGACGACTCCTGGTCATGGATTCAGGTGCTGAATCTCCGATGAGGTATGCCTCCGATATCACCAGGACAGTTCCCGTGGGAGGTACTTTCATGCCTAAACAGAAAGAGGTCTACAAAATCGTGCTCAGGGCCCAAGAAACAGCGATCCTGAACATCAAGCCTGGAGTGATGTTCAAAGACATCCACATCCAAGCAGCAACCGTCATCGCTTCGGGACTCAAAGAGTTAGGGTTGCTGAAAGGAGACACCGATGAAGCCGTGAAGGTAGGGGCCCACGGACTTTTCTTTCCTCATGGGCTGGGCCACATGATCGGCCTGGATGTCCATGATATGGAGGATTTAGGAGAGGATTATGTCGGCTACAATGACAAAGTCCGCAGAAGCGAACAGTTCGGTCTTGCTTATCTTCGAATGGCCAAGAAACTCGAGCCAGGCCATGTCCTGACCGTAGAACCCGGGATTTATTTTATTCCTGCTCTGATAGATCAATGGGCCGCAGAGAAAAAATTCGAATCCTTCATAGATTATGAAAAGCTCATGGAATACAAGGATTTCGGAGGGATCAGGATCGAGGATAACGTCCTGGTGACCGAGGAAGGACGCAAGGTGTTGGGGAAATCCATTCCCAAGACAGTAGAAGACGTGGAAGAAATCACGGCATCTGGTTGATCTGATTTCTCATTGTCTCGGGACCGACGATAATTTTCACCGCCTTATCCAGGCTTAACACATCTTTCACAAAGCCGTTGAATTCTTCGAGAGAAGTCGCCTCTATCTCGGAAAGAACCTTATTCAGGAAATCGTACCCAAGGCCGAGAGCCTCGAATGTGACAAGATTATAGGTCTTGTCATCTTTTGTTTCTGAATCTCTCATGAACCAACCCTGGGAATGGATTTTTGTGACCTCCAGTTCCTCGGCAGATATCCCTTCCTCATACAGGCTTCGGATGATCTTTTCCACCGCTTCCATGGCTGTTTCGATTTTCGTTCGGTCTGTCTCTAGATAGATCTCTAACATTCCCCCTTCCTTCATCATAAATGACCGGGCATTCACCACGTAAGCAAGCCTCTCCTCGGTCCTCAGAGGCCAGAGCTTAGAGTTGACGCCTTTTCCCAAAAGGTTTTCCAGCATATTGGTCAGAATGTAGTTTCTGGAGGTAATTTTTGGCAGCGGAAACGCCAGATATGCCAAGGACTGCTGGGTGTCTTTTTTCAAAACCAGGCTCTTGTCTTCGGCTGGAGAAAAAGTGGTCTTCTCAGGTTCTGACGGCTTGCCTGAAGGATATTCCTCAAAATAGGGGCCCAATATATCGATAGCGCTGTCTTTCTCCATATCTGTGGAAATAGACACTACCATATTTTCCGCCTTCACACAGGCCTCATAGAACTCCTCGATGTCCTTTTTTTTGATGTTCTTGAGGGATTCCTCGGTGCCATAATCAGAGCCTGCATAACTTGTCCCGGCGAAGAGTGCATCCAGAGCAGCCGTATGCGCGACATTTATGAGCTCGTCGTCCAATTGTTTTCTCTGGTGATTCATGAAATCCTTGACTCTTCCTATCCTCAATCCTGAAAACAGCGGGTCTAGAATTATTTGGGTGCTGAGCTTGATGGCATCTTCGAGATTTTCAGAGAGACAGGAAATTTTGACCAATGCAAAATCATGCCTGCAAAACATGGAGATACGAGTGGCCTGATTCATCATCTGCTCAAGGACCCGCTGGTTCGGGAATTCCAAACAGAGGCGCGTGGTCAGGAAGGCCAGCCCCTGCTTCCCTTCAGGTTCTCTTCGTCTCCCTCCCTGTATGAGGATTTGAACGACCGAAGTGGAGGAGGAATCGTCTTGGTGGTATATCAGTGGGAGACCATTGGAGAAGACCACCTTTTCCGGCTGATTTTTTAAAAGTATTTCTGGGGATACAGGAAAAGCCAAGAGAGGAAGAGAGCCCAGAAATGTAAGCCAAATGGCAGTATGAAGGATCTTTTTCCCGATCAACCGGTTCATCCTATTCTCTGTTTTTGTTGGGTACGATGGAGACCACCACATATTTTCCTCCACTGAAATATTCCCCTGCAGCCTTTCGCAGATCAGAAGAGTTTATTTTATCGATATTTTCTATATATCTACCCCGGTCCGGGCCCTCCTTCATGAGCATATTCGTAGCAAGGGAAAGGGCAAGGTTCAGCCCCCTTTCTTGGGACTGGTGATACCGAAACTTTATCTGGTTTTTTGCACTCTCCAGATAATCGAGAGCATAGAATCGCTGCTCCCCGCTGTAATCGGTTTTAGAATAGTTGCGCCTTCTTGCATTTTTCAGGAATTTTATGGTTTCTGTCTTGGCTGCCTTCATATACTTAGGATCCAGGGTCAGGTAAATACTCGCCATGCCCCCGTACTTGTAGGATCCATATCCCATGGAAATCGTTTCCACCAGCCGTCTTCTTCCCCTTAGAGCATAACTCAACAGGGGAATGACTCCCCGTCCGGCAACTTCGGTCAAAACATCCATAGCGTATTGATCCTCATGATTATAATCAGGTCCTTGAAGTCCTATAACCAGGTAGCCGATGTTTACGTCCATCTCCTCCTCGATTTCGATATCATCTTCGAGAGGAGCGGCTTTCTCGAATTTTTGAGGTGTGAATCCGTTGTTCTCAAGATCAGAAAATTTGTTTTTGATTTTCTCTTCCATATCCTCAAGTTTGAAATCGCCCACCACAGCTAAGGCGCAATTTGCTGGTACAAAGTAGTTATCATAAAATTCTTGGATCTGATCGACAGTTGCGGTTTCGACGATTTCTCTTTTTCCGTGTATAGGTCTCTGGTACGGATGATTCTGGAAAAGATTTTGGTGGATGAGAGAGGTGGCGCGCTTGATGGGATCATCTTGAATTTGGCTCAGCTCCTCCAAGATGATTTGCTTTTCTTTATCCAATTCTTCCTGTGTGATCTTCAGACGAAACAAGATGTCTTTTTGGTTCTCCAGGGCAAAATCCGCATATTCACAGGGAAGGGACAGTTCAAAGGTCGCCAGGTCGAGTCCTGTGTGTCCGTTGAAATAGGCACCATGTGAACGGATGGCATCGCCGATTTCTTCACCGCTTCGAAGCTCTGAACCTCGGAAAAGAATGTAATGCTCCAATATATGCACCAGGCCGTTTGTCTCGTCAGACTCGTTCTTGATTCCTAAGTCGAAGGCGAAGACAAGGTTGAGCAGGGGAAGATCCAGCTTCTGGTAGAGAAAAACTTTCATCCCATTTTCCAGTTCGAAAAACTTGGCCTCCCCTTTTTCTTCTCCACCGCCTAATACAGCCGATGCGAGAAGGAGACTCAACAAGATGACACTGATTCTCCTAGAATAAATTTTCACCGGGCCTCTCCTAGATAAGTTTTTTCAAACCGATTGATATCAGCTAGGTTCCCCAGTACCAGCAGGGTATCTCCTGCCTGAATTTTTATGTCAGGCGAAGGATTAAAAACGATATCCTCACCGGGTTTTTTTACTGCGACCACGATGACATTGGCTCTTTGCCGCACTTCGCACTGAGCAATGCTTTTGTCGATCATGCTCGACTCCTTTTTTATTACGAATTCTTCCATGGACAGGGAAAGCTCGCTGCGCCTTACAATCAAGTCCATGAACTCGACGAGGGCAGGGCGAATCAACCCCTGGGCAATTCGGTGTCCGCTGATTTTGTTGGGATTTACGGTTTTGTTCGCTCCAATCTGGAGGATTTTTCTCTCTGCCTCGTCATCCATGACCTTGGAGAGGACAAAAAGCGAGGGATTGATCAGCTTGACGGTCATCACCAAATAAAGGTTGTCAGCATCTGATGGGAGGAGGGCAGCGAGTGCTTTGGCCTTTTTTATACCTGCCTCGATCAATACCTCTTCTTGAGTGGCATCTCCTTCAATGAACAGACAGGCATGATTTTCTTTCAGGTCAGCCAGACTTTCTTTGCTGTTATCGACGATGACGAAGGGCAATTTTTCTTCCATAAGCCTGTCTCTGACTATCTGTCCCATACGTCCATGGCCGCAGATGATAAAGTGATCTTTCAGGCTTTGAATCTGTTTTTCCATCTTCCTTCTCCGCCAAATTTTATTGATGGTTCCTTCATACACGAATTCCGCAATTTTGGTGAAGGCGTACATAACCGATCCCACTCCGCCCAGTATAATAAACATGGTGAATATTTGGCCGATGGGACTCATCGGCTCCTTGATTTCTCTGAAACCGACAGTGAAAATGGTGATGATCGTCATATAAAGAGAATCGAGGAAGGAAAGGTTTTCTATAGCGTGGAAACCGACCACACCTATCAGAATCAAGCTCAAAAAGAGTATGACTGGTTTCCACATTCTCGAATCCATCTTACAATATAGGTGAGACTCAGGCAAGATGGTTCATCACCGCAGGACCGTTCCTTATAAGGGAAAATTGTCAGTATAAGGATATTTGGCCCCAAATTTTTATTCCAAAAAAGTAATAGAGATGCTTCATGCTGGGAATTTGAACTTTTCAGCCGGGTGGTATATTATTATCCCCCTATAGAGGAAAAAAGGATGAGCAAACATCGGAAGGAAAAGATTCTGGTTGTCGATGATGAAGAGACGATCCGGAAATCTCTGAAGATGATCCTCGAGTATGAGGGATACCAGTTTTTAGACGCAGAGGATGGAGAGACAGCTCTCGATATACTCGAGGAAACCGTGGGGCTGGATTTGATGCTCCTGGATGTCAAACTCCCGGGGATGAGCGGTCTAGAAGTTTTAGCAGAGCTGGGGAAAAGGCCGTACTCTCCGGAGGTTATCATGATTTCTGGGCATGGGACAGTACAAACAGCCGTGGAGGCAACCAAACTCGGAGCATTCGATTTCTTGGAGAAACCGCTCCACCGAGAAAGAGTGCTGCTCTGCATCAGAAACGCCCTCAACCAGACTAAACTGCTTCTCGAATGTCAGGATTTACGCAAAAAAGCCGGAAAAAGATATGAGCTTATAGGGAATCATCCCTCCATGAGGAAACTCTGGACTGAAGTGATGAAGATTGCACCCACTAACGCCACTGTCCTTATTTATGGAGAGAGTGGAACAGGTAAGGAGCTCATTGCGCGTGCTATCCATAATCACAGTCTGCGCGCGAAAGATCCCTTCATCCAGGTGAATTGTGCAGCCATTCCGGAGGAGTTGATAGAGAGTGAACTTTTCGGTCATGTCAAAGGGGCTTTTACTGGAGCAACAGAGAAAAAATTGGGAAAATTCGAACTCGCTGACGGAGGGACGATCTTTCTGGACGAGGTTGGAGATATGAGCCTGAAGACGCAAGCAAAGGTGCTGCGTGTGCTCGAGGAAGGAGAGGTACAGAAAGTCGGATCGAGCAAGATCAGCAAGGTGGATGTCCGGGTGATCGCGGCTACCAATAAAGACTTGAACCAAGAAATCAAAGAGGGAAATTTCCGGGAGGATCTCTATTTTCGGCTCAATGTTGTTCCTCTCTATTCTCCTGCGCTTCGAGAAAAAAAGGAGGATATCCCTCTTCTGATCGAATATTTTACCAATCTCATGGCCGAAGAAAATAATTTCAAACCAAAGAAATTTTCGGATGAGGCCGTGGAAGCCTTGATGAAATATCCATGGAAGGGAAACGTGAGGGAACTCAAGAATTTGGTCGAAAGGCTGATCATTTCTACAGAGGGCCAGACAATTGAAAGTAAAGACCTTCCGGAAGAAATCAGAGGGGAGATGCGTATCTATCTTCCTGATGCTAAGGATATACGAAACCTCAAAGACTTCAGGGACCTGGCTGAAAAGGAATTTATACTTTCCAAACTTAAAGAGAATGATTGGAACATATCCAAAACAGCCAGAGAGATCGATACACCTCGAAGCAACCTTTATAAAAAATTGGAGCAGTATAATATAAAGATCAAGGCGGGAGTAGGGGAGGAGGCTGCTCCTTCTTCCAGTCGAAAGCAGGAAGGCAGAGGCTCACATTAAAGCCTGAAGATCGGTTAATATGCCCTATGGGCTGCAGCGGGGAACACGAAGCGGATTCCTGAGGAAACCGCCAATGATTGTACCTGCGTCATTGTGCCTCTGGCGGCGGCTGACACTGCGGGCAGAAATAGGTGCCCCGATTGTTCACTTTGATTTTTTTCAATTCTCCTCCGCACCGGGGACATGCGTTCTTTTTTCCCCGATAGGGAATGAGGAAATCATCTGGAAATTTCTGTGGGTCAGCTTTTTTTTCAATAGCTGTTTTCAACACATCCAACATGCACTTATGAAGATTTTTGATCTGGTTTTCATCCAGATCCATGACTTGGATTCGGGGATGGATTTCGGCTTGAAACAGAATTTCATCGGAATATATATTCCCGATTCCAGCGATCAGGCTTTGATTCATCAGAAAAGTTTTCATGCTGCCCCGCCGTCCCAGCAGCAGATTTTGAAAAGCATGTAAAGTCAGATCCAATGCGTCAGAACCCAGATCGTTTTTTCTTATAAATTCTGCGGCATTTTCAACGACCTGGACTTTTCCCAGCATCCTCTGATTATCATAAGCGAGATGATATCCATTTCCGAAATGAAATAAAATCCGGGCGTGCGAAGGGCGTTCTTCTGCCTTCTTGAAGTATTTCAAAAAACCGGTCATGCCGAAATGGAACATCAACCAGAACTCCTCGTCCACACAGGCAAATAAATGTTTTCCATGGCGCTTCGTTCTCTCGAACTGTCGGTCCTTGAGTTTTCTTCCCAATCCGGAAGGGGAGATGTCCTGAAGGACTCTTTTATGCTCGACCTCTATTCCGGATATTTTTTGATGCAGAGAGGTGGCATTCATATATTTTCTAAAAACTTCTACATCTGGCAGTTCCGGCATCTTTTCCTCCTTCTCAGGTTTTTGTTTTTTCTACATGAGTATTCTTTCGATATCAAATTGTTCGTCCATGGTATTCCCCGATCCCTGTTGTTTCCATTATGACACACTCCCTATATAATGCTAGATGCGTGCCAAATTATCCGGTTGCGTGATCATATGGCCGTTTTTTGAGCCTCATCCAATTGCAAAATGCAGAGAATTGCTTTAAGGTGAATATAAAGAGCAAGGAGGAAAGATGTCTGGTTATCTTATCATAGGTGCAGACGCGGCTGGTCTATCGGCTGCAAGCCAGATCAAAAGGAACATCCCTGATGCTTCTCTCAAGGTGATCGATAAAGGAAAAATCATATCCTATGCAGCCTGCGGCATTCCTTATGTTATATCGGGAGATATCGAATCTGTGGAGAACTTAGTGCATTTCACTCCTGAGTCGATCAAGGAGAAAAAGGGAATTTCAGTGGAAACCCAAAGAGAGGCGATTGATATTTTCACGGATGAAAAATATGTCAAAGTGAAGGATGTTTCAACGGGAGCGATCTCTACGGAAAAATACGAAAAATTGCTCATTGCCACAGGCTCGACTCCCCAAAAACTTCCTTTTATGGATTATCAGAAAGAGGGAATATTCAATCTGCACAACTTGGAAGACCTGAGGGAGATCCTTTCATACATAAAAAATCATGAATCGAAAAGTGCTGCTGTAATAGGTGCCGGAAACAGAGGATTGGAGTTGGTCGAGGCACTGAGGGCAAGAAAAATCGAAGTCCGTGTCTTCGAAATTCTTCCTGAACCAGCGACGACCTGGCCTTCTTTCATACGGAATGCCATTAAGAAAAAAATCGCTGAAAAGAATATCGAATTTTCCGGAGAGACTTCTGTCCAAGAGGTCGATAAGACAAAAAAAGGTTTTACGGTCGACACGGAAAAAGGGCCCTATGAATGTGATATGGTGTTTTCGGTGGTGGGAACAAAGCCTGCTACCGATTTTTGTCAGGATAAGATAAAAAAAATGAGAAACGGGGCGTTGATCATAGATCGCAAAGGGAAGACTTCAGTAAAGGATATTTACTCTGCTGGAGATTGTGCATCAGTGTATCACAGAATACTCGACCGAAATACCTATTATCCTTCAGGATCGACTGCGAACAAAATGGGCCGGATCGCTGGTCTGAACATGTCAGGGGAAGACATTCTCTTTCCCGGCATCGTTGGGACTCAGATCTTCAAGTTTTTTGAATTATCGCTGGCAAAGACCGGGCTGAGTCTGGAAGATGCCCAGAAGGAAGGCATAGAGGCCGATGTGAGCTCTGCTCGAAGATTGGACAAAGCGGGCTATTATCCAGGTGCAAAATCATCCCAAGCGGAGGTCGTTTATGACATATCATCCGGGAAGGTACTGGGAGCTTCAGTGGTAAGCGAAGGGAATGCTTCCCAGCTTATAGACCCGATCGCAGTGGCTGTATATGCAGGATTGAGTGTTAAAGAACTGGGATGGTTCGATTCGGCTTATACGCCTCCCTATGCCCCTGTTTGGAATGCCTGGGTTTCTGCATCATTGAAGCATACATTAGACTGACCATTTTCTGGGGAAACAGGAGCCATTCGAGGACAGAGACGAAAGTGCCTCTACAAAAAATTGAAGCAATATGGTATAAAGATAAGAGCTGGGGTAGGCGAGGTGGTTGCTCCTTCTTTCAGATAAGAAGGGGAGGAAAGTCCGAACTCCAGAGGGCAGGATGGTCGCTAACAGCGACTCCGAGCAATCGGAGGAAAGTGCCGCAGAAAACAGACCGCCCTGCAGGATTGGCGATGAGCCGTCCTGCGGAGTAAGGGTGAAAAGGTGAGGTAAGAGCTCACCGTTCTGGTGGTGACATCAGGAGCACGGTAAACCCCATCCGGAGCAAGACCAAATTGGCCTCGGTTGAAGCGGCCCGCTTCGAGAGGCGGGTAGGTTGCTCAGACAAATAACCACTCCCGTGTTTGCGGGAACAGAATTCGGCTTACGTCCTGCCCCAGCTTTTTTTCGCTTTTCGGATACAAATACGGAAAAATCGCTAACTGTCCATTCTGACAGGACATAATCCTGGAGCAGAGTAATTTATTATCAAATCATTAAAATGGCGTAAAACTCATCAGGCTGAATAAGCCTGCACGATTTTCTTTTGGGCCAATAAATATTGGCACGATAATTGCTATAAATAGTAAATAGCTGTATTTCTCCACTTTGACCACGGAGAGGGATAGAGAATCCACAAGTCATCCCTTTCCGTCTTTAGAGAAGGATTATGCTTCAAAAACAGCACATCAAAATACTACTGATAATCGGGCTATTCTCGATCTCCTTGGGAGGCTGGCTTTTACATTATCGCATCCACCCTCTTGCAATAAATGATGCTCATATCATCCCGTTCGTGACCGGAATCATCAGCATCATTCTGGTTCCTTTATTGTTCTTTTTTAAGAAAACCGTCTCTTACGGATACGTAATAAACGGGATGATCGTCATTATCGGTACCATCGTAATGGTCCATTTTGGCCTGGCTCATCTTCCAGAGAAGCTGAGCTTTCCAAGTTTGGTCCTGGGCACTGTATTTCCATATATTGTCATCCTATGGACGAAATTTTTGGTGGGCAAGGCTCTCTTCGATCTGGAGCGCATGGGCAGTACGGAAATGCCTCACAAGGGTAGGTTTTTCCGCTACCCAAATATGGGCTGGTGGTGGGTTCATTTGTTTACTCTATCCGTTGTGTATGCATTAGGAAACTGGCTGTGGTAAAAGGAGGATAAGATGCACAGATTCACTATGTTTAAGCCAGGATGGTGGATCCTGCATATCCTGGCAATAATTTTTCTATTCTGGCTGGGTCATTTTGTAGGTTTTTAAGAAAAGTAAACGCCTTTAAAAAAAGACTATTCCTATATAAAACATCGATTTACATTATATCAATTTTATGATAAAAAGTATGCGCTCTATTCCGAAGACTATTCAAGGAAGGAGAACTGATGCCCGATCTCAATGAGCTAGAAAAAGTGTTGATTAAGAATTGGCTGATTTATCCTGGGTTTGATATAGAGCTTGTGGCAGCAGGAATGGATTTGCCGGTGAACATTGCGTTTGTTCCTGCCTCAAAAAAAGAATCCCGGGATCCTTCTTTTTATGTGACAGAGCTTTACGGGCAGGTCAAATCCGTTACTTATGATGGAAAAGTCCATACCTATGCCGAGGGATTATTGAATTATGAACCCACTCCTGAAATCCCAGGGCACGGAGAATCAGGATTGACCGGAATATGCGTGGATCCTCAAACAGGAGACCTTTTTCTGTCCATGCTTTATAGAGAAAAAGATGAAATCAAAGGCAAGGTGGTCCGTACATCGGGCAAGGACGGCCTTAAAATGGACTCCATGGAGGCCATCATAGACGACATCCCTTCCACGACGAGAGCCCATCAGATACAGGCTGTGACCATCGGATTCGACGGAAAGCTTTATGTGAATGTGGCAGACGGCGGAGAATGGAAAAAAGCCCAGGATGATAATGATTTAAGAGGAAAGATTCTCAGAATGGAAAAAGACGGCACTATTCCATGGGATAATCCCAATCCCGGCAGCTATGTCTATGCCAAAGGATTTCGGAATCCCTTTGGTGCTTCCTGGCGAAACAGCGACCGATGCTTATATATTGCAGGAAATGGTCCGGATGTCGATGACCGGATTGCTAAGGTCGAACCGCTTAAAAACTATGGCTGGCCCGGAACCATGCGCAAGAATTCCATCTTCTGGTGGCACAACACTCAGGCTCCTACTGCTCTGGATTTTATGCAGGGGGGGCAGTTTCCTCCTCAATTTAACGACCATCTGTTTGTGGCCCTTTTTGGAGAGGCCTATGCAGAAGGCCCCGGTGTAAAAGGGAAAAAGATAGTGAAGCTTCAGTTGAACGAAGATTCAACGGCAGTCAAATCCTGTGATGATTTCGTCGTTTACAGGGGCAGCGGTGCGGCCAGTCCCTGTGGCCTTTCTTTTGGTCCCGATGGTCTCTACTTTACTGACCTTCATGGAGAAAATGTGGATGGGAAGAAAACCGGAGGCAATGTGTACAGAATTAAACCGGATAAAGAAGTCCTGGCGGAGATGAAAGGACACTCGGATAAATACGGTGAAATCTGGTCTGAACCATAACAGAGTCTATGTTGAGAGGCCGAAAATCAGTTAATCGGAAGCTCTGAAACTTTTTAATGTACAGGGCATCTTTTTGATCAAATAACTGCTGGTATCGGGACGGAAAGCAAACACTATATCTTAATCGAATGAAGAGAGTTGCCACAAAAGAATTGTCTGATCGATTGAGGGATCAGAATTTAAAGATAATCGACGTGCGTTCGGTCGATGCCTACAACGGTTGGAAAGTTCACCAGGAACCGCGTGGCGGGCACATTAGAAATGCTAAGAGCCTGCCAGCGAAATGGATCAATTACATCGATTGGCTGGAAATTGTTCGGAATAAAGAGATTGTTCCTGATAATTCCCTGATTTTGTACGGTTGCCATAACGAGGAAACAGAAAAAGTCGCCCATCAGTTTGTAAAGGCAGGGTATCAAAATGTCGATGTATATCATGATTTTCTCGGTGAATGGAGCGCCAACACAGAACTTCCCATGCAGCATTTAGCAAGATATAGGCACCTAGTATCTGCCGGATGGCTCAAAAACTTGATTTCAAAGGGTTATGTCCAGGAATACGGCAATCAGAAGTATGTTCTCTGCCATGCCCATTATCGCAACAGAAAAGCTTATGAAAAGGGGCATATCCCGAGTGCCGTTGACCTGGACACAAACTCGTTGGAATCTCCAGAAACATGGAACTGCAGAACTCCCGAAGAGATAAAAAGCACGCTCGAAAATTTGGGTATCACCCATGATACCACCGTTATCCTCTATGGAAAATTTTCATTCCCAGATATGAACGATCCTTTCCCCGGAAGAAGTGCCGGACAACTGGGAGCCTTCCGCTGCGCTTTTATAATGATGTATGCCGGAGTAAAAGATATTCGTGTGTTAAACGGCGGCCTGCAGGCCTGGATTGACGAGGGATTGGAAACGACAGCCGAAGAAACCGAGAAACATCCTGTGGTTGATTTCGGGGCAGACATTCCATCTTGTGCCGAAATGGTAGTGGATGTAAACAGAGCGAAGGAAATTATAAAATCCGAGGATAAAAATCTTGTGAGCGTGCGCAGCTGGAGAGAATTCATCGGGGAGGTCAGCGGTTATCACTATATAGAGAAAAAAGGCCGCATTCCAGGAGCGGTATTCGGCAACTGCGGGAGTGATGCCTATCACATGGAAAACTACAGAAACCTGGATCATACCACCCGTGAGTACCATGAAATCGAGAAAATGTGGTCAGAAGTAGGGATAGAAGCCAGTAAACACAATTCTTTTTATTGCGGCACAGGATGGCGGGCAAGCGAAGCCTTTTTCAATGCCTGGTTGATGGGCTGGCCGAGCATATCCGTGTTCGATGGCGGTTGGTTTGAATGGAGCAGCGATAATGACAATCCTTATGAAACAGGTTTGCCGGCCAGTTACACATCTTTGAGATGAAGGAAAAGGATGAAATGTTTTTAAATGAGGAACCTTCCTCTGAAGAGTCACCGGCTCCAGTCATTAATTTTTTGTCCGAACTGGGAAAAGATGACCTTATAGGGGAAATCATTACCGGTCTCACTTCCACTTATAAGTCTATTTCGAGTAAGTATTTCTACGACGAGGCGGGATCGAAGCTGTTTGAAGAGATTACGCGATTGCCCGAATATTATCTTACCCGGACCGAGAAATCCATATTGAAAAAAGTCGCCTTCAACATCAGTATCGATCTGAAAGATACGGATATCATCGAGCTGGGGAGCGGTGACTGTTCGAAGATTTCCATTTTGTTGAGCTCTGTGCCTGGAAAAAACATTGAATCCATTCGATATATCCCCGTGGATGTGAGCCAGGCCGCTATCGAAGAGTCGGCGAATATCCTTCTCAACGACTTTTCAGGGCTTGAAGTTCAAGGAGTAGTGGCTGATTTTACCAGGCAGCTTCAGGTCATCCCCTCGGGCTCGAAGCGCCTTTTTTGCTTTTTCGGCAGCACGATAGGGAATCTTGATAAGGAGCAAGCCGAACAATTCATCTGTGATCTGAGCGCACTCATGCACTCGGGTGATAGGCTGTTGCTGGGAGTCGATATGGTGAAAAGCAAAGATCTGCTCGAAAATGCCTACAACGATAGCAGGGGTGTCACAATGAACTTCAACCGGAATATTCTCAATGTGGTCAACAGCCTCATAGCCTCGAATTTCGAACCGAACGATTTTGAACATGTGGCGTTTTATAATGCAGAATATTCTCGCATTGAAATGCACCTGAAAGCCTCGAAAGATTTGAAGGTTTCCTCTCCACTTTTAGATGAAAAAATAATCATGGAGCAGGGAGAAACCATTCATACCGAGAATTCGCACAAATATACAGATGGGTTAGTGGATGAACTCGCTTCGGCTTCTGGGCTGGAAATTAAAAATAGGTTCACCGATGAAAACGGATGGTTCTCGGTCATCCAATTTTATAAAACTGGAAAAGACATTCCATAATGGATATAGAAAAGATCCGTGCGGATTTTCCCATTCTGCAGAGAAGGATTCATGGGAAGCCGCTGGTCTATCTCGATAATGCTGCAACCACCCAGAAACCCCGCGACGTTTTGGATAAGATCATAGAGTTTTATGCGGAAACTAACAGCAATATCCATCGGGGAATACACTATTTAAGTGAAGAGGCGAGCGCTGCTTATGAAGGGGCAAGAGAAACGGTTAAAAACTTCATCCATGCCAGAAATGCCAGAGAAATAATCTTTACACGGAGCACCACGGAAGCGATAAACTTGGTGGCTGACTCCTTCGGCAGAGCATTTATCGAGAGGGGAGACGAGGTCATCATTTCGGAGATGGAGCACCACTCCAACATAGTCCCCTGGCAGATGCTTTGTGAAAGAAAAGATGCCCGGCTCAAAGTCATTCCCTTTAACGATGACGGAATTCTGCTTGCCCATAAACTGGAAACACTGATCACAGAAAAAACAAAACTTATCTCTTTGACCTATGTTTCCAATGCGCTGGGAGTCGTAAATGATGTTAAAGAGATCATCGGGCTGGCCAATGCTCACGATGTGCCGGTCCTGATAGACGGGGCGCAGGCCGTTCCCCATTTTCCTGTCGATGTTCAGGATCTTGATTGTGATTTTTTTGCTTTTTCAGGACACAAGATATATGCGGACACCGGGATCGGCGTACTTTTTGGGAAAGAAAAATGGCTGGAAACCATGCCGCCTTATCAGAGTGGAGGAGGGATGATCGCCAAGGTGAGCTTCGATCATACCACCTTTGCCGATCTCCCGTATAAATTTGAGGCGGGCACTGCCAGCATCGGGGCAGCTGTGAGCCTGGCGGCGGCAATGGAATATCTGGACAAGATCGGTATGGAGAAAATTGTTTCACATGAACGGGAATTAATAAATTACGCCATAAATAATCTGAGTTCTCTCGAAAATATAACAATATATGGTAAAGACAGAAAAAGGTGTTCGGCCATATCATTCAACCTGGACGAAATTCATCCTTATGATGCTGCAACGATATTGGATAAATTGGGGATCGCGGTACGTCCAGGTACGCACTGTGCAGAACCCGTTATGCAGCACTATGGAATATCTGGAACGGTCCGGGCCAGCTTCGCCCTCTACAACACCAAAGAGGAGATAGACAGATTGATGGAGGGAATTAAAAAGGTGCAATCCCTGATGCGTCCTACAGGGGGGAAATGAAACAGGAAATGTATCACGGAAGAATGAAAAGGAATATCGACCATATTCAGAACGAAATCATCGAAGAGATGTCCGCATTGGATGACTGGATGGATAAATACGAATATCTGATCCAATTAGGCAGAAATTTCGATCCACAGGATGAGGACATCAAAACGGATAAAAATGCCTTGAAGGGATGCCAGTCTCAAGTATGGATCAGCGCCGAACTCAAAAACAATAAAATTCATTACTCGGCAGATAGTGATTCTCTCATCACCAAGGGGATACTGGCGTTACTTCTACGCGTACTGAACGATCAGCCGCCAAAAGAGGTAAAGAATTCCGATCTGTATTTCATTGAACGAGTTGGCTTGAGCACCAACCTTTCCCCCAGCAGGGCGAACGGCTTAGCGTTTATGGTGAAACAGCTGAAATTCCACGCTGCAAAATACGATAGAGATGAGCACCAAAAATCATGAACTGTTGTTCAGGCGTTCAGCCCCTGAGAATTTAAATTCAGCAGCACCGGATAAGACTCTCAGGTTCGATGTTTAACTGATTAATGAGTGGCTGTATCTCCTTCAGAAACCGCCTGCCATCTCCGAAATATCCAAACGTGGGTCTGATTTGTGGAGCATGAATCGACCAGAAGTTCTGAAACCTGGTCATAAGAAGTTCCCGCAAATATTTGGCTGCCATGGAAGCTAAAGCGACTGGAAAGTGCCGGTGTTCGCTCGCAACCTGAACCAGGATGTGCATCTGCCTCATACCATCGGAAATCCTGTAAAAACTTTCCAGAGGCCTTTCATGAAGAGTGCTCAATTCCGCTGGATAGAAAATCGACTCCAGCAGTTCCTGATATCTTCTTCTCCCTCCTTGGCGATCCACGATAACCAGAGGATGAGCCTGGCCATACCGGTGCCATATGGTCTCAAGATGACCCGATACAAAAGACCAGGCACAGCCTGCTTTGGAGCCTAAGCTATGTACCATTTGATTGAACCGGTCCTCAAACACCACCGCTGCATTGACATCGGCGAGATGAATAGAGTTATTCAGCATCGCCCGCTGCAATCTCCTCTTTGCCTGGTCCAGTTGGGTGAGAGAAAGGAAGAGCGGGATATAAGGTTCTCCTCTAGGGGAATGATACCATTCCTGCTTGATTTGAAAGGAAAGCTGGTCGTAGGCCAGCTTTTCGAGAAGATCATTGAGATTCTTCGGGGCAATTTCAGAAGCCGATAAAAAAGAAAGAACTCCCCGCTCAATGTGTTCCAGAGACCAATCAGGCCTGTATAGCAGCTTGGAATCATTGATCGCCAGACGTCTCTTCTTATCACCCGGTTTTTTGCAGACCGCTGATCTCAACATACGCCACAGAGAAGGGGGTTCGAGAGCAGGCTGATGCTGGTCCAGCACAAAAATGCTTCTTGCGATCACCAGAGGGCCGAACAAAGGACCGTATCCGGCCTCATCGATTCCTGCATAGACGAACATTTTAATCCACTATAGGGCAATGATTCTCAGGTGTCAAATTACTGGTTTCCGGGACTTGATGTTTCACTCATCTCTCTGAAAAGATGCACATCGAGATCCTATCTTGAGAGGCAGGAGAGTGTTTTCCTGATGTGGAGAAAATACATCAACGAAAGGATTACAGCTTCAATACCGTACGGCCGAGGAGCGTGCTGACGAACGAAACCATTCCTCCCAGGACCGTTCCCCAGATGAGATCCACCACGGTCACCACGAGCGGCCAGTCCTTGAGTGTGGCCAGATTGGTCAAATCATAGGTGGCGTAGCTGATAAGTCCGAAAAGGGCACCGGTCAACAGGGCTTGGAGGGGAAGGTCTGCCTGCAGGGAGGGGCGAACGACAAAAACAAGAAGCCCGATGATGAAAAGCAGATAAAAAAGAAATGCCGCAGTCCAGTTCACCTTGGAACTCATCAGAGCTCCGAGGTGACGCTGATAGAATTTTTTGGCCACCAATCCCAGCCAGATCATGTCGATCGCGAAAAATACGGCCAGTGTAAAGAAATAGAGAAACACAGCCTGTTTAAATGACATCACATCCTCCATTTGTATGCGTAACGGATACGCATTATATTCGTTTTTTAGCGAAAAACCTTGGTCATTTTACCACTGCCGCCCCTTGAATTCCACAATTTGAGATTTGATCCTCTGGTTAGGGGAAGATCTGCAACAGCGATTACCGGATAGTCATTTAATAAATCTCTTGACAAATCACAGGACAAACTCTAAGATAGCGCTTTACTTTGTTTATAGATATTATAGAAATTATAGAATTAAATGGAGGTTAAGGATGAAATCACAAACACTTAAAATCCTAACCCTGTGCTTGGCCGTTGTTCTTGTATCGTTCGCCTGCGGAGGAGGAGAGGGGAAGAACATGGAGACTCAGTCTGCTGCCGAGCCCTCAGAAAAAAGAGCCGAACAGGAAGCTGAAATGACCCCTACGGAAGTCGGTCAGCAAATAGGTGAGCTTTACATCAGAACAATGACAGAACTTGTCGAGTTGCTGGAGGAAAAACCCGAAGTTTCTGAAGTGAGAGCAAAGGTCGAGTCATTAAAAGAAGACTGTGTAACAAAGATGATCGATCTCGGAAAAAAGCGTGAGGCCCTCGATGAGCCAGGAAGATCCACTGTCGACAGCCATATCAGAATGGAAGTCAGCTCTCTTTATAGCGATCCTGTTTTTACAGGCTTTAACGAGATTCAACAGCATTATTTCAAGAACCAGGATTTTCATAAATTAGTGATGAGCTTCAACATCATCACTCAATACGCTAACTTCGAGCTCCTCAAGAAGCAAGAACCGGAAGAAGCTCAGAGACTCGGCATTCAATAAGGAGAAAAAAATGAAGCGAATCCTATTGATTTTATTTTTGTTTGGTCTGCTGTTGCTCATCGGCATACAATCCTTCGGTGACTCTAACGCCAATAGAGATGAAAAATACGAAGACGCAAAGTCGGTGCTCACCGAGTTGGCCGTTTTGCTTGAAGCTTTTGTCGAAAACATGAATCGAATCGAGCAATCTAAAGATGTGGCGGAAGTTTTGGATTCTTTTGCAGAACATATGAAGCAACTCATTCCAAAGATCAATGAGATTAGGGGAAAATATCCTGAGCTGGAAACAGAAGACACCCATCCTGAGGAACTAAAATCCCTACTTCAAAGAATCGACAAAGACTTCCAGGAAATGCTGAAGGCCTATGCCAAGGTCAGGGAGCACATGGAAAATCCGGCCGTCCAGGAAGCCGACGCCAAATATAAAGACGTCATGTCTGGATTGCGTTAAATCGTCTGTAATCTTAGACAAATCCCGAAGCATCCAGTTTGATATTAGGAGTTCAAGTCCGGTTAAAAGAAAACCCTAAGTTTTTATCTCTGAGATTCGAGCCCTTTTGATGATTCCCTTCGCTATATCCGGGAAAACGATTCTGTGAAGAGGCTTGGTGAGGTACCAATAGATTCTTCCCCACAGTCCTTTAGGATAATAATAAGCCGTCTGGATAAGTTTTGTCCCTTCCAGAGAAAATTCAAGCCATGCTTTTCCCGGAACTTTCATTTGATTGACCAGCAGCAGCCTCTGGTTGGGCTTCAAGTCAACGACTTTCCAGAAATCCAGTCCGTCGCCGATACGGAGTTTTTGGGGGTCTCTGCGACCTCGACTCAATCCAGGCCCCGCGAGGATAATGTCCATGAATCCCCTCAACCGCCACAGCCAGTCATAGTTGAACCATCCATTCACTCCTCCGATGGATTCAATGGCAGCGAATACCTTATCAGTGGAGATATCACTCGTATCATATACCAGCCTTTCTCTGAAAATGGCAGATCCCAGGTTATCCTGGCCCCTTATATCACATGTCCTTTGGGCACTGCTGTCACACCAGCGGCTGATGACTTGGTCTCTTTCTATTTCCTGGAGGGCCTTGAGAACGGATTTCCGGTAAGAAAGAGGATGAATCTGGGGGAAGAATTTCCCTGCATTCTCGTTTTTAACGATGGTTTCCGATTTCAACCCTTGAATCAGGGCTCGGGCGATCGGAAAGGGGACCGGGGTCATCAGCATGAGCCAGTAGGAAGAAAGCCAGGTAGATAGGACTGGCACAGGGATGATGGTTCTTTTCAGCCCCATGACAGAGGCAGCCTGTAACAGCACGTCCTTGAACCTCATCTGTTCCGATCCGATATCGACGATGAGATTTTCTTCAACCCCGAGGTCTTTGGCCTGATAAAGATATTCCAACACATCTGTTACCGCGATCGGTTGTGTCCGAGTACGGACCCATTTCGGTGTGATCATTACCGGGAGCTTCTGGACCAGATGGCGGATGATTTCGAAGCTGGCGCTCCCTGAACCGATGATGACTCCGGCCCGGAACCAGACTGTCTGGATTTGGTCCGGTCTCGAACTCAAGAGCTCTCCGGTTTCCAGTCGGCTTCTCAGATGTTTGGAAGCCGTATCTTTCTCTCCCAAGCCTCCGAGATAAATGATCCTCTTCACCTTGTTTTGGATACAGGCGTCCAGGAAATTTTGGGCACTCGCTCTGTCGAGCCGTTCGAAATCTGCACTCGCTCCCATAGAGTGAATCAGGTAATAGGCCGCATCTATTCCAATGAGTGCTTTTTGTATGGAGTCTTTTTCCAGGACGTTCCCTTCGAATAATTCGATTCGATTTTTCGGTATGTCTTGAACTTTTTGGGCGTTTCTCACAAACAGCCGGAGACGGACTGTTTCATCGGTGAGGAGTTTTTTTTGGAGCCTTCGTCCGATGTATCCCGTGGCTCCAGTCAATAGAATATTCATGGCGATGGAGTTATTGGAGCGGACAGCTTACGGAATTCCAACCAGCAAGCCCTCCAAGTACCACGATAAGATCGGTCCAGCCTTCCTGTCGGAGGAGGCTGGCAGCTATCATGGAGCGGAGGCCGCTTCCGCAAAAAATGTAGACCGGCTGGTCCTTGGGCACATCTCTCATCCACCGTGGCAGCATGGTGATGTGGATTTGGAGAGCATCCTGAATGCGGCCTTGGCTTTCCAGCTCCCCTATGCTCCGCACATCCAGGATAAAGGGATTTTCTTGGGCATCCAGAAGACGGCAGAGCTGTTGGACGGTGACCGTGCTGATAGAGCGGCTCTCGAATCCTGCGGTGTGCCAGGACAGCATGCCTCCCGCAAGATAGCCTTCGATCCGGTCATATCCCAACCGGATCAGAATCCTTACGGCTTCCTCCGGATTTTCCGACTCGTTCACCAACAGGATAGGCTTGTCATAGGGAAGAAACCAGCCAGCGAAACTGGCCAATCCTCCCAACCAGATAGAGAAAGCGCCCGGAACGTGCGCAGCGGAAAATCCCAATTCCATTCGGGTATCCACGATGACGGAATCTTCGATCCTGGACTTAAATTCGTGAGCTTTCAGGGGCGCGGGATGAGGCAGCTTTTCCAGGAGTGGAGCCCCTTCCAGGTTCCAGCGCTCCATCCTTGAAAAGTAAGGCGGGCGCTCCAATTTCCTGCTGACTCGGGAGATGAATGCTTTTTTGTCTTTGGATTGAAGCTCGGAATTGGACTTCCTTTCTGTCCCTATGGTTGTCCAGATCCGCTGGGAGATCGATGAACCGCACACCGAGCCTGTGCCATGAGCCGGACAGACGATGATCCCATCTCCTAAGGGAAGAATTTTTTCGAAAATAGATTCATACATGAGGCCGGCCATTTCCTCGGCTCTTTCCATTCCCAATAAATCCACACGGCCCACGCCGCCGGCAAACAAGGAATCTCCTGAGAAGAGCATCCACGGCACTCCTTCGGGATCATGCAGGAAATAACTCATATGTCCGGGAGTGTGGCCCGGGGTGTGAAGAGCCTGGATTTTGAGCTGCCCGACACGCCAAGTCTGCCCGTCTTCAACAGGTTTTCCGTATTTATAGTCCCACTGTTTATCGGCGTGACAGATCTCAGCGTCCGTTCGAGAGGCTAACTCTAAAGACCCGGTCACATAGTCTTCGTTCATGTGCGTTTCGAGGATATATTTTATGGAGAATCCTGCTTCTAGAGCCTTTTTTCTGTAAATTTCACAATCTCGGCGGGGATCGACCAACAACGCCTCTGTGCCGTCTCCTATCATGTAAGAGTAATGAGCCAGGCCAGGAGATTCGATTCGTTCAAAAAACATATTTATCCTCCCTCTGGTCGGCTGTGACCAGTATGATTCCGTTCTGACATGATATAGAGGACGGAGGCCTCTGATTCTCTCTTGGCGCCCGATCAAAAAGTATACCTGAGGCCAGCGCTGAAGAAGTGGATCAAGGCAAAATTATAAACCTCCTCCACGTCCGCACCGCCTTCCAGGATTCTGTACCCTGCCTTGATGGTCAGGTTTCTATTTAGGTTATATCGAAGCGCCAACAGGACATCTTCTGCCCGCCCCTGAGGGGACCACGCTGCATCTCCTTCCAGAAGCAACCCCCACTCCCTATGGAACTGCCATAATACTCTGAAATTGATCAGAGGCACGAATCCAACGTTGGTCTTTTTCGAGCTCTTCCCACCGCCTTCGATTTCTATGGCGGCATCTCTGATTTTCGCTGTGAATCCGATTCCAGCCTGCCATTTGTCTTTCCTGATAAAATCGTATCGGTAGGTCAGCCGATAGGAATTGAAGGTGTATGAGCCGGTGAGGGGGATATCCGGCTGAAATGTCTCTTCGAAGAATGTGAGCTCTTTGGCCACTTTACCCGAAGCATTCAGCGTAAGTGGAGCAGCAAAAAGGGAAAAGGTGTGCCTGGATTTGAGTTGGTATCCCAACCGGACCCGGAAAAAATAAGAGGCATCGGTCTGCAGATCATCCGAGAGAGAAAACAGGGTTCCGGTCTCTCCAGGAATCCTCACATCGTTGTATCCGCTCAGGGCCAATCCGTTTTCTAAGTCGAGGAACCAATCTGCCTGACCCAGCGTGCTGATGCCCAACACGGCAAAGATCAAGATGAATAGAGATGCGGTTCTTTTCTTTTCCATTGCAAATTCTCCTGAATGGACCATTATAGACAAAATTGGAAAATTGGTACATGGTTAAAAACGAAATTGGATTAAAAAAACGTCAAAGAAGGGGAAAAGAGCTCACGGCCTGCTTGATGAGAACAAGGATATTTCCAGGAAAAATCCCCAGTTGGAGGACTCCATAGAGACAGAGAAATAGAACGAGGAAAAGAGCCGGGTTGTCGATGTTGATCTCGATCTCATGAGACGGTTCCCTCATGTACATCATGACGATGATCCTCAAGTAATAGAAAACAGATACAAGGCTGGCCAGTACGCCGATGATGACAAGTGATACGAGCCCCTGTCTGACTGCGGCCGAGAAGACATAAAACTTCGCCAGGAATCCTCCAGTGGGAGGAAATCCGGCCAATGAAATAAGGAAAATGGAGAATGTGGCTCCTATCCAGGGATATTTGAACCCGATTCCTCTGTAATCTTCGAGCTCGAGATACTCGCGATCTTTCCGGCCCATGGCGATGACCGAAGCGAAAGCCCCGATGTTCATAAAAAGATAAACGGTCAGGTAAAAGACCAGGCTTTCCCTGTCGCCCGCCAGGATGGCCACCATCAGGTATCCCGCATGAGCGATGCTGGAGTAAGCGAGTATCCGCTTGACGTTGGTCTGTCTGAGAGCGATCAGGTTTCCCACAACCATGGTCAAGACTGCGATAATCCAGAGGAGCGCAAAGATGAGCTGTGAATCCAGAGCCTCCCTGAGGTAGGGATAGAATATCCTGAGAAGCACCGCGAATCCGACCGCTTTCGGGCCGACAGAGAAAAATGCCGTGATCGGTGTGGGAGCCCCTTGATACACATCCGGCGTCCACATATGGAAGGGAACGACGGCGATCTTGAATCCGAATCCGATAACAACGAAGCCTAAGCCGACCAGAGCCATCAGGCTGAGTGCCGATCCGGATTGAAAATATTCAACGATCGGTGCGATTCCGGTCGACTGTGCGGCGCCGAACAGAAGGGCTATTCCGAACACCAGGAAAGCCGACGCGAAACTCCCGAGCAAGAAATATTTGATGGCTGCTTCGGAAGATTTTTCATCGCTCCTCCGCAAACCGGCAAGTGCGTAACTGGATATGGATAGAACCTCCAGACCCAGGAAAATCACGATCAAATCCCTGGAGGAGACCATGATGATCATTCCCGAGAGTGCGAACAGAAGAAGGGCATAGTACTCCCCGTAGTTCATGTCCTGGAGGGTATTGTATTTCATCGAGAGAAGAATGATCAGGAATGTTGTCAGGATAAGAATAAAAGAGAAAAACAGCGATAAGTTATCCAGAATCAGGCTTCCATCAAAATAGGAGTAGAATCTGTTCCAGAATTGCGTACAGACGGCAGCCGCAGCAACCAGGAATAACGTGGAGAAATAGGCCAGGTAATCTCTGTTTTCTTTTTTTATGAAGACTTCCAGAAGCAAAACGAGCAGGGAAGCAGCCACGATGATCAGGACCGGCGAGAGAGCATAGATGTTGTTCATCTTGATTCTTTTTCCTCTCTTTCGGTGTCTTCTTTATGGTGGTCGCTTTCCATTAGAATGTATGAAGGATCGTTCTCCTCTCCATCCTGGACTGCGGTAAAAATAGCTTCTCTTTTGTTGACCTGGTTGAGAAGGTGGGTCACGGAGGCATCCATTTTCCTCAAGAATGTCTGGGGATAAATTCCCATCCAGAACATCATGATGACGATGGGAACAAGATAGACGATCTCCCGGAGCTTCAAGTCCCTGAAGGAAAGAATCTTTTGATTGGTTACAGGTCCCTGCATGACTCTCTGGTACATCCAGAGAAGGTAAGCGGCTGCCAGGATAACGGTAGTCACTCCCAGGATGCCAAACAGTGTGCTGGTTTTGAAGACACCGAAGAGACAAAGAACTTCTCCCACAAAGCCGTTGAGTCCAGGAAGGCCTACAGAGGACAACATGAAAATCAGAAAAAAAGCGGAAAAGACCGGCATCTGTTTGCTGACACCGCCGAAATCCTTTATCAACCTGGTGTGGGCTCTCTCATAGAGTATGCCCACGCACAAGAACAGAGCTCCTGTACTCAGCCCGTGATTGATCATCTGGTAGATCGCTCCCTCGACGGCTTCGAAGTTCAAGGCGAATACAGCCAGCATGATCAGGCCCATATGGCTGACGCTGGAATAAGCGACCAGCCCTTTGACATCCTTCTGGATAAGGGCCATCAATCCCCCGTAGATGATTCCGATGATACTCAGCACGGCGAGTACCGGAAGAAATTTCTGCAGAGCATCCGGGAACAGGGGGAGGGCGAAACGCAAAAATCCGTAGGTGCCCATCTTCAAAAGAACGGCTGCTAGGACGACAGATCCAGCCGTAGGAGCCTCCACGTGGGCATCTGGCAGCCAGGTGTGGAACGGGAACATGGGCACTTTGATGGCAAAGGCCAGTCCAAAAGCCAAAAAGAGCCAGATCTGCACCTCTGGATTGAGCATCATGCGGTAGTAATCGAAGATATTCATGGAATAGGTGCCTGTCGCTTTGTAGAAGAGGGAATACATGTAGAATATGGCAACCAGCATCAGCAGGCTCCCAAGCATGGTAAAAAGGACGAATTTCACCGTGGCATAGATTTTGCGGTGGCCGCCCCAAATGCCGATCAGAAAATACATCGGGATCAGCATCGCCTCCCAGAACACATAAAAAAGAAAGAGGTTGAGTGCCACGAAGACCCCGATGATTCCAGTCTGGAGCAGAAGCATGAAAATCAGATACTCCTTGACCCTACTCTTGATGTAGGTCCAGGAGGAAAGAATAACAATGGGCATCAGGAAAGTGGTCAGCATGACAAGATAGAGGCTTATTCCGTCGATCCCGATGTGGTAATTTATCCCATACCCGATCCAGGCCCCCCTTTCCACGAATTGGGGCTCCGGGGTTTGGGCATTGAAATTGAAATAAAGGTATAGAGACGCAATAAAGGTGATGATCGTGACGAACAAAGCCAGATACCGGAGAAGATTTTCCCTTTCGCGGCCGATGAAAATGAACAGCACAGCACCTGCGAGGGGAAGGAAAGTCACGATGCTCAATATCGGCACATTCATTTTTTAAAACACCAAATAGCCTAATAGGAGGATTGCTCCCAGTAAAAAGATCAATGCGTAGTCTTTGATCAGTCCGGTCTGAAAGGTACTCAGGATTTTTCCGAAGAAATTGGTGGCCGAAGCCGAACCGTTGACTGCACCGTCGATGACTTTGAGATCAAAATGATCGTACACGATCTCAGAACCCTTTATGGTCGAATTCACAAAAAGTGTATTGTAGATTTCGTCGACATAATATTTGTTGTAGAGGAGTTTATACAGGCCTGGAAACCGGGCCACGAAGTTATGAGGAATTTTGGGATTCTTGATGTAGAAGACCCATGCGATATAGATCCCGGTTACTGCCACGGCCACTGATATCAGGATCAGCATCCACTCTGTTCCGATACTCAAGTGGACCTCATGGGCGCGCTGGATAACAGGCTCCAGAAACCTTCCGAAAAAGTCGAGGTTTTTGCCGAAGACCACAGGGAGTCCTACATATCCTGCGATGACGGAGAAGAAGGCTAGAAGAACGAGCGGGACGGTCATCACCCGGGGGGATTCATGAAGGTGTTTTTTGGCTTCCGGTTCGAGCCGTTCTTTTCCGTGGAAGGTCAAAAAGATCAAACGGAACATATAGAAAGCGGTCATTACGGCGCCGAAAATACCCAGTGCCCAGACAAAATACTGGCCGCTGGCGAAAGCGCTGGTGAGGATGGCATCTTTGGAGAAGAACCCTGAGAGAAAGGGAATTCCGGATATGGCGATGGCCCCTATCAGGAAGGTGGGGTAGGTGAGGGGAAGGTATTTTCTCAGCCCTCCCATCTTCTGCATGTTCAATTCTCCCGAGAGGGCATGCATCACGCTTCCTGCCGCCAAAAACAGAAGGCTCTTGAAGAACGCATGGGTGTAAAGATGAAACATCCCCGCAGCATAGGCTCCTACGCCGCAGCCGATAAACATGTATCCGATCTGTGATATGGTGGAATAGGCCAGAACTCTCTTGATATCGTTTTGGGTCAGGGCCATGGTCGCAGCAAAGACTGCAGTCAATGCCCCTACGATAGCAACGATATTCATCGCTGAACCGGAAAAGGTGTAGAGCACATTCATCCGGGACACCATGTACACGCCTGCCGTCACCATGGTCGCTGCGTGGATCAGCGCGCTTACGGGAGTGGGGCCTTCCATGGCGTCAGGAAGCCAGATATACAAGGGAATCTGAGCCGATTTTCCAGTGGCTCCCACAAAGAGAAGGATGGCGATCAAGGTGGCCAGAGTTTGGGTGATCTCTCCGCCTCCGATAGCTGCGTTTATAGCTTGGAACTCGCCGCTTCCGATGTGAATGAAGATGAAAAAGATTCCCAGCAGAAAAGCTGCGTCGCCTATTCTGTTGACGATGAAGGCCTTTTTTCCGGCGTTAGCAGCCGAATGTTTTTCGAACCAGAATCCGATCAATAGGTAAGAACAGAGTCCAACTCCTTCCCACCCGACGAACATCAGTACGATGTTGGAGGCCATAACGAGGATGAGCATGGCGAAAGTGAAGAGGTTCATGTAAGTGAAGTAGCGGGTGTACCCTTTGTCCTCGGCCATGTATCCCACAGAATAGACATGGATGAGGAATCCCACTCCTGTAACCACCAGTGCCATGACAGCAGAAAGGGGATCGAGTTGCAGGGAAAGGTCAGCCTTGAAGCTTCCGGAATAGATCCAGGAAAAGAGGTTTTTAACCACAGTCGAGTGCTCATGGCCTGCCTGGAGCAGTCCGATAAAGGAGATGACCGAGACGACAAATGAAGCAAAAACTGCGAAACAGGCTTGGAAAGAGACGTATTTCTTGGGGAGCTTTTGGCCAAATACAGCCAGAATGAGTGTGCTGAGAGCAGGAATAAAAGGAATCAGCCAGAATATCTCAGTCATTTTACCCTTTCATCAATTTTATATCTTCGGATTTTATAGTCTTTTTCTGTCTGAAAATAAGAAGGATGATGGCCAGGCCGACAGCCGCCTCTGCAGCGGCTACTGTAATGACGAAAAATACGATGACCTGTCCATCTATGGAACCGGCAGATTTGGCAAAGGTGATGAATGCGAGGTTGGCGGCATTGAGCATGATTTCTACAGACATGAATTGAGTGATCAGATC
>CAYFWF010000015.1:0-30371 GCA_964346815.1 uncultured Eubacteriales bacterium | reverse complement strand
AGAGCTGCTCTTATATGATACAAAACGAAATAATACAGCCTGGACAGCGCATCATTTATGTAGCCACTTTCGAACAATAAACACGCTGCCTCAAAACATGATATTCTCAAATTCAAAGGCAGCGATATCCTCAAGAATCAGATTTTTTTGCTCTCTTGTGAGGCCTTTAATAATAATCGCAATGTCTATATCGGAATGACGATCTGAGTCTCCTCTGGCCTTTGATCCGAAAAGATACAATCTGACGTTATCTGCTCCCACTAAAGCTTCTATAATGCTTTTAAATTTTTCGATGAGTTTCTTCTCGGCATCGTTGAGGTTCATTATACCTTCTCTTCACATCACATATCTTACCACAAAAAGAAGGCCCCTTGATATTAAAGGAAGATTAACTCACTCTTACAGAGAGGTATCATTCCCGAAAAAGATTAGAGATCTTTATCACATTAACACAATGAAAAGGACAGAGAGCAGGAATCCAAATTGCCTGTAGTGGCTGACCGAGCGGCCCCTGCTTGGAGTTACAATTTTACTGCTTTCAAATTCAGGTGCCTTACCAGAGGATCGAAATCCTGATCAGTGCGATTTCTGCTTAACGCCAGCAGTTTGGCAGGAAGCTTAAGCCAGAGGAAGGGGAGAAATGATTTCTCCTTCAAGTAGTTTATTATATTAGGAAGTAGCTGCTTGTTGGGAGGCCATCTTTTGCAGCTTGGGAATCTTTTTATGTACACGCATGCTGTGCCAGAGGTTCCAATCCCTCTGAAGATTCAACCAGAATTCCGGTCCTGTGCCTAGAGAATCCCCCAAGGCAAGTGCAGATTCTGCTGAGATTCCCCTTCGTCCATTGATGATCTCATTCAGTCTTGCATAAGTCCAGCCCAAATGTCGAGCCAATTCCAATTGTGTTATTCCAGAAGGCTCAAGAAATTCCTTTAGGAGCATCTCCCCTGGATGAGTCGGCGGTCTATTTTTTGGAAGCATTTTTCATCTCCTGTGGTAATCCACTTTACTGTTGATTCCATCATAAATATCTTGAGCTGTTCTATTGCTAAAATTCTTTATCATAATTTATATATCATAACTCGATATATCAGTCAATAGTATAAATATTTTCTACGTGTATTTAAACTCTTAACCATAAACATTGACGAGACATTTTACTTTGTATTCTCATATGCGATACATCACTTGATCGAAAATGTGCTTTCGAATTTTTCCCGTTTTACTGTAACCCTTCTCTCTGCACACATAATCAAAAGCAGCGTTAAACTGCTGGCAGCTGATTTATACAGAAAAGGAAATCAGTTGTTATCATCCTTATCGAATTGGGTTGAGTTCCAGTTAGGAGGTTCGACTCCGTGGAGATGGCGGACGAAAAAGTCGAACATCTTTCTCTGTCCGTATTCTCCTCCCATGCCATGCCCGCCGCCAGGGATAACCAAAAGGTCGAAGTTTTTATCGGCCTTTATCAGAGCATCCACCACCTGCATGGTGGAGGAAGGATCGACGTTGGTGTCCATCTCCCCCAGGATCAGGAGAAGGTGTCCCCGCAGCCGGCAGGCGTTGTCCACATTGGAAGAGGCCGCATATTCCGGGCCTGCCGGCCAGCCCATCCACTGTTCGTTCCACCAGAGCTTGTCCATCCGGTTGTCATGACAGCCGCAGGAGGAAACTCCCACTTTGTAAAATTCCGGATGAAAAAGAAGTCCTCCCAGGGCATTCTGGCCTCCTGCGGAATTGCCGTAAATTCCCACCCGGCTGATATCATAGTAGGGATATTTGGCTGCCACTGCCTTGTGCCAGAGAATCCGGTCAGGGAAGCCGGCATCCCCGAGATTCTTCCAGCAGATATCGTGGAAAGCCTTGGACCGGTTGCTGGTGCCCATTCCGTCGATTTGAACCACGATGAATCCCATCTCTGCCAAGGGCTGCATGCGGAAGCAGGGGCTGAATGTCTTGGGAACATGGGAGCTGTGGGGTCCGGCGTAGATATATTCCACCACGGGATATTTTTTTTCAGGGTCAAAATCCATGGGCCGGATGATGATGCCCCAGATATCTGTCAGGTTGTCCCGGCCTTTGGCCGCAAAGGCCTCGGGAGGCTTCCAGCCCGCCTCTTTCAGGCGGTTGATATCCGTATTTTCCACCTCCATGATCAATTTGCGGTCTGCTGTCCGGTGCAGTTCGGTGCGCGGCGGCAGATCGACCCGGGACCAGGTGTCGGTGTAATAGCTCATGTCCGATGAATAGGCGATGTCGTGGCTGCCTTGGCCTTCGGTCATCAGGGTCAGGTCCTTTCCGTCGAAATCGATCCGGTAGGCATAAACAAAATAGGGGTCTTCACCCTCCTTCATCCCGCTCGCCTGGAAATATACCTGTCTTTTCTCCTCATCGACTTTGTCCACTCTGCGCACCACCCATGGGCCTTTGGTTATTTGATTTTTTACCTCTCCGCTTGATCCATCGTAAAGGTAGAGGTGATTCCAGCCGTCCCGCTCCGACATCCAGATGATTTCTCTGCCGTCGTCGATATCATAGCGGTATTTTTTTCCTGAATAGGCAAAGAAGGTTTCCGGCTCCTCGCTGATTATGGCTCGAGCCCTGCCGGTTGTCCCATCCACTTCTATGATACGGTAGCCCTGATGTCCTCTCTGGTTGTATTCAAAAGTGAAGGCCCGGCTGTCCTCACGCCAGACGGGGTCATATATCTCATAAGGATTGGGGAATAAACCACTGTCGATACAAACGGCTTTTTTCTCATCGAGCAAAAAAAGCACAGGCTGTTCGATATCGAGGGCATCTCCTGGCTTGGCGTATTCCATCTCGTGATGCTTGGGTTGAAGCTGGTCAGATGGAGATGACTCCACATAATGAACGATCCGGTGAAAGCCCCGGCGGAGACGGAAAGCGGCGATCTTTTTCGAATCAGGCGACCAGGCGAGGGAAGAAAAGGTGTAGTAATTGCCTTCAGAGCCGTCGTGGCTCAGGAAAAATTTGTCCCCGCTTTCTTTTGAACGGACCGCCACATTGTAGTTTTCGATAAAAGTTTCCCATTTGCCGTCCGGTGAGGCTTTGGTCTCAGGGGAAGCAGCCTGAGGAGCAGGGCCCCTCTTCCACATGTCAAATCCGCCTCTCCTCCACCGGCTGGCTGGCCCCACTTTTTTACAGGCATAAGTCTCGAGATTGCATGAGTATTTAAAGCGCCCCACTGTCAATTCGATCGATTTCTCATCTTCTGAGAACTCGATGAACCTGAACGGCAGGTCATAAGGCTTGACCTTTTCTCCCAGAACTTCGGACAATCCGGCAGCCAGCTTTTCGTGGTCAAAGGCAGCCTTTTTGGTTTGCGTGTCGGCATCGACCATAAAAAAGGCAGTCCCCTTTTCAATTGACTTTTTGTACCAGAGCCGGTGGGTTTTTCCGATCCAACCGCTGGCCTCCACCATATTGAGAGCCAGAGGCTGGAGCCTTTCTCTCAGGCCGGCTGCTCTCTTGTAATCCTGCACCTGGCCCTGGGCCATAAGAACAGTTTGCAGGGCGGGCAGGATAACAGCAGTCAGAATCAAGATCAAAATGCTCTTCGTTTTTAGAATTCTCATATGATTTTTCCCTCCTTCCTTGATAGGTGAAGTCACGGCTGTTCCATGACATTGAAGAATTTCATTTATACGGTTTTTTCTGGAAAGATACAAGGCTGGGGATGTGAAATATACCGGTATTGCAAGTATGGGATTGCAGAAGAGGAGAATGTCCGAAAGCCGCCGGTCGGGCAGAAAATAAATCTTGCTATCTGATTTCGCTTTTGATATAGATAAATAGGATCATGAGGGGATGAGGTAAATTTTTTCTTTTCAAGGCGGCCAATTTCCATCCCTTAAAACAACAAAAGGAGGTTTTTTATGAAGGGTAAGGTTTCTATTATTCTTGGGATTGGCCTGGTGGCCGTTCTTCTGCTCTTTTCCAGCCTGGCCCAGGCTGAGGAACCGAAACCACAGCTTTTCTTCGTCGAAGAAGTCGTCTGTGCACCGTCCATGGCCGCTGAATATGAGGCATATGTCAAAAATGTACTGAAAGTGCTCGACACCCACAGTTTTCCCTATCCGTGGACCGCCTTCAGCACCGATGACTTTCACTACTTCTTTATCTGGGAGATCGACAATTACGCCGCGCTGGACAGTTTTTTTGAAGCTCTCGAGGAATGGGAGAGCAAAATCGGAAAGGAAAATGCTCAAGCCATCGGGGAACAAGTCGTAGGAACATACAAACACGTCCGGTATTCTTGTTATCTTCATGTGCCGGAGATGTCTTATCATCCCGAAAGTCCAACGCTGAAACCCGGAGAGGAGAATTTCATTTACATGGGTTACTGCCATGTGCTCGGAGGAAAGGAAGAAGAGGTAGCGAAGTACTTCAAGGAGATCGGAGACATCTGTAAAGAGAAGAATTACGGAGGCGGATGGGATACTTATGCCGGCATATTGGGGGCAGATATGCCGATCTATGTTTATCTCGAATTCGGTAAGAGTGCCGGCGACTTCTGGACACAGTCGGATGAATTCCATGAAGCTTATGGAGAAGAAATCATGGAAGTCTGGTCCAAGTGCATGGATCTCTTCCGCAAGTATGAGTACAGAACAGGGATGGTACGGCCAGACCTTTCTTACATGCCCCAGGAAAAATAGAGGGAAGTCAACAATCAGATTAAATACAGGACTACACTCGAGTCCTATCTAGGAATCAATAAAAGGAGGGCCCGATGGAGTGGAAAGACTTGTTCATCGACAGCTACGATGAAGCGTTCAACTCTGTTAAGAGAGCACTGGATGGGCTTTCTCAAAAAGATTTGGACCTGCAATCTCGCCCCGACTGCAACAGCCTTGGCTGGACAGCCTGGCATCAAGCTCGAGAATTGGACGGACTCATCAGCTCTATCACGGGAGAGGAACAGCTTTGGATAAAGGACAGATGGCATGAAAAGTTCAACCGCCCACCCGATCCCACGGACAGTGGGACAGGCCACACTCCGGAGCAGGTCGCATCGTTTCATTCTCCGGATGTTAAGACACTGCTGAATTACTATCAGGCTGTCCTGGAGAGGTCAAAGCGCAGCATTGCCTCCCTCTCCGCTTCTGATCTCGACCGTAAAATCGATGATCCTTGGGCACAATATTTTCCCACTGTTGGATCGCGTCTCGTCGTTGCCTTGGCTGAAGTACTTCAACATGCTGGCCAGGTGGGCTACATTCGCGGCCTGCTCAAAGGTAAAGGTTGGCAGGATTTCTAAGCAAGGCAAGGATTAAGTGTACGACTCAACAGCTGTAAAGATCGATTTAAGATAATCTAGCGGGGGAATTTCATCCGCCTCAGCAGATCCTTGAAGCGCGGGTCGTCGCATAAAATCCCCTGTGGCCAAACTTTCAAATCGACCAAAGCGGGTTCACGTTCCTGGTAGGCTTTCTCCAGCCATTCGAGGGCTCTGTCTTTCTCACCGGCATGATCATACAGTCGCGCAATTTGCGTGGATTGAACATAGGTTTGCTTTGAACGCCTCGTCAGCTTCTCCGCTGCCAGGTTCATCGCTCCTGGGTAGCCAGCCTCCGCGTATCCGCGCGCCAGGGCTTCTGCAACCTCACGATCGCCCTGCACATGAAAATATTTCTTCGCTTCTGCCAGGGCCTCCTCATCCATTCGCTTTTGGTGGAAGGCAACCCAGAGGCCTTCATGCGCCAGATGGAAGTCGGGTTCTGTTATAAGGGTATTGCGGAAGTGCGCAATTGCGTCATCATGCTGGCGCATGTTGAACAGATGCAGACCATAAATACACTTGGCGAAGAAATTGAGAGGGTCCAGTTCCAGTGCTCGCTCGATCTCAGCTACCGCTTCCTCCGGCCGTCCCATCATATCTAAGAAAGACGAGTAAATTAAGTGAATATTCGCATTATTAGGGTTGAGCTCGATCGCCCGCTGGAATTCGATCTCGGCACCACCCCAGTCCCATTCGTAGTAAAATCTGAAAATAGCCAAATTGTAATGAACTTCCGAGAGCGTATCATCCAGCTCAAGGGCTTTCAGCACAGCCTCCTTCACCTTCGGAAAAGCCTCGAGGGGTGGTACGATTCCAAACATTCCGCGGGTGCCCCAGACGCTGCTGATACCTGTATAGGCAAGCGCATAATTCGGATCTTTTTCCAGGGCGAGCTGAAAGTAATCTAGAGCAAGCGCGACGTGCTCGGGAGAAAGCTTCCAATAGTGAAAGAGGCCCTTGAGATAAGCCTCATAAGCCTCGGGTTTTTCGGTGTGGGCCTTGACAAGAGGAGCTTCCTTCTCACCTAAAAATTCAATTTTAAGGGTGTTGACAATGCTTTTTGCTATATCATCCTGGATAGCAAAAACATCCTCGAGCTCTCGGTCATAACGATCAGACCAGATGGGGAAATCTTGTTCCACATTCACGAGCTGTGTCGTGATGCGCAGCCTGTTTCCGGCTTTCCGCACACTTCCCTCCAGGATTGTCTTAACGTTCAGTCTCTTTCCAATTTCCCGTATATCGATATCTTTTCCTTTGAATGAAAAGGCAGAGGTCCGGGCAACAACTCGTAAGTCCTTGATCCTGGTGAGCGAATTGATGAGTTCTTCGACCATCCCGTCACAAAAATATTCCTGGTCTCTTTGGGGACTCAAGTCTACAAAGGGAAGTACGGCAATGGAGTTTTGCCATTTCACCTCGCCTGTCATCTCATATGCAGGCACTTTTGTAGATATTGCTCTTGCTTCTGTAGGAATACCTTTTTCTATCTTGACCAAATCAGCGAGGAGCTCTTCTGCAGATTGATACCTCCTCTCTTTCTTTTTTTCCATGCATATCAGTATCAGCCGGCTCAGGTCTTCGGATACCTCAGGATTGAGCTTCTTCGGATCCGAAGGGATTTGGGATTTGTGTTTGATAGCCACACTTAGTGCGGTATCCCCTTTAAAAGGAACATTTCCAGTGACCATCTCATAGAGAGTGATCCCTAAAGAATAGATATCCGAGCGTTGATCTGCCTCCTCTCCCTCCGCTTGCTCGGGTGAAATGTAATCGGGTGTCCCTACAATCATACCAGTGGTTGTGACTCCCGGCAACTCAACGGATCGGGCTATCCCAAAATCCATAATCTTTGCATGGCCTTTCTTGTCTATCATGATGTTCTGCGGTTTTAAATCCCGGTGCACAACACCCAGCTCATGTGCCTCTATCAATCCCACGGTCACCTGCCGTGTAATACTCAAAGCCTCCTCTATGGGGATCTTTCCCCGTTTCTGTATCTGGCTTTTCAAATCATCTCCGGCCACATACTCCATGGTAATAAAAGGAGTGCCTTCCTCCTCATGGAAGTCATACATGCGGCAGACATTTTTATGAGTGATTTTCCGAGCCAGTTTCAATTCATTCCGAAATCGATCGATCATGATCTTATCTGAAGCGATCTCAGGTCTCAAGAGCTTCAGGGCCATTTCTTCATCGAGCTTTGTATCCCGCGCCCTGTAGACCTCTCCCATACCACCCCTGCCCAACTGTTCAAGGATTTCATATCTTCCGGCAATGGTGGACCCTTTGGCTAAATCCCTTATCGGTATCTCCAGAGTCTTGGTAAAAGAAATATCCTCAGAAGGCCGGAGAGGGGCGGCACACTCACCGCAAAACTTTTGAGTTTCAGGATTTTCGGTCCGGCATTTAGGGCATTTAATTGCCATTGGAGTTCTTCTGATGAGTTCAAAGAAAGACTATCAATTTCCGAAAACGGAGTCAATGAGTTGCACTGACTATTCCCGTCCACACGCCGGTCAGGCCTATTCCGAAGGTGATTCCCAGAAGATAGCTTGTGGGCACCTGCAGGATAATGGTCCGCAGCATAACGATGTGCCATCAACTGGTGAACACCGCTAGTCCATCTGTCCCCCCGGCTTGGATAGCCACGATGTTCAGTACGATCACGGCCGAAGACATGGAGAGCTTCCTCATCGGAATATCCATATGATTTTCTTTGTTGGCTTTCGTCCCTTCTCCTGATAAAATAATTCTAAGAAAAAACCCATCACAATCAGATACGATACGAATGCTGAAGGCAAAATTCAAAGAACTTCAAGACAAACTCCTGGAAGAGACCAAATCATTCTACGGAGACCGGCTTGTCTCTTTCGTCGTCTTTGGTTCGGTCGCCAGAGAAACTTTTCGATATGACTCTGATATCGATCTCCTGATCATCGCCGAAAACCTGCCCAAAGGAAGAATGAAGAGAGTCGCTCAATTTTCGGCTGTTGAAGACGGGATCGCACCTTTTCTGGAATCCCTCAAAAAGGAAGGAATCCACACTTACATCTCGGCAATTTTCAAGACTCCCCAGGAAGCTGAATTGGGAAGCCCTCTGTTTCTCGATATGGTGGAGGATGCCTGTATTCTCTACGACAAAAAAGCATTCTTCGCGAAAAGACTTGAACGGCTTCGAAAAAGACTCAAAGAGCTGGGTGCAAAGAGGGTATGGAAAGGGAATATCTGGCACTGGGTATTGAAACCGGATTATCAACCAGGCGAAGTCATCGAATTATGAACACGAGAAGCCTTGCAGAGAGCTATCTGAAAAAGGCAGTAGACAGGCTTGATATATTGGACCTTCTTTTCGATAAAAACGCTTTTTCCGATGTTATAAGAGAAGCTCAAGAAATCGTCGAGCTTTCTCTAAAAGGTATGCTGCGTTTTGTTGGAGTGGAACCGCCGAAGATTCACGATGTCGGCGGCCTTCTTCTTGAGCATGAAGAGAAATTTCCAAAGGAAATTGCAATACATTTAAAAAGGCTTGCTGATATTTCTAAAAGACTCAGGAAGGAAAGGGAACTGGCTTTTTATGGAGACATAGATTTTATCCCCACCGAGGAATACACAAAAGATGATGCAGAGGAAGCTATCGGAGATGCACGGTTGGTTGTCGATACAACAAAGAAATTGATTCAAAGCTAGACTCTGCTTCAATCAAAAAAAGTATTAATTGACACATCTTCTTATTCCTGATTCCTGGTATGGTTTTTGCTCTAAGCATACATGGAGATAAAACGAGACACAACGGAAGGAGGTCGAAAATGAAAAAAAATATGATCCTCCTGACTGCGCTCCTCGTCATTTCGACGGGGATTTCCTCCTACCGTCCATATGATTGACAAATTTGATCTGTTCGATTACTAACATCTTATGTTCATTTTAGGACAAGTGAAGTGATCCAGAATGCCTCTAGCGGCTGAAGAAACATGTAGTGGCAGATGCAGAATGTTCGGGCCAGATCATTGACAGTATAGATTTCAATCGGAGTCTATCACATGCTCGACTGTGTATTTGCCCCAATAAAAAGTGATAGCTACTGCGGCCACATTAGCTATGACTATTCCCGTCCACACACCGTTCAGGCCTAATCCGAAGGTGATTCCCAGAAGATAACTTATGGGCACCTGCAGGATAATGGTCCGCAGGATGGTCACGATCAGGGAGCGCGTACCTTTCCCTATGCCCCGGAACATGGCGGAAGTGAGCATGCCCAGAGGGACCGCGGGGTAAAATAGAGCCGTGATCCTGAGGAACGCCACCAGCTCTTCCTGGATATGGGAGGCTTCTTCGGAATAACTGAAAATATAGCTTATCGGAACGGCGAATACGGCCACCAGAATTCCCACCGTCAGCTCGATGAGCACTCCGATTTTGACCGCATACAAAAACGCGGTTTTCAGTTTCTCTTTGTTTTTTGCCCCGAATGCCGCTCCGGTTACAGAGACCACTCCTGTGGCCATTCCTAAAAGAGGGATGGTCCCCAGCATGACGATACGCCATCCACTGGTGAACACTGCCACTCCATCTGTTCCCCCGGCTTGGATAACCACGATGTTCAGTACGATCATGGCCGAGGACATGGAGAGCTGAGCCAAGGAGGAGGGAAATCCGACCGAGAGGATCTCTCTCAATATCCCAAAATTCGGCTTAAAATCCTTGAACGTGATGCGGAGGTAAGTCTTTTTTTGGATAAAAAGCCAGTAAAAGAGCAAAACCGCAGATATGGCGATGGATACCAGCGTGGCCCAGGCAGCACCCAACACTCCCAATTCGAATCCATAGATGAATAAAGGATCGAGCACGATGTTCAAACACGAACCGAGGGCCAATCCATACATCGCTTTTTTGGCCGCCCCCTCGCCTCTGAGAATCGCATTGGCGATATGAGAAAAAACGAGTATGGCAGCGCCGGCAAAAAGTATCCGGGCATAATCGGCAGCCATGCGGCCCACTTCTCCGTTGCCTGAAAGAGAGCGGAACAGGCTCCCTGTAAAGGGAAGGGCGGAAATGCTGATCACCAGGGCAAGACCTACGGCAAAAATGATTGTGTGAGCGGCGGTGTTTTCGGCAACAGGTCTATTCCGTTCCCCGATTCTGCGGGAAATCGCCGAGCTCCCCCCTACTCCGATGCCTGCCCCGAGTGCAACGATAATGATAAAGAACGGAAAGAACAGGCCCACGGCAGCCAGCTGGTCAGCTCCTAATCCTGCCACCCAGATGCCGTCTGCGATGTTGTACACGGCCTGAAGCAGCATGGCCAACATCATTGGTGCAGAAAGCTTCAAAATCGCCTTTTTGGGATCGCCCAAAAGGATCCTGACCCCTTTGGTCATATGTTTATCGCTGTCCATGATACGTTCTTCTTTAAATCAACCACTATACATAAGCAGGAGGGAAATGAAAAGGGAAGATCAAAAGATCCTAGATCATGGCCACCGCACCGATGAGAACGATGGGGACCCATATGGAAATTTGAAGGGCGACCGAGAGGAGGATGATCGACCGATCGAGAAAAGTCATGATGTCAACACCGCTCTTCCCAAGATGACGATGAACGAATGAAATCCTGAAATAAACGTATCACATCCAAAACCGCAAGGTCAAAGCTTCGGTGAGATTTTTATATGAATCGACATGGGTCTACGCCCAAAGATCCCGAAACAACGAACACTCCGGGATGATCTATTTCAAGAACCAACTCAGAGAGAAAGGGTGATTTGACTCTTTTGGCGTTCCTTGGTATTCTTTGGTTACTCATTTCAGAGATAAATCGTGGTCGTCAAATGCCCTGAATGCAAAGCGGATAATCCTTCCGGTTCCGAATACTGCAAGGAATGCGCCGCCCCTCTCCGTCCATCAGAGGAAACCATCCTTTCAGGCACAAAGACATTCATGACTCCTGAGCCTGAAAAAAAGAAAACCATCGCCGGCAAGTATAAAATCCTGGCCGAGCTGGGCAGAGGAGGGATGGGTGTGGTCTACAAGGCCGAGGACACCAGGCTGAGAAGGACAGTCGCCCTGAAGTTTCTGCATCCGGACTTGATCAGGGACCAGGAGGCGAAAGAGAGATTCATCCAGGAGGCACAGGCGGCTGCAGCACTCGATCACCCCAACATCTGCACGGTCCATGAGGTCGATGAATCCGGGGATCAAACCTATATCGCTATGGCTTATGTGGAAGGCCAAAGCCTGAAAGAAAGAATAAAGAACGGCCCGCTCGATTTGGATGAAGCCTTAGACATTGCCTCTCAGGCGGCCCAGGGTCTGCTCGCCGCTCACAAAAAAGGCATCATACACCGTGATATAAAACCGGCAAACATCATGCTGACAGAAGAGGGGCTGGCAAAGATCATGGATTTCGGTCTGGCAAAGCTGGCATGGGGAGTGGACCTCACAAAGACCGACGCGGTTATGGGTACTGTGGCTTACATGTCTCCAGAACAGGCCGCGGGCGAATCCGTAGATCGGCATACAGATATCTGGTCATTAGGATGTGTCCTTTACGAGATGCTCGCCGGACGCCGTCCCTTTAAGAGAGCCCCTAGCCAGGCAGCCGTCTATTCCATCCTGAACGAGGAGCCCGAGCCGATTCTCCGTTTGCGGAAAGACCTGCCAGGGGGAGTGGAGAAGATACTGAAGACATGCCTGCAGAAAGAACCCTTCGACCGCTATAAAGACATGAGAGCTTTGCTATCTGACTTGAAATCCGTGGACAGGATGGAGAGAACTCAGACAATCCGTGCCGGTGCTGCCAGAGAGGAGCCTCCCTCTATTGCCGTTCTGCCGTTCGTGAACATGAGCGCCGATCCAGAGCAGGAGTATTTCTGCGACGGCTTAGCCGAGGAGCTCATCAATTCTTTGACCAAGATCAAAGACACCAAAGTGGTTGCTCGAACCTCTGCCTTTGCCTTCAAAGGTCAAACCATCGATGTCCGGGAAATCGGCCGGAGGCTGAATGTCGAAAAAGTCCTCGAAGGAAGCGTCCGTAAGTCGGGAAATAAGCTCCGGATCACAGCACAGCTGATCAATGTCGCGGACGGCTATCACCTCTGGTCTGAAAAATTCGACCGCGAAATGGAAGACATATTCGCCATTCAGGATGAAATTTCCTTGGCCATCGTGGATAACCTGAAAGTCAAGCTGCTGAAAAAGGAAGAGGAAGCGCTGTTGAAGCGCTATACCGAAGATCCGGAGGCCTATAATCTCTATCTGAAAGGGATTTACTTCTTGAGGATGTACACAACCGAAGGATTCCAGGAGGCCATCAAATATTTCGAGCTCACGCTCCAGAAGGATCCGAATTATGCACTCGCCTATTACGGCCTGAGTGAAGTGTTTTATGCCATCTCATACTGGGGAAACGTCCCTCCGCACGAAGCGTATCCCAAGGCTAAGGAATTCGCGAAGAAAGCGATAGAAATGGATGAGGAGATCGGAGAAGCTCACGCCGCCCTGGGCCTGGTTTATACATTTTATGATTGGAATTGGAAAGAGGCTGAAAGGGAGCTGACCATGGCGCTCGAGTTGAATCCGAGTTCGGCCATCATCCATTTGAGTCATTCCTGGTTCCTGTCGCTTACAGAAAAACACCAGGAGGCCATAACCGAGGCCAAGAGGGCTCAAGAGCTCGATCCGCTTTCCCCTCTTATCCTTTCAAGTATCGGCCTTGCCTGTATCTATGGCAGTCAGTACGATAAGGCCATCGACGAGTTGAAAGCGGGGATGATCCTGGCTCCTGATTTCTACTTGATGCATTACTATCTGGGGTTGGCTTATCGGGGGAAATCGTTGCAAAAAGAGGCCATTGCCGAGATGGAGAGGGCTGTTGATTTGTCGAATGCCCCCTGGCCTGCGCTGATGTTAGCCGCTAACTATTTCGAGTCCGATCTGATCGATCGAGGAGAGAGTCTCCTCCAAAGTCTGGAGCAAAGAGTCCGTAAAGAATACATGCCATCACTGGGATTTGCTTACATTTATTTTTTGCGCGGAGACTTAGATAAAGCCTGCCACTGGCTGGAACGAGGCTGCAAAGAAAAAGACAGTTTTCTCCCCTGGTGTGCGATTATCCCTATCCAGGAATATCAGCTTTTCAACCATCCCCGGCTGAGACCCTTATTCGAGAAATGCGGATTGATCGAATGACCTATCCATGCCTCGCTGTTTTCATCCTTGACTAGACGAAGGGAGATCCAGGCTTCCTTCACGGCTGCAAAAAAGTCACAATGGCCGCCTTTACATTTGCATTTCCATTTGCATCTACAGCTTATATCCGAGCAAATTCCAGAAGTTGAGGAACCAGAGTACGGCGATAGATGCCAAAACGATCAGGGTGTAATGGAGCCTTCCGCATCTTGTCCAGTATTTCCTGATCCAGCTCCTGATCATGAAGACTATGGCCGGGATGGTAAGCAGAGCAGACACCAAAGGGAGAGCGAGAAGAATTTTCACTTCGGTCGGCACTCCGAATAACAATTTCATCACGTCTGAGACGGTCACAGCGATGCCGATGAAGAAGACGAGATAAAGAACGCTCAAGCCCCCTGCTGTCCAGCGGAAGGAGCGAGGTGCAGGATTTTCTTCCTTTCGACTCCTGCAGACTTTTCTGAAGATCGCCCCGAAAGGCCAGCGCAAGGTGGTCAAAAACAAAATGCCGCACACACCCAGCAATACATAGGAAAATGGAGGAGCTTCAATCCAGGGCACCCTGACATAGGCAAAATAGGGGACCGAGTCGATAAACAAGTTGGTTATGTTTCCTTCCTCATCGGCCTGGAACACCAACTTGTTTTCACCCCCGATTTCTCTGAATATATACGGCTCGATCTCGATCCACTGTTTGCCCGCTCCATAAAGATGGCCGTCCTCGGTGACTTTGATGCTCAGATTCATCATTATCGACATGAATCTGGCCCAGTTGGACCGGACCACACGGGTGGGTCTGTAATTACCTGCACAGCTTTGAATCCGATCCTCATCGATAGAGACAGGTTTCGCATCAAGCCGTTCAGATGAATAATAGCGGTCGAATATGGCATCGGCCAGGTCTGTCTGAGGCGCTCCTCCCCCTCCCGCACTGTTATAGGAGACAAAAAAACCGGCATTTTTGGCAGGTATCAGAATGAGAAGGGAATGGAACCATATGGTATCACCGCCATGACCGAGGGCACGCAGGTCGTTTGTGTTGAGCTCCCAAAATCCGTAAGCATTCCCATTCACCTCGGGGTGGTTGGTGAACAGAAGGTTCTGCATCATCCGGGCCGTTTGTTCTTCGAGAATACGGCTCTCCCCGAACCGTCCGAGTTGAAGATGGGCGATCATGAAATGAGCCATGTCTGTAGCACAAGAGCTTAAAGCTCCTGCCGGTGCGACTCCGTTCAGGAGTTCGAACATTTCCTGATGGAATACACCCTTTTTATAGGTATATCCTTCCGACATTTTCTCCTCGAGATGGGAAGGAAGCGGCTGGCGGAAGGTGCTGGTTTTCATCTCCAGCGGTCGGAAGATATATTTTTCCACATAGTCTTCGAAGGGAATGCCTGATATTTCTTGGACGATATAGCCGGCCAGGGCTGTTCCGTAGTTTGAGTAAGCCGTAAGTTTGCCTGGAGGCAAGATCCTTTTGGGTATGTTTGTGGACACGTATTTCTCCAGAGTCCACAGATCTTCGCTGTTTTTGACTGCCATATCATCGATCATCTCTTCGAACCCGGGAGTGTGGGCCATCAGATGTTTGAGAGTGATCGGTTCGTGATATGTTTCCGGTATTTTGAATTTTTCGAGATAGGTGTTGATATCGATATCCAGGTCGAGCTTTCCCTGTTCGTAAAGCTGCATGACGGCCGTCCATGTGAACAGTTTGGAGATCGAACCCGGACGGAACATGGTCTCATCGGCTCTGACTGGCTTTTTGTTCTCCACGTCTGCATAGCCGTATCCTTTGGCAAAAAAGATCTCGCCATCCTTGACAAATGAAAAGGTCGCACCTGCAATATTTTCGGCCTTCATGTAGGTTCTGATGATTCCGTCGACAAAGGCCTCAAGATCGGCCTGGTCCATGCTGTTTTCTTGTCCATAGGATGAAACTGAGAAGAAAATAAAAGCACAAAAAAGAACGAATACGATCCGGCTGGATATTTTCATGTTTCCTCCTGCCTTTACAAGCCCTGTTCAATGCTCGAACCCGAATTATTTTACCGCAATTGTGCCCGATGAACAATCCATCACATTTAACCATTTCTATTATCAAGAAAATCTCGGCCAACTCCCTTTTTTGAAATGCCGAATTTCGAGACGATGTCCCATCAAAAAAAGGAGATTTGTAATTAACGGCTTGAATAATCAGGGAATCCCAAAAGAATAGTTTTTACAAAATAACGATTGACACCGGAGCATGACTCGAATACTGTCTATACAGGTCATAAAGAAAAACCATAAAGCTCGGCTTACACGTAAAACACTATGGCGTTTCTGGCGTTATTACCGATCCTCATCGTCTTTGCGCTCATCGTACTTTTCAGATGGCCGGCCACAAAAGCCATGCCGGTTTCCTTTCTGATTACCTGTCTGCTGGCAGCTTCTGTTTGGAAAGTTTCAATCCTGCATATTGCCGCAGCATCCATCGATGGGCTGGTCACGGCGGGGTCGATTCTGTATATCGTCCTCGGAGCCATCCTCCTTCTCAATCTCCAGCAGGAGAGCGGGGCCATCTCTTCGATCCGCCGCAGCATGTATCTCATTTCTCCAGACAGGCGGGTTCAAGCCATCATCATTGCCTTCCTTTTTGGGGCTTTTATTGAAGCCTCAGCAGGATTCGGAACGCCGGCAGCTGTGGCCGCTCCTCTGCTTGTGGCCATAGGATTTCCTGCTATGGCTGCCGTTATGGTGTCGTTGATCATCCAGAGTACACCCGTATCCTTTGGAGCCATCGGAACACCTATTCTTATCGGTGTGAATGCGGGCCTGAGTGGTCAGCCAGAAGTCACGGGTTATTTAGCATCCCATTCACTCGACTTCTCGTCCTATTTATACGCTATCGGAGGTAAGGTGGCCATTATTCACGGCATTACAGGCACTCTTATTCCTCTTATCCTGGTGATGATGATGACGCGGTTCTTCGGCCATAAACGTTCCTGGACAGAAGGGCTGTCCATCTGGCGGTTCGCTCTCTTTGCAGGTTTGTGTTTCACGGTTCCCTACATGCTCGTCGGCATTTTCTTCGGACCTGAATTTCCCAGCCTGATCGGGTCTCTCCTGGGCCTTGCCATCGTCATCCCGCTTGCGAAGACAGGATTTCTCATGCCCAAAGAAATCTGGGGTTTTCCCCCGAAAGAGACATGGGCGAACGAGTGGGTAGGCCAAACAATCGCAGAGAAAGATGTAGCGAAGGCAGAAGTCAATGTCTTTACGGCCTGGCTTCCCTACATTTGTGTCGCGCTTCTTCTTCTCCTCAGCCGCTTGTGGATTCCTCTCAAAAACATACTGGCCGGTGTTTCCCTTCAATGGGAAAATATCTTCCGGACCTCTATCTCTACGAGTTTCCAACCGATCTTTCTCCCTGGATTCTGGTTTTTTGTGGCAGTGGTGATTTCACTTTTCATCCAAAAAGTTTCTCTCGGTCAAGCCAGGAGAGCAGCCTTTCTTTCATTCAGAACTCTTCTAGGGCCCACCATCGCCCTCGGTTTTGCTGTTCCCATGGTAAAGGTCTTCATAAACAGCGGCGTTCCAGGCGGGTACGATAAGATGCCCGTGGTTCTTGCCTCGGGAGCAGCTGCGCTCGCGGGCAAGGCATGGACAGCGTTTGCCCCGACGATCGGTGCTCTGGGTGCCTTTATCGCCGGAAGCAACACATTCTCGAACATGATGTTCTCTCTCTTTCAGTTTACGACGGCTCTCAAGACAGGGGCAATTCCGGGCGTGATCGTCGCTCTCCAGGCTGTGGGGGGCGCTGCCGGAAACATGATCTGTGTCCATAATGTCGTGGCGGCATCGGCTGTTGTCGGACTCCTCGGCCGGGAGGGTCTCCTCATCAGAAAAACCCTCATCCCCATGATTTACTACATCTGTGCTGCTGCCCTTATCGGATTCATTCTTCAACTCTTTGTCTCGATTTAATTCTTCTCTTTTTATCTAAAGATTGCGTGAGCCCAAAGAGAGGTCCAAAAGGGCCCACACCCATGGACAGATCTCTTCGAAAATAGAGATCGAACTCTCTAAGGGACAGCTCCCCGTTGGATTGTAAGAAATGTCTCTAACCGTCAGAATCTTTGCTTTTTGAAGCAAATCCTTGGGAAGAGACAGAGTTATGTTTTGTCTTTCCATGTTTGCGCTCTTTTTCACATAAACATGTGTAGCACATATTAACGTGTAAATCGATAATTCGATACGACATCATGCACCGTCATCCGGAACCTTTAATTGACTCTGCTTTTGGAAATTGATATTCTTGCGTTATACTTTGCTCAAATGAGGAAGAGGGAAAAATGGCAATGAAATGTCCTGAATGTCAGGCCGGAATCTCTGATGACTCCCGTTTCTGCAGCAAATGCGGGACGCCGATTCATCCTTCTCAGGAAGTGTTCATCACACAGACCCGGACCATTCTGAGATCCATGCAGGAACTGCGCCCCGGAACCGAACTTGCCGGCAAGTACACCATCGAAGAGGTGGTGGGAAGAGGGGGAATGGGGATCGTCTACAAGGCCGAAGACACGAAGCTCAAACGCAGTGTCGCTCTCAAGTTCCTGCCCCCGGAACTGGTCCAGGATGAGGAGACCAGAATACGGTTTGTTCTGGAGGCTCAAGCGGCAGCAGGCCTGTCCCATCCCAATATCTGCACCATCCATGAAATCAATGAAGAAGAAGGCAAATCCTTCATTGCCATGGAGTACGTTGAGGGACAGAGCTTGAAGGCAAGAATAGAGAAAGGGCCTCTGGAGGTACAGAATGCCCTGGAGATCGCTATCCAGATGGCTGAAGGCCTGGAGGAAGCCCACAAGAGAGGCATAGTTCACAGGGACATCAAAAGCGCCAACATCATGGTCACCGAAAAGGGCCAGGCTAAGGTCATGGATTTCGGTTTGGCCAAGGTCAAAGGGGGAACTCTGCTGACAAGAGAAGGAACAACTCTCGGGACGGTGGCCTACATGTCGCCTGAGCAGGCTCGAGGAGAAGAAGTCGATCATCGTTCGGACATCTGGTCATTGGGAGTGGTGCTTTATGAGATGCTTTCCGGGGAGCTGCCGTTTAGAGGAGACCGGGAGGCATCCATTCTCTATTCGGTGGTGCATGAGGAGCCGAGACCGCTCAAAGACATAAAGCGCGATCTGCCTCCGGAGCTGCAGCAGGTCATCAACCGTGCCTTGAAGAAAAATCCGGAATCCCGGTATGCATCGGCAGAGGAGATGTTGAAGGAGCTGAGGAAATATCAGGATAGTCTGCGGGCAGAGGAGTTGGGTGCGTTCAACCTGAAGACACTGCTGCGCCGCATCCGCAAGCCCAAAGTCGCCATCCCGGCAGTTTGTGCGGTCCTCATCTTCGCCTTGGCTTTTATCTGGTTCTTCGATAGGCAGGCCAAGATCCGCTGGGCCAGGGAAGAAATTCTTCCAGAAGTCGAACGGCTCATTGAACAAAGTTGGCGGGACTCCACCGAACCCTACAAACTCGCAGAAGAGGCAGAACGGTACATTCCGAATGATCCCAAGCTTGTCGAGCTCTTCTCAATGTGTTCTCTGAACATCAACATCAAAACAGAGCCTGCAGGGGCAGAAATTTATATAAAAGAATACGATAGCCCAGACAAGGAGTGGGAATTTCTGGGTATTTCGCCTATTGAAAACATCAGATTACCTATTGGAATATTGAGGTGGAAGATAGAAAAAAAAGGCTATGAGACAATCATGGCTGCATCTTCCACATGGGACATAGCTCTAGTCCCAAAAGATCAAATAATTCCATATGACCTTGTGAGAGTGCTGGATGAGAAAGGTAGCATTCCAGAAGAAATGGTGCGTGTCACAGGAGCGATGACGCAGCTAGGGAAATTTGATGATTTCTATATAGATAGGTGTGAGGTTACGAATAAGGATTATAAAGAATTCATAAACAATGGCGGATACAGAAACAGGGAATACTGGAAACATGAATTCATCAAGGATGGAAGGTTCCTGACATGGGAAGAAGCCATGATAGAATTTGTGGACCAAACAAGCAGACCTGGCCCTGCAACTTGGCAGGCCGGAGACTATCCCGAAGGTCAGGGTGATTATCCGGTTTCAGGAATCAGCTGGTACGAGGCTGCAGCCTATGCAGAATTTGTGGGAAAAAGTCTACCGACAGGATCCCATTGGGGTATTGCCAGAGGTGAATATACTCCTTTGATCGTGTGGCCCCAACTTGGGGGTTATGCTGTTTTTGCTCCCTTCAGTAATTTTGAAGGCAAAGGTCCGATTCCGGCGGGGAGTCTTCCTGGCATAACATCCTACGGAGCCTATGATATGGCGGGGAATATGAGAGAGTGGTGTTTCAACGAAACTCAGCAAGGAAGATTGATCAGGGGCGGCGCCTGGGACGATAACACTTATATGTTCCATTATTTGAGTCAAGCTCCTGCTTTTGATCGTAATCCTAAAAATGGGTTCCGTTGTGCTCTCTATCCTGATCCTGAGAAAATTCCCGAATCCGCTTTTCAAATGGTAAAATTTGGCGAAACTATGGATTTTTATAAAGAAAAGCCGGTTCCGGATTCTATTTTTCAGGTTTACAAAGAGCAATTTTTTTATGATAAAACCGACCTGAACGCACAAGTAGAATCGAGAGATGAAAGCTCTGAAGATTGGATTGAAGAGCGAATAACTTTTGATGCGGCCTATGGAAATGAACAGATGATCGCCATTCTTTTTCTTCCCAAAAACATTAAGCCACCCCATCAGACGGTCATTTATTTTCCTGGCCAACAAGCAATATTTCGGGATTCAAGTAAAGAACTTGACAGTGCTGGGGAATTTAGAGTTTTCCTTTCTTTCATAGTGAAAAACGGCCGGGCTGCTGTCTATCCTGTTTTTAAAGGAACTATGGAACGCAAAGAAAATGCTTTGATGCAGCTCGTACTTGGGGAGGGCGATAGAAAATCCTATCAGTTTACGGAATACACGATTCAATGGATGAAAGATTTTAAAAAATGCATCGACTATCTGGAAACCCGTCAGGATATTGACAGCGATAAGCTTGCCTATTACGGAATGAGTTGGGGAGGATGGCTTGGAGCAATCATCCCTGCGGTGGAGGAACGTCTCAAAGTAAGCGTTTTATTGGGAGGAAGCCTTAGGGATTGGGGTCGGCCTGAAGTACATCCATTGAATTATATTACTCGAGTAAAGACTCCAACCTTAATGATAAACGGAAGATACGATTCGATTCAGACATATGAAACAGAAATAAAGCCGATGTTTGACCTTTTAGGATGCCCTGATGAACATAAAAAACTGAAGTTGTATGAATCCGATCATATTCCCCCCAGAAACGAATTCATCAAGGAAATCCTAGCTTGGCTCGATAAATACCTTGGGCCGGTGAATCGATAAACCATTCGCGAAGCATCTCATGAATCTCGACAATTCGCATAAAATCTCAGAAAACATCAAATTATTAAAAAAGGAGGCATCATGAAAAAGAGAATACTCTACGTATTATTGATCTTTTGGGTCTTGACTCTCTCGGCACAAGCCGTGGAAGGTCAAGAAGGCCTCAAAGTCTTCATCTCCGTGGACATGGAAGGCGTCAGTGGAGTGATACATTGGGAAGATGTCAGCAGAAACGGGAAAGACTATGATCTATTCCGGAGGCTTATGACAGAAGAAACCAATGCCGCTGTCGAAGGTGCCATCGCAGCCGGAGCCACAGAGATTCTGGTTAGAGATTCCCATGGAAGCGCACGCAACATCCTCCCTGACAGGCTCCATCCCGAAGCCGTCTTGTTGAGAGATTGGTCCGGCGGTCCCCTGGTTATGATGGAAGGCATCGACGACACATTCGATGCGGTCATTTTCATAGGTTACCATGCCCGGGAAGGGACTCCCGATGCTGTCCTCAAGCACACCATGACCGGAACGATCGATGTCTTTATCAACGGGAATAACATGCCCGAGGCCGGAATCAACGGTGCCATTGCCGGCTACTTCGGCGTTCCTGTCATTATGGTAGCGGGAGATTCAGCGATAGTGAAGCAGTGTAAAGATATTTTTGGTGAAATCGAAGGTGTCGCGGTCAAGGAGGCAGTGGGTAAAGCCGCCAAGATGCTGCACCCCACAAAAGCTCAGCAGATGATCAAACAGAAAACCAAGGAAGCCTTGACCAACCTGAAAAAATTCAAACCTTTGAAACTCCAATCTCCGGTCACGATGGAAATCCGCTTCAAAGATGAGGTGGATGCTGAGAAGGCGTCGTGGTTTCCTTCAGCCAAAAGGACAGGTGAAAGGTCTGTTTCCTATTCCCACCAGGACTTCATGGAAGTTTTGAAGTTCTTTATGTTCGCTCACTGATTGGAATCGAGGAGCATCTGAAAAATGAAAGAAACTCTATACAGGGGCAAGCAAGTTCCGATCACGGATGCTGTTAAATATGCATCCGATGCTGTGGTAAGCAAAACGCTGATCAAAAGGGAGACAGGGACCTTGACCCTTTTTGCCTTTGACAAAGGGCAGGCATTGAGTGAACACACCACCCCCTTTGAAGCTGCGGTTTTGATCCTGGACGGGACCGCCGATATCATTATAGGAGGAGAGTCAAACACACTTAAGAGCGGAGAGTTCATCATCATGCCTGCAGACATCCCTCATGCTGTCAAGGCCAAAGAGAGGTTCAAGATGCTGTTAATGATGATTAAAGAGAAAGAGAGTTGAGATCTTGTTCGGAAAAACGAAGATACTAATATACATGACCAATGCACATTGAAAATGGAAAAAGATTCTGAAGAACAAGTCATCTATTTCACCGTTGAAAAAGGCAAAAAAATAGGATGGAACCCTTTCAAAACCTGAGATTCAAGATGGAATATGAAGAATGAATCTCAACCGCCTAAGACACCCTGAATAAAAAGAGTGAAATTACTCATAATAAAATCTTCGTACCGAAGGCATCAACACAAAAACCAGAATTATTAAACCAAGCGATCCGTAAATCAATTGTAAAGGCGGTTGAGGGTGATAACCGATAATTGAAATTTCCACCCCAATCCAAATGATGAGCGCTGCTCCAACAATTAAAGCAGCATACCAAGACCAGCTCCATTTTTTTAAAAGCCCATAAAAAACGACGAGCGGAAATAAACCCAGGACAATGAGAAGAATCAATGCAGGAATCAAGTAATCATCGAATGGAGAATTTTCAAGCCAGCTCAAAGGAATTCTTAACGATTCTCCTGTTGGATCTAAAACGAGACCTACTCCACCCGAAAGGCCACTTATTCCCTGGAAAATGATTAATCCCATGAGAATGCAGATGCTGGCAGATCGTGAGTCTCGGTTTGTCATTTTGTGCCTCCTCTTGTTATGTTCGACGGTTAGCTTGGTTTGAGGTTATAGTTCGGATTAGAGGAATCGACTGTCACTCAGAAAAGCTTAACAAAAGAATGTCCTTATTACTAGGTTTGACTGCTTCGCTAAGAACATTTTCTGAGGCAGTAAGATCAACATATGCCCGTGTCGATTTAGACGTAACATCGAAACAGAAAATAATTCGGTAATTGCGTATACTCTCACTGAATTGAGGTCACCGAATTAGTAGGAAAAACTTCCTATTTTGTAGAATAGGAGTTTGTTCCGATTGTCAGCGAAAAAATAAAAGAAAATAATTTATCTTGGCACATCACAAAAAGGAGAAGCGTATGAAATCTAAAATCAGTGTTTTATCGATTTTTCTGGGTTTGATTTTCGGATTTGCGGTGTCAGGTTCTGCAGAATGTCTCAGTTCCACAGAAAAAAGCCAACCCGCGATCAAAAAAATCAAAGTTTCTATCGGGAACGTCACTTTGTTTGTGCGAACAGCAGGAAATCCCTCCTCGGGGAGCATGCTCATCGGCATCAACGGCGGACCGGGCCAGTCAAGCAGCTATATGCGCGATCTCGAGAGGCTTGCAGGAGCTGAATTTGCTGTTGTGACCTATGACCAACGCGGCACCGGCCAGTCCACAAAACCTCCCAACGGCTATGGATTGACTGCATATACTGCGGATCTCGAAGCTGTCAGACAGGCTGTGGGGGTTCAGAAGGTCCATATCTTCGGCCATTCCTGGGGAGGAATCATCGCCATGTGTTACGCAGCAGCCTATTCTCAGAACGTCCGCTCGATCATTCTTATGGGAAGCGGCCCACCGACCCGGAAAGCCACACAGGCCGGTCAGGCGGGGTTTAACAAACGGATAGCAAGGCTTCAAGAGCAAGGGATTATCGCCCGGACCCAGCCAGAAAACACGAAAAATTTGATCGAGTTCATTCTACCGGCCTACTTTTCGGATCCCAGATTTCCGGCTCCGGCGGAATTGAAAAACACGGACTTCAATGCCTCCACCTACCAGCAAACCTTGGCGGCACTGGGGGATTGGGACCTCAGCATGGATGTGGCCAAGCTGACACATCCTGTCCTGTTATTATGGGGTGAAGATGATCCTTTCGGTCTACCCATGGCCGAGGCCACCAAGAATGCGCTGTCAAATGCAGAGGTGGAGTTTGTTGTGCTGAAGGGATGCGGGCACTACTGGCATGAGTGTGACGATATGTTCTTCTCTCATATTCGCGCTTTCCTCAACCTTTCTTCCGATCCTTCCAAACGGCAGCGAACTCCTCGATAATCTGCAACCTGCCTTGGCAGTGATAATCCCTTAACGACACCCGGTCAACTCTCTATTCGTAGCGCAAGGCATCGGCAGGATTTGCCAGGGCAGCCCGGATCGATTGGTAGCTTATGGAGATGAAGGCAATGACCAGTACCAGCACAGCCGAAAGCACGAAGAAGTGCATCCCGATCGAGATGCGGTAATAAAAATTCTGCAGCCACTTGTGCAGGGCATAATAAGCCAGCGGCCAGGCAATGACATTAGCGATCAGAATCAGCTTGCCGAATTGTTTGGAGAGCAAAAACACCACTCCCGTGACCGAAGATCCCAGCACTTTTCGGATGCCGATCTCTCTGGTCTTCTGTTCCGCAGTAAAGGAGGCCAGTCCGAAAAGTCCCATGCACGCTACAAAGATGGAGAGCACAGCTATGTAGAGCACAACATCACTCATTCGCTGTTCTGATCTGTACAGATTGTCGACCATATCCACCAGGAATTCATACTGAAATGGGCGAGTCGAGATGTTTTCCTTCCACTTTTCTTCAAGAAAAGCCAGGGCTCCGGGCATATCCTCAGTGCTGATTCGAACGACAATTTTAGTAAAGGCTTGAGGCATCAAGTAAAACACCATGGGAGCAACAAAACGCCGCTTCGGCTCCCAATGCATGGATGTCATAACTCCGATTATGGTGCCTCGACGATTGCCGAGTACTAGGGGAGTCCCGAGAGGGGACTCCAGTCCCAACTCGCGGACAGCGGCCTCGTTGACGATAAACGCTTGATTGACATCTGTGCTGTATTCACGAGAGAAGTCTCTCCCTTCCAGAACCTCAATTTGCAGGGTCTTGAGATATTCATAATCCACGGCCACTTGGGCCACAATTTTCGCCTCACTTTCTGGAGCCCCCTCCTCTCTACAATTCACAATGGGTCGTATTTCACTGGGCACGCTCGAAGAAAGCGCGACCTCCTCGACTCGAGGATGGTTCATGAATTCATTTTTTAAGACCTGCATCTTGCTCATGCGCTGCGCCGGCGGCTCGGGAAGAAGGACAGGGATGACCAATGTGTCGTTTTTATTGAATCCAAGGTCAGTATTCCGCATGAAATTCAACTGCTGCAGAAAAACCAGGATGCCGATCACAAATCCTATGGAGACAGCAAACTGCCCGGTGACAAGAATTTTGCGGAAAAGTCCTCCGCCAGATCTGAATTTCCCCTTCAGCACATTGGCAGGACGAAACGCAGAGAGGAAAAAGGCTGGATAGCTTCCCGCCACAAAGCCCACAAACAGCACGATGGCAAGTAAAGCTGGCACCAAAACAAGGTTGGAAAAATAGGATATCCCCATTTCTTTTCCTGTCAGCGAATTAAAGGCAGGAAGAAAAAGATCGGCCAACCCGACAGCCACAGGAAGAGCTAAAAAAGCGATAAAAATGGATTCCCCCATAAACTGTCTGATCAATTGCTGCTTCACTGCTCCCACGACCTTACGCATTCCTACTTCCCGGGCTCTGCGTGCGGAGCGTGCTGTGGCCAAATTCATGAAATTGATACAGGCCACCAAAAGAACCAGAAAGGCGACTGCAGAAAAAATATAAAGATAGGTGATATTTCCCGTGTTCTCAGGCTCTATCTCGGTAAAGGGATCTGTAGAGGAACGGAGATGAATATCCTTTAAAGGCTGAGAGTAGAGTGCCTTTAGACGGTTTTTCAGATTCTCATCGAGATGTTTATCTAAAAACCCGGGAAGCCTGCTCTCAAGGTTTGCTATGGGATAATCTTCCTTCAGAAGGATATAGCTCCAGACTGTGTTGCCGAACACCTGATTAAAAAACTGCTCGTTTTGTTCATTGACGATAGTGGAAAAAGAGACCAGCCCGTCGGGATGAAAATGGGAATTGCCGGGCATGTCTTCCACCACTCCTTTCACCTCGATAAGGGGCGCGCCTGGCATGTCGACTCTCACCATTTTCCCCAGACAATTAGTGCTTCCGAAATACTTTTCTGCTGTGGTTCGATTGAGCACGACGGAATTGGGTTCCTGGAGGGCGGTTCCTGGATCGCCGTCTAAAAACTCGAAGCTGAAAATATCGAAAAATGTCTCATCCGCCACATAGAAACGGTCTTCACGATAGAGCTTGTCATCGAATCTGGTCCAAACTTCACCTGCGGGGAATAACCTTACGCTTTTTTCGATCGCTTCAGGAAAATCAGTTTCCAGCCGGGAGCTTATCCCCGCGCCGATTCTCATGTAGTGCAGTATCTGGCCATCGTGATCCTCCACCTGAGCGATCCGGTAGATCCGGTCCGCTTTCTCATGAAATCTGTCATAGCTCAGTTCATCCTGAACATAGACCAGAATGAGGAGGCACAAGGCCATGCCGATGGCCAGTCCCAAGATATTGATCAAGGAATATCCCTTTTGGCGTTTGAGGTTGCGAAACGCCACCCTCAGATAATTTTTGAACATGCCTTTTTCCTTCCTTTAATTATGGAATCATCCATCGATTTATCATTATATACGAAATGCCGCCGGTTTGAACCTTTCTTTATATAATCTCCACATCTTGCCAGGAGCAAAGCCGTGTACTAAAATATTTCAATCATCTCCGGGCGATAACGGTTGAGAAATGACATTGCCGAGGAGGGAAATAGGCTGAAATGGCACATCTAAGCCTCGTTCTTATCATCCTGGCTTTCGGCTTAGGAACGGCCGCATCCTCACACGCCATTTTACTCTACAAACGCTTTCCCATCCGATACTTGAAGCTTCATTCTGCTCTCTTGATCCTTTTGAATGCCGTGGTGTTTTTGGGGCTTCTGTTCAACTATATACAGATCAATCTAACGGACCAATCCTTCTTGAACACGGCGGACATTTTCTATCACAGCTACTACCTTTTACTTTCGGTCCTGACTGTTTTCATTCTCTATATTTTTATCGGGTTGGTTCTCAGCATTTTTAAAAAAAATTGGCCAAAAAAATGGAGGATGCTGTACTGGATTTATTTCACCGGATTGATCCTCGGACAAATCGTTTATTCGTTCCTGAATCCAGAGCCGGAGGAAATCACTCAATATGCTGCTTTTCTCTTGACGATTGCTTTCTCATTTTTTCTGGTCAGCTATGTTCTTGTTTTTCTGCTCTATTTTCAATCAAAAGCATTCAAGACCTTGGCTCCGAGACGGCTGATCCAGCTGCTTTCGCTCTTTTTGTTCCTGGTTTTCACCGCATCTCTCCTTCTGGATGCGTTTCAAATATTCGAAGTGGTGACCCTGGAGCAGTACCTGCTTTATAAGTCTGCTGTCCTTCACGTCCTCAATCTTGTGTCTCTGGTTAAGTTGAAGGGCTTCATCAAGACAATTTTTCCTCAGGAGACAAGTCCTGTAGGCACGGACGTTTTCATGGAACACCTGTTTCAAAAATATAAGCTGACACAGCGGGAGCAGGAGGTGGTCCGGCTGGTCTGCAGCGGGAAGAGCAGCAAGGATATCGAAAACGAACTTTTTCTTTCTCCACACACCATAAAGGAATACATCTACCGCATATACAAGAAGACCGGTGTTAAAAATCGTGTGCAGATGGTCAATCTTTTCCGAGAACAGTGATAGCAATGACTGGAGGAAATATGGCGAAAAAAGCGACGATCGTTTTAATCGTAACAGGATTCTTTTTCACACAAATTGGGTTCGCTTCAGAAAGCGACGTCATCGAAGCCGTTAAGTCCGGCGATGCAGAGAAAGTCAAGGAACTTTTGAAAGCTGATCCTGACCTCATCAGTGCCACTGACAGCGGAATAGGAGCGACAGCTCTCCACTGGTCCCTCATGTATGGAAAAAAAGACGTGGTAAAAGCCATCCTGGCTTATGATCCGGATGTCAACAAAACCGAAGCCCACGATGGAACCACCATGCACTGGGCCGCCCATTTCGACGATGCAGAGAACATCCGATGGCTCTTGGAGAGAGGAGCGAAAATCGATCATGTCAACCGGTATGGAAGGACTCCCCTGCTTGTCGCGGCAAGGAGAGGATGCATAAATGTGGCAAAATTCCTGATAGAACGAGGTGCGGATATCCATGCCACGGTGAAGGACGGAAGCACAGCACTCCATATCGCCGCAAGAAACGGTCACAAAGAAATCATCGATCTCCTCATCGCCGAAGGGCTTGACCCTGGTATAAAAAACAATAAGGGCCAGACATACAAGGATATCCTGTTCATACGGCCTGAAATCGTCGAAATAGATCCATCTTTATACACTCAATACGCCGGCTTATATGCTCCCCCGGCAGGAGCCCCCCAGGAAATTCATCTCGAGAACAACAGGCTTTACTATTATGCCTACGGAAAAGATGAGCTTTGTCCGATCTCCGAGACTCGATTCATAACAAGTGCCGAGGTCAAATATTTCGAATTTGTCAAAGACGACGAAGGGAATGTAACCGAAGTCTTCTACACCCGGGGCGGCAGGAAAATCCGATTGAAAAAAATAAAATCAAACTAACGAAACAGAAAATAATTCGGTAATCACGTATACTGTCACCCAAATAACCAACCCACGAATTATTTGGTTGACTTCTAGGATAGAGTCAGATTAAATAGGGGCAACTTTCGGGAATATTTTACTAGGAGGTTAGGGATGAAAAAATTACTCCCGATTATTCCTTTGGTCCTTCTGCTTTGTCTTGCTTTTGCCTGCCAGGCCCAAGAAGCGATGGCAGAGCTTGAAGAATTCAGAGCCCAGGCAGCGCTCGAGGAGCAGAATATTGAATTGGTAAAGAAAATGTTCGAGGCATGGGGCAAGGAAGATATGGAGACATTCGGGGAACTCGTAGCTCCTGGCTATGTTTACTACCATCCTTCAAACGCTGAAAAGCCCTCATCCCTTGAAGAATTACGAGAAATGGCAAAGGTGTTTTGGAACGCTTTCCCTGATATGAGTTTTTCTATGGAAGACATTTTCGCAGTCGGGGATAGAGTGACATTCAGGTTTATCCAAAGAGGTACTCACACAGGCGACTTTATGGGCATTCCAGCGACCGGTAATACATTTGAAAGCAGCGGAATTTTAATTTCCCGGATTGAAGATGGAAAAGTCGTCGAGCAATGGGAAGAATTCGACATGCTGGGCATGATGCAGCAGCTCGGCATGGAGCTCAAGCCAAAGGAAGGTGAGTAAAAGTTACCTTGACATTTGGGTGACAATTCTATAGTTTTTGAGCAGGGGAAAAAGAGGGAAACCACAACAAAAAACCAGCAACCTGATTTTCTCTCTTTTATCTCTAATTAAATTCCTTAAAGGAGGGACCTTATGAAAAGCAAAGTTTCAATCATTATTGCAGTGTTTTTTGTCGCCAGCCTCTTGTCTCTGACTTTTTCGGCTCAAGCTCAGGAACAGGAATCTCAGCTCTACTTAGTCTGGGAGGACACCGTGCATCCTTCTAAGGCCATGGGCTATGAGGCGGCAATGAAGATGTGGGTTGACTTCAATACCAAACACAAGTTTCCTCGTCCCGTCACAGTATACAGAACCAATGACTACCACTATTACACCCTGATGCCGATCGAAAAACTCGCCGACATCGATGACCTCGAAAAATATTTCACCGAACTCGGAGAGGAAGCAGGAAAAGATGTTGGGGAAATACAAAAGGCATTTGCTGGCACGACCGAATCGACTACCTTTGGAACTGCCCTGCTGAGATTCGACCTTTCCTACATGCCGGAGAATCCAAGGGTGAAGACAGAGGATGTCAGTTTTGTCTGGTGGAATTATTATTACGTTAAATCTGGAAAGGAAAAAGAGGCAGAAGAGATCGCTAAAGAATGGCAGGCCTTATGGAAAAGCAATGGAATAACAGACAGTTTTCAAGTCTATCAACCCATGCTCTGGTCAGACATACCCGTTATGACCGCAGCAGGAGGAGCTTTGAGTGCAGCAGATTACTACAGCCACATGGAAAAAAATATCGAAAAAATGGGAGATGAATACTTGGCACTTACTAAAAAGACCATGGACGCTTGCCGGAGGTTTGAGCAGAAGACGGGCATGATTTTGAGAGATCTGTCTTATATTCCTCCCGAGAAATAATTCCGTGGACCCGTTGCGCTTCTTACAAAAGGACTGAAGACCTAGCCACACGATTTAAAGTAATTGGATAGAATCGGCAACAAATATGCCGATA
>CAYFWF010000014.1:0-12078 GCA_964346815.1 uncultured Eubacteriales bacterium | reverse complement strand
GACTTGTGGCTTCCGGTCAGGATGACCACCCTGACAGATTCATCCGACGCCACCTGCTCTAATGCATCGGAAACCTCGGAAATCATGGTGGCATTGAAGGCATTGTGGACCTCGGGCCTGTTAAAGGTTATGCGTGCGGTCTTGTTGTCCACAGCTACCAGGAGTGTTCGGTATGTTCTCTCTGCCATATTCACATCCTGAAGATGCCCACCTTGTAGTCCGGGATGGGAGCGTTCAGACTCATGGATATGCCCAGAGCAAGAGCCTGCCGTGTCTCCAGGGGATCGATAATGCCATCGTCCCAGAGCCTGGCCGTACTGAAATACGGGCTGGCCTCGTGTTCATATTTTTCCAGGATAGGTTCCCGCATCTTTTGAATCTCTTGTTCGGTCATCTTTTTCCCCTGGGCCTTCAGCCTTTTCACTTTGACCGTTACCAGGACATTCGCTGCCTGTTCACCTCCCATCACGCTGATCCGAGCATTGGGCCACATCCAGAGCAGCCGGGGTTCATAAGCCCGTCCGCACATGGCATAATTGCCGGCACCGTTGGAGGCACCGACGATCACCGTAAACTTGGGCACATCCGCGTTGGCTACGGCATGGACCAGCTTGGCGCCATCCTTGGCAATCCCACCATGCTCGTACTGTTTGCCTACGATAAAACCCGTGATGTTCTGGAAGAAGATCAAGGGAATCTTCCGCATGGAACAGAGCGTCACGAAATGGGCTCCCTTGAGCGAGCTTTCGGAGAACAGGACACCATTGTTGGCCAAAATGCCTACGGGATAGCCCATAATGTGGGCAAATCCGCACACTATTGTCTGTCCGTAGAGCTCCTTGAACTCTTGAAACCGGCTGCCGTCTACGATCCGAGCGATGACCTCGCGGAAATCGTAGGGTTTCCGGGTGTCTTGAGGAACGATTCCATAGATTTCCTCAGGATCATAATAAGGATCTTCAGGCTCGCTGATGTCCAGCTCGAATTTTTTGGGCGGATCCAACGTTTCGACGATGTTTCGAGCGATTTCGAGGGCATGGGAATCATTCTGGGCGTAATAGTCAGACACTCCAGAAATACGGCAGTGGACATCTGCGCCTCCCAGTTCCTCGTCAGTAACATCCACCCCGGTGGCCGCCTTGACCAGAGGAGGCCCTCCGATGAAGATGGTGCCCTGCTGCCTGACGATCACGGTTTCATCACTCATAGCCGGGACATATGCGCCTCCTGCCGTGCACGAACCCATCACGATGGAAATCTGGGGAATGCCCAGACCGGAGAGTCTGGCCTGGTTATAGAAGATGCGGCCGAAATGCTCCTTATCCGGAAAAGTGCCGGCCTGAAGCGGCAGAAATATCCCACCGGAATCGACCAGATAGATACATGGCAGGCGATTCTCCAGGGCAACCTGCTGGGCACGGATGTGTTTCTTGATGGTCATGGGGAAATAGGTCCCTCCCTTTACCGTAGCATCATTGGCGACGACAAGGACCTCTCTGCCGTGGACCACTCCTATCCCGGTGACCATACCCGCACTGGGTGCTTCGTTGTCATACAGGCCATATGCCGCTAAAGGACTGAGTTCGAGAAAGGGGGTGTTTTTATCGAAAAGTTTCTCCAACCTTTCTCTGACCAGCAGTTTCTCTCTTGACTTGTGCAGATCCCTGTATTTCTTCGGACCTCCCTCTTGAATCTGACTCAGCCTTTCTTTGTAGGTTTCGACTTCCCTTTTCAGACTTTCATAATTTTCTTTGAATTGCTTGCTCTTGGCATCCACCTTGCTTTCGATTCTGTACATGTATCATAACTCCCAAAAGAGTATATTAACCTGAATCATTCATAATTCACTTCGCACCTTTGCAGCAACCTTCACTCGAGAATAATTCAGGTTCATTATATGCCAGTCAGGCAGCAAAAGCTAGAAATCGCATAAAATCGCCCAAGGAGAATGTCACGACGAGCGAAGCACGGCCCTCTCCATATGATACCCGAAAGTACACATCACTGGTCGATCAACAATTTCTAAAATAAAACTTTGCTTCCAGCAAAGTTTAGAGCCTTTTTTGCGTTCTCTATAACTAGGAGTTATAATCCCTGAAAGCGGTCTTTAAGAATCCCCCTCGTTCGGGACGAACTTGTATCCGTAACAGAGAATGCCCGATTCTCCCTCTTGAAAGACCTTACGGAATTCCAGCTTGACCGGCATCCCGATCCTGATATCCTCGAATCCACAATCCACGATCTGTGCAGTCAGTTTCACGCCGTCATCCAATTCGGCTATCCCCACAGCATACGGGGCCTGATCCGCGAATTGATGGGGAGGAACCCGGATAATGGTGTAGGTAAGGACCTTTCCCTTTTCGGCCAGCTTGGCTCGCTCCAGTTCCTGGCTTTTGCATTCCGAACAGACGAGTCGAGGAGGGAAAAATTTCGTCCCGCATTTCTTGCACTGGTTGGCTTCGAACCTGTATCTTTGAGGAATCTCTCTCCAATATCTCGATGGCGTAGGCATTTGATCCTCCTTCCTTATTCTCTTTCGAAAATGTGCACGACCGTGCTTCCGCCGCTTCCGCCCATGTTTTGAGTCATGCCGATGCGTGCATCCTTCACCTGTCTTTCTCCGGCGTCTCCCCGAAGCTGTTTGACCACTTCGATGATTTGAGCAACGCCTGTGGCACCCACAGGATGTCCTTTGGATTTCAGACCGCCGCTCGTATTGATCGGGATTTTGCCGTCGAGCGATGTCAGCCCTTCCTCGACTGCTTTTCCGCCCTGTCCTTTTTCGACCATTCCCAGAGACTCCATCACACAGATCTCTGCGATGGTGAAACAGTCATGGACCTCCAGCACATCGATGTCGTCCGGATTCTTTCCTGCCATTTCATAGGCTTTTTTTCCTGCTTGATAGGTGGCTTCGAGCCAGGTGACATCCTTGCGCGAGCTCAGTGCGATTTTGTCCGTGGCGTGGCCGCTCCCGATGACTTTGACTACGGGTTTTCCCATTTCCTTGGCTTTCTCTACTGGACAAATGATCACAGCGGCTGCTCCATCCGTTATGGGGGAACAATCCAAGATCCTCAACGGATCTGCCACCATTACCGAATTGATCACGCCCTCCACCGTGACCTCGAACGGGAATTGGGCCAATGGATTTTTGGCTCCATTCCGGTGATTTTTCACCGCTACCATGGCCAGCTGTTCCCGGGTCGTTCCGTATTTTTCCATGTGGGCTCTTGCCATCAAGGCATAAAGTCCCGGAAACGTGATTCCGTGGTATCCTTCATATTCCTGATCCGCCGCTGTCCCCAGAGCATAGGTCGCTTCATAACCATTGACATCGGTCATCTTTTCGATCCCGCCTACCAGAACCAGGTCACTCATTCCTGAGGCCACCTCCATCAATCCCAGTCTGAATGCCAGCCCTCCGGAGGCACAGGCGGTTTCAATCCGGGTCGCCGGAACCGGCGTCTGGCCGAGATAATCGGCTAATAGAGAAGCTATGTGTTCTTGACCGACAAACAGGCCAGACGACATGGAGCCAACATACATGGAGTCGATCCGATCGATCCCTGCATCATCCATCGCCAGGAGAGCTGTCTCGACAAAAATCGTCCTGAGGGATTTCTCCCACAGCTCCCCCCATTTGGTCATTCCTGTACCGATGACTGCTACATCTCTCATGCTGTCCTCCTCCTAATCTGCTTTCCTGATTTTGTGGCGGAACTTGGCATATTCACCATACTCAAGGTATTTTATGTTCCGTTCCAGCAAATCTCTCGTTTTGGGAGCCAAATCCCTTACCTGGTCGATCCGTTCTGTGACCTCGAAAATAAACGCATCTGATCCGGCACCCGATCCGTAGGAGACGATCAGGATCATATCCCCGGGCCTGGATATATCCAAAGTCGCGGTCAATCCCAAAGGAGATGACCCGGAGTATGTGTTGCCCAACTTGTTGACCAGCCATCCAGGCTCGATCTGCTCCTTCTCGAATCCCAGCATCTTACCTACGCGAAAGGGAAATTTACCGTTGGGCTGATGGAAAATGACATAGCTAAAATCTGCGGGCTTCATTCCTGCTTTTTCCATGATTCCTCGGGCTGCTCCCATGATGTGTTTGAAATAAGCCGGATCGCCGGTGAACCGGCCTCCATGCTGAGGATAGTACTGGTATTCCCTTCTCCAGAAATCAGGAGTATCCGTCATATATGCATAGGATGTGACAGCCTTAGCCACTATGTTCTCCTGACCGAAGATAAAAGCCGCTGCTCCGGCTGCAGCCGAATACTCCAGAGCATCGCCAGGTGCTCCCTGGGATGTGTCAGCTCCGACAGCCAGGCCATACTTCACCTCTCCTGCTTTGACCAAGCTCAGGGCGACGAACATGCCCTCTGTTCCCGCTTTACAGGCAAATTCGAAGTCAGCCGTGTGTGCCTCAGGGGTGGCTCCGAGAGCTTCAGCCAGCACGGTTCCACTCGGCTTTACGGCATAAGGGTGGGATTCTGACCCGATGTAGACAGCTCCGATATCTGCCGGATTGACCTTTGCCCTTTTCAGTGCATTTTTCGACGCCTCAACCGACATGGTAATGGTATCCTGGTCTGGAGAAGGAACGGATTTCTCTTCCAGCATCAGGCCTCTCTTGTAGCTGGGTGCATCTGCTCCCCATACTTTGGCGATCTCTTCCACTTTGATGCGATTTCGGGGAATACACGCACCGTATCCAACAATACCTTCCATTTAGTGCCTCCCTATTGAAGTAAAAAGTGTTGAAAAGACATGAACAATTGAATGAAAAAATATATTTAATTTGACCAATTATCGTGGCATATATTCCTCTTCGAGTCAAGAATAATCGGTAACATATTGAGATGGCTGCGCTTCCCTCGCCACGACATTCACTAATGGCTGTTCCGGTGAGGAGCTCGAGATTGACAGATTTTATCCACGAAAATAGAATGAGGAGGCGGAACTTTTCTTCACCAGCTATCGTCTATCAAGGTGTGAATAGTGCAAATAGAAAGGATTGTTCGAGAATGTACAGAAGGCAAAGAAGGAGCCTGGCAAATGCTGGTTAATGCTTACTCCAAAAGGGTTTTCAACCTCGCTTATCAGTTCGCCGGCAGCTATGAAGAGGCAGAAGATCTGACCCAAGATATCTTTCTGAAGCTTTACAATTCGATAACAAAATACGATTTCGAGAAAAATTTCACTGCATGGCTCCTCACTCTGGCCAGAAATCATCTGATCGACCAATACCGGAAGACGAAGTGGGAGAAAAAATCCCGGGATGAATTCGACGAGCATTATCTCTCGGCAGGAACAGGCTCCAGTCCTGAGGAAAGCGTTTTAGTCCAGGAAAGCAAAAAAATCGTCTGGGAAGGCTTCAAATATCTATCCTCAGAAATCAGGATGGCCGTTATCCTGAGGGATATTCAAGGAAAAAAATATGAAGAGATCGCCGAGATCATGGAGCTTCCTCTGGGAACGGTCAAGTCCCGGGTTAACAGAGGAAGACTCCAACTGGCAAAAATCCTCAAAGAAAAAAAGGAGAAAGGCAATGGAATGTGACAGAATCGAGGACCTCTTATCTCCTTATTTAGAGGATGAACTCACTCTGGAAGAAAAACGAACCATAGAAGAGCATCTCCGGTCCTGCCGGAGCTGTGCGGAGCTGTTGTCTTATATGGAAGAGGCCCGATCATCGCTGGCTTCGCTCCCGGAGTTCGAAGTCAGTAAAGATCTGGCCGAAAAACTCTACGATCTCCCTCAGAAAAAGAAAAAATTCAGCATGGTTTACGATTTTCTGCTTCGTCCCTCTTTTCAGCCTGTCATGGCGGCGGCTACGATCTTACTCGTCATCGTTTCATTCTATATGTTCCATCCGGACAGGAGCGTTATCGATAGAGCCGTGGAACGCCAGCTCCACATCGGATACAGCAAAGTCGAAAAGCTGTATGCCGAAGCAGAATCGATCACTCACTCATTGAATGAGTATAAGGATAATCTTCTCGTTTCCATAAAAAATTCAAAGCCTTTTAGAGGAAATGAGGATAAACAAACGAACACATAAAATGGAGGTATAACATGGAAGAGAAAGTTGTGGTAAAAAAACCCCCTAAATCGACCTTTCTGGCAGGAGTTCTGGCCTTCTTTTTTCCATTCGGTGCCGGACAGCTTTACAACAACCAATACCGCAAAGCTTTGGTCTTTTTCTTTGTCTTCGCGGGTTTGGTCACACTCAATGCACAAGGAGATGCAGGCCAGCCTTTTCTCGGCCTCATGCTTGGCGGCTTTTATTTCTATCAGCTTTTTGACGCCGTACAGACTGCAGGCCGGATCAACCGGAGGGTTCTCCAAGGGGAAGAAGATATCGTCGAAGTCGAGGAAGTCCCGGAATTCGTTAAAACCGGTTCGATCTTCTGGGGAATCGTTTTGATCGCCCTGGGAATTTTCCTCTTATTCGCCAATTTCGAGCTCATGAGTTACGACACCGTCTTTGAATTTCTGATTCCTTTTGCCGTGTTAGTGGTCGGGGTGAAGCTGGTGGTAGATCACTACAGCAAATCCAAACAGGAAAAGTAGAGGAGGAAAAAATGGCACAACCAAGAAATGGTGGGAAATTGGCCTGGGGACTCGTCCTGATTGCCCTCGCTTTGATCATCTTCTTGAGTAATCTGGATGTCTCGGTTTGGGATTTTCTTGCCCGAATCTGGCCGGTCATACTGATCATCTGGGGAGGCTGGAAGCTCTATTACGGACTGAAAGAACGCCGAGAAGAGCTCGAAAAAATTCAGGAATAAAAAAATGAAAGGCAAAGAAATCATCCTGCTCATCTTGATCATTGCTGCGGGCATAATCTTCTACCACGCACAGACAGGAAAAATCTGGATCGATTGGGAATGGGAAGAAGGCATCTATTTCGGTCACGAAGAATTCGTGTATGACGTGAGCGAAGAGATCGTTCCTCCCTTCCCGAGCGTCCTCCGTGTCATCAATGCTCATGGGAATGTCGAGATTCAGGGAACCAAGCAGGAGTCTATCTCCGTCACCCTTGAGAAAAAGATCTATAGAAGAAGACAGAAGCAGGCTGACGAAGTAGCCGATAAGCTGGAAATAGTCGTACAGAAGAACAGCAGAAGTGTCGAGATATCGGCAAACCGGGAGGATTTTCGCAAAACGAATTTCCGGACGAGCTTCAAGATTTATGTGCCTGAATCCATGGACATTCGAGTGAAGAATTCCTACGGTGTCGTGGATGTCTCCAACCTCGGAGATACGGAAATCGCCAACCGTCACGGCAAAGTATATGCATCGGATATCGCCGGAAACCTGAGCGTAGAGAACAGCAATAAAGAGGTGGAGGTGGAAAACATTCAGTCTGACTGTCAGATCCAGACACGGAGCTCTTCTGTGAGGATCGATAATGTCGGCGGGGAGGCACGAATCACACACCGCTACGGGAAGATTTTTCTCGAAAATATCGACCAGGGCGTCACAGTGGATGGCTCGCACTCCGAGGTCATCGGACAAAATATCACCGGATCGATGGATATAAAGACCTCTTACAGGAGGATAAGTCTTTTTGAAGTGGGAGGCGTGAAAATCAGAGCGAGCAACACCAGGATCGAAATCGATGGGACAAAAGATTCTGTCGATATCGAAAATAGATATGCAAGGATCACCCTGAACGACATCCAGGGCAGCCTCCAGGTCGATGGAAAGAACCTCGAGATTTACGGGAGGTCCGTGGCCGGAGAAACGATCCGCATTTCAACCAGCTACAAAAATGTCGAGCTGATAGAATTTCAGGGAAAAACCGATATCGTCCATTCGAATGGAGATGTGTACCTGGATCCCCTGCCCCTCACCCAGCCTATCGAGGTCAATGGACGCTACACCGATATTAGATTTTCCTGGCCCCAGGGAGGAAAATACCCGATAGAAGCTAAGGCCAGAAGCGGCGATATCGATTGGGGCTTGTTGGAGGGGCATTCACAAGAAGAAGAAGACGGCTATTCCATCATCAAAGCCTTTACGGATGAACAGGATAAGCCATCGATTTTCCTTTCCACTGCCTACGGTTCGATTAAAATAGAGGAATTTTGACCTGCGCCCGAGCAGCGAGAACAGAAAGAATAGAGCAGAATACGGTAAAAATTTCCAATTAGCCACTCAGCCTGAAGGTATAGACTTCCTTGATCCCATACAGAGATGCCACGGATTCATGGATCGTCCCTCCGTTATTGCGATGAGCGAAGCGAAGAAGCAGTCCATTGAGTGATGAATTTCGTGAAGACCGGGGATATCAGGTGTTTTTATTTCTGGATTTCCACTCGTAGATCTTCTGCTGGAGGCAGCCATTGATCTTGATGTTGAAGTAAGAGATGTCGTTGGCAAGGTCTTTCTTGTACTTGGTGACATAACGGACAAAGTCCATCTCTTTTTTGAATCTCAAAAGATTTTCGAACTCCCCCACCTCATCGTTGAGCTCGATTATGTAGTGATTGATGGTCCGGTATTGGGCATTGATATCGATAAGATCCTCCCCACTCAATTTATCGAAGTCGATGTATGGGGGAAGAGATTGAAGGAGCAGCAGACTTTCGCCGGACAGTTCGTTCACGTATTCCTTGATTTCCTGGAAGAAGGACTTATACTCCAGTGGCTTTTTCAGCTTCTCCTCTGCCTTATCCAGCAGAGAGTCGTACTGATCTTTCAGAGAGTGAATCAGTTCTTTGACACCCAGGTATTTCCTTTTGAACTGAAACAGATCGATAAAGTCCCTGCCGATGTAAATTTTATCCTGGTAATGGGTCATCAGTTCCCGGGGAGAATGCGTGTAGAACTTGATCTCGTATCGCCTTCCCTCTGAATCTCTCTCCCTCAATCTCGCCAGGACCAAGAAATTGTTCTGTTCGATAAAATAGGAATTCACATCCAGCAGGACAGAATAGACCGTTAGATTCTGGATGATGTATTCCTTGAGGTAATTGAGGATAGGTTCTTTTTTCTGGATAAAATCATCGATCGTTTCATTGGGAGTCGGATTGATAATGGAATAGGATGGAGAAAGGAGATAGAGGACAGGTCCTGTGCCAAGTTCGAGATACAGGTGGTTCAATGCCTTTTGATGCAGGTCATCCAGGAGGATGGACTTCAACGGAGGCAGAGTTTTGACTTCGAGTCTGGAGAGTTCTTCGACTTCATTCATCTCAGGAATCCCTCTTTGAGGATGGAATACTATCATTTCAAATAAAAAAAATCAACATTCCATGTATGCATCCCATCAAAGGGCTCTGTTCCCGCAAGTCCAGTCCGGATTGTCATATCTCTCTTTTTGGATATTCCGGATCTCTTTTGTTGCCTCTTCAGAAAGAGACTTCGGGTTCAGGTGAATATTGAAATAATCGGATATTCCAGAATGAAGAAGCTCGACGGCCCAATCGAAGTCGACCTGTTTTCCCAAGGCATCGGACAGAGACGTCCAATTCATCCTGAGCTCTTCCCTGCTCAGCTTTGATATGGATTGAAGAAGCTCTTCGTCTTTTTTCAAAGGAATCGAGCCGTGCTGGACAAATCTATCGCCTGTCCGTTTCTGAGCGCTGCCGATGATTTTTTTTCCGTCTATTTCGATCTCGTTCTGAGCCGGGTGAGAGAAACAGGGCAGGCGTCCTCTTGAATAGGAGGGAGGCGTAGACGCAGCAAGACTGCATGTGATGCCCATCCTCTCCAGCCCCCGCATGAGAGCTTCTGAAATCAATCGGTAGGAATCCATGAGCTTCGCTGTGAAAAGTCCGCTGTCCGAAGAGCATAGGCTGTAGGTGACTTCCTGGTAATGGAGGACCAGTTTTCCTCCTGTGATTCTACGGACGACGTCGACACCCATGTCCCGGCATTTATCCAGGTCAACGATCTTACTCACTTTTTGAGAGTAGCCGATGGAGACGGTTGGTCTTTTCCATCGGTAAAACCTGAGGTATGTGGTGGGCTCTTCCCCCAGGGATTGGAACAAATAATCGTCCACAGCCATGTTCCAGGATCCATCTTGAGGCGTTTTATCCAGAAGAAGGTGCCATTGTTTGATATCTTTCATATTCAGATATTCTTGTTTATATGGATATCCTCTAGTATATAGAGATATCCCGAATCTGGGAAGGGGTTAGGAAGGAATGGGTAGCGGTTTTTCCCTTTTAAACGTTACAGGTGGGCTTATAGCTGCTCAAGAGATCGGCCAGGACAGTCCTCCTCTGCTTCTTGCTTGATTTTGGCATCGCGTATATAGCTATAAAAAGGTCTCGGGGATCTGCCTCTCCGGTCCAGCTTTGGTATTTAGGATGGGAAGTAAGAAAGTCTGACCTGGGGAAACGGCTTGCCTCACCATAGTATATTACCTTGTAAGGATAAGGCCCAAATTTTTCGTCATACGCTATTACAGCGTACACTCCAGCATCGCTGTGACCTTTGAAGTCAAGAAAGCAAACCGGGAGTGAAAACATCAATCCTTTGATGACAATGCAAGCATTCATTATGATCTCTCAATGATTTATTGAATCAACAGCGCCACATCCGGCTAACAAAGTAGCGAAAAAATGTCCTGATAATCTGTAGAAGCGGCGTCTCTTATAGAGCATAAAGTCTTATCTTGTGATGTAATTCCAGAAGAAAATATAATTTGGGAAAGGCTCTAACAATCTGTTGTCTATTTCTAGCGGTTTATCTTTGAATCTAATATGAACAGATCCTAGAAGATCTCTTTTCTTGTATAACTCTTCTTCATCTCTTATAGCTTCCCATGTTTCCCCTCCATGCACTCCTTTCCATAAAAAAGTCTCTTCTCCAGCTTTAACTAAATAGCACTCTTTTTTACCGTTATCAATATCGATGAAAATCGAATAATCTTCAATTATGCAGTTTTTGTGTTCAGGCAAAGCATAGAACCTGGCCCAGACGTAGCCTGCTAAATGTATTGGGTCATACTTCTCATTCATTTTCAAACTTCTTCTCCTTTACCTTAGCTGCTCCTTATGAAATATGATTTTGCAACTAGGACATTCATATGCAATTTCTATGCCATTTTTTTCTTCCAGTCTGCCGGGATTCAGTTCTTTCTTTTCTAGATAGGCTCTGCCGCAATTAGGACTGGCTGTTTTAGTTTCTTTTTTTTCTTTTTCGGCTATAAGGACTTCTCCTTATAAATGCTCCCCATGCAAAGCATATGTCCTTTTTCTTTGGTTGATATCATCAGAGCTTCGAAATAACCAAATTATACATCTCTTGTTCTAGATTTCCTGTAGAAACACACTTTCTTTTATATGCATTTTCTCCAAACCTGTATACTTGTTCAAACATACAATTAACTTTCATTTCGAAGGTGTTTTCTGTTACTTTTTTAACGAATACATTAAACTTCCCGGTCCGACTTACTTCGATATTAATCCCTAATCCTCCACAGTCACAATAGTCTTCGTTTGTCTGCCCTGTGAAATCTATCCAATCAGTAGTTATCAATCCTGAATCTTTTTCCATATTGTCAATCGGAATTTGAAGATCTGAGAAAGTCTCGACTACTGCTGACCAGATCGTATCGTAATCGCCTTCAAGGGGAAAAGTGTTAACAACAGTTCTAGGAGCTGGACCAGAAGCACAAGCAACTAAAAGAGTAGAAATTAAAGCTACAGTAAAGATTTTTGTTTTCATTTTAACCTCCCATCATAATTTTTTCTTAATAAGAGTCTCTCTCTTATTCAGAAATTTCAACCCCCCATCCAAAAAATGACACTTTATGTCACTTTACGGCATTTTATGACACTTTCTCATTCTCTTTTCTTCTCTTCGAGATCAAACATCTTAGTTAGTCTTTCAAATAAAAGCTTTGTTTTATATGTATGTCTCTGTTTCGTTTCAGGGAAATTCGGACAGATGAGAGCATTTCTTAAGCTACAGATTATTTGTAATAATCTTAAGCTAGGAGGAATGCATGACAACAGGAACACCCACCCGAAGCCAGGAAGCCAGTATCATTATGAAGAATACTGTCCGGGAGGAAGGAAAGAAGGCAAGAGGTCTCCTGCTGAA
>CAYFWF010000013.1:0-24693 GCA_964346815.1 uncultured Eubacteriales bacterium | reverse complement strand
GAGAAAATTGTTGTTGACAGGTTTTGGATGAGGAAACACAATAGGGTGAAAACAATGAAGGCCGTGATGCTCAGAGACCGAAGAATCTGTGTCGAAGAGACTCCCGTTCCCTTGATTGGAGAAGGAGAAGCATTGATCAGGGTCATCAAAGCTGGGATCTGCAACACAGATTTGGAGTTGATCAAAGGATACATGGATTTCGAGGGAATTCTGGGGCACGAGTTCGTCGGCTGCGTTGTGGAGGCTCCAGTCAATGGCTGGGTCGGGAAAAGAGTCGCAGGAGAGATAAACATTTCCTGTGGTAAATGTGAAATGTGTCAGGCAGGGTTTGCCAAACATTGTTCTTCGAGACAGGTGCTGGGAATTCAGGAAAAAGACGGTGTTTTTGCTGAGTTAGTGACCCTCCCTCTCTCGAATCTCCATGGTCTTCCCTCAGAAATATCTGACACGGAGGCTGTTTTTATCGAGCCTCTGGCAGCAGCGATTGAGATATTGGAGCAAGTCCAGATTAACGAAGGGCACGAGGTTCTGGTTTTGGGGGACGGCAAACTGGGCCTCCTTATTGCACAGGTTATCCGAACCCAAACCACCCATATCTATTGTGTCGGACACCATCCGAGGAAATTAGCCATACTCCAAAGAAAGGGGATTCAAACCTCGTTGAGAAACATGGATTGGGACCATAAATTCGACATAATCGTGGAGGCCACTGGAAGTCCAAAAGGGATACCGGAGGCTCTGGACTGGATAAAACCGAGAGGCAGGATTGTGGCGAAAAGCACTTTTCATGGTGAAATAGAAACGAATATTTCTCGAATAGTCATTGATGAGGTGCAGTTGATCGGTTCCCGGTGCGGCCCATTCGGGAGGGCCTTGGATTTTTTAAAAAATAAGAGCATCGATGTGAGAGATATGGTTGATGGAGATTTTCCTTTGGAAGAAGCCCGAGAAGCATTTGATCTGGCGAAAAAACCAGATACGATCAAGATCTTTCTGACTCCATGATTATCCCGAATGATGCAGGCTGCTCATTTTATGAAAAAAAGCTCAGCCTGGGAAGGAGACATATGAATGATTGAGAAGAAAAGCACGGAGCTGGATGCGGTTCGCCTTTCCTGTGTTTATTTTGCTCGTCCAGGACAGGAAAATACAAGACAGACCTTGGAAATCGCTGCTCAGAGGGCTAAGGAACTGAAAATCGAAAAGGTGCTTGTGGCGTCTACCACAGGAGAGACGGGCCTTCAGGCCTGCCAGCGTATTTTGAATGCAGAGATCATCGTCGTCACCCATTCCACAGGATTTGTAAAACCCGGTCATCAACAGCTCGATCCAGAATTGAAGCGAGGCATCGAGCAGAAAGGGGCTCGAATCCTCACCTGTCAGCACGCTTTGGGAGGCGTGGGGCGCGCGGTCAGGAAGAAGCTGGGCACTTATGAACTGGAAGAAATCATAGCCTATACTCTGCGCATCTTTGGCGAGGGTCTGAAAGTGGCTGTCGAGATCGCTCTTATGGCTGCCGATGCGGGTCTTGTTTCGACTCAAAAGCCTTGTATCTCCATAGGAGGCACAGCCAACGGTTCGGATACGGCGATCGTTTTGCGTCCTGCTCATGCCCAGAACTTTTTTGACCTGAGAATTCTGGAAATCCTTGCAAAACCCCGACTATAATGGTTGAGGCGGGAGGAATAAAGAAAGAGAGAGAAAACAATGAGAAGAAAGATTTTTCGGATGTTTGTTTTGACAGCACTGAGCGTCCTGATCGTTTCAAATGCAGGCGCTCAAGGGGGCTTTTTTTTCGGTATCCAGGGTGGATGGTCCTCTCAGAAACCTGGCCTCGATGAGGTGGAATTCAACTCGGATAGAACGTTCCTTTACGGAGCCAGGGTGGGAGTGAAATTCATGATGCTCGCTGTCGAATTGAATTACTTCCAGGCTGCCCACAATTTAAAGGTTAAGGAGCTGCTCACCTTTGACTGGCATGACCGGGAGATCGACTACAACTATCTGGGTTTGAACCTAAGAGTATATATCCCTCTTGTCCTTGTTCATCCTTACTTCACTGCAGGATATGGGAATTATTCAGCCGACATCAAAGATATTGGAAAAGACAAAAATAGAGGGATCAATGTGGGGATTGGAGTGGAGCTGCATCTCGGGGACAAATTTTCGCTTATGGCGGAAGGAAAATATCACCGGGTTGAGGTGGATATCGAGGACAGCGATCTGAAATTGGACAACTACACACTGAGCGGAGGATTCAATATCTATTTTTGACAAATTCACAGCCGATTGAATGAAGATCAGGTTGAATAAATACCTTGCGCAGGCCGGGGTGGCTTCCCGGAGAGAAGCAGACAGGATGATCGTTGAAGGCCGGGTAAGCCTCAATGGGGAAACCGTAGAATCCTTGGGAACTCTTATCGACGAGAGTGCGGATATCGTAGAGGTCGATGGAAAAAGAGTCAAAGCCAAGAAAACCCCTCATCTTTACCTGCTTTTGAACAAGCCCACCGGCTATCTGGTTACAGTCAAAGATCCCTTTAAGAGGCCCACAGTCATGGATCTGCTTCCTTCCTTTAAAAAGAGGGTATACCCTGTGGGACGGCTGGATTTGAACTCGGAAGGTTTGCTCCTGCTCACCAGCGATGGCGATCTGGCTTATCGGTTAATGCATCCCAAATACAGAGTCGTGAAGGGATATCTGGTCAGGGTTAAGCCCAAGCCCAAAGCGTCCATCTTAGAAAAGCTCGAAAAGGGCATTTTCCTGGATGGGAAAAAGACGGCTCCGGCAAGGATCCACATGATCACGACAAAAAAAAGAGAAATTCTTATCAAAGTTGAGCTTTTTGAGGGCAGGAAAAGGGAGCTGAGAAGGATGTTCGAAGCGGTCGGACACGACGTGTTGACCTTAAAACGGATCAGATTCGGAAGTCTGTCTCTGGGAGGGCTCAAGAAGGGACATTGGCGTCATCTTTCACAAAAAGAACTCGACCTTCTCAAGAAGAACGTCCAGCTAACATAATTTATTCTTCTGATTTGAGCTTCTGTTATCCCTCAGCGTCTTTTTCTTTGTTCTTATCGGTGGGAGCTGCATAGGTCTTCCAGCTTTTGGCCAGTCTCTGGAGCTCCTGGTCTACCAGATAATTGATGGTTCCTTCTTCGAAATTTCCGTCCTTTTGAACCTCTCCTGCTTTAACTCCTGTGAGGATTTCAATTCCTTGATCTATGGTTTTGACAGGATAGATATGGAATTTTCCTTTTGAGACCGCTTCGATAACATCTTTTCTGAGCATCAGGTTTTGGACATTCTGGTGGGGGATGATCACTCCTTGTGTACCGGTTAATTCTTTGGCCTTGCAGACATCGAAAAAGCCTTCGATTTTTTCGTTGACTCCTCCGATGGGCTGTATTTCTCCTCTCTGGTTCAAAGACCCTGTGACAGCGATATCCTGACGAAGCGGAACTTTGGAGAGACTGGAAAGTATGGCATAGACCTCTGTAGATGAAGCGCTGTCTCCTTCTACACCTGAATAGGACTGTTCAAAAGCAAGGCTGGCGGATAAAGAGAAAGGTTTATTCTGGGCATATTTTCCCCTGAGATACCCACCCAGAATGAGCACGCCTTTGTTATGGGTTCGGCCGCTGAGATCGGCTTCTCTTTCGATGTTGATCACCCCTGCCCTGCCCACAGCAGTGGAAGCAGTTATGCGTGTTGGCTTTCCGAATGAGAATTCTCCCATGGCATACACAGATAGTCCGTTCACCTGCCCGATCTCGCTTCCTTCTGAATCGATCATGATGGTGCCCTCTTCGATCATCTCTTGAATTTTGTCTTCGATCAGGCTCACGCGCTCAAAGCGTTCCTCGACAGCCTGCTCAACATATTTTCGGCTGACTTTTTCACTGTTATCCTTCTGGGCCCAATAACTGGCCTCTCTGATCACATCTGCGAGGATGTGAAAACGAGTGGATATCTTTTTTTGCCTTCCGGCGAGTCTGGTTCCGTATTCAATTATGGCAGCCATGCCTTCCTTATCGAATGCACGGAGCTTATCCTCGTCAGATATTTTTTTAATGAATTTTGTATATTCCAAAATGGTCTGGTCATCTTTTTCGGTTTCCGAGTCGAATTCAGATTTGACTTTGAAGATTTTCTTGAAATCCGCATCCAGAAAATACAGAAGATTATAGATATGGGCGTCCCCGATCAGGACAACTTTGACGTCGATTTTTATAGGTTCTGGTTTTAAGCGGCTTGTAGAGATCAAATAAAGAGAAGCCAGGTTCTGAATCTCCAGGGTTTGATACTTCAATGTCCGTTTAAGCGTAGGCCAGACACCGAATTCCACCAAAGCATCCAGAGCATTCATCACCAGGTATCCCCCGTTTGCCTTGAGAAGGGATCCGGCTTTGATTTTGGTAAAATCAGTTTGCCAAACCCCGTACCTATTGGGAGTCGCGTCAACGGATCCGAAGATGTTGAGATAATTGGGATTTGTTTCCATGACCACCGGAGTCCCTTTGAGCTCGGAATTATCGATGAGAAGATTGACCCCATATTCTAAGAAAGGATCGACCATTTCTCGTTCTTTGGAGTCTTTCTTGGGTGCTTTGAAAAGTTCGATGTTGTTGACCAGGCTCTTCTCCACATCGTTCAGATATGCTGTGATTTTTGGCAGCTTGAACCTTGATCGGATTCCCGAAATGGCCCCTGTGATGATGGGCGTTATGGATTCCTCATCCCAATCTTTGAGCATACTTCGGGTCTTCTCTTCTGTTTCTTTCATCTTCTCGAAGACTTCTTCCAGCTTGTCCGTGAGCTTATCATATTTATTCCTGAGTTCTTCCAGTTTTTCCTTCGGGAATTTGCCTTCCCTGACCATGGCTTCCAGCTGATTGAAAGGAGTCGGCTTCCCTTCTATCACCGGAATAAGATCCGGCTTGACAAAAAGACCCATCTGAACTTGAATCACAGAAAATCCTTCTTGGGCGACTTCTTCTTCGAAACTTTTCAGGATTTCTTTCTGAAGTTTCTGCTGGCCTTCGACGATCGCATCCCTTTTTTCGGTGTAATATTTACTCTTCAATAACTCGGGGATGTTTGTCTTCAGCATATCGATCAATCGCTCCATAGCTTCCTTGAAGTGTTTTCCCTGTCCAGAGGGGAGGGTGATCAGCGTCGGCTCATCCCGGTTGTTGAAATTGTTCACGTACAAGATGTCGTCAGGAGTCTCCTCTTCATTTCGCATCTTCTCCAAGAGCTGCTTGATGGTTGTCGTGCGGCCTGTGCCAACCATTCCCGTAACAAAGATGTTGTACCCGAGGCTGCGGATGTCTAAGCCGGTTTGGATGGCCTTCAAGGCCCGCTCTTGACCGATGATCCCTTCGCAGGCTTCACAATCATCGCTGGACTCGAACGGAATCTTCTCTGATTCCAACTTCCAAGACAGTCTGTCGGGGGGGAGCTCCTCGAATTCGGTGGGCTTTTTCATCCTATCTCCTCCTTATGATCGGTACGATAAAAGGAAATTATCTTGTAGCATAATTCTTTTCTAATGTAAATTGAACACGGTTGCTTTGACTTTTAAAAAAAACCTTTATTTGTTAAAATAGGAGAAATTTTTGGAGGGAACAAGAGTGAACGATATTCACATCGAAAGAGTCGAGACCAAAAAGGATAGAAAGAATTTCCTTTTTTTCCCCTGGAAGGTTTATCACGACGATCCGAATTGGGTGCCTCCTCTCGTCATAGATTTCAAAGAAAAAATCAATAAGAAAAAGAATCCCTTCTTCGAGCACGCCGAAATGGAACTCTTCTTGGCTTACCGGGACAATGAAATCACGGGAAGGATCGCTGCCATCATCGACGAAAATCATAACAGGTTTCATGATGAGAAGGTGGCTTTTTTCGGTCTTTATGAAAGTTTTGACGATTTGGATACAGCAAAAGCTTTGCTCGGCACTGTTGACGGCTGGGGAAGAGAGAGAGGAATGGAGATCCTCCGCGGACCGATGAACCTTTCCATGAATGATGAATGCGCCTTTCTTCTGGAAGGTTTTGACTCGCCTCCTGTGGTGATGATGCCCTACAATCCGAGGTACTATTTGGATCTCATGGAAAAGTGCGGAATGGTTAAGGCCAAGGATCTTTATGCTTTTTTTATGACCAAAGACCACGAGGCGGCTGAAAAAGTCAACCAAATTGTTGAAAAAGTCAGGAAATCCTCTCCGGTCACCCTTCGCACCGTGAATCTGAAAAAAATTGAAGAAGAAGCCGAGCGCATCAAATATATCTACAACAATGCATGGGAGAAAAACTGGGGATTTGTGCCCTGGACCGAAAAGGAAATGGACCACATGGCCAAGAAGCTCAAGACAGTGGCCGATCCCGCCTTGATCATTCTTGCAGAACATCGAGGGAAGCCGGTTGGCTTTACTTTTGGTTTTCCCAATTATAATGAGGTCATACAGAAAATAGGGGGGAGGCTCACACCTTGGGGAATAGTGAAATTTTTATACTACCGGAAAAAAATCAAAGGGATTCGGGCTATAGTTTTTGGTGTCCTCAAAGAATACAGACAGAGCGGGGTAAGCTATCTTCTTTACTCGGAACTTGAAAAGAATACCATATCCGAAGGGTATGAGTGGTGTGAAACATCCTGGCAGCTCGAGGATAATGAGGCCATCAACCGGTTCGTCGCATCTTTGGGGGGGAAAGTCTATAAAAAATACCGCATTTTCGAGAGGAAAATCGTCTGAAACAAGGAGGATAAGTGGAATACGCGAATTTACAGGTGAACAAAGAGCCCCCACTCGGGTACATCGTCATAGACCGGCCCGACAAGTTAAATGCTTTGAGTGCAGAAACGATCAAAGATCTGTATTCGGCTTTTCTGTCCTTCCGGGAGGATGCTGAAGTCAGGGCAGTGATTTTATCGGGTTCGGGAGAGAAGGCTTTTGTGGCAGGAGCAGACATCGGTGAATTGGCCCGCCTGAACCAAGCGGATGGTAGAGACTATGCTCTAGAAGGTCAGGAGCTCACAAAACTGATCGAGAATTATCGAAAGCCTGTCATTGCGGCCATAAATGGATTCGCTCTCGGAGGCGGAACCGAATTGGCCCTTTCCTGTCACATACGGATTGCCTCAGAGAATGCCAAGATGGGGCAGCCAGAGGTAAAACTGGGATTGATCCCGGGATTTGGAGGGACTCAAAGGTTGACCAGGCTGGTGGGGAAGGGAAAAGCGATGGAGCTCATCCTCAGCGGAAAAATGATCGATGCCCAGGAAGCCTTGACCATCGGACTGGTGAACCGTGTCGTTCCCCTCAGCGACCTTATGGCGGCCTCTGAAGCTGTTGCCAAAGAAATTGCAGATAACGCTCCTCTGGCATTGTCCTATTGCATAAAGGCCATCAATGAGGGCTTGGATCGACCCCTATCCGAAGGATTGCTTCTCGAGGCCGATCTCTTCGGCAATGCCTGCTCCACCGAGGATGGCAAGGAAGGAACCCAGGCATTTTTAGAAAAGAGAAAAGCAAGTTTCGAAGGAAAATAAGGAGAGAAGAAAATGGAAACATATCAGGGTAAACTCCAGGCAGCAGGTTTAAGGATTGGCATTGTTCTCAGTCGATTTAACCAGTTCATTTCTGATAGGCTCTTGGAAGGGGCGCTAGATGCGCTCCAAAAATTGGGAGCCGAAGACAAGAATATCTCTATCTATAAAGTTCCTGGTTCTTTCGAGGTTCCCAATGTGGCCAAAAAATTGGCCCAGTCCGGAAAGGTGGATGGGATTATATGCCTGGGCGCTTTGATCAGAGGCGATACCCCTCATTTTGATTTTTTGAGTGCAGAAGTGACCAAAGGATTGGCCCAGATTGCGATGGATGAAAAGGTAGCTGTGAGTTATGGCATCCTGACCGTGGACACCATCGAGCAGGGAATCGAAAGGGCAGGAACCAAAGCAGGCAACAAAGGCTATGACTCGGCTTTCGCATTGGTGGAAACGCTCAATTTGCTCAAGGAATCCGGACTTGATTGACCGGTACCTTTATGGGGAAAAGAAGGAAAGCCCGAGAAAGCACTCTTCAGATCCTTTTCCAACTCGAATTCAACGGTAAAGAGCTGGAGAACATTTTCGAATCGTTCTGGCATGAGAAAAAAACCTCAGAGGAGATAAAGGAATACAGCCGATGGTTGGTAGAGGGAATCGTGTCCCATAGAGATAGGATAGACCGGCTCATCCAATCTGTTTCCGAAAACTGGCGGATAGACCGGATGGCTCTGGTAGACCGCAATGTCTTGCGCATCGCTGTGTATGAACTCATCTACGAGGAGAAACTCGCTCCAGCCATCGTCATCGACGAGGCGATAGAAATTACGAAAAAATACAGCAGCGAAGAAGCCGCTACATTTGTCAACGGCATACTCGACGCTGTGCGCAAGAAGCTGGGAAAAGAGAAGAAAATACCGAAGGAAGAAAAAAATGACTGAGAAAAGGGGTGCGCAAAAAAAGGAATCCGTGCAGAAACCTCAGGAAGAGAAAAGAATCGACCAAGAGATTGTCCGTGAACAGAAAATGGAAAAACTCGTGCAGGAGGGTATTGATCCTTTCCCCTATAATATCACCAAGACTCATTCGATTTTTGAGGTGGTCTCTTCTTATGCAGAGCTTTCCTCCAAGAATTTGGAAGACCGGAAAATCAAAGTGATCGTGCCGGGAAGGGTGATGTCAATCCGCCGCATGGGACGAGCAGCTTTTTTTCATATTGCAGATTGCAGAGAAAAGCTTCAGGCCTACCTGCGAGAAGATAGAATCGGAGAGCAGAACTATAATCTTTTTTCTCTCATCGATATCGGAGATTGGGTTTCTGTTGAAGGTGTTCTGTTCAAGACAAGAACCGGAGAATTGACCATCCTGGCCGATTCCTTCACACTTCTTGGAAAATGCCTGCACCCCCTACCCGAGAAATGGCATGGTCTCCAGGATGTCGAGCTTCGGTACAGGAAAAGACATCTGGATTTGATCATGAATCCGGAAGAAAGCGAGATTTTCAGACTCCGGAGCGCAATGATTGCCTTTATGAGAAAATTTTTCGACGAGAGAGGATTCATAGAAGTGGAAACGCCTATGATGCAGACGATTCCCGGAGGAGCTTTAGCCCGGCCATTCAAGACCCATCACAATGCCCTCGGGATGGACCTCTATCTGAGGATAGCACCTGAATTGTATCTCAAGAGGTTGATCGTGGGCGGGATGGATAAAGTGTATGAAATCAACCGGAATTTTCGCAACGAAGGGATATCCTCCCAGCACAACCCTGAGTTTACCATGCTGGAGTGGTACCAGGCTTACAGCGATTATTACGATATGATGGAAATGACCGAGGAGCTCATTTGTGACATGAGCGAAACGCTTTTAGGAACAGAAGAGATTACATATGGGGAGCATAAGATTTTCTTGAAGAGACCCTGGAAGAGGATAAAGTTTATGGATGCTTTGAGACAACTCAGCGGTCTCGCGCCCAACAGGTTTGATGATAAAGCAGGAATCATGGAATTGGCCTCGACGCTCGTTCCAGATAAGAAATCCCTCTCCTATGGAAAAGCCTTGGACGTGATATTCGATAAGAACGTAAAACACCAGCTCATCCAACCGACATTCGTGATCAATCCTCCCAAAGAAGTATCCCCTCTGGCGAAAGCTTCCAGGGACAATCCCGAGGAAGCGGAAAGATTCGAGCTTGTCATGGCAGGTATGGAGCTGGCCAATGCCTTCAGCGAGTTGACCGATCCTGAGGAGCAGAAAAAGAGGTTTGAGCAGCAAGCCGAGGAGAGAGAGAGGGGAGATGAAGAATCCCACATGATCGATATGGATTATATCCAGGCTCTTGAATATGGTATGCCGCCGACAGGCGGCGAGGGGATCGGGATCGATCGTCTGGTGATGATTTTTGCCAACAAAAAGTCCATAAGAGAAGTCATTCTTTTTCCGTTGCTCCGGCCGAAACCATGATAGGTGCGATAACGTCTGTTTGCGATACGAGTTATCATTATGAATTATGAGTTGTTTATTGCTAAGCGGTATCTGACCGCCAAGCGAAAACAAGCGTTCATTTCGGTCATCACCTTTATTTCTATTCTGGGAATCACCATCGGCGTGATGGCCCTTATCATCGCCATCGCTTTGATCACGGGATTCCAAAGCGATGTTCAGGATAAGATTCTCGGCTCCACTTCCCATATTATGGTCCAGGATATGCTCGGTGAAGGCCTGAGCGACTATTCTCAGCTCATTGACAGGATAGAAAATCAAGAAGAAGTGACAGCTGTCTCTCCGGTTGCGTATGAAACCGTCCTCTTTTCTGGCCCTTTTCAATCACATGGGGGGATACTCAGAGGTGTCGATTTCGAGTTGGAAAGGAAATCCGCGGAATGGCTTCAGGATTTGCAGGGAAGTCTTCCTGATTCCGAGGGCAGGCCTGAAGGCATCTTACTTGGGCGGGATCTCGCCTATCATTTAGGTGCTGGTTTAGGAGATCTGATCAGTGTCATAACGCCTTCCCTTCGGCTCTCTCCGACAGCCCTGATTCCCAGACAAAAAAAATTTAGGGTGGCAGGCATCTTTCATACCGGACTCTATGAGTTCGATAACGCGACGGCTTTGATTTGGCTGGATGCAGCCCAGAAACTCTTCAGATTGGAGGACAGGATAAGTCTCATACAGATCCGAATCCAAAACATCTTTCGGGCTGAAGAAGTTGCTGAACGAATCAAAGACCTCCTTCCTGAAGATGCTTATGCCACAACATGGATGGAGATGAATAAACCGCTCTTCTCCGCACTAAAGCTGGAGAAACAGCTTCTTTTTCTGACCATAACACTGATCGTTATAGTAGCCGCTTTGAACATTGTTGCCACTCTCATTTTGATGGTTATGGATAAAACAAAGGATATAGGGATTTTGATTGCGATGGGTGCCACATCCAAGAACATAAGGAAAATATTCTTTTTTCAGGGAGCGTTGATTGGGATTATAGGGACGACCCTCGGAACGGCTCTGGGACTTTTTTGGAACTGGCTGGCCAACACCTTTGAAATCATAAAGATTCCATTGGAGATATATCATATCGCATACGTTCCGTTTCGTTTAAAAATTATTGATTTGGTGTTGATCATCGGAGTTGCTCTTTTAATCAGCTTCCTATCGACCCTCTTTCCTTCTCATAGGGCCTCGAAGGTCGATCCTGTGGTGGCATTGAAGTATGAATGATGTAGTCAGAGCAGAAGGGCTGAGTAAGGAATATCCCTTACCCAAGGGCACGTTATGTGTTTTTGACAAGCTGAATTTTAAGCTGGAACTGGGACACATAGCTGCGATCATGGGCGTTTCAGGTGTGGGCAAGACCACACTCCTTAACTTAATTGCGGCCATCGATTATCCCTCCAAGGGAAAAGTTTATTTGGAGGGTGTGGATATTTTTGCGTTGAATCCACGGGAAAGGGCCGGAATTAGGAACAAGAAGATCGGGTTCATCTTCCAGTTTTACCATCTTCTTCCCGAATTTACAGCATCAGAAAATGTGAGTTTTCCCCTTCTCATTGGCGGAACCGAGAAGAAAGAAGCTCAAGAAAGAAGCCTTCAAATACTCAAGGAAGTCTTCTTGGAGGATAAGGTGCATCTTCGCCCGGGGAAACTCTCTGGCGGAGAACAGCAGCGGGTCGCTATAGCCAGGTCCTTGGTCAACGATCCGAGTCTTCTCTTGGCTGACGAGCCGACCGGGAACTTGGATTGGAGGACGGGCCAGAGTATCTTGGAGCTCATCAGAACTCTTCATGTGAAAAGAGGCCTTTCCTCCATCATCGTTACCCATAATGAGAAAGTGGCACAGTTTTGTGACAAAGTCTATCTCATGGAGAAGGGGCAGCTGAAACTTTTATCCCACCTCTAAAGTTATATTCTATGGAGTACAAATAAAGCCAGTCCTTCGAGCCTGGCTTTGTGAGCTGCCGTTGGTCCGGGCTGCCTTTATTTTTAAATATGAATATGGTATAAGGATAAGGACATGAGAAGACTCGTTTTTTTACTTATTTTTGCCTGTTTGCCCCTGAATCTTATCGGTCAAGATGTGATTCAGCGGATCGAAATCATCGGAAATGACCGGGTCACAAAAGAGACCATAATGTACTACCTCTCTTCGAGGGAAGGGGAGTATTACAACGAAGAATCGCTGAAGAGAGATTTCAAGGTGTTATGGTCAACGGGTTTCTTTTCGAACATTAAGATAGAAAACGAAGATGGAGCATCGGGAAAAATTATCAAGATCGTCATCGAGGAAAACCCTATTATCAAGGAAATCCGCTATGAAACAGGGAAGAAAGTCAAAGAAGGAGACATTGTCGAAAAGCTCAAAGAGAACGATGATTATATCCTTCCCTATTCGTATTACAGCCCGGCCAAAATACGGAGAATTACTGCTACTATCGAGGACCTTTTGGTCGAGAAAGGCCTGATGGATGGGAAGGTAGAAGTCGAAACGAATAAAAAAGGAAACAATGAGATTGACATCGTTATCCAAATAGATGAAGGCCCCAAGTTAAGAGTCGGAGAAATCGTGTTCGAAGGCAAGACGAAGTTGCGGGAAAACACGCTCAGGGCAGCGGTAAAGGAAAACAAAGAGCACAGCATCCTTGCCTGGGTGCTGGGAAAGGACTCCTTTCGGCCGAACAAGCTGGATGAGGATATTGCCAATATCAAAAAGACACTCCAGGAAAATGGATATATGGAGGCCACAATCGGAGAACCTCGCATAGAGGATATGACCAAGCGAACGATCTTCTTCAAGAAACAAACTATGAAGAGGATCGTCATCCCGGTTGACGCAGGATACAGATATTTCGTAGGCGATGTAAACATCGAAGGAAATCAGATCATCGCCTCTAAATATCTCCGTGGACTCGTCAAATTGGAGAAAGGGGAAATCTACAGCACGAAGTATCGAGAGAAAGCCGTCGAAGATATTAGGGAGGCTTATAACGATATAGGATACCTGTACGCTCAAATCATGCCGGTGGAAAGCTTGGATCCTAAGAGAAAATTGGTCAATGTGACATTCAATATAAGCGAAGGCGAAGTGGTCTATCTCCACCGCTTGAATATCAAGGGAAACACCTACACAAAAGATAAGGTCATACGTAGAGAAATGCTGGTCACTGAAGGCCGTCGATTCAGCCTTGCGCTGTTCAAGGACAGCATCCTGCGGATGAATCAACTGGGACTGGTAGAGCTGGACGGAGAGCCCGATATCAGACCTGATCCCGAAGATCCAACTCAGCTTGACGTCACAATTCGGGTCAAAGAGTTGCAGAGAAACAATATCCAGTTCACAGCCGGATATAGCGGCTATGAAGGGACTTTTGTGGCTTTGAGTTATTCGACAGTGAATTTTTTAGGGGCTGGAGAAACTCTTGAGCTGATGGGCCAGTACGGGAAAAGAATCAAGAACTACAGTTTCGGTTTTTCTGAACCGTATGTTTTTGATTTGCCGATAACTCTGGGCTTTACCGTTTATAACCGCTACACGATTTTTCCTGCACTGTTCGACCAGAAATCCCAGGGAATCGATCTTCAGTTCGGATCTAGAATCGTGGGCTATTGGAGGACGGGTTTAGTCTATAGCTATCAGAAACTCAAGCTGGAGGAGCCGTCCATCAAGGAGACTTATTACTACAATCCTTATTACACCCCTTACTACGGCGCTTTTGCCTATCGGCGGTACAACATGAGCAGCATCACACCCACAATTTACAAGAGCACAATAGACAGCCCTCTGACTCCGTCGAGGGGCAGCCTGTATTTGGCATCCTGTAAGTTCGCTGGAGGACCTCTGGGAGGCGATATCAAACTCGTCAAGCCCCGATTCGAATTCACGTTCTATCAGCCAACATTTGCAGAACAGAGATTCGGAGTCCATTTGGAATACTCTTTTCTCAAAACCTACGGCGAGACGGATCTCCCTTATTGGGAACGGTTCTACTTAGGGGGGGAACGATCGATCAGAGGTTACGACATCTATACCATCGGACCTCGGGATGAGGAATACAGCCGCAATGTAGGGGGAGAGAAATCCCTTGTCTTCAATGCTGAATACATCATCCCTCTCGGTGGACCGATATATGCCATATTCTTTCATGACATGGGAAATGCTTATGCCAAGGACGAGAAAATCAGCCTGGGTAATATGTATACCTCTACAGGGCTGGAGATGAGAGTCTTTGTTCCGGCTTTACGTGTTCCTTTCAGGCTCATTTTTTCTTATAATAACAAAAAAGTTTACGCTGATGATTCCAATTTCGCGTTTCGCTTTGCGATAGGAACAACATTTTAACAGGAGAAACGAATAAACGATTCAAAAAAAGGAGGCTTAGGATGTTAAGAAGAAGCACAGGCAGAATTATCCTTACGATTCTCTTTGTTTCCGGTATGGTGTCCTTGAGTTACGCTCAGCAGCCTATGAAAATCGGCGTGGTGAATTCCCAGGTAGTTTTGGAAAAATCTCAAGAGGGCAAAAGAGTGACGGCACAGATCGAAAGCAAGAACAAAACGATTCAGGAAGATTTAGCCAGGCTCGACGATCAGATCAGGGAGCTGGAAACAAAGCTCAATACCCAAAGGCTCACCCTGACCCAGGAAGCGGCGAGTAATTTGGTTTCAGATATAGACAAAAAGAGGACAGAGAGAGCGCGGTTCGTGGAGGATTCCCGCAGGGAACTGAATGAACTCACGCAGAGGCTTTTCAATAGGCTCCAGAGTGAACTGCAACCGATCATCGCTGAAATCGGAAAAGAGAAGAATCTGGACATCATTTTCGACATAGGATCGAGCGGAATTATTTATTTCAACCCTGCTGTGGATCTGACCCAAGAAGTCATTCAGAGATATGATGCCTCGAAGGGTTCCTATTAAGCGAAGTTGCTCAAGATAGAAAAGATTCTGCGCATACTCCCCCATCGTTATCCTTTTTTATTGGTAGACAGAGTCCTCACACTCGAGAAGGGGAAGTCCATCGTAGCCATAAAGAACGTCACATTCAATGAGCCGTTTTTTCAAGGGCATTTCCCCGAATATAAAGTTATGCCTGGAGTGTTAGTGGTGGAAGCTATGGCACAGGCCGGCGGTGTCCTTCTTTTTCATTCCATTCCCGATCCTGAAGACAAGTTGGTTTTCTTCAGCAAGATCGATAACATGAAGTTCAGGAAGCCCGTTGTCCCGGGTGACCAATTGAGATTAGAGCTGGAACTGATCAAAATTAAAAGCCGATTCTTTCACATGAGGGGAAAGGCATCGGTGGAAGAAGAAACGGTCGCTGAAGGTGATATCATGGCTTTTCTCACTAATCTCGAGGAACTGAATGGGTGAGAGGGACCTGTCGATTCATCCTAGAGCCATCGTCCATCCTCATGCCCGACTGGAATCGGGAGTCCAGATAGGACCATATTCTTTTATCGGGGAAAATGTTTTCATCAAAAAAAATACCGTTCTGGAAGCCCATGTTTATGTCGTCGGAAAGACAGAGATAGGGACAAACTGCCGGTTTTCGCCGTTTTCCTCGATAGGAACAGAGGCGCAGGATGTCACCTATGCAGGAGAAGAGACCTCTGTCAAAATCGGGAATAATAACATCTTCCGTGAGTTCATGACCGTTCATCGGGGGACCGTAAAGGGAAGGAGGGAAACGGTCATCGGAAACGATAACTATTTTATGGCCTATTCTCATGTCGCTCATGACTGCATTGTAGGCGATCAAACCATTTTTCTGCATGGGGCAACTCCAGGCGGACATGTCACCATAGAGGATTTTTCCACAGTCGGCGCTTGCAGCGGTATCCATCAATACTGCCGAATCGGCAAGTATGCTTATATCGGAGGGTATTCCGTCATCACTCAGGATGTCCTTCCCTATTCCCGAGTAGCTGGATCGAGGCCACCTCTTCTCTATGGCTTGAATTCCGTTGGTCTGCGGAGAAAGGGATTTTCAAGGGAAAGAATTAAAACCTTGAAGGATATGTTCAAAATCATCTTTTATTCCGATTTGAATACCACCCAGGCTGTCGAACGGATCGAAAGAGAATTCCCGGTGAGTGAAGACAGGGAAGAAATCCTCCGTTTCATCCGGGATTCAAAGAGGGGAATTCTAAAGAAAGCAACCGAGGAATGGAAAGAAGACTTGGCGTAATAGCAGGATCCGGGAACTTCCCGTTCTCTGTGTGCGAGAGCGCTCAAGAATTGGGATATGGCTGCGTGGTGGCCGGAATAAAAGGAGAAGCAGAGGGTGCCATCGGGAAAGAGGCCAGAGTTTTCGAGTGGTTCGACGTCTCTGAGATCATAAAGGTGGCCGCATTTTTCAGAAAAAACGCCGTAAGAGAGGCGGTATTTGCAGGAAAGATCGATCCCCGGGTCGTCTATCAGAACCGTGAGCTGGGAGAGATGTTGCCTGGAATTTTGGAAGGAAAGAAGGAAAGAAATCCTACTGTTCTCATTCAGGCGGCGATAAAGGTTTTTTCTGCGCAAGGCATTGAGATACAAGATCCGACAAGATATATTGCATCGGCCCTCTGTGCCCCGGGTGTCCTGACCGAAGCCAGACCCTCGAAGGAAGTGGATGAGGATATCCTTTACGCCTGGGGGATAGCAAGAAAGCTGGCAGATTTGGACATCGGGCAGACTGTGGTTGTCAAAGATAAAGCTGTGGTAGCCTTAGAAGGCATGGAAGGAACTGACGAAGCCATTAAGCGCGGCGGAGAGTTGGCTGGAAAGGGAATCGTGGTGGTGAAGGTCAGCCGAAGTTCACAGGATCCGAGGATCGATCTTCCGGCCGTAGGGCTCGATACAGTAAAGAGCCTTGTGTATAATGGGGGACGGGCCCTGGCCTTTGAGGCCGAAAAAATCCCTTTTTTCCAGAAAGAAGAGGCGCTTTCTCTTGCCGAAACTCATCGAGTATCGATCATCGCAAAAAAAGGGGCATAGAGTGAATCTCCAGGGCAAGAATGTTTGTCATCGCTCGAAATATTTCTGACCACTCAGTATGAAAAAGTGTATAATGTTCAATCGGAGACGAGGGGATGGATAAGGTAAAAGTTGGCATTATCGGGGTCGGGTATTTAGGCACACAGCATGCGAGAATTCTCTCTTATCTCGAGGAAGCTGAGCTCATAGGTGTGGCTGACATCGATTTTAAGAAAGCTATGGTGATCGGTAATCGCCACGGTGTCAAATATTACGAAAATTTCGAGAAAATGTTGGACTCGATCGACGCTGGTATCGTGGCCACTCCCACTTCCGAGCACTTTTCAATTGCCACCAAACTGCTCAAAGAAGGCAAATCTGTCCTGGTGGAGAAACCTATTACAGAGACGGTCGAACAGGCTGAAGAATTGGTAGGCGAAGCCAACAAGAATGGAATCATCCTCCACATCGGTCATCTCGAGCGATTCAACCCAGCCGTGGAAGCCCTCGAAAATCTTATATCCGAGCCTAAATTCATCGAAGTTCAGCGATTGGGATCTTTTTCGGCCAGATCTCTGGATATCGATGTTGTCCTTGACCTTATGATTCACGATCTGGACATCATCATGGCTTTGATCAAGGATGAGGTCAAAGTCATTCGCTCTTCGGGAATCCATGTGCTTTCCGACAAGATCGATATCGCGAATGCCCGATTGGAATTCGCTTCAGGCTGTATCGCTACTCTTACAGCCAGTCGCGTTCACCAGGGTAAAGTCAGAAAGCTCCGGATATTTGAGCCCACCTCGTATTACTCGATCGATTACATCGATCAAGAAGTCAAGATATTCCCGCTCAATGGCCGCCAGACAGATATCAAGACGTTGAAAATCAAAAAAGAGGAGCCGCTCAAGAAAGAACTCCAGAATTTTTTCAGATGTATAAGGGATGGTAAAAAGAGAAAGGTCACAGGTGAAGAGGGCCTGAGGGCTCTCAAACTCGCCTACAGCGTGCTGGATGAAGCGGAAGCATAAGCTTAGAGTTAACTCTTAACCACATTTATTTTACCGGCTTTCTTTTATTTCATCTAACCGTTTTGATCATCTGTCCCTGTTTCGGAACCTGATCCAGTTCCATCTCATTCATGATGGCGAATTGGGGCCAGAGTTCGCTTTCCATCCCTGCCTTCTGGAACAGGGTTCGAAGGCTTTCCCGGCCGTCAGCTCTGACAAGTTTCATTCGCAAGGGTTTTCGGCTGAGGTAGCGTACATCCCTGAGCTCATTGAAAGAGCCAACGATCGATTGAAAATGTCCATCATATCGGGTGAAGTCGGATTTTGTGCTCAAGGCCACGAATGTGTAGATGAAGCCGTTCTTTTTAAGGAAAGAAAAACGCGTCCTTAAATCATCTTTATCCTGTTGAGCGACGTCATAGACTTCATGATAGGAAGTCAATCCGTTTATTTCATAACTTTTTTTATCGATTAACTGCCCATTCTCGATCTGAGAGGTTATTTTATCAGCATATTGTTCAAGATTTTCCGGAGTCTTTTCTGCTTGAAGCACCACAGCCGCACGGCCGTCTTTTGCGGCCAAAACGACTTTTGCAGGAGTGTTCTGGACATCCCATTCTTGAGGAATGGAAAAGAAAAAACGCATTTGGGGATGGTAGAAGACATTCTTTTCCACAAAACCCTGTCTGGGATCTTGGCCGTAGACCATGTTATTCAGTTTGTTCAAATAGCCCCTTTTTTCTATTTTTAGCTGCTGGTCCGAATCTAAAAGCATCTCTTTGGTATTCTGGATCCGTTCGCTGGTTAAAGGATGAGTGGAAAGAAATCCGGGAAGGCTGTGGCCTCCGGATAAGTCTCCCATTTTTTCAAGGGATGCAAAGAAGCTGACCATCTCGCCGGGATTGTACCTGCCCTCTCGAGAATATTGGATACCAAGGGCATCAGCCTCTCTCTCATCGTCTCGGCTGAATTTGAGAAAAAGGAGTTGAATTCCGATGCTGGCAGCGCCTGTAATTTTAGCGAAGGTGTCGCTTATGGCCGCTCCGACCGCCAATCCGAACTGGGCGAGCATCAATTGACTCAATTTGGATACGCTGTGTCGGGCATTGACGTGCCCGAGCTCGTGGCCCAGCACAACCGCCAGTTCTGCCTCGGAGTTCATCAGGGCTAATATACCTCTCGTCAGGTAGATGTATCCCCCTGGGACTGCGAAGGCATTCACAACAGGAGTGTCTAATATCGCGAAGTGGTATGTGAGATGGGGGCGGTGGGTATGAGACGTCATGTTCTGTCCGACCTTTTGCACATAAGCGAGCAAAGCAGGGTCGTCGTAAACGCCGTATTGGGCACGGATTTCTGCGTCGGTTTGCTTTCCCAGGGCGATTTCGTCACTCTCTGAGACCAGACTCAGTTCTCTCTTTCCTGTCACAGGATTGACGGCACAACTGACAGTAAAGAGGAGCAAAGAGAAGCATAAAATCGAGACACTCTTTTTCATTTATTCCTCGATACCGGAGAGGAGGTAATCTGGTTCTTTTTAGAGAGTATTTTTGTTTTCTTATTCTTTTTTAAAGAGCGAATCCTCCAATCCGGAGTTGAATTTCACATCCGTAAACGTCATAGCAATGGCTTCTTCACCGTCTTGTATGATCCGCATCTCATGGGCCATCATCAGACCGTCAACTTTTTTATAATCAGAAACAAAGACCTCCTGATCAACCTCCATTCCCATTATACTGGTACCTTTGGATTTCGATTTATATAAAAGGCCGGTGGCGGTGTCGATATAAAGAGTCATGGTGAAACCATCCTCAAAAGTCTGTTCCAGCACATAATACTCCTTGCCTTCTATGGTTTCAGTTCCTTTGTAGACATAAGTGATACCGTATTTTTCTGGATGAAGGACCGAGTCATTACCCAGGGCCTGCCTTTTCATTTCTTTCGCTTGATCTTCGGGCAGATCCTCTATAGCTCCTGTTTGGGGATTTATCCCCCAAGCGTTCTCACCGTCATAGGCTTGGGTCATGGTCATTCCCATAAACTCCATATCCATCCGCATTTTATTGGGTTCTTTTTGGTAATAGGTCAGTGAGCCGCTCATGCCCATCTGAATGATATCCATGGTGCCGGCAAGAGTTGTGTCTTTGATTTTCTCGAGCGCCGCTTTTCCACCCTGGGCCTCGATCATCTTGTCCAGGATATCCTCGGCTGTTTGGCCCGTTACGGGAGAAGCCAGCGTACTGAAAAGGAATAGAGTCAAAAGACTGGTAATGGCGTTTTTTTTCATGGATCCATGCTCCTTTCTTCTTGCTTTTTCTCGTATCGAATCTCTCTGCTTCCGAACTATCATAATTCAAAGCCGCATAAAAAAGCAAAAAAATGTTTTAGGATTTTTCTTCTGGAGGAAAAAACATGCAGTTTAGACCGAATTCTGCTCTATCTTTCGATGCTCTCTGCGGCTTGGACTTTTCCTGGACGGCTGCGGAGAAACTGGATCTGTATTCTGTCCTGGATTTCTTCTTCGATCCGTGCTGTTTCGAATTCTGTTTGAGCCAGATATTTTACGTGGGCTCTTAAATAAGTCAAACCCTGAGTGCAGAGAAAATCGAGCCACTGGCCCTGAGCCGTCTCGTCCATCAGTTCTGGTGTTTCTTCCACATAGGTCATTCGAGTTCTGTCAGAAAGTCTTTGTTCCCGCGAAGATCTTCTTTTGGCATACAGGTTCACTCCTCGATATATCTCAAGGAAGTTCATATGAGGCTGCCAGCGTGTGGCCCAGCGATAGTACCGATCATAGAATTTTTTGTTCGATGCGAGGAAATCTTTATCCGCATTGATTTCCGCGATGATGAATGCCTGAAGGTCTTCTCCAGCTTTTTTCCATTTTTCATGAATGGGAAGAGAAAGGGCCCGATAGTAGGCGAACCATCCCCTTGGCAGCCAATAGTCGCGGAAAAGATAAGGAGAATAATTTGAAAACTGCTGGATCCATTCATGGGAAGGATAACCGTGAAGATTGAGGTAGATATCCGGCAGCCATCTGTTATAGAGCTCTTTTCTGACTTTAGCTTCGGGAAGGAGTGGCTTGGCAGCTCCGACTTGGTAGCCCACATCTATACCCAAAGATGTATAGCGGCCTGCGTGCAGGCTGTGAAAGGGTGTGAGTTTTTGGAGGTTGTACGCCAGTTCAGCCCCATCAGGATTTTCCATCGGATGGAGGATGAAGTTCATCTTTTTCGCGTATTTCCTGTAGCCGGGGTCCTTAGCGAGAAGTTCGGCGAATTTGAGGATATAATTTGTGGCGGATACCTCATTGGCGTGCTGGCGGCCGGTGCAAAACAGGGTGGGCTTGAAAGTGATGAGCCTGGGAATGGAGGCGTATTTGTCCAATGGAGTAAAGATTTCCAGCGCAGGGATTTCTCGGTTCTCATAAGATTTCCCTGCGATATAGGCTCGGATTGTATCATACTGTCCGAGCTGGCTGACCAAGTCCAAACACATCCGAGGAGACAAAATTTCCGTTGTGGGGATAGAGACGTCACCCAGATTTTGTCCGGGTGGCATCCTTTTCTTTTCTGGCATTTTTATGGTTGGCGAAAAAATTTCTTCTTTCTCCCAATCCTTATGCTTGATTTTTATAGCCATTTCTTTGAGATTGGGATAGCTGAAAGTCTGAGTGATGATGTTTTCGTTCTGTAGAATTCTCAGTGAATCGAGAATTGCGATAAGTGTCAGATAATCCTTTTCTTTCTCCACTTCCACTTCGGCCACCAGCTTTTCAATCTGCTCCTCCATGCCGTTGTAGGTGAGAGAGGGGATGCGGATGCTTTTAGCCATGATTTCAGGAAAAGCGAACTTTTTGGTGTTTTCTCTGCGGCCTTTTTCCTGCCATTCCAATATCATTTCAGGTGATCGGGCCTGCCAGTCCTCGAATGAGACCTTGACCTTTCCTCTTTTCCCTTCTGTGGAGGGATGGATCACAGGGAGGATGTTTCCTGGGGCTGAATATCGGGAGGTGTCTTCGGGAATGTCTTCCTCCTCGAGTTCCACTTCGGTGATCCCTCTGATAAAGTCAAGCGTGTCAAAATAGATCTCATCGTGAAGGGCTTCCAGGCTGCTGATGAGTTCCTCATCCAATCCTAGCCTGAAATCGGGTTCGCTGAACCACATCTCGATCAAGAGCCTTTTGAAATAAGGCTGCTTTCGAAAAGTCGGCTCGTTATCGGTCTTATCCAGGATGTGGCTGTACACGTTTTGCAAAATTTTCCCTTGATAATAATCCCAAAATCTCTCCAGATCGCTTTTCAATGGAACGTCCAGAATAACTTTTTTGTCCTGTTCCATCCTCGCCCAGCCCGTGGTGAGTTTGATATTTCCCCATTCGGGAAGAGCCTGTATGTAGACGGCCTCTCTTGTGCGCGGGGAAAAATGGGCACTATAGAGAATGTTGTTTTCTCCATCAGATGCGATAACTTCATATGTGGGCTCAGGTTCCTTTTTGATTTCAAAATCGATCCTGTCCAGCGGAACTTCGATCTCCTCAGCAATGAATTCATCGATCGGGTAGAGCTCCTGCAGCCATCGACAGGGTTCGCTGTAGAAACGTTTGAGCTGTGAGAAATCCTCCCGTTCTTCGGAAAATTTGATGATGAGATGATGGACATCTTTCTCCTTCAAGGCAGGAATGACATGTTCTCTCATCCAGAAAAATCCTTGCTTGTAGGAAGATTGCACCTCGACTCCATACTCAGAGAATCCTTTTTCTTTGAGAAGGTTTTCGATTTTCTCCTTCAAACGATTTCTGACTTCCGGAGATTCGCTCACGCCCACGCTTATATCGAGGGGTGCTGCAGAAGGCTGAAGGGTTTTGATTTCCTCTTCTATCAGATGGAATGCTTCATCGCCTTCCCAAGGGAATTCTTTCTCCTCTCGGAAGATGGATTTGCTGTCTTGGAGAAGGCGGGATTGGACGTCGAGTGTTTCCGAGTTCAGATTCTCCTGGAGATAATCATAAACGTGCTGCACATATGTTTCACTTTTGTCGGGAAGATAAAGCCGGACATTGAAATGGTCGAATTCTTTATCTCCCTTATCTTCGACGAATTTCTTCAACTCGTTCCAGAAGTGTGCTGAGGCACTGGCGTGTTTTCCGTCCATAAATTCTTCAAGGAGAGCCGGGACTTGGCCCACTTCTGGGTTTCCCTTGCCGAACTCGTCGAAATAAGGAAAGGTCCGGCTGAAGAACGAGAGGATTTTCTCGAGCGCAAAATCATCGTCGCCCAGGATCACCAGGGAATCTGATTTGTCGAAAGCCTGAGGAACCACCTGAATATGTCCCTGACCATTTCCGAGCCGGGGCGGGAGGAGTTTTCCGGTATTGACCAGTTCTCGGTAGAAGACATTTTCTTTTCCGATAAGTACGGGAGCTTTAAGAGACTCTATGTTTTCGACTTCTCGGTCCAGAGAAACCATTGGGAAAGAAGCGCCTGCTGTATGGAGGGTCATACGCGATGCCAGCCATTCAATGCCCGGGCAGGAGGAGGATTCAGGAACGATTAAGCTGGCATCGAGGCTGTCCAGAATTCCGTCCTTATTCGAGTCAGAGTAAAATCCTTTAGATGTAAACAGGCTGAGAAGATCGAAACTTTTTCCTGTTTTTTGGCGCCTGATACGAGGCCTATATGAAGGGGTGAGCATCCTTTTTGGAAAGCCCATTCGGGACAGAGACACTGATTTTTTTTCAAGATCTTTCAGGAGTTCAAATGTGATACGAGCGCAGCCTGGATATGAGAGTGTGCCGGTCTCGATACCGCGTTTGTGCTGGAACTCGAGCTCTTTGAGCGCGTTGTAGGCTCGATTCAGAAGTTGGGTGTTTTCCAGGTCTATGGAGACGGTCAGGTCCTTGATTTCGCCCCGCTCAAACCTCAATTTTTTTATGGATTCATAGGGAGATTTTGAAGTGGGAAATTCATACAGAACAGAAAAAACAGTGAGCTCGGATAGAGGAATTCCTGCTTTTTCGAAGAATCGTGAGATGTCTTCCTCCAACGAGAAATAGGTATCCCCTTCCTCACGGCCCCATATGTCCCAAAGATAAGGCCAGCGAAGGAAGAAAGCGCGGGCTGAATGCAAAAGGGCCTCCTGGGATCCGGCTGCCAGAACAATACCCGTCAGATCTTCATGGGAAAAAAGGGAGATCCGTCCTTGGTCTTTTTCCATCCGAGAAAGATGTGAGTTTTTTCCCTCGGCCCATTTTTTTACGCTGTTCAGGTTCGGCCCGATGAGGATGGGGTGGACAGGAGCAGAAAGTCTGCGGAATTCGGTTTCAGTTTTTATAAGGTCGAAATCGACGACAAGACTTTCCATGTTAGCACGGGCTGCGATCTCAGCGGCCGCTGCTCGTTCGTAGGGAGTCGGGACATCAGGAATGACGATGCATAAGGCAATTTTGTCTGCGAATCCGTCCACATCGTTATCGAGGAGGGTTTTTTGGAGATGAAAAACATGGGTAAGGCTCATTATTTCGGATGCTGTGCTGTTCGCTGACAGCCAAACGAAAACCCAGAGTACAAACCATATCTTGCGCATTTTGCCTCCTTTTGTGTGGTGAGACATTCTTGATGTTCACAATTCTATCATGATAGAGTCAAGCTGTCCTAGTTCCGTGTTTTTGCGGTCCT
>CAYFWF010000012.1:0-22569 GCA_964346815.1 uncultured Eubacteriales bacterium | reverse complement strand
CGCTCCATCCCTCTCCTCGACCAGGCTGCTGAGGATGCCGTCCGCCAGTGGGTCTATGAACCCATGGTCATCAACGGCAAACCCAGAGGGGTCATCTTCACCGTAACCGTCACCTTTAAGTTGAAGTAGCTCTTTATTTTTAAGTTTTTCTCTAAGAGCCTTGAACTCTGTGTTCTTTCAAATCAGGTCAAGGCTCTTGTCTCACTCTTCCTGGATCCGGACCCTGGCGTCATGGGCCAGAGTAAAATGTCCATCGACGATTATCGTCTCTCCTTCTTTAATCCCTTCCCCTTCCCTTTCGCTCGGCAGGACTTCTGCATAATCATCGTTTTCGAGCCCTACTTGGATGTATCTCCACTTGGCCAGATCCCCCTCCACGACAAAAGCGAGTTTTCTTCCCCCTCTCACCAGTACGGCCTCCTGAGGAATTAGGAGCTTGTCTCTATGAATCTCAGCCGCAATCTCTACTTCTGCATGCATCCCGGGCTTGATTTCTTCCTCTGGATTGGCGACATCGACAATCACTTTGCAGGTTTTATCCTCTGGATTGATGATGGGGCTGATCGCCTTCACACGGCCTTTGAATACCCTTTCTGGATAGGCACTGAACTTCAGATTTACCTCCCGGCCTACCTCCATTTTCCCTATCTCGCTCTCCAGGACTTTTGCGTGGACCTGAATGCGGCTGATATTCACCAGCATGAAAAGGTCTCTTCCTGCCGTTATATGCTCCTGGGGAGAGACCTGAATATCCGTGACGATCCCAGAGAAAGGAGCCTTAATTTTTGTCTTCTCCAAGTTCATCTGAGCCTTTTTAACCGCGATTTCTGCCTGGGTCAGGCCCTTGGATGCCGACCGGACTTCCTGCTTCCTCTCTCCGGACTCGATCAATGCTAACTCGTACTTTCTGTAGATTTCTTCATATTCATTCTCAGAGATCATCCCTTTGCGAAAAAGCTTTTGAGCTTTCTCGTACTCTTGCTTGGATCTTTGAATTTTTTCTTTTTCAAACTCGGCGGTCTCTTCTTCAGCGCCGGCAAACTGTTCCTCCAGCAGCAGCTCAGAAAGCCGGCTCAGGCGATCGGCCTGAACCTGTTCCAGTTCCAGTCTGTACTTTCGATCATCCAGCTCAATCAGCAAATCTCCCTGTTTCACATGCTGTCCTTCCTCCACCAATATATTTTTTATCACACCTTCCACTTCGGATTTTACGGTGACCATTCTGTTGGTGATGGCTTCCCCTGGGGATTTCAAGGTGATCACAAGCTTATCTCTACGTGCCTTTGCCACTTTTACAGGGATGGGTGTCTCCGGTGCTTTAGACTCGACCGCATCTTCGGATGATTCCCCACCATTGGCCTCTGTCCCATTTTTTATGAATACAAAAAAGACCACCACGCCTATCAGGATAGCGATCAAGACTATGGTAAGAATTTTCTTTGGTAGTATCATTTCCTATACATCCTGTGCATCGAATTATCCCCTCACCTCTCTGCCATTTCTATAATAAAGACGGCCTCTGGAAAAGTCAAATCTCACTTTTGCAAACATCTCGGAATCAGACAGCCTGATTGACTTACAGAGCAAATCTATGAGTTATCTTCTTCCACAGCTTGGAGCAGCATATCGAAGAAATCCGGAACTGCAGCCGTTACTCTGTGCCAGTTGGGAATAAGAGGAGAGGTAGAGGGATTCTGCCAAAAAATATCCCCAGCCCTTTGAATGCCATCTGCAAAGGCTTCTACACAAATCGACTCTCCGTGCCGGTCAAAGGAAAGACCGTTTATGGCGGCATCATTTTCGTATCTAATTATGGTCTCCTGGGCCTCTTTGAGATATATGTTGCTCAATGTCTTGAAGAAACCCAGTGAGAACTGAACACCCTCCAAGGCCAGATTCCTGAAGATCGATTTGGCAATATCCACCGTCATCTTGAGCACCCCGATTTCGGGATCAGCGGGATCCAGAGTTTGGTGTTTGTGCTCGTATGTGTCCGCGATATCCACCTGGCAGATTCTGTTCGGGGCCACGTTACGGTAGACTTCTGCTAATGTGCCGACTTCAAGACCCCAGTCACTCGGGATCCGTAAAGCCATGGCTAAATCTCTTCTCATGGCGATCTCTCCGGCCAGGGCATACCGGAAACTATCCATGTAGACCAGGAAGGGAAGATAGCCCAGGATTTTTTCCAAAGCCCGGATGAAAGGTGTAAAAAACAGACGTGTGGCCCGTCCGTACATTTTGTTAGTATATCGGCTGTAAAAACCCTTGCAAAATTCATACTCGGAATGAGGGCTGGCAACAGGATAACAGAGGCGGGCGACCAGAGACCGGGTGTAGTTGACGATGTCACAGTCATGAATAGCAAAGACTCTGCTTTTTCCTCCAGCTAAGACATAACCCAATGCAATCCATACAGCCCGGCCCTTTCCCGACTTTCCTGGTGACAGTTCATTTTCTTCTAGAATTTTATAGAGTTTCTTCATCCTCGGCCCGTCATTCCAGATGATGCAGAATTTTCTGATATGGGAAAAATATTTTTTGACTTCTTTGAATTGTTCAGCATTGGCTCTATCCAAACACAGCACCATCTGATTGAAATAATTCGTCCTCCGTAAAATATTCATGATGTTAGCAAGAGCGCCGCTCGCAAATTCGCGGTACAGAGACGGAAGAATCAATGCCATCGGTCTTCTCCTGGAGAACTCTTTCAGTTCACCCTCCAGCCTTTTTACATCCACTTCGCCCAATCTGTGGAAAGTGGTTATGACTCCGTTTTGAAAAAAATCTGACATTTTTTTCTCCTAAGGTTCGTCTAATGACCTGTGTTTTCCAGAATCAATCCATGCCTCCTCGGATAGAGACCGGGAATGGACACAGGAAGTTTCCCAGTTATATCGATCTCTCCAAAAAGAGCCTTGGCTGCAGATCTCTGTGCTTCATCAGAGTACCTGTATGCACAGAGATAGACGTCCGTATCTGAAAAATGTCTCAAAAAATAGGGGCTGCCGAATGAGATGACCGCAACTGAGGGAGATCCTTTAGAAAGAGCGCGTATCAATTGAATGTGTCTGGGATCGATACCAACACTCCCTTTCCCTGCGCGCAACCGCGAAAAAATTCCTACGATAACGACCTCCACATCTTTGGCTTTCTCCACGGCTTCTGCGATGAACTCTTCTCCTGTCGAAGCCTCGGCGAAGAATTCCATAATTTGAGGGTTTCTCATCTTCAATTCCTCGACGAAGGTCCTTCCCGCAAAATACCCGCCAGGGTCGCTGCTCAATGAAAACACAGCCATCTTTTTCTCCTCTGAAAGGGGAAGAAGATTTCCTTCATTCCTGACCAGGGTCATGGACCTATCAAACGTTTTTTCTGCTTGATCGAGATTCTCCGAGGAACCGATCTTCCTGTCCAAAGTCTCTATGTCGATAAACTTATTCCGCCATAAACCCAATCTGGCTTTAGCCTCAAGAATCCTTTTTACAGAGACATCGATCCTCGACTCGGAAATCCGCCCCTCTCTGACCGCGTCGATGAGAGCATCGATGACTTTCTTGGGTTCAGGGGGAAGGAGAAGCATATCCACCCCGGCTCTCACGGCCCTCAGAGCCGCCTCTTCAGGAGCATACAGGGTGGTCACCCCGCCCATTCCCATTGCGTCGGTGACGATCATCCCCTGGAATCCCATCTCATTCCTTAAAAGTTCGGTCAAGATAGGATGAGAAAGGGTAGCAGGAAGGTCGGGGGTGGGATCGAGAGCCGGAATATGAAGATGAGCGGTCATAATGGCCTGGACTCCGGCTTCTATGGCCTTTTTGAAGGGATACAGTTCTACTTTTTCCAAGCGATCCCGGTTGCCTGTTATGGTGGCCAAAACACTATGAGAATCCAAATCCGTGTCCCCATGGCCGGGGAAATGTTTAGCAGTGGCGATAAGACCATGGTCCTGGCACCCCTTTATGAATGCTTGAGCGATAGACCCCACCTGTTCCGGATCTTCTCCAATCGAACGGGTATTGATGATGGGATTATCAGGATTGATGTTGACATCAACCACGGGCGCATAAGTCATGTGAATGCCCAGCGCTCTTCCCTCTAAGGCGGTGATCCTGCCCATCGCATAAGCCAGTTCCTCAGAATCCGCCGCTCCAAGAGACATGAGGGGCGGAAAGAGTGTCGCTCCATCTATTTGATTCCCCGCCCCTCTCTCGAAGTCAGAAGCAACCAAAAGGGGGACCTCAGCCAATTTTTGGAGAGTGTTGGTCAGGATGGCCGTTTCATATACCTCGCCTCCAAAAATAATCAATCCTCCTATTTTCTGCTCTACGATCAGATTGCTGAGGTTTTGGAAGTACTCACTGTTCCTGTTGACAAAATGACCCGAATACCGCCAAGCCACCATCTGACCGATTTTTTCTTCCAGAGTCATCTCATGGAGCGTCTTTTTTGCCCACTTCATACCCGAGGATCCTAAGGTCAGATCAGTTTTTACCATGACACGGGCACAACTCGCAAGCAGGAGAGCGAGAACGAGAATTGTGGATAGATATTTGGCTTTCGATGTTTTCATTTTTCGATTCACCTCCGTACTTTGAGCAAATTGCTCAGCATGAATCTATAGAGAATATCTCTTCAATTGATACATATTCTGCATGTTCCATGAACACCGGAAACAGCCGAAGGTCAGATCGATAAATATCAACCCTGTCCGATTATATATCGGAGCACAAAAAGGGCCGAGAACAGATAGATGATCCAGTGCACCTGCCTGCCTCTGCCTGAAACCAATTTCAAGAGGGAGTAAGAGATGAATCCGAAGGCGATGCCTTCTGTGATATTGATGGTGAGAGGCATAACAATTATCGCCAAAAATGCAGGTAGAGCTTCGGTCAAATCATCCCATTTGATAAAGCTCACACACTTCATCATCAAAAAGCCTACCACGATCAATGGAGGTGCTATCACAGGACGAAGGTTTAAGCCTTCGAATTCATATACTCCTGCAATCATCTCTGCCAAGGGACTGAAAAACAGGGCTACGATAAAAAGGAAAGAGGTGAAAACATTGGCGAGTCCTGTTCTCGCACCCTGGACGATACCTGCAGCGCTTTCGATGTAGGTGGTTACCGTTGAAGTCCCGAACATGGCTCCGCTGACCGTTCCCACGGCATCCGAAAACATTGCCTGATCCGCCCGGGGAAGCCTTCCCTGTCTAAGAAAACCAGCCTGCCCGCTCACACCTATCAGCGTGCCCATGGTGTCGAAAAGATCCAGGAAGAAAAATACAAAAACCACCGTGACGAGGCCGGTTTGGAGCGCTCCCATAACATCCAGCTTCAAGAGAGTCGGAGCTAAACTGGGCGGAGCGGATACGATGCCCTGATACTTGACCACTCCCAGAGGTATACCCAGAAGAGCAGTGGCAATGATCCCGATGAGAAGAGCCCCGTGGACCCGTAAGGCCATCAAAACAAGAGTGATGAATACTCCGAAAAGAGCGAGGCAGACCGGTTTGCTGGTGAAATCTCCTATCTTCACCAGAACTTCGGGATCATCTACCACGATGCCCCCAAACTGAAAACCGACAAATGCAATCAAGAGTCCTATGCCCACGGCAATGCCGTACTTGAGGGAATCCGGTACCGCTGCCACCAATTTCCCCCACACCCTCAGAAGCGACAGGATCAGGAAAACAGAACCCGAAATGAACACGGCTCCAAGGGCAACCTGCCAGGAATAGCCCATGGTTCCGCATACTGTAACCGCAAAAAAAACATTGTGACCGACGGCCGGGGCGAGTGCGAATGGATATTTGGCGAGGAGCCCCATCAGAAGTGTCGCTATGGCGCTGGAGAGACAAGTCGCAACCATGACCGCCCCGCTGTCCATTCCTGCCAGAGAAAGCACGGCAGGCTGCAGGAAGATGATATAGGACATCGTCATAAAGGTCGTCACGCCGCCGAGCATCTCGATCCGGAAGGTGGTGTCGTTTTCTTCAAGTTTGAAAAAGCGGTCTAGAGCACCTTGCATACCTCACCCCTTCAGTCTTCGAATTGAACCAAAGAAAAGACATCCACATCGGGATGTCTTTTTTTTATGAACTCCACTCCTTTTAAAAAACTCAGCTCTACCAGAGATGCAAAACCGACCACTTCACCGCCCAATTTTTTTACCAGATCTATGGCACTTACAGAGGAAAAGCCTGTCGCGATGAGATCATCTATGATGAGCACCTTCTGTCCCGGAAGGATACAGTCGTTATGCATCTCGAAGTCTTCCACAGCATACTCATTGGGAGCCTTCACGCACACGGTCTCCCTGGGAAGCTTTCCCTTTTTTCTAATGATAGCCAAACCCAAATTCAGTCTGCTGGCTACTGGGGCTGCAAAAAGGAATCCTCGCGACTCGATTCCGACAACGACCTGAGGTATCCTTTCCTTTCCCCAGGCAACCATCCTGTCGACGACATAATTGTAGCTTTCCGCATCTTGGATCACTGGTGTGATATCTTTAAATCCGATTCCCGGCTTAGGAAAGTCCTTGACTTCGCGTATGAGAGATTTTACCCGGGAAATCATGATGTTCCTCCCAACCACCTGGCTTATTGGTCCGCAAGGGCTGCCGCTGAATTCATCTCATCTCAAAAGCATCCATTCATCAGTACAGCATGACATCTAATCCAGGTTAATTAAATAAAAACTCTTTATGCTTGTCAACCACCCTGGAGAGCAGTTCTCCGAATCCTGTGGTCATTCAGATGACTGCCAGGAAAGCTCATCCATCAGCTCGAGAATCTCAGCACAACAGCAAGATTCAGGCCTCGCCAGGAGCATTTACTCCAGCTTTCGGGTGTAGATAGTCCGAGTCGGAAAAGGAATGCCGATCTTTGCCTTGTTGAGAGCCTGGTAGATGACATCGGTCATGGTTAGTTGTGTCGAATAGGCATCTGCATAGCTGGCGACCCAGGCTCTGGCGACAAAATCCAGAGAAAAATCTGACATGCTTAAAAATTGAACCGCGGGCTCGGGTTCATCGATGACTGTATCGATCCCATTGAGCGCCTCGTTGACGACCTGACGGACTCTTTCAGGGTCTGATCCATATTCGACTCCAAAATTGACATTCACGCGGATGGATAGGTCGGGCACTGTGAAATTTTTAATCTTGGTATTGGCCATAATGCCATTGGGAAGGTAGATCACTTCGTTATCGTATGTCTTCAATTTTGTGCTTCTGAGTCCTATATCCAGGATAACGCCCAGTTCTCCGCTTTCGAGCTGGATTTTGTCGCCAACTTTGAAGGTTTTGTCCAGAACGAGCTGAATCCCCCCCAGAATATTGGCGAGCGAATCCCTTACGGCAAAACCGATAGCCAACCCGGCGATACCCGCAGTGGTAAGAAGCGGGGTGATGTTGATATCCCAGGCGTCGAAAAAAAAGATGAACGCCAAGATGACAACTACTGTATTCAAGATCTTCGCAACCAGAGGAATCAACCTGTCATCGGCCGTCGATTTGGTCTTTGCTGCCCAATCTTTGATCCAATGCTTGGTGAAGTTGGTGATGATTCTTAAAGCCAAAAATGTCACAATAATGATCAAAAGCGAATCGACAAGGTTGTTGTAAAGGTCTGTTTCAAACTCAAAATGCTGGATAGAGATTTTGAAGCCCAGGACGATGACGATATAGAAGATGATAGAGGATATGCTTTTTATAACCAGGTCATCAACCTTTGTCCTGGTTTTTTTGGCAAGAGGCCTGAGCACATTTTTCATGATAAGTTTCACAACGAAAGCCACTCCTATAGATATCACCAGAATCAAGAGAAATCTCATATAGGCGTTTTCCGTTAAAAAATTTAAAATTTTCTCTAGTACGTCCATCGCAGCTCCTCCTGGATCCAGTTTTATGATGTGATTTATACATTAAGTGATGGGATTTTTCAATCTTATGAGAATGCATGGAAAAACGTTCCGTAACTAAAGGTGATACGGACATGCGTTTGTTTAAAGACTTTTGAGTTGTTATAATGCCAGAAGTTATGAAGCCCATTGATTGGAGACTCTGCCTTATTGCCGATGCAGAGGCAGCCGGAGAACGCAACCTTGTTTCCCTAATCCGAGAAGCAGTGGAGGCCGGCACGACGCTCGTTCAGCTCCGCGGGAAAAAGCTCAGCACGCGGCGATTTCTGGATATCGCTCTGGAAACGTCCCTTTGTCTTGAATCCCGGAACATTCCTCTCATTATCAACGATCGGATCGATGTCGCCCTTGCCTGTGGGGCTGAAGGAGTGCACCTGGGACAGGAAGACCTGCCTCTCCCCTTTGCCCGCACTATCCTGGGAAAATCGAAACTGGTAGGGATCTCGGTCAACACCATAAAAGAGGCGGAGGAAGCCGAAGCGGGAGGAGCGAGTTATATCGGGGTGGGTCCTGTCTTTTACACTTCATCCAAGGATGAGCTGAGAACCATTCTTCATCTCGAGGGGCTCCGAGCCATCAGGGAAAAGGTCAATATTCCGATACTGGCCATCGGGGGAATACACGCTCGAAACGCCCGGGACGTTATCTCTGCCGGAGCCGACGGTATAGCGGTCATCTCCGCTCTAATGGCCTCCGAATATATCGCTGAATCCACAAGGCAACTGCTCGAAGCGATCGAAAACCGATCTTAATATCAACGCACTCATAAATGTGACATTGTCATGGCGAGTGACTAAAGGTCGCGCGGCCATCTCATCAGAAAAAAAGATCGCCACGTCGCCACGCTCCTCGCGATGATACGGGAATTGATACCTTCATAATCGTTTCTTTCTGATTATACTCTTTCTATCTTCTATCAATTTTTATCTTCCTCGTGTCATCTTCCTCGATCTGGATGGTGATCTTTATGGCCTCCATATCAAAGTGCAGTTTCTCGCCCCATTCGACGATGACAACGCCCTGTTCGAGATAATCTTCCCACCCGATGTCCGCAATCTCCGCTTCTTTGCCCAACCGGTAGAGATCTATGTGATAGATAGGAAACTTTGCCTGATAGATATTCACGAGCGTAAAAGAAGGACTGCAGACCTGATGGACATCTTCCAATCCTAATCCTGCAGCGATTCCTTTGGCAAAAACGGTCTTTCCTGCCCCGAGTTCGCCGATCAATAACACCACTTCTTTTCCCTCGAAAGACTCCGCCACTTTCTTGGCCAGAAGAAATGTTTCTTTTTCAGAAGAGCTTCTTATCTCTTCCTGGTTTCTGGTGGATCGGTACATTATCATGGACTTTCTTCAAGTTATTTTTATGGCCTGCTGGAGAGCGTTTTCATAGCAGCTGGAAGATAGGTGATGATATTTCCTGCCGTCAGGAACTTTTCCCCCAGCCGCTTTGCCCCGATGTCCCCGCTGAGCCCATGAATGTAGACAGCAGCCAAAACAGCTTCCAGGATGTTTTTCTCCTGCATGATCATGGATGCAATCATCCCGCTCAAAACATCGCCTGAACCTGCGCTGGCCATGCCAGGATTCCCGGTTGGATTTATAAATGTTCTTCCATCCGGGGCAACAGTCAGAGTTCTGTAGCCTTTCAGAACGACGTAGACACCGTATTCTGAGGCAAACTGAGGAACCAGCTGCAATCTCTTTGCCAGGACTTCCTCTGTAGAAAGCTTGACCAGACGAGCAAATTCTCCAGGATGTGGAGTGACGATCACGGGCTTGGAAAGGGATTTCAAAAGACTGGGCTTGAAAGAGAGGATATTCAAGGCATCGGCATCCAAAACCAGAGGGATCTTGACCTGAGGGAGAAGAGAAATCACAAAATCTCTGGTCGAGTCATGAGTCGAAATACCCGGTCCCAACATCAACGCATCCTTCCCCTTGAGTAATTCTAAAACCTCATCCAAGGCTTCCGAGGAGAGAGTGCCCTCCCTTGTCTCAGGTAGAGGTTCTGTCATCAATTCCATCATGGAACGGGCTACAATCGGAAGACAGCTCGCCGGCGTTCCTACGGTCACAAGGCCGGCTCCCATTTTCAGGGCACTCTTTCCGGCCATAACAGCTGCCCCTGTTTTTCCCAGAGATCCCGACACCACGAAGAGATGGCCGTAGGTCCCCTTATGGGTGTCTTTTCTTCGGCGATCGAAGTAAGGCCGAATCATGTCCTCTTCAACCCATTCAAGCTTTAGAGTTTTCTCTGCGAACAGATAGGGAGGAACACTGATATCAGATATCTTCAGCTCCCCAATGTACTCTTCAGCCGGTGGGAAAACATGGGCAATCTTTGCAGCCGCCAGGGTAACAGTCAAATCGGCTCGCACGCACGGCCCAATGATATTGAAAGTGTCTGCAGAGAGTCCCGAGGGAATGTCGACGGCGACTTTGAACGCCTTGCAGGCGTTGATATCTTCGATGGCCTGGGCGAACAGACCCCTTGCAGGTTTGGCCAAACCCGTTCCAAAAATCCCGTCGATCAGCAGGGTCGCATTCTTCAGAAGCCGTTTGTTCGCACTCCACTTCCGGGGAGAAGTCATCTCTCGTATTTCGATACCTATCTTGTCTGCAATCTGCGCATTCAGGGCCGCATCTCCTCTCAGGTCTTTTTTCATGGCCAGTAAAAGGACCACAGGACGGCACCCGCGGTTGAAAAGATGTCGCGCCACCACGAATCCATCTCCTCCGTTGTTACCTTTTCCTGCCACGATCACGACTTTTTCTTTGCGAATATCTGGAAATTTTTCCACTATCTCCTTAGTGATTTGGATCCCGGCATTCTCCATCAATATGGGACCGATGATTCCAATTTCCTGGATGGCCTTTCGATCGATATCTTTCATCTGTTGGGAAGTGAGAATTTTCATGATCGCTCCTCAAACGAGTCAATAAAGCACAGAGAACATTCGATGATTCGAAATTTTACCACAAAACCCCTAAAGTAAAAAAACAGTCCTGCTCTTCCTTGTCGAATCCATTGATTTACGGCTCTTTTTGTGCTAACCTGGATAATCCCTAAATTATCCAGGCTACCCTGAATTATTCAATTGTGAGTGTGAGATCAAGGGACACGTTACCGATTTGAGAAAATCGATACATATCCCTGATTTCTAGTCATATAGTACGAAATACCTGCTTCTAAGAATCATGTTTATAAATAATTCAGGCTAAGAAAAGATATAAAAAATAGGAGGTTTTTCATGAGTGTGAAGATCGGAATAAATGGATTTGGACGAATCGGAAGGAACGTTTTCCGAGCAGCTTATAGGGATCCAGACATCGAGATCGTTGCTGCCAATGATATTGCCGATGCTAAAACCCTGGCGCATCTGCTCAAATACGATTCTGTTCTCGGCATACTGGATGCAGATATCAAGGCCTCGGATGATGCCATAGTGGTCGAAGGTAAAGAGACAAAAATACTTACAGAGAGAGACCCAGCCAATCTACCCTGGAAGGATCTGGGTGTTCCCGTCGTTATCGAATCGACCGGTCTCTTCAGGAAAAGACAGGATGCCATCAAACATATAGAATCGGGCGGAGCTGAAAAAGTGATTATCTCCGCTCCAGCTACAGAGCCAGATATCACTCTCGTTATAGGGGTCAACGAAGATACGTACGACCCGGCTAACCACCACATCATCTCGAATGCCTCATGCACCACCAATTGTCTGGCTCCGGCTACAAAAGTTATCCACCAGGCTTTCGGAATCGAAAAAGCGTTCATGACTACCATTCATTCCTACACCATGGATCAAGTGATTCTGGATGCTCCCCATAAGGACCTGCGGCGTGCCCGAGCCGCTGCGGTCTCTCAAATTCCGACCACCACAGGAGCAGCCAAAGCTGTGGGACTGGTAATGCCAGAGCTTCAAGGCAAGATAGATGGAATCGCAATCAGGGTTCCCACGGCCAATGTCTCGGTGGTTGACCTGGTCGCTCTCCTGAAGACTAAAGTCTCCACGGATGAAGTCAATCAGGCTTTCAAGACCGCATCTGAAGGGGAACTGAAAGACATCCTCCAGTACACAGAAGAGCCGCTTGTTTCGGTTGATTTCATGTCTAATCCTCATTCTTCGATCGTGGACGGCCTTTTTACCCGGGTGACCGATGACAATTTGGTGAAAGTCCTGGCCTGGTATGACAATGAGTGGGGATATTCCTGCCGTCTGGTCGACCTTATAAAATTCATATCCGGGTAGCCGATCATGCTTTCTGTAAAAGATCTGGACTTAAAGGGTAAAAAAGTTTTCCTGCGAGTGGATTTCAACGTTCCTCTGGACGAGGGAAGAAACATCCGGGATGATACTCGCATCAAGGCAGCCCTGCCCACATTGAATTTTCTGATTGATCAGGGAGCGGTGGTCGTCGCCGCCTCGCATCTCGGACGCCCCAAAGGACAGTTCAAGCCTGAGTTCAGTCTGAAGCCGGTGGCAGACAGGCTGTCAGAGCTTATCTCCCCCGAAGTTATACAGGCTCCTGATGTCATCGGCGATGAAGTCGAGGAAATAAAGAGAAAACTCGGCAAAGAGCAAGTCCTCTTGCTGGAAAATCTCAGGTTTTATCCTGGAGAGACGGATAATGATCCCGATTTCGCCCAACAAATGGCAGAAGGGATGGACAGCTACATAAACGATGCTTTTGGTGCTTGCCACAGAGCCCATGCTTCCATCGTGGGCATCCCTCGATATGTCAAAAAATCAGCCGCAGGATTTCTGGTCAGCAAAGAGGTGGAATACCTCACCAAAGCCATCCATTCCCCCGAAAAACCTTATGTGGCGGTTTTAGGGGGGGTAAAGGTATCGGATAAGATTCCGGTCATCGAAAGCCTGTTGAACAAAGCAGACGAGATATTGATTGGCGGTGCGATGGCTTACACATTCTTTGCAGCTCAGGGATTCGATGTCGGCCGGTCCCTTGTGGAGGAAGATAAAAAAGATCTTGCTCAAAGCCTTATGGATAAGGCAGAGTCTGCGGGTGTGAGCATTCTCCTTCCTGAAGATCATATCGCGGCCCCGGCGGCTGATTCAGATGCAGAAGCTCGAACCATAGATGATTTCCCCATCCCTTCGGAGCTGATGGCCCTGGATATTGGACCGAAAACAACAGAAAAATATGAAGAGGTTCTCGCAAAGGCGAAAACAATCTTTTGGAATGGGCCGATGGGCGTTTTTGAAATCGGTCAATTTTCTACGGGCACTGTAAAGATCGCAAAGGCAGTGGCTAATGCAGATGCTGTCTCGATTGTAGGGGGCGGAGACTCCGTGGCTGCGGTGTATAAAGCTGGAGTGAGCGACCGCATCTCCCACATCTCCACAGGAGGCGGCGCATCGCTGGAATATATCGCAAAAGAAACCCTGCCTGGAATCGAGGCTCTGGAGGAGAAGTAAAATGACGTTCACAAATGAAAGACCATTTATTGCCGGAAATTGGAAGATGCATATGACCGTTCCTGAAGCTGTGGAGCTCGTCGGACAGCTACGAGATGAAAGCTCTGGGATCGATGCCGCTCAGTTTGTGGTGATTCCTCCTTTTACAGCCCTGAAAGAAGTCCATAAAGCTCTTGAGGGAAGCTCTATACTTCTTGGTGCACAGAATATGTTTTGGGAGGAGAAAGGAGCCTTTACCGGAGAAATCTCGGCACCGATGCTCAAGGACATTTGCTGTACCTTTGTCGTGATCGGCCATTCGGAAAGACGTCAGCATTTCGGAGATACCAACGAGACGGTCAATAAAAAAATCAAAACTGCCTTAGCCCATGGTCTCATTCCTATAATGTGTATAGGAGAATCGCTCGAGGAACGGGAGAATGAAGAAACCATCCAGAAGATAGAATCCCAGATCACAGAAGGTCTGGATGGTCTTGACACAGCAGACGTTCGACAAATCATCATCGCCTATGAGCCCATCTGGGCTATCGGCACAGGGCGGACGGCTACACCCGACCAGGCTCAAGAAGTGCACGGTTTTATCAGAGAAAAGCTGGCAGAAAAGCATGGCAATGATGTGGGGTCTTATGCTATAATCCTGTACGGTGGCTCCGTAAAACCTGAAAACACTTTTTCTCTTTTAAAAGAAAAAGATATCAACGGCGCTCTTGTGGGAGGGGCATCGCTCAAAGCGGGATCTTTCGCAGAGATCGCCAAAGAAGCCATAAAAGCATACGAGGAAAAATGAGTGCATTACTTCTCACCATTCATGTTATTGTCTGCCTTGTGCTGATCATCGCAATTCTGCTCCAATCGGGGAAATCGGCAGACTTAGCTGGGGCCTTTGGAGGAATGGGAAGCCAGTCAGTCTTCGGACCCCGAGGCGCTGCCACACTGCTGGCAAAAGTAGCGACGATTTGCGCTATCCTTTTCATGATCACATCGCTGGGACTCTGGATTATCTCTGCCCAGGGAGAAAGTTCCGTCATAAGCGGTGAGGAAGCTCCTGCCGAGCAAAAAGCTCCAGTGACAGAGACCCAGAAAAAAGCGGGAGAAGAAAAGAAAGCCCCAGAAGGAACAGCCGAACAGAAACCGGAAGAAAAGAAATCCGGAGAAGAGGCTAAAAAACAAGCTCAACAGGCAGAAAAAAAGAATTCAGAAACCGAAAAGAAATAATCCTCTACTTCCTTCTTGTGCCGAAGTGGTGGAATTTGGTAGACACGCATGGTTGAGGGCCATGTGAGCGTAATAGCTCGTAGGGGTTCGAGTCCCCTCTTCGGCATTATAACTCTATTGTTATCTGCCACTTAACAAGCTTCAGATGATGTAACCAGGCCACTCTCTCCCTCACCTCTTCTACCTCAGCTATCCCCGGGTCTGCATCTTTCTCTCTTTGTTCTATACGTTTTTCTTGTTTTTGATTTCTCGTATCCTTTTCGCTCGAACGGCAATTGTCTCCAATAGTCGTCGCTGGTTGGTTGAAAGCCACGGTCCCTCCACATCTAATGGGATGTACGCGATATCGCTCCTATTTGCTATCGGACGAATGATGGCCTGAGAATTCATAGCAGGATTGCAGTTGAAACATCCCAGATTGATTATCCCATCATAGATATCGGTCTCAACAGCATGTATGAAACGACCCGCTATGGCGGACGCTTCGGTTATTCCGTTGTGTGAAAGATAATCATAGCCAATTTTCGCGAGATATCTACAACTTGGAGTTTTATCGAAGATGAGCCCTGATCTGGCAATGATTTCTCTGTATGAATGAGCTCTTCTGGTGAAAGCAGAAAGGCGTATTATTGATTTCAATGCTGCACGAGCTTCTTTCAGATTATTACTGAAAAAGGATAAGCAAATCCCGAAGAGGTTTAGTTGATCTTCGGGATGCATTTTACCCCTCTTGAAACCGTAACGATACGCCCTCTCGGCGAATGCCCAGTCCATTGTATCTGAAAGATCCACAACTTTCGGAATTATCTCCTGTCCCAAAAAGTATTCCTCAACAGGATAATGACAAAACTGCAGATTTAGTCCCCCGATTATCAATACTTTAGGCAGCTCTGAAACGGATTTATTTTGAGGGATTTTAGCGATCTCTCTCGCGAAATCCCTCAATCCCATTTTAAAGGATTTCTCATCTTTAACAGAGTCGAGCAGCCTGTCGAAGGCTTCATCAAATCTATTGAATGCAATTTCCTTGTTTTCAGCCGTGCATTCGAGAGCATTTCGTAGTTCTGTAATCTTATGTCCTGTGAGGAAAAGCATAAATTCAAATACGGCAAAATCGAAATCGAAACCGAAATAGTGATTTCTTTTTGAAGGAGAGACACCGCATATGATATTCTTCAAATTCAACCGGTCGGCAAAATTTTGCCATAACAGCGGCCAGTTCCCGTTCTGACACGGGCCATGCTGATTTACCGGATTGCGGTATATAGTTATTTCTTCCGGTTTGCGATTTTCATGAATGTCTTTTAAGATTTCTCCAGCCATTCCGACACTTGGGAGACATTCTCTGCCTGAACAGATTTTTTTGGCGTATTGAATGGTGTCAGGATTTGTTTCATCGGCAATTCTTATTTTACGATTGTGTTTTTCGTACAGCCTCACGACAAATCGTTTTCCGTAAGGATTCCTGGCAGAAGGTTCGACGATCACAACCCTTGGATCGTTAATCTCCACCTTCCGCCCTTCGCTATCTATGATATATCTGTAGTCCCTGCTGAATCGTGCTTGTGGGACTTTAACAGGGCAGTTCAAAGTGACGTTTTGGATAGGGCTAGATTCGTTCATTTATCGATACTTCATCTGGATGTGTCGTTTTCGTTTCTAGTTTTCCTTCCTCCGTCGCTCCTCAATAATTTCGAGAAAAGCCCCTACTCTGGTTTCAAAACCGGCATGGGCTGTGTGCGAATCAATTTCCAAATAACAAAACGTTTTTCCCCCTAGTTGTTGGCGGAAGTGGTGATACATGGTAGCGTCGATACCGCAAGAAAAACACGAAACGAAGCAGATGTAGGAATTCGGATGCTGCTTCACAAATGCCACGGCATTATTTATTTGTTGCGTGTAACTCCAAACATTTCTTGGGTGTATACTATCATCTTGGATTTGGGGTAAAACATCCATGGGGATGACGTGATATCCTCGACTGGCAATCTTACGGGGTAAAGAAAGATTGATTTCTGAAGCGCATGTAATATAAGGTCTTCCCGCCAGGATAACTATCGGATCATTCATCAATTTATCTAATCCATTTTTTCCGAGTCCACTCAATTGGTTCTTGAATTGTCTATAATGCTGATAAGCATTGTTTAACGCTTTCGCTGCTTGGCTTGTATTGATTCCTAAGAACCGTGAGAGCCTCTCAATTTCCTTTAAATTCGCTTTACGATGTCCCTTGGCGAGACTCAGGTGTGGTTTCAGAATTCTCTCGGCATGTTCTTCAAATGCAGCGCGGATCACATCAGGGATGACAACAGTGTTTGAGCATGTGTACCCGTGAATATAAGGTCTCGAATATTCCAGTTCAATCACATAGGGTACAAAGATAAAATCGACATCCTTTTCAATAAGATCGCGAACTCCCGAATGCACTAACTCACAGGGATAACATATCGGGCTTTTCACATCTGTTATGCCGGTTGTGGGCGAAGAAACTGAAAACACGATGTCATAGCCCAATTCATTAATGAGTTTTGCATAAAACGGCAAAATTTCATAAGACGTAAGGCCCAAGGGAATACCGATTTTTCCCTTGGGATTGTCAACGGCTTTGGGCCCATAATCTTCAAACATCAATGTGTTTCTAAGGCCAACTATGTCTTGTCCCTCCCTGATTCCCTTTGTTCTTTGACTCTTATTGCGTTGAAGCCAGTACTTCGAGCATAAGCCGCCAAACGGATAAGTTTTGTCTCTTATGGAAGTTTTTAGGATTTCACAATTGTTTTCACACGCAACACATCTGAAGCTCCCTTTGACTTCCATATCTCCTTCAAGAAGGTTGTCAAGATCATAATTTTCTTCTTCAACGCTTCCTTCATGGAGAAGATCCAGAGCCATCAGTGCGGACCCGATGGCACCCATGAGTTCGGGGTGAGCGGGGACGACGACCATCCGCTGTGAACGGATTGCCATCGCTAACCCGACAGATTTGTTTAAGGCAACTCCTCCTAAGAACAAGATAGTCTCGCCCAAATATCTTGGACCCACTATTCTCGACATATAATTATCAGCAATCGAATAGACTAAGCCAGCGACGACATCTTCCCTTTTCGCGCCTTGTTGCGATGCATTTCTGAGGTCTGTGTTAATAAAGGCCGCACAGCGTTCACCAAATGAAATCGGATTGTTGCTGCTTTCGGCAATTGAGCTGATTTCATATACGGGTATCTTCATGTCGACAGAAGCCGATTCTTCTAGGAATGAACCCGTTCCAGCGCTACACCCCTCGTTCATTGCGTAATCTACAGGAATACCGTTTTGAAATGAGATGAATTTACTATCCTGTCCACCGATCTCAAACACGGTATCCACATTTGGCACTTCTTCAGTTGCCGATCTTGCGTGTGCAAGAATTTCATTGAAGGTCAGGCAATTATCAAGATAAACCGAAACCATTTCTCTGGCAGAACCCGTAACACCGCACTGGATAATTTTAATATTCTTGCCGCCAATTTCTTCAATTATTTCGTGAAGACAATTTTTGGTGGCTTGAATAGGATTTCCAAGTGTGCGGAGGTAGACAGTTGCACCTATTGATCCGTCCTCGATATTAAACAGGATCATTTTTGTCGTGGTTGATCCCGCATCCACACCCAGAATATAGGTCCCTTCCTCCTTAATTTTTATTTCAGATTTATCCTTTACGCGATAATCCAAGAATTGGCCGCCGGATCTTAAGGGCAAAAGGATTTCAAATTCAACAATGTCGCCCTTCAGACAATCATCCAGACTATAAATCCTTTCAGATTCTGGGAGCTCGAAGGCGAGCAGTGAAGCTCCAAAACTTTCGAGGTATGGGCTTTGGTTCAACACCACAATTTCCGAATCAGGAAGACAATTCTCCAGATTACAAACAAATTCATCATTCCTTGCCACTCCACCCGCAACCACAATTTGATTTAGTGGCCATTGTGCCATTTCAATCATTTCTTTGACTCTTTTGGTAAGGTCGTGAATCAACGTTTTCGCAATATCGTTGGGCGTGCATTCTCCCTTATTCAATTTGTGTGTGCTATCCGATTTGCAGTGGACACTGCATCGACTGGCTAATTTCACAATCACACCAGACTTACTCGCTTTGATTCCTTCCTCGATGGAAAACCCCATCCTCTGAAACTGCTGAAGGAGAAACTCTCCACTCCCAGCCTGGCATCTGGATGTTGAGATGATATTGTGTATTTTTCCGCTCTTCATAGGATATATCGTGAAGGTTTCCCCACCGAGCGAGACCAAAATATCGGGTTTTAGCTTAAAATGAGACAGCGCTTTCTCAAGGCATTCCACTTCGGAAAAGTAGGGAAGCTTTAACAGGCCTTTTGCGGTTTCACCTGTAACAACTATGTTCGCTTTTGTATTTTTTCTATATTTATTCAGTATAGATTGAACTGCTTCTCTTGGATTTCCGCCGTGCCGGATGATTTCAAATATTGTTTCTCCATTTTCCCATTTTCTGGCGAATTTTAAGGAGACGGCGCCAAGTTCTAAACCATCATAAAAAATCAGTTCCCTTTCTGCTTTGGCCATGCAACAGATCCTTAATTGTTTCCAGCTGTGTTCCTAGCTGACAATCCGAAATGAAAATATCATAAAAAAAATATCCAAGTCAAATACCCTGCCCTGAGGCTGTCTGAGAAGCCTGGGACCATTTTGGGACCATCTGGATGAAAAAGTCTCAAAAGAACTCAAAACAACTAAAGCCAGTTTAAAGCGTTATTTTTCGTAGCATCAACAAAATGCATCGCAAACGCTTGAATTTAAAGGAATTACAAAACAACAGGGGCTCGATTCCCCCCTTCGGCATTATAATTCCTTTATTATCTTTAATTTGCATCACTTTTTAATTAATTAGTCTCAATCCAAATCTAGCCTATCTCCACTTTTCGCTGATAACGGCCGGCACGTAACTGCACCCAAAAATTGTGCAATTCGTCAGAAATACAATTGAATCATTGCAATGAAGAAAAGGACCGGGAAGTGTTAAAAACTATGTGACTGCTTAAGCGGCTTCGAGTTCTGCGAGAAGGCCTGATATGAGTTCTTTGACAGTCACGATCTTGTCGATACGGTAAGCATTCTGGCCGCAGAAGATGAGGCCGTGGTCAATATCCCCGAAGTAAGAATTTAATAAAGCCTGAGCAATGCAATACCTGGCATCACTCACTTTACAGGCGGTAAGACACCTGTAAGGACAATTGATCTTAAGTTTTCCTTTGATTTCTAAATCATCTAAAAATTTGTTCTGAATTGCCCGTCCTGGCATGCCAACAGGACTCTTAATTATGACGATATCTTCTTCCTTGGCGTCCAGGTAGATCTGTTTAAATTCCTGGGAGACATCGCACTCCTCGGTACAAACAAATCGCGTTGCCATCTGGACTCCTGATGCACCCAGGCTTAACATCCGAGCTATATCCATTCCATCGAAGATCCCACCAGCTGCGATTACCGGAATTTTTTTCCCGTATTTATCTTCATAGGTTTTTATCGTTTCCAAGATCTCTGGCAAGAGATTATCCAGGGAATATTTATCGAGTTGACCAAGCTGCTCTTCGGAGAAACCCAGATGTCCTCCTGCTAGAGGTCCTTCAAGGATAATGGCATCGGGAATCCTCTCGTAGCGTTTGTCCCATGAGCGAAGGATGAATTCAGCTACCCGTGCCGAGCTGACTATGGGCACGAGGTTTATAGAACTGTCCACGATCAAGCCGGGAAGCTTAGTGGGGAGTCCGGCACCGTAGACGATTATCTTAATTCCTTCGCATACGGCAGCCATGATCAGATCGTTGACATTGCTGAGCACTCCCATGAAGTTGACGGCGATATTGCCGCTTGATGTGCTTTTTGCTTTGCGAATCTCTCTCTCAAGGGCTTCTCGAGACATTTTCTCATAGTCATGCTTCGATGCCTCTATATCACCCAGCCCTATGCTCGAGATGGTTCCTATACCGCCTTCCTCAGCAACGGCAGATGCAAGCGAGGCAAGAGATACCCTCACGCCCATACCTCCCTGGACGATCGGTAAGTCTGCGGTGATATTTCCGATTTGAAGCATTGGTATTTTCATTTTTTATTCTCGTATTTCTTCACTATGAGGCAGACATTGCCTCCACCAAAGCCGAAAGAATTAGTCAGCGCAATCTCGAGATCGATCGATTCGACTCCGTTGGTCACATAGTCGAGTGGGCATTCCGGGTCGGATTCCTCATAGTTGATCGTTGGGGGCAGTTTACCTGTATAGACACTCATAACGGTGGACACGAATTCCGTTGAACCGGCCGCTGCCAAAAGATGACCGATCATCGATTTAATGGAGCTGATCTTAAGATTCTTACAGTGGTCACCAAAGACCTCCATAATGGCTTCACTTTCTATCTTATCATTCAAAACAGTAGAGGTACCGTGTGCGTTGATGTATTTCACTTCCTGCTTGTCGATGCCAGCATCATTCAAGGCAGCTCTCATAACCCTGATCATTCCATCGCCTCCAGGTTCTGGAGCCGTGAAATGAAAGGCATCAGCCGTATTCCCATAGCCAACAATCTCGACATAGATGCGAGCATCCCGGCGTAAAGCATGCTCAAGCCGCTCCAGAACGACAATGCCAGCTCCTTCTCCCATCACAAAGCCGTCACGATTCTTGTCAAAAGGCCTGCTCGCTTTTTCCATACAGTCATTCCTTGTCGACATCGATCTTGCCGCGCAAAAACCGGCGAATGGCAATGGATTAATACTTGCCTCTGAACCTCCCGCCAGCATGATATCGGCATCGCCCCTCTGAATAATTCGGAAGGCATCGCCAATGGCATTGGCTCCCGTTGAACATGCAACACAAGGAGCAGAAAGAGGACCCTTTAATCCATAAGTGATGGAGACCATGCAGGCTGCCATGTTTATGAGTGTCTTGGACACAAAAAAGGGATTAATAGATTTTGGCCCTTTCTCTTGAAGCTTAGAATATCCGTCTTGTATCGTAATGGCTCCCCCGATACCAGAGCCTATGATGACTCCTGCCCTGTTGCCATCAAAAGTAAACGTATTTAAACCGGCATCAATAAGCGCCATAACTGATGAAGCCATACCGAAATGGACAAATCTATCCATTCGCTCCACAGATTTCCCATCGATCCAATCAGCAGGATCAAAATCCTTTACTTCAGCCGCCATTTGGGAACGATAATCAGTGGGATCGAAATGAGTAATCTTTGAAACGCCGTTTCGTCCATCTTTCAACCCTTCCCAGAATTCCTCAATTCCAAGACCAATGGGAGTCACGACACCCAATCCGGTTACGACAACCCGCTGTTCATCCATGACTGTTACGCCGATAATACTGGTGAACTAATTACTTTTTTTCGATTAACTCCAGAATAAATCTCTTTTTCAGCTTCATTCCAGCGGCACCGAGAATAAATCTGATGGCTTGAATATTTCCTCCCTGTTTTCCAATAATCTTGCCTACATCTTCAGGAGCGACCTTTAATTCAATGATTGAGCTCTGTTCCCCGTCTATTTGGGAAACCTGAACCTTATCCGGATTGTCCACTAATGCTTTGGCAATCGTTTCAACTAGTTCTTTCATTGCAACCTCCTTTAAACCTCATAGTGTTAAGGATTTGGAATAAAGGACTTATTCTCCATAGTCACTAATAAAAGACTTTAGTTTTCGACTACAACTTGGCCGCCTCAATTTCCTCAAGGCTTTCTCCTCGATTTGTCTAATTCTCTCCCGCGTAACTTTAAATTGTTGACCAACTTCTTCCAGGGTATGTTCATTACCGTCTCCTAATCCGAATCTCATTTTTAAAATAGTTGCTTCTCTATGGGTGTGGTTTTTCAATGCTTCTTCAATTTTTTCTCTCAAATTAATTTGAGTAACTGTATCGGGAGGAGAGGGAATGGCTTTATCTTCGATAAAATCACCAAGGTGG
>CAYFWF010000011.1:0-10819 GCA_964346815.1 uncultured Eubacteriales bacterium | reverse complement strand
ACTGCCTGTCCTGAGACCGGAATAGAACCATGCCACTGGACAATCACCCAGTTTCCGTCTTGCTTCTCCATTACCCCTGTCATTCTTATTCCCGTAAAATCGAATGGTTCTCCTAACGCCTGACCTTTCCAATCCATGAGATAAGACATCCATGCAACCTCGCCGGTCTGGTGAATATGGATGACCATGTCTCTTGTTGATAAATCGCTTTCTTCTTGAGCTTCGAAGAATTGTTGTTGAGCTTGTGCGAAGGCATCCCACCCCACCCAGCGTTCAGCCGCATCTGTGCCGAAAATCACCATATCAGGATCGTGGGAAAAACATTTCGAAAGCATCTCCATATCCTCGGATTCAAAGGCCGTGTTAATCATGTCAATCACAGACTTGACGTTCGCTTTTTCGGCTTCGATATCTAATACTGGTTCAGGTTCTTCAGGAACTTCTTCAGCCTGCTGGCAGCCGAAAGCGAAACAAAACAGAAGGACCAAAGGCAAGATAAAAAGCAGTTTTTTCATCCCTTACCTCAAATTTATTAAAATAAATGATTCCGTAAGTGTCCAATATTTAATCTGATTATTTATCTGATGTCAAGTTCATACTATCAATGATAGCCTGAAGGAGAATCCTGGCTATCAATATAGGCCAGAAGGAGAACGCCAGGTCATTGCGAAACCCGCGAGTATTGCTACACCGCCCGCCACGAAACCGATGGCAGCCAATACGCAGGAAATGCCCGCCAGCAATCTGATTGCTTCATCTCCGAGTAGTTTTGAAAATGCCCACGAGCCCTGGGGCCAGATCATCTTGGGTCGAAGCTCAAAGAGTCTCCAGCTCTGTCCGAAATACAGCAAATGAACGAAAGCGTGCAGCACCAGAAATGCACTGGTTATGAACTTCAGCATGGATCTGCCCCTTTCAAAGAGTGATCTACTCCTTTATTTCAGGCTGGTAAGAAAGGCTGTTTATCATCCAGAATTGCTTGAATTCCCTTTTTGTGATGAGTTTCATGAATTTTTGATAGAGCTCTCCCCCTTCTTCACCGAGCTGCTCCCACATTTTTTCGTTTGCTGTCCAGAAATCAGCCGCATCTTTGCCGAATCCCAAGCTAAAGTAAAAGGGCCTTTTTGTGCCCAGGCGTCCGGTATAAAATAATGCAGGTTCAGCGAGGTTTTTATTCTTCATTAAGGAAGCACCTTCTTTCGCGAGTTTCAAGTACTCGGCTTCTTTGTCCAATGGAATATAAGCAATATCCCAGATCGCGTAATTCATGTCTTCATCTTTAAGCCGCGGATTCTCGGGGATATAAGAATATTCAGGAAGATACTCGACGAAATAGTCCTTGTAGGAGCTGATCGAAGATCTCATCGCCTTCTCATAATTCTGAACCTTCTCTTCTCCCCATTTCTTCAACATTTCACCAGAGGCATCATAAATGGTCATCGGGCCCTGGTAGTCATCGACCGGATAGACATAAAAATAATTGAAATTTCCATCTCCCCATACTGAAAACGGGAAAGGATAATTTTGCTCTTTGCACAAAGCGGTATAATCTTTCATGGCCTCCACATATTCACTGGCCATAGCGGGTTTGACGGCGATCTCTCTCATCCATATGAGTTGAGATTTTTGTCCCTCATCTTCAGCCTGAGCCCGAGTGCTTGAAACAAAGAGAACAGCTAAAAAACAAACCATTAAAATGATGGAAACTTTACCTCTCATGAAAACCTCCTGTTCACTTTGAGATGATTCCTGAAGTTGTGTACATTAAATCTGACGCCGCCCTTGAAGTCAACACAAAAAATGACTCGATGAATTTTAGGGTGAATTTTATAACTCCCAGCAATAAAAGAGCCAAAAATCGCAATTTTTATTGCTGGAAGCAAGATTTTAGGGGATTTGTAAGAGAACTCAGAAAATTTGTATCGGGATACCGAAAGGCAGAAGGACAAGGATCCGGAACAGCCCTCACTTGATCAACCACCAGAGGGCCTTCCGTTCTTCGTTGTCTACGGCAGAAATTCTTCCTAACTCAGCGCCACAACCTGTGCACCGAACACGCTAACAACAGCCGTTCTCCCGATCATTGCCCCCATCTTGGAATGTACATGGCCATGATAAACATACCGGGGCTGTTTCTCCTCGATGTATTTCAGTATGGCCTCGCTTCCTAAGTGAGCGTAATCTTCCTTGTCTGTCTTCTTGGCCACCGGCGCATGACAGATGAAGATATCCACATAAGGGAATTTGCTGAGCTGATAGGCCGCGTTCATGTCGTCCCATTCATATGGTCCTGTGCCTTTGTAATGGGGGACTCCCTGCCAACCCCCTATGAGCCAGCGCCGGTGCTGGACTATTCTGTGGTGGACATCTTCCACACAATCAGGAAAAGGGGCAGTCGGATCATGATTCCCCTTCACAGCAAAAATCGGTTTATTGAACTGCTCAGAGATTTCATCGAATATATGAAAAGGAATATCGCCACAGGCCAGGACAAAGTCGATATTCCTCCTCAGTTCTTCATTGAAGTGGTACTTGTCATAATCCGCGATAACAAGCACTTTACTGGGAAAAGCCACCATTTACTTCAGATATATTGTTACTTGATGAGGCGGAAGAATCAATCGCCTTTCCGGATGAATCCCGCGGTGATTTCTTATATTTAGAGGATATAAAAAAGGGCAGCTCTGAACCATATGAAACATCAAAGGCCCGGGTAGAGCCTTATTGTTTTATCCAGTCAGGCCCGGCCAGGGCAGATATCGCTCTCATCTTAGCCGGCGGATTCAGTTGAAGTTGGAGTGTCTTGTCTAAGGAGGTAGCCAGCCATTTTTTTATTTTCGTCGGTTCTCCGAGCAGATCCAGTAAATTTTTGTCTATTTCTTTGTTTGACTCCGGCGTGCCGAAGAAGACATTTAAAGTGTTGGAAACAATCTCCATACGGCGGCGAATCGGCAGCAGGATTATGTTCCTGCCACAGGCTGCAAACGGTCTCTCCGGATTGAGTTCTCCCCCTATGGCTTGAAGAACGATTTGAAGATTCCTCACAAATGCCCAGTGGCATGGCCAAAGCATGTCGATGGCCAGGCCAAGCGAGAGTTCGGCTTCTTTCCCATTCTCGGTGTCATGAATGAACGTCCGGACCGTTTTCAACCAAAAATCTTCATGTTCCTTATAGTGTTCAGGGCACTCACTGCGGTAAGCAGATTCGTACTCGCCTCCGCTTAAAAGAATCCAGGTGTACTGGGCTGTGGGATCGTCACATGACTGGGGCCAATGGATTTCACTGCGGATCTTCTCGATCACCCTTTGGACCTGCCATTCTTTCAGAGGCGAGCGTTCTCCGAGGCATGCAAGGAGTCGGGATGACGGTACGGTGCCGATAGACAAATCGACCTTACTGCCCGGGCATCCCGCACACCAAGCCGAGAGTGCGGCGCAGGCATTTTGCCAGACCTTCTCTGCAGGGTGTATCTGACCCGGCGGACGGGTACCCAATCCCTTATGGGTCTTTCCGGCGCCGATCGCCTCGATGATGTTGTAGACCCATCGGTCGGCCTTGTGATGGCACAATTCGAAACTCGAAATAAGCTCGCGGATCTTTAAAACATTTGGGTTTAACGGAGCGATACTGTCCTCCATCCTATCGATGTCCATAATTTCAGAATCTGGTTCCAAGGCACAGTTTCGCCACCATGACCTGCAAGATGTCGTCATATCTCTTTCTCTCTTAAGCGGTGTTCCGCCGCACTTATATGATAAGCATAATATCGAAATAAGATAAAATATGGAACTGCTTTACATGTGCAGACAGTGGAATTTGATAGGACCATCGTTTCCAAGATATGATTGGCTCTTATGAAATAATTATTGTTGACAAATAGACGTCTATATGTCAATTACGCGTTCGAATGCAAGGTCAATCCTGCCTTTCCTTTATCCAGTTTTGCACTCGGGTCCGTAATTTCTTTGCCAGGGCAATCATTTCTTTGACCTCTTGATCTGATATTTCGCCTGATCTCAAATAATCGCTGATATTCCGTTTTTTCCTGAACATGTCGAACTGGATAATCAGTTTATCGCTGGCATGAATTGTGTAGGCCAGAGAATGAATTAGACGATAATGATGTGATTCTCTTGTGGGCCGGTACCCTGCGGCTGCCAGTGCTGCTTTGGCACACTGAAGAGCTGCATTATAGGCAATATTGAACCTCCAATCCGGACTCAGCCTGGTTACTTCGCAATCTTTGAGATCACGATCCACGATACGGAATAAATCCTCGATCCTTCTACGCTGGTTTTGTGCTCAATCAGCCATCCGTTTTTCAGCCATCCGTTTAAGCTCAATTTCATCCCCGATCAAATAAATAATGTCACTTTTCAAGACAGAATTGAGAAAGTGATGGCCTTTTTTGAGCTCGTCCTGGAATTCATCGGAGCTGAAAACTGCAGGGTTCGTTTCTCTTCCCAGTATTTTTTGAACAGGAGCTAATCTTTCGGAAATTTCTGCAAAGGTCAGATCACCAACGATGAGAATGTCGATATCGCTGTCCTTGGATTCTTTCCCTCGAACGATGGACCCGAAAAGGAGAGCAATATCGATCCGATTTTCTATGGGTGCCAATTGTGCACGGATTATGTCAGCTACGCCCACTGTCTTGGTGATGATGTTTTTGAGCTCCCAAAAAATAGGACATTCGGAATTGGCTTGATAATAAACTTGATGTCCGCTGACTTTCCTCAGGATAATGCCTGTTTCGGATAACCATTTTAATTCTCGATGAGCTGCGCCAGGGGCGATACCTGCAGTGCGAAGAATCTGCCGGACATAAAAGGATTCGTCGGGATGAGAGTAGAGCAATGCGAGTATCGATCTTCTCGTTTTCCCGAAGAGGTTAGATAGAAGAGTCTTCTCAGGGGAGAGTGTGCTCATATTGGGTACAATTGTACCTGAAATGGGAACACAATGCAATTCTTTTGCCATCATTATTTATCGACGGCTGACTTGTTCATGAAATCTCACATATCTGCTGATACGCACTGAAATACAGATACAGCTTGTATTTTTGTAACTCGGACCAAGATTTTTGAGATATGCTAGAAAATCAGTATCGGGACGCCGAAAAGCAATAGGACCAGGATCCAGAACAGCCCCCACTTGACCAGCCACCAGAGGGCCTTCTGTTCTTCTTTGTCAAAACTCATGTCAATATTATGATTGTATTCATTCCTCTGTCATCGCGGGGGGTGAAATGACGTGGCGATCACTGGATGGCCACGCTCTCCTTGTTCGCTCGCCATGACAATGTCATTTTATCCAGTGCGTTTGAATTAGCTCAGTTTTATTTCTACCCACTTATCGATGGATGTGAAATAGAGGCCGGCTTCTTTGATGGGCTGTCTGGTGATCTCTGCCCAGTAGCGGCAGTAGATTTTAACCTGTGGGGCATAGTATTCGACGAAGCTCTGGAGGTTGTCTCCGACATCGTCTGTTTTGAAGTCGGCGATGATCCACCCCTCGCTCTCCAAAAAAGCCAGGTCGATGGCCCCGGTCAGAATGGTGGGCAACGCTTCTCTATCCGTCAGGATCGAGAAGGGCACTTCGAAGAGCTTCCTCTCGGCCTGCTTCACCCGTTGCCAGAATTCGGATCTTGTTATCGAAAGAACCAGTTTCACAAGTTCGACCCTTTTATCCAGACTCATTTCTTCTGCCACCAGGATATTTTCTCCTAACTGGATGAGCCTTTGAAAATATCTGTCAGTGCTGCTTTTTCTGCTCTTATCGGCCTGTCCCTCGCCGTTGCCGTTAACATCGCCTTTCCCATCACCGTGCCAATCGCCATCCCATTTCCCTACGGTCTCGAGCATCTTGTGCACGGCTCTGCCCCAGGCCATACCGTAACTTCCCCTCCTCCACTCGGGCACTTCCAGATCCTTCTTGGCCAGCGACGTCACACTCTCCACGGCATAACTCGGCACGGCCACCACATCCCAACGCTGCTTAATCTCCTCCTTCGCCTCTTCCCATTCGTCCTCCTTAAGCCTCAGTTTCTCCCTTTCCTCGACAGCTCTCACATCCGGTATCTGGAGCTCAGGCGCACCCTGTATGTAATCATCCATGGAACTCCATGCGCGCCTCCCTCCCAGTGCTCCCTCATATGTGCTCACCACCAGGCAGTCTTTGGCCCTTGTCGAGGCCACATACATCAGCCTCTGCTCCTCGGCCTCATCATACTGCCTCTCCTCTTCGGCCTTTTCCTCCCATCCCACAGGATGGGAAAGTGCGGCCCAATGAAACTCCCCGACTTTTTTCCTGCATAGAAAATATCCCTCAGGAATCATTCCTTCTCGGATGATGTGTTTGTCCGGCTCATGCCCCTTAATTCCCACCGGATTTGCCAGGAAAACAAAAGACGCTTCCAATCCCTTTGCCTTATGCAGGTTCATCAGCCGGACAGCGTTTTTTCTCCCCGGTGTCAAACTCATCTCTTCTATCTCGTGCACAGAAACGAGCTCCTCCAGGTAATCCACAAGCTCGGCAAAGGATGCTGCACCTTCCCTCTCCTGGCTGCGCAGGATCGTCAGCAGCTTGAAAAGGTTTCCGGCCCGGCTGCTCCCCATCTCAGAGGATGCGGCATAATTGAAGATCCCCGAATCCTCGAAGATCATCTCCAGGGCCGTGGTCGCCGGATACTCCCTGATCCATCCCCACCAATGCCTGAGTTTGGCAAGACTTCTCACGACTCTGTCTTCAGCCTCTCCTTCGTTCTCATGCTCTCCCTCATCTCCCTCTCTTTCTCCATCACCTTCTCCTTTCTCCTCCTCTTTCGTCGAAAAAGAGAACCGTCCCCTTTTTTGTTTGTGCCTATACAATTCCTCATCGCTCACTCCGAAGAAGACCCCTCTCAAAACAGCCACCGTATAGATAGGATTGTCGGGGTCGTTCAGAGCTCTCGCCAGGTTCAGAATTTCCCTCGCTTCCTCAGACTCTGAAAAGGCGCTGCTTCCGGTTATCTCATACGGGATGCCCCGTTTCTCCAATGCCCTGGCATACACGGTCATATGTTTTTTGTAGCGGAACAAAATCATGAAATCCGACGGTGACCATCCATTTCCATTCCCTCCATCTGCCCCATCACCCAAGGCACAGCTTACGAAATCGGCGATCTTTTCAGAATCGATATCCACGATCAGCTCTGTCTTGTTCCTTTCCTGCTTGGGTATAGAGATCTTGTACACCCCGTGAAGCCGCTCATCCCCATCCCTCACCGTATTCATTGGGGCAAAGGCTGCCTGGTATCTGTCCGCCTCCTCAGGAAACACGCTCTTGAACACCCCATTGTTCCACTCTGCAAGCTCATCCAGAGACCGGAAATTCGTGGTCAGGTGAATCACCTCTCCGCCACCCTTCCCGATCTGTTCCTTTACCAGGTTGTAGGTGTCGATATCGGCCCGCCTGAAACGGAAGATCGACTGCTTCGGATCGCCCACCAGAAACAGCGATCCAGGCCTGGGTACAAGCCTATGCCAGTCTTTCTCCTCTGTGTCTGTCCCTGCCAGATAAAGCAAAACCTCTGCCTGGATGGGATCTGTGTCCTGGAACTCATCCACCAGGATATGGGAATACCGCCTGCTGAAATACTGCCTGACCTCTGGGTTTTCCCTCAGTAGTTCAGAGGCCAGCATCAACTGGTCTTGAAAATTGAGTTTCGACTGGCTCAACCTCCTCTCCCTGAAGAAATCTAGAGCCGGCTTCAAAAAGGCCAGAATCTTCGAATGCCTGTACTCCCGCCACCGCCTCAATACTTCCCTGATCACCTCATCACTGAACGACTCGAACGCATCCCTGAAACCCAGCGCTTCCTCTTTGGAGGGCCACCTGTTCTGTACAACACCCGCGTTTTTATCCAAAAGCTCGAATGTCTCCATCAGCACCCCATGGTCCTGAAAATCGAGGTTTGCCTGACGTAGAAAACAGCGGTCCATCAAATACTGGAGGTCATCATACCCTTTCTCAGGTCTTACAGAAGGAACCCTCTCCCGGGCCATCCCCAGAAAATCCTCGAGCGCCTTCCTGTAGGCTCCATAATCCGGTTCCTCATCGCTCCCTCCGATGAGCTCCACCTCAGGATAGAGCGACAGAGACACGAACGAATCCTTCAGCTCATCAGGAGTGATGCCGGCCTTCTCCAATCCACCAAGCCCCTCCTCATCCTCGAGTCTTGCCTTCACCAGATACTCATGCCAGCAGTTCTCCCTGAAGATGCTGTTCTCGATCTCTTCGAGCTCTGCAAAATCAGGGTCCAATGCGATCTCTATGGGCCGTTCCCTCAAAATCTTGGCACAGAAGGAATGGATGGTCCCGATAAAGCTCTGCTCCAGATAGTGGAGGGCCTCGGCCAGCCGGTCGTGGATTTCCTCATCCTCCTCGCTATCCCGTACTGCCAGAACCGTCCTCTCCAGCTCGGTCTGGAACCGCCCCCGCAGCTCAGCCGCTGCCTTCCTGGTAAACGTCACCGCCGCAAAGGTGTTGATCCTGGCCCTTCCCGATGCCAAAAGTGCCAGCATCCTGTCCACCAGGCTGTGGGTCTTTCCTGAACCTGCCCCTGCCTCCACAAGCAGAGTCGTATCCAGTGCGGTCTTGATCTTGTCCCTGGCTTCCTTGTCTAAAAGCTTGCGGTTATCCATGGCTATTTATACTCTTTGAGCCTGTCCACGATGCCGAACTCTTCAGGATTTGCGTTCTTCTTTGCTTTAGTCCTATCAGCCGCACCCTCTCCACAGATGGGCTTAAAATCACAATAGGTGCAGTCTGTTTTGTCCAGGCTGCCGATAAAATGCCCCTTCTTTACAATATCCAAAAGCTCCCTCAGCAGCCCCTTGAGCGCATGCCTGTCGAATTCCTTGACCGTCACCTCCTTGCCTTCCCCCCTTTGTGTCGGAAAATAATACCCGCTCTCGACCACCTTGGGCTTTGCATCCTTTCCTGTCTTCTTCAATATGGCCTCTGCAGCCAGAGCATAAAGGACATGCTGGAGGGTACGTCCTCCACCGAAGCACCGGAATTTGTCATACCGGGAGTAGCGTCCTGTTTTGTAATCGACGACCCGGTAGCCGCTGCCTTCCACCCGGTCGATCCTGTCGATCCGCCCCCTGAGCCGGAATGAACGATCAGGCGCAAGCGGCACCTCCACCGGCTCTTCCATTCCTTTGCCCTTCTCCTCAGCGATCCCGAAAACGACCTCGAACATCAGCGGCTCCACCCGCTCTCCCAGTTTCTCCTCTGCCGCCAAGAATACATCCAGCGCCTGTATCACCTCGGCCTTCTCTTTTGCGAAAACCCCTTCAGAGGGCGGCGGGATCTCTTCCTTGTAGCGGGCAATGATCTCCTCGGCGATCTCCTGGATAGGGGAGAGGTGTTTTTTCGCTTCGACCTTTTCCCCCCTCTTCTTCACCTCTGACATGAACGCGCAGAATATCTCATGGATCAGGCTTCCTCTCTGCAGAGGATCCAGCCACACCGAGGGATCGAATGTGACCTCTTCCGGCTTGGCAAGTCCGAGAATGTAACTCAGGAAATAGGCAAAAGGACAGGATGCCAGGAGCTCGAACCGTGATGAAGACATGATCACATCTCTGTTGAAGAGAGGGTGGGCTTCTTCGGCCCTCACCTGGACTATTCCCTCATAGGGACTCAATCTCAAAGCATTCCGGATATCGAGAGCTTCGATTCCCTGACCGAGCTCAGGAAAACAGCCTTTCACAGCATCGATCCCGTCATAGAGTGTACCGTCAGAGGAAAGCTTCCGCAGCCACCAGTCGATCGTATCGAATGTCTTCTCCATATCTTCAGGCAGAAATCCATGCGGTTCGGGAAGCCGCTCCAGAAGCGCCGAATAATCGAACCTCGGCTTTCCCTCCACAAGACGGAAAGCCTGAAGCATTATAGATGACGGAAAAGACGGCCGTTCCTCTACGATGTCATAAGAGGAATAGCTCAGCACAGCCCTGCCCCGGAGCCCTGAGATGAGGGCTGCCATCCCATAAAGATTCTCCCTCAGGGTATCCTCTGTGGTCTTGAGCGAGGCAGAAATCCTCCCTCTTTCCTCATCCAGAAGAAAGGGATCCTGGTATCCAGTCCCTGGGAAAAGCTCCTGGTTGAGACCCACCACAAAGGTCAGAGGCCGGCCCGAAAACCCGCCCAATCGAAAGCTTGAAAGATGGAGATGTCCAGGCTGCGGACCCGATTTATTGACTCTGATGCCCTCTAGCAGGATGCGGAGCCTCTCATAGGCATCCTCTTTCGGAAGTAGAGCCGTCTCAAGCGCTGCCACCTCATCCAGCTTAGCCCGGACCGCAGCATAGGCCTCCCTGTCCAGCTCATTCTGTATGCGTGAAAATTCCTTTAAAAACAGGGAGATTCCCTGGCAGAGCTCTCCGAAATGGACCTCCTTCTCATCCTCCCACAAAGGAAAGCAGCCAAGCATCGCTTTTACCAGCTTTTTAACCTGGCCAATATCCTTGATAATGGCCTCATATTCCGGTGTCCTGTCCTCGTCATCTTCATCCGAAATCTTAGAGATTTTGCTCTCATAATTTTTCTTCAAATTCCCCAGCCGCTCCTCATATCGCTCCCTTCCCCAACCGATCATGGCTCTCTTCAAATAACGGCTGGTTTTCTGTGCAGAAGGGACATCTTTTCTTTTACCGTAAAGCTTCAGGTCACCGCTCTCGATCATGCGGCAGAGATCCGTAGTCTGGTAATTTCCTTCGATCCATTTCAGCATGCCGCTGAATATCTTACCCGGGGAAGTGAACCCAG
>CAYFWF010000010.1:0-34910 GCA_964346815.1 uncultured Eubacteriales bacterium | reverse complement strand
AAGAAGATTGAATCAAACAATGGCCTTGATGGAGAGCACAAATTAAGGGTATGATGAGATGCGAAACCGTAGCTTAGATAATCGATCGCTGTTGTCTAAATCCTTTGACGACACACAATGTTCTTAGATATATAGGGAAATCGTTAAAAAAAAGACTATAAGAAATTTCTGAAGAAAGCACAGGAATTTTATAAAATGACGCTGCACAGCTTAATAAAATAAAAAACGAGCAATCAAAGGAGATGGGATCATGAAACGTAGTCTTACATTTTTCGCAACTTTGCTTCTCCTTTATGGATGTCACCAGCAGAAGGAGAGTTTTATTCAAGCGCGTTATGGAGATAGAGATGATTACATGAAAGCGAGAAATCGACTGATTCAAGCTGAGCGGGCCATCCGATTCGACGCTGGAATCACACTGTCTCCTGAAGAAAAAGAGGCCAACCAAAGGCTGATGCTGCTCAAGCAGAAGGAATTGGAAAGAACTCGAGAATATTTTCCCCCGGCACACAACTTTCTGAAATCGAAAACCAGACAAATGATTGACCAGTCTCCCATAATGGAAATCATGAAGCGCCTTCCCAAAGGGGGAATCCTTCATGTACACGGTTTCTTGATGGGAGATTACCGCTGGCTGGTTGAGCAGGCGGTCTCTCGTCCGGATTGTTATATTTATAAGGGAGAAAAAGATGCTGCTGCACAGGGAGCTTTGAGGATCTTTAAAGAATCCCCTGGAGATGGATGGCGCCCCATCAGCGAACTGCGCGAAGCTGCAGATAATGTCGAGGAATTTGATGAAGAGCTTTACCAATCTATCACATTGGGCGAAGAAGATCTTGATCAACAGGATATTTGGGCAGAATTCATAAATTGTTTCCGAAGGTCCCTGGGTATGTTCCAGGATAATGAGATCCTCAAGAGTTACCGCCGCAAAGTGTTCAGGGATTTAATCGAAGAAAATGTGCAGTATGTTGAAACCCGGAGCAATGGAGGATTGGATGATATCGAGGAGATCCAGCGCGAGAATCCGGAATTCATGGTGAAATTCATCCTTTATTCCCACCGCTCTGAAACCCGGGAACAAATTACCGAGATGCTGGATTATGCCCTGGACCGGCGGGCTGCGGATCCCAGTCTTTTTGTCGGTTTTGATATGGTGGAGGAAGAAGACAAGGAACACACAAATCTCTACTTTATCGATGAGCTCATTGAAGCACGCCACAAGGCCGAGGATCGTGGGATAACTCTTCCTTTGTACCTTCACTCCGGGGAGAGCAATTGGACGGAAAACGAAAATGTGCTCGATGCTATTTTGCTCGATGCCAAACGGATCGGCCATGGAATCACACTCTTCAAGCATCCCCTCCTCATGCAGATGGTGAAAGAACGGGAAATAGCCATCGAGGTCTGCCCGATCAGCAACCAAGTTCTCGGTTATGTCTCCGACCTTCGCAATCACCCCGCTGTTCTTTATATCAACAGCGGCTTGCCGGTCGTCGTTTGTCCCGATGATCCAGCCATCTGGAAGAGCACATTTTCGCATGATTTCTATGCGGCTTTTATGGCCTGGGGATTGGACTTAAAATGTCTCAAGCAGTTAGCCATGAACTCGCTCGTCTGCTCTGCGATGGATCCCGAGGAAAAAGAACGGGCTCTGGAGTTTTGGCGAAAAAAATGGGAGGTGTTCATTTCTTGGCTGAATGAGTATGAGGTATAAAAACACTCCAAAATTAATTTGGTGTTAAAACCTATCAAAAGTCCTGCAACTTGTTGACACAGATTTTGGGATAATAAGTTGATAGAATTCTTTAAGGTATGATAAAAATATACTCGGTGTTTTTCAGAAAAGCCAGACTGCTGCAGTTTCTTAGAGTATGTGGGGGGGGAAGAAGGTTTGTCCATAAAAAAACAAAACAAGATACTTATTGGCAAACAGGAAAGATTTTCCCAATATTAAGAAAGGAGCAGATAAGATGAATAAAATGAAAGGATTGTTTGGTATCTGTTCTATTTTTATGCTGCTTGTGTCGTTTATACCACTGCCCGCTGCGGTCGGTGATACACCAGAAGCCGACAGAGTCTACATCAATGGTAATATCTATACCGTGGATGAAGAATTCAGTACAGCTTCCGCCCTTGCAGTGAAAGACGGCAAATTCATCTACGTGGGTGATGATGCAGGAGCAAAGGCCTATATCGGTCCTTTGACCTTTGTCTTCGACCTGGAAGGCAAAACAGTCATCCCCGGTCTCCATGATGCCCATGTCCACATCAGGTACGGAGAAAGAGAGTTGTATCAGAGAATCCCAGACATCAGGCCTGCAATCGGTGAGTGGGCTTCTGTGGAGCGAATGCAGGAAGTGATCAAGCGATGTTTGGCTACGGGGGAAGGCATGCGGCCAGGGCCTGAGCCACGGTGGCTGGTGTTGAGTGGCTGGATGTCAGATGTTTGGGATCCGCCAGAATTCCATAAGGAGTTGATCGATGCCGCAGCTCCTGATAATCCTGTTTTTATTTACCGCTACACCCATGGAAGCGGTGCCAACAGCAAAGCCCTGGAACTTGCCGGCATTACCCGCGATACCCCCGACCCTCCGGGCGGTCATATCAAAAAAGACAAAAATGGGGAGCCTACAGGCGAATTCGTGGAAAGGGCACCTGCCCAATTGACCAGGCTTATCCCCCCCTTACCTCCAATGACCGATTATGAAATTAGCCGCAACCTGGTAGAAGGGACTCAACTGGCAGTGGCCAGCGGACTCACCACCATCCACGGCGCCAGCATGACTGGCTATGAAGAGGTTCAAAGGCGAATAAAACTTTACGACGTAGGCTTGCTCAGGATAAGGATCAACGAAATGGTTAGGGAGGATGCGGCGAAGAAGCTGGGCAAACCGCTCAACCATAACAACAAATATTTCGTCCGGTCGGTCAAGGCCTTTGCCGATGGAGCATTAGGGTCAAGGGGTGCGCTTTTCCTCGAGGAGTACAGCGACTATCCGGGCTATCATGGGGAAGCCAGACAAAGCGAGGACGAAATCGCACGGTCTGCGACCAAGCTGCTGAAAATGGGCTTCAATATGAGGATCCACTGCATCGGCGACGCTGCTAACCGGACTGCAATCAATGCCTACGAAAGGGCTCTGAAGGCAACAGGAATAGACGGGAAAGATGCCAGGTTCGCTCTCGAGCACTGTCAGGTACTGACTCCTGAGGACATACCCAGACTCGCCGAGCTGGGAATCGTCGCTTCCATGCAGCCGCTGCATGCTACCGAGGATATGCACTTTGCCGAATCCAGGATTGGACCCGAACGCACAAAGTATGCCTATATTTGGAGTGATTTATTGGATCGGGGTGTTGTGGTGGCAACAGGGACAGATTATTCTGTATCTCCCTACAATCCCTTTTATACCTTACATGCTGCAGTCACCAGACAGGACAGGGATAATAATCCTCCGGATGGCTGGATCCCGGAACAGGCCATGACCAGAGAAGAGGCTTTACGGGCTGCGACCATGGGAGGTGCCTACGTTATGTTCGCGGAAGACATCTTGGGGTCTATCGAGGTCGGGAAGCTAGCTGATTTTGTGGTCATTCCTGTCGATTACATGACCATCCCGGCTGAGGACATCTGGAAGATCGAACCAGAAATGACGGTTATCGGTGCCGAGGTGGTTTACAGAAAGCCGGGGCAAGCGCAAAAATGACCTAGCCTGCGCCTCACAACGTCAACCAGGTGCTCTTGGTGTCACCCGAAGAGAGCAAAGAGTACATCTGAGGTTCTTTGCAGCTGTTTTCTATCTCTCCGAGGGCCTATATGCGCTATCACCCTCGAGCAGAGTTGGCCGTTCTGTTCGAGAGAAAATTCAAAAAATAGAATACATAGATAACTTAATATGCTAAAATACGTATCTATTATTTGTTTAGAGGAAAACAGGAAAAGACGAAAAGGTAATCACCTTTGAAATAAACCTGAAAACTTTTTCCTCATCCTTTTAGGCACATAAAAGGAAATCCACATCAGAATAGAGGATGGAATATGTCGGTGCAACTATATTCTCGAAACCCATTCAGGCAGACTCTGGCAAAGCTGGCTTGGGCAGGAATAATGGTTTTGGTTTTGACGACCCCCAAAGCATCTGCGGAAGAGGCAGCTAAGACCTTCAGCCTGCTGGAGGCACAGGAGTATGCTGTGGAAAACAATTATGACGCCCTGAAATCACAATTGGAGGTCGCTGCAACCCAAAAAAGGATACGGGAGACAATAGGAACAGGATTGCCCCAGATCAGTTCTTCGATCGGCTACACCAACAACATAGAACTGCCAACCGTTCTTATCCCTGATTTTTTCAACGATCCCAATGATAGGATCGAGGTCCAGTTCGGCACCCAACACAATGCCAATGTCAGTCTCCAGGTCCAGCAGCTGGTGTTCAACGGAAGTTATTTTGTCGGTCTGGCGACTTCACGGATTTACAAACGCCTGGCCACCCAGGGTTTGGAACAGACCAAACTGGATGTGATGGAAACGGTGTCCCAGACCTATTATCTGATCCTGGTTTCTCAGGAAAGCGAGAAAATCATCCAGGGAAACATCCGGAATCTGGAAAAGACCTTGTACGAGATACGCGAACGCTACAAAGAGGGCTTTGTTGAGGAAACAGACGCCGATGTTATCCAGATCTCGGTTACCGCGCTCAAGAACAGCCTCCAGAATCTCGAAAAACAGACAGAAACAGCATACCAGCTGCTGAAATTTCAGATGGGGATCGATCTCGACGAAAAAATTGAGCTCGCAGACAGCCTGGAAAACATGATCTCGCAGGAAGATATCCAGAAAGCACTGGCCGGGGAGTTGGATCTGGATGATAATGTGGATTACCGGCTGATCCAAACCCAGGAGCGGCTTGCCGAGATGAATCTCAAGAATGAAAGGGCTCAGTACTGGCCAACAGTGAGTGCTTTTTACACTTTATCCTGGGCCGCTCAGCGCAACCAATTCAACTTTTTCGATTTTGATGAAAAATGGTACCGCTCTCAAGCTATCGGGGTGAACCTGAACATACCTGTCTTCAAGAGCGGATCCCAAAAGGCTCGAGTCAAACAGGCTTCATTGGCTCTCGATCAGGCGCGCCAGACCACGCTTCAAGTATCTCAAGCTCTCCTCCTCGAAGAGGCCCAGGCCAAAAACACCCTCTCATCGGCTTATGAAAACTACATCAATGTCAAAGACAATATGGAGCTTTCCAAAAAGGTTTACGATAAAACATTGATCAAATACCAGGAAGGCTTGGCCTCCAGCACAGACCTTACCCAGGCCAACGACCGCTACCTCGCGGCACAGGCCAGCTACATCCAGGCACTCTCCGAGCTGTTGAATGCCAAAAACGCGCTGGATAGGCTGCGCAATGATTATCGAGTCTCCATAGAAGGATAACACCATGAAAAAAAACAAAATATTCATTCCCGTGTCGGTTACGCTGTTGATTACACTGCTCATATCCGCCTGCGGTCCACGCGACAAACGAAGCGAGCTGGCACGGTTGGAGGCCCAGCAGGAGGCTCTGAGTGCCAGGATCGAAGAGTTAAAGGCAGAAATCGCTCTGGCCGCCGATGGAAGTTCCCAAGAAGAGATGACTTATGTTCGCGTCATGGAGGTTCAACCCGGAATTTTCCGGCACTTTATCCAGGCCCAGGGTACTGTGGAATCGGATAACAACATTTTGGTTCCGGCTCGATCCAACGGCGTGGTGAAAAAGATCCATATCCGTCAAGGGGATCGTGTGAACCAGGGGCAGCTCTTGGCAGAACAGGACGGCTCTGTGCTGGAGAGCAGCATCGACGAGGTGACAAATTCTTTGAAACTTCTTACCACCATATACGAAAGGCAGGCCCGGTTATGGGAAAAAAATATAGGCAGCGAAATCGAATACCTCCAGGCCAAAAACAACAAAGAAAATATGGAGAAAAAGCTGGAAACTCTGAAGGAACAGTATGAAATGACCAAGATTTATGCCCCCATCAGCGGAACTATCGACAATGTCCTTATCAAAGAAGGAGAGATGGCCGCAGCCGGACGGGGGGCCATCCGCATCGTTCAACTTTCCCGGCTCAAGATAACGGTTTCCCTTTCTGAGAATTATATTTCGAGGATTTCGATCGACGATCCGGTCAAAGTACAGATTCCTGTCATCGGGAAAGAGATGGAACTGAAGATCGACGCAGTGTCGCAGGTCATCGACCCCAATAACCGCACCTTCCAGATAGAGATCCGAATTCCGCCTCGAGAACAAAACCTGAAGCCCAATATGCTGTCCGTGGTGACCATCAACGATTACACCAATCCCGATGCGCTCGTGGTGCCGCAAAACGTGGTTCAGGATACAGGTGACGATCAATTTCTCTTTGTGGCCGAGAAGCAGGATAACGGCTGGATCGCGCGCCGGCGGACCGTGACCCTCGGAGAAAACTACGTTGATCGTGTCGAGATCCGAGACGGCCTCAGTGCGGGAGATTTTGTGATCACATTCGGCTTCCAGGCTCTGGCAGATGGACAACCCGTTTCTGTCCAGCGAGGAGAATAATCCCAACTCCAGATTGAATCCAATGAGAGAAAATATGTCATGAAGTACAGAGAATTCAAACCTACCAATGTGGCGACCGCCAATCGCACGACCGTTTATATTTTCACAGTCCTGCTCGTCATTTTCGGTATCATCCAATACAGGGCCACTCCAAAGGAGCGGTTTCCCGAGATCGTGTTCCCCTATTTTATGATTGGGACGATCCATCCGGGGACTTCCCCTCTGGACGTGGAAAATTTGATCACACAGCCCATCGAAAAACAGCTCAAGGGAATAGATGGGGTCAAAGAGATCTCCAGCAACTCCATCCAGGATTATTCCTCCATCTTTGTGGAGTTCGAAATTTCGGCCGACGAAACCCAGGCCTATCTGGATGTCAAACAGGCCTTGGACGATGCCCGGTCGGAACTGCCGACTGACCTTTTCCAGGAGCCTCAAATTTCGCGCATCGACCTGTCCGAAATCCCGATCCTGTTCATCAATCTTTCAGGAGATCTTGGTTTGGTCAAGCTCAAAGAGATTGCCGAGAAACTTCAGGATGAAATCGAGGCCATGGAAGAAATCACCAGAGCCGACATCGTGGGAGCACTGGATCGGGAAATCCAGATCAACGTCGATCTGTACAAGATGCAGGCGGCAGGGATTTCCTTCAATACCATACAAAACGCCGTCGCCTATGAAAACATGACCATCTCTGCCGGAGAAATCGATACCGACGGCATGAGAAGGAACCTGAGGGTGGTGGGCGAGTTCCGGAACGTGGACCAAATCGCCGATCTTATGATCCAGGACGGGATTTACCTCAAAGACATCGCCGAAGTCAAGGACGGGTATAAAGACCGGGAAAGCTATGCCCGGCTCAACGGTCAGGATGTGGTAACCCTCAATATCATCAAAAAAAGCGGCGAGAACCTGATTATCGCGGTGGACAAGATCAAAGAAATCGTGAACAATTACCAGAGAACTGCGCCCGAAAACTTGATCGTCACGCTCACAGGAGACAGCAGCACCCAAACCCGCAATTCGGTCAGTGACCTTTTTAACACCGTGATCCTGGGTTTTGTGGTGGTGGTCTTTGTTCTGATGTTTTTCATGGGTGAGGCCAACGCGCTTTTCGTCGGTATTTCCATCCCGCTGTCCATGGTCATCGCTTTTATCTTTATTCCGTTAGTGGGATTTACCATGAACATGGTGGTTTTGATGTCCTTTATCCTGGTGCTGGGGATCGTGGTGGATAACTCCATCGTGGTGGTGGAGAATGTCTACCGTCACTTCACCACCACCGAAGGCCTGGACATCGTCACGGCCACCAAAAGGGGGGTAGGAGAGATAGCCCTGGCGGTGTTCACAGGCACGCTGACCACAATAGCACCCTTTTTCCCTTTGATATTCACGCCCGGGATCCCGGGAAAATTCATGTCTTTTTTGCCCATCACCGTCATCATCACACTCTCGGCTTCGATCCTTGTGGCCTATATCATGAATCCGGTGTTCGCCGTATCTTTCATGAAGCGTCCGGCGCCCGAGGATAATAAAAAACGGTTCCGGCTCCCTTCGAAAAAAGCCATGATTCGAACGGTCACCGCCCTGGTTCTGGTTGTCGTTTTTTATGCAGCAGGTGTCAGAATATTGGCGAACCTATTGATCTTCGCTTTGGTCATCTATTACCTATTCAAATACGTCCTTCATTTTTTCATCGATAAATTTCAGTGCTGTGCACTGCCAAGATTTTTAGACCTGTACCGAAAAACCCTCGCCTTTTCCCTGAGAGGCAAGCGGCCTTACCTGGTGGTTGCTTCCATCGTGGTCCTGCTGTTTTCCACTTTCGTCCTGATGAGGATCAAAACACCCAGGATCGTATTCTTCCCCAGCGGCGATCCCAACACTCTCTACGTCTACATCACCATGCCAGAAGGTACTCATATCGATGTGACCAACGCCATCTGCAAGGAGGTGGAAGAAAGGGTGTTCAACGTGCTGGGTCGAGACAATCCGGACGTGGAGTCCGTGGTTTCGAATGTGGCGGTCAATGCCGGTGCCAGCATTTTCGAACGTTTTGCCCAGGATAAGCTGGCCAAGGTCACCATCACGTTCGTGGAATACAAATACCGGTCTGGTCCTCCGACCATCACATATTTGGAAGAACTCAGGAAAGAAATGAAGGGGATCCCAGGTGCCCAGATTCGGATCGACCGGGAAGCCATGGGTCCTCCCACAGGAATGCCCATCAATATCGAGATCTCCGGCGAGGATATCGATGAGCTGGTATCCATATCGGAGCGTTTCATCGAATTCGTGGAGAGGTTGAATATCCCAGGCATCGAAAAGCTCAAGTCCAGTATGGAAGTCAATAAACCCGAACTGATACTCGAGCTGGACCGGGATAAAGCCAACAAGCTGGGAATGAGCACGGCCCAGATCGGTATGGGCCTCCGCACCGCTATCTTCGGCCTCGAGATCTCGGAGTTCAAAGAGGGCGACGAAGAATATCCTATCCGGCTGCGCCTGGCCGAAAAATACAGGGAAGATGTCGGGGTGCTGCTCAGCCAGGAGATTACCGTTCCCTCCCGGGAGCCGAACGCTATGCCTTACAAGATTCCCCTCTCTTCTGTGGCCAATGTCTTTTACGAGACCAGCTACGGCGGCATCCAGCACATCGACAACAAGCGGGTCATCACCGTCTCCTCCAACGTGCTCTCCGGGTACAATACCAACGAGATCATTTTTCGTATCGGCCGCACCCTGCCCAAGTTTCCTATCCCGGAAGGTTACACCATCCAGTTCACGGGGGAACAGGACGTGCAGCAGGAGACCGGACAGTTTATGATCCTGGCCATGTTCATTGCCCTTGCCCTGATTTTCATCATCCTGGTCGCCCAGTTCAATTCCGTAGCCAAACCCCTGATCATCATATCGATGTTCTTTTTCTCCTTCACAGGGGTGCTGCTGGGATTTGTGGTTTTCGGTATCGATATCTCGGTCATGATGACCGGCATGGGCATTATTGCCGTCGCCGGTGTGGTGGTGAAAAACGGCATCATCATCATCGATTACATAGATAACCGCATTGATTCGGGTATGGATAAAATGGAGGCAATCATCCAGGCTGGAGCCACACGTTTGACCCCGGTTCTCCTCACGGCTCTCTCCACCATACTCGGCCTCCTCCCGCTGGCTATCGGTATGAACTTAAACTTCCAAACCCTGCTCACACGCCTCGATCCTCAGATCTATTTCGGTGGGGATAATGCGGCCTTCTGGAACCCCCTTGCCATGACGATCATTTTCGGGCTTTCATTTGCCACCATCCTCACGTTGGTGGTGGTTCCGGCGATGTACACCATCATTTTTGTGCGCCGCAAGAAAAAACCATGATGGTCTGAACTCCCGAACGACATCCACTTGATGGCATGACCATCCCGGCTGAGAATATCTGGAAGATCGAACCGGAGAAGACAGCTATCTGGGGTGAGAGAGCCCACACAAGGCCAGTGCAGGCGCAAAAAGGAAATTCTCACCGCTAAACCACGGAATCTTGTCTATTCTCTGTCACAAAGTCGATAGGGGGGAATATTTGTTTCCAAAAGAGTACGGACATTAAGTGTTAAAAAATCATACAAGTGCTGCAGATAAATCGCAGATGCAGGATTCATAAGTGCCAAAAAACCCAAGGATTGAAATTGGCATGTTTTTCGCTGTTGGAATGAGAACTGGAAGGACAAAAATCCTCATGGAGGGATATGTCTTCTGCAAAAGCCGCGGAATAATGAACGCCAATCACCTCTCTCTGTCTGGTCGATTTATGAGGCGGGCAGCTTACTAACAATTTGTTGTTTGAATATAAATATCAAAAAGAAATGAGGAGTGAAAAAATGTTTAGAGCGAAAAAATCAATCATCTTGTTTTTGAGTTTGGCAGTCATAAGCAGCGTCACCTCGGCCCAGACCACTACTGCCAGAATTTACGGAACAGTAACAGATACTGAAGACATGCCGCTGCCAGGAGTTACAGTAGAGACTACAAGTCCGAAGCTGGTAGGGATAGCCACATCTGTCACTGATGCCAATGGTGTTTACCGGTTATTCAACCTCACGCCCGGCCTCTATACTGTTGAATTCACATTGGAGGGATTTAAGAAGCTTACACGTTCAGATATCGGCATTTCAGTCGAACAGTCTCTGAAACTCGATGTGCAAATGGAGATAGGTAATATTGAAGTCGATATTGTGGTTACAGGCGAGGCTCCATTGATTGATGTGAGGAGCAATTCCCAGGGACTGGATATGAGCCGAGATTATATCAACAAACTCCCCAAGGGCAGGGATTTCATATCACTCGTAACAATAGTGCCTGGTGTTAACGATGAGCCAATGCTGGGAGGAGGAAGTCGAGGGAGGGGAATATCTGTCGACGGTGCATCAGAAGGTGAAAATGTATATTTTGTGGATGGTGCCGACACGACAAATATTGTGATTGGCAGAAGTGGGCAGAGTGTGAACTATGATTTTGTAGATGAGGTTCAGTTCAAATCCAGTGGATACCAAGCGGAATTCGGAGGGTCGGTAGGTGGTGTCATCAATGTAATAACTCGTTCCGGCAGCAACGAATTTCACGGTGAATTTCTTGGCTACTACAGTGGGACTGCACTTGAGGGAGAGAGAAGAAAAATCCTTACCAGAGATTGGGACGACTCCTCAAAAGCTGTATACATGTCTTATGATGACTATTATGGAAAGTCAGATATCAGCAGACTCGAAGGTGGCTTTGGATTAGGCGGCTATATTCTCAAGGACAGATTATGGTTCTTTGCCTCTTTTCTCCCCATTTACTATCAAGAAAAAAGAGATGTTCCTTTTCATGGTACAGACATCGTTAAGGATTTCACGCAGAACTCATACTGGTACAATGCTTCTGCTAAACTAAGCGCACAAATATTACCCAATCTACGTTGGGGAGCCAGTGTGGTTTCTAATACCAGCAAATATAAGGGAGATCTAACCACTCCTACAGGGAATCCAGAAGCTGATTATGATGCGATCGGCTTCACATATCCTAACATATCTGCAGCGACTTCCTTTGATGCTACTTTTGGAAACAACCTTCTATTGACTTTACGCGGGGGATATTTCAGAACGAATACCACCAATCAGCTCGTTACTGCTACTGGTCCCCGCTATTTGTTTCAAAAGGAAGCCCCTGGCGGGTATGTCAATACCACCAATATTGGTCTACTCGACGTTCCTGAGGAGTATCAACGTCCGTTGGGTTGGTCGAATTTTCCCTGGAGCACGCTTTTCTCGTTTAAAAAGAATATCAGAATGAGAATGTCGTTGGGAACCGATCTAAATTACTTCCTGAATCTGGGAGGAGAACACTCCATAAAATTTGGAGGTCAATTCATACGACAGGGAGAAAATGTGGATCAAACAGCAGATTTTCCTCATATCCGCTTCGCCTGGGATATGGATCTCATCCATACAGGTGTCAATTATGGAAGAGGAAAATATGGTTATTATGCAGTAAGAGGGAATGAAAAAACAGGTCCTTATGGCAACTTGTATGACGCAAAGAGTAACAGATGGGCATTTTACATCCAGGACAGCTGGACGATATCCGAGAAATTCACCTTGAATTTTGGTGTTCGTACAGAATCTGAATATATCCCCACCTACTCTGACGATCCCGATGTAGACCAGAGACCTATCGAGTTCGGCTTCAAGGATAAGATTGCGCCAAGATTGGGATTTTCTTACGATGTCTTCGGTGATTCTGGCTTAAAAATCTTTGGAAGCTACGGCATCTACTATGATGTGATGAAGGTCTATATTGCGGCAAGCTCCTTCGGTGGAGAGAAGATCAAAATGGCCTACTATTCCCTGGATACCTATGAATGGGATAAAATCGGAGTCGATGGCTATTTTCCAGGTGAAGAACTCTACACACCGCAAGGAGGAGTATACAATTATCGCTGGTACAATGACGTAGATCCCAATATCAAACCCTTCACTCAGCAGGAAATTGCTTTGGGTGCAGAGAAAAAAATAAGCGAAGATATCTCCGCGACCCTGCGAGTTGTCAATAAACATCTCATAAGGGGACTGGAGGATATTGCCATTTGGGATGCTGACACCGGCTGGGAACTCTGGTATTTCGGCAATCCTGGATATGGATACAGTCGATGGGTAGAAAATGGCGGAATAATGGACAGCACATATCCCGAAACTCCAAAAGCCACGCGAGAATATTGGGGACTGAGTCTCTCATTGGAAAAGCGCTTCAGCAATAATTGGATGGGCGGATTTTCCTATACTTTGAGCAGATTGTCAGGGAACTATTCTGGTCTCGGGAGTTCGGATGAACCCGGACGGTCAACCAGCCCCAATTTCGAACGTTTCTTTGATAGCTGGCACTTACCCAGGAAAAAGAATCTGGAAGTGCTGGACGGACCTCTTCCTACAGACAGGCCTCACCGATTTAAAGCATATGGAAGTTATGTGTTCCCATTCGGCTTAACGGTGGGAGGAGTTGTCAATGCTATGAGCGGAACCCCGGTACAAGAAGAGTGGGGAGTCATCTATGAAGGCTATCTTCCCTATGGCAGAGGAAGTTTGGGGCGTACTCCATTCTTATGGTATGCGGATATTTATACGGAATACAGTCTAAAACTTGGGGATAAATATGCCCTCCAATTCAATCTCAATGTTGATAATCTATTCAATGTGGATACAGCACAACGGATATGGCAGATAAGAACGGCTAATATGATAGAAGTGACTCAGGAAGAATTGCTGAATGATACGTGGGATTTGCCTGCTGATTATGTTCCTGATCCCAGGTTCGAGAAAGAAATGTGGTTCTATCCTCCAATAAGTGCCAGATTGGGAGTTAAATTCGTGTTTTGACAAAAACATCAAAAGCTGTTTGAAAAGCCCTTCTAAAGGACTCACAATGCTTCGATCAGTCAGGATCATCAGGATGTCCACCTCCTGACTAACGAAGAAGGACAGAACCCGATCATTCAGGGTATCAGCCTCTGTAACAGGGACCTTAGCCGTATAGAGCTTGGCAAAAGCGGCTGAGGATATCTGGAAACACTTACCTTTGATCCCTGATGGAAGAATTAGCCTGTCTTTCCGTGTATTGTCGCTTCCTTTTTCCCTCTCGATTTTCGCAGACCTAGCATCTCCGTCGAGTACATTCAAGCCCATAGATCTTCGAATAACAGGATGGAAACTAACAGGATTTACTACTTGACAATGTTCCCATTTAAGCTTATATTAGTAACGAATATTGGTTACCATGAAATTCAATATTGCCAGCTCCGGTAATAAAAAATCGAGTGGACGCGGGAACTATAAGGGGAAAATTTGAATTGCTCACATGATTTTCACCATCTCATTGATTTCTATTGGTAACCATAGAGGAAGAAAATGAGTCAAGTCGAAAAGGATATTATGTCCCTGCTCAAAGACTCTCCCGATGGGATGCAGGTGGATGATATAGCGAAAAAATTGGATCTCGTTAGGCACACGGTCAGCAAATACCTTCATATTTTAGAAGCCAAAAAGATCGTGATGTACAGGACAGTCGGCAGGACAAAATTGTGGAAAGAGGCCAGCTCCGGAGTGAAGATACGGCCCCTCAGTTTGGATAACATTAAAGACATAGTGAGAATCGAAAAGCGGATCGAAGAGGAATTGGAGATCGTCAACCAAGAACGAATGGAATATTTGAAGGAGGCCACACGATACAATATCGAACGCAGCGATCCCATGATGAGCCTCGGAGCAGAGCTCGATGGCAATATCGTCGGATTCATCATCGGAGAAATAAGAATCTGGGAATTCGGTATCGGAGAAAAAACCGGATGGATTAGAATTCTGGGAGTGGATCCCGATTTTCAACGACGCGGAATTGGCAGAAAACTGGGAGAAGCCCTCCTGGAGCATTTCGAACGGAGAGGTATCAAAAGGGTCAGAACAATGGCTGAATGGTATACCGGAGATTTGATTTCATTCTTCAGATCGCTCGGGTTCAATATGCTCAACATGATACCTCTCGAGAAGGAATTGAATGCATAAGGAAAAAAATGAGGTATGCAGAGACTGGGTTTAACTTAGAAGTCGATCTCACCCGGGGAAGCATCGAGAGAGTCGCAACAGACCCCAGAGAAACCGAGGTATATCTAGGGGGGCTTGGCACCAACGCCAAGATATTATGGGACCGGGTCCCTCCTGAAGTCGAAGCATTTTCTCCGGATAATCTCCTCATATTTGCTGCCGGTCTTCTATGCGGCACTCCCGCTAAGGGTTGTAATCGCACCATTGTTACTACCATTTCTCCTCAGACCAAGCTGATGGCCTTTTCCATGATGGGAGGATTTTGGGCTCCGGAATTGAAATTCGCCGGCTATGATAAAGTGATCTTTCGCGGCAAGTCCCCCCGTTTGGTCTATTTGTGGATAAACAACGATAAAGTCGAAATACGCGACGCCTCTCATCTGCAGGGTAAAGGTGCTATCGAAACCGGAGAGCTCATCCGGCAGGAGTTGAATGAGCCCAAAGCCCAGGTGGCTGCCGTGGGCCTGGCCGGTGAAAACAGAGTATATTTTGCCTCTATCGAGCAGGGCAGGGGCAGCGCCAGCCGGGGCGGAATAGGGGCCGTTATGGGAGACAAGGGATTGAAGGCAATAGCCGTTCGTGGAACAGGGGACATCAATATCGCCCGGCCGGCTGAATTTATAGAGCTCTGCAACGAAGTGCTGGAATACATAAAGGTCCGGGAAGAAAAGCCCATCCCGGGGGTCATGCCTATTTTGGCCAGGCTCGGCTCACCGCAGGAAATGAAAATCCACGATGAGAAGTGGCACACCGAGAGTTTCATGTGGGGGAATTCCCGCCACCGCAGAAGAGACTATTGGAACGAAGAAGTGAAAAAGGAGTGGACCGAGAGTATGGAAAATGTCCGGAAACGCTTGATAAGCTGCTTTAACTGTTCACTGAAATGCGCGGCAACGATTTCCATACCGGGAGTCAAAACGTACATAATGAAATGCTTCTCCAAACTGACGTATACCATGGCGGCCATGTCAGACCTGGATTTTGGCTTTAAAATCGCTCAGCGTGCAACAGAGTACGGCGTGGACGCATTCTCGACCCCTCAAGTCATGGCCTTTGCCCTCGAACTTTATGAAAACGGCATCTTAACCGATGGCGACATGCAGGGATTACCTTCTGATAACGAGGAGAAATTTTTCTGGCTGCTGGACAGAATCGTCCGGCGGGAAGGGATCGGAGATGTTCTGGCCAATGGGACTTACTGGGCGGCCAAAGAGATCGGCAAGGGCGCTGAGGAATATGCTCACAATAACATCAAGAAACATGAACAAATGCCTATCAAACTGTCCATGCTGAATCCCATTTATTTCCTTATGTACAGCACCGGCGAGAAGATAAACATCACCCAAATCGAGGGGCAGTTCCCCCAGATGCCCTTTCCGGAGAGAGAGCAGAGAGAGGAGTTTGTCAAGGATTGGATCCAGGTTCCCGATGAAAAGTTCAAGCAGTATTTTCTGGACTGGGAGCTGCGCGGAGAAAACTCTTTCCCCTATTACCCGACCGTGCAGATGTGCTGCGATATCGTCGATTGGCAGGAGAAGATGCACTACATCGATGACGCACTCGGGATGTGCGCCGGCTTATCATCATTCCCCCTGAAACCTCCGTACCACATACACAATTACCCGAAATTCATCTCGTCGGGAGCAGGGATCGACATGGATGAAGCCAAACTCAGCCAAGCGGCCAGAAGATACAGAACTTTGGTCAGAGCCATCAATATAAGAAGGGGCATGAGGAGAAAAGACGAAAAGCCCCCGGAGAACCATTGGAAAAAAAGATTTCCCGAACTCGAAAAAGAGCTCTTAGATACGTATTACAAATTCAAGGGGTGGAATAAAGAGGGCATTCCTACTGAAGAATCTTTGCACGAATTGGATTTGGATTACGTGAGCGAAGACTTTATACAGAGGGGGATCTTGAAGGCTTCATCGAAATCAGAAAAGAAATAATGCCAAGAGGCGGTATCCGTAATGGCTGAGAAAAAAACGAAAATCGTAAAAATCATCAAAGTCGATCTCGATAAATGCAATGGCTGCCGGGCATGCGAAATTGCCTGTTCCTCCTTTCATGCTTCGCCGAAATACAGCAGCAACAATCCAGCACGGTCCCGTATTCGGGTGGTTCATGATCCTCTGAGAGATGTTTATGTCCCCATACGTGCCGGTGATTATACACCAGCCGAATGCAACGGCAGACATACTTATACCATCAACGAGAAGGAATATGACGAGTGCAGCTTCTGCGGAGTCTCCTGCCCGGCTAGAGACATTTTTAAAGAACCCGATTCCGGTCTCCCGCTGAAATGCGATATGTGCGAAAGCGATCCTCCTTTGGCAGAGCCGATGTGTGTCCAGTGGTGCTTGGCCGATGCCCTGACATACGAAGAAAGAGAAGAGGAAGCCGAAGAAGAAGAAGAAAAGAAGCGGGAGGAAATGGAAATCGGATTGGAGTCGCTGGTAAAAAAATACGGATTACAGAAGATAATGGATACCATTGACCGGATGTCGATGTCGAAGAGGGATCTCTAACATAAGGCGAAACAAGATGAGTGAAATGACAATGGAGACTGTAGCCCCTTGCAGGGAGATCATCGATGTCATAAAAGAGAGCGGCGGAGAAGCCTTCAAATTATGCTATCAGTGCGGATTATGCGATACGGTTTGTCCGTGGAACAGGGTGAGATCCTTCAGTATGCGAAAATTAATCCGGCAGGCTGCGTTCGGTTTGACCGAGATCGAAGTCGAAGATATGTGGCTTTGTACCACCTGCGGGATATGCCCCCAGCAGTGCCCCAGGGACGTGAAACAGATCGAATTCGGAGTATCCCTGCGCAGGATAGCCACCGAATACGGCGTTTTCCCCGCTTCTGCCAAACCGGTTTCCGCCATACGCGCGAGCCTCGCAGGCGACGGGAATCCCTTGAATGAAGAGCGAAAAAAGAGGGCTGAATGGGCGGAAGGTCATTCCGTAAAAACCTTCACCGAGGGAATGGATCTTCTTTATTTTCCAGGCTGCTATCTCTGTTACGATCCAAGAATGATGAAGGTGGCCCGAGCCACAGCCAATATACTCAACCTGGCAGGGACGGATTTTGGGATACTGGGCTCCAGGGAAAACTGCTGTGGAGAAAGTATCCGCAAGACCGGCGATGAAGAACTCTTCAAACGACTGGCCAGGGAAAACATCAAAACGTTCATCGAAAAAGGAGTGAAAAAAATCCTTGTTTCTTCCCCTCACTGCTTTCACACGTTCAAAAACGAGTATCCTGAATTTATGGTGAAGTTCGAGGTGGTCCATATCTCTCAATATCTGCTCGAGCTCGTTCGCGAGGGAAGGCTTCCCCTCACCAAAGCGCACAGGAAGAAAGTCACCTATCATGATCCCTGCTACCTGGGCCGGCACAACGGCATTTACGACGAGCCCAGGGAGGCATTAAAAAAAATACCCGGCATAGAACTGATCGAGATGGATGATTCACTGGAAGACAGCCTGTGCTGCGGAGGGGGAGGTGGCAGGATCTGGATGGAAACACCCAAGGGTGAAAGATTCTCCGACCTCAGAGTGGAGCAGGCTGTCGCAGCCGGTGCTGAGGTGCTGGTTACATCCTGCCCTTACTGCATCACCAATTTTGAGGACAGCAGGTTGAACCGGGAGGACAGCGAGGTCATAGAGGTCAAGGACATCACGGAAATCATCCAGGAAGCAGCTGATTTGGATTATTACTTAGAAAATGCATAAAACATCTTCTTTCATAAAAAATGCCAAATGTCATTACGGGCGTCAGCGAAGTAATCCCATTTTCATGGTCCTTGGGTGCGTGTTTGATCAAGATGAATTCAAAAAATTAAGGAGTTAAATAGGCAGGAAGCGATGGGCAAACCGGAACTGAAGGGTGTCGCACCGGAGGTGGTCTTCCATCGCTTTTCGAGCGAGGAATGGGGCAGGAGTTCGGGTCACTTGCCCGGCGAGATGGCACTCACAATCTCTGTCAACCGCCAGGAACTGGTCATTATCCTGTGCACTCCAACCAAGCTGAACTGCCTCGTCCTCGGATTCCTTTACGCAGAGGAAATCATCTCTGGCATGGACGACGTGGCAAGCATAAAGGTGTGCGAGGAGGAATCGCTGGCCGACGTGACACTGAGCAACTCCGGGTATGTGCTGCCCACGAAGCGGACACTCACCTCCGGGTGTGGGGGTGGTTCGACCTTTAAAGCTCAGGGAAAAAAAGTCGATTCGGATCTCGCCGTCACTCCGAAGGAGGTGCTGTCAATGATGAAACAGCTTCAAGAGCAGATGAAGCTTTACCGGCTGTGCGGCGGCGTGCACGCCTCGGCTCTATCCGATACCAAAAACCTGCTGGCAGTTGCCGAGGATATCGGGCGACACAACACCCTGGACAAGATCCAGGGCGAATGTCTGTTGAGGGGACTATCGACCAGAGACCGACTGCTCCTGAGCACCGGCCGCATTTCGTCCGAGATGCTGCTCAAGGCGGCAAAGATGCAGGTCCCGGTTATCGTTTCGGGGCACTCGCCGACTGGGAGCGCCGTTTCGCTCGCCCGTGATCTGGGCATCGCCCTGGTTGGCCATGCGCGTGGAAGCCGCCTGTCGGTGTATTCCCATCCGAAGCGGCTTGGATGTCCAAAAGACTAACATGAATTGCGACTTATTAAAATACACCATGTCATTGCGAGTGAGCGAAGCGATGACAAAAGAATGAATACATTCATAATATTGGAAAAGAGAAGTGGAAAAAGAAGGAATCGAAAAGCTCTGTAAAGACTTTGAGGACAGGAATTTTGGAGACATCATGGTGGTGGGTGGAGGGATCAGCGGCATCCAGGCCTCGCTCGATCTTGCCACTGCCGGCTTTAAGGTTTACCTGGTCGAAAAATCACCCACCATCGGCGGCAAGATGGCCCAGCTCGATAAGACTTTCCCCACCAATGACTGCTCCATGTGCATCGAATCTCCCAAGTTTATCGAATGTGACAGACATCCCAACATAGAGATCCTGACCTATACGGACGTAGACAGCGTAGAAGGGGAAGCAGGAGACTTCACGGTGAACCTGATCAAAAAGCCCAGATACGTTAGAGAGGATAAATGCACCGGTTGTACGGTCTGTGTCGAGTACTGCCCGGTCCAGGTTCCCGATCCATTCAACCAGGACTTATCATCCAATAAGGCCATCCATATATACTTCTCTCAAGCCGTTCCCCTCGTCACGTATATCGATGAAAACTGCCTGTACCTCAAAGACAAGAAATGCACCATCTGCCAGGGAATCTGTCAGAATGACGCCATCGATCTTCATCAAGAAGCGGAGAAGGTCAAGGTAAAGGTAGGGGCGGTCATTCTGTCTCCGGGATACGAGACTTTCGATCCCAAGCTCCGGGGTGATTATGGTTATGGAAAGATGGAAAACGTGGTAACCAGCCTCGACTTCGAGCGGCTCCTGTGTGCCACCGGGCCGCACAAAGGCGAGATACTGCGTCCCTCGGACAAAAAGCATCCCCATAAAATAGCCTGGATTCACTGCGTCGGCTCCAGGCAGGTTATCCCCGGCGGCAACAGCTATTGTTCCTCGGTATGCTGCTCGTATATCCAGAAGCAGGTGATTCTGGCAAAGGACCATGACGCGGAAACGCAGGCTTTCATATTCCATAACGACATCCGCTCCTTTGGTAAGGATTTCGAACGATTCTACCAAAGAGCGGAGGGCCTTCCCGGCGTTACGTTTATAAGAAGCTACGTGTCGATAGGAAGAGAGATCCCGCAAACGAAGAATATCACCATACGATACGCCACCTCCGAGGAAGGAGTAAAGGAAGAAGAATTCGATCTGGTGGTATTGGGAGTCGGGTTGAATCCTCCTGCGGATGTGCAGAATTTGGCTGAGACGTTCGGCATCCGGCTCAACTCCTACGGATTCTGTAAAACCCATCCCCTCGATCCTATGGAAACCACCCGTCCGGGAATTTATGCAAGCGGAGCATTCCTGGGTCCAATGGATATCCCCGAGTCGGTCGTGACCGCCAGCGGGGCCGGAGCCCTTTGCGGGAATCTCCTCGATTACCGCCGGGGAAAGCTGGCCAGGGACAGGATATATCCGCCGGAAAGAGACGTTGTGGGAGAGGAAGCCAGGGTGGGAGTGTTCGTGTGCCACTGCGGTGCCAATATCGGAAGAGTGGTGGATGTCCCTTCGGTGGTTGCATATTCCTCCACCTTGGACCGTGTCGTTCATGCCGAAGAGGGACTCTTCGTATGTTCCACCGATGCAGCCGAGCAGATAGCGGACACCATCCGGGAAAAAAAGCTCAACCGCGTGGTGGTCGCCGCCTGCACACCCAGGACGCATGAGCCGTTGTTCAGGGATACGCTCCGGGAAGGGGGCATCAACCAATATTTTTTCGAAATGGCGAATATCAGAGAACACTGCTCCTGGGTTCATTCCAAACAAAAGGAAGAAGCCACCCAAAAGGCAAAGGATATCGTCCGGATGTCGGTCGCCCGGACCGTCCATCTGGAACCCCTCCAGGAATTCGATCTGCCCGTCAACAAGACGGGGCTGGTGGTCGGAGGAGGCCTGGCCGGGATGACCAGTGCCCTGAGCCTGGCCGACCAGGGATTCGAAGTTCACCTGGTGGAAAAGGATACCGAACTGGGGGGAATGGCCCGGAGGATTCACTACACCCTGGAAGGGCTGGATGTCCAGGCTTATCTGAGCGATCTTATCCGCAAGGTTTATCGGCACCCTTTGATCCATGTCTCTCACCATGCGGCCATTACGGATGTTTCCGGTTATGTGGGCAATTTCATCACCACCGTGAAATCCGAAGGAAGAATCAAAGAGATACACCATGGCGCAGTCATCCTCGCAACGGGTGCTGAAGAATACAGGCCCACGGAATATCTTTATGGGGAAGACGACAGGGTGCTGACCCAGTTGGAATTGGAGGAGCAGATCGTCGAGGATGAAAAAAGAATGACCGACTGCCGGAGCCTGGTGATGATCCAATGTGTGGGCTGCAGAGAGGAAGAGAGAAATTACTGCTCACGCATATGCTGCAGCCAGGCTGTTAAGAACGCCTTGAAACTGAAAGAGATCAACCCGGAGATGGACATCACCATTCTCTTCCGGGATATGAGAACCTATGGGTTCGCAGAGGATTCTTATCGCGAGGCAGCGGAGAAAGAGGTCAAGTTCATCCGCTGGGATCCGGATGACAAGCCTCGGGTGGAATCCGCCACACAGGAGGGCAAACCGGTTCTGCGGATCAGCGTACCTGATCCCATTTTGGGTCAGAGGCTCGCACTGGATGCCGATTACCTCGTCCTTTCCGCCGCTGTCGTTCCTTCCAAGCGAAGCCGGGAAATAGCCCGGCTGTTCAAGGTGCCTTTGAGCCCGGACGGTTTCTTCCAGGAGGCCCATGTGAAGTTAAGACCCGTTGACTTTGCTGCCGAAGGCGTTTACCTGTGCGGGGCAGCGCACTATCCCAAGCCTATCTCCGAGGTGATCGGTCAGGCTTACGGAGCTGCGGGCCGGGCCGTCACACTGCTCTCCCAGGATTCGGTCACAGCCTCCGGCGCTGTTTGCGAGGTGAAAGAAGATGATTGTGTGGCATGCGGGGCATGTATTACAGCTTGTGCGTATGGTGCCATAGAATTTTGTGAGACACCGAAGGGCAAAAAAGCCAGGGTGAATCCCATTCTCTGCAAGGGCGATGGTCTCTGCAACGCCAGGTGTCCGACCAATGCCATTACATTGAAGCACTATACCGATGAAGAGGTCTTCGGCCAGATCGATGCGGCGGCTCCACCACCTGCGGAGCACCAGGCCGATGAAGGAGCGAGTTGAGAATGGGTGCGGCACATACATTTGAACCCAGGATTCTAGGATTTCTCTGCAACTGGTGCTGCTACGCGGGAGCGGACCTGGCCGGAGTGTCCCGGTTTCAGTACCCTCCGAATATCCGGGTGATCCGGGTGATGTGTTCCGGCAGAGTGGACCCGGCACACATATTCCGGGCGTTTGCGACCGGACAGGACGCCGTGTTCATCGGAGGCTGCCATCTGAATGACTGCCATTATGTCACCCATGGAAATTACGATGCATTAAGCATGGTGTATATATGCAAGAAACTGCTGGAGCACATCGGGCTGAATCCCGAACGGTTGAGAATTGAATGGGTGTCGGCAGGTGAAGGAATCCGTTTTGCCCATATCATGAATGAATTCGTTCCCAGGATAGAGAAGTTGGGCCCATTGGGCAAGAGCGAAAGCTTGGATGAACATGAATTAAAATTCAAACTCGAGGCGGTTACCAACCTCATCCCCTATATCAAGCTGGTGCAGTCGGAAAGGCTGAGAGTGCCGGTCAGAACTGAGGAAGCGTACACAAAATTTTTCACCAGTGAAGAGTTTGATAGATTATTCAATGAGCTCATTGCAGATAAATTGGTTCTCAGCCAGATGATGCTGCTGCTTCGGGAAAGACCTTTATCGGCGAGCGAAATCTCTGCCCTGTTGGGATTAAGCCCGTCTGAAATATCCAGACACCTGAATGTTTCAGCAAGAAATCGGGACATTCGCACAGAGGCCTTGGATTACGATAAAATCGATAGGATTATAAATAAACACCAGGGCAAACCCGGCTCACTGGTTCAAGCCTTACTGGAAATTCAGCACCAAAACCGCTGGCTTCCCCAAGAAGTATTAGAGAGGGTCAGCGAAAAATTGAAGGTGCCGTTAAGCCGGGTCATGCAGATCGTTACCTTTCATAAGACCTTCCGTATGATGCCCCAGGGAAGTCATGAAGTTCACGTATGTTCGGGGCCTTCCTGTTATGTTCGGGGTTCGGAACGTCTTCTCGATACAATTCAAGACCTGATCGGAATTAAAGCCGGTGAGACGGATCCTGATTCAAAGTTCAGCCTAGAAACCGGCATCTGCCTTGGCTGCTGCAATTCAGGACCGGAAATCATCGTGGATGGGAAGCATCACGGGAAGCTTACTCCCAACGAGGTCAAAGATGTGTTGAGAAATGATGAATGAGGGAAGATTATGCCGAGAGTGAATTCAGCCTCTGAACTGGAAGAATTGAGGAAGAGCATCTTGTCAGAGAGAGATCCCGTAAAACCCTGCATCGCCGTATGTGCGGGAATGGGCTGTCTCGGCCTGGATAACGGCAGGGTTCTCAGCACCTTTGAACAAGAATTCGACCAAAAAAAATTAAAAACCAAATTCGATTTGAAAGCAACCGGCTGCCATGGCTTTTGCGAAAAGGGACCTCTGGTGGTTATTTATCCCGAAGAGATCTGCTATGTGGAGGTCACGCCTAAGGATGTCCCGGAAATTGTCTCCCAGACTGTGCTCGAAAAAAAAGTGATCGACCGGCTCATTTACACCGATCCCCAGACCGGCGAAAAAGCAGTCCGTCAATCTGAAATACCTTTCTACAAGAACCAGATGCGGCACATTATGGGCAATAACACCAAGATCGATCCCCGGAACATCGACGACTACCTGACTGTCGGCGGTTATTCCTCTTTATCCAAATCGCTTCTTGAGATGAGCCCGGAGGAAGTTCTGGAAGAAATAAAGAAAGCCAACCTGCGCGGCCGGGGTGGCGGCGGATTCCCAGCCGGCCGGAAGTGGGAAACTGCGCGCAATGCCCCAGGCAAAGAAAAGTACGTTATCGTCAACGCACATGAAGGGGAGCTGGGGGCGTTCATGGATAGAGCCATTCTTTCGGGAAATCCGCACAGTGTTCTGGAAGGCTTGATCATCGGCGCCTATGCTGTGGGCTCACACCAAGGATTTGTCTACGCCCGTCATGACACCCCTCAACTCAAAAACAATATCGATACGGCTCTCGCACAGGCGGGGGAATACGGACTGTTGGGCAAAAACATTCTCGGCTCAGGCTTTGACTTTCATGTCGAGGTGCATCTGGATATCGGGATATTCGTTTCCGGCGAGTCCAGCGCCCTGATGAGGTCGATAGAAGGGAATCCCCCGGAGCCAAGGCCCAAATACATCCGAACTTCGGTAAAAGGTATTTGGGAAAACCCGAGTGTGCTGAACAATGTCGAAACCTGGGCGAATGTGCCCTTGATCATCGATAAGGGCTCTGAATGGTATGCCGCTACCGGGACAGAGCGGAGTAAGGGAACCAAACTTGTATCCTTATCCGGCCATATCGTCAATACAGGGGTGGCCGAAGTGCCTTTCGGGACCACCATCAGAGAGATCGTCACCGGTATCGGTGGCGGAATTCCAAACGGAAAAAAACTCAAAGCGGTTCACTTCGGAGGACCTATGGGAGGCTCTATTCCCGAGGGCCTTCTGGATACTCCTCTGGACTTCGACGAGCTTTCGAAACTGGGAGCCGCGATCGGTGCAGGCAGCATGCTGGTGTTGGATGAAGATACCAGTATGATCGATCTCACCAGGTATTTTCTCGACTTCCTCTCCAATGAGTCGTGCGGCAAATGCGTCCCCTGCCGGGAAGGCATCCGGCAGATGCTCAAGATTCTGGCCAATATTCGTGATGGAAAAGGGAGAGAGGGAGACATCGAGCTTCTGGAGGAGATCGCCGAGGTCACGGGAGCGGCCTCCTTGTGCGCGCTGGGAAAAACGGCTGCCGACCCGCTCCTCAGCACGCTGCGCTATTTTAGAGACGAGTACGAGGCGAACATCGCAAAGCCGGCGAGCCCGGCAGAGAAGCGAGAATGATTATGGGAAAGCCAAAAAAGAAAAGTGAAATCCTCATTCAGATAGATGGAAAACAGGTGAGAGCCACAGAGGGGATGACCATTTTGGACGCCGCCCAAAAAGCGGATATATTCATCCCTACGCTCTGTCACCACCAGAAATTGGAACCCCATGGTTTATGCCGCATTTGCACAGTTGAGGCAGAGGTTCGGGGCTGGACGAAATTCGTTGCGGCCTGCCTTTACCCGGTGGAACAGGATCTGATCGTCAAAACCAGCTCCGAGAAGGTGGATAAAATCCGCAAACTGATTCTGGAGTTTCTGCTGGCTCATGCGCCGTGCTCGCCGCAACTGCAGGAACTGGCTCAAGAGTATGGGGCAGACCCCGACCGTTTCGAAAGAGAGTCCTCCTTCTGCATTCTGTGCGGCTTGTGTGTGAGATACTGTGCCGAGGTCAAGAAGAAACATGCGGTGGGATTTGTGGACTGCGGAGCCAGACGGGAGATACGGTTCATCCCTGAGATAGCCGCGGCCGAGTGCGTTAACTGCAAGGAATGTTTCGAGCTCTGCCCCACAGCCTATCTCCAGGCCGCTTTCGTTCTAACCGAAGCTCTTGCGTTTCCTAGAAATTCCTCCCAAACTGCATTCAAGAAATAACAGAGTTAAGAGCCCGAGGTCCCCCACGGATCATCGCTTTCCTCATCGATTATTCCGTGGCGGACAGGGTCATCCAACATCTCAACCTGATCTTTGGGCCAGGAGACCTCCCCCCGCCTCATCTCGCCTATCAAGAATTCTTGATGGCCTCTGAGACAGGCGCCGAATATTTTTCATGATTCTTTTCTGACCCGGCAGGAGCCCTCTATGCGATATTGGGTACTTTTGAGCTCTCCTGCACCGTTTTTACCTACCATGAACGGTTTCCGATGGTCCTTGACATCTATTTTATCGTGATTTATATTTCCTGACGATGGTTGGATGGGAAAATGAGGGCAAAAATTCTCACCTGCCAGTTTAGCTAAAACGAAAGACTCATCTTTTTTTATAGAAATCTAGGGAGTTGATGAACATGGTTAAAGAAATTATCGGGAAAAGCCAATCATCGGAGCAAGTGAGAGCTTTTATTTCCAAGGCCGCAAAATTAGACTGGCCTGTTCTCCTCATCGGAGAAACAGGGGTCGGCAAAGAGGTCGCAGCCAGGAACATCCACCGGTTGAGCACGAGGAAAGACAAATCCTTCATTCCTGTGAATTGCGCCTCTATCCCCCTCACTCTGGCAGAATCGGAACTCTTCGGCCACCGCAGAGGAGCTTTCACTGACGCCAGGGATGAGAAAAAAGGCTTGATCGAAGATTCGAGGGGCGGAGTGGTTTTTCTCGACGAAATAACCGAGGCCTCACTCGACCTTCAGGCTAAACTACTGAGACTCCTGGAGTGCGGGGAATTCAGGAGGATCGGTGAGACAATAATAAGAAAAGCTGACACCCGCTTTATTATGGCAACGAACAAAAACCCAGCTATAGAGATAAAACATGGCAGATTAAGAAAAGACTTTTATTACCGGATTAATATCTTCAAACTAGAAATTCTCCCTCTCCGGGAAAGGAAAGAAGATATCCCTCTATTCGTCGATAAGATCCTCCACGAAATAGGCGCAGAGTTCAAGGAAGAAAAGCAACTGAGTTCGAAAGCTCTGCAAAAAATCATGGATTATTCTTTTCCCGGGAATGTACGGGAGCTGGAGAATCTCATTCGGAGGGCCTATGTCCTTGCGGAGAGAAAGGAGATAAATCCTGAAGACATCATCTTTGAAGAAGAAGAAGAAGAAGAAATTCCGGTTAAGCTTTTCAAAGAGATGGCCATTTCAATAAGGTATATAAAAAATTTTAGCAGCTTCCCTATAGTAATCACCTTTTTTTCTTCTTTCTGCCCAAGATGCAGGAGTCGTGAAAGAATAAGAACCTTGATGCAACTTGAAAAAATGTTGATTAATAAAAAGGTAAAAGCAAAATTGATACTAGTGTTTTTCAAACCGTTTAATGAGAGCGATATTCATGAATGGGAAAATTATATAGAAATGTCATTTGATAAATATATCTCGTTAGAGAAAATTTTCTCCGATGAAGAAGAGTACGTCACAGATAGTTCTTTAAAAACAGATCCATTGACAATATTAATGATGGATAACAAAGGGATTGAATTCATTGAAACTGTTGGAATGAAAGAAATAGATATATGCAAAGAAATTGAAAAAAAACTACTTCGTCAAAATTCTACCATTTATAAATCTAATTTCAACTACAAATGATTGCGAATTTTAATAATAAGATGCTCCTGGTTCTTTTTTTGGGATTGTTTTCATGTTGCCATCAAAAAGAAACTTTGCCGGTCGAATCAGTGGAAGTCACAACTCTTATTAATTTAGATTCATTAAGCCCAAAAATCAATATTCACGTGGGGAATATGAGCCGTAATTTTTTTTCTATTGATAGCCACGAAAATTTCTATTTTTTAGATATTGGCAATCATAGAATATTAAAATTCGATAACAAGGGGCAATTTATTGATCAGATTGGAAGCATAGGGCAAGAGAAAAAAGACCTTTTTTCTCCTCTTGCATTCTGCACTGAAGAGGATTCCATATATGTCCTAAACAATGCGGGGCGCGAGCTAAAAGTATTCTCATTATCAGGAGACTTCATCTCTTCGTTTTTAGTAGAAAATGCGTGGCAATCTGAAGCACTTTGCGTTTATGGTGATCACATTTTTATAACTGTAAAGTATAAAGACAAGACGGCCTTCAATGAAAATAAATTAATATCAATTTTTAATTTTGAAGGAGATGAAATTATTAACATAGGAAAAATAATAAAGTGTGAATCTTATATTGGGTATCGTGAATTTAATTCTGCATATATAAATGTCATCGAAAATAGAATATTTGGAGCATTTCGCAATCGTCCAATAATATTCGGGTATGACATTGATGGCAAACAGCTCTTTTTAAAAGACCTTAGGAACTTTAATTTGCCTGAAATACAAAGAAAGATGGAGCAAGAAAAAGCATTAGGCCTTGATACGCCTAATACAAAAAGGTCTGGATACTCATTAAAATTTATGACATTTTGTACTGGCTTTGGAGTCGGTCAGGATATGAATTTGTATTATGCCATAAATAATTCCGATTTAACCAAGCATGATATGGCCAAGTGTTATATTCTCCATTTCAATGAAAAGGGAACTTTGATCGAGAAGATTATTCCAAAAAAAGAAGGTGAAATATTGAGAGTAAGAGGCATCTTTATCAAAAATGAGAATATTCGCTATGGAATAGGACTGAAAAGCAAAAATGCATTTTTGTTTAAATTCTAATGGGAGGAGGTGAGTAGGAGTGAAGCAATTATTAAAAAAATCAAATGTTTGTTTATTAATTGGCATCTTATTCGCTGCTTCTGCGATTTTTACTCCAATTGTCAGTGGCTGCTCTGCATCAGCTAATTGCGGTGGTGGAGCCGTAGCTTGGTGCGAGACTTTTGGTTCATGCGATGAGACAAGCTGTGTTGGCTTTGATGGAATCGGAGTAGCCTGTATGTGTGATGAAGCTGCCCAAGTTCATGAATGTCCAATGATGTGAAGCGGATATTGGCAATTAAGAAGAGGAGTGGGATTTTTATCCCACTCCTCTTCTTCAAAAGATGATCAAAATGAGAAAAAATATATTCCATACTATAATAGTTGGCTTATCCTTATCTTACGCGCTTTATGCCTCTGGGAATGGTAATAATGTAATTTTTAATAAAGAGCCCATTTATGGAAGTTTCATCCTTGAAACGGAAGAGAAGTTACTAATAAAGGAATCAGATAGCAATATAAATTACATGTTTAAAAAAATTAATGATATTGTTTTGGATTCTGAGGGAAACATCTTTTTACTGGATGGTAACAGAATTTTAGCATACGATCATCAAGGGAAATTTATTAAATCAATTGGACGACAGGGACAAGGCCCAGGTGAATTTATTTTCCCTGTTAAGCTATTCATAGATGGGTACGACAACCTCTACGTTAATGATCAAGGAAAGAAACTAATTGTATTTGATGAGGAAGGAACATTTAAAGAAATAATTCGTCTCAAATACTTTATTCCTACATTTCCTTCAGAATCAAGTGTTTTTTATGTAGATAAAGAAGGCTATATTTATTCGTTCTCAAGGGAATACTCAGAATCAGGATTAAAAAAGAGTTTGGTAAAATCTGACAGTCAAGGCAACATAATAAAAAAAATAATAGAGAGTAGTGAAGAGGATATAGAAGTTAAGGCATCAAAAGGTGGAGGTGTTATAGGGGGAATCCAACATGTCTATTCACCGGACAGTTTTTTTTGTGTGGTCAAGAATTCATTTTTATGTTTTGGAGAGAATTTAAAATACAGACTTTTCCTCATAGATTTTTTGGGCGAAATTCAGACTATATTTATCCAGGATGAAAAACCCCAACCAATATCTTCCAAGGAAAAGAGTAAAATGGGGAAAAATGTCAAATTACCTCATCACAGGCCATTTTTCAACACGATTCTCAGTGATGAGAAAGGAAGAATATATGTGATCAAGACAAAATCAATCCTTGACAGGAATAATGTTGTACAGATAGATATTTTTAGCAGAGATGGGCAATATTTATATAAAACGGAATTGCCTTATTTTCCAAGAATAATAGAAAATGGCTCAATATTTATTATAGATAAGGATGAAGAAGGGAAAAGAGCTATTAAGAAATTGGAAATAAGGAATTATCACAAACTCCATTACCATTAATAAATGTTTCGAGCTCTGCCCCACATCCTATCTCCAGGCCGCTTTCGTTCTAACCGAAGCTCTTGCGTTTCCTAGAAATTCCTCCCAAACTGCATTCAAGAAATAACACGGGTCCGCTACTTTGCCCTTCCTGTACAGGTCAGATGTCGAATATTTCTTTCATAGATGATCACAAGGTTATCGACAGGATCATCCGTCATCTCGAACCGACATTTGCGGCCAAACGGCAAACTCTGCCTCATCATGTCCAGCAGGAACTTTCTGATTGGAGCCGAGGAGATGGAGGAGTCGTTGACCTTGGCGTTTTTGGTGTGATAACTTTATTCCGAAATGTTACTGGGCGGAAATTACGGGAAATTGTGGAAGCTTTGATACGAGCCCAAAAAGCACATTCTTCTTATCTTTTGATTTCAGGCGGAACTTCCTCAACAATAGCCTGAAAGATTTATCAAAAAATGGTTGACCTGCTATCCATTTTTGAATAATATGGATAACATGATATCCAGATTAATAGAAAAAAGAGTCGCGGACGCCTTGAGAGATGAGGTCTCGTTTTTTCTCCTGGGCCCGCGCCAGACCGGCAAGACCACGACTCTTACCAAGATTTTCAGCTCGCTAGATCACTTCTCTTCAAACCTGATGGAGACAAGGGAAAGATTGAAGTACGAACGTAATCCGTCTCTCCTCAGCGAGGAGGTACTGGCTTCGGGGAAAAAGCATGTCTTTATCGACGAAATCCAAAAAGTGCCCTCGGTCCTGGATGACATCCAGGTGCTTATCGACAGGGAAAAGAGAGTGTTCGCTCTGACAGGCTCTTCCGCCAGGAAACTGAGAAGAAAAGATGTCAACCTCCTGCCCGGCAGGGCCCTCCAGTTCCGGATGGACCCTCTTGTGTATCCTGAATACAAGGACACACTCGCGATCACAAACTCAACCGATTTAAAGCGTGTCCTCAAGTACGGCGAACTCCCAGGGATCTTGACCCTTCTCGCGGATTCACGAGAGAAGCTTGCCGGAGATATTCTGGCTTCGTATGTCGCGACTTACCTGGAAGAAGAGGTAAGGGCCGAGGCTCTCGTGAGGCATCTCGGCGCTTTCGCGAAATTTCTGAAACTGGCTGCGGAAAGCTCGGGCGGGCTCGTCAGCATGAGGTCGATGGCTCAGGACATCGGGGTGAACCATGCGACCGTCTCCGGGCATTTCCAGGTGCTCGAGGACTCCCTCATTGCCGAACGGATCGAGCCCCTCCTCCCGGCCGGGGAAAGAGGAAAATTAAGGAAGGCGGCCAAGTATGTCCTCTTCGACACGGGCGTCCGGAATGCCGCAACCGAAGTTCTCGGACCGGCGGAATTTACATCTGAATACTGGGGGAAGCTTTTCGAACAGTGGGTCGGCCTGTCCCTTCTTCGCCTGATGCGGGTACGAGGAACGTCCGGAAGGCTGCGCTACTGGAGGGACTATGCGGGAAGGGAGGTAGACTGGGTGGTCGACCTCGGGCACCGCTGGCTCCCGGTCGAGGTCAAGTGGGGAGAAAACCTAAGATCAAAGGACATCAGACATCTTGACTATTTCGTCCGGACCTATGGGAAGAGAGTCCAAACGGGATACATCGTGTTCACAGGCCAGAGAGACCGGAAGCTCAGCGAAAGGATTCTGGCTCTTTCCTTCCGGGATTTTCTAGACAGGATTTTACCGGCCGAAGAAACCTAATATCGAAAACTGGGACCAAATAAAAAGCGGATATATTCATCCCTACGCTCTGTCACCACGAGAAATTGGAACCCCATGGTTTATGCCGCATTTGCACAGTTGAGGCAGAGGTTCGGGGCTGGACGAAATTCGTTGCGGCCTGCCTTTACCCGGTAGAACGGGATCTGATCGTCAAAACCAGGTCCGAGAAGGTGGATAAAATCCGCAAAATGATTCTGGAGTTTCTGCTGGCTCATGCTCCGACTTTCTCTTCCATTCAACTAACGGGATTCAATCCACTCAATTTTTGGCTTCTTATGATTCATAGCACAGTCCTTCAGGTAGAGATTAATAAGCATCTGATAGGAAAATCCTGTTTCTCGAGCAAGCTCTTTGAAATATTCAATGGTGCCGTCATCCAGGCGAATCGTTATCTGCTTTTTCAGACGTTTTGCATAAGGATTCTTTCTGCTTTTCATTTTTTTTAGGTCATACTCTTTTTTCATATCAATCTCTCAAAATAAATCTTTTGTTGATTTTCGTCATTTAGATACTCCAACTGCTTTGACGACCGAGAAGCAGAGGAAATCTTAAAAATTTGTATTTCCTCCTATAGGAATGTTTATCTCTTCTATGGTAAATAATGATTCCTGGAGAAAAAATTCACATGAGGAGACTGAAAAAATGAGAAAAAAAAGCATTGCTCTTGAGAGAATTTTGGCGGCTTTTATAGCAGGGATTCTTTTCTTTCCTTCATGTGAAAGGAATATCTCTGCTGTATCCAGGGACATTTCCATAGATAACCTTCGCCGCCATATGGAGTTTATCGCCTCTGATGAAACACGAGGAAGAATGACAGCTTCCCTGGGCTATAAAAAAGCAGCGGATTATGCAGTCGAGCAGTTCGAATCTTTTGGATTAGAGCCCGGATGGGTGGACGCCTCAGGCAGCAGATCTTTTTATCAATCTGTGCCTTTCATTCAGAATCAATACAAAAAAAACAATGTTTTATCTTTTCGAAGAGAGGGAAAAACTGAGGAATTGTCCCTAGGACCCAACACCTTTTTGATGGCAAACCCGGGGAAAGGCCCTTTGAATCTTCCTCTGCAATCCCCGGTATTTGTGGGTTACGGCATACATGAGCCTGAACTCGGATGGGATGATTTGTCAAACCTCGATCTCCAAGGAAAACTGGCTGTCATCATTGCTGGATTTCCCGCAGATCCTCAGACTGGCCCTGATTTTCCGCAAAAAGTGAGGCGCAAATACAGTGACAGAAGAAACGGAGATGCCCTCCGTTTTCAAAATGTGATGATGAAAGGAGCCGCAGGGATCATCGCTCTCCCGGACAGATTCATTGCCGCCCAATGGGATGGCATTGTGTCCCAACTGAAACGCTCCACTCTTGTCCCTGCCGAAACATACGGTCTCTCATCCAGGGGAAAATCTCCCATTCCTTCACTTTTGGTCCATGCTGACATAGCGCAGCATTTTTTTGATGGTTTGGGCTATAATCCCATAATACATGAAGGAAATTATCAGACTTTTGAGATGAAAAATCCGGAGATAGGCCTGACCCTGGAGATGAAAAAAGAACGGGTCAACTGTTTCAACGTCATCGGTATCGTCCCAGGGACTGATCCCGAGTTAAGCCAAGAATACATAACTCTGGGAGCGCATCTGGACCACCTGGGTAAAGAAAGGGATGTCATTTTTTACGGAGCCAATGACAATGCCAGCAGCTGCGCTCTTATCATGGGGGTTGCTGAAGCGGTAGCCCAAAACCCTTTCAAACGTTCAGTGATGTTTATTCTTTTTACCGCAGAGGAGATCGGCCATTTCGGCTCACTGCACTTTGTGGCCCATCCACCGGTCCCGCATCGACAGATTGTCCTTAACATCAATCTTGAGCAGATCGGAGCCAAATCCCGGATGATAGACGGAATAGGAGCCAATGGGCCTGTTTCTCAGGAAGAAATTCTCAGGGCCGTACAGAAAAAGAACGAAGGAATCTACCTCCGGTTCGATGACATTGAAGATGCGGTTCCTGTCATCAGAGGCAGCGATACTCTGAGCTTTTATCAGAAAGGGCTTCCAGCCATCCTCTTAGGTTCCGGAGGTTTTCCAGAACATCACACACCAAATGACAATCTGGATTTAATCGATTATGAGCATCTTCATAGAGCCGCTCTTTTCGTGCTGGATTATGTCAAAGAATTAGGTGACAATCAATAGGTGAAGAGACTTTTAAAAAGAATATGAATTAAGGAGAGGGCAAATATTCCAATACCAAGGTCGATCCTGTAGGCAAAATTGGCTCAAGGGTGGAGTCCATTCTTGACTTAATGGTTTGGGGACACTGGCGGCGCTTTCAGCCGGCCATTCTGCCCAGAGTCCAGAGAATCACGACAAAGACAAGGGAACCGCTGAAGGCCCATCGAGACTCGAGCCGGGCATGAGTCCTGCTTCTAAGACCTAAAGCGTATCCCATCGGCACGAGAATGGCTGCGACCACAGCCGCTAGACTTCCTGTGAGGAACACATGGTCGAGAACCTTCTGCCATCCCCCCGCAACCCACATTTCATACCGGACAACATATGTGATGATAAGTGCGAAAAGAGCATACCCTCCGTAGGCCCCGGTTATACCGGTCAGAGTGCTGCGCAAAAAACTCTTTTTATCGCCTTTCAAGAGAATGGAAGCCGCCAGATCGAAAGCCACCCCCATTAAGAATATCCCCATAATATGGCAGACGAAGGATGCATTGACCAGCCGGAAAAGCGCGGCCATGCCGCCGATCACAGAGGATGTTCCCCGCTTATTCAAAAGCCCCCTGGCCACGGCCAGGAGAAAAAAGCCTGAAGCCGAGAGGTACACCGATGCGTGAGGGATATCGGCTTCGTATAAGACTTTACCCCCGGCAACCTCCGACAGCCCCCACAGCGAACCAAAGACAAAAAGCCATATAAAGGGTTTGT
>CAYFWF010000009.1:0-1574 GCA_964346815.1 uncultured Eubacteriales bacterium | reverse complement strand
TTGCCACGCTTCGCTCGCAATGACACTTCCTTCTTCAAAGAACAGAACAGAAGTGTATCCTAATCACTGAGCATGATGACCTGCCCTTTTTTATTTTTTGAGGATGGATCTGACTTTGAACAGCTCTTTGAGCACGCTGATTGCTTCACTCCGGGGACGCAGGCGTGTATCCAGGTCGCAGCTCCACTCCACAGGGAATTCTTCAATCCTGTAGCCTTTTTGGAAGGCCCGGAGGAGGATTTCCAGCTCAAACATGTATCCTCTAGTCTGGCATTCTTCGAACAGCTCTCTGGCTATCTCTCCCTTGTAGAGCTTGAATCCGCACTGAGAATCGGTGATTCGGCGGGGCAGGCCTGTGATAGCGATAGCCGCCTGGCGGAAGAGCCAGGACAGGAACCGGCGTTTTCGGCTCCGGTCTACGAGGATTTGAGTGTCCTTCAATCGGCGGGAAGCCATGGCGATATCCAGGTCTCCCGTTCGGATCTTTTCGATCTGCTTTATAGAGTTGGCATACGGAATGCATGTCCCGCTGTCCGCGAACAATACGACATCCCCCTGAGATTTCAGTATTCCGGTCTTCACAGCAAATCCCTTACCTGAATTCTGTTCCAGACGGATAACTTCGCATTTTACAGAAGAGGGAACTTTTGCCTTCCGTGCCACATCAGCCGTCCCGTCGCTGCTCCCATCATCGACGACGATCACTTCACCGCTCTGTTGAGTTTCGTTGATAAAAGAGGAAGCCGCCTCCACATCAAATCGGATTTTCTGGGCTTCATTCAGGGCCGGAATAACGATTGAAATATCCATTAATTCGTTTTTTTCTTCCGGAGAAATTCCTCCCAGAGATTCTGCTCTATGTGCAAAGCCAGCAGAATACCGGGGCGGAGTTCATAATATTCGAGCAGATGACTCTCTTCCAAATCAGACTGGAGTTGACTTGTGTTATCTGAGGAGGTAATGATGACCGGAACATCGGCAAGCGCTCCGGCTTTCTCCGCCTCCTGCCAGTATCCCACTCTTCCGTAGCTTCTCAGGTACCAGGGCAGAGGCCAGGCTTCATCTGGCGGCGTGATCACTTTGATCAACATGTTTTCCTGTTCTGGATGATGAGAGGACAGGTCTTTGATCCGGTTGACAAGATTCAGGAAGTCGCTGCTGGTGTGGGCATACACGTAGGGATTGCGGGAGTCTGCGTGGTACTTAAAATTCGCACTGGAGCACTGCATTCCCAGGTGAAAGATGCCCAAAACGAGCACGAGAATGACCGTGACCCGGAAAATCATTTTTTTGCTGATTTTGAGCAGGAATGAAGCGCCGTAACCGGCGAGCAGGATAAACCCGATATAAAACGGAAGCATGTTCCAGGGAGTCTTATACGGAATCAGGGAATACGCCGCTGTAGAAAGAAGCGTGGAGAATACGAAAAATCGCAGGAAGAAAGGGTTGGACTCCTCTTTCGGGAAAGGCCGGAAAGCCGCATAACCGCCCACCAGCGCCAGTAAAAGGACCAGGGCTTCGCTCCAGACAGGGCCGTTCCCGTACTGCGAGAAAGCCAGCATCTTTACGTAGTA
>CAYFWF010000008.1:0-5818 GCA_964346815.1 uncultured Eubacteriales bacterium | reverse complement strand
GTTGAAAAGAAAAAAACTATAGAAGTATAGTGTAGATCTCGGTGGTCACCGTAACAATAAAAAAGCGATTAAAGGGTGGCTTTGGGTGATAGGGGTTTTCCTATTGAACTAAGGATTGTTTTTATTATCATACGATAGGGATAGGCTTAGACGTCTAATGCGTTAGACGGTTATGCATTTGATCCAGAAATAGACTTATCCCCATGTGTCACATATGTGCCAAAACCCCCGGCCTTCTGATCCGTAGTCAGACGCTCTCTCAAGACGGACTACAAGGACACAATCCGAAGCGGCAGCCCTGTTTTACTCCTTGGGTAAGGGCAGCTCTTTGACTTCGCCTAATCCCAAAGCTTTAAGCTGGTCGATAATCTCAGCCTTCTTGCCGACAACCAGAATCACCATATCATCCGGATCTACAGCTTTCTTCCCTATGGCGAGCACTTTATCTGCATCCACCTTCTTGATCCTGGGAAGGTAGGTCTCCAGGTAATCGTCCGGAAATCCCTCCAGCTTCAAGTAAACCGCCTGTCTCACAACGGCCTGGGGGGAATCGAATTTGTGGACAAAGGAATTCACCTCGTACTTCTTCGCAACCTCGAGCTCCTCAGGGCTCACCGGATTCTCTGTCATGTCCGTGATAATGTCCGTCATCAATTTGATGGCCTCACCCACAGACTGACTCTTGGTCTGGCAGAAATTGAAGAATATTCCTTTGTCTCTCCCGAGGCTGATCAATCCGAACGTGGAATAGGCCAGTCCCCTATTCGACCTCACTTCTCTCATGAGCCGCGAGTTGAAAGACCCGGTGCCCAGGATGAAGTTGAAGATGTTGACTTCGACATTATCCTCGTCGTGATTGTTCAGCCCGAGGTGGCCCAAGGTGATAATCGCCTGAGTCATATCGGGTTTGTCGATGAAGTAAACGCCAGGTGGGGTGGCCAGGAACGCCTCGGGAAGATCGAGATCGGCTGGTGCGCTCGCCTTCCAGTCCTGGAAGCTCTCTTTGAGGAGCGAAAGCACCTCTTGCTGCTTGAAATCTCCTGTGAAGGCAGCGATGACCTCAATATTTCTGATGTTGTTTTCATAAAAGGCTTTAACGTCATCCAGGGCGATCCCATTGATGCTTGCGCTGGTCGTTCTCCGCGCCTCTGGAAAGTCTTTGCCGTAAACAAGCTCCTGGAAAAGATACATGCCGAGCGAAGAAGGATAGTCGAAGCGCCGCCGGATCATCTCGAGGTCTTTCTTCTTTTCGGTCTCGAACCGATCGGCATCGAAGCCTGGATTATAAAGCATATCGATGAGTATCTTCCAGGTTTCGTGAAAGTTCTTCTTGAGCGTCCAGAATCTGATCTGAGAGAACTCCAGTCCGCCGAAGGAGCTGATCGTCGAACCGAGAAAATCGAGCTTGTCTTCGAGATCGTCCGGAGACAGAGTCTTCGTCCCTCCGGCTTTAAGCATCCTCATGGTCAGGGAAGCCAGCCCTTCCTTGCCGGATGGCTCATAGAGAGAACCGGACTTGAAGATGAGCATGCCTTCTATGACGGGAAATTCATCCTCTTCCTGAAAATAAAAGGTGATGCCCTCTTTGACGGCAGCCACTCCTGGTTTCTTGGGCGCGAATTCGATGTCGGGGAATTCGAGGGTTTCCGGATCCTTTTGGGAATGAACGGCGGATGGGGACAGGATAAAGACCGTAAAGACGAGTATCAGGAGAGCCTTGCAGGCAGCGCGAACGGTTTTATTCTGATATGGTTTCATTCTTCACCTCCCTTTTCCTTCCGGAGAAGGATGCCGACGGTTCGGTTCGATTCAGTGAAGTATGTGCTGGCAGCGGCCATAATCTCTTCCGGCGTGATCTTTTTCAGGGCCTCTACGCGCTTGAAGTCGGCGTCCACGTCGTCAAACAGAATGACATTTCGAAGCAGCCGCATGGCCAGGAAAACGTTGTCAGCAAAACCTACTGAGCGGTAAAGAGAGGCTTCTGACATGTTGATAACCTTCTCGATCTCCTCCGGCTTGACGGGTTCTACCTTCATGCGATCGAGATGCTCATAGACAGCTTTTTCGAGTTCCTCAGGCGTGTGGGGATGCTGCGGTCTCCCGTAGATCTGGAAAAGAGACGCATAACGGGAGCCCGGAACATTGGTCGCTGTCGAGATAGAGATGGCGATTCTCCGGTTGGTAACAAGATCGCGATAGAGCCGCGAGGAGCTTCCACGGCTGAGGATCATGCTTATGAGGCGGAGACTGAGGTTGTCTTTATCGGATGGAGCAGGCATGTGGTAGCCAATCATCAGGATAGGCTCGGCATCGAAGCGAACAGCCACACGGCGCTCCCCCCTCTGTTCAGGCTCGATAACAGAATGGCGCGGAGGATCCTCCCCTTTAGGGATATCCCCGAAGTATTTCTCGGCGAGTCCCTTCGCCTCTTCGAGCTCCACATCACCGACAAGGGCAGCCACCATATTGTTTGGAATGTAGAAGGTCTTGTAGAAATCGAGCGCTTTGTCTTTGGTGTAGGATTGAATATCCTCCATGTAGCCGATAACGGTATGGCGGTAAGGGTGAAGGACAAAGGCCATGTTGGTGAATTCCTCCCTGAGAAAGCCGTCCGGTGTGTTGTCTCTGGACATGCGGCGTTCTTCGGCCACCACGTCGCGCTCTGAGTAGAATTCCCGGAAAACGAGGTTCTTGAACCGCTCGGATTCGATCAGGAACCAGAGCTCGAGGCGGTTCGAGGGGAGCATGACGAAGTACTGGGTAGAATCTGGACCCGTGCTCGCATTCAGGAATTCGCCGCCATTTTCTGAGTAGATTCTGTCTATCTCGTCCTTGACCACGTATTCTCGGTGTTGCTTCCGGAGCTGCTCGAGCTTGTCCTTATAGGCCTTTATTTTGGCCTCATCGGCCTGGGCTCCCTTCAAGTACTCGGCAGCGAGTTCGCCGCCGACCCGGTCCATCTCATCCAGGACAGGCTTTTCTTTGGCGTAGTCGCGAGTCCCTATGACAGTCGTACCCTTGAAGGCCATGTGCTCGAAGAAATGGGCAAGACCTGTCTCTCCTTTCCGCTCGTCTACGCTTCCGACTTTGACCATGATCATGCCAGCGAAGGTCGGGACCTGGGGACGTTCATAGATGAAAAAGCGCATTCCGTTGGAGAGGGTGAACTCCTTGACCTTGTCAGAGAAGCCCTGGGCGTGTGCGGGTGTGAGGGTAGAGGACAGAAGAAGCAAGCAGAGCATAAGACAAGCGAAAGCAGTACGGAAAATGGGAAATGTCTTTTTTCTCATCATCCCTCCTTTTGAAAAGAAATTTTCTCTATTGGTTTTAACTCTTGAATCCCTTTTTTAGGTGTGTATCTATTTTTAATACAGAAAACAGGTTATGTCAATATCTTATGACAATACTATTTTCCCTTGACATGAGGCGGCAAAAAAAATAGAATTTAGCCAACCTCCATCTTTAATCAGGGAGAAGAGATGATGGTGAACAAAGCCCCGCTTCAAACCTGCACTGAACAAATCAAAAAAATTTCCTCTGGCACGCACGCCTGTTACTTCTACTACACCATGGAGGATTTGCTCGACATCCTCATCCCGTACTTTGCAGAAGGGCTGGCCAACGACGAATTCTGCCTCTGGGTGTGTCCGGACCTCATCCCGGCAGAAAAAGCCAGGTCCATCTTCCTGGAACGCCTCCCCCTGCCGCATCCGAAAAAGTATTTCCGCAAGGGCCAGCTCAAAATTCTGGATGCAGGCAAGTGGTATATAGATCCCGAAACTCTCCGCTTCCGTCCCGAGATCGCCGTCAAGCATGCTGGTGCCCTTTACACCGAAGTCATCAAAAAAGGCTTTTCCGGGTTCCGCTGCTCAGGGGATATTTCCTGGCTGCCCGATGAATCCTGGACGGCTTTCATGGATTATGAACAGTACGTCAACCAGGTCGTCTCCACCACCGAAATCCGCGCCATCTGTTCTTACCCCATCTCCCGCTGCGGACCTCCTGAGATCATCGATGTGGTCAGCCGCCACCAGAGCTCCCTGCTCAGGACTCGATCCGGCTGGAAGCTTTGTGATCACACCGAACATGCTCCTCACGCCGGGACCAGGCAGCCCTCCAATGTCCCTGATGAAAGACTCAGCCGGTTCTCCCACAGGGTGCATTCCGCAATAGAAGACGAGAGAAAAAAAATATCGATGAGACTTCACACGGATATCGGATCTCTATCCCTCGGACTATCTTCCAGGCTGAGCGACATCGAAGAAGGAATCAAAAATAAAAACCTGGAAGATGCCCGAAAAAACCTCTCTGAAACCCAGGCCGCTCTCAAGAGCGAGGTTCTAAATATCAAGCAGCTTGCACACAGCATCCGTCCGCCTGAGCTCGATTTCGGCGGATTCTGCCAGGCTGTGGAATCCTGCTTTCCCGATCTCGCCAGAAAACAAAACATCGACTTCCGCTTTCACTGTGATCAGTCCCGCAGGGAACTCTCCGAGCGCGAAGCCACTCTCCTCTACCGGATCGCCCAGGAAGCCTTCAACAACGGGCTCAAACATTCCGGAGCCAAAACCCTGGAGATGAGCCTCGAGCGCCGGAAAGGGAGGCTCTGCCTCTGCATCCGGGACGACGGCCGCGGATTCGATTCCCGTCAGGCAAGCAATCATTCCGACTCCTCCTTCGGCCTCTACTCCATGAAGAGCATGGCCGAAACCCTCGGCGGCACCTTCCGGGTCCAGTCCTCGCCTGGAAAAGGAACCAATATTGAGGTTCTCTTCCGCTAAATAACCCAAAATGCATTCGAAAATACCACATTTGTGGTATTTATTCTTATACATTTTGCACATAAACTCGATACCTCCCGGCTCAACTTTATTGGATTTGGGGGAGAAAGGTGAGGATAAGGGTTCTTATCGCTGACGATCATCCGGTTGTCAGGGACGGCCTCCGCGCCGCCATCCTGATGTCCGAGGATGATATCGAGGTCGTAGCCGAAGCTTCCAACGGCCATGAAGTCCTGGAAATTGTCGAAAACACTCCCATCGATGTATTCGTCCTCGATATCAAGATGCCCATCCTTAACGGTATCGAGACCACATCCCGTCTTATCCAGATGAATCCCTCTTCCAGGGTCATTATCCTCAGCATCCACGACAGCCGGTTCTTCGTGGAAAAAGCCCTTAAAGCCGGCGCAAGAGGTTACATCTTGAAGGAAAGCTCGACCGAGGAAATCATCAGGGCTATCCTCGAGGTCGACAGCGGTAAGGTGTTTTTAAGCCCCGCAGTCACTCAGTACATCGTCGACGGCTTCATCAAAAAAGCCTATGCCGGGGAAAAAGCTCCATCCTTAATCACCCTCACCACCCGGGAAAAGGAAATCCTCCAGCTCCTGGCCGAAGGCATTGCTTCCAAGGAGATCGCCGAGAGGCTTTATCTGTCCCTGAACACGGTCCGGGTCCACAAGAAGAACATCATGCAGAAGCTGGACATCCACAATCAGGTCGACCTGGTGCGCTATGCCATAAAAGAGGGTATCAGCAAACTTTAGTTTCGCTTTTTTGAATCAGGGGGGTCTCGGCAAACGAGTCAGGAGCAAGGGTAGATGAAAAATTGCATCTTCCCCCCGACCAGGAGGGAAAAAAGAAAGGAGCCCTCAGGCTCCTAACGGCGGTAGCCTCTCTTTTTCAAAAAATGAAAGTCACCATCATCGGAGCCTCCACGGGCGGCCTGTACGCGGCCCATCTCCTGGCACGGGAAGGAATGGATGTAACGGTCTATGAGAGAAACGTCGAAATAGGCCCTCCCCGCCGCAGGCTGATCG
>CAYFWF010000007.1:0-146665 GCA_964346815.1 uncultured Eubacteriales bacterium | reverse complement strand
ACGTCATATGCAGGACTATGGTCAGATGCACATACAAGGGAGGATTTCCGGGTATCCCAGCCACTGAGAAAGAGGTCGGATTCAGCCTGATAACAATCATGCGTATGGAAAAAGGAAAGGTCGTCGAAGAATGGCAAGAAGACGACCAACTGGGCCTTGCTCGGCAGCTCGGTATGGAACTTAAACCGAAGGAGGGGAACCCGAGATGAAAAAGGCCACCTTAGGACCCATGACCCTACTCTATCCAAAGCCTGCTCTGTTGATCGGTGCCAATGTCAACGGAAAGCCCAACTTTATGACCGCTGCTTGGGCAGGGATCGCCAATCTTGCTCCACCCATGTTGAGCGTCGCCATTCGCCGTGAACGCTACACCTTCCAGGGCATAAAAGAGAACCGGACCTTTTCGGTAAACATCCCCTCAGAAGATCTGGTCACAGAAACGGATTACTGTGGGCTGGTGTCAGGGGCGAAAAGCGACAAAGTGGCGGCCTGTGGTTTCTCTGTCTTCTACGCCAAATTGAAAACCGCTCCTTTGATAGAGCAGTATCCGGTCAACCTGGAGTGCCGCCTGGCGCAGAAAGTGGATTTCAAGACCCATGTTCTTTGTATCGGACAGATCGAAGAAGTCCATGTAAACGAAGACTGCCTCACCGACGGAAAACCAGACGTGGAGAAAATCCGTCCCCTGGTATTTACTACAGGAGTCGAGTATGCCTACTTCCGACTAGGAGAGAAGATCGCATCAGGCTATCAGGTTGGGAAAAAGTTATTCCGATAACTGAAGCTCATACAGATGCTTTGACTGAAATGCTGAAAGCAAAATTCAAAGAACTTCAAAACAAACTCCTGGAAGAGACCAAATCATTCTACGGAGATCGGCTTGTCTCGTTCGCCGTCTTCGGCTCGGTCGCCAGAGAAGCATTTCGATATGACTCTGACATCGATCTCTTGATCATCGCTGAAAATCTCCCTAAAAGAAGCTCAAGAAATCATCGGGCTTACTTTAAAAAGTATGCTTTGCTGCAATCCCAAGACCACTATCTTTTTTCTTAAAGCAAAGGAGAAGAAACAATGCCAAAGGATTTTAGAATTCGTGCCTCTCCTGTTGTTCCAGCTCTGTTACAAGACGATCTGGTTCGCAGGGATTCTGCTTCCCTTCTTGCTTACGAATGAACCACAGACTTATGTCATTGTGTTTATTGTAATCTTTGCGTCTTATATCATCGGAGACCTGATCGCAATCCCTTTCCATTATCTCTTTAGGAAAGAATCGGAATAATCATCTCCTGAATCTGAGATCTCGAACAACGCACTCATCCATTTGACTCTTTTCTCATAAATCCATATCCCAAGCCCCGCAAAATAAGGGGACGAATACCAGCGAACTGTCCTAAATACGATTCTAAAAACACTGATACCGCACGGTTTTGTTCTGATTGTGGCACTTAGCTAAAGTAAAGGATTTGTTGATTCTATCATTCCCAGTAACGCATGATCTGAAAATTTCCCTCTTTTTATAAAATGGAAGAGACTTTATGGAATCAGTCATTGTCCATCACCTTCGGGTCCCTAAAGAGCAGGGTCGTCAATCCCCATTCCGGGATGAGGGAAGCATAGGCATCCACTTCTGTGTTTTTCCTGCTCAGAAACTTTTTAGACACTTTAAATCGTTATCATTACGGCATCCTAGCAGGCTCTCCTCTGTCCTTAATTGAGGACAATAGATACCATCCTATCGTACAGAAATCCCTGCGTGATGACTGTGATCGTGAAGTCTGTTCTATAATTCCTTTAATAACAATAATTTATAACTTTTGCACGCACGACCGAATCCTGGTATGTTTTTTGCTTTTCAGAAGTGTGGAGTGAGACAGGACATGGTGAATGGAGGTCGAAAATGAGAAAGAAGCTGAATTTTTTATGTGCCTTCCTCGTTATAACAGCCTGGTTTTCCTCCTGCCGTCCATATGTGGGGTTCGATTTTTATCCCGGAACACCGCGTTTCGAGCGGACCCATCCGGATCGTGTAATTCTTCTCAGAAGCCGGCCCCGAAGGAATCACATCGAGTTAGGGGAGGTCTGGATCAGGCCGAAACCCAGGATGAGCCGTTATTTTGTCGAAAACAAGCTGCGTGAAAAAGCGGCTCGAATGGGAGCCGACGCCCTGATTATCACTGTGGATGAGTACTTCCGTGACCGTGTGGCAGTCCGCCGCTACAGACGAGGAATGATGATTTATCGTGAGAGACTCATCGTCGGAGTGGCCATCCGCTTTCGGTAACAGACTTATTGGACTCTCCCTTGATTTTATTTAAAAACCGCCTCACAACGATGTCCAGACGGTTCCTTCTTCAAAAGTTTACCGGTGGTCGATCAACCGCGCCTTGTTCATAATGCTTCTCAAAATGACTGCAGAGTTGCATCATATGCCAGGAATATGTATAAATTGAACAAATGATAAAGAACGAAGAGGGTGAATTAGCAGCCATCCTGGAACTGCATGCAAAAGATATAGAGGCCTCTAAAGCAAGAGACTTCGAAACTCTGCTGTCCCTGTGGACCGAAGACGGCGTTCTTCTCGAGCCGGGCAAACAGCCCACTAGGGGAATAGATGCCATAAAGGCCTACATGCAAGAGCAAAAAGAAGCCAGCGAGGCCTATGTGATAAAAAAATATGAGCATCGATGGGAAGAAATCAAAGTAATCGGTGATTGGGCCTTTGAATGGGGGTATTTCGATGCTGTGGCAGAAATGAACGTCAGTGGTGAAGTCGTCGAGCAGAAAGGGAAATTATTCAGGGTATTGAAGAAACAAAAAGACGGATCCTGGAAAGTTGCTCGGGTTATCGCCCACACCGATTCTGAAGGATGACCTTGTTCAAGGCGCCTTCGATTCGAATAGAGCAGCTTCCGCCCTCCGGGTCTCATACTGACAAAAGATCAAAGTTAAAATTGCGCTCCCTCAAATAAAAATAGAAATGACCAGTGAGGGATTAGACGGAGAGGCCAACCCAATCCTTTCCGACGGCGTAAGCCATACACCTCCGGAACATGTTTTCGTCAAATGCCGGGCACTCTATTCCTCGGCGCTTCAATATGCGATTTGTTTTCTCAGCAAGAAATATCCGTGTGTCTCTCATATAGGGTGAATAAGCCTCCAGAAAGCGTTCAAAGAGCCGTTCCAGAGAGTTCCGGTGCCTCTTTTGGAACTCCTCCGGCTTGCATGCCCGGATGCCGCTCAATTTGAACTGGTTCTGGGCGTATCCGATGATGTCTTCGATTTTTGTCTGCTTCGGATTGATGATATGGTATATCCCTCCCTCAGGAGAATCTTCTATGACGGCGAAAAAGGCATCGACGAAAAAATCGATGGGGATCAGGTTCACTCCGCCGTTTTCACACACCTCGATTCGAAGAGGCAGCCGGGTCGTGCCGTCTGGTTCTACCACAACCTCCGCTTCCGAAGCCTTCTTTGCTCCTCTCTCTTTGATATCCTCCGTGAAAATCTTCCTCAGAAAAAGTGCTGTTTTGACCGGATAATAAAGAGCGTTGAAGCGGAACGTCCTCCCTGTGCGTGAATCTCCATAGACGATGCTAGGCCTCAGGATAGTCGAGCGGATTCCGTTCTTCCGGCATTTTTCAAGAATCATGTGCTCGGCAGCGGCTTTTGACTCCTCGTAAACATTAAAAAACTCTTTCTCATTGACCGCTTCTTCGGGGCAGGGGCCGGTTCGGCGGCCGGCCACATAGGCTGTACTGATATCGATGAAGGATGGGATGCGGCAGCGGACAGCGAAATCCAAAAGGCCGCTCAGTCCTTCGACATTGGCGGCCCAAACACGTCTCCGGTTCCGTTCGGAAAACGAGGTGTCAGAGGCGCAGTGGATGATTCGGCGGATATCGCTCAGCATTAGGCGGTCTATCCCCGGTCCGGACTTTCCAAGTTCCCCTTCGATAAGTTGGGCCCTGGCTCTGAGTGTCCGGTCGATTCCGTGCCAGTCCAGGATACTCGCCAGGCGTACATCCGCAGAAACCAGGTGATTTCCCCGGACCAAATAAAAAACCTCCTCCCCTCTTCGGAGAAGTTGGGCTCCGATGTGGCTGCCCAGGAATCCTGTTCCGCCTGTCAGGAAGGTTCCCGTGGATTTTTTCCGCATTACTCTTCGGTCCTCTTGCGAAACCCTTCATAGAAAAAACCTTCCTTGCGCGCACATCCCTGGGAAAAGAAGGTCTTGATCCAGGTGACGCCTTTTCTGGTCATGGCCAGCTCATCCAGCCAGGGAACGATCCTCTGCATGACAGCGGCGGCTTTTTTCTTATCCTCGGCCGAAGTCTGGTCGAGGTAGTAGTCGTACTCATAGACAGCTCTCTTGCCCATATCCATAGGAGTGACGAAGCCGAAATCATGGTCGATGCCCAGTTCTTCGGCGGCACTTCCGAAGGTTGTATTCAAGGTGTTGAACATTTCGACGTCATCGGCAGGAAGATAGACAAGGAAAGCAAATATATGCTTGTGCCGGCCCATCCGGCAGCTGACAATCCTGTTCATACTCAGCCAGACACCATCGGTGTACTGGGGCTTATCGAAGAGAGAGATGTAGAACGGGCGGAGATCCTCATCGACAGCCTTGGCGGCGGTCTCGGGTGATGGCTGGAGTGCGGCTTCGATCAAAGGGGCTGCGGAAGGATCACTCAGGATCTCATAAGGGGGGCGGTTCCCTTCATAGGAGCGGACAAGATCGATCCAATCTTTATCCAGAAAGCGGGGAAGACCGAGCATGAGCTTGCGGAGGAGTGGGCCGTCAATCACAGAGCTGCTCATTTTTTTAACGGCATCCCGGCCGTAAGAATCGGCGATGACAAGCACGGCATATTCGATACCGAACACATCTCCCAGGTTCTGTTTGAGTCGGTTTGAAAGCTCCAAAGTAGGAGAGAGAAACGTGGCTATATAGTGAGGACCAAGCACGGCTATGGACAGGCCGATGCGGCGGAGGTTCAGCTCGCGGGCGAACAGGACGGCAACATCGAAGCTCGAAAAAGGGACGAGGAGGCTTTCTTCATCAGGGGTGACGGGATGGAGGGGGACGATGGCCCGAGTGCAGGTAGCAGGCGGAGACATGACACGGTGTTGGTAGGCATAGAGATTGGGTGACGAAGGATCGCTCAAATAGATGATACGGCCTTGGTCATCGACGAATTCCATATCGATGAAATTGTCGGAAAAGGTGCCGTAGGTGGCTCCCCATGTGGAGAAGAGGCCGGTGCATATGAGGTTGCCGCAGACCGTAGCCGCTGGCTCGGCGGCATTAACACGGAAGCCGCGGCGGGAGGCTTCGCGCTGGAGATCGAAAGCCGTCACCCCGGCCCCCACGGTTGCTGTCCAGTTTACGGGATCGATATGGATCTCCTTCATCCGGACGGTATCTATGACGATGCCGTCGGTAAAGACCATTCCATAGACGCTTGCGCCGCTCCCTCTGACCACCGTGGGGACGCTTTCGCGTCTGGCCAATTTGACTATGGATGAGACTTCGGCTGTCGATGAGGGGAGGACGACGCAGCGGGGCATCTGCATGTCTTTCAAGGGGAAGGGATCATCAGCATAGGCGATGAGCACAGCAGGGTCATTGGTAGCGTTGGCAGAGCCTACGATCTGTCGCAGTTCCTCGAGAATATTTTCTCGGGGTGGGGACTGGATGTTCTCTCCGTTTTCACGACGGGCCTTCACTTCGGCTTTGAGGGCTTCCATCACCGACAGTGGCCTCAGGCCGGTTGCGAAATGGCACTGCTTGTCGCATATTCCGCAGAGTGTGCAGGTGTCTGCTATATCGACCAGCCCCTCCGTAAGGGGGATCAAGTTTCGCTTCAGGCCCACATAAATGTCCATGCGTCCCTGGGGATAATAGGCGACGTAGTGCCTTTCCGGCCCAGAAGGACAAAGGCCCGTTTCCAGATAGTCGATTTTACACATGGCGTAGTGGCGGCAATGAGAGGCCGTCTTCAAAGGATCGTCGCTCATGATGCCTCCTTAATAAAAACGATCATATGAATATACCATAATCCTGAAAAAATGAACCACAATATTTGTTCTTTTCATCACATTACTGATGATGCAGGAGACTCTCCCTCTTTTTCTCATTCCGCTTTCCCGACAGGGGAGAAAGAGCTGTGCATGTCAATCTCTCTATGAAATCAGTTCTTACGATTCAGATTTTCAAAGAAGCCGGAGTCTCTGGCTACCGCCTCCACAAAGCAGAAAGATATGACAGATGGGAGAACATGCACAAAGATATATCGTTTATCTACAGTTTCAAGGACAATATCGGACATCGGGAAAACATGTTTAACCTGAAAGACTAAGTTTAAGTTTTACAAAATCCCATCTGGTGAATAAAAAAAGGGGATATCCTTGGAAAAGAACATCCCCCCTTTTGCTGACTTTATCAGGGTTTCAGAACAGGTTAAAGCTTAATTTGAGAGACACGGAAATTCCATAGGAGTTGAGATTCAGGGACGCCTTGCTGGCATTCTGAAAATACTCCTCATCCGGCTCCTCATCCAAGACCCACATCAGCACATTGTTTGCGGACGAATCCGAATCCTTTGATTCATAGATCCACAGCTTCCCATACTGGGATTCTGTATTGGTTTCGTTGATGTTTCTCTGTCCATACCAGTAAGACCAGTAGTTGCCGCGCTGTTGGGCAGATATGACGAGGCTTCCTTCCCAATCACTAAATTCCACGTGTCTTCCATAGGCCTCTGCACCCAAAGAAACAAACCGGGCCATCTTGATCTCGAAACCCAGGCCTCCATGAACGCCGAAGGAATTGGAATTTGTCTTTTCCGTCACACTAGCCTCGAGCACTCCATCGCTTTGATAGTCGAGATAGCCATAGGAATAGGATCTGTAATCATAGGTATTGTCGATATCCATGGTATGACGAAGTTTTCCGAAATAATAGCCCACACCCCCATGAGCGAAGATGGTGAATGTCTGTTTTTTTCCTATGGGCAAGAAGAAATAAGCGTCCAGAGTGATCGGGATTGCCGCAATCTTATATTTTCTGGTGTAATCCGTATAGTCACTGTCTTCTACGTACCAGGAGTCGCCCCAAACATATCCCTGGGAATCGAAGCCGATGGAATACCTTCCCTGGTTTTTTCCCACGATGTAGCCGGAGCCTACACTGAATCCGAAATTCCGCGAGACCTTGAACAGGAGCTCTGCCCTGAAGTCTGAGGTCCTGGAGGGCTTTTCCCAATCAATGGATGTGCCGTACCTGCTGTCCTCGGCCAAGGCAGGAATATAAGCCAGCATCCCTCTCCTCAGTTTATCCAGGTCTCCTGCTCCGTTCTGGAGGTAACCTATGGATCCCGAAAGCCTGAAACTGAAATTCTGCGCTTCAAGCTCACCTGCAAAGGAAATCAGGCTCCATACCAAGACAGCAGCCAAAACCTTGAATCCGTTTGCCACCTTTTTTTCTTTTTTCATCTCAAACCTCCTCTTTTTCATCTTCCATGCATAATTTAGCCTCCTTCAGGAAAAAGTTGTCAGAGATTTGTGAAGATTTTGTAAAGAGTTCGTTAAGATTTTCCAGAGGGCCGAATGTTCTGACGGGCCGCGAGTCTGTCCATTGGATCATTCTTTCTTTCTGTAGGGCAGAGATGCCATTACAAAGCCTGATCCGAAGTCTATATGGAAAGGCTTTATCTTCTGGTCAATTTAACGCCGAAGATAACGATGCCCACGAGCAGACAGACAAGGAGAAAAACGAGCAGTGTTATCCCGATGACATTGAATTTGGCGCTGATGTGAATGCTGACAATCTTTTCTTCCGATTCGACCTGGCGATTGTCGGCGATACATTTTGTTTTTGCCTTTGGCTCATAATCCCCTATGGCTACATCTTCAGGAGGGATGAATTCTATGGCAATCTTTTTGATTCACCATACGTATATTGATTATAGAGAGATAAGGGCATGAAATGCTGGTTGCTAAAAAGAGGATTTATGGACTTTTTTCGTAAAAAAATTCAACACATCGAAAATCTGAGTTTTCACAAAAATATCCGCTTACGGACACCATTTGTCCGGATGTGGACAAGTTTTACTGGAAAAAGTGTTCAAGGGCGCCTGGAAATGGATTTGGCATTCTTCTTGCTGATAATATTTTCCTCCTTTTTCCCTACGGGGGAAAAGGGTAAAATTCGGGGGGTGATTCCTAGAATCACCCCTTTCCCATCATCCAATCCTCTTAATTCAGAGACAGTATACGCAATTACTTATTTCGAGTATGCTTTCTCAGGATAACCGCTTTGTTTCTTGATAAATAAGTCATTGGATATCCTGCCCCAAACTCATACCCCAAACTGATACTGTCATCAAATTAATGTTTGCTTTAGGGCCGGACCTCACCCACCCAAAACCCGGGCAGGCAGCAGGAAGAGAGCTTTGATGAACCTGAAGAACGCATTCACTGTTATGCCGATCAATCGGAAAGGAAGCAAGAGGAGCCAAACCAGGGGATAGAGCAAAAGGGCGAGGAGAGCCAAGGGCCAACAGAGAAGCAGCAGAAGAAGCCAAAGCATGAATTTTATAAGCATATTTCCTTCCGCAGTTGTATACGGCTAAAACTCAAGAAAAGTTTCCTTTTAATGAGGGGTTAAGTCCCGGCATAGACAAGTAATTGGGATCAACTCTCTCAGAATGGCCTTGCATATAAAAACTGATCATAGATAAGTGATTGCGTATCCTATCCCCGAATTGACCCCAACTTGGTGTCCACAGCTTGACAGAGCGAGGTCATCTCGTTTACTTTCTATTCATTATAGCTGGACAGTGAGGTGAACGAACCAAAAGGCATTTTGAATCCGCGTACCGCTGTCGGGGCTGTTGTAATGAAAGAAGGAAAAGTCCTGCTGGTCAAGCGGAAAAACGCCCCTCAAAAAGGAATCATATGAGAATGTTTCCGCTGGATCAATCCACAAAACGAAAACATCGTATCTCTGCATGAGTCAAAGAGACATTTTATGAGGAGATAGAATATGAATTCCGCCCTTTTCGAAGACACTATCAAGTATGAATTCTGGGCCAAAATCCTTCTTTCGCTCCCTGTCATCCTGCTGTTAGCCATGGGGGCTTTTTTCTATTACTCTGCTCACTATAGAGATGCTGTACCCAACGAAGTGGAAATCGCTTTTCATACCGCCTCTATCGTACTCTTCCTCACCGCCCCATTTATTCTTCTCGTCTACTGGCTCGTTCTTCCGACAAAGATCTTTATCCTTCAGGATCGAATACGAATAAAATACGGCCAGTTCTACTGGAATATCCGTTTTGACACGATTGAGGCCGTGAAGCCAGCCAAAGGAATTCCTCCTCTTGTGAGCAACAGCTCGGTCACATCCTACCGAAGCCAAATAGAGATCGTCAGGAAGGGAAAGATGAACATCAGGCTCTCGCCCAGCCAGCGTGACAGATTCATTGAATATGCCAACCGGGCCCTCTCCGACTGGAAACGAATCCACAGCGCCTGAATCCCTCTGGATAGAGGCAGGTCTTTTCTCCTCCAAAAGGATAAATCTTTCTTCTAAAAAATTCCTATTGACAAAATATGCAATAGGTGTAATATTCTTTCTGTCAGCAATTCATTGCTAAGGAGGCGTGAAATGACTAAACGTACCTTTATTGTTCTTTTGGTCTGCCTTGCTTTTGTCCTCACCACTTGGGCAGAAAAGCCACCCAAAGACGAACTCAGGAAGCTTCGTCAGCTCAGCAAGGATCCGAACTCCATCGTCGTGATGACCAGAAACATCTACGTCGGCGGCAATGTGGACCGTATTTTAGAAGAGACAAACCCGTTCTTGGTACCCATCCGAGTCTACGAAACCTATTTGGAAGTCTTTTCCACCAATTTTGAGGTACGTGCCCAGGCACTCGCTGATGAGATCAAGCGGGCTCGGCCCCATCTCATCGGTCTTCAGGAGGTGTCTCTCCTCCGTATAGGCTCTATGGATGGAATTCCGCGTAACGCCAATACTGAGCTCTTCGATTTTGAGCAAATCCTACTTTCGACTCTAACTGGTATGGGTCTCAATTATTATGTTGCGGCCAAAGTGGAGAACGCTGACGTGGAACTGCCAATGCTCGACGATCTTTCAAGTCCGACAATTGCCGCTGATGTTCGTTTGACCGACTATGATATGATTCTGGCCCGAGGGGATGTTACGACGTGGGGTGAAGTGGAGGAAAATTATCCTGCTCCCTATTTCCTGGTTGTTCCAACTGGTACCACCTATGGCGATATTGAGGTCAAAAGAGGATATGTCGCAGTAAATGCTCAGGTGGGACACAAAACCTATACCTTTGTCAATACTCATCTGGAACCCTTCAGTATCCTCATCCAGCTCGCACAGGCAGGTGTGCTCACGAGTTATCTGGCAGGAATTCAGCCGCCCGTGATTCTGGTAGGGGATCTCAACACTCCCGCTCCCTTGGGAGATACTTATATGTATCTGGTCAGTCAGGGATACGTGGACGCCTGGGCCAGGAATAATGCAAGGCCCAGAATCCCTGGCTACACGGCCGGCCATGATTCAGACCTGAGAAATACAGCCGTCGATCTTGATAAGCGAATCGATCTCATTATGGTCAGGAGCGATGTCGGAACCATGGGGATGCACAACATTGGTCCTGTATTCGCTTACGTTGTTGGAGATGAGATGGAAGACCGTTTCTACTTTGAATATACAGACTACATGGGGAACGAGCTTTATCCCTGGCTGTGGCCTTCGGACCACGCAGGTGTTGCGGCGCTGCTTCGAATCCCCATTCTCGGCATGTATAAGTAGAGAGGAGAGTCGAACTAACATAAACCCAGCAATATAATCCCAGCGGCTCTTCTGTCTTAAGAAGAGTCAGAATGAAGAGCTCATCGCAGCCAAAGCTCTGCAATCTAGGGGAAGAAATATGGTTCTTGTTGGCTGCTTGCCCTGATAATGTAACGCAATTCATCGAGACCCTCTCTAACAAGTCTCTATCTGGAGCGGTATCTCTAGGGACTGCCCCCAAAGCTTTCTGGCAGGAGTTTATATCCGGATCCATTTCTCCATAATATATAAGAATCTCATTTTGACTGGGCTAGACATTTCCCGAATTCGGAACTTTTTAATCTACTATCCCGTATAAATATGTGATATATATGGTAAATTCCTGCAACAACAAAGAATCCGCTGCATTTATCATAAAAAAAGTGAGGGAGAGACAATGTTTTCCAGCACCATAAGAAGATATCATCTTTCGGTTTTGATAGGGACAGCACTGGCCTTTTTTCTTTCAGCCTGCGGTTCCCAACAACCAAATACTGCAGAACTGGAATATAAAGAGTCGGTCATTGCAGGAGGTCTTGACCAGTTCGTAAAAGTACGGCACGTGATTCTCAAAGGATCGAACTTTTCCATCGGTCAGAAAATCGGCGAGATTGCAAAAAAGGATGGAACAGAGATAAGCCCTTCGGAAAGTAAGATCTTGAACAGAGCGAAGCGGAAATATATGGAAAGGAACTTCCCGATCCTTTACGATCGGATGAAGGGGATCGCTTCTGTCTATGGATTGGATATCGAGGATGACTCTTACGACCTAACCGGGCTCTTTCAATCCTATCGAGTACCTCCAGGCTGTTCCGTTGTGTTCTATCCCGGGGAATACACATCGAACGGTCACAACATCCTCAGCCGCAACTATGACTTCACCACTGGCAATATTCAAGGGAAATATCCTCCAGACGGAGAGTTGCCCATGATGGCCCGGCCCATTCTTTTCGAGATTCACCCTGACCGTGGATACTCCTCCCTGTCTCTGTGTGCCTTCGATTATCTTGGAGGAGTTTTGGATGGAATAAATTCCGCAGGTTTGGTCGTATCCATCCTGGCTGAAGAGGAATCTCTTCGGAAAGTCGGCCGGGAACCTGGTGACGAAGTCGGGCTTCACGAGCTGATGTCCATGCGGTATCTTTTGGACACCTGCCGGAATGTGGAAGAAGCCAAGGAAGCTCTCCTCTCCTCGAAACACTACTACTCCTTTATCCCCTGTCATTACATCGTCGGCGACCAGAGCGGAAGATCGTTTATCTTCGAGTTCTCGCCCAACCGCAACAGAAGCTATATCATTGACGGGGATGGGCCCCAATGCATCACCAATCATCTAGTCTTTCACCATAAATCATTAGAAGATCTCCCGAAAGAAAACCTTGGCGCTAGCTTTTCCAGGTTCAAGACTTTACAGGAAACCGTAGGTGCAGAAAAAAAATTCTCGCTCGAAGAGATCGCTGCGATCAATGCCCGGGTCGCTGTCCCCCCCTATATTCCCGGCAACAAAGAATATGCACCTGGACGCACTCTTTGGTATGCCCAGTATGATACCGACGACCAGAGTCTGTCCGTTAAATTCTACCTGGGAGAAAAACCAGATCCTGAAGATGAAAGGAAGGTCATCCTCATTTATTCCTCTTCCCAGACATTCAAATTAGAATAGATGAAAAGAGGCGTATCATCCTTTGCCCTTATATAAATATCTCATGAAATCTTTTTCCGAAAGGAGTCAGTCATGATTTTCAAACGCACTCTTCTTGCCCTGCTTTTAACCGCGTTTATCGCTCTTTCAGCCCGGGCCCAGGTGGATGCCAGAATGTTCCGCCAGCCCGATGTCTCAGCTACCCATATCACCTTTGTTTATGCCGGTGATATCTGGGTCGTACCCAAAGAAGGCGGAGTGGCCCACCATCTGAGCTCACCTATGGGGGAGGAATCTTTCCCCAGATTTTCTCCGGATGGATCACATATCGCTTTCAGCGGCAACTATGACGGTAATACTGACATCTATGTCATACCCGCGCTGGGAGGGACTCCGGTGAGAGTCACTTACCATCCTCTGTCCGATCGTTTGATCGACTGGCGCCCGAGCGGAAAAGGCCTTCTCTTTGCATCGACGAGAGAAAGCGGGCGTCAGCGGTTCAGCCAATTCTACAGTGTGTCCCCTTCTGGAGGGCTGCCGGATAAGATGCCGGTCGCTTATGGTGAATCAGCCGCACTCTCTCCCGATGAGAAATTTTTGGCTTTCACCACCAAAACCGAAGCTTTCCGCAGAACCTGGAAGCGCTACAGGGGCGGCATGGCTCCGGATATCTGGCTTTTCGAACTGCAGACAAAATCTGCCCGCAACCTGACGCAGAGCGATGCAAACGAGGACTACCCGATGTGGCACGGTGATGCGCTCTACTTCCTCTCCGACCGCGGGACGAACCAGCGTCAGAACGTCTGGAAACACGACTTGAAGACTGAAGAATTCACTCAGGTTACCAGGTTCACGGATTACGACGTCACCGTCCCTGCCATCGGCCCCGAAGACATGGTTTTCGAAGCCGGCGGCAGCCTCTATCTCTTGAATCTCGAGACCGAGAAATACGGCAAAGTGGAAATCGATGTGGTCACCGATCTGGCGACGCTCAAGCCCCGTTTGGTCAGCGTAGGAAATCTCATACAGAACGGAAACATCTCTCCATCGGGAAAAAGAGCTGTGTTCGAGGCGAGGGGCGATCTTTTCACCGTTCCGGCAGAACATGGATACATCCGTAACCTCACTCAGAGTTCCGGTTCTGCAGAAAGGTATCCCTCCTGGTCGCCTGACGGAAAACACATTGCCTACTGGAGTGACAGTTCTGGAGAGTTTGAACTCATGATCTGCCCGGCTGATGGCACGGGCGAGGAAAAAATGCTGACCAAGCTGGGGAAAGGTTTCCGTTACCATATTTTCTGGTCCCCGGACAGCAAGAAGGTCGCCTATATCGATCATGCTCATGACTTACAGATCTTTGACATGGAGACCAGCCAGATGACCGTAGTCGATAATATCGATTGGCACAGCCACCCCAGCTTGAGCGGAGTGGAGCTGAGCTGGTCTGCCGATGGTAACTGGATCGCCTACACCCAGGTACTTGAAAACTTTCAAAATGTCATCATGTTGTATGACGTGAAGGCCCAGAAGCGTCACCGGGTCACATCCGGGTATTACAGTGATTACGCTCCTGTTTTCGACCCGGAAGGAAAATATCTGTATTTCTTTACCAATCGGTCGCTCAGGCCGGTCTACAGCGACCTGGACGGAACCTGGATCTACCCGAACACAACGCAAATCGCCGCTGTTTCCCTGCGTAAAGATATCCCTTCGCCCTTGGCTCCACGGAACGATGCAGAACCTGTTAAAGAAGAAAAAGCCGAACAGGAAAAAACGGAAGAGAAAAAATCCCCAGAAGAAAAGGCCAAAAAGGAAGCAGAGAAAATTGAAGGGGAAAAAGAAGATCCCTCGGAAGAAGCTAAAGAAAAAAAACCTGAGGAGCTCAAGATCGACATCGACGGTTTCGAGAACAGGCTGGTAGTCCTGCCTACAGCCGCAGGAAACTACACCACCTTGAGGGCCATTAAAGGACGGATCATCTACCATCGGCGGCCCCGAACCGGCTCTGGTGATAGACAGAGCCCTGTTGTGGCCTATAATCTGGAGAAACGCGAAGAAGAAACCATCTTGGATGATGCCAGCGGATATGAAATCTCAGCCGACGGCAAGAAGATGCTGGCCGCCCAGCGCCGATCCTTTTATATCGTCGACATCAAACCCAAGCAAAAACTCACCAAGAGCCTGAGAACGAACGAATTGGAAACAATGGTCGATCCACGAGCCGAATGGACGCAAATCTTTATGGATATTTGGCGGAAATACCGCGATTTCTTCTACGATCCGAACCTGCACGGAGTGGATTGGGAAGAGGTGAAACGCAAATATGGAGCCCTTCTTAAGGATGCTGTCACCCGATGGGATGCAAACTTTATCTTCGGCGAAGTCATCGGCGAACTCAACGCCTCTCACACCTATGTCGGCGGAGGTGACCTCGAATCTGGAAAGCGCCAGTCTGTAGGCATGCTCGGTATCGACTGGGCTCTGGAGGAGGGGGCTTACCGCATTGCCCGTGCTGTGGATGGAGCGGTTTGGGACAGCGAGGTTCGCTCTCCGTTCAAGCTCCCGGGAGTGGAAGTCAAGGAAGGAGACTATATCTTGGCAGTCAACGGCATCCCGCTGGATACAGCGAAGGATCCGTGGGCTGCATTTCAAGGTCTGGCTGGAAAAACTGTAGCCCTGACCATAAACGATAAACCGACCAAGGAGGGCGCACGGGAAGTTCTTGTCGAGACCCTAAGGAGCGAAGTCCGGTTGCGCAACCTGGAATGGATCGAAGCCTCCAGAAGCAGGGTGGCAGAAGCTTCCAATGGACGGATCGGTTACATCTATATGCCCGACACCGGTACAAACGGACAGACCGAACTGATCCGGCAGTATTACGCCCAGATCGACAAGGATGGATTCATCATCGACGAACGGTTCAACAGCGGCGGGCAGCTCGCTGACCGGTTCGTCGAGCTTCTGAGCCGGCCCAGAGTCCACTATCTCGCCTGGCGGTATGGGAAAGACACGCAGCAGCCTGCCCGGGCGAATCCTGGACCCAAAGTCATGCTGATCAACGGTTGGAGCGGATCAGGAGGCGATGCTTTGCCCTACACCTTTAAGGGCCAAGAAGTAGGCCCCATCATCGGGCTGCGGACAGTGGGAGCCCTTATCGGCCCGGCCATAGGCCATATGACTGTGGATGGCGGGTACTACACGGTTCCAGAAGGTCGAATCTACGGGACTGACGGTGTGTGGTTTGCCGAAGGTCACGGTGTGGAGCCGGATATCAAAGTGGTCGACGATCCGGGTCAACTCGCTAAAGGGATAGACCCCCAGCTTGAACGAGCCATAGAGGAGGTTCTGAATCTTCTCCGAACTGATCCGCCGAAGGAACCAGTGAGGCCAGCCTATCAGAACCGCACTGCAAAAGCAGAAAAGAAGTAGGTTTACTCCTTAATTTTTTCTCCTGTAACATCCATGTCCATGGCTTCGTTTATGACATGGCACTTGGTGTATTCCCCGTTCTCATCCTTCTTAAATGTCATTTCGTACACGCCCTGATCCCCCGCATCGATGGTGAAGGCAAATTCCTCTCCTTCGACGGGCACCATCTCGCCAGGCTCGTCAGAGTTGTCAGGATACGCCCAGAGGGCACCGTCCTCGATATAAACATTAACTGTCACAATTCCCATTCCGAAATCCGTCAGATCGAACTCATAATCTCCCAAGATCGGGGCATACTTTTTCTCGAGATCCTGTGCATTCACACCGAAGCTCAACAGAAAGACTGCTAAAACCGTCCCTGTAAAAACACGCATTAGTGAGTTTTTCAATAGACACCTCCTTTGCTCTTATGAATATTATCTATAAAATTATTGGGGGACAGTATGCGCAATCACTTAATTATCTCCCTAAAAAAACATATCTCATTCCTCTTGAAAAGGCAAATGGAAACAGGGATTGATTTTGTCATCGACATCCTCTCTATTTCCAGATGTTGACTGGCACATCATTGGCTTGCGGTCGGCCTGGTGTGCTTCGTCCGTCAGCCACATATTTTTCCAAAAGTCGCAGCAGATGCTCTATAACTTCGGGATGTTTGCTCTGGAGGTTCTCGCGCTCCCCGACATCTCGAGTCAAGTCGTAAAGCTGGACACCAGGCAGGCCAAGTACTCTCGCCTCGCCTGGCTGTGGATAGCTCCAGCCTCCAGAACCTGGACACAGTTCAAGCTTCCATTTCTCCTGGCGGATGGAGAAGGAGCCGTTTAAAGAATGATGCACCGTGGCTTCTCGCACTGGACCGGATGCCCTACCTAGCAAATCCGGCAGGATGCTCACACTGTCTTCTCCGGCGTTCGCAGGAAGATCGCAACCTAGAATATCCGCCACAGTAGCCAGAAGATCGGTCAAACAAATGGTGTCATCACAGGAGCTGCCTTCCTTCACCTTGCCTGGCCAGCGGACGATATGTGGGATTCGATGTCCACCCTCAAAGATATCTGCCTTGTATCCCCGAAAATGGTAGCTCGGATGATGGCCTTTCCGTTCCAAATCGTTAAGATCTGCTGCCGGAGAACATCCGTTATCGCTGGTGACGATGAAGAGCGTATTCTCCACGAGTCCGTTTCGATCCAGAGCCTTCATGATCTCTCCGACGGTCCAATCGCATTGGACGACAAAGTCACCGTAGGGCCCGATGCCGGATTCTCCCTGACATTCTTTGGTGGGCAGGATGGGTGTATGGGGCGCGCTCAGAGGAAAGTAGAGAAAAAAGGGATCCATAGGTACGGACTTCGCATGATTCTCTATGAAATCCACTGCTTTCTGCGTGAAAGTTGGCATCACCTTTTCAAGCTCCAATCCTGGAGCAATAGGACCGCTTCTGTAGAACCTTAGACCCATCTCTCCCACGATGAATTCAGTGGGGGCTTCAAGCACTCGGTCGTTCGCAACATAGACATAAGGAACCATATCCAAGGACGCAGGAATGCCAAAGAAATAATCGAACCCAAGATCGAGGGGGCCATTTGAAATCGGTTGGTTGTAATCAACATGTTCACCTGTCTCATCGCTGCTGTCTGTGAATCTGTATCCATCATGAGTCACCCAATCCAAACCCAAATGCCATTTTCCCACGCAAGCCGTGGCATAACCTTTCTGCTTCAATAGAGATGCGACGGTCAAACGCTCAATCTCAATCAAATGAGGAGAATATCCCCACAGGACGCCTTCTTGTAGTCGTGATCTCCAGCAATAGCGGCCGGTGAGAATCCCATATCTGGTGGGGGTGCAAACTGCAGAACCAGCATGAGCGTCTGTGAAAAGCATGCCCTCCGATGCCAGCTGATCTATGTGAGGTGTTATGATTTTGCTTTCCGGATTGAGGCAAGACACATCTCCGTATCCCATATCATCGGCTATGATATAGACGATATTGGGATAATTTTTAACCCGGCTTCTGCACCCCAGAAATTGGTCCAGCGCCAATACAGAAGCAGCCCATCCCAGAGTTCGCAAAAACTCCCTTCGGTTCTGTGTCATGAGCTTTTTCTCAAATCCTACCGGATGCCGGGGATAAGTCGGATAAGAATTTCTATAAAAAAATATTTGTCATCCGCATCACCGATTCCGCCAAGATCTACTCCCCCATTGATATCACAACCGTAAGGCTCAGTCAATTATTGCTCGGCCTTATCTCTCTTCTGATTTCTTAGGCTCACTCGATTCAGGTTCGGGCTCTTCGGATTCAATCTCTTCAGGTTCTGTCTCTGGTTCTACATCTGAAGACTCTGGTTTTGGCTTTTCCTTCTCTGGCTCTTGAGTTTCAGCTTTTTTGGATTCAGCCTCGACTGATTCTTCTTTCTCTGATTCCTCTGCTTTGGGTGGTTCCTCTTTCTGTACCGGTGCAGACGGCGGGGCTTGAGCTTTTGTCACAGTTCTTGTTTGAGCTCGCCCTCGAACCATCAGGGATATGACAAAAAGCACGATACCGATGACGCAGACTATGGCGGCGACAGAAATAACGGGGGAGAAAAGCTGATCGATAATCCTCATAGGAATCCAGCTTGTCTTTTCCAAGATCAGGTCGTTCAGCTCCGAAGACCAGTCATTTTGGTAGGAATAAGGGGCAAAGCTCAATGCCCACAGGGAGACATGCTTGGCAAAAAACGACAGGAGGAGTGCGGGGAGAGCACCTAAAAAAATCGAAATGCCGCTCCAGCGGAAGAAACTGGCAGGCGAAGTAGCGGCTATCAAAGCTCCGATTAAGATAAAGATGGCTGGAATCACGAATAAGGAATAAGATAGTAGTGGGATCGTTCGGGATATTCCGAAGGGAAGGAAATGAACATCTTCGAAGATTTCGATTTCATTGTCCATATCATCTACAGCATCGATGCGCCATTCTGTGAGTGCTTCTCTGGCAATCTCAAGGTCAGGCCGACAGGCAGGCAATTCACGATGATCAAATCCTCGTCGAGATATTCGAAGCCAAGCATTGCTCTCTTCCTCGTCGCATGGAGGCAGGTTGTCCAGCACTCTCAGAAGGTACTGGTCGATTTCTCCTTGGAGAAGGATATCCTTCAAGGGCCGTAGGTCCAGAGTTATCGGCCTCGGTCTTCTCTCTCCTCTCATGACTTCTCCAACCTCCTCTAGCGATTCGGACAGCTCATTTTCCAGCCAATCCAGCAGGCCTATCTCTTCCATGAGCTGCCTGGGGGTCACTCCCGCTTTGGCTGCCGCCTCAAACCATGCTCTGGTGTTATCGTCCCTGATCACCCTTCTATCCTGAGCTTCTCGGAAAACCTCCTCTGCTATATCCGGGATCTCTTCAATAATCTCCCGGGGCAGGTCAGATACAAATTCAGAAGATACCGTCGCTTTGGTCAGACCGACAATCCAGATAACTCCAAAAAGTATAGGAATTCCTATGAAAATAATAATAAGTAAAGCGATGATTTTTCTTGCTGCTTTCATATAGTCCCTCCTTCCTAATTTCGTATATTTCATTATTGTAACATAATTCTAAATTACGTCAATCGAAATTACAGTATTATCGTTTTCAATTACTAAATACGGATATACGCCTCGTTTGGTTCAATCTTCCTGCAGACCACAAGATGATGAAACCACGGTACAGAGAAGTGAAAGCAGAAGATATTCCTGAGTATCGGTCAATCAAGAGAAACCTATGTCGCAAAACGGTGTTTCTCTCCAAACTGTTGTTCGATGAGGCGATAGCTTCTCAGCAACAAGGCCTCGGCAATTTTCCCGCTATCCCTCAGCACAAGAACCAAATTATTCAGGTTTGTGGAGATTTCTGGATGCTCCATCCGGAGCAGCTTCCAATTCATATTCAAAGTTTCTCTGAATAATCTTTCGGCTTCCTGATATTCTCCCTGCCTGTAGAGAAACATCCCCAGATTATTCAAACTTTGGGCCACATCAAGGTGTTCATCACCTAATAGTTTCTTTCTTACCCCTTGGTTGGACTACCAAAAGATCCCAAAGAGAGCATAAAAGCTAGATTATGAGTTTTCGCCTTCTGTATTTTATCAAAATGAAGTCTCTTTCTTCCTTTTCTTTGATTTTCTTCAGCCCTAGATCGATCAAAATCTTTTTTTCCTCCTCATCTCTCTTTTTCGGCTTTCTGTACCTTCTCAGGCCAAGTTTTTCCCTCAAAAGGAGAATATCCACTGCGGATCGATCCCGGTATTTGCGCCTTCTTTCTTTCATATACCTGCTTTTGTTTTCAATTCGTCTAATTCCTGAACAAGATCATTTTCCGGTTTCTCAGCTCTTTTTTCAAGATAATCCCAATCCATCTCATCGCCATCTCTTATGACCAGGAGCTCTGCCATCTCGCAATCGATTTCCGATTTCCAATGTTTACAGGCATTTAACCGGTCGATGATCAAGTCTTCGATCCCGATGATCTTGCATTTGAGTTCAGGGCCGAGTTCGACAATTTCCAGCGGTGAATCTTCCTCGACCAAAACACCCACAGGAACTTCGATGGCAATTTTCAAATCCTCGTTTACCCAATATATTCCGCTTTTGCTAAAATCTAATTCTTTCAAAACTTCATCAAGGGCTTCCCGATCCGAATATGCTAGGTCTATATCTGCCGTGAAATAGACCTCTCTAGTGTAATAAGAAAGGGCTAACCCACCGATTATGATAGGCACCTCTTTCCCTCTTTCTCGAAGAAGATGCGAAATCAGGGCGACTGCTAAAAGTTGTTTTTTTAGCGGGGATTCTGTCTGCCTGATAAGTGCGATAATTTCATCTTTATCCATCTTGCTAAATAGTAGCAGCTCTTTTTGTTAACCTCAAGGAATAAATCTCTTTAGAACCTCAAGTTATAAAATTTCCGTTTTCCCCCATTTTTTATTGCTTGAAGTTAGATTTATCACGGATGGCTTTGGCACGCTCTTCAAGACTATCTGCTTCGCCGCTGTGGTCGATCATCCGCAGCAGCAGGGCATAATTCTCCAGAGTCTCCGCCACGTTCAGATGATCCGGCCCCATGCTCCTCTCGAAAATCTCAAGCGACCTTTTATACAGGACCTCTGCCTTGTCATATTGCTCCTGATTTCTGTACAGATTTGCCTGTTCTCGAAAGCTGTAAGCCATATAAGGGTGATCCTCTCCCAAGGCATTTTCGAAAATAGACTGAGAGCGGAGATAAAAAGGTTCTGCTTTTTCGTATTTCTCCTGGTCCCTGTAGAGATTCGCCAGATTGTGCAATGCAATCCCTACATCCGAATGATCAGGACCAAGGGTTTTTTCCCAAATCTCCAGTGCACGCTCATAACGAGGCTCTGCCTCTTCTGGCCTTCCCATGTCTTCATAAAGAGAGCCCAAATTATTCAGACTGGCGGCCACATCTGGATGGTCTTCCCCCAGAGTTTTCTCTGAAATCGCTAATGCCCGTTTGAAAAGAGGCTCTGCTTCTCCGAACTTATCCTGGAGGTGATAGAGCACTCCAAGGTTGGTGAGAGTGTTGCCGACATCGGGGTCGCCCGGCCCCAAGGCCTTCTCTTTAATGGCAAGAGCCCTTTGAAAAAGCGGCTCCGCCTCCGCATATTTCCCCTGATTCCAGTATACTACAGCCATGCTGTTAAGACCTCTTGCCACCTCCGGGTGATCCTGGCCGAAAATCTTTTCCTTGATCTCCAGGGATTGACGAAAGAAAGATTCCGCTTCCTGGTATTTTCCCTGAGTGTCATAGAGCACCGCCAGGGTGTGAAGGCCGGCAGCGACTTCCAGATGTTCCTCCCCGTATATTTTGCGTTTAAGGGAAAGGGATTTCTCCAATATGGGAGCAGCCAGAGTATAAAGCCCCAAGTTCCTGTAGACTCTTCCCATTGTCTCCATCAGACGGGATTGAATCCGGGGCTGATCCTGGAGCTCCTCTTCGATTTTTTCTGAGCCTTTATCCAAAATTTCCCGCGCGGTAATCGTATTCCCTTTGGACTCACTTGGATCGGTGACCTCGAAAAGATCTACTAAAAAATCCGTCACCTGCTGCGCTGTGACGGCCTCTTCTTTTGCTTTTTGTTCTGCCTTTACGGCCTTCAATAAGCCGATAGTGGTTCCCGTTATTCCTATAACCAAAGCGAGCACAACGACCGCTGCCGCCGCTACTCCTGCCTTATGTCTTCTGGCATACTTCCTCAGACGATACACTGCGCTCGGGGGACCTGCCGTAACAGGTTCGTGCTTCAGATACCTCTTGACATCCGCGGCAAGCTCAGAGGCAGAAGCGTAACGCAGCGTTCTATCCTTGGCCATAGCCTTCATGGTGATCCAATCCAGCTCTCCTTTGAGCTGTTTGGCAAGTGCAGACAAATCCGTCTGACGGCTTTTTATCGCATGATCCGTGTCAAATCCAGGAGTGGTCAGCCTCGTGCTCGGCTTGGGGGGCTCTTGCTCTCGGATTCTTTTGCGAATTTCGTCAAACCCAGCACTGCGAAGCTCTTCGGATTCGAATGGAAGCACGCCGACAATCAGCTCATACAAAAGCACCCCCAGAGAATACACATCCGTGCGGGTGTCTACGTCCAGCCCTGTCATCTCGGCCTGTTCCGGACTCATGTACTCGGGCGTTCCGATGAGCTGCCCTAACTCTGTGAACATCGTTCTCTCTGTCAATCTCTGCGATATCGCTTTGGCGACTCCAAAGTCGATGATTTTGGGAACTGGCCTGTCATCTTGAATAGTCACCAGCACATTGGAGGCTTTGATATCCCGGTGGATGATCCCTTTCTGATGGGCATGCTGAATTCCCTCACAGACCTGGATAAAAAGCTCGAGCCTCTGGCGGTTATTCAGGCGGTTCGTATCGCAGTAATCTGTGATCGGGACACCTTTCACGCATTCCATTACAAAGTACGGACGTCCTTTTTCTGTCGCTCCGGCATCGAAGACTTTGGCTATGTTGGAATGATCCATCAAAGCCAGAGCCTGCCGCTCCGATTCGAAACGAGCCACCACCTGATTGGTGTCCATCCCCCACTTGATAATCTTGAGAGCGACCCTGCGCCGAATGGGCACAGTCTGTTCGGCCTCGTAAACCTCTCCCATTCCCCCTTCGCCCAGCTTCTGGATGATACGGTAGTTGTCTATGACTTCTGGACTGCTCGCGGATGAGGGCGGAATGGTTTTTGTGGCTTTAAGATCCTCTCCGGAGGATCGGCTTTTTTCTTCGTCTGAAAGAAAAGATTTTGTCTTTTTATCGCTCATGGATCTTCGGCGTTTTATCTGAGATTCACAATTAGGCCGAATCAAGTCTATAACAGGAAAATAAATGAGTCAAACAGCCTTTTCTGAAGCTAGCGTGCTTTTTATCGTGATAAAGACATGTTTTTTTCTGGAGACAAGTTCTACTCCTCCTGTCCATCGATAATTTGGCAGCACCCCTCAATTGACGGGATGTTTAAAAAGTCTTACCATGGATAGACAGCAATCTGAAGATTCAATCCACAGACAGGAGATATAAATGGCTGAGACAAACGGGATTAGCCTTAAAAAAGTCATTTTTTGCGGGATTATTCTCCTCTTTTTCTCGGCTCTTCAATCTGCTCAGGACAAACTTCATTCCAAAATACGAAGTTTTGAGGAGCTCGAAAAGGCCATTGTTCAGGCCAAAGCGGAAGTCAAGGCTCACCCAGTGAATGTGGAGTCTCACTTTCACTTGGGACAACTGCTGTTTATGGGTGGAAAATACACCGATGCGGAAATAGTCTTGAATCAGGCCCTCGGTCTGGACAAGAGACATCTTCCGAGTCTGATCGCCCTCGCAGATCTCCTCAGGCGGAGTTACCGGTTTGAAGAGGGAGCGGAGATATTAAAAAGAGCGCTGAGGGTAGCTCCCGATAACGTTGACGCAAAACTCCTGGAGGCCAGATTCAAAATCGACAGAATGGATTTTGCAGCCTCAAGAGATATCTACAAAAACATTTTTGAGGAGCCAGTTCCCGCAGAAGCCTTCTGTGGGCTTGCCGAACTCTTTTACTGGCTTAACAGATATGAAGATGCTGGAAAATTCGTCCAGGAATGCCTTCAATTAGATCCGAATCTTGCTCAGGCATACGTGATCCAGTCACGCATTTACCGTATTCGTCAGCAAAATGACGAATGGAATGAGTGGGGACGGAAGGCCGTGGAGATCGATCCCTTCAACGACGATGCCCGTGCAAACCTGGCAAACATCCTATTTCGGGGAGAGGGAAGGCTCGAGGAAGGATACGAGCAGGCAAAAATCGCACTTCGAATCAATCCTTACTCTCACCTGGCTCGTTTTTACCTCGGAAACGGATGGACCCCCCATTACTATGAGGAGCAAGCAATCGAGGGAGCGCTTGAGACCGTGAAGATGATCGAAGAGCTTCTGAAAGAGGGGGATGCCTATCTCCTGGAGCGGGAATTCGATAAGGCTGACCAGACTTTTCGCGAAGTGCTCGAGTTCATGCCTGAAAACATCACTGCCATGATCGGTAGAGGGACCGCGAATTATCATAGGCAAAAATATGACACTGCCTTGGCGTGGTTCTCCAAAGTTTTGGATGTCGACCCTGACTACGGCTTGGCTCATTATGGAATTTGCCAGTCTCTGCTTCGAAAAAAGGATCGAGCGAACGTGAAATTCCATGAGATCGAAAGAGCCTTCGCATCCAGGGATGCCATCGAGCCTCCCTATATGAAGGACGTCTTCATCAATTTTGGCAAGCTGGACAAAGACCTGCAGAAAATTCTGCGCATCTCTGTAGAACCTCTGAAGAATTACCTCAAAGCCTTGAAGATTGCAGGGGCGACCTTTTATATTACCCCCTTCCATAAATTCCTGTGGGAAGCTCCTTATAATGAAGGCCTCAGGGGACGGCGGACATTCGACCTCAGGCTGTGGGATGATGTGAAAGGCAACGGGGGATTCCACGCTACGAGCGGCGAGGATTGGGAAAGAGACGTGAAGCACCTGCGGTTCAATGTGGTGGCCCACGAGTTTGCCCACCAGATCCATCCTTTTCTTTCAAAAAAGCACAGGGAAGAAATCAAGTGGTTGTTTCTCAAGGCAAAAAAAGAGCGGAAAACCCTGGATTTCTATGCAGATTTTAACGAATGGGAGTACTTTGCCGTGGGTGTGGAAGCCTATGTGTCTGAAGAAAAATTGGCTGACCAAAAGATCGGATACGGCCACACCCGGCAGGAACTCCTGGAGAAAGATCCTGATCTTTATTACTTTATCGAGAGTCTGGGAAACCTGGAGAGTTATGAGGAAAGTGAAATCTTGGCGTCGGTCAGAAAAGCCCTGTCAACAGCCAGAGAAGATCACCAAATGGCCATGGAAAGCATCGAGGCAGCTATTGAAGAGTATGGGAGCCATCCCGAATTCCATGAGGCGAGAGCAAATGTATACAGGCTCCGTAAGGACTATGAGAGGATGAAAGAGGTCTATATCAAGGCTATCCATGAGTTCCCCAACGACAGCAGGGGATACGTCGGATTAGCAGATACTTATTTTACTATCGAGAGGAAACTCAACAAAGCCATCAAATTTCTCGAAGAAAGCATCGAAAAATTCCCGAACTCTATGGATCTTTTGGTCAAGCTCGGAGAGCTCTGTTATTTTGCCGCAGAGGTGGATAAGGCGGCAGAAGTTCTGCAGGAGGCTTTATCCATCGATCCCTTTCCCGATCCATATGCTCCGTCAGATCCTTACTTTTATCTGGCAAAATGTTATATGGAGAAGGAAGAATATGCCAAGGCGGAGAAGTTTTTGGACTTTAGCCTTGAAGAGCTCGACAAGAATAACTTGCGTGTGAGAGCTGAACGGGCTTATGTGGCATTCAAGACTGGAAAGATAAAGGAAGGAAAAGAGCATCTTGATCTTGCGTTGAATCTCAGGCGAAGATATCCGCGTCTCCAGGAGATCAGAGCGATGTTCCTGGCGGATCAAGAGAACACCAAGGAAGCGCAGCAGATTCTGGAAGAGCTTATGGAGAAACACCCGGAAAGGCTGGAGACAAAGATTCAGCTTGGCCGGCTGATCATGGATTCTGAACCAGCAAAGGCCAGGAAGATGCTGGACGAGGCGATGGCGATTGTTTATCCGGAGGAGAAGGATCAGCACGAGAAAACGACTCCCCGGATGCCCCACATAATCGATCAAATCTTGTTATCCAGGCTGCATACGGCATACGGATTGCTTGAACAGGAAAAAGGAGATCCAGAGGCAGCCATAAAGCATCATCAAAAGGCCTGTGATCTCTGCAAATACAACTATGCATCCGCGGTAGGATTGGTGAGGCTTTACAAGAAAAGCGGAAGAAGAGAGGAGGCATCGGCGATCTGCCAAAAACTTAAGGATATGAACGCCCCCGAAATATATCTGTCGGAATGCGAAATTTTAATTCGTTAATTCGGTGACCGTTAATTCGGTAACAGGATACGCGATTACTGAACTCACGGAATTAAGTGATTGCGTATATTTTCTCTAAAATAAGACTAACGTTCGAATAGATTGCCACGTTCCGTTCGGTCACTTATAATGACAACTATAAAAATTTCGTAGGAGGGCTTATATGTGGTCATTCTTATCGTCAAGGAAAATGAGATCGAAGCTGCAATACTTCTCGGCTGGGTTATTGGCTGTTCTTCTCTTGGCAGCGAACCTTCCAGCACAAGAAGCAGAGCGGGTATCCAAGTTCGGCGAATACAAAGGATATTCCGAGGATGTTTACGACTCTTGGGTCCGAACCTCCCAGTATCTGACCATGCGAGATGGTGTTAAGATCGCCATCGACGTCATTAGGCCGGCAATAAATGGGAAGATTGCTGAAGTGCCGCTTCCTGTTATCTGGAGCCATAATCGCTACCGAAGGGCTCATATACAGAATGGAAAATTGATAAGTGCAGCGGATTCACCTCTCACCCAGCCTCTTCTCAAGCGCGGCTACATCATCGCCGATGCAGATTCCCGTGGTTCTGGTGCTTCATTCGGAACCTGGCAGGGCATCTGGACCCTGAAAGAAACACAAGATGCCTATGAAATCACAGAATGGCTGGCTGCCCAGCCCTGGTGTGATGGAAACGTGGGGATGGTGGGGGGCTCCTACCTTGGCATCACTCAACTCATGGCCGCCGGCACAAAGCCGCCCCACCTGAAGGCTATTTTTCCTGGTGTGGCCCTTCTCGATATGTATGCCGTCTTCTACCCAGGAGGAGTTTTTTATGACGATTTCATCAGGACATGGAGTGAACTGACCAAGGTGCTGGATACTCAGGCGGTTGCCGCACCTGTGGACGCAGATAAAGATCGAGCACTTCTCAAAGCGGCTGTGGAGCAGCATAAACGGAACCGTTCCCTGATCGATATCTTTCTGCCTCTGAAATACCGCGACAGTGCAGACGAAGCGACAGGAGTCCAACCATTTTATCATTGGCACCCTGCTGCCTATATCGAGGAAATCAACCAATCCGGGATCCCGATCTATCTGTGGTGCGGTTGGCTCGATTCTTTCACCCGAGATGGATTCTTCATGTACCGCAGCTTCAAAAATCCAAGAAAAATCGTGATAGGCGCCTGGTCGCATTCCCCCAAGGATCCGGATATCATTAAGGATGAATTCGGAGCTGCGGTGGTCGAGGAGATCCGTTGGTTCGATTACTGGTTGAAGGGGATAGATAACGGGATCATGGACGAACCTCCCATAAGGTATCATGTCATGAGAGCTCCCAAGGATAACGAATGGAGAACAGCACAGCAGTGGCCTATTCCAGAGGCGATACCAACAAAATTTTATTTCCATCAAGGACCCACCGGAAGTGTGAATTCGATAAATGACGGTCTTTTGAGCAGAACCGCTTTACCCGAAACATCAGGAAAGGACGATTATGTCGTAGACTACAGCACGACTACTGGGACGACAACGCGGTGGGACAATGCCGTAGGAGGCGGATTCGGGTATCCCGATATGACTGCAAATGACGAAAAAGGATTGACCTACACAACGCCGCCGTTGGCAGAGAATTTAGAGGTCACGGGCCATCCGGTGGCACACCTCTGGATCAGCTCAACTGCTGCAGATGGGAATTTCTTCGCTTATCTCGAGGAGGTGGATGCAAAAGGCGTTTCCCATTACGTCACGGAAGGAGCTATGAAGGCATCGCACCGAGCTCTTCACGAACCTTACTATGATAAGACGGGCCTCCCCTTTCACAGGAGCCACAAAGAGGATGCCATTGAGCTGACGCCCGGTGAGCCTGTGGAACTCGTCTTCGACCTTCAGCCGACTTCAAATGTGTTCGATGCCGGGAATTTGATGCGTGTAACCATAGTCTGTGCCGATAAAGACAACGCGCTGAAAGATGAGCTGTCTCCTCCTCCGACTGTGACGCTCTACAGGAATTCAGAACACGCATCTCATATCGTCCTGCCTGTTATGGACCAGGAAGCAGAAAAAGAACCTGATCTGGACGCTTTACCCGCTTCAGAAGAGGAATTTCCTCCTCTTGCGATTCTTTTTGTCGCCCTTGGAATTATAATCCTGGTCATCTTCCTCACCGGCTACATGAGGAAAAGAATCGGACCTAAAAAATAGCTCTCAAGCCAGATAGAGATCAAGCACAGCATCCTTTTAAAAGTCGCCGATCAAGAAATCGTTCCCCCCACAATGGAATAATCCCGCAGCAATACACAAAATAAAGAAACATACAAGGAGAGGATTATATCTTTCCTGGTTGGAATCAATAGCTTCAGGAGAAAAAAATGAAAACGATAAAAACACCGTCAAGATACTTTTCAGCTTTTTAAAGGATGTCTACTATAAGTATGATGTCTTGACATCGACAGTCTAGATAAATCATCCGGCAAGAAAGACTGTGAATTCTATATCTTAATCTTAATGTTTTTTTGTTGACAATCCGCTCTTTGATAAATAGTATCTTTTTGAGCGAGGTTATATGGGAGGATGCGTTAGCCAATCTACTATATCTGCAAAACCTATCGTGCCTTTGCGCAATTCATATAAATTTTTCATTTTAGAAGGAGGAGTTTATGAAACAAAAAAAATGGCACAGTTTTGTTCCTGTGATTGCTTTGGGCATCATGCTCGCAGTTCCGCAAACGGCTTCTGCAGTTGATATTGATGAAGATAACGTTAAAGCCGTGCTCCAGACAATAAATGATCAGTTGGCGGCAGCAGGGAAAGATTTCCGGATTGCATATGCAGATCTTGAGATTTGTGACAGGGTTGGAATGACGGTCTACGCCAACGACCGCCAACATCAGTTGGATTCCCATTGGCTTCCCTATGATCCCTGGCGGTTTGGTACTCGTGACATATACTGGGCGATTGACCATGTGGATCAAACCACTGATGTTCCCTGGGCTGATGCCGTAGCAGCTATCAGAAGGGCGATGAATCTCTGGAACACCGTTCCCTGCGCTCATATCCCTCTGGTGGAAGTAAATGACTATGGTCTTGATTTGGGCTATGTACAGTATCTGCTCGGATTCGGGGGAGTTGCAGGATGGTTAGCCGACATCACACATGCAGGTTGGCTCCCAAGAAGTTTCTTTGATGCTATTGCCCCGCCTGATGGAGGTGATTACATCCTTGGAGTCACTTTCACTTTTACCTGGACCGCACGCCCCGATGATGTGGCCTTCAAGGAAATTTACGTAAATGAAGAATTTAGCTGGGGCATCGACATCCGTTATTTCGATATCGAAACCGTTGTGGCGCACGAGGTAGGCCACGGACTCAGCCTGGGACACTTTGGCAAGATTTTCAGGACAAAAAATGGGAAACTTCACTTTGCTCCCCGGGCATTGATGAATGCCCTTTATTACGACATACTGCATGTGCTCCTGGGAACAGACAACGCCTCATTCTGCAGCATCTGGGCTTCCTGGCCCAACAACTGAGTTTCTATCTAGATAGCGAACAAGAAAGGAGTAGCATAAAGTCAATAAATCAGCTAAGAGTATCTCCTCGAAAAATCCAGTAGATCAAATAAGTTCAGTATTCGCTTCATCAACCAGTCAGCCGTCCCGGAGGGATTCGTCTGTTTGACCGCTGATGTAGAGCCCCACGATCTTGGTCACCTGACCGGATTCGTCCGAAACAAACTGTATTCTGAAAGGCGCGTATCCCTCCAGAGCAAACGTGTCTTTGGTTAATGGTTTGAGCCGATACTCATCGCGCCCTTCTCTCTGATAATACAAACAGCCCTCACGGAGAGAGATGTGGCGGGGACCGTAGTCTCCTACAAACCTCTCCATTTCTTCGGCCGAAAGACTCACTGGATTTTTCTCGGCCTTTAGTGCAATTTTGGCCCAACCTATTCCGTCCTCGGCCAGTCTATTATTGGATTTTAGCTTCAAGGCAGACTCAAAGGTTTCGATTGCTGTCTGATTTTTCCCTGCTCCCATGTAGCTCATTCCCAGGCCAAGATAAGCATCCACAGACTCAGGGAAGGACTCCAGGCAGACCTTATAAACCGCAACGGCCTCTTCTCCCTTGCCTCTTTCATCCAGGTACTGCGCCATCTCGGTGAGGAATTCTTCCTTGAACAAATCAGGTAAATTTGTTCGAACCTCTTGGATTTTTGGGAGTCCAGCTTCTTTTCCTTCTTCCAAGAATGCTTTCTCTACGGATAGACTCGCCACCCTTTCCGGATCATCGTACTGTTTGTAGTCCAACCACCCGAATGCCCATTGGGGATCATCCATAGCAAGGGCAACAATTGACTTCGCAATCGAAAGGCCGTTGTTGCTGTTGGAAAAATAGACCAGGCCATCCCCCCTGTCTTTGTAGGCTACTGTGTAGGCTCTGAGATCTCCGTTGTCTCCCCAATGCCAGAACCCATAGCCGACGCTGCCTGGCTGAACACCCCAGCCCCATCCCCAGTAGATGTGTTCATCCAATTCATCCTTTCCCCATTTGGTCGCCTTGACCTGGGGAGAGATCATCTGATCGATGGTTTCCTCTTTGAGCCCTTGATTGTTGAGGATGGCGCTGATAAATGTGGCATAGTCATGAGCTGTTGTCAGGAGGGAAGCGCCTCCATTGGGTACTGTATTTTTACGCTTTTGATGAGCGACTCCGTGGCGGTCGTGGCCTGATGCGCCATTCTCTTCATAGACCTCATTCCACACATAGCTCGTATGTGTCATTCCCAGAGGCTCGAAGATCTCTTTCTGGGCGAACTCTTGAAGAGCCATTCCGGAAATCTGCTCGATGGTCCTGCCGAGGTACAGGAATCCTTCGCCCGAGTAGCCATACTGCTTGCCTGGCTCTCTGATAAGCTTGGACCCCCAGTTGGGGAGGCCGGTGGTGTGGGTCAGGACCAAACGGGCGGTGAGCTGCTTGTACCTCTCGTCTCCGGCAAGCTTCTTGTATTCATGGTTGGGAAAGTATTCGAAGAGAGGCCGATCTAGATCGAGCTCGCCCCTCTCCACAAGGCGCAGGGCAGCATAAGCTGTAACGGTTTTGGTCAGGGATGCGGCTTCGAACATGGTGTTTTCACCGACAGGAATGTTTGTGTTGCGGTTCTGCACTCCGAAGGCACCTGTCCAGAATATCTGGCCATCGCGGATCACAGCAATAGACAGCCCTGGAACATTGGCTGCCTCCATGATCTTTGGAATTTCTCTCTCTAAAACGACATCCAGTGTTTCTTGATGAGGTTCTTTTTTGCATGACTGTACAAGTAAGGCCCCTAATACAAGAACCATTAAAAAACGCACGAAATTTTTACAGCAGCTCATTCAAAGCCTCCTTGAATTTTGTGATGTATGATTCGGATGTTACTCTCCCATATGTTAAAGACGCATGAATATGATTATGGTTTACCTCGCCAGAGTGAAAATCATCAGGAACTGTTCTTTATACTTTCTTTTGCTTCTTTATCCTCTGGGCTCTGAAAGGCTGCACCAGAGAAATAATGAGGTGATTGCGTATCCTCTCACCGAATTATGGAAGGATTAGCATATTCCTTCAGATATCTCTTGATGAATTCGAGGGCGGCTTGCTCCATAGCTTGGCGGGCTTCAGGCGATCGAAGACCATGCCCTTCATTTTGGAATACACGCAGCTCGCATTCTTTTCCAGCTTCTATCAAGGCTTCTTCCAATTTGTAGGCATGCGCCACAGGAACGTCTTCATCATCCTCACCATGAAGGATCAAGACCGGGCACTTTATCCTTCCGACTTGGCTTATGGGAGAAACCTGTCTGTAAACCTCCAGGACGTCTTGGGGTTCGCCTCCCAATGATTTTCTGAGTTCTTCAGCAATTTGTTGAAAGGCAGGAACCGACGACTTCTTGATGTACTCGAACCACTCGGCCATATCGGAGACACCCCATCCATGGATAATCGCGAAAGGCTCTGTCCGGGTGGCTGCCATCATGGCTAAATAGGAACCATGGCTGTCCCCGAAATAGGCAATTTTGTCGCTTATTATTGAGGGTAAATGAGAAACGTATTCAAAGGCAGCCACGATGTCATCGATGTCTCTCCCTTCGAGGTCATGCCTGTAATCTGTGGAAAACACGACAAAATCCTCTTGGAGAAACATCTTGGCCACATTCCATTCGAGTAGCGCCCGTGTGTATTCCGGGTTGTCTCCATAGCCCCCATGAATAAAAATGACTGCTGGATAGAGTCCACCTCCGGGGGGTATTTGGAGGTATCCATGAAGTGATGTCTTGTCTTTACTTTTAAACATCACATCCTGGGGAGCTTTATACGTGGACTCTTTTCTTGTCATGACGCCACCAAGTATTGAAAAGCCTAGCCTAAATCTCATAACACAGGTACTGAAGGATGTCAAAATTGTTGAATCATCCCTTTCTTTGTGGTAAGAGAGAAGAAACTTCGGTAAGGGATTCGGAGGAATCGAAAATGGGCGGAGTATTCTCGGCAGATGGTGTTTCGATTCACTTTCGAGTCCAAGGACACGGTGAGCCGGCTCTCGTTTTTATACACGGCTGGAGTGCAGATATGAGCTACTGGGATAAACAGCTCACTCATTTCAAAGAGATCCATAAGGTTGTGGCCCTCGACCTTGCCGGGCACGGAAATTCCGGAACCGAGCGTAAAGACTGGACAGTGGAGGCATACAGCAGAGATGTCGAGGCTGTGGTCAAGGCTCTCCATCTTGATTCGGTCATCCTTATCGGGCATTCACTGGGAGGGCTGGTGATGATCGAGGCGGCCTGCAGAATTCCCGAACGTGTGCAAGGCCTCATCGGAGTGGACACTCTGGTCGACTTCGAAATGAGCTTGCCCCAGGACGAAATCGAAGAGTGGCTCGACGCTTTCCGTGGTGATTTTGCCCACTCCACCGAGGAATACGTACGCTCCCTCTTTCCCCTGGATGCAAATCCTGAGCATGTCGAACAAGTTGTCGCTGACATGGTGGCTGCGCCGCTAAATGTCGGGATAGGGACTCTTCAGGGCTTTTTCGACTATTACAACTATCGACTCAGAGAGGCCGCCCGGCAAATAAAAGCGCCTTTGATCTGTATCAACTCTGATATGCATCCCCCGGAAATAGACACGAACAGGAAATATATCCCCTCCTTCAAGGCAAAAATCATGGCGGGAGTTGGCCATTTTCCGATGGTCGAAGACCCGGAGATGCTCAACCGGCTTCTCGGCGAAGCCATCGGTGAAATTTTGTCAGGGTGAAGTCACCAACGCAGTATTTCCGGCTTACCGCTTTAAAAAGAACCCGCCTCAGTCGATCTCGAGGACGAGCACGGATTTGGGGGGCAGCAGAGTCAGGATAGCGTTGTTTCTTATCTGTGCATCTTTAAACGCCACAGGGGTAATTCTTTGCGGTTCGTCGAAAGTGTTGTGGGCGGTCATATCATCGGCTGTTAAGATTTGGCCGGAGACATTCTGAGGCACAAAATTGCGCAGCTCACACCGAATCTCTTGAGATTTGTTGGGATCCAGGTTACACAAGGAGAGATGGATCTTGCCTTCTTCGTCTCTGGAGGCTGACGCGCTAAGCGAGGGGATGTCTTCCTTTTTGAATTCATACCTTCCGCAGGTGAGCATGGTGGGAAGAAGGGTGGCATCCTGATGAGCCTTATACATGTCGAAAACGTGATAGGTTGGAGTGAGAATCATCTTCTCGTCCTCGGTCAGGATAACGGCCTGGAGCACGTTGATGGTCTGGGCTATGTTGGCCATTTTGACCCGGTCGCAGTGGCTGTTGAAGATGTTCAATGTGAGCCCGGCAACCAGAGCATCCCGGAGGCTGTTCTGTTGATACAGGAAGGAGGGATTGGTTCCAGGTTCCACCTCATACCATGTACCCCACTCATCCACGATCAAGCCCACCCGTTTTTCAGGATCATACCTGTCCATAATGGTGAAGTGGCGGGTGATGTATTCCTCCATCAACAAAGCTTTTTTCAGCGTGTCGAACCATTCGGCCTCGCCGAAATCGGTAGCAGAATTTTTGTTTCCCCAACCTCCAGGAACGGTGTAGTAATGGAAGCTCAGGCCGTCCATCATCCTGCCCGCTTCCCGCATCAGAACATTTGTCCAGTGGTAGTTGTCGCTGTAGCTGCCGCACGCAATTTTGTAAACGCGGTTTCCGGAGAAGTTGCGCACATAAGTCTGATAGCGGCGGTAAAGATCCGCATAAAACTCGGGCCGCATGTTTCCCCCGCATCCCCAGTTTTCGTTGCCGACGCCGAAAAATCTCATCCTCCAGGGCTCTTCTCTGCCGTTTGTCCGTCTCAGATCGGCCATCGGGCTTGTTCCGTCGAATGTGATGTATTCGACCCATTCCTGCATCTCTCCGACCGTGCCGCTGCCCACATTCCCGCAGATGTACGGCTCGCAGTCGAGCTGCTCGCAGAGATCCATAAATTCATGCGTCCCGAAATGGTTGTTTTCGGTTACGTCTCCCCAGTGGGTATTGATCATGGTGGGCCGCTTTTCCTTCGGACCGATACCATCTTTCCAGTGATATTCGTCGGCAAAGCATCCCCCGGGCCAGCGGAGCACTGGGATTTTTATCTTTCTCAGCGCTTCCACAACATCTTTTCGTATGCCCCGGCTGTTGGGTAGAGCGCTGTCCTCTCCCACCCAGTATCCACCGTAGATGCACCGGCCAAGATGCTCGGAGAAGTGTCCATAGATGTATTTACTGATGGTCTCTTTTCCCAAATCCACGTCGATGATCAACGTACTGTCAGCATCTTTTTTTTCCTCGCTTCTACTGGACGTTAAAGTGAACGCTGAACACAACAAAAACGCAGCCATCAAAAGCAACGAAATCCTCGAAGAGTTCATAACCCTTCCTCCTTTTGAGATTTTGGTGATTGCGTATACTGTCACCAAATTATGAGCGGGGATTCTGGGCAGAGAATTTGAATACGGTCAGGCTCATGTATCTATCTCCTGGTCGAAGGATAGTGGAGGGAAAGTTGGGATTGTTCGGGGAATCTGGAAAGTGCTGGGGCTCCAAGCAGAATCCGTAATGTTTGTGATAAACCTTTCCCGATTTGCCTGTGATCGAACCGTCCAGAAAATTTCCTGAGTAGAACTGGATGCCCGGCTCCGTGGTATGGACCTCCATGACCCTGCCGCTGTCCGGCTCATGGACTCTAGCTGCCAGGATCAAAGTGCCCCCGCCTCCTCTAAGGACGAAATTGTGGTCATAGCCTCCTTCCACCTGATCTATACGTTCCCCTATGGCATGGGGCGTCGTGAAATCCATGGGGGTGTCTTCGAGGCTTCGGATCTCACCGGTGGGAATGAGTCCCTCGTCCATCGGCGTGTATTCGTTGGCATCGATCATCAACTCATGATCGAGAATATCTCCGCTGCCCTGTCCTTCGAGATTGAAATAGCTGTGGTGGGTGAGGTTTACGGGTGTGGGTTTATCTGTTTCTGCCTCGTAGGTGATTCTGAGCTCATCGCTGTCAGTCAGCAGATAAGTCACTGTGCAGGTCAGGTTTCCCGGATACCCTTCCTCTCCATCTTTGCTGAGGTAGACAAATTTGACTCCCCCGGCTTCTTCCATCTTGACCGGCTCGGCACTCCACATGACTTTGTCGAATCCCTTGGTTCCTCCATGCAGATGATTTTCTCCGTTGTTCTGAGCCAGGGTGTATTCGATGCCATCCAATGTGAATTTTCCTTCGGCGATCCGGTTGGCATAACGTCCGATTGTGGATCCAAAATAGGGGGAATCCGAGAGATAGCCCTCCAGAGAATCGAAGCCGAGCGTGATATCGGCAAAACGGCCCTCCCAGTCAGGGGCTTCGAGCGAAACCAATGTCGCTCCATAGGTCATGACGCTCGCCTTCACTCCAGACGCATTGGTCAGAACATAAAGATCTACGTTCTTTCCATCCGGTAACTGGCCAAATCCCTGCTTCTGGATATCCACCAGGGCTTTTGTTTCCATTTGCTCCTCCTCAGGGGCAGTTTCCTCTTTACAGGAACCTGTTACAAACAGGGTACAGAGCAAGACCCAGGCCATACATATTGAGTAAAATTTTTCGTTCATTGCTGCTCCTTTCTCCCATCGAATGATCCTGGGTAATCCATGGGCGCCTTACATCTGATGAAGAATTCAGTCAATTACCCTAAACATATATGAAACCAAAAAAAATCTCAATATTTGAATAAGGAGTGTTTGAGCCTGGAATAAAAAATGGAACATTCTCCGCTTTGATGATAGAATAGAAAAACGGTTTCTTCCATTTTATGTGGGTGTACCATATGGAACTACACATTCGGGACGTCCGCACTTATGTTTTGGAGGGATGGAATATCATGAAAAAACAGTCAATCGCCACACTTATGATTCTTGCTGTCTTCTTTTCATGCGCGGCATGCACCCAGAAATCCCGGAGCGATTATCCAGTCAAGCCTGTGCCGTTCACCGATGTCCATTTCAGCGATGATTTCTGGCTTCCTCGGATGGAGATCAACCGCAAGGTGACCATACCCTATACCTTGGAGCAGTGTGAGGAGACCGGGCGGATCAAGAATTTCGAGATCGCCGCAGGGATGGCAGAAGGCGGATTCTGCAGCGCCTATCCTTTCGACGACTCCGACGTTTACAAGATCATCGAAGGTGCTTCTTATTCGCTCAAAGTCCATCCAGACCCAGATCTCGGGAAATATCTGGACGAGCTGATTGCCAAGATCGGAGCTGCCCAGGAGGATGACGGCTATCTTTACACGGCAAGGACGATCTACCCTGAGCCGCCAAAGGTCAGGTGGGTGGACACCGAGGAACGCTGGGATAACATGTATTTGGGTCATGAACTGTACAATGTGGGACACATGTACGAGGCAGCCGTGGCCCACTTTCAGGCGACAGGAAAGAGAACATTTCTGGACATAGCGATTAAAAATGCCGATCTTATCGAAAGCGTTTTCGGCCCTGGAAAAAAGACCGGAGTTCCCGGCCATCAGGAGATTGAAATCGGACTGGTCAAGCTGTACCGGGTGACAGGCGAGAGCAAGTATCTCGACCTTGCCAAATTCTTCCTGGACGAGCGCGGCCATCCTCACGGGAGGGAGCTTTACGGAGAATACTCCCAGGATCATATGCCAGTTACAGAACAGACCGAGCCGGTCGGACATGCGGTCCGGGCTGCCTATATGTACTCGGGCATGGCGGATGTGGCCGCTTTGACAGGCGAGGCTGCTTACAGGAAAGCGCTCGAAATCCTGTGGAACAACGTGATTTCAAAAAAAATGTACCTCACGGGAGGTATCGGTTCCCGAAGCGGCGGAGAGTCCTTCGGTGAAGACTACGAGCTGCCCAATGCCACAGCCTACTGCGAGACATGTGCAGCGATCGCTCATGCGTTCTGGAATCACCGGATGTTCCTTCTGTCAGGGGATGCCAAATATCTCGATGTATTGGAGCGTGTTCTTTACAACGGTATCCTCTCGGGAATAGCCTTGACCGGAGATTTGTTCTTTTATCCCAACCCTCTGGAAAGCCACGGTCAGCACGAACGCAGCCCCTGGTTCACCTGTGCCTGCTGTCCCTCCAATGTCACCCGTTTCGTTCCTTCGGTTCCCGGGTATGTATACGCCACACAAGGTGATGACCTTTTCGTCAATCTCTTCGTGCACAGCGAGGCAAACATTCAGACGGACAGTCAGACCGTAGAGATAAAGCAGGAAACCGCTTATCCATGGGAAGGATCGGTCAAAATCACAGTCTCCCCAGAGAAATCCAAGACGTTCGCCCTCGCTATTCGCATTCCGGGATGGACCAGGAATCAGCCTGTGCCATCCGGTCTTTACCGCTATATGGATTCTTCCGGCCAAAAAGCAGCGATTTCTGTCAACGGAAAGCCCTATGATTACACACTCGAGAAAGGCTTTGCCCGGATCAGACGGAAATGGAAGCGGGAAGACACGGTGGACATCTTCCTGCCCCTGTCTGTCCGGCGTGTACTGAGCCACAAAAAAGTCGAGGAGAATGCCGGAAAGGTGGCATTGGAGCGTGGACCTATCGTGTACTGTGCCGAATGGGTGGACAACTACGGTTTCGTGAGCAACCTGGTCCTCTATGATACGGCACAGCTCTGGCCGGAAAAGCGAGAAGATCTTCTCAATGGTGTTGTCGTGCTCAACGGAGAGGTAACGGCTCTCAAATATGCAGAGGACCGAGTAACAGAAATAAACGCTGAGCAGAAATTTACGGCTATCCCCTATTATGCTTGGGCGCACAGAGGAAAGGGCGAGATGGCTGTCTGGATTCCAAGGGATAAATCCAATATTCACTCAGAGTCCTGCCGAAACTCCCAGTAGATGGCGTAGCGCTGGCCGAAGAGTTTATAAAAAGGAACCAGGATCACATCTTCCGGATTTCCTGCCCCTTCGGTCCGAAAAGTCAGCGGTTCTCCATCCACAGGCTTGATCCAAGAGTCCAGTTCATCCGAAGGAGGTGATAGATAGGGAACTGCAGCAGGATCAGCCGTAGGGCCGTATTTCCCATAGACCTCTTCTCGGGGAAGCTCCACGGCTCCCAACTGGCCGGCAAGAACCAGAGGCCCGTACATGATCGCAGCAAGGTTCGGATCGTCGGGCATGGGATGGAGATGGAGTTTCATGGGCAGATATACGTCTATCCGGTCTCCATTCTTCCACTTTCTCTCGAGCCTCAGGAAACTTCCCGGACTCGAATAGGTCTCCAGTTTCAGGCCATTGATCTCAACGTATCCCTGTTTGCCGACCCAGTAAGGGATGCGAATGTAAAGGGCCAACTCGACCGGTCTATTGACATTGAGGAACAGAGAGGTTTTCTCATGTTCTGGAAATTTCGTCTCCTGTCGAATCCGGACACCCTTTTCTCCCCACGTGAGTTCTGAAGCCAGGAAAAGATTCACATACAGGCTGTCATCATGGTGAAAATAGATGCTGTCTCCGTATTTAGCATGATTTTCAATGCCAGTTCCGGTACAGCACCAGAAAGAATTGCGAGGGGTCATGAATGTTTTGAACAGACCCGAAGCCATCGGTACATAGTACATCATCATGCCGTCCTCAGGATTCTGGGTGGGCAGGATGCCGTTGATGAGAGCGCGTTCGTAATAATCGGCATAACGGCAATCCGCACTCCAGCTGAACAGATGCCGTGTGAGCTTGAGCATGTTGTACGTACAGCAGCTCTCGTGGCTGTAGGGCCCCAGTTCACTTGCCATCTTATAGGGCTCGGTCCTCCAGGCCTCGTCATTGCTGGTGCCGCCGGTGGCATAAGATCTGGCACGGATAACCTGATCCCAGAAAAATGTGGCGATGCGGTGGAGCACAGGGTCTCCGGTCAATTCAAACTCACGGGCTGTCCCGATCATGTTAGGTATAAAGGAGTTGACATGCAGTCCTTTGAGTTCGTCCCTGTAGTTGGCAAGAGGCTCGGTGTAACTCTTCTGGTCGAACCGCCGGGCAAGCTCAAAATACTCGGTCTTCCCGGTGGCCGCATACAGATTGCTCAACACATCGTTCATTCCGCCCTGCTCTGTTTTATCGAGCATGCGCTGCATGTGCTCCTGGTCCAACCGGTCTGACCGCATCTTCACACAGGCGGCCATTTTTCCGGCCACGTCGAGGGCCTGGCCGTTGCCGCAGTGAATGTACATGTCCAGCAGTCCAGCCAGTATTTTATGCAGAGTGTAATACGGCGCCCATACTCTTTCTCTCGCTTCCACTCTGTCGATGAACTCTTCCGGAAAAGCGCTGAGATACCCGCTCGGACCCAGAGCGTTCTGGCATTTGGCCAGCTCGACAACTATGCGATCTGCTTTGGTTTTGAGCTCCTCATCGCCTGTACTGGCATACATCAACGCACAGGCAGAAAGAAAATGCCCGACGGTATGGCCACGAAGCTCAACATCCGGCTTCTCCCATCCCCCCAGGGGCTCCGCGGCAGAAGGGAGTCCTGCATTGACCCGGAAATTATGGAGCAGCCGGTCAGGCTCCAGACCTTTCAAATATCGGGCATCCCTCTCCATCGCCTCCTTGAAGGGACCCTCCAGCAGCCGAACCTGTTTCAGGTTGAAGGGCTCTGCCTCGACCTCTATGACAGGCTCAATTTCATCGGTAAAGAAAAGCACCTCTTTGACTGCCGCTTGTTCCCGTTCTGTTTGGCATGCCATTATTCCGAGAGAGGCAATAAGGAAGAGAAATATTATAAATGACTTCGATTTTTTCATCATCTTCCCTCATTCTCTTATATCACGGCTACAACGCTGCGGTCAATGATTCGATGACTCCCAGGGTTGCCGACAGAAAATGTCATGACCGGACTGATGAATCCATCCATCCGTCAGCACTTGTATTCTTGCCCTGGAAAGGAATCCCTGCTTGTTGACATCTGGTCTGTGGTAATAGTAAATATAATCAGCTCGTAGATCATGAAGAAAGGCTGACATCCATGGAGGGACTTCAATCTTTAGACTGGATCGTTGTCATTTTGTATTTTTTGGTGATCTTTGGGATCGCCTGGTGGGTTATCCGCCAGAAACAGGCCACTACGACTGAATATTTCCTGGCCGGACGCCATGTGGGCTGGTTCGTGATCGGAGCAGCCATCTTTGCCTCCAACATCGGATCCGAACATGTAGTGGGACTTGCAGGAACGGCTGCCAAAACTGGTGTGGCCATGGGACATTATGAGCTTCATGCCTGGTGTATCCTGCTTCTCGGCTGGGTGTTCGTTCCCTTCTACATGCGGAGCAAAGTCTTCACCATGCCGGAATTCCTGGAGATGCGCTATTCTCCTAATGCCCGCTGGTTTCTCTCCATCATCTCGCTCATTGCCTACGTGCTAACCAAAGTGTCGGTCACCGTCTATGCAGGAGCTGTGGTGTTCCAAACACTGATGGGAGTGAAATTTTGGACAGGAGCTTTGATCACAGTCATACTGACCGGAATCTACACCATATTAGGCGGATTGAAGGCAGTGGTTTATACCGAAAGCATGCAGGCCATCGTCCTCCTTCTGGGATCCATCACAGTCACCATCATAGGCCTGACAAAAATCGGCGGCTGGAACAACCTGGTCGCCATTGCCGGAAGCGATCATTTCAACCTGTTTTTGCCCCTGGATCACCCAGAATTTCCGTGGCTCGGGATGATTTTGGCCCCACCCATTGTCGGCATCTGGTACTGGTGCACTGACCAGTGCATCGTCCAGAGAGTCTTGGCCGCTCAAGGGGAAACACAGGGAAGACGCGGCTCTATCTTCGCTGCCTACCTGAAGCTTTTCCCTTTCTTTATCTTTTTCATCCCCGGGATAACCGCCTATGCCCTGGTCAAAACCGGACAGCTTCAACTCGGCGCCTCTGACCAAGCGTTCCCGGCACTGGTCAAAGCTCTCCTCCCAGCCGGGCTAAGAGGACTCGTCGTAGGAGGTTTGTTGGCAGCTTTGATGAGTTCTCTGGCTGCTGTGTTCAATTCCTGTTCGACCCTTTTCACTATGGACATTTACAAAAAGATCAAACCGGATACTCCAGAGAAAAAATTGGTGATGGTGGGACGAATCGCTACAGGAGTGGTGGTCATTTCAGGCATCCTGTGGATTCCTCTGATGAAATACATATCAGGGGAGCTGTACCACTATCTGCAGAGTGTTCAGTCTTATATTGCCCCTCCCATAACGGCTGTATTCTTATTGGGAATCTTCTGGAAAAGGATCAATGCAAAGGGTGCCATTGTCACTCTTATCGGCGGGTTTGTCATCGGAATGATCCGTTTGGCTGCGGAATTGAATAAAGAACATTTGGGAGGAATCCTGTATAAATTCGCCGATGTCAATTTTCTGTATTTTTGCTTCTATTTGTTTGTCGCTTGTATCGGTATAATGGTGATCATCAGTTTTCTGACTACAGAACCATCCGAAGGAAAAATCCGTGGATTGACCTACAGCACGACTGTGGCCGAAGACAAGAAGGCGTCCCGGGAAAGCTGGAATACAAGAGATGTGATCCTGTCGGTGGTCGTTCTGGTCATTATAGCTTTGGTGATGATCTCCTTTTCTCCCCTGATCATCGCCAAATAATATAGACATGGAAGGAAAATGAAAAAATACGCATTGGGTTTAGATTTCGGCACGAATTCTGTCCGAGCCCTGCTCGTGGACGTGGCGAACGGCGATGAAATCGCCACATCGATCTTCGATTTCGAGACAGGCCAAAAGGGCATCATCCTGGACCCTGCCGACCCCCATCTGGCACGGCAGCATCCTCAGGATTACCTGAAAGGCCTGGAAGTCTCTGTCAGAGAAGTGACCGCAGAGGCAAAAAGAGCAGAGAAAGACTTTGAATCCCGCCAGATCATCGGTATCGGTATCGATACCACCGGCTCCACACCCCTGCCGGTTGACCGGGTTGGCACCCCTCTCTGCTTCAAGGACGAATTCAAAGAGAATCTTAACGCCTGTGCCTGGCTCTGGAAGGATCACACCAGCACAGAGGAATCGGCCATGATTACAGAGCTCGCTGCAAAGGAACATCCTGAATATCTGGCCAAGTGTGGGGGCACCTATTCCTCGGAGTGGTTTTTCAGCAAGATCTTCCACTGTCTCCGCACCGATCCCAAAGTCTTCGATGCCGCCTGCAGTTGGGTGGAATGCTGTGATTACATACCCGGCGTTCTGACAGAAACATCCAAGCCCGACCTGCTTAAACGCAGCCGGTGTGCAGCCGGCCACAAAGCCATGTACAGCAAAGAGTGGGATGGACTCCCAGCTAAAGAGTTCCTCTCCCAGCTCCACCCCAAACTCGGCGAGCTTCGAGACAGGCTCTACCAAAAATCCCTGACATCGGATCACAGAGCAGGCACATTGAGCCAGCATTGGGCAGGCAAGCTGGGACTGCCTCCTGGCCTTCCCGTTGCAGTCGGCGCATTCGATGCCCATCTTGGAGCAGTGGGCTCCGGAGTGGCCTTGGGCAAACTGGTCAAGATCATCGGCACCAGCACCTGCGACGTGGCCGTTTGGCCCAGCGACGAACCGCTGGCAGATATCCCGGGAGTGTGCGGCATCGTGGATGGCTCTGTGCTTCCGGATTTCTACGGGCTGGAAGCCGGACAATCCGCAGTGGGCGATATCTTCAACTGGTTTGTCAATTCTATTCGGCCGGGAGGAATGGATAAAGGCTCTCATGAGGCTTTGACTCTGGCTGCAGCGAAATTGAAACCCGGTCAGTCCGGACTTCTCGCTCTGGATTGGAACAACGGCAACCGGACCATCCTGGTCGACCAAAGACTGACAGGTCTCCTGCTGGGCCAGACGCTCCATACCAGGCCAGATGAAATCTACCGTGCCTTGATCGAGGCGACCGCCTTCGGTGCATTGACCATCATCAACAGGTACGAAGAATACGGAGTAAGGATATCGGAGGTGATCAACTGCGGGGGGATTGCAGAAAAAAATCCCTTGATCATGCAGATTTATGCAGACGTCATGGGACGCGAGATGAAGATTGCCCGGTCTTCCCAGACTTGTGCCCTGGGATCGGCGATTGCCGGTGCTGTGGTTGCCGGAGAGGAAGCAGGAGGATATAAAACATTCCCGGATGCCCAGGCAGCCATGTGCGGCATAAAAGAGACAGCATTCAAACCTGACCACCAACACCACGATGTCTATCAAGACCTATACCTGCTCTACACCCAGCTACACGATGCTTTTGGAAGAGATGACTGGACAGGGCAGCTCTTCAATGTCATGAAAGATTTGCTCAAAATCCGGGAAAAGCAAACCAAGGGGGAGGGATGCTTTTAGAACTCAAGGAATTTGTTTGGAAGGCCAATCTGGATTTGGTCAAATACAATCTGGTTGCCTATACCTTCGGAAATGTCAGCGGTTTCGACCGGAACCAGAAACTATTGGTCATCAAGCCGAGCGGGATGGCCTATGAAGAACTGATGCCGGACGACATGGTTGTGGTGGACCTGGAAGGGAGAATCGTAGAAGGCCGCCTCAATCCATCCTCGGACACGCCATCCCACATCGAGATCTACAAAGCGTTTAAGGAAATCGCCGGGATCACGCATACCCACAGCGAATATGCAACCATGTTCGCCCAGGCTAATAAGGAAATCCCTTGCCTGGGAACCACCCACGCCGACCATTTCCATGGGCCCGTCCCCATCACGCGGATGATCACAGAGGAAGAGATCGATGAAAACTATGAGAAGAATACAGGCAAGGTCGTCGTGGAGCGCTTTTCGGAGCTCGATCCTATGGAGATGCCGGGAGTTCTGGTCGTCGGACATGGGGCCTTCACCTGGGGAAGATCACCTGATGAATCTGTTCTGAACAGCATGCTCCTCGAACACATCGCTAAAACGGCATGGGGAACTCTGATGCTCGATGCCCGATGCAAAGCCATCCCCGATTGTCTTTTGAACAAACATTTCCTGCGAAAACACGGCCCCGATGCCTACTACGGCCAGAAAGACAAGGAGGCGAAAAAATGAAAAACTGGTCCGATATCAACCTGGGAATGGTTGCCGTGAGCCGCGATTGTTTTCCTGTGGAATTGTCGAAGAACAGGAGGATGAAGGTTGTGGAGGAGTGTAAACAAAAGAACATCTCTGTTACCGAGATCAAAACCGTCGTCGAGAACGAGAGGGATGTTTTGGAAGCGCTGAAAGAGATCAACAAACACGGCATCAATGCCCTGGTCATCTATCTGGGGAATTTCGGACCAGAAAGCCCCACCACTCTTCTGGCTCAGAAGTTCCAGGGGCCCGTGATGTTTGCAGCTGCGGCAGAGGAAACCAAAGACAACCTGATCCACGGAAGAGGGGATGCATTCTGTGGGATGCTGAACACATCTTATAACGTCGGATTGCGGAAACTCCGTCCCTACATTCCCGAGTATCCGACCGGCACAGCCGATGAAGTGGCAGACATGATTCTTGACTTCATCCCTGTTGCCCGAATCCTCACCAGCCTGAAAAGCCTGAAGATCTTTTCCTTCGGACCGAGACCTCAAGATTTTTTGGCCTGCAACGCTCCTGTCAAACCTCTGTATGACCTTGGTGTGGAGATCATGGAAAACAGCGAGCTGGACCTTTACGACATCTTCCTCAAGGCAAAGGGAGATCCATCCATAAAGACGGTCGCCGAAGACATGGCCGAAGAATTGGGAGCAGGCAACACCTATCCTGACCTGCTCGAGAAGCTGGCACAGTTCGAGGTGGCCCTGATCAAATTCAGGGATGAACATCTCGGCGCTTCAGATTTTGGAGTTTTTGCCAACAAGTGCTGGCCGGCCTTCGAGAGCTATTTTGGATTCGTACCCTGTTATGTGAACTCCCGACTGGCTTCAAAAGGCGTCCCGGTATCCTGTGAAGTGGATATCTACGGTGTACTGAGCGAATACATGGCTGCCTGTGCGACCGAGCTGCCCGCGACCCTTCTGGATATCAACAACACAGTCCCCCAAGATATGTATCAGGAAGCCAAGGACAAGGTGGGAGATTATGAGGCCAGAGACCTTTTCATGGGATTCCACTGCGGGAACACTGCGGCACCCTGCCTCCTGGACGGTGCGATGAAATTCCAGCTCATCATGAATCGCCTGTTGGAGGCAGGCGAAAAACCGGATATCACCCGCGGGACGTTGGAAGGACGCATACGCCCAGGGGAAATCACGATCTTCCGCCTTCAGTCGACAGCAGAAACGATTCTTCGAGCCTATATCGCAGAGGGAGAAGTTCTGGACATCGATCCCCGCTCGTTCGGGAGTATCGGAGTCATCGGAATAAAGGGGATGGGGCGATTCTACAGGCACGTTCTGATCGAGAAAAGATTTCCTCACCACACCGCTGTGGCCTTCAAACACGCAGGAAAGGCCTTGTTTGCAGCGACAAAACTGCTCGGCGTCAACGAGATCGGTTTCAATCAGCCCACCGGCCTGTTCTATGAGAGTGAAAATCCCTTTAAATAAGGGGCTGAAGTCCATATGAAAGCAGCTTTCTTGACCGGAATACGCAAACTCGAGTTAAGGGATGTCCCTGTTCCTAAAATCAAAAATGAGACGGACGTCCTTCTTCGCGTCAAAGCTGTAGGACTGTGCGGCTCGGACGTCCAGTATTATTCTACTGGAAAGATCGGCAGTGATGTCGTCCGTTATCCTTTCATAGTGGGACATGAATGTGTGGCTGAAGTCGAGGAGGTCGGAAGCGAGGTCAATCGGTTCAAACCGGGCGATTGCGTGGTCATCGATCCGGCCGTGACCTGCGGAGAATGCGATCAATGCCTCAACGACCGGGCCAACACCTGCCGCAGGCTGCGTTTTATGGGCTGCCCTGGGCAGATGGAAGGCTGCCTGGCCGAATTCGTCATAATGCCAGAAGTCAATTGTTTTTCTCTCGAAACAGACATGAAAACAGAGAGGAGCATTCTGACCGAGCCTCTCTCAATCGGTATATATTCATTCCGCCTGTCGGGGGCCATCCAGGCATCATCGGTCGCCATCCTGGGGTCAGGGCCCATCGGCTTGAGCGCTGCATTGGCAGCCAGAGATAATGGAATCCGCACTATCTACATGACCGACAAGGTTGACGAGAGGCTCGAATCTGCTCCCAAGGCTGGTGCTATCTGGGCAGGCAATCCGGATCGTTCGGATATCGTCGAGGAGATCGTAGCTCTGGAGCCTCGTGGACTCGATGTTGTACTCGAATGCTGCGGGGACCAGGATGCTCTCGATCAGAGCGTGAAGCTTCTAAAACCCGGCGGCAGACTTTTGATCGTCGGAATCCCAAAGACCGATCTCATCTCGTTCAATCCTCATAAGCTCCGCCGTAAAGAAATCAGCATCCAGAGCGTCCGGAGGCAGAAAGGATGTATCCCTGCTGCGATAGACCTAGTAAAAAAACTGAACACAGACATGGATTTCATGGTCACTCACACATTCAAACTGGAATATGCCCAGGAGGCCTTCGAACTGGTCGAGCACTACCGCGATGGCGTCATCAAGACCATCATCACACCGTGACAGTTACTCTATTGCGTTTTGGAATGCGAGCCGGGGAAAATCCTTGGTTGACTCTCTCTTCTTCCGTATGATAGGCTTGCACTGCGCAGTTCGCAGAAAGAAATTAAGCGCCTCGAAAAATGTGCAATATCTTCTGAACTTTGGAACCGGATTATTTCGCATCAGAAACATACTGGTGGAGGGAAGGGACAATGAATAGAATAAAAATCACAAGAAATCTTTTGTATGTCCTCTTAGCAGTTATCACTCCTCTGAGCTTTTTCTCCTGCCAAAAGACCTCGGAGATTCCCCAAAATGAAATCCTATTGAAAGAGGGATGGCATATCCGGTCATCTGCTGACCTGTCCATGGGAGGAGATGTCCTATCGATGGCCGGTCAGGACCTCACAGGCTGGTATCCTACTACTGTCCCCAGTACCGTCCTGGCAGTGCTGGTGAATAACGGTGTTTATGAAGATCCGTTTTTCGGAAAGAACCTGGAACTTATCCCCTCTGAACAGTTCAACACAGCCTGGTGGTACCGCAAGGAATTTATGGTGGACGAACAGATGGAGCGGTCCAATGCCCGCCTCATCTTCGAGGGAATCAACTACAGCGCAAACGTCTGGCTCAACGGAAAAAAAGTCGCATCGGAAGAGGAAATCCAGGGAGCATTCCGCATGTTCGATATCGACATAACATCCCTGCTCCTCCAAGGGACCAATACACTCGCCATCGAAGTTCTGCCTCCCGAACCAGGGAATTTCACCATCGGATTCGTGGACTGGAATCCAAGGCCTCCTGATGAAAACATGGGAATCTGGAGAGAGGTCAAACTGCGTCTGACCGGACCCGTATCCATTAACAAATCTTTCGTTCAGACTCGGCTCGACCTGGAGACTCTCGAAGAGGCCAGGCTCACCGTTTCTGCCGAACTCTCCAACCACACAGAAAAAAAGCTGTCCGGAATTCTGAGGGGAGAGATCGAACAGATCGAATTTGACCAGCCCTTTACTCTCGAGCCTCATGAGACCAGGGAAATTATCTTTCAACCAGATGAGTTTGAAGCTTTGTCCCTCCGATCTCCCCGCTTGTGGTGGCCGAATCATTTGGGAGAACCCAATTTGTATGTTCTGGAATTGACAGCCACCGCGGAGGGAGCTGTTTCCGACCGGGATAAGAGCCGCTTCGGTATCCGGGAGGTCTCGGACTACCTCAATGAGGAAGGCCACCGAGGCTACAAAATAAATGGAAAAAAATTGCTCATCCGCGGAGGCGGATGGGTGGACGACCTGTTCCTGAGGGAGGATCCAAAAAAGATCGAAGCCCAGATCAAGTATGCGAGGCACATGAATCTGAACGCTCTTCGACTGGAGGGCTTTTGGGGGAGCAGTCATACACTCTATGATTTTGCCGATCAGTACGGTATTCTTTTGATGGCAGGGTGGAGCTGTCACTGGGAGTGGGAGGGCTATGCCGGCAAGCCTGTAGATCAGTTCGGAGGAGTCAAAACGCCGGAGGAGATGGACCTCATTGCCCGATCCCTACGAGATCAAGTCCTGTGGCTGCGCAATCATCCGAGCATATTTGTCTGGATCCTGGGGAGCGATAAGCTTCCCCGTCCCGAACTCGAAAAAAAATACAACTCTTACTTGGAGGCGGTGGATCCCACCCGTCCCACTCTTTCCGCCTGCAGCTACAAAGAAAGCGAGGTCAGCGGTCCTACAGCGGTCAAAATGAACGGTCCTTACGACTATGTGACTCCCAACTACTGGTATATGGATAAAACACGCGGAGGCGCCTTTGGATTCAACACTGAAACCGGTCCCGGTCCCCAGCCGCCGCCTCTGGAAAGCATCAAAAAGATGATCCCCGAAGATCACCTCTGGCCCATCGACGATTATTGGGATTTTCACTGCGCCAGGAACGAATTCAACACCCTGGACCGGTACATTCTCGCCCTCAACAACCGCTACGGGACGACTGAAAGTGTGGAAGAGTTCACCCGTATAGCACAGGTGGCGAACTACGAGGCCATCCGACCCATGTTCGAATCTTTCGGAGTCAACAAGCCCAGCTCCACGGGTATCATCCAGTGGATGTACAATTCAGCCTGGCCTGCGATGTTCTGGCAGCTCTTCGACTACTACCTGATGCCCAATGGTGCTTTCTACGGCACCAAGGCTGCCTGCGAACCAATCAACATCGTCTACAACTACGGAGACAAGGACATCTACATTGTCAACGATACACACCGTATCTATCACGATCTGACGGCAGAGATTCGAATCTTCAACATCGGCTCCAAACGCGTCTTCAAACAGGATATACCTGTCAGTGTGGGTGAATTCAGCTCGATAAAAATCCTCGAAACACCGAGTGTGGAAGGGCTGAGTACTGTCTACTTCATGGATCTCAAGCTTAAGGACGCATCCGGGAATCTTCTCAGCAGCGACTTCTACTGGCTTTCCACCAAAGAGGACATTCTGGACGAGGACCGTTCCACGTGGTTCTATACCCCCAATAAAGCGTTTGCTGACTTTACAGGTTTGAAGGATTTGCAGGAAGTGCAGATCGAGGCTGCGCATCAGTTCGAAGATCTCGGTGAACAGATGGAACTCCAGGTCACCCTACAAAATCCATCCGACAGGATCGCTTTCTTCATCGTTATGAATGTCTATCGGGCAGAAAGCGGAGACTCCGTTCTCCCCATATTCTGGGATGACAACTATATCTCCCTTCTTCCCGGGGAGACCAGAGAGATTCGTGCCCGCTTTCTGAAGGAAGATCTGAAAGGGGAAACTCCGGCTTTCCGTCTGAACGGATGGAATACGATAAATGATTGAGCTCTTCATAAGAAACGGATGTAGCTGACTTCATCTTATAGAAATCCTCAAAAAGGAGCACCTGAAAAGTGAAGAGAAACATATTCATCGTGGGCTTGATTCTTCTGATCTTTTTTGTCATTTCGTTTCTTACCAACATTCTCGGGCCCTTGGTCCCCGACATCATCGACAGCTTCTCTCTCAGCTTAACCCTGGCGGGATTTCTCCCGTTCTCCTTTTTCATCGCATACGGAGTGATGTCCATCCCGGCTGGGATCCTGGTCGAAAAATACAGGGAAAAACGGGTCATACTGGTTGCTTTTATCATCGCCTTCCTGGGTGCCCTTATGTTCGCTTCACTTTCCAGTTTCTCTTTTGCCTTGCTCTCTCTGTTTTTGATCGGCCTTGGAATGGCTATGCTGCAGGTGGCCATCAATCCTCTCATGCGGGTTGCAGGCGGAGAGGAGCATTTTGCTTTCAATTCGGTTCTCGCTCAGCTGGTTTTCGGATTGGCATCTTTCTTGAGCCCCCAGGTCTATACCTATCTCGTTACGAACCTCAAGGACATCTCAGGCGAGAAAAATTTTTTGATCAGATCTCTGGCACAGGTGGTTCCCGATGACCTGCCCTGGATTTCCCTCTACTGGGTCTTTGTCGTGGTCACGTTGGTCATGGTTCTTCTCATCGCAGCGGTGAGGATCCCTAAAGTTGAACTCAGGGAGGACGAACGGGTAGGTGCCAGAGAAACGTATCTTGATCTCTTTAAAAACAAGATCGTTATCCTTTACTTCCTCGGAATTTTCGCTTATGTCGGCTCAGAACAGGGTGTGGCAAACTGGATATCCAAATTCTTGGCCACATATCATGGATTCGATCCCCAGACGGTCGGTGCGGATACGGTCTCCTATTTCTGGGGGATGCTGACAGCAGGCTGTCTGCTCGGATTGCTGATGCTGAAAATTTTTGACAGCAGAAAGGTGCTGATTTGGTTTACCAGTGCAGCACTGATCAGTTTGACTGTGGGTCTCTTCGGTTCAGGGAACATGGCGCTCATCGCATTTCCTATGGTCGGATTTTTCGCTTCGGTGATGTGGTCGGTTATTTTCTCTCTGGCCCTCAATTCCGTAGAGAGACACCACGGTTCATTCTCTGGTATTCTCTGCACCGGGATTATCGGAGGAGCGATCGTTCCGCTCATCATCGGCTGGCTGGGGGATCTTTTCGGGCTGCGATTCGGGATGACGTTTTTGTACCTGACCCTCGGGTATATACTGATCATCGGTTTCTGGGCTAAGCCGCTGATTTCCAACATAACGTTCCGCGACAAAAAGAAAGACGCTCAGGAAGGCCCTGACTGATTTGTATGGATCGTCCACGAATCAAGGATCGGATGAATCTCTCGAAGGCTGAAAAATGCCGATTGGATAAGAAATTCTTTCTTGAAAAAATATTCTTCGGGATTTAATAATGAAAAAAGACGGCATTATTCATGAATAATCCAGGCCTTAAAGGAGCGAACCATGGCCAGTTCTACCATAGTCGGCGTCGATCTGGGTGGAACAAAAGTCAGCATTGGCAGGATTGCTGGGAATGAGCTGGAGACCCACTTTAAAGCAGATATCACCACCGAGGGAGAAGAAGAGCATATCCTGAAAGAGGTCACGGCAGCCATCGAAAGCGTGTTTGACCAGAGTGTAGCGGGAATAGGCATCGGAGTCCCGAGTGTGGTGGATGTGGATCAGGGAATCGTTTACGCCGTGCAAAACATCCCCTCATGGAAAGAGGTTCATCTGAAGAAAATACTGGAGGATCGATTTCATGTCCCTGTCTACGTGAACAACGATGCCAACTGCTTCGCTGTGGGAGAAAAACACTTCGGCAAAGGGCAAAAATTCAACAACTTGGTCGGCGTGACCCTGGGGACAGGTTTGGGCACAGGAATCATTATCGAGGGCCGGCTGTATTCAGGATCCAACTGCGGTGCCGGAGAATTCGGCCACATAGCCTACAAAGACCAGTTCATCGAATTCTACTGCAGCGGACAGTTTTTCATGAACCAGTACGGGCAAAAAGGGCAGCAGATTTATGAAAAAGCGAAAGAAGGCGATGAGAAGGCTTTGGGAATTTTTGGGGAATACGGGACACATCTTGGAGAAGCCATCAAGACCATCATGTTTGCTGTGGACCCCGAGGCTATTATCCTGGGCGGTTCGATCCGCCAATCCTTTCCTTTCTTTCAAAAAACCATGTGGGAGCGTGTCGAGACCTTCCCCTACAAAAAATCCCTGGACCGGCTTGCTATCGAAATCTCAGATCAGCCACAGATTGCCGTGCTGGGAGCCGCAGCCCTCTACTACGACGCCCAGCTGCGTGAGGGTTCAAGCTGAAAAGCATCACGCGAATCCGCCTGTCTCACAAGTGAGAAACGAAGAGAAGACGCCACCTGTCTGAAGCTGAGGACGGATGACAAGGGGAAACCCTTTACCGAACTTCGTTCGTGCCGGACAGCAATAAAACTTACTTCTTGGGGCCTACGATCTCTATACCGTATTCAAAACTGAAGGCACCCAGGCCATCGAGATCATCGGTTATGATGATCACATGTTTATCGCCAGGATTGGGCTCGGGAATAATACTGAGGGCATCCTTTTTCGCAAATTTGACGATCAGCTGGTCTTCGGTGAGATTCGACGCTACAGGATAAATCACATCGACATCATCAGGGCCATCGGGATCATCCGGACCGATCATCATGACAGCGGCAGGATCGATCTGGTCATACCCGTCACCCCAGAATTTGACCATTACCGTACCCGAGCTCTTATCCCAGTTCGTATTCCATTTTGCGGGATTGACCTGGATGGAAAGTTCTTCACTGTCCCTCGGCATCTTGCCGACGATTTCAATGGTATCCTGCAGATACAAAGTCTCGCCGCCAAGGACATACTCCACCCGGATGTCATAGTCCATCCCTGGGACGGGATCGTTGATAATCCCTATGGCCTCGCTCTGACGAAACTTGGCGATGAAATAGGTTCCTCCGACATCTTCTTCATAAGAACCGATTTTGTCATCATCTGGGCCTACCAGCTTCACCGAACCGGAAACAATCTGGTCATAGTCATCACCGCTGATCTTGGCGATAACCTCATCTTCGCTCTCCCCCCAGTTCAGGTTCCACTTCTTGGGCTGGATCTGAACCTGGAGCAGTCCGTTGGAACGATGATGCCTTTCCATATGAGCCAAGACTACCTGATTCTTATCCTGAACTTCGACCCTTATCCTGATCTCTTCACCTGATTTGACATTATCGATCTGAATTTCGGAGAGATCGCTCTCCACAGCTACTTCGATCACGACATTCCCCAGCGGCAGATTGTCGATCCGAAAATTTCCGTCTTTGTCAGGAGTGGTGTAATGTGAAGTTCCCTTCACGCCAATCTGGATCGCTCCAAAACCGGCGGTGCTGGTCCCAGACAGGATCACGGTTCCATTAAGCAGAGCTGCATTCGATCCCGTTTCTGGAGAGAAAGGACTCTGGCTGCGGCCGCAATGGATCGCCACAACCGAGATGATGAGGATAGCGATGAAAAGAAAAGATTTGATTTTCATGTTGCCCCCTTCCATATCCTCCGTTTTAAATATCCAAATACACTTTTCAGGGGATTCCTCGTTGTTTATTTTAATTACATCCAAAGAAGAAAACAAGTCAATCACCCTTTGAGGTGAAAAATCATTTTTATTCATCACCTCCCTTTCGAGGAAAATCCAGTCTGCTTATTCCTCTTACCAAGTCGATAATGGCCGGAGCGACCTGGTCTGGATTGTCGGCTCGAGGATAGTGTCCCGAATCTTCCACCATCAGCACATCGGCCTTCATGAGCTTTGCAAGTTCATCCGCTTCTTTTTCGGCATCTGGAAAGTCCGGATCGGCTGTCCCCATAATGATTAAACTCGGCTGACAGACTTTGTCTAATCGTGTCTCTTGACTCACAATCCATCAGTCTCCTCACCGTCCTGAATGATTCATAAACCAGAAGCTCGTGAAGCACAGGATCAGCGTTCCCGATAGGTACGGGATTCCGAAAGGGTTTTCCATTTGGGGAAAAGACGCCCCGTTTTTCTCATATAGGAACGGTAGGATTCCCCGAATTCGTCCAGCATCATCTGTTCCTCTTCTTGTATTCGCACCAAATATAAGGGGAGAAGAGAAACCAGAAAACTCCATCCGGCAATCCAGTTCTGCAGCAGCAATATCTGAGCCATACTCCACAAAAAATGGGCGGTGTACATGGGATGACGAATTTTTCTATACACACCGGTCGTGACCAGAGAATGTTCCTTTCTCAACTGGAGTTTAGGAGAAAAATTACATCCGAGGTCCACATGGGACTTCCCCAGCATGAAAATCGCAGAAGCAAAAAAGAACGCACCTGTCCATCCCAGAATTAAGCTCGCAGTACGATTGATCTGATAATCTGCAAAATCCAGGTAAGGCGAAAAGACATACAAAAGAGGGATGGCCTGCATTCCCAAAAAAACGAATCCCAACAGGATTCGATCCAGCCAAGAAGTTTTATCCTGGGCAATTTTGCCCCTGTTTTTCCACCAGTTTTTGGATTTATTAATCCCTAAAGCTCTTACTGCAGACGCTATTATTAACAGTGCAAGATAAACGATTTTGAAAGGATCGTTCAACATTTAGTGATAAGTAGCCTTTTTCTCTTTAGCTCCTGCTCAACGATCATAAATGATCACAAATCAGAATTCAATAAGAGATCACGCAGATCCCAAGACTGCCGGAACATATTGACTCTCAATTCATTCCTTGATATTCTTCTTGCGATCGATTATGGGAAAATGAGGGGACAGAAATGACGATTAAATGTCCTAAATGTCATCACCAGAATCCGGATGATACAATCTATTGCGGGAAATGCACCACGCCCCTCAAGCCTCCCGAAGATATCGAAGTTACAGAGACGATCGAAGCACCCCAAAAAGAGCTAACCCGGGGAACCACATTCGCAGACCGATATGAAATCATCGAAGAATTGGGTAAGGGGGGAATGGGAAGAGTTTACAGGGTCGAGGATACAAAGTTAAAACAGGAAATTGCCCTGAAGCTGATCAAGCCAGAGATCGCCTCTGACAAGAAGACCATCGAAAGGTTCAGAAACGAACTGAGGACAGCTCGAAACATCCGTCATAATCACGTTTGCGGGATGTTTGATTTGGGTGAGACAGAGGGAACACATTTCATTACCATGGAGTATATCCGTGGAGAGGACCTGAAAAGCTTCATCCACAGGTCAGGACAATTAGCAGTGGGGACGGCTGTAAGGATTGCCCAGCAAATTTGTGAAGGGCTTTCAGAGGCTCATAAGTTAGGGGTGGTGCACCGAGATTTGAAATCGAACAACATCATGATCGATAAAGAGGGAAATGTGCGGATCATGGATTTCGGGATCGCGCGATCTCTCGAAGGTAAAGGGATTACAGGTGCAGGCATGATGATCGGAACCCCCGAGTATATGAGCCCGGAACAGGTGGAAGGAAAGGAAGTGGATCAGAGGTCCGACATCTATTCGTTGGGGATCATCCTGTACGAGATGGTGACGGGAAGGGTGCCATTCGAGGGGGATACGCCTTTCACCATAGGCATGAAGCATAAGGGCGAGAGGCCGAAGAATCCGAAAGAACTGAATACCCAGATTCCAGATGATCTGAACCGGATCATCCTGAGATGTCTGGAGAAGGACAAGGAAAAAAGATATCAAAGTGCAGGAGAAGTGCGTTTGGAACTATCCAAGATAGCAGAGGGCATTCCCACCACAGAAAGAATTGTGCCCGAGAGGAAACCTCTCACATCGAGGGAGATAACGGTCCAATTCAGCCTGAGGAAGCTCTTTATCCCGGCGTTGGTTGCTGTGGCTCTAATCATTGCTGCGGTGGTCCTCTGGCGGATTCTCTCTGAGAGGGAAGCGATTCCTGTACCTGCGGGCAAACCGTCTCTTGCTGTCATGTACTTTAAAAACAACACCGGAGATGAAAATTATAATATTTGGAGAAGCGCTCTTTCGGATTCGATCATCACAGACTTATCCCAATCTAGGTACATAGATTTGCTGAGTGGAGACAGACTGTACGGCATTTTGAGGAAACTCGATCTTCTTGAGGCAAAAAGCTATGCTTCGGAGGATCTAAAGAAGGTAGCAGCCGAGGGGAGAGTAAATCACATCCTGCAGGGAAGCCTATCCAAAGCAGGTGATATATTCAGGATCGAATATACACTGCAGGACATGAGCACTGGAAAAATTATCAGTTCGGACAGGGTCGAGGCAGAGGGGGAGCAAGCGATGTTTCCGATGGTGGATGAGCTTACCAGAAGAATCAAGGCCGATCTCGAGCTCTCTGAGGCGGAGATCGCTGCGGACATCGATAGGGAAATCGAACAGATCACCACCAGCTCTCCTCAAGCTTTTAAATACTATGTCCAGGGAAGAGAATACCACCATAAGGGGGAATACCGGAAGAACATCCAATCCATGGAAAAAGCACTGGCCCTGGATCCTGAATTCGCCATGGCCTACAGAAGCATGGCCATGGGCTATAATAACCTGGCATTATTTTCTGAGAGCAAGAAATATCTCCAGAAGGCTTTTGAGCTGAAAGACCGGCTGTCCGATAGAGAGCGTTATCTTATCGAGGCAGAATTCTTCAGAGATTCCGAGACAACATACGACAAGGCCATCCAAGCTTATGCAAAGCACCTGGAGCTTTATCCAGACGATTCTATCGCTAACACCAACTTAGGGATTCTCTACATGTCGACAGAACAGTGGGACCAAGCCATAGAGCGCTTCCTTGTCCAGATTCAGGGTGAAGATGAGTCCTTTTTTCCCTATATCAATTCAGCTAATGCCTACAGAGCCAAGGGAATTTATGAGGCGGCCACTAATATTCTTGAGGACTATATTCGGGACATTCACGAGAGCGATATAATCAGACGGGAGTTATCATGGAACTATTTTACCCGGGGAAATTACGATCTCGCCCTGGCAGAAGCAGATAAGGCTACTTCCCTTAATCCGGAAGATATAAGAGTTTTCTTTTATAGAGGAAATATCTACGTCTGTAAAGAAGAATTCGATAGAGCAGAGGAGCAATATTTCAAGGTTCTTGAGAGAGAGGAACTGGGATATCATTTGTACACCAGAATTGTGCTGGGCACTTCTTACATCCTGCGGGGAAAATTCGAGAACGGAAGGCAGCACTATCAACAGGGGCTGGAGCTGGCAGAGAAGCTCGGCGATAACTGGTGGAGAGTCTGTTTTCACATCTGGAGAGCCTATAATTATCTCAAATCCGGGCAGCCAGGAGAGGCTTTGAAGGATTGTGACGCAGCCTGGAGCATCGCTCCAGATTCAAACGATTCGTTGAAATGGCAGAGACGCATACTGTATTACAAAGGACGGGCTTTTCTGGCGATGCATTCCCTGGCAAAGGCCCAGAAAGCGGCCGATGGGATCGAGGAACTGGTGGAAAAAGGAACCAACAAAAAAGATATCAGGTATTCCGATCACCTCCGGGGCCTCATCGAGCTCGAGAAAAAAAATTACTCCAAAGCCATCGGTCATTTCACCGAAGCCATCTCTTCGCTGCCTTATGAGCACGGGATGGATCCATTCACCAATGATCAAGCCAACTTTGCCGAGCATTTGGCCATGGCTTTTTATGAATCAGGTGATAAGGAAAGAGCCCGGGAGGAGTTCGAAAAGATATTGACCTTCAACACCGGAAAGCTCTACACAGGGGACATTTATGCACGAAGCCTCTACAGTTTGGGAAGGATTTATGAGGAAAAGGGCCAAAGGAGCGAAGCCATAAAATACCACCAAAAGTTCCTCACCCTTTGGAAGGATGCCGATCCAGGCTTTTCTGAGGTGGAAGAAGCAGAGAAAAGGCTGGCCGGGTTGAAGTAGTCCCATTGAAGTCTCCTATTAATCAAGGAGAACAGGATTGACTCAGATTGAGAGGTTTACCGAAAAAAGAGAGAGATTGGCCTAATTCCCCTTAAGGAGGCAAGATTGAAACAAAGAGAATGGATGATTCTCACAGTAATCGGTATTATCCTGGCAGCGATGTTGGCCTGCAGCGGCGGTGGACAGTATGAGGATCTAATAAAGACGATGGAGAGCACCGCCAAGGTTATGGAGACCCTGATCGAGGAAATGGATCAAGCTGAGGACGGGGAAACCGTGGCCTCCGCGCTCAACAGGTTTGCAGACGAGTTGGCTGTTCTTCAACCGAAAATGGTGGAATTACTGAAGAAATACCCTGAGCTCCAAAACCCTGAAAATCTTCCCCCTGAGATAAGGGAGATAGTGAGCAGGGTGGAGACTTTCGAAAGGGAGAAATTGACCGGCGTTTTTATGAAGTCAACCAGATACAGCAAGGATCCGGAGGTTGCTCGAGCGATGCAAAAAATCCAGGAGACTATGAAGTAGCGCCAACCCTATGACTCATACTTGATAATCTGCCCTCAGATTCTCAGTCAGATAAGAAAGACCAGTCTTTCTGCTTTCAGAAACCAGCATCTGCTCTCGTCTCTTCCCTCATTTTATTTCCCCGAGAGGTTGGATTCATGGTCTCTTCTCCAGAAGACGGCGCCACTTTTCCATAAGTTCTTCGTTCAGATCCAAAGGCGGCGTGGCATCTTCTGGAAGAAGAGGTTTGTAGGGATGGTCTGCGGAATAGGCCTCGAATTCATCCTTCAGTTTTTTCAGTTCCTCCGGCTTGGTCAAAAGATCGACGGCCGATGCCGCCATTGCTTTGGCTCCTGCGTTCAGTCCTTTCCAGGCCGTCGAACCATAATTACAGGCAACCGAGGACCAATGGTGCCCGATAGCGCCAGGAACCTGTCCAGGAAATCTTATGGTAGCTGTAGGGGCGATGAGAGTAACATCCCCGACATCCGATGATCCCCCGCCGACGAAAAATTCGCCTCTATCTTTGAGTTCACTGATATCTTTCGGCATCCCCTTCTCCTCTTTGTCGAGTTCCTTTTGCAGAGCCCTGGCAAAGGCGTGCTCTTCCTCAGTCCATTCAGGCATCCCCACAAGTTCGATGTTTTTTTGGAACAGCTCTGCAGCCGCCTTGTTGGCATGCCTCTGGTGGACCGCAGACAGGATTCTGACCTCGGATAACTCTGTTCCGGTAGCAAGGGCACCGGCTTTAGCACAATTGAGGACTCTCTCGTACATCTGTTCGACTCTCTCGTCGCTGTTCCGGATGTAGTACCAGACACTGGACTTATCCGGAACAACATTAGGGGCTTCCCCTCCTCCGAGGATGACGTAATGCATGCGGTAAGTGTAGAACAGATGCTCACGAAGATAATTGGTGGTCACATTCATGATATCCACGGCGTCGAGTGCACTTCGGCCTCCCCAAGGTGAGGCCCCATGGGCCGTCTTTCCCCTGAAGGTGAAGATAACAGAGTACATGGCGTTACCTCCCCGGCCATAGCTTGTGCCAAATCCGCTGCTGCTGTGATTATCGATGACAGCATCAACATCATCGAAAAGGCCGGCTCGGATCATGTAAGGACGGCTGATGAGTGTCTCTTCGGCCGGGGACCCAAATACCTTGATGGTGCCCCTGAAGCCATATCTGTCCATGGCTTGCTTCGCGGCAATAGCGGCGGCGGCAGCAGCAGTGCACATTGTATTGTGACCGCAGCCATGCCCAGGGGCCCCCTCCACGATCGGATCTTGAAAAGGGACTCGACCCTTTTGAGAAAGCATGGGCAGGGCATCGAATTCGCCCAGGATGCCGATCACCGGTTCACCCGAACCATAACTGGCCACAAAACATGTGGGCATCCCCGCTGCTCCCCTCTCCACCATAAAACCAGCCTCTTCGAGGGTATCGGCCAGGAGTTTGGACGATCGATATTCCTGCATCCCCAGTTCGGCGTACGACCAAATGGCATCTGAAATCTTGCCGAATTTCTCGACGATTTCAGGTCGGCTCAGCCATTCCAGCACGAGTTCTTTCTCTTTCGAGACCTTCTCCTCAGCCAAGCCGAATGGGCCTATGACAAACAACAACAAAAGTACACTCGATACCAGACAAGCTCTTCGGATAAACATATTTGACCTCATTCTTCCTCCTGTTTCTTTGCCTTTATTCTTCACAGCCAGCCCATCCCATTCCAACATCTCTGCATCGGCGGTACAATGGCCCATGAAGCCGCCCTTGAGAGGAGTGAAACGATGTGGCAATCTTCCTCTATTCAGTCTATTCCTTGGTTTCAATTTGTCAAGACGGGAGGCAAGCATCCTTATTTCTAAGGCCAAGAAGCAGTCAATTAAGTTGGTTCGTAAGTCCATAGATTATTACCCGTGCGGAAAATTGTCATTACGAGGAATGAAATGACGAAGTAATCTCTTTATATGAGATTGCTTCGTTTTTCTCGCAATGATTCTAAATTACAAAGAATTTATCGTGGAAATAATGATGCTTCCAGATGGAAGTTATTCCCTTTTGATTGAAGTCCGAATTGGGCTATGATAAAGAGGCGATTTCATCGCAACAGAGGACCGCTTTTAAATGCATAAACAAAATTCGGAGGCTTCGGCGAGAGATTTCATAAGACGCATCCGTTCGCATCTGCCTAATGCCATGCTGAGGGATCAATCCTATGTGCGTCGGAAACTGATCCGGCTCCAGAAAAGAGGCCGAAGGATAGAGAACAGAGCAGTCCTCTCTGAGCTCAGAGATCTCGAAAAAAGGCTGGCCGCCTCGGTCGAGGAAAGGGAAGTCCGCGCCAAACATGCCCCCAGGGTTTCATTTCCCGCAGAGCTGCCCATCAGCGCACGGTCCCAGGAGATCATTAAGGCTATTCAAGATAATCCGGTGGTCATCATATCCGGAGAGACCGGATGCGGAAAGAGCACCCAAATTCCCAAGATGTGTCTCAGGGCAGGCCGAGGCATCTGTGGTATGATCGCCTGCACCCAGCCCCGGCGGATCGCCGCCATCACCATCGCACACCGGATCGCCTCTGAACTCAAAGAGAATCTGGGCCGATCAGTGGGCTACAAGATCCGCTTCCGCGACAGGACTTCGCCCGATGCATACATCAAGATCCTGACCGACGGCATGCTCCTGGCCGAGACTCAGTCCGATTCCTGGCTTTCTTCCTACGACACCCTGATCATCGACGAGGCGCACGAACGCAGCCTGAACATCGATTTTCTGCTGGGTATTTCCCGCACCCTGCTGGAGAAACGTCCTGAGCTCAAACTCATCATCACCTCCGCCACTCTGGACACCGCAAAGTTCGTCCAGGCATTCCCCAACGCCAAGGTGGTCGAAGTGAGCGGCCGGCAGTACCCTGTGGAGGTGGAATACCGCCCGGTCGAATCCTTTGGCGGAAAAACCGGTGACCAGGACTATGTAGACCTGGCTGTCAAGGCCGTCCATCAGATCAAGCAGAAAAAAAGGGCCGGCGACATCCTGGTTTTCATGCCTACAGAACAGGATATCCTTGAAACCTGTGAACAGCTGGAAGGGAAAAAGTACCCGGGAACGATCATCCTCCCCCTTTATGCCCGTCTTCCCGGCACCCAACAGGGCAGGGTGTATCATGTCAAAGGGGCTAAAATCGTGGTTGCCACCAACGTGGCCGAAACATCTCTCACCATCCCAGGGATTCGCTACGTCGTCGATACAGGATTGGCCAGAATCTCACAGTATCAGCCGGGAACCCGTATCAACAGCCTCCCCATCAGCCCCATCTCCAAGAGCAGTGCAGACCAGAGAAAAGGCCGATGTGGCCGGGTAGAGCACGGAGTTTGCATCCGCCTTTATTCAGAAAAAGACTACCAGACCCGCCTGCCATTTACGCCCCCCGAGATCATACGCTCCAACCTGGCCGAAGTCATCCTCCGCATGATTGACTTGAGACTGGGACACCCGGCAGATTTCCCTTTTGTGGACCGTCCAAAATCCAAGCACATCAAGGATGGCTATGACACCCTCATCGAGCTGGGCGCTATCCAACGGAATGGCAGGGATTACATTCTTACCAAAAAGGGACGAATCATGGCCCGTATGCCGCTCGATCCCAAGATCTCGCGCATGCTTCTTGCTGCAGCGGAGGAAGGATGTCTCCGGGAGATCGCTGTCATCGCCGCGGCCTTGAGCATACGTGATCCGCGGGAGCGGCCGCTCGAAAAAGCCGGCCATGCAGATGCTGCCCATTTGCCTTTCCGGCACCCTGACTCTGATTTTCTAACCCTGCTCAACATATGGGACCGATATCACGATACCCTGGAACAACCGACTTCCAGGAGCAAACAGCGCCGTTATTGTCATGAGCACTTCCTCTCCTTTTCCAGAATGCGGGAATGGGTGCATGTCCACGATCAAATCCTGGCCATTCTCCAAGAGCAGAAAATCCCTCTCAAGGGCCAGGCCCGTACAGAAGTCTCCAGATCCCTTTATGACGGGATCCACCGGTCCATCCTCAGCGGCTATCTTTCCAACATCGCTGTAAATAAAGAGAAAAACATCTATTCTGCGGCCAAAGGCCGGGAAGTTATGGTCTTTCCAGGCTCGACACTGTTCGGAAAATCCCGCCCTTGGATCGTCGCAGCAGAGATGGTGAAAACCTCGCGGTTGTTCGCCCGTACTGCAGGCCGTATCGACCCCGAATGGCTCGAACATATAGGCGGCGATCTCTGCCGCCGCTCCTACTCAGGTGCCCACTGGGACAAAGACAGAGGAGAAGTTATTGCCTTGGAGAGGGTGACCCTCTATGGACTGGAGATCATTGCCGGACGCCGTGTGTCCTACAGCCGAATCCATCCAGAAGAGGCTCACCAGATTTTCATCCAATCAGCTCTCTTGGAAGGAAACCTCAAAGATCCCCCGGCCTTTCTCCGGCACAACAGTGAGCTTGCGAGGAGACTCACTTCTATCGAGGAAAAATTGAGGCGGCGGGGATTTCTGGCCGGAGAAGAAAGAATGGCTCAGTTTTATTCTCAACGTCTGCCAGGGATCTCTGACGAGCGGAGCCTGCGGAAATATATCAAGGATCGGGGAGGCGATGATTTTCTGAAAATGAGCAAAGACGACCTTCTCCGGAACACGCCCGATGCAAAGGAGCTGTCCGGATTTCCCGATCATCTCGAGGTCGGTGACATGCGCCTGCCTCTAACTTACCGCTTCGCTCCAGGTGAAATAAATGACGGATTGACTCTGAACGTTCCACTCACCATGGTCGGAGATGTTTCCCAGGAGGCTCTGGAATGGGGTGTACCCGGACATTTCAGGGAGAGGATCGCATCACTGGTTAAAGGTCTTCCCAAACGCTACAGAAAGCTTCTGATTCCTGTATCGGAAAAAGTAGATGTCATCATCGATGAGATGAAACCACGGGAGAAATCTCTGTACAAGACTCTCTCCGATTTTGTGCGTCGCCGTTTCCAGGTCGATATCCCTGTCTCTGCCTGGGCCCAAGCAGAGATCCCTTCTTATCTGCGGATGCGGGTGGCTGTGAGAGGGCCTGAAGGCAAGGAACTGGAAGCCAGCCGGGATCTGGCATCACTGAAACAGAAGAGGTGGCCATCTGGCACATCTCCTTCATCCGACCGTTGGGCAAAGGCTAGGGAGGAATGGGAAAAAAAGGGACTCACTCAATGGGATTTTGGATTCCTCCCTGAACATATTTCTGTGGGGCCCTTCGTGACAGCCTATCCTGCCCTGGAACCTGCAGAGGGAGGAACCAACATCAAGCTGTTTCCATCAAAGGAACAAGCACAGGAATCTCACCGAAGAGGAGTTCGTTCCCTCCTTTTCCTCAGGTTCGAAAAGGACCTGGAATTCTTGAAGCAATACATGGTTTTACCGGAAGAGTTCCAGACCCAGGCTCTGTATTTCGGCGGTAAAGAAGCGGTGGAAAAAGCCATGATGGAGGCTCTCCAGGCAAAGGCATTAGAAAAAGACATCCGCAGAGAAGAAGAATTCCGAGCCTATGCAGAGAGCTTAACCCAAAAATTGTTCGCAATGAGCCATTCCCTGGGAGAAGTCGTACAGGACATTCTATTAAGATACAACAAGGTGCAGACGATGCTGAGAAAGATCACCAAGGGCCAGGAGAGAGGCAATGCGCTTGAAACCCTCGCCGATGAGGCTAAGCAGGAGTTATACGCTCTGATGCCAAGGGATTTTCTGACCAAATATCCCCAGGAGAGGCTCGAGCACATTCCACGCTACCTGGAGGCTTTAAGATTAAGGATAGAGAGAGGCGCGTATAATCCCGCAAAGGACAGGTCCAAGTCTGATCGAGTGGCGCCTTTCGCAAAAGCGCTCCGAGCACTCAGGAACAATATCACAGCCGACTCTTCTCTGGAGCAGAGGGATGCGGTAGAGCAGTTCCGCTGGATGCTGGAGGAGTTCAAGATTTCTCTTTTCGCTCCCGAGATCAGGACCGCCCATCCCATATCGGCCAAACGGCTTCTGGCCAAACTGAAAGAGCTCCAGGTCTCGATTTCCGATTGACTCCTATTTTATTCCTTGATATTCTTTCTGCAAGAAATAAAGGGAAGAATGGCCGGATGTTTCGTCACGGGAGATAAAAAATGAGATATCAATTGTGTGAAACTTTCATCAAGGGCATCCTCCTGCTCTTTCTGGTTTTCACTTCCGGATGCCAAGGGATTTCTGAAAGCGAAGAGCCCATAAAAATTGCGGTCGCAAGATTTTCCCACGAGACCTGCACATTCTGCCCGAAACCGACCACCATCGAGGATTGGGAATACTACGGCCCGCCCACCCGGGATATCATCGAAACCGACCGGGGATACATCGGCGGTTTCAAATCGATGTGCAAAGAGTATGGCGGAGTGAATCTTCAAGGCATCCTTTCGCCAAGGGGAGCTCGAGGCGGCTCTTCGGGAAGCTGGATAACACAAGATGCTTTCGAAAAATACACCAGCGGTATCGTGAAAGACCTCCAAGAGCTCGGCCCTTTTGACGGGGTTTTCCTCGCGCTGCACGGAGCAATGGCTGTAACAGGAATCCCGAAGCCTGAAGCCGAACTCGCCCGAAGAGTCCGAAATGCAGTGGGTGACATCCCGATTGTTGTGACGCTCGACCTTCATGCCAATGAGGATCATGAACTCTCGGATACGGTGGATGCCGTGTTTATCACCAAAAGATATCCTCACTATGATACTTATCTTCAAGGTGAGCGTGCGGCCCGTGTGATGATCCAGACGATCCGCGGCGATTGCAAGCCCGCAATGGCCACCAGAAAACCCGGTGTGATCACGCCAAGTGTCTTTCAGGGCACGGGTGTTCCACCTGCCATGGAAATCATGGAACGAGCCAGAAGATGGGAATGCCAGCATCCCGGAGTCTATGTTTCGGTCGCTTTTGGATTTGCCTACGCAGATGTTCCGGACGTAGGGGTAACAGTCATGGTGGTCGCCGATGACGACCAAGAGCTCGCCGATCGAATTGCCGACGATATGTCGGATTATATCTGGAGGATGAGGGACGTCTTTGCAGGAAAAAAGCTTCCCAAGACCCGGGAGGGGGTGGCACTGGCCGTTGCCGCCGCAGAAGCCGGTCAAACACCCGTAATCATCGCTGATCACAGTGATCGAACCGGGGGTTCCACTCATATTCTCGAGGAGTTGATCCTTCAGGGAGCGAAGAATTTTTGCATCGCCACTCTCCGTGACGAGAAGGCAATCGACCAAATTCGAGCGAAGGCTGAAGTTGGAGATGAGATCACTATCGATGTCGGGGGATGGACAGACAAATATGCAGGAAATCCTGTCAGGATCGAGGGAAAAGTGGAATTTATGGGCGAGTACGGAAGAAGAGGAACCACGATCGTGCTCCTCTTCGGTGAGAACAACCGGGTCATCCTCACTCCCCAGTTGACCCAGGTGACAACCCCCGAATTTTTCGATCCTCTGGGATTCGATGTGAAAGGTCTGGATATCGTGGTTCTCAAATCCCGGGTGCACTTCCGGAGAGGCTTTCACGAGACCGGGCTGGCAGGAGCCATCTTCGAGGTGGATGCTCCCGGATGGGGGCCGGCTGATTTGACCACCCTCCCTTACACGAACATTCCAAAGGATATTTACCCGGTTTATAAAAAGGATTGACAGCCTCATCATCGCCAATGTGGTGAATCTCTTGTTGGCTGCCATCTTTCTTTCCCGTCCAAAGGGACTCAAGCAGGTCGGAAAGGAATTTGATGGGTATCCCTGATAAAAATCACGTGAAATCGTTGACAGCCATGACTATGGGGTGATATGAATAGCCCAAGATTCAAGGATTTACACTCTTCCAGAAAGGAGCTTTTGCATGGTGAAAAAAGTTGTTTTGGTGGTTTTGATGGTCAGCTTGATTTTGCCAATATGTCTGGCATCCCTTCCTTCATCACCTGATTTCCCTGCGGTCTTGAGTATGCGCGATCGGGCTGACCTTGTCTATCGAATCACCCAGGAACGCCTCGAACAGCTTCTTCCCAGACTCATGCGGCAAACAGGTTTCGACATGTGGATCATTATTTGCAACGAAGACAATCTCGAACCCATATTCAAAACGATGATCCCGTACGAGAATTGGTGCCCGATCACTCAGATCCTTGTTTTTTTCGATCAAGGATTTGAAAAAGGTGTCGAGAGACTGAATGTCTCGCGTTCAGACTTTCAGGGACTTTACAAGAATGTCTGGGACGCGGCTGCCTGGGATACCCAGAAAAAGGAGACTCAGTGGAATTGTTTAGGAAGGATCGTCCGGGAGCGGGATCCGAAAAAAATTGGCATCAACGAAGGGGAGGTCCAGTGGGCAGCCGGAGGACTGACCGTCGTCCTGAAGAAGAGACTTGTCGAAGCGATCGGTCCCAAATACGCAGCACGTCTCGAGTCGGCCGAGCCCCTGGCGACCCTATGGGGGGAGACTTTATTGGATGAAGAGATCGATCTTATGGGGCAGGCCGTTGCGATCTCTCATGCCATCATTGCTGAAACCTTTTCCTCTGAAGTCATCACTCCTGGCTTCACGACGGTCGATGACCTCCGTTTCCATTATTGGCAGAGGGTGGCAGACTTCGGTCTGGATCTCGCTTTCTATCCTTTCTTCACCATCCGCGGCCGCCAGCCAGCAGATATCGAAAAATACGGCAAAGACGATAAGCTTATCCGGCCCGGGGATTTGATCCATTGCGATGTCGGATTGAAATACATGCACTACAACTCCGACAACCAGGAGTGGGCTTATGTGCTGCGGGTCGGAGAAGCAGACGTCCCGGAGTCATTCAAAAAGATCATGGCCGAAGGCAACAGGCTCCAGGATATCTTCTGCGGCGAGTTCAAAGAGGGTCTTACAGGGAATGAACTCCTGGCCAATATTCTCAGAACAGCAAAAGAAAAAGGGATTCCTAATCCCCGGGTTTATTCCCATTCCCTCGGCTATTTCCTTCACGAGCCGGGTCCGTTGATCGGTCTGCCTTGGGAACAGGTTTGCAATCCAGGACGGGGAGACGTGAAGCTCGTCCCCAACAGTTGTTTTACCGTCGAATTGAGCGTGACCATGCCCCTACCCGAATGGGGAGGACAGGATTTCCGGCTCTCCCTCGAACAGGATATCGTTTTCACCAAGGACGGAACCGCTTATCTGGACGGCCGGCAGAAGCGGTTTTATCTCGTCAAGTAGCCAGAAGTTAATAGTTCAGTCCACTCCCGATCACGGCTTTGGCCCTGGCAGCGATAATTCTATTGAGAAAGGCAAGGTCATCCTTAAGGAAAGAAGCAGACCGCCTGCGCGGCTGTGCTGAATGAAAAGCGAAAGAAGGCATGCATCATTCGTAGCGTAACGAATGTGCGGGATTGGCCCACGCAGCTTTTAAAGTCTGGGATGAAACAGCCAAAAATGCCGTAAACAGAGAAAGAGTCAGAGCCAGGATATACGTCCCGGCGTTGATATCGGTGATGAACAGCAATCCGGTCTGTAAAACCTTGTGCCAGCCATAATAGATGAGCCCTAAAGCAGTGACATTGGCGATGACAACCAGGAGCATGAATTCTCGGCTCACCCGCCACATGATGTTCAGCGATGAGGCTCCCAGGACCTTTCTGATCCCTATCTCCTTTGTCCGCTGTTTGACCAGATAGGTTGTCAGCCCCAGAAGGCCCAAACAGGAAAAAAGCACTGCGGTCATCCCGATTGCATTCAAGAAATTGGAAAACTTGCCGAGAACACCAAAAACCCGGTTGAAATATTCGGACATCATCATGCACTCAAAGGGCAGATCCGGCATCAAACTCAACCACTGATCCTTGATGTATTTGCGGAGGTCGGGGAACCTTTCCACAGAGGAGAACTTGACCAGCAGAACGTTGAGCTGTTCCGCTTCCAAGTATAAGACAGCAGGGGGAATTTCGAACCCTATATCGGCAAACAGAAAATCATTCACAACCCCGATGACTGTGCCTGTCTGGCCTCCCACAACCAGTTGTTCACCAACAGGATTTTCCCACTCGAGTTTCTGTACTGCCGTTTCACTGAGAATGAAACTGTTTTTATCCGCAAAATCTCGGGAAAAACTCCGGCCTTCCCTTATCTCGAGGTCAAGAGTCTCGATGAATCCATAATCTATGCCGTAGGCCTCCATGGTAAACGCCTCACCCTCAGTCGCCCGGGGAAGGCGAACCGGCGTGGGGGACTCCCAGACTATCGGAAGTCCTCCGGCCGCAGAAACTTGAGCGACATCTGGATGACGGGAGATCTCGGTCTTCAACACATCGAGTTTATCACGCGATTCCTCTTCAAGCTGAATGACCGCAATTCTCTCCCGGTTAAAACCGAGATCGGCTTCCAACAGATGCCCGGACTGATTTTTCAAGATACCTGCACAGGCGATAAAAATGATCGAAAATAAGAACTGAAAGACGATCATGACTTTACTGCCGCGCTTCTTTTTTCTCCCTGGTTTGAAGTTCTCCTTCAGCACATGAAGAGGCTGAAAACTGGAGAGAAAAAGAGCGGGGTACATTCCGGAAAAGATCCCTGTGAGGACCGCTGCCGTCACCAGGTATTTTAAAAGAAATGGATAGTTCCATATAGAGTTAGAGACCTGTGGAGTAAAAGCGATAAGGGCGAAATTTCCCATGTATGCGTAGAAAATCGGATGGATGATTTCATAAAAGATAACAGCAACAGGTACGGCAATAAAGGATAACACCAGCGACTCTCCCAAAAACTGGACGATCAACTGCGGGCGCCGCGCTCCTATCACTTTTCGTACTCCGATTTCTTTGGTCCTGTGCATGGAGCGCACGGTCGTTAGATTGACAAAATTGATGCTCACCACTACAAGCAGCAGAATCCCGATGGCAAAGAGGATATACACGCTGGTTGGACTGCTGTTTCCCACGAGCGAGGTAATGTGTGCTGATTTGAGCCGAAAATCGAGAAATGGATAGAGATACATTTTTCGTGGTGATTCAGGAGAATCTTCATAATACTTTTCCATAAAATCCGGGAACATTTCTTCAAGCCGAGAAAGATCAAACCTTTCGGGAATGAGTAAAAAGGTAGCCATTCTGTGAGACGACCAGTCGTCCAGAATCCCAGAAAGAGCCCTGACCGTATCCATCGAAATCAGGAAATCGAATCGGATGGAAGAGGTTCGGGAGATGTCTTTCATAACGCCCGTAATCTTGACATCGACGTCTTTCTGAAGGATTAACACTTGACCGACAGGATTCTCGTATCCGAAATATTTTTCTGCTTTAGCCTCAGAAAGTACTATCGAATAAGGCTCTGAAAGCGCGGTTTTCGGATCACCTGCTGCCAGGTTAAAAGAAAACATGGAAAGAAATGTGGGATCGACAAAAAGCATGCTGCTTTCAAAAAAGGTGTCCTCCCCTCTCCTTAACGCCATCCTTCCGGCAGGATAGATCCTGACCGCATCTTCGATCTCCGGAAACTCGCTGCGCAGGGCTTGTGCCATCGGCCCGGGTGTAAAAGCGATGTGTTTGTCCTCTTTGTTTTCAGCTTGAAAGACCTGGACAAGACTATAGATTCTCTCTGCATTTTCATGAAACTTATCCGCTCTGAGCTTTACTCCCGCCATCAGGGCGAACAGAGTGAAACCAGCCATTCCGAAGGCCATTCCAAGGATGTTAATCAGAGAAAAAACTTTTTGTCTTTTCAGATTTCTCAAGGCAATCAACAAGTGGCTCTTAAGCATGATGCATCTCCTATTGTTTTCTCACCAGCATGGATTTAGCGAATCTGCCGTGAATCTTTCCAACCAGCCTGGCCAAGTGTAAAGTCAAAAAAATCATCAATATGCCGGCTGCACTGATAAGGGGATATGTCCAGGCTGGCGGATAAAGAGGTTGGTTGAAAGTGATCAATGGGCGGCTCAAACCCCAGTACCACACAGGGTAGATGGCGCATTTGATCGAAAGGGCAAGCAGCACGGTTACGGCTGTAAAATAAATGAGGCCTAAAGGGAGATGGAGGATCATGTATGAAAAGATCTTCCATGTGTGAGATTCAGTAATCAAGGCTTTATATTTTTGTCTCCAGTTAAGACCCTTACTTAGAAAGATCGGCTTGCGCGGCATACGGATGCCCAGAAGTGCTTCGATCACCTGCCCTTCCATCAAGGCAATCCCGCGCAGGGAAAGGAGAAAAAATCCTGTCACAGGAATTCCTATGATCAGAATCATGGAAAAAAGGGAAACGGCACCGCCAAAAAGAGCCCATATACCGAAGATGATTGCTGTAAGACCCGAAAGTAGGACATACAAAAAAGCACCCCAGGTGCGGGAATCGAGGGCGACACCGAAGAACCTCGCGCAAAATGATCGAAATTTTCGAGGCTGCTGAACTGTCAAGGTCGGCAAAAAATGAGGCTCGATGTCTTTGTATGCAGAAGCAATCTCTGAAGGTGTGCCGAATTTTCCGAGCACGGTTTGGAGATTTTTTGCCTCCGCCAGGTCGGGATGCCTTTGGGCAGCCTCTTCCACAGCAGATCTTAAGTGATCTTCAGTGTCGGACAGGGCATCCTGGATGAGAGCCGGGTCACTTCCATGAAGTTCTTTCTTGAGTTGGCTTAAATACTCTTCAATATTTCTATACATAGTCCTATCCTTTTTATTTCCTCACCAGCATCGATTTGGCGTATCGGCCGTGAATCTTCCCGATAAATTTGGCAAAATGAAACGTCAGGGGCAAAAGAATGAGACCAGCGATGCAGACGACTGGGAGGAACCATACAGGCGTAAAGACATTGTCCCCGAACAAATCCAGAGGGACGTGAAAGACCAGTTCCAGCACAGGACTTGATAGGAAGGAAAGAGAGAAAACAAAAAGCAGACCAAAGACTCCCCAATAGATGAGCCCCAGAGGAAAGAGAAGCACTGCATACAGCAAAGATTTCCATGAATAAGCATCTGTAACCAGGGCTTTGAATTTGTCCGTCCAACCCAGGCTTTTGTCGAGGAACAACGGTTTTCTCGGCATCCGGATACCCAGAAGGGCCTCGACGATTCGGCCTTCCAGAAGGGCGATCCCACGGATAGAGAGAAGAAACAGCCCGAATATGGGAAGCCCGATGATGAACAAGAGCGAGCACGCTGAAATGAATCCGCCTAACAGGGCCCAACCGCCAAAGAGCGTGCCTGTAAACAAAACCAGCAGCATGTAGGAAAATGCACCCCATGCTCTTGCCTCAGCCAGCACACCAAAAAACCTCGCCCAAAGAGATTTCGAATCCTGCGGTCGAGCAGGAGCCAGGACCGGTTGTAGGCGTGATTCAATAGTCCGGTAAGCAGATGCAACTTCAGAAGGCGTTCCGTATTTCTCGATGATGGACTCGAGGGCTTTGGTTTCGGAAAGGCCGGGCGTGTTCGCACACTCTTCCTCGAGTGCCGTTCGAAGATGTCCTTCAGCATCTGAAAGGGCATCCTGGATGAGCGCGGGATCAGTGCCTTGGAGCTCTTTTTTAAGTTTTTCTAAATAATCTTGGATATCTTTATACATCGGGCTTTTCCTCAAGGATACGGTCCACAAAGCTTTTGGTTCGATCCCAGATCTCCATCCACCTCATTAATGTCTTGCGGCCCGATTCCGTAATGTTATAGTAACGTCTGGGGGGTCCGGATACTGAAGGGTTGACATAACTTTCCAGAAGGCCGCTGCCTTCCAGGGAGCGAAGCACAGGATAAAGCGCTCCCTGCTTCATCATCGGGATTTCCTCGTCGTGTGTTTCGATTAATTTGGCAATCTGGTATCCATACATCGGATCTTTGGCCTGACCCAGAACTCCGAGAAGAACAAGAGCAGCTATTCCCGAGTTCAATTCCTTTTGAAATTTTTTATTGGCATCAGTTACATCCACCAAATCTCACCTCCTCAGTGAAGTCTCTTCTTGACCTGTATCTATCTCTTTCCCGTCGCTTTTATTCATTTAGAATTAATACATATTTATTAATATTATCAATTATTCAATATTATATATCTAATAATACTATTAAGTTACCAATATTTCAAGTAAAATTTGATTATTTTTAGGATTACCCCTCAATATTTGTATCTTTTTATCGCAGGTGTATATATATTGAAATATGACATCTTGGTCTAACTGCAGAAATATGATATAAACAAATGATTTTTATCGATGAAGATTGCCATTACTGGAGGAAGCGGACACATCGGTGTCAATCTTTGTCGAGAACTGGTCAAACGAGGCCACATTGTCAGAGCTCTCGTTCACAAAACCACCAAGGGTCTTCAGGACGTCCCTCTGGAAACTGTCCAGGGTGATGTCAAGGATCCTTCCTCTCTTTTTTCGCTCGTGCATGATTCTGACATCGTCATCCATCTAGCTGCCGTAATATCCATTCAAGGAAACAGAACAGGAGAGCTCTTCGAAATAAATGTGGAGGGAACACGAAAGGTCCTCGAGGTCTCTCGAAGAGCTGCTGTCAAACGGTTTATCCATTTCAGCTCTATCCATGCGCTGGTCCAATCTCCTTTCGATCGACCTCTGGATGAGGACCGTCCCCTTGCGATAAGAGACAGAATGGCTTACAGCCGTTCCAAAGCCCTGGCAGAAAAAACCGTGCTCGAGGCTGCCAAACAGGGTGTGGATGCCCTCATACTCAGTCCGACGGCCGTTATCGGTCCCTTCGATTATGCTCCTTCTCTGATGGGGCGGGCGCTCATCCTACTGGCTAACGGAAGGCTGCCCGCTCTCGTTCGAGGAGGTTACGATTGGGTGGATGTTCGTGATGTGGCAGGCTCCGCCATTGCTGCTATCGAAAAAGGTAAACAGGGAGAACGTTACATTCTTTCCGGTCACTGGAAGACAATCGGGCAAATATCCGAACTCGTTTCCAGCATCCGTAAACAACACCCTCGGAGATTTACCTGTCCACCTTGGCTGGCGCAAATAGGAATTCCTTTCATCAGACTGTACTGTAATGTAAGCGACAAAGAGCCTCTCTACACGAGAGACTCACTTTATGCGCTCCGTACAAGCCACCGGAATATCTCCCATGCGAAGGCCACCCGAGAATTGGATTTTAATCCTCGTCCTTTCGAGGAAACGGTCAAGGACACACTGGCCTGGTTCGAAAAACAAGGACTTCTTGGTTGATTCTTCACAAACAAATCTGGTGCAACGGATTATTCAGTGAAAAAAAGGGTAATTGGTATACTGTCACCAAATTAAAGACGTACGATCTCTCTCATTATGAGATTGCATCACGGTTTTGGGAGCGATCAGAACGAAAAACTGAATCCGAATCTATAGCCCGGAGAACTTTCCTTCTCCAAGGGATGAAAAATCTCGGCAAACAGAAACAGAAAATTCGTGCCGACCACGACATAGGGATACATCACTCCACGGTTGCGAGACAACTCCAGACCTCCGCCGCCATACAGACGGAAAAAAAGAATTTTTCTGGGAATCATATAAACCGCGCCTCCTTGGAGCAACAGATCTTTATCCGACTTCTCATAATCCACATTTCCCGTGAGATAAACATTCCGGTAAATAGAATGTTTGTATCCGAAGCTATAGGGTTGAATAAAGAATGAAAACGTGATGTAGTTTTCATGCGTCTGAAACCGCTTGCTTTTAGCAAAGCTGTCTGTAATACCAAAGAACAGCAAGAGGATCGTCAGGATGCTGAGAATTAAAGATCTTTTCATCTTCTTCTCCTTTCTTATCAGTCACTCATCTACTAAGGTGCAAAAGCCGTGCCAACCTGATTAACCAGAGAATTATCGAAATATGTGTCCTAAAAAAAGGACAGTTTGTGTCCAATTATCGAGATTTTAGACATGAATTAAAAGGAATTATCTCTAAAATTGCACTTATAATCCAGAAATTTGATCGCGAATAAAAGCCATTGACTTATTGACTCAATGGTTTATATTAATAGAGGGAACGAAAATGCGTACAAGCAAATTGATATCAGCGATAAGCATCTTTCTTTTCTGCGGAACCTTTCTCTCTTCCCAAAGTCTGGTTGAGGCGGCAAAGAAAGAAAAGGAAAGGCGAGAAAGCCTGAAGGGAACGAGCTCCATTATAGTGACCAACAAAGACCTCAAAAGAGTATCAAGAGAAGAGGCCGCGGTATCCGTCCAACCTCAGATTCCACCCCAGAAAAGCCTCGACACAACTCCCGCTCAAAGACCACCTGTCCAGAAAACTCCCCCTGCTAAACAGGCTGAAATTCTAGATCAAACCGACCAGATCGATACCAAAGGCTTCGCTCCAAATCACGCCACCCAGATTTTAGAATCCACACAGTTCGTGGATAACGCCCAACTCGCGTTGAATAAGCCTGACGGACGGTATGCTGAAGTCAATGATTTCGGATTTCTCGATCTTGAGATCGAAGTGAGAAACAGGCAGGGAGCCGATATCGCCGTTTATGCAAGAAGGCTGCAAGAAGGCTATCAATCCATGACCATGAATTATGGGGTCTTTGTGGAACACAGGGGCGAATGGGAGTTCCTCGGATATGGAAGTGGGACGAGCAGTCCGGATACTTTCGATCTCGGAGACATCCCATCGGGAAATAAAATCCGGATCATCTTCAAAGACTTCACACAGGACATGTGGCCCGCCAAACCTTACAAACTCCATGCCGCAGATTATTCCATGGGTATCGATGCAGTAGAATCTCTGCATCGCTGACCCTTTATCCGGACTCAAGATTCCCATCTGAAGATATAATTCGCTGATCCAATCGGCTTTTTAAAAAAATATCTTCTTCTTGACCTAAGCAATCGATGCAGGGTACCATTTCAGAGAAAATCGTACTGTGTGAGGGAAAAATCAAACCGGCAGATTTCATAAAGGAGGTTGCAATGCCCGAGGAAGACAAACCCAAACTCACCGAAGAAGAATTCATCAGGAAAGCCATAAAAAAACTTCGGGGGAAATACAAAGGCATCCACAGTGTTTACAGCGGATTCAATACCGCCTTCAAGGAATATTTCGGAACGAACCCTGTAGAGACGACACAAAGACTAGCCAATGAAGGGAAAGTCAGTATCAGGCCAGTTAAAGGAGGCGTTATGCTCTATCTCCCTGAAGACGCCCCGAATACTGCAGAGAATGTGCTGAGCAAGATCTTGGAGGATGAGGAATAAACTCAGACTTCACGAGAAACGAATCCTGACCACTGATCACCGCTCGACACGAATGGAGAACTCGTCTTTCAAGGACTTCTCCTTCGCTGTCAGCAATATTCTGTAAAGCCTGTCTCCCCAGGAGGATCGAAGTCTATCGTCTTCTAGAGGGATGGTCTCAATATCTACCCGGAACTTGTTTTTTTCATACTTTACAGTGACAGGCTCGAGATCGCGGACCTCTGCCGGGTTTTCCAGCCTGATAATGCCCTCTTTCTCCAAATCCGGCCTGCGCCAAGTCATCAAGATCATCTTCAGGTTCTGGAACACATCTCCTAACTCATACCGGTCATGAACGATGACATTCTCCCCTCTGTTAAGGATGATGCTGCGTCTCCAGGATTTGACTTTGGCCTCATCTGGATAGGCTTTTGAAATGTCCTGGCTAAACATGACTTTGTTCTCCTCACGAATATAGTCCACCTCGGCAGCCCGGTATTCGCTCCCGTTTTCCTGCATCATACCGTTAATGGTGGGTAAATTATGGAAAGCCGACTGCATGGTCCAAATCTCATAGCGCTGGCTGCTGAAAGTCTTTGCAGTGTATGTTTCAACTCCCACATCAATGATTGCCGGATATCCATCCACATAGACAATAAAATTTCCCACATCGTTATGGTTGTGACTCTCCGCGTTGTGGCCCCCTTTAGCGGCCACATAAAAACCTTTGTTCGACCCGTCATAGGAGCGTGCCCCCATCACCTCCAGCTCTGGAAGCCAGAAATCCTGCACCAGAGGTTCTTTGGGCTCTGCCTCAAACAATTCATCAAGATGGAAAAGGAGTGGTAACATTCTTCCCAAGCTCCCGAAGCTCCCTCGAATATAATCCTGGCCTAAGTTTTGCTTTTCAGCCAGAAATGATCCGAAACCCATCATGTCTTTATCCTCGATACTCCTTCCGTACCGAAAAATCAGGCTCGAATCCGCATTGATCTTGGCTGCAGCGTCGGCGAAATTGACAAAATAAGGGTAGCTGATGTATACACGATAAATGTATCTGCCGATTTCTCTGATCAGAGGGTGTCCGAATATATCGATCCGGCCCCTGGATGCGGTGGAGAGAAGTTCCAGGCAGTCGTAGAGAGAGCCACCTGCTCTGTTCCAGTAACCGGGCCCTTCATCACACCCGCCATCTCGCGGATAGGGATTTAAAAAATTATCCAGGCACCTAAGGATTTTATGGATGGACCGGATCCTCCGCTCTGGATCTTTCTCCAGGATGAGAACAGCCGCAAGCCAATTGGAGCAAATCCATGGATTCCAGTTGTTCACCACCCGTCCGTCAAAGCCCATCCACCAGAAATCATCCCTTTCGAGGTTGACGGAGAGGATACGGCGATCGACCTCATAGTGGATACGTTCACGAATTAGGGGTGAAATGCGGTTCAATTCATCCCCCACCAGATAGTCTGTCCATGCCAGGAGCATTCCTGTTTCAGCGGCGAAAAGATCGACTGTCGGCTCTGTGACATCCGGAAGGCCTGGGCCGCGTTTCTGTACACCGACATGGGCAGGAACGCCCCAGTAGGTCTCCTCGCAGATGGTCCAGACACCGTTCATGATATCATCCAGAAAACGTCCTTTCCCCTCGATGCACTCTCCGAGCACGAGTTCAGCCAGTTGTGTCCTCCGGCCGAAGGATACCCTCTGATAATTGCTTCTGTTTCCGTTTCGTACATACTCTAAAAAGGCAGATGCCTTAGGTGTCTCCCAGTCTCCGTTCAGATGTTTTTCAGCCCGCTGGATGTGAGCCGTTCGTACCCGGATGGGAAGTAATCGCCATTCCTGATGCTCAGACGATCTGGGAAAGGGATGCCATTCTTCTGCAGGCAGAATGACCTTTTTCAGCTTTTCAGGGGGATATGTTTTGCTGAGTAGGTTGCGTTCCTCCTGTCCGGATCCAAAAGAAGTCAACATGAATCCAAAGGCCAAAAATGTAATAAGAAAATTTCTTATCTTCATAAATGCACTCCCATCTTCCTAATTTCTCTACTTTTTTTGAGCTCCTCCCAGAGCACGATAGATAACCAGCCAGAAAATAAGCCAGAAGAGAGTCAGCCCCACACGCCAGCCTATGGAGTACTCTTGAAAGGGAAGGACAGAAAAATGCCTGCTGGTCAAAAGTTCAGCGATCAGAAGGACTAAATTGATAAAAAAAAGGAAAACCAAAAGCCCTGCGGCTCGTCTTATGATGATCTTCCAGGTCACATTTCTGCCCAAGAAAGGATTGCTCATCCCACGTTTTCTTACTAATCTTCGTCTTCATCTTATCAAAATACCAAAATCCTGTAAATTTTGTTCTTCCTCACGTCAGCTTTTCCCTTCTTGACTGAAAAAGCAAATTGGGATAGGCTTCCATGAAGGACTTACCAACGAATAGAACGACTATGAAAATCGATAAGAAACACTTCGTTTTTCTCACGACGATCCTCACAATCGCAACCTTAACATCCTTGAGTCAAAGACAAGAAGAGGATCCGAACAAGAGAGTCCCGGCCGCAGGAACCCTAGGCATGGTCAGTACGGCCCATCCTCTTGCCACAGAAGCGGGACTGGAGATTCTCAAACAGGACGGAAACGCCTTCGATGCCGCCGTGGCTGTGGCCGCCACCTTGAATGTTGTGGAGCCGTGGAACTCAGGAATCGGAGGCTATGGAACCATCCTCATCTATGACTCCAAAAAAGAAGTGATCAGATTTCTGGATTCCTCTGGAAAGATACCCCAGGCAGTAAATTCCGATGTTTTCCGAAAACCCCACCCCGATTACAAGAAAAACCGTTACGGCCCCAAGGCGGTCTCCACACCCGGGAATGTGAATGCATGGGAGGCTCTGGCAGAAACCTACGGGAATCTTGGGTGGAAAGATCTTTTTCACCCTGCTCTAAAGGCTGCAGAACAGGGATTTGTACTGGACAAAGGCATGGCCCGGATGATCGAATATCGCTTTGACGATTTTCCCGAACATGCCAAAAGCATCTACGGTAAGGACGGACAGGCTCTGAAAGCCGGTGACCGGCTTATACAGAAGGACCTTGCCCATTCCCTCCGTCTCATTGCACTACAAGGAGCAAAGGCTGTCTATGGAGGAATTCTTGGTAAGGCAATCGGCAGAGCCATGTCCGAGTCAGGAGGATTTCTGACCATTAAAGACTTGGAGAACGACCGGGCTGAATGGTGGAAACCCATTCACATCACGTACAGAGATTGTGAAATTTTCACGGCATCGCCGCCCAGCACAGCCTTCCCTTCCCTGATCCGGCTGGGATTGATGAGCCGGTTCGACGTGGCCGGAATGGGCCACAATTCTTTTGACATGCTGCACCGTTTTCTCGAAGTGACCAAACACGCTTTCTGGTGTCGGCTGCGCTATGCGGGCGATCCAGAAGTCAATCCGCCTCCTCTGGGCGAGCTGCTCTCAAAGGACTACTGGGAGGAACAAACCGCGCAGATTAAAATGACGGAATCCAAACCCTTTCATTATCCCAAACTGGAAGCAGAGAGAGCGCGGCACACCACTCATTTTGTGGTGGCAGACTCCGAGGGCAATATCGTCAGTGCAACCCAGACCCTGGGAGGAGGTTTCGGTAGTGGGATCATGCCTGAAGGCACCGGAATCTGGCTCAACAACTCTCTCTCTTTCTGTACCTTCGAGCCCAAGGGAAACCCGATGGACGCCCACCCGGGAAGGCGCAAACTCTCGGGTGACTGCCCGACCATCATCGTAAAAAATGGAAAGCCCTGGGCTGCTCTGGGCACACCCGGAGGACATACTATCGGCCAAACGGTTCCCCAGATGGTGATGAACCTTTTGGACTTCAAGATGAACATTCAACAGGCCTTGACTTCACCGAGGGTGACTTTTGTGGAGCCGGACAGGATCCTGATAGAAGAAGGAATCAGCAAACAGGTGATCGAACGCCTCAGATCTGTAGGCCATAACATCCGGATAATCAGCAGGCCAGGCGGAATAGGAAATGCCCACGGCCTAACTATAGAGTACGGGAAAAACGGAAAGCCCTCCTTATTCAAGGGAGGTTCCGATCCCCGAGGCAGCGGGTTGGCTAAAGGCTTGAACTGAGGAACCTCGCCAAAAACTTCAAAATCAGGCAAAAGAGCTATTCTTATTCTGTGATTTTACAGGCGAGGGGCACACAAAATAAAAGCATCGACATTTCTCTTTGACCTTTTGGACATTCTCCGGTAAAAATGATGTTGAATCCAAAATGTCCAAAAAGGGAATCCATCCGAACAGCGAACTGCGGCGCGGACTGCCTATGGTGGAGGAACGAGATCCCGACGCGCTGGAACAGGAAAAAAAGTTTCTAACAGAAATCGCAGACCGTCCGCATTTCTGGCAGCGATGGAAAGGCTACTGGAAACTTTCCGGGCCGGGATGGGTACAGAGTGCTTTGACTCTCGGCGCCGGATCTGCAGGCTCGGCCATTTTTGCTGGAGCCGTCTACGGCTATCGCCTGCTCTGGGTTCAGCCTGTCGCTATGCTTCTGGGCGTGATGATGTTCGCCGCCATAGGACATCAGCTCCTCATCACCAGGGCCCGTCCTTATGACGTGTTCTGGAAAAAACTCCATCCCGTGGTAGCGATTCTCTGGGGATTTAACGTTTTTTTAGCCTCCGTGGTCTGGCAGTTTCCACAGTATTCTCTTGGGACGGCTGTGGGCAGGGACATCTTTGATGTATCTGGCATTCACGTCCCAAAGGGAGTGGTTGCCCTGCTCCTGCTCATCGTCGGAACCAGCATTTGCTGGAGCTACGAAAAGGGAAGCCGTAAGGCCATCCGCGCATTCGAGCGAATCCTCAAGTACATGCTGATGTTCATGGTGGCAGCCTTTCTGCTCGTGGTTATCAAAACCGGCGTGAAATGGAGCGAAGTTTTCAAAGGATATTTTTCCTTCCACATTCCATGGAACCGGGAAGGCATCACCATCGTTCTCGGACAGCTGGGGGCTGCCGTAGGCGTCAACATGACCTTTTTGTATCCCTACACCTTACTGGCCCGGGGCTGGGGAAAAGAACATCGAGGTTTGAAAAATTTCGATCTGGGCACAACCATGTTCTTTCCCTTTGTCCTGGCCACGAGCTTCGTGATCATTGCCTGTGCCAACACTCTGAATGTCGAGGGAATCAGAGTTGCGGATGCCGTGGATGCAGCTCATGCGCTTCAACCTCTTGCCGGATTAACCTTCGGCCGAGTGGTCTTCTCTCTCGGAATCTTGAGCATGTGTCTCACAACCCTTGTCATCGAAATGCTGATCTGCGGATTCGTGCTCAGCGAGATGCTGCATTTCGAGTTTCATGGAAGGGCTTACAGGATAAGCACCATGGTCGCCAATATCGGTATCATCGGAGCATTCACTAAGATGCCCTTCTGGCTTCCGGTAATCGTCTCCTCATTCAACCTGATCATGATGCCCATCGCCTATATCGGCTTTTTCCTTCTCCAGAACAAGAAAAGCTATCTGGGGAAAGAAACCAACCGAGGCATAAAGGGAGCTGCCTGGAACACCCTGCTCATGATGGCGATTCTAGTCGTAGCTGCAGGTGCGGTTATAAAGATTCTTTCTGTTTTAGGATTTTGGAAATAAACTCATACAAAGCCGATCAGCACAAATCCAGAAAGGCCCTTTCACATTTGTCTGTGTGAAGGAACTCGACGAGTGGCGCCTGGCCCACGTCAATTTTTCGGAGTATAAATGACCTCTTCATAGTTGACTATGTCCTGTTAAGAGTATATTAATATTGATATCGGTGTGACCTATTTATTCGGACAAGCTCTAATGGAAAGAAACTCTGAAAATTATGCTTACACAAAATGGAAGAGAATCAATAAAACGAACGTTAGATTGAAAGGATCGGAACGATGAAGGAGACCAAAAAAAATTCCTCAGCAAAAACTCTAAAAATCTCCCGGCGTAAATTCCTGGGAACTTCTGCAGCCGCTGCCGCAGGATTTATGGTCGTTCCCCGTCATGTGCTGGGAGGTCCACATTACAGGGCTCCCAGCGATAAGCTGAACATCGGCTGCATGGGTGTCGGGGGGAAAGGGACTTCAGACATCTGGAGTGTCTCTTCGGAGAATGTGGTAGCCCTGTGCGATGTCGACGACAGACAGATGGCGAAATTTCTGAAACATGAACAAAACAATCCCCAGCATCAGCCGATGTACGACAAGGCCAATAAATACCGCGACTTCCGTATCATGCTCGAAAAGGAAAAAAGCCTCGATGCGATAACAGTATCCACCCCCGATCATACACATGCGGTGATCGCTTTGATGGCCATCCAGATGGGTAAACACACCTTTGTTCAAAAACCTTTGACCCACACAGTCAAGGAAGCGCGCACGCTGGTAAATGCCGCTGAAAAAGCCAATGTAGTCACTCAAATGGGCAACCAGGGTCACGCCATGGAAGGAGCGCGGCTGATCAATGAGTGGATCTGGGACGGTGCGATCGGAGACGTGCGTGAAGTCCATGTCTGGACCAATCGCCCTATCTGGCCTCAGGGTATCGAGGCCCCCAAAGAAATCCCTTCAGTGCCTTCGACCCTGGATTGGAATCTGTGGCTGGGCCCGGCTCCCTTCCGCCCCTACCATCCAGCATACTGCCCCTTTTCCTGGCGCGGGTGGTGGGACTTTGGCACAGGTGCGCTTGGTGACATGGGGGCCCATTTGATGGACCAGCCCTACTGGGCTCTCAAGCTCGATTATCCTGTTTCTGTACAGGCCAGCTCAACGGTATTTACCAAGGACTCCTACCCTCTGGCAGAAGTTGTCATTTACGAGTTCCCTTCACGAGGAAGCATGCCTCCTGTTAAATTGATCTGGTATGATGGAGGATTGATGCCGCCCAGACCTCCAGAAATTGAACAGGGTCGTATGATGGGCGATGAAGGAGGTGGTGTGTTGTTTATGGGTGATAAGGGCATCCTTACGTGCAGCACCTACGGCGATAATCCCCGTCTCGTTCCTGAATCCGCAATGAGAGAATACAAGCGCCCTGAAAAAACAATCCCCCGATCCCCAGGAATCCATGAGGAATGGATCGAAGCCATCAAAGCCGATAAGAAGTCAACCACGGATTTTTCCTACTCGGCCGCTTTGACCGAAACCATGCTTCTTGGAAATATCGCCGTCCTCATGCAGGAACACCACACAAAATTGCTGTGGGACAGCGAAAAGATGGAGTTCACCAACCTGCCCGAAGCAAACCAATTCATCCACAAATCTTACCGCCTCGGTTGGTCCTTGTAGACTTTGTCAAGTGCTGTCCTGAATACTCATGATTTTTTTCTCTGGAGGCAAGAATGGAGAAAATCGTTTGGGCCATCGTTCTTTTCGTTTTTATCACACTTGTCTGTTCATTCGAATGTGAGGGCAATATGGACAATACAACACAAAAAATACCGGATATCCAATGGAAGATTCACGATCTGGACCGGCCTCAACCCCCGATTGTACATCCCGGGCCTGGAGGAGATCCCGTACCTGCCCCCTCGGATGCAATCATTCTTTTCGATGGCACAGATTTATCCCAATGGGAAGACAGCAAAGGGCAGGCAGCCCGATGGAAGGTAAAGAACGCCTCCATGGAAGTCGTCAAGAAGACAGGATCCATCCGAACCAAAAAGAAATTCGGGGATTGCCAGCTTCACATCGAATGGATGGCACCCACGCCTGCTGTGGGAGAAGGCCAGGACAGAAGCAACAGCGGCGTATTTCTGATGGACAAATATGAGGTTCAAGTACTCGATTGTTATCAAAACACCACCTATCCCGATGGGATGACGGCATCCATCTATGGCCAATATCCTCCTCTTGTGAACGCCTGCCGGCCTCCTGGCGAGTGGCAGTCCTTTGATATCATTTTCCGCAGACCGCATTTCGATTCAGACGGCAATCTGACCCAACCTGCCCATATGACCGTGTTCCACAACAACATCCTGGTTCACCACAACAGAACCCTGACAGGACCCACAGATCACAAAAAAAGGCCTCCTTATATATCCCATCCGGAAAAACTCCCCATCTCCCTTCAAGACCACGGGAATCCCGTCCGTTTTCGAAATATTTGGATAAGAGAGCTCGAATAGAGGAGACGAAATGAACCAAGAACAGCGATCGAAGATGCGCCTCAGGGGATTTAGAAAACCGGCCTTTTTTCTGCACATTCTCCTGATAACGCTCCTGTTGATCCTTCCTTCCTGGACAGGCCAGAAGAAAAAAAAGGCTCTCTTCGTCTGGGGAGGCTGGGAGGGCCACGAACCGAAAAAATGTGTCGACATCTTTGCTCCCTGGCTCGAACAACAGGGCTTTGAAGTGGAAATATCCAACACTTTAGATTCTTACCTGGATATAGAGAAGCTGAAATCTTTGGATCTCATCGTCCAGGTGTTCACCATGTCCCGGATCACCGGTGCACAGGAGAAAGGTCTGCTGGAAGCGGTGCGCAGCGGTGTCGGACTGGCTGGATGGCACGGAGGACTGGCAGATGCATTCCGCAGCAACACCGAATACCAGTTCATGGTCGGAGGTCAGTGGGTGGCCCATCCCGGCGGAGTCATCGACTACCAAGTCAATATCATCGATCATAACGACCCGATCACCGCAGGGCTTTCCGACTTCCAGATGCATTCCGAACAGTATTACATGCATGTCGATCCGATCGTCGAGGTTCTGGCAACGACCACCTTCACTGGTGAACATGCCTCCTGGATCGACGGTGTGGTGATGCCGGTCGTTTGGAAGAAAATGTACGGAAAGGGCCGGGTTTTCTATACATCGCTGGGCCATGTCGCGAAAGACTTTGATGTGCCCCAAGCCCGGACCATCGTTCAGAGAGGAATGCTCTGGGCCGCCAAAAGTCTTGAATGAAATGGTACTCTTCCATTTTGTGCAGGTTGGGCATCTCAGCGAGATCAAAGAGGCTTCCCAGTGGAATCTTTTTGCTCGTCGGATTTTTCCTCTTTGATCAGAGACCTGACCTTTAAAAGCTCCTTCAGCACATTTACAGCATCGCCTGCAGGTTTCAGTCTGGTATCCAGGTCGCAGGTCCACTCCACAGGAAATTCTTCAATCCGGTATCCTCTTTTCAAAGCCCGAAGAAGAACTTCCAGCTCGAACATAAACCCGTATGTCACACACCCCTGGAACAATTCTCTGGCAACAGCACCGTCATAGATTTTGAATCCGCACTGTGTATCTGTTATTCTACGAGGCAGGTCTGTCAGCATCAAGGCCGCCTGGCGGAAAATCCAGGACAGCACCCTCCTGAGGATGCTTCTGTTTCTCTTTATGACTGTTTCCTTCAACCGCCTGGAGGCGATAGCTATGTCCACATCACCGGCCCGGATCTTTTCGATCTGCGGAAGCGCGTTGGCGTAAGGTACACAGGTACCGCTGTCAGCAAAAAGGACAACATCCCCCCGGGATGCCAGAATTCCGGTCTTCACTGCAAATCCTTTTCCTTTATTCTTCTCCAGCCTGATCACCTGTAGAGACACAGAAGGGGGAATACTGGCTTTTCGGGCTTCCTGTGACGTTCCGTCCGTGCTTCCGTCATCGACAACGATAATCTCCCCTGTCATTTTTTCTCTGTCTATAAATCCAGCCGCAGCTTCCACATCAAAACGGATTTTGCTGGCTTCGTTTAAAGCTGGGATGACGATCGAAAGATCCACTACCTTGCTGCCTGCTTTTCCAATATTTTGTTCCAAAGATCGTTTTGGATGTGGAGAACCAGCAAAACCTCGGGCCGCAAACCGAAGAATTCGGATTGGTGGGTATCCCGAAGACGGGGCCCCAGTTTTTCCGTAATGTCAACAGATGTGATGATCAGGGGGATTCCCTTCAGCTCTCCGGCCTCCGCTGCATCCTGCCAGTAGCCCACTCGGGTGAATTCCCTTAAATACCAGGGGAGAGGCCAGGCTTCATCGGGATGGGTTATCACCTTGATCAGCATCCCAGTACCATCCGGGTGATATCGGGCTGCGGTATTAACCCGCTGAATAAGATTAAGGAAATCCTTGCTGGTGTGGGCATAGACATAAGGGTTCCGGGGGTCGGCATAGAATTTAAAATTCGCCCGGAAACTCTGCATGCCGAGATGATACAGGCCAGCTCCGAGAAGTGCGATAATCAAACCCTGGACAAGAAACTTTTTACTGTATCCAAGGAGGAAAACGGCCCCATTCCCTGCCAGCAAAATGATTCCGATGTAAAACGGAAGCATATTCCAGGGAGTTTTATACGGAATCGAAGAGTAGATGATAGTGGCCAGTAAGGTGTAAAAAAACACAAAGCGCACGAAAAGGGGATGAGCATTCCGGCCGTGAACAGATTTGAAGGCGGCTATACAGCCAAAAATTGCAAGGACCAATATCAAAGCTTCACTCCAAACCGGACCGTTTCCATAGCGGGAAAAAAGAAGCATCTTCAGATAATAAGGCCAGGAATGGGAGTGGAATCCGGCCTCCGAAGCTCTCTCAAAATATGTCCGGAAGGATAGGGCCGAATCCAGGATGCCTTCTGGATGTTTAAAAAAAGAGGAAAACATGAGGAAAGAAACAAAAAGAGCCGTTCCCAAAAATATCCAAAGATGGCCGAGGCCGGCCTTCTCTGGCTTCACCTCGAGGGGTATAAATTCTCTGCGCGCCTGCCTGGTGATGGTGACGCGGGCGAGCAGGAGCGAAACGGAAAGGGATCCAAAAAGGATGAGACTGGTTTCCTTTGTTGCATACATCATTCCGAAAAAAAAGCCGGTCGCAGCCGCCCATTCCCAGGTGCGGTCCAGGTTATAGCGCCAACTTGCTCCGATGGCCCCCACAAGGAAAAAAACCAATAACATCTCTTGAATATAGAACCGGCTGTAAAAAACCATGACAGGAGATATGGCGATAAAAATCCCTGAAAAAAATATGGCAGAGGGAGAATACCCCCCTTTGAACAGAAGAAGAAGAAGAATCAATCCCACGCCAAAGAGAGCGGGAACCAGGCGAAGAGTCCTTTCGTCCAAAGAAGAAAAAGAAGTTCCAGAGCTTACCCAGGCAAAAGGAAGGGTGCAGTAATAGAGGGAGGGACCGTGATGCTCGTTCGGGTCATACCGGTACGCGTTTTTCTCCAGAAGATCTCCAAACTTGACGGCCTGGTTGGCTTCATCATGATGCATAGGACGGAGATCTAAACTCGCAGTCCGAAAAAGAAGGGCTGCACAAACGACAAGAAAGAACAGCCCGTAAAAGGCGGTATTTTTACTCATCAGCAGGAGTGCCGTAGATTTCCACTTCGACATAGTGGTTCATATCGTTGGAAGTGTTGCCTCTGCTGTAAAGACGCACATAACGAGCTTTCACTCCTCTTGGATCGATCAGTCTCCCCTCGTTGGTCTCGATGTATTCCTTTTCCTTTCCCACACCCAGGCCTGCGGAATTATCATGGTCGTTATTGAAAATCGTCTTGACATCGGTGATGAAGTCCGGATCTTCCGAAACCTGGACGATCACGTCTCGATAGACCCGCGCTTGACTGTGGTAGTGCCAAACGAGAATGGCATGGAGGTTGTAGGAATCTTGGAGGTCGATTTGTACCCACTGAAGCATGGGTCCCAACTCTACATAATATCCCTCTTCGCCGGATTTCTCTCCATCGGTCACGAATTCCAGATCACCGATGACCGGCTCTGTGTCGCTTCCCGTTACAGGCTTGTTGAGTGAGAGAAGCTTCGACCCCTTCGGAACATAGAAAGGCCCCCGCCTCTTCCCGGTTATTCTTTCCAGGTTGGGACTGCGGATGTTCCGCGGGGTTCCAACGAACATCGGCTTGGGCAGCTCCAGCTTCAATTCCTCCTTTTCCTGGTTCTGGTAGGAGAATCCTGTATCCAACGTAAAAAGGATCATCGCCACTAGAGCAAAGCTAATCAGTAAATTTGTTTTTTTCATCGCACACTCCTTCTGCTTGCAGCCAATTGCATTTATATTTAACAGCGTTTCTCCAAACGCTGTCGTCCTGCGAGGGAACCTGTTCCGCAGGCGCCGAGGAGGACGGTGAAGGAAAAGCGCAAAAAATCTGAACTAAAACGAAGACATTTTTCCGGACCTTGAAGTGATGTCTCGCTTCTGCGGCCTTGGGACAAAGCCTAATTTTTATTTTCATTCTTTTGTTTTCTCAGCGATATCTGGATTGATAATCCTGCATGTTCGGGAATCGATCACCACCAGAGCCCAAACTTCTGGATGGCGGTCACAAAATTTTCTGACTTCTCCTGTATCCATGACCATGAAGGCCGTAGAGAGGGCATCGGCGACTGCAGCGGAAGGATGGGAGACCCAGGCTGCCAGGTGGCCTTTTGCCGGCATTCCTGACCGGGGATCGATGATGTGCTTTCCTTTCACCTCTGTCCCCGAGCCGCTCAGAGCTCTATCTTTCAGGAGGAATTCCCTGGGCATGTCGGGGCACTTCCAATCTCCACCGATTCCCACCGGCCATCCCTCTTTCTCTTTCGAATCCTCAGAAGGAGAGCCCACAGCCAAGGCTGTACTGGTTCCACCGTGGATGAGGGCGCGATCGATATCCCAATCGGAGAGAACATCCAAAGTCCGGTCCAAAGCGTACCCTTTTCCAATGCCCCCAAGATCCAGGTTTGCTGGCATTCTTTCCCAATCCTTCTCATCAGGATTTATTCTAAGCATGAATCCTCGCGAAGTCCTGGATAATTCTAAATGATTCATGATGTCCTTTGGAAAACCGCGGAATTCTGAAACCATGTCATTCTTGCATTTTAACAGAGAGCCCACACTGATATCAAAAGCACCCTGAGTCTGAGAATAGACCTTGTGAGCCGTTGTCAACACTTCATAGGTTTCCATCCCGACCTGCAGAACTTGTCCCGGCTGAAGGCTGTTGATTTGTCCAATTTCACTGCAGGGATCGAAACGATTGAAGAGCCTCTCGATCCGATCGATTTCGGTAAAAACTGATTGCGAAGCCTGACGTGCGTACTTCTCGTCCGTACCGGCAATCAGAATTTCGAAGGTGGTTCCCATGGAAAAATGGGCGAACGGATAGACTCTGTGCTCCACTTTTTCCCTCAGCGCCCTTCATCAACACGAGAAAAATAGAAAAAACCCATAGAGGCAAGGAGCAGTACCAAGGCCGCATACCGATGAACCTCGAATAGAACGAGCTGAGTCCTCAAGGAAAAGGAGGGCAGCATCTGACTCAGGGCAGTCAAAATCAGGATCAATCCAGATGCCACAAAGATCCAGAAAAAGGAAATTTGCCAGACCACCCGCCTTCCTGACTTTGTCTTGAGATTCAAAGCGCCCTTTTCTCCCTTAAAATCTTCCGGATCCCAAACATAATACCGAGCACGAACACTAACAGCCAGGCAGAGACAGACTGCGAAAAGGCCTCCCAGGACCACATGGAGGAGAAGAAAAAACCCGAAAATTCGCACTCCCAAAAAGGAAAATAAAAAACCGCTTAAGATCAGATAGCTTCCGCTCAGCGCCAGGCAGATGAAGATCCACCTCTGGGCCGAAGGATACCGTTGCACGATCCAAATTTCATACAATTCCCCCAACCGCTCGGTCCGAAGACTTTTGAATAAGGCTGCCGGGCTGCCTTTGAGCCAGGAGAAATAGTCCCTCCAGATAAACCTGCCGGGTTCTCTGACCCGTGAACCTGTTCTACTTCTAAACCGGTGATAGGAAAGCACAAAAAGAAGAACGAATACGCAAACGACGGCCAAGGTCATGAACATGAGAAACTATCTCCTTTTTTCCAAAAGGCCCGTGTATCTGCCCAAAATCACCAGAAACACCAGGAGCAGAATCGATCCTATAACCGCTGCGGCTACCAAAAGGACGACTTTAAAGAAAGGACGCACCCTGAACGACAGGCCAAAAAGCTTTTGATAGGATTTATCCAAATCCATGAATGTGTGGGCTGCCCTCTTCTCGACTTTGCCAGTTTTCAAAGGTCCATTCCCGATGATTTTGGCAAAAAAGAAAGACGATCCCCCCGAGTGACAATCGGTGCACCCATTCACCCCTAATGACTGCTGGGCCGGACGGACCTGATGCCCGATAGGCCATACAACGGGTCCGGCAGCAGGATGCCCGGCTGCTGATAGCTCTCCATCGGCACCAAGACGGAACAGCTTCCCTCCCGAAAAATAGCCATAATCCAGATCCCTGGGCTCTTCATCCTCCGGTGAGGACTGCCTTTTGTCCTGGCTCTCTCCTTTCTTGGAAAGAACCTCGAGGACCGATTTGACCTGCTCCTCGGTCAGGGTTTGTTCGTGTCCAACAACCTCTCTTATGGTCCGAACTTGGAAGTCAGACACGACAGGGATCTTCTCATCGCCTTCCAACCAGAAAAGTTCGGCTGTCCCGACCTCTTCTTTTGGACTCTCGAGCTTTTCCAAGTATCCTTCTGTGAGCTGATAGAGGGCCTTTTTATAAATCAAACCTGGCTTTCCAGGAGCATCCTCGTGCCCGGTCAGAGCAATGAGTACATTTTGAATGCGGGTCTCGGCATCCATGTCCGGCTCTTCTGCCTCTGGATCAAAGTCTGGGATAAGGGGAGTGATGGTTCCCTCTTCCTTGACTGCCCAGAAGATTTCAGGATCGGTCTTCTCCCCGGAGTACGGGCTTACATCCAGAAGACCATCGACATTCGGTTCATAGACTTTTCCCGATAGGACGAGAACCGGAATTCCTTGAATATCTGCGTAAAGGGCAAGGGTTTTTAAAACTTCTGCGGCATCCTGTTCAACGGTAAGCAAACTCCCGGCCTTCTGTTCCACATCGGAGGGCATGAGCGGAACAGTTTTTTCGCCTTCCAGTTCCGCCCAAAAAGCGGGCCAAACCAACCGGTTGGGTGTTATTTTCCCTGTGTTGTCTCTTGCGTAAACAGGCTCGACGATGTGGGGCCACTCGGTGAACCATTGGGCAATACCATAAATACCGAGCCGGTTGGCGCGTGAGGTGCGAATCCGCGGAGGGGTTTTCGAAGGAAGAGATCCCGCGTGACAGACAGTACAGGAAAGCCTTTCAAAGTGAACGGCAGGAATTCCCGAGTGTTGAGGATAAGGCGCTCCCAGCCTGCCCTGAGCCCAACCTCGCTTCCCTAATAGGTCATCACCCATATGGCAGCCTTGACAGCTGAAATCGCTCCTTTCCCTTTCCCGGTAATCTTCGGCTTCACCCTCATACCCCCGAATCATATTGTGGCTGGCATCATTCCGGTGACAATCCACACACCTCAATCCGGCAGCAGAATGGACATCTTCCCTTGCTGTAGATCTTTTCTCCCCCACTCGATAAACCGAATGACAGGCAAGGCAACGTTGGTCCTCGATTTCTGGTGCGATGTCGAAAAAGACTCTGTATTTGCTGTCAAACCGCTCCCTCTCATATCTCACGAACGGAACCACGGCCCATTCTGTGTCGTCTGGATTGGGGCCGTCATAAATATCCCAGGTCTCTGGAAGCCGAGAGGCCATGCCTCCGACCTCCCCCAGCCCAGAAGCTGCGACCGCAGCCCATCGAAAATTTTGCCGCAGGACCTGCTTGGCCCATTCACTGTGGCTCTGCATCCTGGAGGCATTGTGACAGCCCATACAGTTGATTTCCAGCTTCCCGGAGACATTCCAGCGGCTTTCCGGGCTGACTTCCCGATCGTCGGGTTCCGATATCCCGCCTCCGGTCATGTGCCTCCCGAAAAGCAGGGTAAATGTCCAGGCTGTCAATCCCAATTCAGCGGGATTCCAGGTTCCTTCACAACCCTGATCAGAAAGAGGCAGAACCGTTCCGGTCACGGTATCTACCCAGATCCAGGGCTCTCCCGGTGGTCCATTTTGTGGGGTAAAAGATGAAGAGAAGTGCAGACCCCCTTGGATGATGCTGTAATCGTGACAGGGCGCACAGGTGTATTTGGTTGAATAAGGCATAGGATAGGATTCCGTAGGGACGACGAGCTGATCGAACTCATCTTTGAGCTGGATCGAGTGAACTGCGGTTGTCCGGCTTCCGTCCCAAGACTGAATTTCCTGGTTGTTTTGAGGTTTCTGAATCGCCAGACTCTTCTTTGTTTCCAGTGAATGCGAGGATGCTGGAGCGAGCAAAAAAACGCATGAAACCACAATGACGATTCGACAACAATGATTATTCTTTGTCATGCTCTGTAATGTTCAGGACGAAAAGTCAGCGCACGCCGCGTTTCGACGGCGTCATTTGCCTTGAGAACCATCACCGCCGATTCATAGCCAGTCTCTGCCGGGCAGTTCAGGGGAGTACCATGGAGGATAGCGTTGAAGAAGTTTTCCAGATGAGGCTGGTGGGCCGGTTTCGCCATTTCCACAGGCAGAGGCCACCGTCCTGCTTCAGCGGTCACTCTCACATCCAGGAAGATGTTCTTGGTGTCCAGTTTTTGGAGAGGAGGTGTTTCGGATATCAACAATCCCTCCTTCACCAAAGAATCCCATTCCGGGGCATGGGCCTCGCGCATCGCCCAGTTTCCCATTTGGGGCACCTCTGAAATGACAAGAGATCCATTCTCGCCCATGAAGGTCTCGTAAAATCCTCCGTGTTTTGTGGTTGTCTGGATCTGGTAGAAAGCACGAGTGGACCCTGAATCCGGCTCGAACTCATAAATGGTCATGACATTGTCATACCATTCCCGATCCTTATAATAATCGAGCCCTCCACAAGCCGTGACAGACTGAGGATGAGTACCCAGAACCCAACTGAAAAGGTCGATCTGATGGGAACCCAAGTCGACCAACGGTCCCCCTCCATACTTCTTGAACCAGCGCCAGTTTCTGAATTCTTCCATGGACCCGTATCCATACTGGCTCAACTTGTTTTGAGGAATGGTGTATCTTTTCGGCCAGCCCAGCATATCGCTCTTGGCCCGATTCCACTGCGCATAGATGGCATTGACTCGTCCAAGGATTTTCTTCTCATGGACCAGCCTGTCGATGGCATGGATGTAGCGGGGATTGCTCCTGCGCTGATGCCCGATCTGAAGGAGTTTGCCGGTACGGCGGGCGGTCAAAACCATTGACCTGGCCAGTTCCAGGGAGTTCGACATTTCTTTCTCGCAGTAGACGTGAAGGCCAGCTTCCATGCAGGCGCTGGTATGTTCGGCATGCATCCAGTCAGGGGTGGCCACGATCGCAGCATCCAGGTTTTTCTCCTTGCTCAAAAGTTCTCTGTAATCCTCATACACGCTCACGTCATATCCGTACTTCTTCAGGTACTGGCTTGCATAACGCTGGCTGTAGTCCCAGATATCACAGATGGCGCTGATCCTCACCTGAGGAATCCGCAGGCAGGACTCGATCAGTACCCGGCCCTGAACGCCGGCTCCGATGACGGCGATTTTGAGAGCGGCTTCTTTCTGTGTCTCCTGCGTTCTTCGGTTAAAGGATGGTTTAGCCAGGGAAGGTCCGGCCAGAGCCATACCCAATCCGGCAGAAGCCGAGGACCTGAGAAATTCCCTGCGGGTAAATCTTTTTCCTTTCTTGACAGTTTTTGATGCAGACATTTTTATTTCTCACAAAAGATATTTTTTCTGAGCGATCTACGCTCTAATAAATGCTTCCAAATGGATGCCCTGTTGCTAGCCTTTGAAATCCTTGTCAAAAGCGACTTTTGAAGGAACAAAATCGATGCTCCTGACAAACTCTATCGATTCCTGAGCTCCAAATTCCCGGTCCATTCCGTTGTCTTCCCACTCCACCGAAAGGGGGCCATCGTATCCGATTTCATTGAGGGCACGGATTATCTCTTCAAAATTCACATCTCCATGACCCAGAGACCGGAAATTCCATCCTCTCCGGAGGTCGCCAAAAGGGAGATGCGAGCCGAGAATGCCCGTCTTTCCATCAAGGGTGACGGCCACATCCTTCATGTGGGTGTGATAGATTTTGTCCGGAAATTCAAGGATGAACATATGGGGTTCCATTCCCTGCCAGAAAAGATGGCTGGGATCAAAATTCAATCCGAGAGTGGATCGGTTCTCGAAAACTTCGAACAGCTTTTTTGTGGTGTAAAGGTCAAAAGCAATCTCAGTGGGATGCACCTCGAGTCCAAACTTGATCCCCAAGCGGTCGAACTCATCGAGAATGGGGGTCCATAACTCGAGAACCTTTTTGAAGCCGGCTTCGATCATCTCATCGGATGTGGGTGGAAAGGAATACCAGAAGGCCCAGATGGGCGATCCCATAAATCCATTGATTACAGAGCAGCCCATTTTCTTTGCTGCCTGGACCGCAAACTTCATCTCTTCAGTGGCCCATTTGCGGATCTCATCGGGCTTGCCCTTGAATTCATCCGGTACAAACACTCCCAGGCGCTCATCATACCGATCTCCCACACACTGACCGGCCAGATGGGCTCCCAGAGCCCAGCATTTCAGATTGTATTTCTCCAGAATCTTTTTCTTCTCCTCTGCATATCCTGGGTCTTCGGCGGCTTTGCGCGCTTCCATGTGATCTCCCCAGCAGGCGATCTCCAGACCGTCATAACCCCATCCACTGGCTTTCTTGCAGATCTCCTCGAAGGGCAAATCCGCCCATTGTCCTGTAAATAAAGTCACAGGCCTAGCCATACTCTCCTCCTTTTACATGTGCAGCCCTATCGGAATAACTTCCTGATATTGCTGTATGATTATTTTTTGGCATTTCTCATGGATGATTCAGGATCAGATATCGATCCAGACGGATCCCTTTTTCGAGCTTTCCGTGCATTTTTCTATGAATTTGACGCCCTGGACTCCCTCATCCACACCCGGGTAATCCTGATCTGCAGCACTCAGGGATTCTCCTGCCAATTTTTTGGCCAGTGCGGCACAAAACGTGGAATAAATGTTGGCAAAGGCTTCGAAATAACCCTCCGGATGGCCGGCAGGAACCCGGGAGTAGCTCTGGGCGTGGGGATACATGGTATCACGGCCCCTGGAGATGATTTCGGCCGGCTTGTCTACAAAGCAGATCTTGGCATAGTTGGGATGTTCCTGGCGCCACTCCAGAGAGCCTTTTGTCCCGAATATCCGGACTCTGAGGCCGTTATCATGTCCGATCGCGATCTGAGAGCTCCAGTAAAGTCCCATAGCTCCGCTGTCATAGTTGACCATGATGGAGGCGTTATCATCCAGAACATGTTTCTCAACAAAGGTATCCAGGCGGGCACATAAAGATCGAATCTTGAATCCGGTCAGATAGGAAACCAAATTTTCGATGTGGCTTCCGATGTCGCCAACGCAGTTAGAGGGACCGGACAGCTCCGGGTTCGTCCTCCAGGCCGCTTGTTTATTTCCGGTCAGTTCGGGAAGAGTGGTCAGCCATTCTTGAGGATACTCGGCGTTGACAAAACGGATATCGTCCAGGTCTCCTTTGGCAATCATCTCCCGCAGGTGTTTGACGATGGGATATCCGGTATAAGTGTAGGTCACACAAAAGAGCAGGTCTTTTTCAGCGGATACCCTCTCCAGCTCCTCGGCATCGCTGCTGGCTGTGGTCAGAGGTTTGTCGCAGACAACATGGATTCCATTTTCCATGGCCAGCTTGGATATTGCAAAATGTGAGTTGTTCGGGGTAACGATAATGACAAAATCGATCCTATCGTCCCTTTTTCCTTCAGCTTCCATCATTTCTTCAAAGGAAGGATACAGACGGTTCTTGTCCAGCCCGAGCATCTCTCCGGTCGTCAAAGTGTTCTGATAGTCACGCGAGAAACAGCCTGCAACCAGCTCGGCCTTGCCATCCATGGCTATCGCCTTGCGGTGGACTTCGCCGATGAAGGCCTCCTGGCCCCCGCCCACCATGCCGTATGTCAGTCTTGTCGTTTTTTTACCTGTTGGGCTGCCTTCGATCATAAGCGTACCTCCTGTTTAGATAAGGGGAATGAAACATCACTCTCGCCAATTCAGGTATATACTAATCCAAACGGCCTAAATTTTCAAAGTGCAGGTTGCAATTTCTTGATATAGACCCTGACTGATTTTGAGAGTTCCAAAGCCTCTCAATTTCGAGATATTTTCTATCGAAGCCGGCTTTCGGTAAAACTCTATAGATTATGAAGAACGACCTTTCCTCTTCCGCGAAGGATGCACGGCTCTGACGCGGTTTGCGAATTCATCCATTTCCAATGAGGCGATGCTGTCTCCGATCAAACCGAGGGGAAGGTCCTCTATATTTTTAAATCTCACACACGATTTGCCCGCATCGTATCTCTTTCCGGTTGCCCTGTAAGCGGATTCAGACTTCTGTCGGGCTCCATCGTCCATATAAATTCAGGTAAGATAGACCGCCATATTGTTTTTCTGGGATGGGATGGAAGACTATTCGTAGCGGAGGGAGTCCACAGGATTGGATAGAGCAACACGTATTACCTGGAAACTAACGGTTATCAATGCGATAAAAAAAGCAATTGTAAAAGCGAAAATGAAGATTTCAACACCCAAATTTGCGCGGTACGCAAAATTCTGAAGCCATTTTTTCACGGCATAATAGGCTGAAGGCCAGGCAATCACATTCGCGATCATAATCCACTTCATGAAATCTTTGGAGAGGAGCAATGCAATCCCGGACACAGATGCTCCCATTACTTTTCTAATCCCAATTTCTTTGGCGCGTTGTTCTGATATTTGCGCAGCAAGACCGAATATACCTAAACAAGAAACAAAAATAGCCAGGAATGTAAAATATCCAAAAATTCTCCCCGTTCTTTGTTCACTCCTGTAGAGCCAGTCAAAAGTTTCATCCAGAAAATTATAGCTGAAGGGAAAACTAGGCTCAAATTTTTTCCACAGCCTTTCGATATATTCAATAATCCCGGGCAGCCCAGAGACCTCTGATTCGATTTTAATGCAGAGGTAGTTGAATTTTTCTGGTTCAATGAACATAACCAAGGGCTCGATTTCTTCATGAAGCGGCCTGAAATGAAAATCTTTCACAATCCCTATAATCGTCCCTTCTCGTGCACCAAATGAAAAATCTTTCCCAACCGGGGATTCAATATCCATGTATTTCACAGCAGCTTCATTCAGAATAAATGCCTTTGAAGCATCGGTTGTGTATTCTCTGGAAAAGTCTCTTCCCTGGACAATAGTCATATTCATTGTATTAACAAAATCATGGTCAACCAAAATTTCATACATGCGCGATTCTTTATCCGGATCTTTTCCTTCCCATTCATAACCCATATGGATTTTGCCTATCACTATGGGGCTTTCAGAGACTGCAGTAACATTCTGAATCCCTGGATCCCTCAGCAACTCACTCTTAAAGGCTTCATAAACCTGTGAACTGTTACCTCTCATGGGGATGGAGAGAACATGCTTTTTTTGAAAACCCAAATTTCTGTTGCTGATAAAATGGAGCTGCCGGAAAATCACCAAGGTGGAAATGATCATAAAAACAGATATGGCAAACTGGAAAACGACGAGTGCTTTCCTGAACAGCGTTTTTTGTTTTCCTCTACTTGTAGGAGTCAGCGATCCACGGAGTATATTCGAGGGTTTAAAAGATGAAAGAAAGAACGCGGGGTAACCTCCGGCAAGCAGGCCGGTAAAAATCACAATTCCTAAAAATCCTGGTATCAAGTTTCCACTGTTATCAGGGAAAAAAGTCATCTGCTTGTTGGCCAAATCATTGAATGCGGGAAGCATCAGAATAACGAGAACTATCGCAAAGGCCAGTGCAATGAGGGAAATGAGCACAGATTCTCCCAAGAATTGTTTGATGAGATCAGTCCTTTGGGCACCAGTGACCTTTCTCATCCCAATCTCTTTAGTTCTGGTGGATGATCGGGCCGTTGTTAGATTCATAAAATTAATACAGGCGATCACCAGAATAAATATGGCAATAATGGAAAATATGTATACATAGAGAATATTTCCCCCTCCATCCTGGGCGTAGAGGTGTATCCGGGTCATTGGCTCAAGCTCGAGCTTCGGTCCTGATCTGACCCCGTGTTCCTGCAAAATGCCAGCGATTTTTTTCTTGACGCTCTCCATAAGGGTATGATCCTGAAGCTGAATATACGTATAGACCTGAAAACGTCCCCAGTTTGTCGGATCCCGGTCCTTCTGCTCGAAGATTTTAAAAGAAGCTAGAAAGGCAAGATGAAGGTGCGAGTTCTGAGGCATATCTTCAATCACACCTGTTACATTCAAGTCGAGGTCATTATTCAGTTTAAGATTCTCTCCGATTGGATCCTCGTTGCCGAATATTTTTTTTGCCAATCCCTGGGATAAAACTATAGAAGTTGGATCTTGAAGCGCTGTCCGTGAATCTCCCTCGACAAACTTAAAGGAAAAAATGTTGAAAAAAGATGGATCAACGAAGGCGCCAATCTCATCAAATTTTTTTTCTCCCCTAGTGGCAAGGCCGATAAAATCAAATATCCTGACAGAATCTGTGATTTCTGGGAATTCTTGTCTGAGCGCAGGACCTAGTGGGATAGATACGACCGGCCATACCATGCCGTACCTTTGATCGTTCATAACCACTCGATAGATATTTTCAGCATTCTGATGAAACCTGTCATAGCTTAACTCGTCCTGCACCCACAGGAGGATCAAAATGCAGACTGCCATGCCAATGGCCAATCCAGCGATGTTGATAAATGAAAAAACCTTTTGCCTCATCATTCTTCGAAGGACAACTTTAAGATAGTTTTGAAGCATGTAAAATCTCCAATAGAAAGAATCGGCGATGAACAAAGGAAGTGATTTAACAACCTGCTTCCAATACCAAAATTTAGCCAGAAAGGTTCCTTCATATTCTGCGAGCGTAGCATATATTTCCTCAAAATCGCCGAGAGCTGAATAGCGTATGTCTTTGTTTACGAAGCGCTCCAATAACCAATGCGCAATCTTTGGAGGTCGTTGGAGAGGAGGTTTTTTCCTCATGATTTCTTCAATCCTAAGGCAGGGGCATCCTGCCAGATGGTATCGTGGACACGCTTCATTCGATGGAGAGCCCTTTTTCCATCCTGAGTCACTTGGTAATAGATTTTGCTCCGTCCACCTCTTTCAGAAGTCGGCTCGCCTTTGACCGTTCTAACCAACCCCTTCTTTTCCAAGCGGTGGAGGGGAGCATAGATTGCGCCAACCGACCATTCATATCCTATCGTCTGATTGACTTGATCACGGATCGCTACCCCGTAAGCATTTTCTTGAAGCTTCCAGATAGCGACCAGCACAATCTCTTCGGAGCGTGAGAGCAAAACCATTGTCGATCCTCCATGCAATATGTATTCACTAATAAAACATATTATACCAAATGTCAAGAAATTTTTTTTATTTGTGAATACAAATAAGAAAACAGTTAGCGTTTCTAAGAAATCTAAATGTTTATCGAAAAGCGAAGATGCTCAAGGGAAAGCATGAGAATTAGCTCTTCAAAATTAATCTTCAAGGAGTTTTTCTTTGATTTTTTCGATGGCTATTTTGGCTTCAGCCTCCACCTCTTTCTCTTGAAGCAGCATTTCGGCCAGTTCCAGCGCCTCTTCTGAGGCAAAGGTCGGAAGGATGCCGAGGATGATTTTTTTCTCCTCTGGGCGGCTTATACCCAAGACGTCTCGAAGAGAATCGATGGCTCTTTCAGGCGATCGGTACCTTTCCACTTCCACCATCCGGATGTAGGACTGCAGAGACAATATTTTATGAACAGGATTTGCGGATGTACGGGCGATATGGAGCAGGTTTTCCTGGGCTGCAGTAGTAGGCCAGTCGGCGAGAGCCCGAACAGCCGCATCCTGTATATCGAGGTTCGCTTCCTCGAGGGCTGACCGCAATATGGGCAGGGAACTGTCGTCTCCTATCTTTCCCAACGTTCTGTAGAGAGCCCGCCGGATCGGGATTTCCGATACTTCTGGCAGGACATCGATAACAGGCTTTGACCGACCCTCTTCTTGCGGATCTTTCATTGCTACGGCAGCGATAGTGCTGGCCATTTCCATCTGGTCCCGTTCTTTCTCAACCGAGATGAGAAGATCTACCAGCAGCGGAAGGTCCGAAGGAGAGGCGACATTCTTGAGCGCTTTTATGGCCTGCTGGCGAGTTCTGGCATCCGCAGAGCGGGCTTTGGACAGAAGCCAATTCAACCCCTTCCGGATCCGTCTCTCTCCGATGCTCATGATCAATTCTTTCTGCACATCTGGATTCTTCTCTTTGGCCAGGTTCGACAAGATGGCCTGATCCACATCCTCTCCTTTTAAGCTCCAGAGGCTATTCCGGGCGGCCTCCTGTTCCCGCCCTCTAGATTCGGCAGCATGATGAGCGAGAAGCTCCACGGTGGCTGCATCGCCTATGCTTTCAAGCGCATGCAAAGCCGCAATCCTTATGTCTTCACTTTCGTTCCTGGAAGCCCGGGTTGCTGAATCTAGAGCAGGCTTCACCCGAAAGTGTGACAAAACCTGGAGAAGTTGAACCTGGCTCTCCGGCGGCAGTCCAGGCAGAACCGCACACACTTCCTGGATGTCCGACTCATTGAATACCTCCTTCACACACGAGATGGCTGGCTGATACCATTCCGGATCCCTGCCTTTAAGAACGCCCAGGATGACTCCCTTGGCTTCTTTTCCCAACACCGCAAGCCTTCCGCTGAAGGCGGCTTGACGCAAGTGTAATGGGAGTTCAGCCTGCATCAATGTCTCATAGATTCCTGCGGCTTCATCAGAATCGTTGTTTGCCATAGACTCCTCTCCACAACTCAACAGCGATGAAGCTACCTGAGCTCGCAGCTGTCCTGAGGTGTGGGAAAGAGCCTGGAAGAGAACATCGGCGGCCTTGGGACCAGCGATCCGTCCCAATGCCGTGGCAGAGGCAGCTGCTTCAGCCTCATCCGTTCCGTTCAAGAATTTCTCCAGATAGGGCACAGCTTTTTGGGCGCTCCGATTCCCCAGCGAGGACAGGATTCCGAGCCTTGTCTTCCCGCTCGTTTTGCCCAGGCTCTGGATCAGGGCCTTCTCTGCCGATGCATCTGCAATTTTTTCGAGGGCATAGCGCGCCAGATCGGATGTTTCTTCCCGGTCGAGCATTTTTGCCAGCACAGGAACAGAAACCGCAGAGCCGATCTCCCTTAAATGGCGGGAGACAGCCATTTTAGCCGCCAGGGTGGTATCGGATTCGAGGAATCCAGCCAGATGCTTCTCGCATCTCTCCCTAGCCTTCGGAAAGCGGCGTACAGCGTGCACATAATCACGAAGATCCGATAGCACCTCCTCATCCTTTCCGTAATCAAATCCCGAAACCTTTTCTAAAATCTCGGTTAGATCTGGAGGTCGAAAATCTGTCCAGCGCCGCACATCATCGGGGGTTCCGTAGTCTTTAGAGATAGCAGGAAAATATCCCGGCACATCCTGGGTCACTTCTCCTGTAGCTGCCCACTCTGCTCCCCTCTGGAAGGTGATGATAAATCCTACGCATTCAAGGGCTGTCGGTGGCTGCTCTCCTCCTGCATGACCCAAAACAGTATGGAAAATCCGGCCCTCCCCGAACCGGACCGTAAACAGTATCGGCTCATGCCGGCCAGTTCCAAGGTGGGAGGGATCGCTGTAGGCGGTGGCCAGGATATGCAGGTTCTCGGCAGGGCCGCGCAAAAGTCCGTACAGTTCGTCCTGGGCATGCATCCATTTTTCAGGTAATCCCCGGATGATAGGATGAGTCCTATCTCTGTTGACGACCTCGAATGCATAGGGAGTGGTGTGCTGCCCTCCGATACCAGGGCTTTCATCCTTGACGGCTTTCCCATCTTTCCAATAGACATAGGGACCCGACGTCTCATCCCGGCCGTCCCAACCTCCGATGCCGATAATCTGGTTGTATTCCTTCCATCCAGCAAAGGTGTTGTTGGCTCCGTGGTAAACGACCACCCCTCCCCCGGAGTGCACATAATTGACAAAGGCCTTTTTTGCGATATCTGACCATTCCTCGCCGCTGTAGTCGAGAACGACCAGTTGATAAGATGCAAAATCCGGCAAGAATTCTTCCATGTTTTCGCCCTCGGCCGGACTGACAGCTTTAGTGACTTCGAACAGTTCTGTATCTTCCAGCATCTGCTGGAGGGCCGAACTGCTGGTCCTCCAGTCATGGGTGTTTTGGCCTGTGACGATCAGAGCTTCTATGCTGGATGGAGGAGGAGATGCACACAGAATCGGAGAAAACATCCCGGCGATCACTGTCCAGGCTAAAAACTGAGCTGCAAATCCGTTCCAGGAATGATTTTTCCCTTTCCCCAGCTTCATTTTTTTCCGTCTTTCCATCTGAAATTCTCCTCCTAGAGACCGAGCTGCCAGGGGCTTCGGTAAGCCCGGCCCAGCAGCCTTGTGGCTTCTGGGTCATCCAGGATGGTCTCTGTTTCGGGATCCCACCGTATCTTGCGTCCAAGTTCTATGGCGATCACTCCCAGGTGTCCGACACTTGCCGAACGATGCGCGGTTTCTATGGGGGTAATCGTTTTTTCCCGGCTTTTCACACAGTCGAGGAAATTCTGATAATGATCACGGCTCTTGTACAGCCGGGTTTCACGCGGGCTTATGGACTCATTCCAGATCTCGGCAGGATAGGTTTCCTGAGCTCCTCGATTGACCCATATCCAGCCGTGTTCCCCGATCCATTTTGTTCCGCCTCGAATTTCGTCAAACCCGCCCGCGATGTCCATCGGAGTGCCGTCAGAATATTTTGCCTTCAAGTAATAGCGTGTCGGACTGTCCCAGATTCCGTGCCGGGGAAACTCTCCCCAACCCTGGATTTCAACGGGACCGGTGTGATCAAAGCCCATTCCCCAGTGCGCGATATCCACATGGTGTCCCACCCAGTCCATCAACTGACCACCTCCGAAATCCATCACCCAGCGCCAGTTCATATGAACCCGGGCCGTACAGTACTGGCTGTAAGGAGCCGGTCCGATCCAGAAATCATAATTCAATTCTTCGGGTGGAGATCCGTAGGTGTTAAGATGGGCTGTTCCGGCAAAATCATAATGTCCCTGGGGAAGTCCCACCTCTACCTTCAAGATTTTGCCGATGCGTCCATTCCTGACCAGCTCACAGGCGTGGTGGAAATTGGCGACTGAACGCTGCCAGCTTCCTGTCTGCCAGACGCGCCCATAGCGCTCCACCGCCTCGCACATGGCCCTTCCTTCCGACAGGTCATGGGACAGCGGTTTTTCTCCATAGATATCGAAGCCTGCCCGGGCAGCATCGATGACCAGGAGGGCATGCCAGTGATCAGGAACCGCTATGGACACCGCGTCGATATCCGAACGCTGGTAAAGTTCACGGTAATCTCTGTAGACCGCACAGTCCTGATTGCCGTACTTCTGGCTGACGATATCCCGGGCTCTTTTTAAATGGTTTTCATCCAAATCGCACACCGCCACCCACTGCACCTCATCCTTTTCCAGAAAGGCCTCCATGTTGGGAATACCCATCATGCCAAAACCGATGCCAGCCATGACAACGCGGTCAGAAGGAGCCATGGCTCTGGGCCTTCCGAGAACGGATGCCGGAACGATGTGGGGAAAACCGACTGCCCCGGCGGCTGCCGCAGACAGTTTTAAAAACTGCCTCCGGTTCATCTTCTTTCGCTTCTTCTCCATTTTTATCCTGCCAAATTTTTTATTGAATGGAATTTTTTATCAAACGAGTTCTGTTTTCCCTGGTACGGCAACAGGCGCGACGGGCAAATCGCCGAATTCATATCGGGGAGGGGAAAGATCCAGTTTGGAAGCATTCATCACCCAGTCCCAGCTCAATGCACGGCCTGTATAGGCGCTCATCCGGCCCATGATAGCCGTGAGCGTGCTTTCCGCGACCCGCTTTCCCTCATTCAGAGGTTCTCCATTTCTGATGCTGGCGATGAGGTCTGCATGCTCTTGTACATAAGGATTGGGCGATTCCTTATCGATGGTGAAGGCATTGGCTCCCCTTATATATCCGTTGGCTCCATCCGTATAGGCAAAACCCTTGGTGCCGATAACCCTCTCGGACACCTTATCCGTGCATCCGGGCGTCTGGCGGCACATGCTCATGACCCGGGCCCCGTTAGGATATTCATATTCGACGGAGAAATGATCGAAGATGTTGCCGAATTCCTGTCCGGTGCGAACCTGTCGGCCCCCCATCCCAGCGCATTTCGCCGGGGGAGAGCCGATCATCCAGTTAATGACATCGAGGTTATGTACGTGCTGCTCCACGATGTGGTCTCCAGACAGCCAGGTCAAGAAAAGCCAGTTTCTGATTTGCCATTCCATATCCGACCACTCCCCTGATTGATAGTTTATCCAGTTATCATAAGCCCTTCTGAGCCACAGGGCTCCCATGTTCCAGTAGCACTGTCCGGCTACGATCTTCCCGATATCGCCGTTATGGACACGCTTGGTGATCTCCAGGTAGTGGTTCTGGTGCCGGCGTTGGGTTCCGGCTACGATAGCCAGGCCGTTCTGTACGGCCAATTCCGAGCTTTTGATCACCGAACGTACTCCTACGGGATCCACGGCAACCGGCTTTTCCGTGAATATGTGTTTTCCTGCCTCTACAGCCGCTTTCAGGTGTTTGGGACGGAAATGGGGTGGAGACGCCATGATAACCATATCGGCGTCAGTTGACAGAACTTTTCTGTATGCATCGAAACCGGAAAAGCACGTGTCGGGCGAAACAGCAAGACATTCCTTGGGAACCTTTGCCTGGAGTCTCTCCAACGAATTCTGCCAACAGTCCTGGAAGAGATCCCCCAGGGCTGTGATCACCACGTCGTTAGAAGAGCTGACACAATCGATAGCTGCTCCCGTACCCCTTCCACCGCATCCGATAAGACCGACCCGGATCTTGTCCTTCCCAGAAGCGAACACAGGCCCGACTCGCGATACGGCTGCGGCCAAAGAAACCGCTGAACTTGTCTTTATAAATTCCCGCCGGGACATGATCCTTTTAGTCTTTTCTTTTCTCTCTTCCATGATACCTCCTTTTCAATCAATGACTAGAAATCATCGCATGCCTTATATGCCTCGATGACAGCCCTTTCTCCCTCTCTGCCCTTTTTGCTTTTTCCATGCTCCATACAGATGATACCGTCATATTCTCTGGCGTGCAGGTGCCCGAATATGTTCTTGTAGTTGATCTCTCCGGTGGTGGGCTCTTTTCGGCCAGGATTGTCTCCCACATGAAAGCTGGCTATTTCATCCCACGCTCTATCGATATTGGGTATAAGGTTGCCTTCTGTGATCTGCTGGTGATAGATGTCATTGACAATCTTGCAGCTTGAGCTCCTGACGGCTTTACAGATTTGGTAGGCCTGGGGAATTTTCGTGAGGAACAGTCCGGGATGGTCCCAGGGATTCAAGGGTTCGATGGCTATGACCAAACCAGACGGCTCGCAGATTTCCGCACAGAATTTGAGATTATCGACTACATTGGCAGTCTGGTAACCCCATTCCAGGCTTTCATCATAGCGTCCAGGAACGACCAGGGTCCATTGGGCATGGGTGCGTTTTGCTGTTTCCACGGCGGATTTCATCCTGGCTGCCAGCATGTCTCTGATCTCCTTGTCCTGAGTAACGAAGGATTTCACCTTGAAATCCGCATACGCAACGAAGGGTCCCAGCTCCATATCCAAACGATTCATCTCCCTGGCGATTGCCTCCTGTAAAGACGGGTCCTTATTCATGAGCCCATTGTCGAACATGGCTTTGAAGCCCTGATCTGCCATGAATTTGATCTGGTCGATCGGATTTTTGCCCGCATGGGCTTCGAACATCCCAAAATAGGGCGCATACTTGAGTTTAAAGCTGGAGTGAGACTTTTGGACGAAGGTTCTATCCACTGCTGCATCGAGCGGTTTGACCGGCAAGGCTGCTGCAGCAGCTGCCGCTGTGCCGATGAACTGCCGCCTGGAATATTTTTTCTTTCCCATCCTTTCCCTCCTTTCAAAATTGGAGTGTGCATCGATTTTTTCACACAGATCATATCTGGACGTACAGCCAGAGGGAACGGTACTGAATATGAACGTTAACTTTTACTCTGAATAAGAGGGAAAAAAGAAAAGATTACAAATACTTGAGCGGGGATATGCTGGTCACCTTTACCATGGCTGATCAGTCCAGTGCCGATCATACCAGCATTCTATAGAAACAATATCCAATTTTCAACATTAGCCCTCCTCATTCACTCGACAGGACATGACAGATTGTGTAAAAATACGGATAAAATGAAAATCTAAAAATTAGGGGAAAGAATGACTAAACAGTACGGCTGTCCGAAAAAAGATATCGGCCACTATACGTGCTATCGAACGAGCGAGACTCTCGAGATCGACGGCCGTCTGGATGAGGGATCCTGGAAGAAAGCTCCAAGATCTCCTCGTTTTGTGGACCTGGTTACAGGAGACCCGGGACCATGGGATACCCGGATGGCAGCGCTCTGGGATGATGTATCTCTGTACATCGCTTTTTGGGTGGAAGAACCTTATGTCCAAGCAAACTTCACAGAAAGGGATTCGCCCATTTATAAGGAAAACGATGTAGAGGTCTTCATAGCCGGGAAAGACTGTTACTACGAGTTCGAAATCAACGCCCTGGGAACTATTTATGAGGCCTTTTTCATCTGGCAGGATGCCTACAAAAAGGGCAGCGCTTTTGATCGCCCCGAGTTCGATCTCCTCAACCAAAGAGTGGATGTCCTGGGCGGATTCCAAGACAGTCTGCGTTACGAAAAACACCCTCGGGGAAAACGGTGGGCTTTTCTGGATTGGGATTTCTCTGGATTGAAATGCGGGGTTCAGGTGGACGGTACCCTCAATGACAACTCGGATGTCGACAGAGGGTGGACGGTCGAATTGGAGTTCCCTTGGAAAGGAATGGGTCTTCTGGCCCAAGACCGTCCCCTTCCCCCCGGGGATGAAGATATCTGGAGGCTCGATTTTTCTCGCTTCGAGGCTGTGGCTCCAAACGGCGAGCCCGTTGAGCCTTCACTCGGGTGGGCCTTCAATAAACATGGTGTCTACGACTCCCATATCCCCGAATGTTTCCCCTTTGTTCATTTCTCCAGGCAAAATGTTTCCGGTCTCTGATCCGGGATTCTCATCTGAACCCCGAACTGATTTCGCCTCTTCCCTCTTCCTGCCTCTTCCTGACTTTTGTCCTTTCTACCTCGATGCTAATCTTAAGATAGCGAATACCGTCACATTTCCTTAACGAGCATGGATACGTTCGTTTACGAAAGTGTGGAGTTTCCATTCTAGGTTCTCTTCCATAACACACAGCCAATGCATGGATGGCGATCACCGAAAAAAAGAAAGACGCTCTTGTCATTATTTAACAGAAATATTGCGTATCGAATGTGGGGGGGTTAGAATAAAAGAGTGAAAGGAAAATCAATGACAATGCGATATCATCTGAAATGTCTGCTGCTGGCCTGCATGATTTTGCTCATTCTTTATCCGCTATACTCGGATACTTCTCAATGGAAAGTAAAGATCTCGGTTGAGGGGGCAAATATCCGTCTGGAACCCAATGCAGAGAGTCCTGTGGCATCCACGATGTCGAGAGGAACGGTCCTGGATTCCTACGAAAAGACAGGGGAGTGGTTCCGAGTGGTCATAGGCCCCGACGAGAAAGGATTTTCGCTTATCGGGTATCTTCACTCAAGCGATGTAGAGGTCATTGAGGAAAAGATTATCAAAGAGCCGGATTTTTGGGAAGAAGAGCCTGAGTTTTTCGAGGGGATAGGATTGAGGGTAAAACTCAGCGGAGGCCTGAGTTTTTTTGGCTTTGGAGATGTAGAAAATGGGACAAGAGGTTTTTTTGATTCTGCTGCCGATTTTTTCTTTTCCTCAGGTTATACGGTAGACAAGAGGCCAGAATCCTTCAGTCCAGCATTCGATATCTCAGGAGATATCATTTTCTATATTAAACCCCGAATCGGGATTGGGCTGGGAACGAGTTATATCCGTGCCTCTGGCACAAATTTTCTCCTGGTATCCGGCAAGGAGCTGTATCTGATACAGCAAGTGGGCAGCATTCCTAAAATCAATGTTGTACCCATCAGAATGGGAATGTTTTTCACCATTCCCATTCTTGGTCCATTTGCTGTCTACTTAAACGGAGGACCCTCTCTTTATCTAGCCAGATATTCTTATGCGCTGGAAACGAACATAAAAGATATCACAGACATTTTTCAGAAAGCGACCGCACAGAGCCTCGGATTTCACGGAGGACTGGGAATTGCAGTGGATTTGAACAAAAGATCTGTGTTTTTTATCGAGGGCCAAGGAAGATATGCCAAAATATCCAACTTCGAGGGTAAAGAAAGGCTCAGAAACACCGATAATGTGTATTCGGAAGAAAACGGAACGCTTTATTATATGGAAGATGAAACTTATTCCTATCTAACCATTCGAGCTGATGAGCCTTTCGGGTTCAAAATATTGAGAAAGGCCTCCTTCAACTTGAGCGGTATCAGTCTCAGAGCTGGACTGATCATTAAGTTTTAAGGCTCCAACTAAAAAGAAAGAAGGAACAGAGAGACATTAAACTATAAAGACAAATGCGACTCATGGAGAATGTCCAATGAAACAAAAGCTTTTGAAGAGTTTGGTTTTCCTATTTATATCGTTCTACTCCATAAGCCTTTATTCGCAGCAGAATTCCGAGCACTCCGAAAAATACAAGAGCTGGATAGAGGAAGAGGTCGTCTACATCATCACTCCTAAAGAAAAAGAGGTTTTTTACAAGCTTGAAAACGATAGGGAAAGAGATCTCTTCATCGAGGAATTCTGGCGGCAAAGAGACCCGACTCCAGGAACGCAAACCAATGAGTTCAAAGATGAGCATTACAGAAGGATTGAATTCGCCAATAAAAAATTCGGGAGAGGAACGCCTGTGGAAGGATGGAGAACAGATAGAGGACATTTTTACATCATGCTGGGCAGGCCTAACCATTTGGAAAGATATTCGACACCAGAGATCCATCCTGTAGAGATCTGGTATTATTCTGGTAATCCAAAACTGGGGCAGGCATCCAGTTTTCGTCTCATGTTCTTCAAGAGATATGGAGCAGAAGACTATGAGCTTTACAGCCCGATGGTAGATGGACCCCAAAGTCTCGTTCCGTTTACTGAAAGGGAAACTAGGTCTACGGTCATAACGAGAACGCTCCCAGAGCAAGATGCAAGGCCAGAGAATCCGGCTGAAGAAGCATTTGAAAAGAAGTTGGCTGCCCAGCTGGACCAGAGAAATTTGAATGCATACAAGTTAATACGTCATTACGTAGGGATCGAGTTGGCTGAGGCCTCGCTGTCCAACTTTCCAGGAAGAGCCGATCCAGAATATATTCTTCCTTCCACTGTGCTCCTGAAAGACGTTGAGACCTATCCTCACAAGCGGATCGATGACAATTATGCCTATGAATTTTTAGAGCACAAAGCATCGGTTGAGGTCAGTTACTCTGTCCATTACATCGGTAATTATTCTAGGGTGAACATCCTCCAGGATCCTACGGGGCTTTTCTTCGTGAACTACATTCTGGTGCCCGAGACTCTTTCTGTGGATTATTATCAGGAGAAGTATGTTACGAATCTGCGGACTTCTATTCGCATGGCGGGTTCGGAAGGAAAAACGGTCTTTCAATGGGGAAGAGATGTCCCTCTCGAATTGAGAAAGGACGAGCTAGAAATGCTGGAGAAAAGTTCCTTTCATCTCTGCGATTCTTTCCCGATGATTCCAGGAGACTATACCATCCATCTCCTGTTCGAGAATCTGGTCACCAAGGAATTCACTTCTTTCGAACGAACGATCTCCGTTCCTGAGGGAAAACACCTGCAGATGAGCCCTCTCATCCTGGCCAGGAAAGTCAACAAAGACTCACCATACAGCGAATCCAGCAGAGCCTTTCAGGTAGGACGTCTGCAAATTTATCCATCGGTCAACAACACATTCCTCGATAAAGACATATTGTTCCTTTTCATCCAGGTCTACAGCTTGAGCCAGGAACTGAAAGAGGGGGGCACATTGCAATTCACGTTCTATTCGGGGGTGGAGCCGTTCCAGACTTACCAGAGAAAAATCGATGAATATAGAAACGGAAGTTCTTTTCTCGAGGAAATACCATTGGAGAAATTTCCACCAGGAATATATACGGTTGAGGTTTCTCTCCTCGATCAAGATGGGAAGAGGCTTCTTTCCGAAAGAGACGCGCTCTCGGTCACAAAAAAGCCCCTCCCAGGATCCTGGCTCGTCGCCCAGACCAATCCGCCTGCCGATGATCCGTATTATTCCTACATCCTGGGAAATCAATTTTTTAACAAGGGGGAAATCCAGAAGGCCCACGATGAACTGGTGAAAGCATATGAAAAAAAGCCGGATTCACTGGACTATGCCTTGAGTTACACGAGAGTTCTCATGGCACTGAGAGAATTCGAGAAAGTGAGAACAGTCCTCACGCCTTTTGAACAAGAAGGAATAGAAAATTTTGGGCTTTTCTTCACGCTTGGAAGAGCCTCGGAAAATATGGGAGAATTCGAAGAAGCGATCGGTTTCTATCAGAAAGGCCTCTCCCAGAAGGGCGATGTGGTAGCGGTCCTGAATTCTATCGGAGATTGCTATTTTAAGCTCGGGAATAAAGAACAGGCTCTGCGCGCCTGGGAGAAATCGTTGGAAATTAGTCCTAACCAAGAACAGATAAAAAAAATTATCGATCAAATCAAAGAAAGAAATGATTAGTTCTCTTTCAGCTCCTTGATGCGGAGGTTGCGGAATTCCACCCGATAACCGTGGCCCAGAAATCCGATATGCCCCTTCTCCCTCTTCAGTCCAGGGTGGTCTCTTCCATCCATGGTTAGAGGAGTGCTGGATTCGCCAATATCAGCATCCACGATCGTAACGCCGTTGAGATCGACGATTATTCTTTTTCCCTGTGCAGTGACCTGCTCCCGGTTCCATTCCCCCACTGACTTGAGATGACCGCGTTTTGCGGGAACGACACCGTAAATCGATCCGTGATACTGGTAAGGTTCGAGGTTTTTATAGAGCTCCGCTGTGTTATCCAGGATCTGAATCTCCATTCCATCATAGGCTGCATTGCCTTTCAAAGGTGCACGGATCCCGAGTCCGTTGTTTGCTTCGGGTACGAGTTTGAATTCGAACCGTAGAATGAAATCGCCGTATTCCTTTTCCGTGTAAAGATTTCCGCTGCCTCGCTCTGGATAGACAACGATCTTGCCGTTCTCAGCCACATAACCTTCTTTATCTCCTGTCCATCCCGCCAAATCCTTTCCGTTAAAAAGAGAAACAAAGCCTTCCTGGATCTCTTCTTCGGTCAATCCCTTCCCTCCATCATCCCGGGAAATCTCTCGGATGTAGATATTTCTGAAATAAAGGGGGTTTCCATGTGCTTGGAGCTCGATCGGCCCGAAGGAATAGATCGGCTTGTCTCTCTCCCAATAATTTTCCATCATGACGTCATCGACGACCAGCACACCGTTCAGATAAACGGTTACCCGCTCTCCGACCATTCTTATCCGGAACGTATTCCACTCGTCTACAGGGTTGTCCGCAAGCTCTAAAGGTCTGTTCGGACCGATCTGGTTGTTGTAAAGACCTCCAGATCCTATGCCTTCGTTGGCCGGATCCCAAATCTGGACTTGAGGTGAACCGCGCAGATAGATGCCGCTGTCTCCGCCTTGCTCAATCTTCCAATCCACCAACAACTCAAAATCACCATAATCCTTGACCGTACAAAGGCTTTCTCCCTTCCCGTCGAAAACGAGAATCCCTTCCACAACCTTCCAATGGTCACGCATCGCCTGATCTGCTCTAATTCGAGCTTTCTTGAGCTCCTCAGGATCCATCTGGGCTCTCCTTACGGGATCACCCACCAGTCCTTTCCATCCCGAAAGATCTTTCCCGTTGAAAAGCTCCTCAAACCCTTCTTCTTTCAACATGGCTCCGAGGAAGGCATCCAGCCGGCGCCGCAGTGACTGGTCCTCCACAACTGAGCTGGTTTTATGAAAGGCTGCCAGAAGTTCGGGCCTCCCAATTTTCTGAGACAGGTTTCTCCCTGAATAAGCGATCTGTGTCACCGCCGCGGCGGCGCTCGAACGCATTCCTTTTTCATCGAGAAAAGACGCAGCGAATCTGAACGCTTCCGGAGATTTGACCTCTGCAATCCTTGTGAGCACCATGGCTCTCGCCGAGTTATCCGAAAGAGTCTTCCATAGCTCTTTGTACCTTTTCAGCTTCTCTCCCGGATCCAGAGCCGATTCATGTATCAAACGGCAGCATCCCCGAACAGCGAGAAGGAGCTGTTTTTTATTTTTTGTGTTTCGACAAATTTCCAAGAGCTCCTCGACAGCATCCCAGTCTGGCCATTCGGACAATACAGATACGGCGACGGTTTGAATCCGGGAATCATCGCTTTTGGCTCTGGCTGTCACGACATGAAGAGCTTCCTGTCCCCCGATCCTGGAAAGAGGCCTCAAAAGGTCGGCCTGTTTATCTTCATCAGCAGCTTCTAAAGCCTCGAGTATGGGCTTTGCACGTCCCTCCTTTTCTTCGATCTGGTTGGATGCGGCTACAACGGCATTCTGAAGAAGCCTAATATCCCTGCTTTCTGTCTCCTCAAGGAGCATGCGGATCAGAGTTGGCAGGACTTCCTCTTTGGCCAAACGGGCAAGCCCTTTCATAGCCGCCTGCCTGACCCTCTCATCTTGGCTTTCTGTCATTGAGAAAACGACATCTATATGTTCTCGCGCCTTTCGTTCCGAAAGAATCTCGATCAAGGCAGCCTGGGATACCGCCGGCACTTCTTCGATCAACATCGCTGCACGGGGAACGACGAGGTTGCCTGGAAGAGTGAAAAGGGCCTGTTGGACGGCAGCGATCTGGTCTGCGTCCTCGCTGTGGAGGAGAAAGGTTAAGTCTTCCAGAACCTCGGCCTCTCCTAGTTTCGCGACAGAGGAAATGGCTGCCAACCGCACTTTTTTATTAGGGCTTTCTAATTTTTTGATGAGAACGGGAAGTGCTGTCTTGTCCCCACGCGCTCCGAGCATGGCGATGATCTGGGCCCGAATGTCCGGCTCTGCCTTCTCCATCTTTGTGATCCATTTGGCCGTAGCCTCCTCGCCGGGGATCTTGGCTGACAGCTGGAGTGCCTGTATTCGCAGATCCGGGTTCGGACCGTCCACAGCATGAAGGAGATCTGTAAAGGCTTCCTCTCCCAGGGTATCCACCAGAAGGCTCAAGGCCGCGCAGGGGATATGACTCTCCTGCGGGGCGGTGTAGTTTTCGATCAGTCTCCGGCATATTTGCACACACCGGATCTTATACCCTGCCTCCGCCAGACGCTGAGCGTAAAGAATATACAGAGAGGGGGCCTGAACACGTTCATAGGATGGGGCCTCGAGCGAAACTTTGTCCAGGAAATTCTCAGCCTGAGGATCACCGATATTCGCCAGTGCAAAGAGGGCAGTCCGGCGCAGTTCATCGTTCCTGCTGGCTGCATATTCGAGAATTTTTTTTGTGGCATCTTTGCTGCGCAGTTCCCCAAGGGCTTTGATTATGGCAACCCTGTTTTTCCCTGTGTTCGACTTGAGCGATTTAAGCAGGGCTTTTTCAGCCGCGGATGTCCCGATTGCTAACAAAGCCTGAACAGCCGGCTCGCACAGCCTTTTATCATAAAGATATTTCCGGAGGGGCTTGACGGATTCGTTCTTCCCTGTTCGCTGAAGCTGCCGGATCAGAAAAGCCTGGATCTCTTTGTCAGCCGCTTTCTCCAGAGCTTTGATCAAGGCTCTGGCAACCATCCACCGTTCTCTCTCCCGCCCTCTCTGGCTGGCAGTGGTGGTCAATGCGTCGAGAGCGAACCGCGCCTGCGTATCATCGCCATCTCCAGGAGGAAGCAGCATACCGCAGATTTCCAAAATCCCGTCCAGGCCCAACTCGATCAACTCTAAAGCCAGCCATTCTCTTTCTTCCGGATCTTGAGCGGGAAATCTCTCAAGAAGGCTGAGGACACTGGATCGAACGGGCTGTCCATCTTCAGAACCTAATCCATATGGGAGGGAAAGAAAAAGAACAAGGATCCATATCCAGCCGGTCCTTATTCTCCTGTTCATCTCTTTTTTCTTCTCTATATGTTTATTTCTTTTCTTCTTCCTCCAGAAGAGATCGAATCAGAGGTGCCACGGCGTACGCATCGGTTGCCTGACCAGACGATTGGCTTCCTCGTCACCGAGAAATCTCTGTCTAACGGGATCGAACCGGAGCGGTCGGCCAAGCCTGACAGCAATCTTGCTCAAGTTCACCAGAGTGCAAGACCGGTGGCAATTCTCCTCGTTCAAGGCAAATTTTTTACGCTCTCTGACAGCGTCAAAAAAATCGGTGACCTGGTGATCAGGGTCGGAAAGGGAGGCCACTTTGTCTCCAAAATGAGGGATGTCGGATTCCAGTCCTCTGAATAGCTTTCCTTCCGGGCCCTCGATGAAGGCAACTTTTTTTTCCCTTCCTTCCCCATCCAGGATGATTTCACATCCATCCTCGTATTTGAGCCGGATCCGCCTCCAGGTTCCACAGGCATCCGGATGCTGCTGGGGACAATCCGCCTCGACTTCTACAGGACTGGTGTGGTCTTTGCCTAAAATGTACTGAACAGGATCAAGATAATGCATGCCCATGTCACCCAGCCCTCCACCATCGTAATCCCAGTATCCGCGGAATGTCCCGTGGACGCGGTGAGGATGATAGGGTTTGTAAGGCGCTGGACCGAGCCACATCTCATAGTCCAATTCTCTCGGCACAGGCTGAGGTTTCAGGTTGGTCTCTCCGACCCAATAAAACTTCCAGTCGAAACCGGTCGCTGCACTGACCGTTACCTTAAGCGGCCAGCCAAAAAGCCCTGCCCGGACTGCTTTTTTTACTGGCCTGACTGTGCTGCCAAGCCCATAAAATTCTCCTTCGAACCTGAACCATGTGTTGACGCGGAAAATCCTTCCGTTTTTTTGGACAGCTTCCACAACTTTTTTCCCCTCTTCGATCGTCCGGGTCATCGGTTTCTCGCACCAGATATCCTTACCGGCTTCAGCAGCTGCTATAGATATCAATGCATGCCAGTGGGGAGGTGTCGGTATGTGAACGAGGTCGATATCTGCCCTTTCCAGAACCTCGCGGAAATCCTTGTAGGCCTTGACCCCTGGGGCGGCCATATCCTGAGCGATCTTCAGATGGTTTTCATCCACATCGCAAACGGCCAGGAGCCTGGCTCCTGCATAGTTGAGATGAGCCCTTCCCATACTGCCTACGCCGATAACGGCTCGTGTGAGCTGCTCGCTCGGCGGAGTATATCCCTGCCCGCCCAGGACAAATCGTGGAACAATGGTTACAGCGGCTGTCGCAGAGATTGTCCTTTTGAGAAAATCCCGCCTGGTGACCGGTCCTGACCCAAAAATCGACTTCCTCATCTGACAAAAATCAGTATAGTATAAAAAGAGCAAACTTGAAAGAAGGGGATTTCTCTTGACAGACGTATCAAATGGGGTAAAATCTGTGAATTGAAATGCAATTTCTGGATTGGGGGATCATCCTGCTCTACTTCGCCGGGAGTGCTGCGGTTGGAATTTACTACACGAAACGAGCAGGAAGAAATATCCAGGAATTCTTCCTTTCTGGAAGAAACCTTCCCTGGTGGCTAGCCGGAACATCGATGGTGGCCACAACATTTGCGGCAGATACACCCCTAGCAATCACAGAGCTGGTAGCTAAAAACGGGATAGCGGGAAATTGGCTCTGGTGGAATTTCGTCTTTGGAGGTATGTTGACTGTCTTCTTTTTTGCACGGTTGTGGCGCCGCGCAGGCATTATGACTGATATCGAATTCACAGAAGTCCGCTACTCGGGAAAGTCAGCCGCCTTCTTGCGGGGATTCCGGTCCCTTTACCTGGGAATATTTATGAACTGCATCATTATTGGATGGGTAAACCTGGCTATGGCATCCATCCTCCAAGGTATGCTCGGTATCCCTGAAAACAGGGTCATGATCTACGTAGGACTGGCTTTGGTGATCACCGCGATCTATTCAGCCCTCTCCGGTCTCTGGGGCGTTGCCGTGACCGATGCTTTCCAATTCATACTAGCCATGACGGGAACCGTTATCCTCGCAGTCATGGTACTGAAGCTTCCCCAGATAGGGGGGATATCCGGTTTGAGATCCCAACTTCCTGAGTGGACCATCCGTTTACTGCCCGTTGTGGGCAAAGGTGAATCCGGGTTGAGCGCCGGCGGGGCTCTGGCCATATCTGTATCGGCCTTTCTGGCTTACATCGGAGTGCAGTGGTGGGCATCTTGGTATCCCGGAGCCGAACCCGGTGGAGGAGGCTATGTCGCCCAGCGAATGATGTCAGCCAAGGACGAAAAACACTCTCTTTTCTCTACCCTCTGGTTTACCATCGCCCATTATTGTGTCAGGCCGTGGCCTTGGATCATAGTCGGATTGACCACTCTCGTCCTTTATCCCGATCTCGCTCCTGATTCCAAACGTCTTGGTTATGTCTATGCTATGAGAGATTACCTGCCTGTGGGCCTCAAAGGAATGCTGGTTGCCTCCTTCTTTGCAGCTTACATGTCGACCATCGCCACCCAACTTAATTGGGGAACATCCTACGTGATCAACGATTTTTATAAACGTTTCGTCAAACCCGGTGCGGGCGAAAAACATCTCGTATTCGTTTCCAGGATTACCACGATCTTGCTCATGGCCATCTCACTCGCTGTCACTTCTATCTTAGAGACGATATCCGGAGCCTGGGCCTTTATCATAGAAGCTGGTGCTGGGCTCGGTCTCGTTCTCATTCTCCGGTGGTATTGGTGGCGCATCAATGCATGGAGCGAGATCGCAGCCATGCTTACCCCGATAATGGCTTATGCCTTTATCAAATACGGGCTGAATATTCCATTCCCCCAATCCCTCTTCTACATCGTCAGCATAACGACTGTCATCTGGCTGGTTGTAACCTTCCTGACCCCACCTACTCAGCAGGAAAGGCTGAAAACATTTTACCGGAGAGTCCATCCTGGAGGAATAGGATGGAGAAAAATCTCTCGAGCTGTTCCCGAGGTGAAGGGGGATAAGAACTATGGAGGACTGTTTTTGGCCTGGCTGGCTGGAATCGTACTCGTTTATTCAACCTTGTTTGGTGTGGGGAAGCTTCTCTTCGGTGATACCATCACTGGCATATTCTTTTTGTCGGTCGGCTTGATGGCTGCAGGCGTTATCTACTGGGATCTTTCAAAGAGAGGATTTGAAAAGATTGTCAAATAAGCGGTGGGATCGGGTTTTATTCTCGATTTGGATGAAACCCAAGATATATCGCTATTATACTTTAAAAAAAACCAGGAGGTATAAGGATGAAAAGGCTTAAAATCATGGCTGTTTTTATTACAATCTTTACTTTAACGGTGTCTTCTTTCCCCCAAGAAAAGGTAAAAGATCTCAAATTCCATCACATGCAGAATTACTGTTGGATGAGGCTGGCAGAGATCGTTCCCCAGGTAACGGACAGGATCATTTTACCCATTGGAACAGTCGAGTCCCATGGCGCTGTCGCTATCGGTGCGGACAACGTCATTCCCAACCACTTCGCTGAAATGATATGGGACGAATGCAACGCCCTGATCGCTCCTCCCATAAATCACGGTTTCACAGGTCAGAGCATATCCCAGTTTCCAGGCTCCATTTCAGTAAGGGAAGAGATATTCGAAGAGTACATCTATGACGTTCTCTATGACCTTGTGCGAACGGGTTTCAGAAACATCCTGATTATCAATGGCCATGGGGGCAACACCGAACCTGCAAAGAATGCGATGACCCGTCTTCATCTGGAAACTGGTGCCCACTTCATGGTGGTTGACTGGTGGAAAGTCGCTTTTGATGCTACAAATGTCGTTTACGGGGCAAAGGCTCAACAGCCAGGTCACGGAGACATGGAGGAAGCGGCGCTTGTTATGGCCTATGACCCGGAATTGGTGGACAGGGAGATGTACGAGAAGCTCGGCAAAGACAGTGTAGGGGCAGCGGGAGCCGAGGAAGGGGTTTTCCTCATGCCCGCCTGGGCAACCTCGCGCTACCCAGAAAAAGGCGCCGGATATTTGAATTTTGACATCGAAAAAGCCAAAGAATACACCAGGCGAAAGGCCAATTACATCGCGAGCACATTCCTCGAGGCAATCGAACGCTGGGAAACGATGGAAGGATGGAAAAAGTGAGGAAGCAGGGTATGAAGATTCAAAGAGGACGTATTCTATCCCTTTTCTGCATTCTGCTTCTCTCTCTTTCTGACCCGATGCTCCTCAAAGGAGTAGAAAATCCTCCCGAACTGAAATTCGATCACAACCACACTTCCAGTGAGGTGACTGCCTACCTTAGAAGCATGGTCGAAGCCTTTCCCAGACTCGCTGAACTGTACACCATTGGAAAGAGCTACCTGGGGAAAGACCTGCTTGTGCTGGAAATTACCAACCAAGAGACAGGAAAAGGCACAGAAAAACCGGGTTACTGGTTCGATGGGAATCTGCACGCCAGTGAGGTTATGGGAACTGAGGTGTGTCTGAAAACCATTCACACGCTCCTTACCCAGCATGGGAAAGATCCTGAAATCACCAACCTGGTGGACACCCGAACTGTCTACGTCATGCCCAAACTCAATCCAGATGGATCAGATCACTATCTGACCAACCCGGACGGGATGCGGAGCAGTGTCCGCCCGCACGATTCCGATCATGATGGGCTTTTGGACGAGGACCCCCCAGAAGATCTGAATGGCGATGGCAACATCACCAGGATGAGAGTCAAGGATGATTCGGGTCCTTGGAAGACCTCCCCGGACGATCCTCGCCTCATGGTACGCCGTAAAGAGGAAGAGAAAGGAGAATGGAGAGTTTACTCCGAGGGAATCGATAACGATAAGGACGGTCAATACAACGAGGACGGTGTGGGCGGTTTGGACATCAACCGGAATTGGCCCTCCCGCTGGCAGCAGGAATATCTTCAAAGGGGCGCGGGCCGCTATCCTCTATCGGAACCGGAGACCAGGGCGGTTGCTGAATTTTTATTTTCCCACCGGAATGTCACTGGAATAGTCAACCACCATATGGCTGGAAATTTTTTATACCGCCCCCCCACCAATCGAAATTTCAATCCTGTAACCGGGGAAGAAGAAGAAATGAATTCCGAGGATGAAACAATCTTCGGTGCGCTCGGGAGCAAATACACCGAAATCATCAATAACCAGCTTGTCAGGAAAGTACTTGGCAGGGGACGGCCTCCGCGGCAGGGGGCTATCTGGGGAGTGATGATCGGCTGGGCTTACGACCATTACGGGGTGTTTAGCTTTGTTCCTGAGATGGGTTCTTTAGCACCCTTCTGCGACTATGACAAGGACAAAAGAGCCAGCGAAACCGAAATGCTGCGCTGGAATGATGAAGAATTGGATGGCAAAATCTTTATGGACTGGGAACCTTACCATCATCCACAACTCGGCAGAGTAGAAATCGGAGGATTCGTACGGAAGGTGTACAACTCGAATTTCAAGAGTTATACCAATGTGATGTGCTGGCCGAGTCCGGAGTTCGAGGAATTCCTGGAAAAGCACGCAAAATGGAACCTGTACCTTGTCTCTCGATCTCCCTGTGTGAGAATAACCGAGGTGAAACTGGATCATGGGGACGCGGGCTATATCAAGATATCTGCAAGCGTCCAGAACCAGGGCTTCCTTCCTACCAATGTGACCCAAAGAGCTATAGAGAACCAGACGGCAAAAACGGTGAAAATTACCCTCTCGCTCGAAGGAGCAAAGATGGTCATGGGAAAGGAGACAGTAGACCTCGGACATCTCCCAGGTCATACATCCCTGCAGCCATCTCCGGTGCAGACAGTGGAATGGATGATCAGGGTCGAAGAAAGAAGAGGAAATCCCCGGGCAGCGGTCAGAGTCGAATCCGAAAAAGGCGGAACCTGTACCAAGAAAATATCCTTGAAAACTAATTAAACCCTGAGGGACGACTAAAAAGTATTATCCATTTTTTTTCGGGGTGAACTTGTTTTTTTAAACACCAGAAAAACGGGAATTCCTATCAGTACCATCAAGATAGCTACCGATGACTCGAAGGGCCTTTCCAACAAAGCCAACGCTAAAATGGCAGTACCCATCGAAATATAGACAAGCGGAACCAGGGGAAAACCAGGGAGCTTGTGAGGGCTTTGGTGGGAACGCCTGAGTTTGAAAACTCCAAGAACCGCCAGGAGAGGAAAAATCCCCAGAGAAAAGCCCATATAAGTCAAAATCTGGTCAAAAGTTCCGAAAAGCACCATGACTCCTGCGATCATACCCTGCAAAAGGATGGACTTCGAGGGAACTCTGAATCTGGGATGAACATAAGAAGCGAACCTGAAGAAATACTTGTCCCTGGCCATTGCATAATACACACGCGGCCCGAGAATGATGAATGCGCTGAGGGAAGAGAACAAGGCAAAAGATATAAGAACCGAGAGAACGCTCTCCAAAGATCTGCCGAACAAGTTCCCCACGGCAAGTCCCCCGATGGATATCACTCCGCTCATATCAGCGGGAGGAACGGCATAGATGTAGAAAAGGTTCATCGAAAGATAAAGAACGGCCACCACCCCGGTACCTAGAATGAGAGACCAAGGGAGATTTTTGGAAGGATTCTTGATCTCTGATCCAATATATGCAGAGGCATTCCATCCGCTGTAAGCGAACATGATCCACATCAAAGAAAGCCCCATGGTCTTCCATCCCCCAAAATCAAAGGAAAAAGTGGACCCTTGAAAGAGATGGTCGAAATTTCCTTTGCCGACTGAGAAGCCGATCGCTACCAAACCCACTATGAGCAGGACCTTCAACAGGGTCAGTAAATTTTGGACTTTTGCGCCCAGCTCAAGCCCCCTGCTGTGGATGAGCGTAAAGACCAAAATAACACATACGGCATATGCCTTTTTCAACATAACGGCCTCATATGGACTATCAAGAATCCCTAGCGACAATAGGCCAGGAAAAGCTCTGGTTAAATACTCTGAAAATCCAATAGCAGAAGCGGCGATCGGAGCGGAAAATCCGGCAAAAAAGGAGACCCATCCGCTCAAGAAACCTAAAAGAGGATGATACAACTTTGACAAGAAAGCATACTCTCCTCCCGCCCGGGGGATGGCTGCGCCGAGTTCTCCATAACTCAGTGCACCGCAAAGAGCGATGATAGCTCCTGCAAACCAGAGAAAGAGCATAATGAGGGGCTTTTTCAAGTCGGTCATCAGGAGCCCCGAAGTTGTAAATATGCCAGCGCCGATCATATTGGCGATAACGATATTTGTCACAGGAAATAATCCGAGTCTCCGTTCCAAACCGTTCGCGGTTCCATTTTTCTCCATGAAAATTATCCCTCTGAGTGAACTCGTCCGGTCAAACATTCTGTCTTCATGTTCCATCTATCATAAACCAAAATTTTCAAATAACACAAACATTTCCTTCTTCTGGTAATCAATTCCAAAATCGCGATAGCATAAGAACATGAGGAAACGATTGGAAATTCTTTACTTTTTCTGAGGGTGGATAAAAATCATGAACTAGTGTATTCTTAGGGTACTGCAGTATGCCGACATTCAGCCATTCGAAAATAGGTACCTTTGATACGTGCCCCCTACAGTACAAATTCGCTTATATAGACCGAGTGAAAGTGGAAGCCGAGGACACCATCGAGACATTTCTCGGCAGCAGAGTGCACGAAGCGCTGGAAAAGCTCTACCGGGATAAGCGATTTGAAAAGCTCTTGAGTCTCGATAAGCTCTTAGTCTATTACAAAAGAACCTGGGATGAAAATTGGAAGGATTCTATCATCATCGTCAAGAAAGACTACACAGCAGACAACTATCGAAAGATGGGAGAGCGTCAGCTCACCGATTACTACAACCGGCATAAGCCATTCGAAAACGGAAGAATCATCGGACTGGAAACCCAGGATTTTCTCTCTCTGGATGAGGAGGGAAAATACAAGTTCCACATCCGGATCGACAGGCTGATGGATATGGGCGAAGGGATTTACGAAGTTCATGACTACAAGACAGGTTCCAGTCTACCCAAACAGGAAGAGCTCGACCGAGACCGGCAGTTAGCCATGTACTCCCTTTGGGTCAGAAAAAATTTCAAAGATTTCAATAAAGTGCGCTTGGTGTGGCACTTTTTGGCTTTCGACAAGGAGGTGGATTCCTACCGGACAAAAGAGCAGCTGGATGAATTGAAGGAAGAGGTCCTGGCTCGAATCAAGAAAATTGAAGCCTCAAAAGAATTTCCTGCAACTGTCTCCTGGCTGTGCGACTGGTGTCTGTACAGATTGATCTGTCCGATGTGGAGCCACGGAACAAAACTGGAACAAAAGAGGGAGAACGAATACCTCGATGATCACGGATTGAAGTTGGTGGACGAGTATGTCAAAATTAAAGGGAAACTGGATGAACACCGGAGAGAAGCGGATGAAAAACTGGAGAGACTCAAGGAGGCGCTGATCGCCTTTTGTAAAAAAGAGGCGGTTCAGGTCGTTTTCGGTTCTGAAAACAAAATCACGGTAAAGGAATACGAATCAACCAAACTTCCAGGTAAAGGGACGGACGAACGAGAAGAGCTCATCCAAATCCTCAAAAGAATCGGAAAGCTGGAGGAGGTCTCTGATCTCGATGTGTATGCTCTGGCAAGAATCCTGGACAATGAAGACTGGCAGAAAGAAGAATTGGATAAGCTGAGCAGTTTCTGGACTAAAGAAAAAAATTACCGGTTGACTGTCAGTAAAATAAAAAAAAATAACAAAGGGGAAAATGGATAAGGACATTAAAAAATATCTATCAAGTTTTGAGTTTGGCGAGGTCCAGCACTTCAAGAACATGGCCGTACTCCCTGTACTAACTTCACTCGATGATTCACCAGAATATATGGTTTTGAAACAAGCCCTGGAGAGACAGATTCTGACCATATCCGAAGTCAGCCAGGAAGGACGGGTTCCAGAGCTAAAGGTCATCAATAAAGGAGATATGCCCGTGCTCCTTCTCGATGGTGAGGAGTTGGCCGGGGCCAAACAGAACAGGGTATTGAATACCAGCATCCTGGTGGAAGAAAAGTCCGAAACGGTCATTCCTGTCAGTTGTACGGAACAAAGACGGTGGTCGTATACCTCGCGGGATTTTTCTGAGTCAGGAACAGTAATGATCCCAAAAATACGGAAAATGAAGTCTCAAACCGTCTCAGAATCTCTGCAAGAATCTCGGGATTACCGCTCAGACCAGGGAACCGTATGGACATCTATCGATGAGATGTCCCAAAGGGCCGAGGTTCATTCCCGAACTGCCGCTATGAGCGATATCTATGAGGCGAAGAAAGAGGAACTGGATGAGTACATGAACGTGTTTCAATGTATCCCTCAACAAAAGGGACTGCTCATATTTATGGATGGAAAGGTGGTGGGGCTTGATTTTCTCTCGCGCGACTCTGCATATGCACTTCTTCATCCGAAGCTCGTGAAAAGCTATGCCATGGAAGCCCTCCTGCAAAAGTCTCCTAAAACAGAAAAACCAGACAAAGAAAGGGCCAAAGATTTCCTGAAAGAAGCAAGCAAAAGCAAAGAAAAAAAATATGAATCTGTGGGAAAGGGCTGGGATTACAGGTTCGAAGGGAAAGAAATTGTAGGATCGGCTCTCAAGGTCGAACAGAAAGTGATCCATATGGCATTCTTCGGGATCACCGAGAGCGAAAAAGCTGGCAGTATCGTTGGCTTCAGAAGGAGGAGGGAATTTAGAACTGCCTGATCAGCAGTCTTTGAGTGGAGACATGAAGGCTCCTTGAGTTCTTTGATTGAGTGGAACTATGGAGTCACATCTCCTGACCTTAACGGTCCGATCTGCGATAAAGGCTCCTACGCGCACAGCTTCAGAATAAATTTCATCGATGATGGATTTTCCCATCTCTTTGAACAAATACAATTTAATCCAGGGGTCATCAAAATCCCACACCCCGATGATTTTTCCATCCACAAGGATGGCCGAGGTGGCGTTTCCAGAACGGTCGAATATCATCTTATATCGCCGGGGATCAAGATAGCGCCCCCTGTTTCTATAGCCCATGAGATAAGGATCGAGATGAGGGAGCAGGTTGACTGGAGGAGACCCACGAGATTGGGGGGATCTTAAAGCCTCCCATTCAGAAGATAAAAGAAAAAAAGTTCCCTCCAAACCTGAAATGGCCGTAGAAGAAATGTCTTGCTCGAGTTTTTCGAGTATCTTTCTCACCTGTTTCATCGGAAATCCTGTCCACCAGGAAATATCCTGAGCGGTCACTGGACCGAAGGAAGAGAGGTACTGCAGGACGACTGTCTCTCTTGCCCCCTCTTCGTGGAGCTTCTTCAGATCGAGATCAGGATAATAATCAACGAGACGAAAATATGTGTGGAGGTTGCTTTTCCAATCCTGCTTGGTAAGGCCACGAATCAAAAGTCCTCTGTCACACATCAGATTTACCAATGGAGAGATGTTTCGCGACGTTCTCAACTTCCCTTTGATTTCCTTTGCGGAGAGACCCCTGCCTTTGAGGATATCCAATATTTTGTTCGATATCCTTTCATAGTCTCTGGGGGTAAACCCGAAATATTTGTAATGACGCTCGGACGCCACTCCTGCAGTTCTGCTGGTGGCTGCAAAGGCCAACGGGACAAAGTCTTTGGGAAGAATGTAGACAGTATTTCTCACATACCGGACCCTGGCCAAAGATTTCCTATGCGAGAATTCCTTCGAAAAGTCGGCTTTCTCAAATTTCTTTGCCCTGGCAAAAAGAGAAAGATACGGGCTAATGGCACTGGTCGCATGCAGCCCTCCGATGTCCTTTACGATTTGTACAACATCGTTTATTTTGGAGTCGGGAGTGAGGTGCTGCTTTCTCAACACAAAACGATTCACACGATCCAAGCTGATCTCAGTCAGTGCTTTTCTTTTCATTAACCTTTAACAAATGTGTTGACTGCTGTTCAAACGGTGACACAAACCATTTAGAAAGTCGGATCAAATGATAGTATAATGCATTCTAAGAAGTAAGAAAAACCGAAATAAACAGAGGAGGTATCCATATTTCCATGACAAAGAAAAAACGAAATTGTCACAGAAGCAAGGATGCTTTATCAAACAAAAAAAATATCCAATATTCCAGGATATTATTGAAGAGTTTTGTACGATGGAAATAAAGCACACTCTGAGGATGCTGGAAAAAAAATTTGCCGGACCGATGCCGGGCTTTGAAGCCCAAATGAAAATGATCCCCAATCCACGTCCAGGGAATAAGCTGTATTTTGAAGTGGAAGATACCAGCATCAAAGCAGGCGTTCTTATGCTTTTTTACCTCGTTGAGGGCAATCTCTACCTTGTTTTGACACGCCGGACCGAGAATGTGGATTTTCACAAAGGACAGATATCCCTTCCAGGAGGTCGTCAGGAACCGGACGAGAGTCTGGAACAGACTGCTCTGAGAGAAGCACAAGAAGAGTTGAAGATCGACCCGGATTCCGTGCGAATCCTGGGGAGGTTGACTCCGCTCTACATTCCTCCGAGCAATTACTGCATCTTCCCGGTCGCAGGTTTTTCAGAAACGCGGCCCGATTTCCAGCCCGCAGCACAAGAAGTGGCTGAGGTCCTCGAGATCCCGGTCCGATACTTTCTCGAGCCAGAGACCACACATAAGGAAACATGGATGATAAGGGGTGTTGAAGTTGAGGTTCCTATTTACCTCTTCAAAGGGCACAAAATTTGGGGGGCCACAGCCATGGTCCTCGCTGAGCTGGTTGAAGTTCTCAAACGAGGGGGTCAGTTATTTAATATCTAGGAATAATAGGGATAAATTTATGGAAAAAAAACACTGCCATACCAACCATCTTACAAACGAGACCAGCCCCTATCTCCTACAGCATGCTCATAATCCTGTGGACTGGTATCCTTGGAGAGATGAGGCTCTTTCCCTGGCAAAAAAGGAAAACAAGCCCATATTTCTGTCCATTGGATACTCGGCCTGCCACTGGTGCCATGTGATGGAAAAAGAATCCTTCCAAAACGAGGAAATCGCGGAGTTCCTCAACAAAAACTTCATCTCCATCAAAGTCGATCGTGAAGAGCACCCCGACCTGGATGAAATTTACATGACCGCTGTTGCAGCCATATCAGGGAGTGGAGGCTGGCCCCTCACTGTATTTCTCACCCCCGATTTGAAGCCTTTCTATGGCGGCACATATTTCCCTCCCGAAGACAAATGGGGCCGCATAGGCTTCAAGAACCTCTTAGTACGGATCAGCGAGTTCTGGCATGATGAACAGAGCAAAAACAAGCTTCTCCTGGATGCCGAACTCCTAACCCAGAACATAGAACAGCAAACATCAAAAGCCTTACCCATCGATGATCGAGCAACGCTCGGTAGGAAATTGCTCGCTCATGCGACTCATAAATTGGGAAAATCTTTCGATAAGGAATGGGGAGGATTCAGCCGCGCGCCGAAGTTTCCTCCCTCAAACGCCATCTCCTTCCTCCTTCGCGATTATTACCATACCGGCAACAGTCACTCCCTTGAGATGGCTTCTCTCACCTTGGACAAAATGTGCGAAGGAGGAATCTATGACCATCTGGCAGGAGGCTTCCATCGCTATTCGGTGGATCCTATTTGGCTGGTCCCCCATTTTGAGAAAATGCTCTACGACAACGCCCAACTGGCTGAGGTGTATACTGAAGCCTATCAGGTCACTGAAAACGCAAAGTACGCCAGAATCGCCCAAGAGACGCTCGATTACGTAATGACAGATATGACCGACGACACAGGAGGTATCTATTCGTCCGAAGATGCCGACAGCCAGGGCAAGGAAGGCATTTTTTATCTCTGGAAAAGAGATGAGCTGGATCAAATACTGGGTAAAAAAGATGCTGATATCTTTGCCAGTTATTACAATGTGAAAAAAGATGGAAATTTTCCCTCTCACGAACCTTATCATCAAGGTCTCAACATCCTTCACATCCAAAAGAATCTTGGAGCCGTAGCCAGGGAGTTCAAGGGGGAAGAGGAAGATTTAGAGGTGGCTCTATCTTCCATGCGGAAAAAACTTCTCAAGGTCCGGAAAGAAAGAGGTCGGCCCGGCCTGGACGACAAGGTCATCACTTCCTGGAACGCTTTGATGATTTCAGCCTATTCCAGAGGGTATCAGGTCTTTGAAGACGAAAAGTATTTGAACGCAGCAGAGAACGCTGCCTCGTTTTTAATGAACAGGATGAGGACAGAAGACGGAAAACTTCTCCGAACATTCAGAAAAGAACAGAGAAAACTTCCCGCATATTTAGAGGATTACGCCTATACCTCCCGCGCTCTGATCGACCTCTATGAAGCCACATTCAACGAGAATTGGCTGTTCAAGGCTGAAGAGCTGGCAGAAGAAATGATCGACCAATTCTGGGATGAAAACAGCGCCGGCTTTTTTAACACCAGCGGTTTACATAAAAACCTGATCGTACGAACGAAATCAATGAATGACAGCTCTCTTCCATCTCCAACAGGTGTGGCAGTCGAAATCTTTCTCAGGTTTAATCTCCTTTTCGACAAGAAGACGTATCTGAAAAAAGCACAAAGGATTCTAAAGGCCAGTCTCCCCTATATGGAAAAAGCTCCTCAGGGATATTTGACCCTTCTCAGCGGTGCGGGTTTTCTGCTCTATCCCCCCAAAGAAATCGCCATTGCCGGCAAAAGAGATTCAGAAGACACGAAAAGACTCCTGCGGGCCATTCAGGCTTGTTTCGTTCCTAACCGGATTATCGCATTCATGGATCCTGAGAGCGTCAATGCCCCTCAACTCTCTGAAAAAATTCCTCTTTTAGCTGGCCGAAAACCCATCGAAGGAAAGGCTGCCGCCTATCTTTGTGAAAATTTCACCTGTAAACTTCCTGTCACCGATCCTGAAGAGCTCGTCAATCAGTTATCCTCACGGTAAAGCAGCCGGCGTATAACCTCAAAAAGACAAACCCCCCACCTGAGGGGGGGTCGAGGATTGGTTTGGAGGCGTGAAGTAAAATTGGAGGATTAATGAGGATACATACTCCTCACTTTGGAATAAACAATTCCAAAATTGGCCTTTTCTATATGAGAGAACCGGGAATAGGGGATATCAGCCGCGGAATAGACCGATAGAAGTTCACGTTTATCCCACAAGGATACCCATTCGGCAATTCCCGTGTCTCCCGCTTCTACACTGAAATAAATGAATGAAATCTGCATCTTTAGACGTCTCTTTTCAGTTCTTTCCCAAAAAAATAGCTAACCCTAAAAGGCCGGCGGTCAGGCTGTAGCCGACATAAGAGGCTGTCGCCGATCCCATCCACACAAAGGCCATGGTGGTCCACGAACAGAAAATTCCGGAAAGCCCGACGACTTTAAAATACCTTTTGAGATTATGTTTGATCTTCATTTTCCCGCTTCCTCTTAATTCGTACATCGTTTTTTTTGAACGCAAATATCGTGCCAGAATTTAACTCATTGATATTAAATAAATTAGTGAATTTTGTTTCCGATTTGGTACAGAAAAAATTGACAATTTTTGTAATTTTTAACAAATATTGTGGGTATTTACTAGGCTTCAGAGTGCAGGATGTATCAAGAAGAATGAGAGAAGAAGAAAAGGGCCTCATACAGGACAAGGATGAGGTAAAGAAAAAAAATCACAACTATGAAAAAGGAAGCCTTTATTTTGTTAAAGACCACAAAATTCTTGTGCACCAGGATGACGACGAGACAAGCCGCAGTGATCAAAAACTTAATCAGAAGGCAGACTAAAGGGGCTTTGTTAATAAGGCCTATCATCAGGGGGTTAAGCTCAGTTCCTCCCACATGGAGGATCTTAACTGTGAAGTAGGCGTCTAAGACACACAGGACCATAATGAGCAAAATAAGAACAAAGTGATGGGCTTCATATCGGTCCACATAATAGTTCTTGTCTTCTTCTGCACGGCGCGCTTTTTCCCGACGGCCTTTTATGGTATAGTGGCTGAAGGGTTTAGTGGGTTTTTTTCTTCTATCGGTGCGGTTCCTTCTATCCGTATGCATGCTTTTCTGCTTCAGTGCTTAACCTGAATGATCCCTAAGCATAAACATTCTCATCCGGACTTCCCTATCATGCACGTATGATCCAGATCAAGCAAGATTTTGCTGAAAATTGTAAATAATAAAGATCAAGAGAAACTATCCCCTCAGGAGATGATTTTAGGGGTGATTTTTTTTCTGAGTTATCTCCCTGTCTTTATTTAAAAGAGCTGCACTTTTAATCGTTTTTTCGGCATCGATCAGACCGTGCCCGCATTCGGGTGAGAATCCTTGAAAACCGACCATTTGAGGATGCGCATTATCGAAAACAAGATTCTTGATGGTCTCTGCGTATTCCCCGGAATCTTCAGTGCCGAGACGGGGATACACAGACATCGTCAGCGCGAAGAGGGCAGACACCACAGGAATGGCTGCGGATATGCTCGGGACATATGTATCTTCCCTGTCGACATAAGTCGGAAAAGCACCGAAGATATCGTTCGGGGCGGCGATATCATTCGTCTCTTGAGCCGCGCACACATCCCAATACCCATAGGTGCCGTCGTCGCGTCTTTCTGCTGCGGTCACGCTTACCACTGTATCATACTGGGAAGGATAGTTGCGCCTGTTCCCCTGCTTGAACCAGCGGTTGTAGAGAGTCCCACTGATGACGACCCTGTTGTTGCGGTCCGCATATTGGCAGGCTTCTCTCAGATAATCGGGATCTATGCCAGAACCGGACGCGCTGATGCTGATGACATGGTTGCCATCATGAACAGCTCTATATATGGCGGCAGCCACGGTACATTGCGAGAGAAGTTGATAGGGAGGATCATTCTGGGTATCTCCATCCCCGAATTTGTACATGGTGATTTGAGCCTCAGGAGCATATCGAGCAACGATAGAAGCAACCAGAGTTCCATGGAATCCCCAGTCCACAAGAGGTGCATCGGACTCCCAAGGTTTCCCGAACCTCCCAACCAGAGAAAAATGCTTCCCCCATCGGGTGTTCCGGAAGACAGGATGACTTTCGTCGATGCCTGTATCGAGCACAGCAACTTTCACTCCATTCCCCTTGGTGATTTTGTGGGCTTCGTGGAATCTGGCCGCATACAATGCTCCCTGTTTGTCGAATTCAGGACTCAAGGGCTTGGCGGCCGATTCTGTTTCGGGACGATCGAGCCTTGCGTGATAACCTATGGATCTTATCACCAGATCCACTACATCCATGTCTTTATAGGCTGGGATATTCTTCCGAATCAGATCTGTCGAGGAATCTGAGGTAAAGAAGCTCTCTACGAATTGATGGGCAGAGAAACAGGAAAGTTCCGAGTACATCCGTTTAAACGAAGACCTGGATTCTCTGTCATCTAATTGGAGCAATCGGCTGTATTCCGGTTCATCCTTTTGGTAGAAGATGTTGATCAGGATATCGAACAACCTCTCGTATCTGGTCTCGGCTTCCATGATCTTGGCGATTTCTCCGCTGCTGAGCCGTGACCTCTCTGGATGAACAGAAATTTCTTCTCTTAAAGTCTGGTAGAACAACGCTCTTGCCTTATCGTGCAAATCACCGAGCCATACATCTTGTTCCCTTACATTCTGACACGAGATCGTCAGCAGCACGAGACAAAGCATGGCCATCTGGCCTTTAAAAGTCCCACGGGTGCACCTCATGAAGCCATGCTCCTTACTCATCTCATCTTTCGGAAATCTCGCCGTTAAATCTCTTTTCATTTTGCATCTCTACTTGTCCGGCAGGTATTTTTTCGGGAATTTGGCTACGATTGTATAATTCGGGTCCACCACATTGGCCACTCGGGCCGAACCCACCTGCGACAGCAGCTGAAGGGCCTCCCAACGATCGAAGCCGTAATCTGACTCGAGCCACTTGACCATTTCGACATGCGCGATCCGGAAGGCGTCCATGAGCGGTCTAACAGAACCTGCAATCATGATGAACTTATCGTTTTCCAAGCGCGGCCAATCGATCTTTTTATTCTTGATCAGGTCGATCTCCAGAGTGACATCGGCCGATGTCTCGATGCCGCTTCCTGTAATCTCTCCGTCACCTTGGAGCGCGTGGACATCGCCAAAATAAAAGTACGCCCCATCATGGAAGATAGGAAGATAGACGATTGCACCCTCCCGGGCATCCGAAGTGTCCATGTTGCCGCCGAAGTTATAAGGCACTCCTCCTGGGATGGCTTGGTCTCCGGGAGGAGCGGTGGCCAGCCGGCCCAGCATGGGAACCAGTTCGACCTGGACCTGTCTCATCCGGCTGTTCGGAAGATCCAGGGTGGCAGACATTTTCTGAGCATCGATCTTCCAGATGAACATTCTCGCCGGGACGGGATCATGCAGCATGGGCGTCGTATGGGTAGCGGTCAAGGAACCGTAGATCTCAGAGGTTCCGGATCTCCCTGTGCTGATGTTGGGATGGATCTTAATGATCTTGATGACAAGAGTGTCCTCAGGAGTCGCCCCTTCCACATAGATTGGGCCGACTTCTCCCGGCCAGAGGCCATCTTTTTCTGTAAAAAAATCAGAGTATAAGGTGTTTGTCTCCAGGATGTCTCCAGGTTTTATACGCAAGACAGGTTCCCGCACAGCATACGTGTCGTAACCCTTGGTCGGTTTGAAATGATGGATCTCTGCAGATAACGAATTGAAGGATAAGGCAGTCATAACCCCAATGATGAACGCTCTTAAGCTCATGGATAACCCTCCGAAAAGAAATTTGGTATTAAAGTGTAGCACTTTATGCAGACTGCCTCAAGCTGGCGCCTAATTATGTAAGCATTTCTCCCTAATTACTGGGCTTTGTCCTAAAATGACGGGAATGAGGTATTGTCTTAAGGAGCAGGGATTCCCTTTTCTCGAAATCCTTATTTCCCGTAGAGATGGCCTATTAGGGAGACGATCACGTCATGAGGCGTATCCACAAACTCTAATCCGACTTCAAAAACCTCATCTTCGTAGAGGCTTTTGATCCATCGAACTTTGCCTCTCACGCTGATAATCTTGTGCATTTTCGGCAAAGGGAGATCGACTTTTATCAATGTATCGACCGGTAAAAAAGTATCCGTCCGGATGTTGACACCCCCCAGAGATATATCTTTGGTCAGAGTGAAATAAATTTTTTTGTTCTCTATATCTTTATCAGTAGAGATGACTTCGAAAATGAGCTTATTCTCTTTTTTTACGCGCTTTTCCCTGCGTTTTTCTTCCCTACCCAAGTCCCTTGATAGTTCTGACATTGATCAAATGATAGTTTTAGACACCTCTAAACGCAATCCCCTATCGGGGTGGTTTTGGGGATGATTTTTGCTCATTATTTTTTATCCTCTTTTTCTTTTCTATCTCTCTGTGGACGGCATCCAGTTTTTTTATGATCTCTTGCAGGCTGTTTATCTCTTTTTTCTGCTTTTCGATCATTTGACCGAGATCGTTTATCTTCTTGTTCAGTAATTCCCTATCCTTATTCGCACTTTTAGTCTCACTCTCGTATTCCTGTTTCAACCGCGTATAATCCTGTTCGAGCTTCTCGTAATCCATAAGGCAGCTCTCCAAGGTTAGCAATGCAGACTTCCAAGCCGCAATCTCATCTATATCTTTGTTGTCAGAATCGAGAGCGATGTACCTGTCCAAATATTTGAGGGCTCTGGAGTAATCCGGAGATGGGTTATTGTAATGCAAATGAGCGAGTGCAATATAATAGACCGCCCGAGTGCGCACCTGCTCGCTTTTATGGCTTTGAGCGATCGCTTCGAGCTGTTTGATCTTCTCGGGAAAATCTTCAGGAGCAAGCAGGGAAAGGTCTTCTCTAAAAACCGGCTGAGCGAGTCCAAGAGCTTGAAACAAAGAGCATCGTCCTGAGGAAAGCAGCACAGCCATTACAACGAGAAATATGACCTGGTTGACTGACCCTCGCTTCATTTTCTTATCCAAAACATCACATCTTTTCGCATATACGTCCCAATTCATCCCCAACTGTGCAGGAAGAAGCTCTAAGAATTTCTCTTCCTACGGTCGACAAAATACAGGCTGCCCGGTTTGGACTTGGCATAATTTTTAACCTCGGCTGCAATTTCCCCGACCTGGACAGCGTGCTTCAGCTTCATTTTTTTGTTGGTGACTACTCCGATGGAAATTGTCATGATGGGGAATTTTTTCTTCACTCCTTTGCGGGATACACGTATTATGGCACCCTGCTTCAAATCCTCGGGGTCATAGAGTTCACCCACTGTCTTATCGAACTGAGTCACGACAAATCTGCATATTTTCGCATAGCGGTCGATGGATGTGATAACTACGAAATCATCCCCCCCGATATGTCCATAGAACGTTCGATCTGTCCCATGTTTTTTGACTGCATTTTCAATGAGCTGTGCCGTATTTTTTATAACCTGATTTCCTCTGGCATATCCATAATGGTCGTTGTATGCTTTGAAGTTATCCAGGTCAATAAGACAAAAGGCAAATGATGAACCGGAATCGATCCGTTTTTTCAATATATTCTCTATCGCGATGCCGCCGGGCAGATGTGTAAGGGGGCTGGTATCAAGATACATTTCCTCCAGACGTTTCAACCGCTTGGCCATATCAGAGAAAGAAAGCGAGAGCTCTCCCAATTCGTCCTGATTATATATTTCAGGAGAATAATCGAATTTCCCCTTTGATATTTCTTGTGTGGCATCTTTAAGACGAATGATAGCACCCGAAATATTTTTTGTGATCGCGAACGCAGCACCTGAGCCGATCAATATACTGAAAATACAGAACACAAGGAAAATTCTAGATGAAGTCGAACCGATGAGCGAAGCCGCCCGCGTTTTTTCATGCAGCTCGGATGAGGTCCGGGCCGAAATGTCCCGAATAAGACCAATCAATTCACTCTGTTTTTCCCCTATCAGTTTTGTTGAACCGCTCTGGTCAGAGGCCGACATATCTATGGATTCAAACCAATCCCTGAAGTTGGACTCATACTCTTGATGGAGCGAAGAAAGACGATCGACCACACTTTGATCCTTTCCGGGAAGACTATTGATGACCCTAATCTGATTCTTGAATTCCTTGCTCTCATCCTCATAGAGCTCCTTATTTTCTGCACTTTTAAGGATCATATAGCGATTTCCATGGAGTTCCTGTGAATAGAGGCTGCTGATCATTTTATCCGTCGCCAGCATGAGCGGAAGATCATTCTCAACTATGCTTTTGTTTATCCCGTTGACTCTGCTGAGACTCGCCAGGGCATAAACGGCCATCAGGACTGTCAAAATAAAGAGCGGCAGGAATCCGAGCATCATCTTATTGGCGATATTCAGCCTGAGATATTTTTTTTTGGTTTTTTCGAGTGCACCGTCAAAATAACGCAGAGATACCATGGGAACTTTTCCTAAATTAAAAGTTATTTCTCGTATTCATAACCATTGTAATAACTTCAATGACTCGTGTTTGTTTTATTTCAAAAGGTAATTTTGGATTTTGTCCTATCCTCTCTATCGAGCTTAACAGTTCCACCCGGATGGAATGCCACCTCCTTCTTTTTTATTTATGACCGTTTCAATAAGAATGTTGCCAGGGCAGTTTCGATGAATCAATAGTCTTTACGGGTGAATGTCAGGGTGAATTTTTGTTGATATTGGGGTGAATTCCTGTCAGACAGGCTTTCCACCCTCCCCTGGCGGGAAGGTGTGGGAGTCGAACCCACCCAGGACCTTTCACAGCCCCGCACTGGTTTTGAAGACCAGGAGGCCCACCGGGACCAATACCCTCCCGATATCTATCTTAAAATATGAACATCCTTTTCCCGTTTTGTCAATCCTATCTGGTCGAAATATTCCAGCACAGCCGTCGCGTATTTTCGGGAAAGCTTGAGGATATCCCGCAGGTCGGCAACGGAAATACCCGGATATTTTTCCAGGTATTGGGTAACAATCCGCCTGGCTTTTTCCACCGAATCCCTGTGATAGATGACCTTATCGCTGAGGCGCACAAGCACCCCTTTCTCATACAGAATATACATCACTTCCTGGAAAGCTTTCGGGTTGAGTCTCAGCTTGATACGAACGTCATCCGCAAGGGGAGCAGCAAATCCCGCACTCTGATAGACTTTTTCAATTTTTTGGGAAATCTCCCGGTCTTTCGGTTTCAAACTCGGTTGGTATCCGACCGGAATCAGATCAGTCCCTCTTCTCGAAATTTTTTTCTTTTCTTCGAGGTGAGAAACGACGGTCTTGAAGGTTTGACTGTCTGTCAATCTGAGGAATTTCGATCTGAGTTCTTCATAAGGCATGGAGGCACGGTGTGGATATGTATCCAGGTAGGCCTGGACCTGAGACACCAATCTCTGCTCCAAATCCGCAAAAAAATTTCTGTGAATGTATTTTACTTCTCTATGCTCTTCTATTCTTACGATCTTTTCCTTTTTCTCCAGTTTTTCCATTGCCTGTTCCACTAGATCTTCACTTTCTCCGACCCTAAGCCTTATACCTGAAGCGTTCATCGGCCTGCTGCCCGAGTCCAACACAACCTGTTCAATCCTCTCATGAACATCGCCTCCGAGTCTCTGGAGTCCCCGGATGACCTGAGAATCGAGCCTTTTATGCTTCGAAGGAGCAGCATCAAGTAGGGTTCCCCCACCTATGGTCGTCAAAGGGGAAAAAGTACGGATAACAAACCGGTCTCCAGGAAGTGCCACTGTCGGAGCCTCAAGAACGAACTGAACCAGCGATTCTTGTCCGGAAGAGAGCACATCTTTCTCGAGAAGGATGACTCTTGAAATGATTTCAGCAGCCCCGACATGAAGCCTTACCCGTGTTCGGTTTTTAAACTGCCCTCCATAATTTTCGAGCAGTCTGAGACGGGCATCCAATCTGTAAGTCGGGATTAGAGAGACGGGCTCACCGGCGCATTGTCCTCGTCTTAAAAGCTCTTTTTTTACATCTCGAAGGTTCAAAGCGGTGCGCCTCCCCAAGACCGATTCTTTGACTTTTCGATGGTGGACCTGTATGCCTCTAATTTTAGTTTTGATCCCATCGGGATAGATCTCGATCTTGTCCCCTTCCTTGATCTCCCCAGAAAGGATTGTTCCAGCAATGACCGTCCCGAATCCCCGCATGGAGAAAACTCTGTCGATCGGCATACGGAAGATCCCGCTATCGCGTCTTTTTCCCACAGTCTGACCTAACTCCATCAAAGCCTTTTTCAGATCATCCACACCTCTGCCATCCACTGCAGAGACAGGAATGATAGAGGCTCCTTCCAGAAATGAACCTTTCAGAAATGTTTCGGCCTGGTTCGTCAATTCCTGTATACGCTCAGGGCTCACTAAATCTATCTTAGTGAGAGCGGTGACTCCTCTCTCGATCCCGAGGAGTCGGAGAATGTCGAAATGTTCCCTTGTCTGAAGGGAGATACCTTCATCGGCAGCGATCACAAACAGAGCCGCATCGATATTGCTGGCTCCGGCCACCATGGTTTTGATCAGCCTCTCATGGCCTGGGACATCGATAAAGACGATCTGTTTGTCATAGCCTGGGGTGTCCATAAAAACAAATCCCAGTTCGATCGTGATGCCGCGGCGTTTCTCTTCTGACAGAGTGTCTGCGTCGATTCCGGTCAGGGCTTTCACCAGAAGGGTCTTGCCGTGGTCTATGTGACCGGCAGTCCCGACAATCACATGCTCTGCCTCAAACATAATTTTTGCCCTTTAATTCAGCGACGAAATCTAGGATAGCAAATTGAGCATACGATGGCTACTTCCGACACTGCCGCCATTTAACCGGTCTCCTCGATCAGTTACTAGGATTCCAAAAAGAGAACATCTCTCTCCCATTTTGTGTGGGTAAAATCTAATTGAAAAATACATCAGGTATGTCTGTGGCGTCATTGAGGATCTAGCCTTCCCGAATCTCCTTGGAGGGGGAACTGACTTCTCCCTTCCAACGCTCGCCATGCTCGCTACCTCCCCTTCTCGGGCTACGCCCTGCGACCAACGGGACATACCCCCTTGGAACCCCCAACAGTGTTTCTCCAAACGCTGTCGTTCTTCGAGAGAAACAATATGGGTTTCCCCATATTGTCGGCGAGTATGTATTGAGCATTGCCTTGGGTGAACGAAGATGCCTGGAGAAAAAAAGAGGACAATGGGAAAATTTACCAGAGCTAAGAGGTGAGTTACGCAGCCGCTCAGAAGGACGATGAGGGAATGGCGTTAAAGATCCGAACAAGAGCGGAGGACATGCCTGATGGAGATGATACACATTGAAAATCAAGCCCGCACAAAATAAGAGAGACCTAAAAAACAGACTTTTTTATATTGTCCAGTGTCAACCTTTTTCCCTCCGAAGGTGTCTTATATATGGAGATGGATGCAGCAGAGGTTGTTCAAAGGAGAAAGAATGATGAAAAGATGCGGAGCACTCGTCGCTGCGGGCTTGATGGTTTTTTCCTTCGCCTTTTCAGTTGAGAAAGGGAAGAAAGTCTATGTCGCCAATCACATAAATCCTCACCCACCGATTATCGATGGAAGATTCGACGATCCTGTCTGGCAGAGGGGAGAGTGGGAAAGCGGGTTTATCCAGAGGAAACCCTATGAGGGCCAGGAACCTTCCCAGAAAACGGCCTTCAAGATTCTCTATGATGAAAAAAACATCTACATCGCAATTCAGGCCTTCGATACAGAACCTCAAAAGATCGAACAGCGCATGTCCAGACGGGACGATTTCGAAGGAGACTGGGTGGGAATCGAAATCGACAGCTATTATGACCAGCGGACAGCCTTTTGCTTTTCCGTCAATGCAGCCGGAGTCAAGGCAGACCAGGTGATCTCAAGTGATGGGGAGAACGAAGATCCCAACTGGGATCCGATCTGGTACGTGAAGACCGATACCGATGAGGAAGGCTGGAATGCAGAAATGAGAATTCCCTTATCCCAGCTCCGCTATGGAAATAAGGCGAGCCAGGTTTGGGGTCTTCAGCTCACACGGATGCTTTTCCGGAAAGAAGAAACCTCACACTGGCAGTTCATTCCCAGGGATTCTTCAGGATGGGTGAGCCAATTCGGCAGGCTGGAAGGCATCGAAAACATCAAGGCCCAGCGCCAGGTTGAGTTGTTCCCTTATACAGTAGCAAATGTCCAGACCTTCCAAAACGAGGCGGGCAATCCTTTTGCCATGGGGCGTTCGAGCCAATTTATGGGCGGTCTGGATGGAAAGATCGGTATGACCAGCGACCTGACACTGGATTTCACTGTCAATCCCGATTTCGGTCAGGTCGAGGCGGATCCATCCGAGGTAAACCTCACCGCCTTCGAGACCTATTTTGAAGAAAAAAGACCCTTTTTTATAGAGGGAAGGAATATTCTGAGCTTCCGGCTCATGCTCGGAGACGGGGATTTATCGAGCGACAACCTTTTTTACACCCGAAGGATCGGAGCACGACCGCACCACTCTCCTTCGACGGTAGAGGATGAGTATATGGATGTTCCCCAGAACACATCCATTCTGGGAGCCTTTAAGCTTACAGGAAAGACAAAGAACGGACTCTCCATCGGCATCATCGAAAGCGTTACAGCCAGAGAAAGAGCCGATATCAGTTTTCTGGGACAGCTTCGGCAAGAGACCGTCGAGCCGCTTACGAACTATTTTGGACTCAGACTTCAGAAGGACTACAACAGGGGAAACACACTCATCGGTGCCATGGCCACAGCCACAAACCGCAACATCGAGGATACCCACCTGGATTTTCTACACAGTGCAGCTTATACCGGAGGTTTGGACTTTTACCACACGTGGAAAGACAGAACCTACTTCATCCAGGGAAATACGGTTTTCAGCCATGTCCGCGGATCGGAGGAAGCCATCCTCGAAACCCAGATGTCTCCCCTCCGTTATTTCCAGCGCCCGGATGCCGATCATGTAACCCTGGATCCCAAACGGACCTCTTTATCCGGATGGGGAGGGACATTGGTCGGCGGAAAGCTCGGGGGCGGCAGTCTGAAGTATGTGGGCGGCTTCACCTTTCGCTCTCCTGGGCTCGAGCTCAACGACATGGGCTATCTCCGGGATGCGGACAAAATCATGCAGTTCATCTGGGCGGGATACAACATCTACCAACCCTTCAGCATCTTCCGCAACTTCAACTTTAATTTCAACCAGTGGATGGGCTGGGATTTCAGCGGCGAGCAAATCTTTTCGGGCGGAAATTTTGGCGTTTACGGCCAATTCAAAAACTACTACACATTTTCCGTGTCCATCAACAGAAACCAAGAGAGTTTGGCAAAATCCCTTCTCCGTGGGGGCCCTTCACTGAGATGGCCGGGCAGGTGGTCTCCATCCTTCAATTTCGGCACCGACTCCCGGAAAAAACTCCGCTTTCAGGTCAGCAGTTGGTCCTCTTTCAGCGACGATGGAAACTCGAAGTACTTGAGCTATCAGGCAGGTTTGAGCTACACGCCAAGCGGCGCTGTATCCATCTCTGTTATGCCGTCTTATGATGTGAACAAACAGGAACTTCAGTATGTGGAATCCGGTAGTCTCGAAAATGAGGACAGATACATCTTTGGACGGATCGACCAGAAAACCCTCGCTGTCACCTTAAGGTTCAATATCAGCCTGACGCCCGACCTTTCGATTCAGTTTTACGGACAGCCCTTTGTATCCGCAGGAGATTATGCAGAATTCAAGCACATCACGGATTCAAGGGCTCAAAATTACAATGATCGTTACTACACATTCATGGAAGAAGAGATCTCATTCGATAAGGATTCAGGCGTTTACAATATCGACGAAAACATAGACGGAACGATCGATTACAGCTTCGAGGACCCGAACTTTAACTTTCTCCAGTTTCGTTCCAACCTGGTCCTTAGATGGGAGTACAAGCCAGGGTCGGTCCTGTTCCTCGTATGGTCACAGGGCAGGACAGGCATTTCATCCAACGGAGACTTCTCCTACGGAAACGACTTACGCAGCCTCTTCGATATCCACCCCCACAACGTCTTCCTGGTCAAATTTTCGTATGGCTTCAGGCTGTAAAGCAAAAACTGAAGATATCCCTTGAATTCTTCCCAGCACCTCGATAGTATGCTATCGTATTTCCCGTTATGCATCCCAACCAAAGGTGGAGGTATCGTGGCTGAGCATGCAAACAGGATGGAGAACTTCGATTTTTTCTTGGGTGAATGGGATCTCGAATACAAGGTTCCAAAGAGTTCCTTCAGCGAAAAAGCGACAGGTACAGGTACGGGAACATTCAAGAGAGCCCTTGAAGACAGGTATGTCTTTTTTGATTATTCTTCTTCTTTAACCATAGGAGAAGGAGGTGCGCACGGCATTTTTGCGTGGGATGAGAAATCAAAGGTATACAGATATTGGTGGTTCGAGAGCTCAGGCAATTTCTTGACTGCAACCTGCGATTTCATCGATGAGGAAACCTTATTTCTCAACTGGCATGATACTTTATTGATCCAGTCTTTTAGAAAAGACGGTCCGAATAAGGTCATCTTGAGGATGGAAACGCCGACTCCTGAAGGAAAGTTTGAACTCATACTCAAAGTCATATTTACGAGGAAATAATCCGGTTATCGTTTTTTTCGCTGAGTTTTTCCAGCCGTTTGATGCATTGAATCATCGACCTGACCGTGTGGTAATTCACTTTCCATGAATGGCTCATATAGGTCCATATGGGCTCTCCCGCTCTTGTCAATAAGGGATACCACTCTCCAATCTCATGATGCACCATCTTGTCGAAGACGAATCTATGCACGTTTTCGTAGGCAGTCCAGTATTTCTCCTCTCCAAAGTGAAGACATCCATCCAGCATACCGATCATGACTTCTGCCTGCTGCCAGAATTCCTTTTCTCTATGGTAAATTCCCCCTGAGTGTGCCCCTTCGACATACACGCCTCCGCATTTCCAGTCTATACCATTCTCGAGGGTGTGATCCAGCGGTTTTTCGATGATATCTTTATAGACCTTCCAGTCCATCTCCATGATTTCCAGAGCGCGCAACAAAAGCCAGGCAAATTCGACATTGTGGCCATAAGACGTGTTATCCTCTGGATGGCTCTTGATCCCCGTATGGACAAACCGGTCCCATCCCCAGATGATATCGAACTTGATCTGGGGTGCGACAGTCCAATCCTGCCAAAACTGGGAAATCCCCGTCCCATATTCGGGATGGAGCATGTGTTTTATGAGGACTTCGATGACTTCTTTCAGTGCCTTGAGGTGTGCATTTGTCCTGCCGCTCTCGTATAAGGTCGTCAAGGCCTCCATGAAATGCATGTGAAAGTCCAGGGTTTTCCTGTCCCCTCCGCCGCTGCCCGGAGGGCAAAGATCCCAGTTCCTTTCGAACATTTCGAAGTAGCCGCCGTAATCCTCGTCTCTGGCCTTTTCTTGTATGAGATCAAAGACTCTCTCTGCATATTCGGTGCCTCGTCGATCTCCGGTCGCCAGCGTGTATTCGGAAAGAGCATAGATGGCAAAACTCAGTCCATAGAGAATTTTTTTACCGATTTCAACATTACCTTTGCGGTCAACCGTCCAGTAAAACCCGCCGTATTTTTCGTCCCACATTTTATCGACGAGAAAATCGACGCCATGTCTGGCAAATTCTTCACACCTGCCATCGCCATATCCCGCCCGATGAGTCGAGGCCATGGTATAGATCGTTCGTGTCTGCGAAATCAAGGACTTCTGATCCTCGCCGGTATCCCCTCCTTGGGCATCGAAGTGGGTGATAAATCCTCCATGGACATCATCTCTGCAACGGTTCAGCCAGAATGGGAGCAACTCGTTTGTGAGGTGGTTTTCAGCTTCCTCTCTACATTCGAGGATTTTTTCCCTTGCCGGTCTCCCCTTCCGATTCATAATCATTCTCCCTGCCAAACCCAATCATGCATGAAATACGGATTGAATACAAGAAAGACGAATAGACCTTCGGCTTATGCCATTCGAGTGCCTGAGCAAATGTCAGGGCGAGCGAAGCGTGGCATTCTCAATATGTTGCCAAGAGATTACCACGCACCCTTTGGGTGCTCGTAATGACACTGGAATGTGTACATTGTTGGCTCCATCAGCAATTTCGGGATAACTTCAATTGTTGACTCCTGCTTTTTTCTGTGATATCAACTATGCAGGATTATTCAGGAGTAAGGGATTCAAGGACGCCCACGAACAATGAGAACAACTCGCTTGTTGTCTTTGCGGGCATGAATTGACAAAGCAATATATGAGATTCCTTCACTTCGCTCGGAACTTAGGATCGCCACACTCGCTTCGTTCATTCGAAACGACATGGTGTATTTTCTGAGCTATGATTCGAATTATTTTAAAATTGTTTGGGAGGGAACGGCAATGAAAAAAATGACTGCTGTGGTGGCACTGATGGCCGTGTTTACTTTGGCTGTATGTTTTATCATTCTCGGCGCCATATCGGTCGAGTTGATGGAATCGCTCGGAATCGACGAGGGACAGTTCGGCAGCTTAGCCATGGGATTGTTTCTAACCAGCTGTGTCGTGCAGCTCATCATCGGTCCCCTGGTAGATAAAATGGGATATAAACCCATAGCCATCCTCGGATTCGTGGTTACCAGCGCGAGCGTGTTCTTGTTGGCTTATGCTTCAAGTTTCGGATGGGTCCTTATCGCCTGCATTCTCTTGGGTGTAGGCGCCATGTCTTTGAACACAGTAGGCAACACCCTCATCCCGATCGTGTTGTTCGAAGGCAGAGATCCGGCGCGTGCCAGCAATTTCGGCAACGCCTTTTTCGGACTCGGATATGTGCTCACTCCTTTTCTTTTTGTGTTTTTCCTCACCAACTTGAATTTGAGCTACAGCACATCGCTGTCCATTATTGGATTGCTGGTACTGGTTTTCCTCGTGTTTGCCCTTGCTGCAAGCTACCCCCAGGTTTCAACAGGGTACAGGTTTTCCATGGCTATCAGACTCTTGGGAAAAGGAGCCGTCTTGATGGCTGCTCTGGCTCTGTTCTGTTATATCTCGCTCGAAATATCCATGGGCACCTGGATTCGAAAGCTCATGGAACAGCTTTTTGAAGGGAGCGGCAATCTCAGACCGGCTTATTATGCTGGTCTGATTTTGAGCGCTTTTGGAGTGGCCATGATGGCAGGTCGATTTTTCACCTCGACAGTCAAGAATCTGACCGCTATAGGCGATAGAGTCATTGCCGCGATGGCTCTGGTTTCGTTAGGGGCGATCGTGCTCATGATCGTTGCCAATGGCCCCCTCTTGGCCATCATAGCTGTTCTTCTTGCCGGACTGGCCTTTGCGCCTATCTTTCCCACCATAGTGGGAATAACGTTCGCGAAATTCGAACCAAGCCTGTATGGGAGTATTTTCGGTATTATCTTTGCCGTCGGCTTACTGGGAGGGACATTCGTACCGAAATTTATCGGGAACCTCAGTGTGGGCTCTACTGTCCAACAGAGTTTGTGGATCGCAGCCGCCATGGCAGCTATTCTGTTCGTTATCGCTCTGATTATGGGAAGGACTGGTAAACAGAAAGAATAGATTTTTATGGGCTCTTTTCTTCCTTGAATTTTATTTTGGAAAATATATCTGTGTTGATTTCTTTGGTTTGTTGAGAGGTCGAGACAACCGGGAGTCCAACCTTCAGATCGAGTGTCTGGGGAGACATACAGGATTGACTATCACAGGGTTGATATAAAAAACTGACATCCAGAAGATGCTCCTCAACGGAGACTTTTTCTCCGATCTTGATGAGCGCGGCTAAGACAACCTCACCTTCATAAATCTGAATCTCCGCTTCCGAATAGCTGAAATGACCCGTGCGGGGCTCCGGATAATAAATGTCGAGAACCTTCGCTTCTTCGGTTTCCTCGATGAACAGCTCTGACGCGATGAGATATGGATCGGTCGGTTCACTGCCGTTGATATGCCATCCGGGGAGTATATTCAGAAGAAAGGCCACTTTAATCGATCCTCCAGGATAGACTCCGTCTTGAGAGAAAAGGGTTTCGACGGTTACGACCTCATGCTCATGAGGCAGTCCCGGTGATAGGCTGAAGGCACAAAACATGCACATAAGTGCTGCCAGGGTGAAAACTTTGTTCGCCAATTCTCTAAATGCCGAGCGCGGTCAAATCAGTCGTTTTTCTCCTTTTTCTCTTCCATGGACTTCTTTATCTGTTTTATTCTGCTTTCGAATCTCGCTTTGACCTGGTCATCTGCCAGCTCGACAGCTCTTTCTGCAGCTTTGAGAGCTTCTTCATATTTCCCTAATTTCTGGTAAACAAGTGCCAGAGTATCCGTGTTATAGGCAGATTCTGCCAGTTCGACCGACTTCTCCGCCGCCTCAAGGGCGCTCTCCAGATTTTTCCCCTGGTTGGCCCAGAACCATGCATAACTGTTGAGAACGTTCGAATCATCTGTGTGTTTATCCATGAATTCGGGCCCGAATACCGCCAGAGCTTTATCCTCTTTTTCCAACTTCAAGTATATCTGGGCTGCTCGTTGAAAGTTGTACCATCTGTCCGGCAGTATTTCCAGCGCCAATTCCATCATTTCTTGGGCGTTTTCTGTATTCATCTCGTTTTTGACCCAGAACTCCGCATAATCTGCGAGACTATAAGCAAGACTCGAGACCTGGCCTTCCATGAATCTCTTTCCGTAGAGATCGGCGGCCTTTTCTTTGTCTCCTTTGAGCATGTACAGCTCGGCAAGATTATTCATGTGGCGGGGACTGGGATTGTACTTCATCATCTCTCTGATCTTTTCGCCCAATTCGATCCCTTTATCGAGATTGTCTTTATCCCTGATGATTCGCCTGACATAAGCGCTGAGCACATTTGGATCATCGGGGTATTTGGATGTGTATTCTTCAAAAAATGTTATCGCTTCATTCTTGGGAGCGCGGGACTGATAGTAAGAGCTCAGCCGCTGATAGGCCGATTTCATCAATTTGCTTTCTGGATACTTTTTTATGAAGGCTTTGAGCGGCTCGGGATCCATCTCCCTGCTGAAAATGGCCAGAGTCCCGATAGAATATTCAGCATACTCGGTGTAGGTGACTTGTTCTCCTTCATATTCTGTTGCGCCTTTTTTGCCTTCAGGGTCAAGGGCCAAGACTTCCTTGTATAATTCCAGAGCTTTGTCCTGAACGTATTTATCCTCGTATTTTTGGGCAAGTTTAAACACCACTTCGACATTTGTTGGATCCTTGACATAGCTCTCAGAAAGAGATTTGTAGGTATCGATGCCTTCCACGCTTTTTTCCAGCTTGGCGAGAAATTTTTCCGGAGGGGGGCCGTAGCCGACAAACCAATCCCACTCTGAACCGTCATCCTCGAGCAACATGACCGTGGGAGTCGCCCTTATGCCAAACCGCTTGAAAGTTGCATCCCCCCTTACTTCTCCTCTCGTAGCACGGAAAAGGACGAAATTCGAATGAAGGAACTCGTGAAATTTTTTGTTTTGGTAAAACTGCTGATCCAGCAGTATGCAGCCCCCTCAGCCGCCAGAGAAGAAATCGATCAGAACCAGCTTGCCCTCTTTTTTCGATTTGGCAACGGCATCATCCAGGCTGCCCTCGAACCAATTCTGAGCGAGGCTGAAGGAGGTCAGGAAAATGAGGAGAAGAGGCAGTGCAAGTAACTTTCTCATCTTTACCTCCTCTTTGGGTACGGGAATTTTCATTGCAATTTTACTATAAAGATAAATTTTCTAATTGTCAAATGCATGGGGAAGCATCTCTATTTGCGTGATACTCAAAGGCTCTCTTTCAGCTTTTGGGATGGTTTTGCTCAAGTGAAGATTTTTAACGCCATTCCTTTACCGTCTTTCTCGGCGGCGCTGAACTGCGCACGATAACACCCGACTCTCCTCTTTTTTCCTCTGTTCCCGAGCCTGCACACAACTGGTATCCTTTAGAAAAGTCGTGCTCAATACAGCATCGCCGTCTGACTGCGTCAGATTCCCTCGAAGAACGGCAGGAATGGCTAAATCTTCAATGGTCGCTTCAACCATCCCTAATTTTTTGACTGTTAAATTGAAATAATGAACCACCATAGCCTGGATTTCTGGAACCTTTTTTCTTATCCTTTTCAAAGATTCCCAACTCAAAAAGATCACTAAACTCCTCATTCCAAACAACTTGTAAATCCTTCCACTCGTAATCCTTGCCGTCTATTGTGTCCTTATGGCAGAACGTAGAAATTTTAACAGTCATCAGCCTGAGCATCTCATTTTTCTTATCTTCACCGGCGGCTTCCCATTTCTCTTTCCACCCCTTCAAATTGTCGATGATCTGGATTGATCGGCCTATTTTTTCATCATACAACCGACGTTCATCTTCAAGCTCATTCAACCGTTTTCTGACCTCCTGTTGACGAGCTTCAATCTTATCCATTTGCTTCTTTACAAAGTCTCCTGTAATAACTCCCT
>CAYFWF010000006.1:0-2753 GCA_964346815.1 uncultured Eubacteriales bacterium | reverse complement strand
AAATTTAGCTGAAGAAGCTTAACAGACATGATTATTCCTCCTTTTATCGGTTAATTCTTGTTATAGCACTTTAATACTAAAGACAAGAAATCATGTTTCATTCGTAAATGTTATTCCTTCAACCCAGCCAGCCTCTTCTTGGCATCCTCAACCTCTGCTATTCCAGAGTCAGCATCTTTCCATAGGGAGAGGAATTTCTCGTAGTTCTCGATGGCTTTGCCTTTCCAACCTTTCTGCTCATACAACCTGGCTAATCTGTAATGAAACTTGGGATGGATCAGACGCCGGTCTTTGATGTCTGGATTAAAGGTGATCATCCGTTCATATTCGGCAATGGCTCTGTCTAAATCTCCCTTCTGCTGATAAGCCCTCGCTAATACATCCCTGCGGCCCGGATTATTATAGGAATGTAATGGACCGGTGTACATCGAAGGTATTCTTAAAGGAATTTTCCCACAAAGAGGAATGACCTCATCAATTTGCTTTTTCGCCAGCAATATCTCAGCATAGAGTGAATTATAAAAGAATTCCAGCCACCATCTATTTTCAGTTATTTCAGGAATGAGTGATTCCACCTCTAAAAGATGAGACTCTGCTGAATCAATCAAACCCTCTGATATGTCAATATATCCAAGCATAATATGGGAGGATGCTGTATTCCACTTGAGGTTTTGCGGGTAAATTTTATTCCATATATCGAGCCACTTTTTGTAGAATTTGCGGCTTCGGTCATACTCCTCTCTGTCACAGTAGACCCAAGCTGTCGACCAAAATGAAAAGCCTTTTAACCATTCAGTTTCTGTTGCTTCCACTAAATCTGGTATCCGCCGAAGGTAATCAAGGGATTGATTATAGCTTCCCATCCAAAGATGAAAAAATCCCTTCCATAAATAGCTTTGCGCTTTAACACCAGATGTGGGGGCGATGGCTGTAAATTTATCAATCCAGCTCATTGCTTCAGAATAATCTTCTTTGAGTGCATAAATGTATCCAATCCTGAAGTAGGCTTCAAAGAAATCTTCTTTGATTTCTATGGCTTCCTTATACTTTCCTATGGCTTCCTCTAGCTTTCCCGTGGAGAAATAAATATCAGCCAGAGAATCAACAGCATTGGCATTATCCGGAGACAGCTCTACATACTTTTTTATATATTGGAGGGATTTCTCAAATTCCCCTTTGTCTTTGTATATGTAGCCAAGCTGATTGTAAACTTGGGGTTTAGGATTGCGATCAACTTCCAGATATGTATTGTATTTCTCTATAGATTCTTCCACTCGATTTATTCTGGAAAGCCTGTAGCCTATCCTAAAATGATAATATGTTTCTTCTGGATATTCTTTGAGTATCTGTTTATAGATGCTAATTTCTTTTTCTGGATCTCTTTCTATGTAAAAGGCGTATCGAGCTTGGATAAGCAGTTTTTCTTTTCTTGTTGCTCTATCAGAATAACGCATCGCCTTTTCGTAAGAATCAAGACTCGCTTTGGCGTCCCCCAGCACCCCATATATCCTTCCGAGATATAAGTATGCCATGGCAAACTGTGGATCGATTTCTACTGCTTTTTCATAGAATTTCCGAGCATCATTCCAATAGATTTTGCTTGCGGCCTCCATTCCCTTCAAATAATAATCATATGCCTCCATAGAAGCCGTTGTGACATCTGCTATCTTTATCTGCTCTAATTTGACTTTGCGCTCAGATAAACCAATCCCGCGAGAAATCTCTTTTGTCAGCTCATCGATCTGTTTTTCCAAAATGCTCTGAACCCCTTTGCCTCTTGTGTTGGCGCTCTTAAAAAGGTTCTTGGTCTCCACATCAAATACTTTGACATCAGTAGCAAAGGCATCGCCTGCTTTGACAAACTTCCCCACTACCAGGGCTTCTATGCCTTCAGTGCGGCACAGTTCAAAACCCAGGTCGCTGTCAATAAAGTCAATATCTTCTTTCCCCTCCTTTGCAAGAAGGTCATGCAGTCGCTCCCATGTGGTCACCCGAAGATATTTTGACTGTTCTAAATTTGTGATCAGGAGATTGGGAATCGCTTTTTGAAGGTAGTCATAGGAGCTTTCACCAGTCTGGTTTTCAAAACTTATGACTGCAATAGAATGTTTCTCCACTTCCTTTTCAGGAAGGAGCTGCCATATAATCACACCGATAGCGATGACCACAATAAACACCAAACCTGGAACAAAAAGCTTCCTCAGGCTGAATTGAACGGTTATCTCTCTTGAGGTGAGAGGCTTTTTCTCTGGGATAATTCTTTCTGTGGTTGGAACGCCCTTCTCTTGATCCATCAATTCAGAATGAAGTTCTCCAACACTCTGAAACCTTTTCTCCTTGTCTTTCTCCATACACTTGAGGATCACGTGATTAAGGCCATCAGGAATCTGCTCATTGATCTCTTTGGGAGAACGAGGAACCTCGCTCTTTTGTTTTACGCCAATAGAGAAAGGGGTATCGCCTTCAAAGGGAACTCTTCCTGTAACCATTTCATACAGGATGACTCCCAGAGAATAGATATCTGCTCTCTGGTCGGCCTCTTTGCCATCAACCTGTTCAGGTGACATATACTCAGGAGTTCCGATCATAACGCCTGATCCAGTGATACCCTTTGCCCTTAAAGAGCGGGCAATCCCAAAATCCATAATCCGCACATTTCCCTCTTTATCAATCATTATGTTGTTCGACTTTAAATCACGATGCACCACTCCTAACCTGTGAGCCTCAGCCAATCCTTCGCATATCTGTTTGGC
>CAYFWF010000005.1:0-82783 GCA_964346815.1 uncultured Eubacteriales bacterium | reverse complement strand
ACGCCTTTCAGAGGAGGCATAAATGAAAAAACTCTTCATGATTCTACCTTTAGCTCTGATTTTATGCTTTATGGTCGGCTGTCAGGATAAGGAAGCGATGGCAGAGCTTGAAGAGTTCAAAGCCCAGGCAGCACTTGAGGAGCAGAATAAGGAGATTGTAAAGCGTGAGATGGAATTGTTTGGCAAAGGAGACTTTGAGGCTTTGAAGGAGTTGTTTGCTCCTGAGTATGTTTCCTACTCGCCATCTGCTACACTCAAACCTGTATCCATGGAAGAAGCAATAGAATTTGGAAAGATGATTTTTAAAGGATTTCCCGATAGCAGTTGGACAATTGAAGAATTATTTGCTGCAGGGGATACAGTGATAGCCAGGTGGACCTATAGGGGGACTCATGAAGGAGAATTTATGGGTATCCCACCTACAGGGAATAAGGTTGAATTTGGCGGAATTATGATAACCCGCATTGAAAACGGAAAAATCGTAGAAGAAAGGGAAGATTATGATATGCTTGGAGCGATGCAACAACTCGGCATGGAGCTTAAGCTGAAGGAGGGGGAGTAGACACTTACCATTCAATCCTTGGATCTACCCAAACAGCCCAATCCTGATTGGATGTTCTTAGTGCCTTGACTTCTAAGACAATCTCGACATTCTGACCTGCATATCTATCCAGATCGAAAATAAGATCATCTAGGCATCCATCATAATAGCACTGCCTTGCAGAATAAAAAAATGGTTCGCTTTTCACAAAGACTCTGAACTCTACACCATCCGATTGGACAGCTTCCTCTAAAAAGCCTACCTTTGCTTTAAATACTGCATTGTCAGCGAGATTTTCGATCTTAAATATTCCTACAATCGATCCATACTCATTTCGCCACTCAGGATATGTTAACAAGACTTTTGGATAGACTCTGCCATCCTCTAAATATGAATTATACCGATAGCTAGCGAATCCGCTGTATTCACCCTCTTCCCCCGGGAAGGGAAGTGCAACCGTTTTATTTAGCCATTGAGTATTTTCGCTTTCTGCAAGTGGAATTAAATCAACCATTCTTCGATATGATTCCACTTTTTCTTTACGTTTAGATTCCGATTTTTTTACTTCGACCTTTCGCTGGCAAGTCCAAACTCCATCGGGAGTGTAGGAACCCACTCCTTTATCGTAAACCGTTACTTCATAACTCAGAAGTCCTTCACGATAAGGCCCTCCTCTATAAACACAAGGAGACATTGAACAAACTTTAACTTTCCTGTTATTTACTACGATAACGATCCTTTCGATGGAGGGGCCACTATTTCCATATGCAGTCACAGTGAAAGTGATCCTGTCTTTAGTTGTGGGATTTAAAGGAGAAATAGATACTTTGACATCGGGCATCTCTCTCACAGGGTATTTTAGCTCTTGTGAAGATAGAATTTTTGTCCCTAGCAAAAAGGTCATAAAGGCTAAGAGAACCAACTTTGTTAAGTTTCGCATTGTCCCCCCGTTTCTATTTTTTTCTATCCGTTCTCTCCTTCAAATATAGCTAGAGCAATTATTGTGCCAATTTATTTTATTTTTTTTTCTCTTAATGAAGCCTTCCTATTCATCCTTTGGGTAGGACATATGCCATTAAATATAGACAGTAGGGGTAAAGTGACATGTTTGGTCTTATGTAGCAGCTCGGCATGGAACTCAAGCCGAAGGAGGAGAAGTAACCCAAGCAACCTAACCTAACCAATCGCTCTAACCCACGAAGTCCGAATAGAATCGGCTAGGCATCTTTTTCCATAGCGATAAGAAGCATCTATATCCGTGACCGCACAAGCAATATTTTCGGCAAAGGAGCATCAAGCACGGCAACCGCTCCAACCCAACCAGACGCTTCTACGTAATCCAAATCGATAAGCTAACTTGGGATGACCACTATTCAAGTTGACACAGATTGTAAACTAAAGTCTCGCCTTTATCTTCATAATGAATTACCTTGACATTGGGGACATAATTTAATAATTTCATCAGCAGGGGAAAAGAGAGAAATCTATCCAAAAAATAGCACTAGGATTTTTTCTCTATTTATCTCCAAATAAATTTTAAAAGGAGGGAGTGAGAATCATGAAACTTAACACCCTATTTATCATTACTGGTATCCTGGGTCTTTTCTTTGGACTGCTCCTAGTACTGATACCTGGTCCATTTTATGCATTCTATGGACAAGAGCTTACTGACTCAGGAAAAAACGCAGCACAACTGCAAGGAGCTGCGTATCTCGGTTATGCCTTGCTTCTCTTTTTTGTACTAAAGGCGAAAGAAATCAAGGCACGGAAAGCTATTGTCATCGGATTGCTCGTACATTTCATAATCGGTTTTGTTGTATCTCTGAAATGGCAACTTGCAGGTGTAGTGAATGCCTGGGGATGGTCAACCGTTGCTCTATTTGGACTGTTGTCATTAGGTTATTTATACTCTCTTATAAAGGGGGCTGAATAAGATAACCTCTCCACAGCCTTCCTCTTATTCTCAGGTGTCGGATGAGCACATCTCATTGTGGTTATAATATCAATGTTGCTGAGAATATAGAAATGAAGATAGATGGCCCCCTGTATCAAAATTCACGGTCAGTAACTCCAAATGAAATTATGCTATTGATTTCTCTTCTAAAATTCGTGTGGTCAAAAGGATTCTATCTAGACTTATCCCCATGTCACAAATATGTCACAAGATTAGACATTTCTCATCCATTTATATGAGGTAGAAATTTGACGCTCGTTTGACATTTTAGGCTGAAAATAACCCAAAATGACGTATTCTGGCTAAACTGTGAAAATGAGGAAACCTATTGAAAAATAGGGGAGTTATCTGGAGCGGACGATGGGATTTGAACCCACGACCTTCTGCTTGGCAAGCAGACGTTCTACCACTGAACTACGCCCGCTCAGTGAAGCCTTACAAAACTCTGGGACTAAAATACCAGAAAAAACGGAATACTGTCAATAAAAAGCCGAGCTCATGCTCATCCCGAATAGGGATACCTCGAGGCTCTCGGTTTTCAGGCCGTTGACTTCCATGATGATTAGAGGTGCACAGAAGAGGATCCCCCACGAAGTGGAGACAATATAGCTTTTAAGAATTTATATGAAAAAAATGCGCAAGAAAAAAAATCAGTGATTTCTTGTCTGGACCAAGTCGCCCACCACCAACGCATCTTTACACGAGAGGACCTTGACCGTGGATGTCCGCGTTTGTGTGTCGATGACCACTATGTTGGCAAATACGAACAGAGGAGTATCTTCATGGATTTTTCTGTAAACGACCAGCTGTTGTCCAATCTGGAGACCATCGCTCTCGCCCAAATTGATCAGTCCCCAAGCGCCCGTTCCAATCTGGAAGAAATCATCCTGGATATAGATGAGGCTTCCCCTTATGCCGACACTTTCATAAGGGGGCACATCGTATCCCAGATCTTTGCCCATTCGTCCTTCCCTTTCTTCGAAGGGGACCAAATGATTGCCTAACATAACAGGGCCACAGGCCCTCTCTACACGGGCAGAGGAGGTGTTCTCTTCGAGTGCCACAACTCTCACCCTTCCTCTTCTAAAAGCAAGGGGTCCGTATTCCGTTGTGACCGTGCCCACTTCGAGCACCTGGAATATCTGACCTTCCTCGATTCCATCATTTCTTCCTTGGTTGATGTAAACAATGTCTCCGTTGTTGAATTGAACTCTTTCGTATTCCCGCTCGGCACCGATTATCCTCGCCTCAGGCTCGTCGTTCTCCATCACGAAGAAGGAGCAATAGAGATCCGTTTCAGTAAGCAGGGGATAAATCTCCTGAAAAATTTTTGCCTTTTCGATCTCATATTCCTCCTCTTCTTCTAAGCCCAGCTCTTGTTCTGCGCGGGCCATCTCTTCAGCGGCGCCTGGTTTGGCCTCATGAATCCCCAAAAGGGATATGTTTCCACAAGTTTTAGGCATGATGAACTCGTAACGCATATTCCCTTTTTCGACAGAAAAAGAAAACACGGGTAAGGGGCCTTCCCCGGCCCACTCCAGATCGCGAACAGCCTTCACCTTTCCCTGCGAACGGAAGAGCATCCATGCGATTTTGTCACCGACGGCCAGTTCTTTTTCTTGAAAGGCAGACTGCTTCATCTGATCGATAAACGGAGCGAACAAATCGCCGCTCCCAACCAAATCAAAGCCAGTTTTGATATCTTCCTGATATCTATCCACAATGGTCTTCATCAATTCTTCATTAGGCATATCGCCTTTGATGTCAACCAATTTATATCTGCCGATCTGTCTGAGCTTTTTGGTCTCTGCGAAGGAATTCACTGAGAAAAGAACAAAAACACAAATAAACAAGAATATCCCTATCTTATTTTTCATCCCTGCCTCCTTTCATTTGTCAGAAGAACACTTTCTTGCAAGACAAACGACCGTCGTCATCACGAGAAAGCGGTTATCCTGAATTTTCCTTTCCAAAATTTTGCCCCTATTATATTCTTCGAATATTTCTGTGTCAACAGGATTCAAAATCATCGCTGCCTATCGAGTTTTCTCGATCCTTCCTAAACCTTAAGACGTACTATTCCTCTCTTTGTTCTCTCTATTTGAGTCGAATGAGAATACCATTTTTTGAACTTATATCCAACATCCAGAAAAAAATTAGATAGATGTGACATTTTCAAAACCACTCAAGCGTCTACTACCATGGAGGTTCAAAATGGCCCATTCAACACCTGCTTTCTTGGAAAATTTAGAATGCTGGCAGCATGCCAAGAAACTCGCTGTGGATATGTATCAAATATCGACGAACGGAAATCTCAGCCACGACTGTGCGCTCAGAGATCAGCTGAGAAAATCCGCCATTGCCATTTCGTCCCAGATAGCAAACGGAAGAGAACGGAGGAGCGGCTCCGAATTCATCCAATTCCTGACGGAGGCAAAGGCATCGGCAGCAGAGCTTCGGACCCAGCTTATCATCTCCAGAGAAATCGGCTTTCTCACCGAAGGAGATTATTTGGATTTAGAAGACAAGATCAATACAGTCTCGGCTCTGATCGGCGGCCTTATCCGGGCCATCCGGAAGCGCTCTGAAGCCCGTCCCAAAGAACAAAGAGAGAATGGACAAGAGGTGCCGCTTTCTATAAAATGAACTCAGACGAAAGATTTCAGTATGAGAGAAAAAATAAAAGTAGGGCTCCTGTTTGGAGGCCGTTCAGCAGAGCATGAAGTTTCTCTCATTTCTGCAGCCTCGATTTTTAAAAACCTGGATAGAAAGAAATACACAATCGTTTCCCTCTATATCAACAAGCGAGGAAATTGGCGGATTGTCGAATCCCCCCTGCTTTCTCAAACCGAACTGGAAAAGGGCCCCTTCTATCCCTTTCTCCCCTGGGCAGAAAAAGAGCTTCCTTCTGGAGTCGATGTCGACATTTATTTTCCTGTGCTTCACGGTCCTTATGGAGAAGATGGCACCATTCAAGGACTCTTCGAAATGGCCGATATCCCCTATGTGGGCGCTGCGGTCCTCGCATCTGCAGCCAGCATGGATAAGGCTGTTGCCAAGAGCCTGTTCCTTCAGAAAAACCTGCCTGTAGCCAGACATCTTGTCATCCTCGAAGAAACATGGAAGAGATCTCCGGAACAGATTCTGGAGCACATCCAAAAAGAATTCCCTCTGCCTTTTTTCGTCAAGCCTTCAAATCTGGGCTCGAGCGTGGGAATCACCAAGGTCGACCACAAACGCCAAATCACATCCGCCCTCGAGACTGCCTTTCAGTTCGACCGCAAGGTGGTGGTCGAAGAGGGGATCCAAGGCCGGGAGATAGAATGCAGCGTTTTAGGAAACTCAGACCCTCGTGCCTCGCTTCCTGGTGAAGTCATCCCCTACAGGGAATTCTACGATTACAAAGATAAATACATCGAGGGCAAAACATCCTTTGGGATCCCGGCTAATCTTCCACCAGAAATCATTTCTCGAATCCAGGAACTCGCGGTCAGCGCCTATAAAGCCGTGGATTGTTCTGGAATGGCCCGCGTAGATTTCTTCCTTCAGGATAAAACCGGAAAATTGATTGTGAGTGAAATCAACACCATTCCTGGCTTCACAGAAATCAGTATGTATCCAAAACTTTGGGAAGCGAGCGGCCTATCCTATCCCGACCTTCTTAGCGAACTGATCAATCTGGGATTCGAACGCCACAGGAACAAGAAAAGAAAAGGAGTGTTCTTCAAGCCTTGAGAGTCCTAGGTATAGACTACGGAGACAGGAAGGTCGGTCTGGCTGTAAGCGACAAGCTCAGGCTCACAGCTCATGCTCTCGAAACCTACCGCAAGAAAAATCGAAAAGAAGATGCCGCGTATTTCAAAAAGCTGGTCTCACAGTACGAAATCGAAGAGATTGTGGTCGGTCTTCCTTTGAGAATGGATGGAAGTCCCGGAACCCAGGCAAAAAAAACTCGAGAGTTCGCCCGTTGGCTGGAGTCCGTATTGAACCTGCCGATTTCTTTTTTTGACGAGAGGCTCACTACTCAACAGGCGATAAAGATTCTTCACCATCACAAACGGAATCCAGAAGCCAAAAAGGATCTAGAGGACCAAATTTCGGCAGTTATCATCCTAACAAATTATCTGGAAAGTCAAAGAGCCAAATCAGATGCTGGTCAAAGCCGCTAAAATACTCCTCGTTACGGCAATCGTTTTCCTCGTGTTCTTTGTTTTCTGGTTCTCTTTTGAATTTTGCCGGCCGGCAAAATCTTCACCCGAGAGAGTGATTTTCGAGGTGGAGAAAGGTCAGAGCGCCAAAGATATCGCACAGAATCTCAAAAAGAAAGGAATCATAAAAAAAACCTGGCCCCTCCTTCTCGGATACAGGATCTTTTCTTCCTCCCAAAGCCTTAAAGCGGGAGAATACTCCTTCCAGCTCCCCATCTCACCCAAAGACGTTCTCCACCTCCTCACAGAAGGCCAGGTCATTCTTCATACCATCACGGTCCCAGAAGGATTGATCATCGAGGAAACTGCGGAGCTTATGGAATCCCAGGGCTTTGCGGAGAAAGACGATTTCATCGACGCCTCCTCCGATACAGCTCTGATCTCTTCCTGGGATAAGGAAGCCACCACCCTGGAGGGGTATCTCTTCCCTGAAACCTATTCGTTCCCCAAAAATACTACAGCCGAGGATATCGTCTCGGCGATGATCTCTCAGTTCTTTCTGGTGTTCAATGAGAAATGGAGGCTGAGAGCTGATGAGATGGGAATGTCCGTCCGGGATGTCGTGATTATAGCATCGTTGGTCGAGGAAGAGACATCCCTTCCAGAAGAGAAGCCCCTCGTCTCTGCTGTTTTTCACAACCGCTTAAAGAAAGGAATGAAGCTGGACTGCGATCCCACCATCATCTATGTCCTCAAACGGAAAGGAACATTCAAAGGCCGGCTTCGAACCAAGGATCTCCGACTCGATACACCGTACAACACCTATCTCTATCCAGGGCTGCCTCCCGGCCCGATAGCAAACCCGGGAAGGGATTCTCTGAAAGCTGCCCTATTTCCAGCAGACGAAAAATACCTCTACTTTGTCTCCAAAAACGATGGAACTCATCATTTCAGTCTTACATTCCGTGAACACCAGAAAGCCGTCAACACCTACCAGAGACGATAAAATCTCTCAAACCAGGCCTTCTTGAGCGACTAAAATAGTGCATTCGGGATGAATTTTTGGCTTTTTTTTAGAGTGATGGACGACCCAGCCGATCAGATTTTTTGTAGAAAAAAATGCTCAGTTTTGATATATTATTCGTTTGGAGAAAGCAGGTTCTATCCTAAGGGAACACAATCCAGAGGAAGAGAAGCCTGAAAGGATGATCTAGAGGAGGAAACATGACAGTCAGAACTCTCATTAACACAGTTGTTATCTCAGGATTTATCTTGAGTTTGGCTTCTGCAGTGACGTTATTTGCTCAAACAGAGCAAACGACGGCAGTGACCATCCCTGAACAAGTGAAGACCATTTTTCAAGAAGGAATGCACAGCAGGGATGCTCGATCGGACATCCCTTTTCAAATCACGCAGAGGTTATATCTCCCAGCCCAACAAAATCTGCACACCGTCTTCTTCTTCACCGTAAAAAATGCCGACCTCGGATTTGCTCCGTCTGCCGCGGCTGCCACGGAGACAGCACAAGAGGAGCAGCAGCCCGCCGAAGCAAAGCTCGTTGCCCAGAACTATGTCTTTCTCCAATTCAATAAGCTTGAAGCCGGGGTTCCCGGGGAGTTGGTCAAGGAACTGTACGTTCCCTTGGATATTGAGGTGGATGCATCCTCATATGATCCAGAAAAAGAAGAGATTTACACCACAGGTTATCCTCTCCCTCCAGGAAATTATCTCCTATCTATGGCTATCACATCCCGAGATTTCCTGAAAATCGGAACCCAATATTTCGAATTTTCACTTCCTGATCCTCTATCTTTCACCGATACACTTGAAACCACCACTATTTTCTTCGCAGAAAAACTCACCCAGGTCTCGGCCCCAGAAACAGTGGTCGAGATCCACAAAGGCTTTTTTGCCTATTCTATCCTTCAGATCGAACCCAACCTAGAACGTGTTTTCTCACCGGATGAAAACCTCGATATTTTCTTCTTCATATTCGGTTCCCAAGCCAACGCTCAGGAGCAATCCGATATCGAAGTCCATTACCAAGTCTACAAAGGAGAGGAACTCGTTATCAATTTTGAGCCCCAAAAGTACCAGGCTCCCCTTGTGAGCCAGCAACTCCCCATGAAGAGAACTGTCCTCATCAGGACGACCAAAGGAACTGAAACCACGGAACGGACCGAGCGGAGAGATCTGGAGCCTGGAAGCTACACCCTCTCCATCGATATCAAAGACAACATATCCGGCAAGTCGGTGAAAAAAACCATCGATTTCGAAATCAGAGGCTGAGCTCGGCCTCATCCCCAGCCTGGTTCGAAAGCTCGATTCTCTGAATAAGAGCCCTTTCCTCTTGCTGCTGATAGACATGCCCTCCCTGCTCTCCTATCCAGGAAAAAACCGAGGCCAATTTCTTGAGATATGCCGGAAACATCTTTGTTTCCATACTCATTCATTCAGAAATATATTTCTTTTGTTTGGGTTTTTTTCTGTTTATCTGAGATTTTTTCAGCATATCCTTGAAATGTCGTCTTTTATTTTTTAAACTTTTAGCAACCCGAGATGAAGTATGTTGCTGATCTTCACATTCATTCCAAATTCTCTCGAGCCACTTCTCGGGAAACCACCCTAGACACCCTGGCCCATTGGGCAAAAATCAAAGGCATTTCTCTTCTTGCAACGGGAGACTTCACGCATCCAGAATGGCTCTTTCTGGCTAAAGAAAAGCTGGAACCCGAAGGAAACGGATTTTTCCGATTGAAGAGCATCCTCCCACCCGAAAATGGATACCTGCAATCCATCGATGTTTCGCCCGAAGACATCTCCTTTATCCTGACGGCGGAAATCAGCTTCATTTACTCCAAGAAAGGGAAGGTGCATAAAATCCATCTTCTCACTCTCGCTCCCGATTTCGAATCCGTGGATAAAATCAACAACAAGCTCTCCTGTATAGGAAATCTCCGTTCCGACGGTCGCCCTATCCTGGGAATGGACGCCAAGGATTTTGTCAAAATCGTGGCCGAAACGTGTCCCCGGTGTGTCGTCATTCCTGCCCACATATGGACACCCTGGTTCTCTCTTTTCGGTGCAAACTCAGGATTCGACACCATCGAAGAATGTTTCGAGGAGATGACTCCGTCCATCTTCGCCCTTGAGACAGGACTCTCTTCAGATCCATCGATGAACTGGCTCCTCTCAACTCTCGACAAATATGCCCTCGTTTCTAACTCAGATGCACATTCCCCCTCCAAAATAGGAAGGGAAGCCAATGTGTTCGATACAGAATTCAGCTATGATTCGATGGTGGAAGCCCTTAAAACCAAAAACCCTAAAAAGTTTCTCTACACGATTGAATTTTTTCCCCAGGAAGGGAAGTACCACTTCGATGGTCATCGCAAGTGCAACGTTATTTTCTCACCTCAAGAGACCATCCAACACAAATACCTATGTCCCCGCTGCGGAAGAAAACTTACGGTGGGAGTGATGCATCGTGTGGAAAGTCTATCTGATAGAGAAAAAGGAGGCATTCCTCACACCAGGATACCCTTCATACATCTCATCCCGTTGAATGAAATCGTGGCCCAGGCTCTCAACAAAACCTCTGAATGCAAGAGCGTTTGGGACCTTTACTTCCGATTCCTTCATGAGTTCCATAATGAGCACAAAATCCTTACTGAAGTCCCGATCCCTCAGCTCGCCCGGCTGTCTCCCGAAAGGGTCAGCGTCGCTGTGGACAGGATGAGAAAGGGACAGGTCAAGATCGTCCCAGGGCATGACGGAGAGTTCGGAAAAATCAGCCTTTTCGATGAGGATATGGCAGAGGAGGAAGCACAAGGACAGTTGAAGCTCTTTTGATAAACACCGAAGGACTTCCCTTCCTTGCAATGGGCAGTTTTCACACGTAAATTTTTTCTGTAAAAATAGATACGTATGGAACCTGGATTATTCACGAATCAAGTGGTAGTGTAAAGAGAATGAAATTCAATCTTCAAGATAGAGAATTCAGCGAACACATCCGTCTCTCTCTCCTCGCGGTTCTAGTGGGATTGGTGGCAGGATTGGCGTCTGTGCTGTTTAAGGTCATGATCCATTTCTTCCAGGATCTATTTTGGGGAGATTCCAGCATCATTTCTGCCGTTCAAAATCTGCCCTGGTATCTAACGCTCCTGATACCTGCCGCAGGTGGACTTTTGATCTCTCCTCTAATCTATTATGGTGCCAAAGAGGCCAAGGGCCATGGTGTGCCAGAAATCATGGAATCTCTGATTTTCCGCGGGGCCAGAATCCGCAACCGGGTTGCGGTGATAAAAGCCATTGCCTCCTCAATATGTATCGGATCTGGAGGATCGACAGGCAGGGAAGGACCGATCGTCCAGATTTCGGCCAGTATCGCTTCCTCGATGGGCCAGCTCTTCCGTATAAAGGAAAGAGCCCTGCGGACTCTTGTGGCTGCAGGAGCAGGAGCTGGCATCGGAGCCACATTCAACGCTCCCATCGCTGGCGCCCTGTTCGCTGTGGAAGTTCTCCTCGGGGAATTCGGTGTTTATTCATTCAGTCCGATCATCATCGCTTCGGTGATCGCCACGCTCATCTCCCGGCTGATTACAGGAGATTTCGCTGCGTTCACGGTTCCCAAATATACTCTCATCAGCGTCTGGGAGATAGGCCCTTATCTTCTGTTAGGAATTATCAGCGGGCTTGTGGCCATCCTTTTTATCGAAGTCCTTTACTTTCTCGAAGACAAATTTGACTCTCTCCGAATCCATCCCCTGACGAAACCAGCATTAGGGGGGCTGATGGTAGGAGCGATCGGACTGTATCTGCCGCAGGTATTCGGAGTAGGTTATGAGGGAATCGAGGCCTGTCTTCAAAATCAATTAGGCATTTGGATGGCTCTGGTCCTCGTTTTTGCCAAGGTTCTCAGCACATCCATGACTCTTGGGTCCGGAGGCTCGGGGGGAATCTTTGCTCCTTCACTTTTTTTAGGAGCGATGACAGGAAATCTCATAGGCTCTTTTTTTCATTCTGCCTTCCCCGGCTCCATTTCCCGTCCGGGTGCGTTCTCTCTGGTCGGGATGGGAGCGGTTGTGGCCGCGGCGACCCATGCTCCCATAACAGCCATTATCATCATTTTCGAATTGACCAATGACTATAAAATCATACTTCCCTTGATGCTATCCTGTATCATAGCGTCGTTCATGACTGTCGGAGTTCATAAAGATTCAATCTACACCATGAAACTCAGGCGAAGGGGGATCATTTTCCGGGAAGGAAGGGAAGTGAATATCCTCAAATCCCTTCCAGTCAAGGACTTCCTGAGCCACGATTATCAGCTCTTTACCCACACCGAACGCGTAGGAAAAATCATCGATCAAGCCATCGGAAGCAAGCACCACTCCTTCCAGATTGTGGATGAAGAAAACAAATACATCGGGTTCTTTTCGCTCAACCAACTGAAAAATCTTCTCCAGGAAAAAGACGTTCTCGACACCTTTGTCATCGCGCAGGATCTTGCCGTCTCAGACATCTATCTGGATTATGAAGACGATCTCGAGCAGGCCATGAAAATCTTCGGACAGACAGACGCTGCGGAGATCGCCGTACTCAAAAATGGAAGATTCATTGGCGTAGTCAAGAGGAAGGATGTGATCGAAGCCTATAATCATGAGATCATCAAAAGGGAAGCAGCAGCCGGGCTCGTTCAAAAATTGAAATTCACGACTCCTTTGAAATCATTCGATTTCGGCTCAGGTTATAAAATAGTGGAAATGGATGCGCCATCTGCATTCTGGAACAAGAGTCTCAAAGAGCTGAATCTCAAAGCATTGTACCGGATCGATGTTCTCCTGATCAAAAGAAAATATCCACCGCAAACCATCACCATCCCCTCTGCAAACGAGGTGCTGAGGAAAGGTGACAGGCTGATCATCGCAGGCACCGAAGACAACATCACAAGAGTGATGGCCAACAAAAAAATATCAAGGAATACTCTGCGGTGACACTTTATTCCCAGATATGATTTCACTCATTTTCGAGCTCAAAAGGATTCCTCGCTCGGCAGAAGCTTGTTGTTTCGGTTCATCCTCTTTCTTGACAACCACGGCCGTGGAATATATATTTAAAGACTGAGGCGGAGGAGATCATGGAAATTGAAATGAAAATCAAGGGCCTGGTCGTCGATCCCCTTTCCAAAATGCCCATAGTCGTGCTCGAGGATCCAAAAAGCGAGCGGATCCTTCCGATTTGGATCGGCGTTTTCGAGGCCAACGCCATCGCTCTCAAGATCGAAAACATAACCACGCCTAGACCGATGACCCATGATCTTCTCAAAAGTTTTTTAGAAGAAATTGACATCGTGATCCAAAAAATCGTTGTCACCGATGTGAAAGACAACACTTTTTACGCCTTGATCCACTGCCATCACAAGGGGCAGCCGTTCCTGATTGATTCCCGGCCCTCCGATGCCATCGCCCTGGCCCTTCGCGTTCAAGCGCCCATTTATGTCGAAGATTCGGTGGTGAGCAAAGCGCACAGTCTGAAATATGACGAGAACCTCGAGGACTCAGAAAAACTGAAAAAGTGGCTAGAAAATCTGAAGCCCGAAGACTTCGGCAAGTACAAAATGTAGACTCATGTCCTCAAGGTCGAAATCAAGTAGATCCCCACAGAACCGAAAATAAGGGGGGGAGCCCAAGCAGCCAGAAAAGGGCTCAAATAATCGACATATCCTAAGCTCTTAAAAACGCCTATGGCTCCCCAATAAACCATGGCGATCGCCATACTCAATCCAACACCGACCAAGGTCCCCCGCTTCCCCATATTGAATGCAAACGATATGCCGAGAAGGGTCATGACTAAGCTGGCCAAAGGGAACGTGATTTTGAAATTCAAGTCCACACGGAATTTTACCGTTTCGAATCCCCTTTCTTCGATCTCTCGGATATAGTCCTGAAGTTCGCCATAGCTCATTTGATCGGGCTCTTTCCATTCTTTCTGGAAATAATCTGGATCTTCTGCGCGGGGCAATGTCATGGTCTCTTCCTTTTCAAACCTCAAAGTTTTCGAACCGGCGAACTCTCTGATCCAAGCATCGGACAAGCCGAGAATGCCCTCCTCCAAATAACCTTTTTCAGCATAAACTCGTTTTTTCAAAGCCCAGGCTTCGGGATCGAGCTCGAAGATAGATATCTGACTGAACGCTTCTGCGATGGGATCAAAATACCTGTAATGATAAATTCGATCCTTCTCTCTGCCTAAAACCCACCGGCGGTCTAAATTGCTATAGGTGCGTGGAGGTAAGTCATTGATTTCGTTCCAGATCTTCTCGGCTTTTTTATTCGAATACGGCTGGATGTATTCCTGAATATAGAAGGAACAAAAACTGATGAGACCTGCTAAAACGAGAATTGGAACGATGATCCGAAAAATGCTGATCCCGCAGGCCTTCATAGCGGTAATCTCATTGAATTTGGCTAAGAGCCCCAGACAGAGGAGCGCTGCAGTCAAAGCTGTAACCGGAAAAATATACTGCATGAATTCTGGAATCTTGAACCAAATAAAGGCAAGCAGATCACTGATCGGTTTGTTGTGTTCATAGACGCTGTTGATCCGTTCGAAAAAGGTGACTATAGCCAAGACAAAAATCATACTCACAAAGACAAAACTGAAAATAAGCAGGTATTTCCGGATCACATAACGGTCCAGGATATTCGGAAAACGGAAAGAATAGCGAGGGAATCGCGGGGATATTCTTTTTTTCCTGGCGGAAATTACGTCTCGACCTCTCTTTTTCGACAAGAACGCAAAGGAAATGATGGGGGATTCCCTGAGCGACTGTATGAAAAAAATGAGGCCTACCATAAAGAAAAGAATGTTCGGCCCCCACATCCCTACAAAAGGGGAGATGCGGCCTTCCATGGCCATCTGTTCTCCAGCCGTTATCAAGATGTAGTAGATCAGAATGATTCCAATGCTGAGGGTGAATCCGCTGGTTCTTCCTCCTTTTTTGGTGTATGTTCCGAGAGGAAGACCCAAGAGAGCAAAGATGAAACACGCAAAGGGAAGGGCGAACTTTTTGTGGATTTCTATCCAATGGGAAACAGACTCTCTCTGTATCCTTCGATAAGATAAAGTCTCGGTTTTCTCTAATGGAAATTCTCGCAGTTCCTTTTGTATGATCTTCTGATCCTCATAGAGCTCCCTGATATCTTTTTGCCTCACTCCTTTTTTTTCAGGAATCGAAGGAACTATCCCTTCCACGTTCAATTCTTCCTCATAGTGGCTGAAAGAAGTTATTCTGTATTCCTCGGGATCGTCGAGAGTATAAGAATGAACGGTCCCTTCAGAAAGTTCGAGCGTCGCCCTTTTTTCCTCGGGATAAAAATTCAGTTTTCCATTTTCTGCCAGTATGACCTTTGGTTCCGCCGGATCCGTGGAGAAATGCACGTAGATATTCTTCCAGTTCATTTCAGGAGAGATATCTTGAATATAAATGACTGTGTTGGGAATGGATTCATAAAATTCCCTCGGACGTATATTGAATTGAATCCTTGTCAAGACAGACTGAGTGAGTGTCTGAACCCATTTGTAGTTCGCTCTTGGAGCAAGATGGAGAGTGAGGAAAGATGTGGTAAGAAATCCTATAAAAGAAAAGACCAGAACGGGCCAGAGAAGCCTTTTATAACTGATTCCCAAAGTCTTGAAGGCCGTGATTTCTGCATCAGAAGACAGGCGGCTCAAGCCGGCTAAAATTCCCATCAGAACAGACATAGGGACGGTGAAGGCAAGAACGGATGGGATAAGGTATACGAGCAGTTCAAGAACGACCCTAAAAGAAACTCCTCTGGCAATGAACAACTCCGAAAGCAATAGAATCTGATTCATCAAGAGAACAAAGGTATAGACAAGAAGACCTATAAAAAAGGGTGGGGTGATTTCTTTTAGAATGTATCTATCGAACAGCCTGTACATTCTCTCATTTATATCATATTAAAACATTTGGGTCAGCCCTTGACTTTGGACCCTTTATGGATTTTTTTCGATTTCTTGTCTTCCGGCCGCGAAGACCCTTGTTATTCAGGATGAATAAAGTTTTCACAGGAAACGCATCCCTAGGATTCCCCGGCGACCGGTTCCCCGCGTCAGGCCGTGAAGCATATCAACCGATCGTTAAAGGATTATTCAAAAAAAAGGCTCTGAGCTTTTTTCAAACTCAGAGCCTTTCGAACCTCTGTCTGAACGATCAGTACATATCGCCACCAGGAGGCATCGGCATCTTCGGTCCCTTGTCCTCTTCGGGGATTTCAGACACCAGCCCTTCTGTGGTCAACAAGAGACCCGCAATACTGGATGCATTCTGAAGGGCTATTCGAACCACTTTGGTGGGATCCAAGACTCCACCCTTCACGAGGTCTTCATACTTTTCTGTGAGGGCATTGAATCCCGTATCCTTTTCCAACTCTTTGACCTTTTCTACGACAATGGATCCTTCAAAACCAGCATTGCTGGCAATCTGCCGGAGAGGCTCCTCGATGGCTCTCCTGACGATATTGACGCCGATCTGCATATCGCCATCGAGCTTCAAAGAATGGAGGACTTTTTGCGTCCTCAAGAAAGCAACGCCTCCTCCAGGGACAATTCCTTCTTCCACCGCTGCTTTGGTTGCATGCATGGCATCTTCAACACGAGCTTTTTTCTCCTTGAGTTCTGTCTCGGTAGCAGCTCCAACCTTGATCAAGGCAACTCCGCCGACCATCTTGGCCAGTCTTTCCTGGAGTTTTTCTCTGTCATAATCCGAGGTCGTTTCTTCGATTTGAGTTCTGATCTGCTTGATCCGGGCCTGTACTTCCTCTTGTTTGCCCCTTCCTTCAACGATGGTTGTGTTGTCCTTGTCGATAACGACCTTAGCTGCATCGCCCAGCCAATCTATCGTGACACTTTCGAGCTTAACGCCGATGTCCTCTGTGATGACTTTTCCTCCAGTGAGGACAGCGATGTCTTCCAGCATGGCTTTTCGTCTGTCACCAAAACCAGGGGCTTTAACTGCAGCGCAGGAAAACGTACCTTTGAGCTTGTTGACGACCAGAGTGGCCAGAGCTTCGCCCTCCACCTCTTCGGCTACGACCAAAAGCGGTTTTCCCATTTTGGCAACGTTTTCGAGCAAAGGCAGGAAATCTCTCAGATTGCTGATCTTTTTTTCGTGGAGAAGAATAAGCGGCTCTTCTAAAACGCATTCCATCCGGTCAGGGTCGGTGATGAAATAGGGAGAGAGATAACCACGGTCGAACTGCATTCCTTCAACTATATCCATGGTGGTCTCTAAGCCCTTCGCTTCCTCAACCGTTATGACACCATCCTTACCTACTTTGTCCATGGCCTCAGCGATGATCTTTCCGATAGATTCGTCGTTATTCGCGGAGATTGCCCCCACCTGTGCAATCATCTCACCGCTGACATCCCGGCTGATTTTCTTCAAATCGTCGACCACAGTTTTCACCGCCTGGTCGATCCCTTTTTTGATCAGGTTGGGATTGGCTCCGGCAGTCACATACTTCAATCCCTCGGCATAGATGCTCTGGGCCAAAACTGTTGCTGTGGTTGTTCCGTCTCCCGCTACATCAGAAGTCTTTGAAGCGACTTCTTTGACAAGCTGAGCACCCATGTTTTCCAAAGGATCTTCGAGTTCGACTTCCTTGGCCACGGTCACACCATCCTTGGTGCTGGTGGGCGAACCGAATTTCTTCTCCAGAACGACATTCTTACCTCTAGGGCCCAGCGTTTCCTTGACAACGTTGCTTAAAATGTTCACTCCCTTTAAAAGGGCCTGTCTGGCTTCGTCACCAGTTGTGATTTTTTTTGCCATTTTTCCTCCTTTTCACAAAATCAGGCGATTTTTGCTAAAATCTCTTCTTCTCGAAGGATCACATGTTCTGCACCTTCAATGGTCACTTCTGTACCGCTGAACTTTCCGATGAGAACCTTATCACCTTTCTTGACTTCGAGGGGAATAACCTTTCCGTCTTCTGTCACACGGCCTTGTCCCACTTCGATGATTTTGGCTTCCTGGGGCTTTTCTTTTGCCGTATCTGGGATGATTATTCCGCCTTTTGTGGTCTCCTCTGCCTCTAGCCTTTTGACTAGGACTCTGTCGTGTAGAGGAATCACCTTCATTTGAACCTCCTATAATGATTTTTAGCAGTTAAACTGTGAGAGCGCTAATATAAGAAAATATTTATAAAATGTCAAGTAAAAAATAAAAAAATTAGCACTCTTCTGTCTAGAGTGCTAATTTCCCGGAGTATCAGACGCACCTATCCAGCTCGAAATGGAAACTGCCAGCAAGGGATGCCTGCCGGGAATCATTCTTCTTTCGAGCTATCGGCAGAGTGACGGGCAGGGAGGGCTTCTATTTCACTTTAAGTGCCTTGCAGAGGTTATGGAGGGTATTGCGGTGTATGCCTAAAGCTTTGGCTATTCTCGTTTTATTGTGGTTATATTTTCGCGCGGCTGTCTCTATATAGACTTTTTCAAACTCCCTCAGCGCTTCTTTGATGGGCAATTCTTTTTCTACCATTTCTTCTATAAGGATTTCCATTCTCTCATGAATGGTCGGATTTCTAGACTCTTTTGGCATTTTTCTTTTCCCTTCCTATAATTTCCTGATAAGCCTCGCTGAATTTCTCTTTTAATTCCTGAGGTATAAGACTGTAGGCAATCTTGGTGATACGTATACTGTATGGAGCCAGCAGAGAGTCGTCCAAAGCTTTGGTACTGACTGGAAAAACAAGAAAACCAAAAACGATGACACCACAAATGATGATGCCTTTGAAGAATCCCAGCCCCGCCCCCAAAAGATGGTTTAATGACCTAAACGGACCTTTTATCGCCTTGGCGAAGAACCTGTTGATCAACCATCCAACCAGCAGCGTACCCAGGAATATCAGAAAGAATCCCATCAAATGGGAAAGGATTTCATCAGATATGAATACGAAAAGTTCTGCTCCGTGTTCATAATACTTGATAGCCAAAATCAAGCCCACTATCACAGCCAGCATTCCTATAACCTGTCTGATCAGTCCCTTAACAGCACCGATGATCAATGTCACTACTATGATGACCAGCAGGACTATATCCAGCCAATTAAGGACCATTCACGGCCTCCTCTTTTTCAATTCCTCGATCATCCAATACTCCCCTCCCTTGAGGGAGCCAAACGGAATGTGTGGCTTAATTGTTCCATGGAAATCAGATCCTGCAGTTGGGACGAGGTCAAATTTTTCGCTCATTTCTTTGTACAAATCTGCCTGTTCAGGAGAATGATAGGAAGTGTAGACCTCCAGACCCTGCAGCCCCTTCTCTTTCAAAACAGCGAGATCGTCTTCTCTAACTCTCTGAAAATAAGCACCGGGATGAGCGAGAACAGGAACAGCACCGGTTTGAGGAACAACATCCAGAACATCCAAGATATTCAGATTCCTCCTCGGCACCGAAGCGGGTTTCCCTTCCATAAAATAGTCTTTGTAAAAATGGTAGGGAGCGAAAAGCCGTTCCTCTCCCGTAAGGTATTTCTTCAGTAAAGGATCATTCTCCCTCTCCGCCTTGTGGAGAAGAATCTGCGCGATGGTCACGCCGAGGGGAGGAAAGGGCCCTGATTCTGTAAGAACTTCATCCCATGTGATGTCAAACCCGAGTCCTTGAAGCTTTTTCACTCTCTCTTGAGCCTCCTGCATTCTTCTTTTGGCAACTCGAGAGATAAGATGAGAGACCACATCGTCCTTCCAGTCGACAAAGGGAAGAAGGAGATGAAATTCTCTCTCCTCAAAGATGGTTGTGAGTTCAATGCTCGGAATGATTTCTACCCCGGCTTTTTCTCCCAAATGAAGAGCCTCCGGATAGGCAGCTACCGTATCATGATCAGAAATGGAAATCGCCCTCATCTTTTTTTCTTTGGCAAGATTTATGATATGAAAAGGTGTAAAATCCCCATCGCTGCTTTTATTGGAATGAATGTGGAGGTCTATCACAGTTCCGTTTTGTCGGTCAAGAGACGATAGATTTCCATATATCTCTCGGCTGTCTGCTGGACGATTTCTTTAGGGAGGGGAGGAGGCGGCGAGTTTTTATCCCATTCTGTCTTCTCCAGGTAATCGCGGACAAACTGCTTGTCCAGATTGGGCTGTGACTTTCCTGGGGAGTAGCTTTCTACCGGCCAAAAACGAGACGAATCCGGAGTGAAAATTTCATCCACCAGAAGCAGTTCATCGTTAAGAATTCCGAATTCGAATTTGGTGTCGGCAATGATGATTCCTTTGGACAGGGCATGAAGCGACGCTTTCTTGTAGAGTTCGAAACTCACTGATTTAATTTTTTGAGCCAATTCGGATCCGATGAGCCTTTGCATTTCTTTGAATGAGATGTTGATATCGTGTCCCTCTTTGGCCTTGGTCGCGGGAGTAAAAATCGGCTCGTCCAGTTGGTCAGCCTGTTTCAATCCTGGCTTCAGCTTGACTCCACTTGTTTTCCCCGAAGCTTTGTAATCCTTCCATCCTGATCCAGCAAGATATCCTCTCACCACACATTCCACAGGAACCACCTCTGTTTTTTTGACCAACATGGATCTCTTCTTCAGTTTGTCGCTGTATTTACGCAAGACCACCGGATATTCATCGACTTCGGCCGTGATCATATGATTGAGGCATATGAGTTTTGTATATTCAAACCAGAATTTTGAGAGCTGCGTAAGGACCTTCCCTTTGTTCGGGATAAGAGAGGGAAGCACCCAATCAAACGCGGAGATGCGGTCCGAGGCAACGATCAGGAGATTTTCTTCCACTTCATACACATCCCTCACCTTGCCTTGTTTAAAGAGAGGAAAATCTGGGATAGTGATTTCAGAATAAGTTTTTTCCATTAGTTTTTCCTGATAAGGTAAATTTAAAGCTTCTGTAAAGTAAATTAAGTATAAAAAAAAATGGATTTAAAAAGCAACTAAAATGATGAGCCGATGAAGCTCATCATCCGGCCCGAGACTTTCTTATCGCGCCGATAAGAGTTCAGGTCGTCTTCACAATGCGTACAGAGATCCACATCAGATATATTCGATTCATCCACACCTGCGTCAATCAACTGGATCCTATTGGCTTTCTTGAGACCAAGAAAATATTTTCCTCCCTTGGAAGGATGAGGCTGAAACGGTTCTAAGGTGAGTCCATTTCTTTCAAATTCCTGCCGAACATCGGAATCAACTTCATAGCAATTCCGTCCGATACAGGGTCCCATCGCGGCAAGTAGTGCATCGACGTCACATCCGAAGTTGTCCTTCATGCTCTTGACAACCTTCTGGATCAGCCCTTGGCTGGTGCTTCTCCAGCCGCAATGAACGGCGGCAACAGCCTTTCGCTCCTTGTCCACCATAAGCACGGGAAGACAATCGGCTGTTCTTATTATGAGCAAAACACCCTTCTGCTTTGTTAACATGGCATCCCCGGTCAACTTTCCAGAGGGAATATCATCGATAACATGGATTATGTCGGAATGGATCTGGTGTAAAAAAAGAAGTTTGAATTCCTTCAGTTGATTGAGTCTTTTAAAATCTTCTTTTTTCCAATGCCGGGTCCCGAAACCATGGACCAGGAAGGGGATGTTTTTCCAACTCGGGATTTTGAATAGCTCGGGGAACCGCTCGCTCATGTTACTCTTTTATATCCTCTGACTCAAAAAAAAACAAGTTTTCTATCATCTCGACCCATTTTTAGCCATCAAACACAGAGCAGCTCACCTGGTATTGGGAGCGATTCCAAATCCGTGATTGAATAAGAGAGACGGCCATATGTTATAATCCTTTTAGAAATGACTTCAAAAAGCTTCTCTCCGGCGTACCTTAACACCTATGAAACTGGCCGCTTTCCGGAAATTATGAAAAGAGCCGAACGCATGCTCGAACCTTGTTCTCTTTGCCCGCGCAACTGCGGAGTTGACCGGACCAAGGGCGAAAAAGGCTTCTGTGAAGCCGGCTGGCTTACCCAGGTGAGTTCTTACTCGCCCCACTTTGGGGAAGAAAAGCCCCTTGTAGGGCGTCACGGATCAGGAACGATCTTCCTCACCCACTGCAACCTCAGATGCCTTTTCTGCCAGAACTATTCGATCAGTCATCTGGGAGAAGGACGAACAGTCTCCTTCGAAAGGCTGGCTCAGATGATGGTGGAACTTCAACGGCTGGGCTGCCACAACATCAACTTCGTCAGTCCCACCCACTTTGTCCCACAAATTCTGCATGCTCTCCCGATCGCTATAAAAGAGGGATTATCGATCCCCCTTGTTTACAATACCGGGGGATACGATTCTATCGAGACTCTACGACTTTTGGATGGGATCTTCGACATCTACATGCCGGACTTCAAATACTTCCAAGGTGATGTGGCCCGGCGGTATTCGCAGGCACCTGATTATCCGAAAGCAGCGAGATCTGCACTCAAAGAGATGTACCGACAGGTGGGGGATCTTCAGATGGATGACCAAGGAATCGCTCTTCGCGGCCTCCTGGTCCGCCACCTGGTCCTTCCGGAGGGACTAGCCGGAACCAAACAGGTGATGCATTTTCTCGCCACTGAGATCTCATCGAACACCTATGTAAATATCATGGACCAATACTATCCCTGCGGCGATATCCCCTCGAATTCCCCCTTACAGAGGAGAATCACATCTGAAGAATTCAACCAGGCTTTAGAATGGGCAAAAGAGGAAGGAATTACCCGGCTGGATAAGAGGGAGAAGCTGCGGCTGATCTGGTTTTGATTCCCCCTCTCTTTCGGCCCCGCCAGCACGGACAAATTATCAAAAGTCTCCACGAGTTTCGATATGCCAGGGTATAAAAGAATTTCCAGAAAAAAAACCGGACTATTCAGGAGACGTCAGCGCTGCGAGAACGAAATTGCGGTAGTGCCCGAGAACATCCTGGATTATATCTTCTTTTTTTAACTTCAAAACACCTTTTGGGCTCACAGATTCCATGAATGCCACCTCTTCTTTGTCCAAAAGACTTTTCGAGTTCTTCCTCCCCCTGATCTGCAACTTCAACTTCAACTCTACAGAATTTTTCGGAAGGATGATGGTATATTGAAAGTTATCGATCCGCAATCCCGGAAAATTCGTCTGAAAAGTAATGGATTTCCCTTTAACTCTTTGGGACCTCGCCTTTATCTTGAATTCTTTGAGCGCCTCAGCCAAGCTTTCGAATGCGGGCTCAGCAATGAACTCACAAAACTGGTCAAAGTCTTCGAGTGTTTCTTTTTTGCTCGTTTCGACGATAGTGAATTCCTCGAAAAAGCTCCTTAAGTCATCTCTCCAATCAGATCCCATATCAGACCTCAGTACAACGAATCGCCAGCTATATTACCACATTTATCGATCGATTTAAATGTTAAGAATTGACAGATTTTAAAGCTCAATCCAGTCCAGTAGAAAATGAATTTATTTGACGGTGAGACCTCTCCTGTTTTGATCCTTTTGGAATATCCGCTCGATGCCGTTCCGAATGTACTCATAGGAGCTCAACACATGGATTTTCATCTCTTGCTCGTCATGGGTCGATTTCTTCAAAAAGATTCCCTTTTCTGGACTGTACAAGCTTTCACTTTTGTTGATGGCATTTTTTGCCTGATGAAGCCAATAATATATTCCTGGAAAATCAGGATGATGTCTCCAGTTGAAGTCTATGGGATACATGATATGTTTCGCTCCCCAATAATCCAAGGCCACAGGATCCTGACTGGCCAAAATCTGATTGGCTCGAAAAGTTCTATGGGCAGGATATCCCTTGAGCGAAGTATGGGATACCCATATAGCGTCCAGGATATTCAACACCGGAGTGCGCACCGAAGAAACCATCTTCCCGCAGGTCTCTCCTAAACCCGCGTAGTGACGATATTTGACCTGGCCATCTGCCATCGAGACCACTCCATAAAAATTCTTGAGGGCCGCCGTAATCTCTGAGCCGCCTTGATCGTGGTGCTTCAACACGGGAAAGTTTATCAATTTGAGATTGGGATCAAAACCTTCTCCGTTCCAGATCCCCTCCCTCAACTCGACCCTGCGGCCACCGGACGAGGTGAAACAGGGATAAGAAACATTCTGATAAATTCTGTATCCGTCAGTGACATGATCGGAACCGCCGATAAAAGTTTTCCGGATGGGGTCGAGAAGATATGCAGAGACCCTTGGATCGTTAAAAACTTGATTCACAAGATACATGAAACTATGGGCCTCATCCTCTGCATTTGCGTGAACCTCGTTATTGCCGTAGGCGCTATGGGTGTCACAAAAGAGACTTCCTCTTCCCTGTCCATTCTCAAAAATCACCACTTCACCGGTGAAGCCCTCTGGATGATCCAATATTCTCTGTATCAACCCCCTCACCAGATCGCTGTTCGTGCAGCCTCTGTACTTCCATTGAGCATTGACTTTTATCAACACCACATCATCAGACCCTATCAGACCCAGGGGATCGCTCAGCAATGTATGCTCTTCAGACCGGTAGAACTTCAATCCCTTCATTCCCATCCTGTGGAGCAGACAGTCCACTCCTACATGATAATTCGGTCCTCTCCATGCAACGAATGGATGAAGCGGTATATCCTTGATCCAAAAGAGATGGTTGGAGATGGATGTCTCGGAATAGAGATTTCGAATCAGAGGGCTCATGGTCGAAAAAAGAAGCCCTTTACCAGTCCACCTCAAAAAGCTTCTCCGACCCATCCTCTTTGTCTTCCTTGGAAAATTCAAACTTTCCTCCCTATCTCATTCAAAGGAACTATAGTAGATATATAGAAACTCTATTTATAGTATCTTTTGTCCATTCAATCAAGAACAAAATACGCCTTGACAGCAGGAAAGGGATATCAGGGATATTGATGTTTCTGCAAAGACAGCTTTATATAAAAGAGAACCCGGGAATTCAATCTTCCTTCTTCACAATTTCTGCAAATTGAGCACCGAATTCCTCCGCCTTTTTGATATCTGCCTCTGTGGGACTGCCCATAAACTCAAATGAATCGACCATATTCCAATTCAGGGGTTCTATAATCTTTTTCATTTCTCTCAAAGCGCCTCCGCTCCAACCGAAGCTGCCAAAATAGCCCGCTATTTTATTCTTAATCCGTTTCCTTACCGCCATGTTCAAAACGTCCGCCATGGGGGGGAAAAGAGCCACTTCATAAGTAGGAGCGCCGACAAGGACTCCTCTCTGAGTCCAGAGAGAAGGGAGGATGTAGCTTACGTGTGTCCGGGCAGCATCGAAGATCTCCACGGGAGTTCCCGTTCGAGAGATTCCCTGGGCCACTGCATTCATCACGACTTCGGTGTTGCCGTACATCGATCCATAAACGAGTGTGATACCAGGCTCGGACTTTCCTGACGCATACTCGGCCCATTTCTTGTACAGGTTGACGATGCGGGAAACATTTTTTCGCCATACCAATCCATGGGAGGGAGCGATCACATCCACAGATGTTTCGGACAATTTCTCAATCGCAGAGAGAACTCTTGTGCTGTAGTTCGCTACAATATTGACATAGTACCGAAGAGCCTCCTTCTGGTAAAAATCAGGACTCGTGCACTCGTCATCGAAAATGGCGCCGCGGATGGCCCCATAGCCGCCGAACGCGTCGCAGGAAAAGAGTATCCGGTTGGAAGGTTCGTATGTCATCATGGTTTCAGGCCAGTGCAGAAATGGAGTCATGAAAAACTGGAGGGTGTGCTTACCTAAAGAGAGGGTATCCCCATCCTTGACAACGTGAACATTTTCCCTTATGGAAAAAAAATCCTCCAGCATTTTTCTTGTTTTTTCCGAACCTATCAGTCTAACATCTGGAGCTATTCTCCTCAGAGTCCGCAGCAGTCCAGAATGATCGGGCTCCATATGATTGACAACGATATAATCGATTTTAGAAATCTCGGTCAGCTCTTCTATCCGGGTAAAATAATCATCTCCTTTGAAAGATTTAATGAGATCTATAACGGCGGTCTTCTCATCATCGATAAGATAGGAATTGTAGGACACTCCTTCCTGGCTGATGGGCCACAATCCTTCGAATAGATCGGTTATTCGGTCATTGACTCCGATCCAATAAACATCCGGCTTAATCTGAACAGCGGACATGTTCGAACCTCCTTTTCAGGTCTGATTACACATTCTATCAGAAATAAAAGGATGATTCTATTTTCCTTGGCTTTCACCCTTGCCAATCATCAATCAGAAAAACAGAATCTTCCCTTTCATCAAATTGACATTTGTGCTAAAAGTAGGGAAATACAGGGATCGAGAAACGAATCGAGGTCGACAGAAATGGGCAATCAGGATATGGATATAAGAGGCCGCTGGGGATCCAAGGCAGTCTTTGTGTTCGCGGCTGCAGGTTCTGCCATCGGATTGGGAAACATATGGCGCTTCCCTTTGATGGTGGGACTCAACGGTGGCGCTATCTTTGTTCTGGTCTATGTTTTGGCCGTAATCATGATCGGATTCACAATCATGCTGGCTGAATTTACGGTTGGCAGGCATGCAGCCAAGAATCCAGTCGGTGCTTATGATGCGATAAGGCCTCGCTCTCTCTGGAAACTGGCTGGATATCTGGGTGTTTTTGGATGTGCCAGCTTCCTTTCCTTTTACGGCGTTGTAGCCGGGTGGGCTTTCGGGTATTTCTACAAAACGCTCGGGGGCACGTTCAAAGGAGAAATAACCTGGCAAGCCTCAGATGCCCTTTTCACCAGTTTCGCTGCCCGGCCCCTCGAGATCATTCTCTGTTTGCTTGTGATTATCGGTTTGACCACTCTCGTTATTTCCAGAGGGGTAAAAGCAGGCATCGAAAGATGGACCAAATTTTTAATGCCTCTGCTCTTTGGGATCATTATCTTGCTGGCCATCCGAGCCGTAAGTTTACCCGGAGCCGGGACTGGTCTCTCTTTCTACCTTAAACCTGACTTCACCAAGCTCAACACCACGGTCATTTTCTTTGCTGTCGGACAAGCTTTTTTTTCCCTGAGCATAGGGATTGGGACCATGATAACCTATGCCAGCTACCTTTCCAAAAAGGACAATCTGGTGTCCTCTGCGGGCTGGGTATGCTTCTTCGATTCGTTGATCGCGCTATTGGCGGGTATCATTGTTTTCCCGACCCTTTTTGCAACGCCTGGTCTCACTCCGGATAAATTCGAACCCAGCACAGGATTGATGTTCCAGGTGTTCCCGATCATCATCTCGAAAATTCCCGGCGGGTATATCTTTGGCATCCTCTTTTTTTTCCTCCTCCTGGTGGCAGCCTTGACTTCAACTATCTCGCTGCTGGAAGTTCCTGTGGCCTATTTCGTCGATGAACAAAACTGGTCAAGGAAAAAGGCTGCTCTATTGGTCGGCCTCTTCTGCTTTCTGCTCGGCCTTCCTTCCGGACTGTCTCACGGAGGAGTGGAGCTATTTACCAAATGGAATTTCATGAAACATATGGACCTTGTCTTCGGCAACATCGTCTTGGCCTTGGGCGGATTGCTCATCAGCCTGTTCGTTGGGTACGTATGGAAAGTCAAAAATGCCCTCAAGGAGATATCCTTTGGAAGCTCAGCCTTCAGACTTAAACCTCTCTGGGCGTTCAACGTAAAATTTTTGGCACCCGCAGCGATCATCCTTATTCTCATATTTGTTCTCACCATCTCTGGATGATACGCACTCCAGAATTCAGCCTGCTGCTCGATGGTCTTCGATATGGTTGACTCTATTCGATTATTTCTTTTACAATCTCGGACTATTGTGATAATAATTACTGGAAAAAAATGAAATCCGTCACCATCACGATTCTAGAGCGGGGAAATGGAAAATCTGGATTTGAACCAACGCGGTAACTGGGGCTCCAAAGTCGCCTTTGTGTTTGCAGCCGCAGGCTCTGCTATCGGGCTGGGAAACATCTGGCGCTTTCCCATGGTTGTGGGCCAGAACGGAGGAGCCCTCTTTGTTTTGATCTACATTCTGGCCGTGGCTTTTATCGGCTTTTCCGTGATGCTGGCAGAGCTCGTCATCGGACGATATTCCCAAAAAAATCCCGCAGGAGCTTTTGAATTCATCAAACCCGGAAGCCTCTGGAAACTCATTGGTTATTTTGGGATCTTGACTGCTGTATGTATTTTCTCCTATTACGCCGTTATTGCGGGATGGTCTGCCGGTTACCTCGTAAAAATGGCCACGGGTTCGTTCAGGGCCGGCATAACGAGCGAACTGTCGGATAAAATATTCACAGAATTCAGTTCGGATCCTCTTCAGGTTATCCTTTACTTCCTGGTTATGATGGGGATCACGACATTTATCGTATCCAAGGGGGTTAAGAGCGGCATTGAAAGATGGACAAAGATCTTGATGCCCATCCTGTTCGGCTTGATCGTCTTTCTTGCCGTGAGAGCCCTGACCTTGCCCGGAGCAGGGCAGGGGATCTCTTTTTATCTCAAGCCAGATTTTTCTCAACTGAGTGGAAAACTGGTCCTGTTCGCTATGGGACAGGCCTTCTTCTCCCTGAGCCTTGGAATGGGAATTATGTTGACCTATGGAAGCTATATCTCGAAATCTGACAACCTAGTCACCTCGGCAGGTTGGGTCTGTTTTTTCGACTCCCTCATCGCTTTCCTAGCCGGAATCATCATCTTCCCCACTCTTTTCGCTATCCCGGGAATCGCCCCTACTGCCGGCGTTGGGCTCGTTTTCAAAGTCCTGCCCCTGATCTTCTCCAAGATTCCGGGGGGCATCCTGTTCGGCACTCTGTTCTTTTGCCTGTTCTCGATCGCAGCCCTGACCTCAACCATCTCACTTCTGGAAGTTCCTGTCGCCTATTTCGTGGATGAGCGGAAATGGTCAAGAAAAAAATCCGCATACCTGATGGGCCTTTTCGTTTTCCTTTTAGGGATTCCATCGGCCCTGTCTGCAGGGGGATTGGCCTTTTTTACCAGAATCAATTTTATGGGGAACATGGACTTTATCTTTCTCTCTCTCTTTTTGCCTATCGGAGCCCTGTTGATCTGCATTTTTGTGGGATACGTTTGGGGAGTGAAAAACGCTGTACGAGAAGTCCTTTCCGGCAATCCACGGTTTAAGCTGCGGTCCCTCTGGTCCTTTTCTGTGAAGTATCTATCGCCGATTGCGATACTCGTCATTCTATATTTCATCAAGACCATCGCTGAATAGAGGAAATCATGAAGAAAAGACTGTTTATTTTCCTTTCCATAATGATCTTCTTGTCTGGGAGCGCATCCCTGAATGCCGCAGATATTAAGGGCAAGGTCACACTTTCTCCCGAAGGAAAACCTTACGCACATGGAAACATGCTGCTCATGCCTGTAGGAGAAGAAAAATACACCAAGGCCGAGATCGACCCGGAAGGGAATTACATTTATGAGGACCTAAGGCCAGGCAGATACATACTGAAGATGGACCTTTACAGCCTGACCCCCTTCGAGACAGAGGTTGTCATCGCCGAGGATACAGAGACGAAAGTCATCGATGTGCTTCTTTCTCTATCCCTTTTGGACAAGGCACTTGTTTTTACCAAAGAAGCGAGCGATTTCATGTGGTTTCCGTTGATGGTGGCTCTTCTGCTGACTATAGGAATCCTGCTGACCATTTTTACACGTTTTATCCAGGTCCGGAGACTTGTCCTTTCGCTGAAAATGGTCTTGCGTGGTGCCATGCATAAAGATAAATCAGAGAAAGAGGAGGGAGATATCTCTCCTTATGCCGCCTTGATGACAGCTCTTGCTGCTACGGTCGGGAACGGAAACCTCGCAGGAGTGGCTACGGCTATCGCCACCGGAGGTCCAGGAGCTCCCCTGTGGATGTGGATTGCTGGATTTTTCGGAATGGCTACCAAATATGCCGAGGGTTTTCTCGGAGTCAGATTTCGGATAAAGAACGAGCGCGGCGAAATGTCGGGCGGGCCGATGTACTATGCCCGTTATGGCATAAAAAACCTGGCCATCGCTAAATTCATGGGGATGTTTTTTGCTATCTGCGGTGCCTTCACATGCCTCTTCGGAACGGGAAACATGGCCCAATCTAACTCCATGGCTTTGATTTTTAACGACCAGTTCAGCGTCCCTTTCTGGTTGACCGGTCTGGTTATCACCACCATGGTAGGAGCGGTCATTCTCGGTGGAATCAAGAGAATAGGAAGTGTCTCCGAGAGGCTGGTTCCAACCATGATCGTCCTTTATTTTTGTGGAGCCATAGTTATCATCCTGGCTAACATCGCCAATCTTCCTGCTGCCTTTTCTGTTATTTTTAAATCTGCCTTTTCAGCAAAGGCGGTTGGGGGCGCCATGGTCGGGACTTCTGTCAAACTGGCTATCAGCATCGGGGTTCGCAGAGGCCTCCTCTCCAATGAATCTGGATTAGGATCTGCAGCCATCGCTCAATCTGCCTCAAAATCCTCGGACCCATCAAGAAACGGATTGATCGCAATGACAGGCACTTTTATCGACACTCTGGTGGTGAACACACTGACAACTTTAACCATAGTCATCACCGGAATGTATCTTAAGACGGCCGCTTTCGGATCCCCGGAAAATTTAACATCCACCGAACTTACAGCAGCAGCTTTCGATTCGGTCATTCCCTTCGGAGGATATATCATTGCACTGAGTTCCTTCCTTTTCGGCTATTCAACGCTTCTAGGCTGGTGCTACTATGGGGAGAAGTGTCTGGAGTACATCTTTGGTGTCAGGATTGTGTATCCCTTCAGAATCGCTTTCATCTTTTTGCTTTTTATCGGGTCGATCATCCAAGGTGTCCATTTGAATATTGTCTGGTACATAGGAGATATGGCCAATGCATTGATGGCCTTTCCGAATCTGGTTTCCTTGATTATCCTGGCAGGGTTAGTAGGAAAGGTGACCACCAAATATTTTTACAGAAAAGGCAAACAACACAGTTTTCTCGATGCCAAAAAGTAAAGGGCTGCTGACCATAGCTCTCAAATTTGTCTTCAGTTTCTCTATCATTGTTTATCTCCTCCTCAAAGTCGTTCCCGTTCGGGAAGCGCTGGATGCGCTTAAAGACATCCACTTCTTCTGGCTGGCTCTTTCCTTCTCTCTCCACGCCTTGGGGCTTATCATCAGCGCCCACAGGTGGCAGATCCTGATTCATGCTCAGGGGGATGATGTGCCCTTGGGTTTTTTAGCAAAATCCTATCTTGTAGGGAATTTCTTCAACCTCTTCCTGCCTACACGTTTCGGGGGGGATGTGGTCCGCATCTGGGATGGCTCACGATATTCCAAATCTCTGCTTAAATCTTCGGCAATCGTTCTGGTGGAGCGTTTCACCGGAATCATTATTCTACTCGTCTTTGCTTTTACGGCATCTTTGCTCCGCCTCGATATGGCTCGGAGACTGCCGATCATTTGGATTTCGCTTTTAGTGGGACTCCTCGGTTTGTTTGCAGCCTTTCTCTTTTTGACTCCTGCAGCCAGAATTCTTCTTTTGAAAATGCCGGATAAAGGAGTTCTTCTGAAAATCAAGACGAAGGCATTGGAATTCCACAAGATCGTCCTGGTCTATAAAGAAAAGAGAATTCCCTTCTTATGGGCTCTGTTCTGGGCCCTCCTCCTCCAAATCAATGTCATCCTGCATTACTGGCTTGCGGGAAAAGCGTTCAGCTTGGACATACGCCTTCTCGATTATTTCATTTTCATTCCCATTATACTCCTCATCTTGACTATTCCTGTGACAATAAGCGGCTTAGGGCTAAGAGAAGTCATTTTTATCGAGATCTTCAGATCATACGGCATCGCCACCCAAATCGCCTTTTCATTTTCACTGATCGTAGATTTCGTCTTCACTCTGATTATCGGTATCGCCGGCGGTGTGATCTATGTTTTGAGAAAATAGGACCTCGGCATCAATTTTCAGGTAAAGCCCTCCTCCGGGGAAAAATCGCTCAGCGACGGACCTCTCAAACCGATGGTTCCTTCGACCCGTATTGAAAAATACTTGCTCCTGTTTTGACCATCTGGATTTAAAGCCGTATATAGGATAAAATATTTTCCGGATGAGAAAATTCTTGCTCAGGATAATCATTTCCATCCCCTTTCTCGCCTCGTTTCTCATTCTCAGCTCTTTCATTCAGTCTTTTTCTTTGCAGCAAAGCGTGTCAGAGTATGAAAAAAGACTGATCGAAATATCAGAGCAAATCACGGGTATTAGAAAAAAAATCACCGAGGAAGAACGAAAAAAATCTTCTATTTTGTCGCGCCTAAATAGAATCGGACTCAACAAGACGCTGATTAAAAAAGAGCTCTCTCTCTACAGCACACAGATGGAGAAAGCGGATCTGGAACTTTCTTCGATCCAGGAAAAAATTCCAGAACTCAGAGACAAATTGGACAGAGAGAAAGCATCCATCGAAAAAATCCTCGTTACACTGTATAAGTTTGGAAGATTCAGCTATTTTGATTTTTTGTTCCAGGTCAACGACGTCGGAGAGCTTATCTCAGAGAGCAAAAATTTGAGGCTTCTCGCCCAATACGAGGACAACATCATCAAGGACTACATATCCACCCTCGACGAACTCCAGGAGGCCGAAGAAGAACTCGACAAAAAGAAACTGGAAATCTCTCAACTGATCCAGAAGGCAAAAGAAAAAAAGCAAGAGTACTTGAGTCAAGAAAACAAATACAAGGCTCTCATCAGAGAAATCGATAGAAACAAAGAAACCCACTTCAGAACATTAGAGGAACTCAAAGACCGATCCGAGCAGCTCCAGAATTTGATCAAGAAGCTCCAAAGGGAGGAGATTTCGCTCCCTAAGAGTCTTATTCCCCTCTACGAGAAAAAGGGCAAACTTCCATGGCCTCTCTCTTCCAGGAAAATCGTTACTCGTTTTGGAACCAGCCGGCATCCCCGTTTCAATACAGAGACCCAAAATAACGGAGTAGAAATATCTCCCCAGAGAGATGGGGTGGTAAAGGCCATACATGATGGCAGCGTCGCTTATGCTGACTATACTTCAGGTTATGGTTACATGGTTATCATTGACCACGGCTTGTCCTATTTTTCTATATACGGGCACCTCAGTTCAGAATTTATGGTCGAGAAAGGAGACTTCGTGAATGCCGGCCAGCCGATTGGTGTGGTCGGGGATTTCGCTTCTTTAAAAGCGGATACCCTTTATTTTGAAATTCGCTATAAGACAGAACCAGTCAATCCCTTGCAATGGCTTGAGTGAAGATGATAAAATCTATCATTCACGACTGAAAGATGGCTAAGAAAAATTTAAAAATCCTCCTTTTGACTGCATTTGCGGCCACCGTCCTTTTTTTCATCATCCCTAAAAACTTTCTTCCCAACAGTGCTCAAAGCTCCTCCCAGGAAAGGAATCTCTACCTTCTGCGAAATGTCGCAGAATTGATAAGAGATTATTATGTAGAAACTCCCAATCCAACCAAGACGATGAAAGGAGCTTTCAGAGGGCTTATCGGACCTCTTGATCCTCTCTCCTCCTATCTTGATCCACAAAATGCGAACAAATACAAAATTCTTGACTCGACTTTTTTTAAAGAGCCTGGGATCATCGTAATGAAAAAATTCGGGACTTATCCTGTTGTCATAGGAATCAAAGAAAAATCTCCTGCGGAAAAAGCAGGGATAAAAGTCGGCGATGCCCTCAGCGAGATGGACGGTCAGCCCCTGTTGATGCTGAGCATGCTGGAAACCAACCTGTATCTCAAAGACACTGAAGAGAGGCCTGCTAAACTGAAAATTCTCCGTCGAGAGTCCTCCGAAGAGATGACCGTGGAAAGGAAGCTGCTTCAGGACGCTGCCTTCACTTATACATCAGCCAAAGATACGAGCGGAATCCTAAAAATCAACCAATTGTTTCCGCCTTGCACAGAAGAGGTTCAAAAAGAAGTGATAAGCCGACTCAGATCTCGAACCCAACCTCTTATCGTTGACCTCAGAAACTGTCATGAAGGTGAAATCGGAGAAGCCCTCAATTTCACAAACCTGTTTCTTCGAACAGACAAGGCCGGCTATCTCCAGGACAAAGAGGGAAAAAAAGAATTTCTGTCCTGCCTCAAGGAACCTGAGGCTCAGGATCTTCCCTTGATTCTTTGGACAAACGCTGCCACGATTGGCCCTGCAGAAATTGTGGCAGGAGTGCTCAAGGAATTCCATAGAGCGCTGATTATAGGGATGAAAACGCCCGGCCTGGTGGCAAAGAAGGAATTTTTCACTTTGGAGGATGGAAGCGGATTGCTTTTAACCTCGAAAATTTTCTACTTGCCAGAGGGAAAAGAAATGTGGGAAAAGGGGATCGAACCGGACGAAAAAATCTCAGAAAAGGACCAGAGCACCGACTTCTATTTCAGACACACCTTAAGGCACGTTCAAAAAAAATAATCCATGAGAACGAGCAGGCCGCTCAAGGGAATCCAGGATCTGAAATCTCCTCGGATCATATATGTCGCCTTTTGCCTCCTAGCTGTTATTTCGATCATAGGCCTAGATTATTTCAATTGGAAAAAAGGAGAAAAATCCCACCTGGTCTCTCTGTTTGCTGAACCGAAAGCAGAAAAAGTCAAAGAGATTTTTCCCAGTGCGGGCGCTATCGTCCTGGATCATCTTTCCATCCAGGGAATTCCAAATTCTGCTATCAGCCGATTCAAAGACAAAAGCGACCAGGATCATCTCAAAGTTGACCTCACTCTGTCTGAATACAATCTCCTCCAGCCTGGATTGAAACAAGATTTGGAGAATGCCAGGGTTTCGATTTTAAAAACGGAGGAACAAGAGGATGAGGAAAACAAATATTTTCTCTGGGAAGTCCTGGACTCCCAGGGAAAGGGACTCACCATCCTCTTTTCCTGCGAAAAAGCACTCACTGAAACGGCTCAAAGAATCTTCACTCCAGAGCCTAAACCTAAAGTCGCTCTTATCATGGACGATATGGGATACAGCTTGGACTCTATCTACGACATCCTCAGCATCCAGAAGCCCATAACTGTGGCTATCCTTCCCTACAGCCCCCTGAGCGAAGAAACCGCTCGACTTGCCCACCAGAGCGGTTTTGAAATCCTCCTCCATCTCCCCTTAGAATCACTCAATAATGAGGGAGAAAACAGCAACACACCGGGCTTGATTCATTCAGGGATGAGCTTTCAAGAGGTCATCGAGGTGCTAGACAACAATCTCGCTCAGGTCCCCTACATCAACGGCGTCAACAATCATATGGGATCCAAGATCACTCCCGATGATTCCATGATGTATACCATTCTTCAACGGTTAAAGGAAAGAAATCTTTTCTTTATTGACAGCCGAACGACAAGCGATACCGTAGCCTACGAGCTCGCCCGTCGACTCGACATCCCCTCAGCCGAAAGACATGTTTTTCTCGATGTCGAACTCGACGAAGACTCCATAAAAGAAAAGCTTATCGAACTCTTCACCCTGGCCCAGAGAAATGGGACGGCTGTCGGTATATGCCATCCTTTGCCAGAAACTATAAAAGTGCTCAAGGAAAATTTCCATCTTGTCGACGAATACGGGATAGAGCCTGTTTTTATCTCCAAGGTCGTGCGGTAAGAAGCTCTAAAGCAATTGCCGTTCTTCTCCGGAGGGGAGGTTTATGGGTCTATCCGGCGAGTGTAAAACGATCGATCAGATAGAATCCGGCCAAGCACGACAATCCCAGGATTATCAAGATCAAAATTTCGACCGATTTCTTTCCTCGAAGTTTTTCTTTTAAATCTGAAAAAAAAGTGGAAATCTCGAAGGCCTCGAGAGCGAAGGGCAGGAAACCGGTGTAACCCAAAACCGGCATATGGAAAACTCTGCCAAAATCCAAATACGGAAGTGAATACTCCCAGTGAGATCCGGCCCAGAAATTCCACATTTCCCAGAAAATTCCTGCGGCCAGGCCGGCAAAAACCCAAGACCAGATCCGGGTCCAATCGCCTTGCTCAAAGCTTCTCAGAAGGGAATCATTCTTTCTTCTGTAGTTGATGGGATCGAGCAAGAAAAGAAAACATATCCAGGGCAAAGGGAAGAAGACGCGGGGCCACAGCAATACCAAACAAATCGATACCAGCCCGAACAAGATTGATCCTCTGCACAGCAAAGGATTGGGCTGGACCCTGAAGAGAGACAATTTTTTCCCCTTTAAAAACTGCATAAAAAAAAGCGAAAGCTCTCGGAGTGCAGGAATCACGCTTGCAAAGGCCACAAAGTAACCGGCCCATCTTTCTGGTGTGTTAAGAGGCAGACTGTGATAACTCCAGTTTTTCATCCGAAGATTAAAGAATTCAAAAACAATCCAGACAAAAACTGACACATAGGCCATAAGGAAAAAATTACTGAGAGAATCAGATAGGGGAGAGGACCCCCGAATTCTGTAGTTGAGACTGTCAAGGAAAAGAATGAAAGACCACCATGCAAAACAGAAGAACCATGTTTTCATAAATGAACTCTTCAGTATAAGCAGTAGAGTGGAAGCAAGGAAGGCTGTCAGCCCTACGTAAAGATTCGCACGCAGCAGTTTGTCTTTCATTATGATTTGATTAAAATCCTCTCTTCCATTATATTAAAGTAGGTAAGAAGGAGGAATGCAATGAAAAATTGGCAACTTATCCTTGCTATTATCATACTCGGTGTTATCGTCTTTGCTGTGGCTCACTTCACCGGTTTGTTGAAAACTATGTCCCACCAAGAATTGGAAGGCTCATTCGAGATTCTGGATGTCGAGACAAAGTGGGTGGAAAAGACCTATCAACCTTGGCCTCCAAAACTCAAACTTGTTCCAGCGATATCCTTCAAAATCAAGAATGTCTCGGACAAGCCTTTAAAATATCTCTACTTCAACGCTAATTTCAAGGTCCGTGATGAAATTTCAAACCTGGGAGATGGATTCCTGCAGGCCCTCCGGGGAGAACCCCTTATGCCTGGAGAGACCAGCGAGACCATTCTCATTAAAAGCAACTTCGGGTTTGAGGGCACCAACCTCGAGCATTTCAAAAGCAGCGCCTTTTTCAAATCAAAAGTCGTCGATGTCAAACTCTTCGCCAAATCGCAGGGTTCCCAATATATTCCGGTTGGCGAATGGGAAGTCGCTAAAAAAATCGATTTTAAAGAGCCTGAACCCTATGAGAAGGAGGGAGAAAAGCCAAAGAAAGATGATAAAAAGTAGGTCCTCTGTATGGATAGAATCATCCCTTCTCGGATCTTCTTGACCAGGGGAAAAGGGCAGCATAAAGAAAAACTGGCCAGCTTGGAACAAGCGCTGAGAGACGCATCCATCGCTCCCTTTAACCTCGTTAAGATATCAAGCATATTCCCCCCCCATTGCCGGTTGATATCCAGGAGAGAAGGGATAAAGCTCCTGAAGCCCGGCCAGATTCTCTTTCTCGTTATGAGTGAAAACGCCACAAACGAAGCCCACCGTCTTATCTCTGCATCTATCGGTCTGGCTCTCCCGAACGATTCAAGCCAATACGGCTATCTGTCCGAGCACCACAGTTTTGGACAGGGTGAAAAAGAGGCCGGTCAATATGCTGAGGATCTAGCGGCAGACATGCTTGCCACGACTTTAGGGAGAGATTTCGACATGAAGCAAATCTGGAACGAGGAAAAGAGCGTTTATGAAATAACAAAAACCTTACAGGTAAGGACCCAACACATCACCCAAATTGCCAGGGGAAAAAAGGGATTCTGGACCACTGCATTTGCCGCAGCCATCATGATTCCCTGATTCACCTGTATCTCAGAGGATCGGAAATCAAGATCTTTATATAGCTGCGCTTCTTGAGCTCTTCCAAATATTCTCGGACCCTCTTCTGCTGTTCTTGATTGAAAAGCATGTCTTCGATCTTTTCTCTGACTTCCTCAAATGGCTTGAGCCGGCTTTCCTTCTTCGCCTCCAGCTTGATCCGAAACCATCCGTTCGGCATCTGGATCCAGGAAGTCACACCACCTACCTCTAAATTTTCCACAGCCTTTTGGAGTGGATCTGCCAGCTCACCTTCTTTGAACGTTCCTAAGTCCCCCTGAGATTCTTTTTCAGGCCCCTCGGAATACTGCCCGGCCAGTGCAGCCATATCTTCTCCAGCAGCGAGCTTCTCATCTATTTCCTCCATCTTCATCCGCGCCTCGTCTTCACTTTTATCTTCGGATGAAACGAAGATGGCTCTTATTCTATACTCTGTTGGTTCAGTGAATTCATCGGGATGTTGATCGTAGTAATTGATCACATCCGTTTCATCGATCGAGATGTTTCTGCCCACCTCATTGAATACCACGGCTTGCTGAAGCAATCCTCTTTTCTGCTGTTCTTTCCATGCTTCAAAATCGATGCCCTGCTGCGCCATCATGCGTCTCAGTTCCTCATCCGATCCGATGTCGTTTTGAGCTTTGATGTTGTCTATGTACATCCTGAGCTGTTCCTCGATATTCAGATCACTCTTTCTCGCTTCCTGGAGAAGCAGCCGTTCTGTTATCATCCTGTCCAGCAGCTCTTTCCTTTGCGCTGTGTACTGTTTATCAAATTCCTCTCCTTTGAGCTGCGAACGAAGGAAAGTGTAAAGCGCTTCATGCTCTGCTTTGTACTCGGAAAGCGTGATGATTTCATCATTCACAATCGCCACAATGGCCTCAACGATCTCCTGACTATAAAGCACCGCTGCCGTGAGCAGCACAGCAGCCAAAACAACGCACTTATGTGATCGATTCATCTAATGTCCTTTGATACTGAAAATACAAGTTGTTTGGGAAAAAATCCCAATCGAGGGAATTCTTCAAATCCTCGACGTGACGAGAGAGATGATCTTTGATTTCTTTGCTGAGGATCTTCATCCTAATGGAAGAAGATGCTTTTCCCTGTGGAATCAGCTCAGGTTCATGCTTGGCATCCAATCTGAAGATATGATATCCGTAGGAAGATTCCAATACAGGACTCACTTCCCCTTGGTCCAACGAAAAGATGGCCTGTTCCATCTCGGAAGGAAGCTGTCCCATCTCAAAAATTCCCATTTTGCCTCCTCTGGACGCCTCGACACCGATTGATTCTGCCTGAGCGACTTTCTTGAAATCCTCTGCTGTGGTATCTTTCACTCTCTCCAGAATCTCCACAGCTTTTTCTTCATTCGGAAGCAATATCTGGCTCACTTCCACTCTCTCTTGGAGCAAGAACTCCCTTTTGTGTTGAGCGTAGTAATCTTCTATTTCTTTTTCCGTCACTTCGATGTCCTTAACCAGAGAGAACGTGTATTTCTCGACAAGCAGTTGATCCAACAGCAAACTCATCTCTTCCTCGCCCAATGGTTGACTGTTTTCATCATTCATAGACTCATTTTTTTGTTTTGCCAAATATTCTTTCTTCTCTTCCCAAGACAAGGATATTTCTTGCTCTCGCGCAGCTGCCAACAAGATTTTTTCTTCTATAAAATTGTCGAAAACACGACTCAACGAAATATCGGAAAGGCTTTGGTATTCTCCTCCAATAGTCAACTGAAGGTATCTCTCGAAATCCGAATTGGCGTAATACGAATCCTGGACACGGAGGATCGTCACGTTTTTCATCGCCTCCTGAAGCACAGAGTCTTCAGAGCTATCCGTAGGCCCTTCCTTGCTGCAGCCCGCAAGAAGCAAAACGAAAACCGAAGGCAAGATCAATAATCGCCACATCTTTTTTAATTTCAATTCACCTGAATTATATTACATACCCGATAACTGCTTCAAGACGAATATCGTTTCACGCATAATTTCTGACTCATCTCCGGAGGAAAGATTTATGTACATCACACCCTGAGGGGTGATGAAGCCAGAAAATTTCTCTAGAACTGCGGGCATACGTTTGAGATTGGCTGTTGAAGCCGGGAAAAATTTGAACACGATCTTCTTCCCGAAGCGATCAATGGACTTGATCTTGATCCTCTGTGCGAAGAACTTTATAACGCCATAGCAGAGAAGATTTTTAACGCTTGGAGGAAAAGGTCCGTATCTGTCCTCAACCTCTCTCTGGATCTTATCGATATCCTCCAGTTTTTCGACAGATGAGACGCGTTTGTAAAGGTTCAGCCTCAAGTTTGGCTGAGGAAGATAGTCATCGGGAATGCGGATATTCACCCTCAAATTGATCTCGCTCTTTACCTCCTCCTCGGATTCCCCTTTGAGTCTCTTGACTGTCTGTCCCAAAAGGTGCATATAATAATCAAAGCCCACTGCTTCCATATATCCGTGCTGCCGCGAACCCAGGAAATTCCCGGCTCCTCTGATTTCCAAATCTTTGGCAGCCAGACGGAATCCAGATCCCAACTCTGAAAATTCCTGTAGTGCCTTCAATCGTTCCTTGGATAAAGGAGTGAGTTCGGCAAAGGGAGGAACAAGTAAATATGCCACTGCCTGGCGAGAGGACCGCCCAACCCTTCCGCGCAACTGATAGAGCTGCGCGAGACCGAAACGGTCTGCACGATTCACGATCAAAGTATTGACAAGCGGGATATCGATGCCGTTTTCGATAATGGTGGTGGTAACCAATACATTGTATTTTCGGTCGATAAAATCAATCATCCTTCGCTCCAGCGTGATTCCTGGCATTCTCCCATGAATGACAGCAATCTTGGCCTCTTTCACCCATTGCTTGATCATCTGTGCTACGGCATCGATATCTTCGATACGGTTATGGACGAAATAGACCTGCCCCCCCCGGGCCAGCTCTTTTTTTATGGCAGAGGCGATGAGCTTCTGGCTGAAAGGAGTGACCACCGTATGGATAGCCAGCCTGTCCTTGGGGGGCGTCTCTATGATGCTGATATCTCTGAGTCCGGAAAGTGCCAGGTTCAACGTCCTGGGGATAGGCGTGGCTGTCATAGTGAAGACATCGATACTGGTTTTCATTTTTTTGATTTTTTCCTTATGCGCCACTCCGAATCTTTGTTCCTCGTCTATAATCAAAAGCCCCAAATCTTTGAATGAGACATCTTTCGATAAAAGCCTATGCGTGCCTATTACGATGTCGACCAGCCCCTTTTTTATATCATCTGTAATTCGTTTTTGTTTCGCCCGGGAATGGAATCTTGTCAGGCTTTCCACCCTGACAGGGAAGAGCAGCATTCGGTTTTGAAAGGTGTTCATATGTTGTGCGGCAAGAACGGTTGTGGGACAGAGAACAGCTACCTGTTTTCCGTCCATTACTGCTTTAAAGGAGGCCCTTATGGCAACTTCCGTTTTTCCGTACCCCACATCTCCGCAAAGGAGGCGGTCCATCGGGGATTCTGACTCCATGTCTCTATAGACATCTTTGATGGCCTGAAGTTGATCCTCGGTTTCTTCATATTCGAAGGTCTGCTCGAAATCTGTCTCCCAGGTTCCGCCAGGCATAAAGGAGTGTCCACGAACCGCCTCCCTCCGAGCATAGAGTTGAAGAAGTTCCCTGGCAAAACTTTCTATAGCCTTCGTGGTGCGGTCTTTTGTTCTCTTCCAAGCTGCGGTGCCCAATTTATTCAATGAAGGCGCTTGATTCCCCACATGGGTGTATTTCTGGATAAGATTCAAGTCTTCTGTCGGAACGAACAGCTTATCTTCATCTTGGTAGCGGATCTCAATGAACTCCTGCGCTTTCCCATTGATCTTCATTTTTTCCAGGCCGTTGAACACACCGATCCCATAGTCTGTGTGCACGATATAATCGCCGCTTTTTAAATCTCTGAAGTCAGATACAAAAGGCCGAACCCTGGCTCTGCTGATCAAAACCCTCTCTTCAGTGAAGACCTCTTTTTCGGAAAAATATGTGATTCTCTCCAAGGGAAAACGAAAGCCACAGCCTAAATCGCCGAGAAGCAGCACCAGAGAACCGTCCTCAGGTACCATAAATGGACTGGAAGACTTGACATGTCGAATTTGATGTTGTTTGAGAAGAGCTGACAATTTTTGGCACATTCCTTCGTTCCTGATATAAATGAAGCACCGCTCTCTCTCATCTTGAATTTTTTTGACATAATCCAGAAAAAAGGGAATCTTATTGGCAAAGCGGGGAACGGATTGGAAAGAAAAGTGATATCCGTGATTTCTTTCCGTACCGAGCTCCAAGAGACGTAATGCTTCCCTCTGGATCTTTTTCACTAATCTGGATGGGTAGACCTCATCGGGAGGAAGAACACCCTTCTTCTCCTCGCGAACCTCGTTGAATTGTTCTTTCCATTCATCCTCTATCTGTTTCCACTCTTGGATTGTTTCTTCAAAATCCTCGACGATGATTAAGGCGTCCCTGTAATATTGGTCAAATGAGACAAATCGATCAGACGGGAGAAGACCTTGGGAAAAAGACAAAAAATCTCCGGGAAATTCTTTCAACGAAGGGATGAGCAGGCGATCGATTTTTCTGATGGACCGTTGATCCGAGGATTGGAATTCGCGCAGAGAAACGACCTCATCTCCACTGAATTCGAGCCTGAAGGGATCCATCTCCCAAGGAGAAAAGACATCTACGATCCCGCCCCGGTAGGCGAACTCTCCATGAGAATTCACCAGGTCCTCCCTGGTATATCCGAACTCAGCCAATTTTTGCACAAGCTTATCGCGGCCCATGCGAGTGCCAGGCTCCAATTCGATGAAAAACCGGGGCAGGTTTCCGGGACTAGGGAGAGGCAGCAGGAGACCGAGGAGGTTGGTGAGAAGAAGAGAGGGAGGTCCCTTGAGAAGTTCATAAAAGAAACGCATCCGCGAAGAAACGGTTTCCAGGGATGGAGAGATCTCCTGATAGGGAGATTCGAAAAGAGGAGGAAGAAGAACTGATCTCTTGTGGCTTCCCAGTTGGGAAAGAAAGAATCGGCAGTCTTCTTTCAAACGGGAAAGCGAAGAAGAGGCGGGACGGATCAAAATTATAGGCTTCTCCAATTCCTGTGCCAAGATGGAAACAAAATAGGGTTGGGCCGCAGGGATGAGGCCAGATACACGCAGACCTTTTTTCCCATCTCTCAAGGCATCGAGAAGTCTTTTGAATTCTTCTGTGTGTTTGAGAAAATCCATACTCATGAGATTATTATTATACAGAATGTAACAGCCTGTTGTCGTGACTTGTCCTATCCATAGGTCATCACGATTGAGCAAATGCTCGCTTTCTCTCCTTCTCTTTTGGCCGACGGGTCGTGTATAATAAAAGAAAGTCAATATTTCTAGTCATATGAAGAAAACAAGAAAAGATGCTCCATTCGAACTGCGGTTTTATGAAGGCTATAAGGGAAGGGAGATCCCAAGATCAGTCGTTTTCGGAAACAAGGAATTCATCATCGAAAAAATTCTGGAAAGGAAAAGGATCCACGATCAAAAAACGGGGAAAACCATCGAAGTGTTCATCTGTGAAATGGGAGGGCAAGAAGTCAGGATCGCTCTTCAGGAATCAGGTCTGTTTGAAATAGACTACCTCTGACACTTCATTTTTGGCCCTCTTACATTCTCCACCAATATGAAAATTTCAGGAACACACTGTAGCCGGTTTGAGTATACCCCGAATCCTGGTTCGAGAAATCGTTATCAATGCCCAGGAAGAATACGGTCCCTGGTTTCAAGATGTAGCTGACAAGGAAGCTGCCGTATATCTCCTTGTCAAAATGGTTATAATCCACTATGGTCCTCAAAGAAAGGGCTCTGGATAACTGATAGGTTGTCCGCTGCCTGATCACGTTGAAATCAAAAACCTGTTCGCCGCCCCATTTCTCCCAAAAGGTCTGTTTAGTGAATTCCAGCCCAACTCTCAATCGTTTATTCGGCTTGAACTGAACATAGACTCCATAGGTATTGCTCCATCCTTTAAAAGGATCATCAGGATCATAAAAAATGCTGTTGCCCGTTTGGAAATAGAATCCGAACGGCATCCAACTGATGAGGTTGTTTTGTCCCTCGATACTCAGCCAATTTTTCTGAAAATCGATGCCTTCATACCTCTCCATCTCATTCATATAAGTGATAAAGATCTGGTTAAATTCGGTGAACCGGAATTGAAAGTTTGTTCTGATCCACTTATCCTGAACAATGCCCTCGAAATAGGAATCTCTGATTCCCGCGCTGAGACTCAGCCTGAGCTGGTTGAGGTATTGCTTCTGAGGATAGGCATTGAAGAAGGAAAAAACGCCGTAATTCTTGTAGTCTACCCTGTTGACGAATCCAGAGGAGGCTTCAAAATCTGGATGAATGGATTTCCACCACATTCCTGCCCCCACATATTTGGAATAGTACATGAATTCAGCATATAAAGCAGGGACGATCTCTGTTTCCTTATCTGAGAACTTGGTCTTTGAACCCGCAGCCTGGAAGGTGATGAAGTATCTGTTGTTGAAATTGAGCTGACCGTCCACGCCTATGACCCTGTTGTAAGAACCGTCTATCTTTTTGTCAGTCAAACAGAGGCCGATATAGCTTTGCTTGAAGACATCGGTTTTGATGCGGAAGATGTTGAATAATGCGCTGTCTTGCTGGAGTCCTTCACCCTCGCTCACACCCCAGAGATTTTCAGTGGGATTGACATCATAGGCAGACAGCAGGCCGTAAGTAAAACGGCCCACTTTGCCGGAGAGTTTGGCTCCTCCAGCGGGATCTATAATCCTTCTGGTATAGACGATGTCCAGTCCATCATCAGGAAATTGGAAAATTTCCATCCCTTCCAGGAAAAAGGGGCGTTTCTCGTCGTAATAAAGGGCAAACCTCTGGTTAATGTCGATTTTTGGAGCGTCGGCTTCGATATGGCTGAAGTCGGGATTAAGGGTTAGATCCATTGTCAGGTCAGAACTTATTCCCCATTTGAAATTCAATCCCGGTTGAGGATCGATTTGTGCGTTTTTGGTTTTGAGGGAAGTAAAGATGGGCATCAGCTCGAAATTCTTGCCTTTCTCTACATCTCCCCTGATAACCACGTTCTGACCTTGGCTGATCAAACCTGGGACCTCCCTGGATAAACCCGGCCAGGTGATGATCTCTCCAGTGCGGGCGATATTTCGTCCTAAAAAAAGGTTCCAGACTTTGATCTCCTCGTCCGGAAACCGGATGCTCTTGAATGGAATGGCCATTTCGACCGTATAGCCTAATTCGTCGATATGGCCATCTGAGTCGAAAACGGTATCCCAGCTCTCATCCATGAAATCATTTCCCCCCTCCTCCATGCGGATGCAATCGAGCTGAACACCCAACGGATTGATGATAAAGGTAAAGGCCCGGCGTTTTTCGTTGAACGTATCTATAAAAACCGCCACCCAGTCGTCATCTATGATGTTGTCGCGATTTGTGATCGATGCCCTGATTTTTTCCGGTTCGGAATCAGAACATCGGAAGGCTACGTAGATATTTTTTTGGTCAAAACCCAAATAGGCCACTGTCTGCTGAGTAGGGACACCCTTTTCTTTAGGCGTGAACTGAAGAAAGTCGTCGATCTTCAGAGCCTGATTCTCCCACAGAGGATTATCCAGGATTCCGTCGATCTGGGGAGGATCTGTCAATCTCGGTATATTCACAGATTCCTCTGTACTCGATCGGGCCATCAGAGGGTACAAACCGACGGTCAGAAAGAGGAACAAACATATGACAAGTTTCTTTCGCATGATATCCAGCCTCCTTAACAACGAATTTCCAAACCTCTCTGTCCATCCGTACGCCACACTCTAAGAAACGGATATCAGCCCGGAAAGGTTCACGTCATTGAAAAAGGGATTCCTTTTAAGGGATCGCTGAAAGGTCTATCACTAAAAAGTATCCGAGAGCCGCGCTTTGACTTGACATAACTCTACAAATCTTATATATTAAGTATTGTATACCAAATTTTCGCCAGGAGACTTAAATGAAAAAATTTCGGGTTCCCAGAGTAGCTCACTGCTCAGAAGGCTGCACGTGCGCATCCCGAGCATGATGTAAAACTGCTTATCACTCCAATACGCAAGAGACCCAAGCTCTCCCTTATCATCAGAGAAAAGGAGAGCTTTTTTATTTCTTTTTAAAGGATGCGAGAATTCTGAAAAGAATTTGAGAGGAGGACTGCCCTTTGAGGAGGGGTATAAGGACGACCTTCCCTCCTGAGGCCGCGACTTCTTCCCGGCCCACGACCTCTTCCAACCTCCAATCTCCTCCCTTGGCAAGAACATCAGGGAGAAGAAAAGAGATGATCTCCTTCGGAGTTTCTTGAGAAAAGGAAACCAGATAATCGATGAACTGAATGGCCTCAAGGATCTCCAGCCGCTCTTTCAGCGTAAAGACCGGTCTTCTCGGCCCTTTTATTCTTCTCACCGAGGCATCATCATTCACACCGACGATAAGAACATCTCCCAGCCTCTTCGCCTCCCTGAATAAATGCACATGCCCGCTGTGAAGAAGATCGAAGCACCCGTTGGTGAATACAACCTTCCGGCCCCGTTTTTTTAGCGATTGTCTCGTCCTCCCGAGATTTTCAACAGTCTGGATTTTTTCTTTCAAGGCTTGTTATCAATCCATATAACCTAGATCCTTGAGGTAGTTCTTTATTTTCTCCATGTCCACAGCGCTAATCTCGCGGTTGATGGGAAGGGCAGAGAGAGGATGTCTTTTCGTTCCCCAGGGGACTTTATGCCAGGCCCTGTCATGAAGATAATAAAAGGTTATTTTCGCCAGGACTTCGATGACGCCAAACTCCAAGGTCAGCAAAGGCCTCTTAGTCAGCACATAAACGATGGTCATGCTGGTTAATGTCGCTATGACCCTCCAGCTTATGGCCTTCAACACGGTCCTTGTATGAGACTCAAGGGGTTCTTTAAATCGTTTCACTGGTTTTCTCCTGGCGGATATTATACCCGGGTTTTCTCGAATTGCAACCGGTCATATCTATGAATCCTTTCCTGACCTTGAACCGGGGGGCTTGATCCGGATGGAGGAGGAAAAAAGCCAGGTCAGATCAGGCCGGGAAATGCCCACATCTTTATACTTGGACGAGACCATGAACGTATACATGCTGCGGTGATAGTCATACGGATAACCGTCCTTCTTATGGGCAGCAACGTCCAGATAATAGGTTCCGTTTATGAGGTTCAGTTTTTCGATCCTGCAGGTGACCTTTCCTCTGCCCTGGATGGATTGAGGTTCAAAATCCTCGGAATGGGTATTGGTGCCGTAACAGCGAATGCCCTGAGAATTGAAGATGCCGATTCCAAAAACGAAATCTGTGATGCGGGCCTTCGCATTCACATCCATCTCGATCATCATCCCTTCATCAGGTGAAAAAACATGCTTTTCTCTTCCCTGAAGACTTGTCATTTTGACATTCGTGATTTCGATTTCTCTCTTTCCCCATCTGTCCTCCCGCCTGTCCTCGCCCTCTTCCTCTTTTTTCTCTTCCTCTTTGACTTTTTGTTCGATTTCTCTCTGGCGGACCTCGAAATCTTCTTCCTGCTTTTCGGCAATATCCTGAAGATAGGCATCGATCGCTCTCTTGGGATCCGCGATCATCTGTATCTTTCCCTCCTTGAGCCAGAGCACCCTGTCGCAGACTTTCTCCACCGTGGTTAAATCATGGCTCACAAAGAGGATGGTTTTTTTCCGCCGGCGGAAATCGTCGATCCGATCCAGACATTTGGGGACGAAAGAGGCATCCCCCACAGCGAGCACTTCATCGACCAAAAGAATATCGGGATTGACATTTATAGCGATGGAGAATCCCAACCTCATGTACATTCCCGAAGAATAGGTTTTGACAGGCGCATCGATGAATTCTTCGAGCTGGGCGAACCGGACGATTTCATCAAATTTCTGGTCGATCTCTTTTTTGGAAAGGCCCAGCATGATCCCGTTGATATAGACATTTTCGCGTCCAGAAATCTCGGGATGGAATCCTGCCCCCAGTTCGATCAAGGCCGAGACTTTTCCTCTGACACTGACCTTTCCAGAGGTGGGCTTGGCGATGCCGGTAACCACTTTTAGAAGGGTGCTCTTTCCTGATCCGTTCTCGCCGATGACGCCGAAGGTCGTTCCTTTCTCTACTTGAAAGCTGATCCTGTCAAGCGCCGTGACCAACTCTTCGGGCTGCATCGCCTTGAACAGGTCCCCTTTCAACAGCGCACTCTTGAAGGTTTTGAAGCGGTGGCGGGCAGAATATTTCTGGTAAATCCGGGTGACATTGTCCACATCAATCGCGACCACTCACACCTCCTCCGGGAATGAATCACGAAGCCGGTCAAAGATGTAGTAACCGAGGAAGAACAAAAAAAGTGCAAAGAAAAATGTCACCCCAAGCCGCTTCCAGCGGATCATCTCGCCGAAAAACACACAATTCTGGTATCCCTGCATAATATGGGTTACCGGATTGAGATCGAGAAGTATTTGAAGCCACGGGTTCTCCCTTATGGTGATGAATGTCATCGGATAGATGATGGGAGAGGCGAAAAACCAAAAAGTCAGCAGGTTGGCCAGGATGTCCTTGATATCCCGGAAATGCACGGTGAGAGACGAGACCAGAAGAGTAAACCCGAGAGAAAACACAAACTGCACAAGGATCACCAGGGGTAAAAAGAATACATAGACGGTAAACTTTTTAAGCATGATCAATGCGAAGAGAAACAGGATAGGAAGTCCGAATACAAAATGGACGAAATTGGAGATCACCACCACGATGGGAAGAATCTCTACAGGAAAAAGGATCTTCTTGATCAGATTGCCTTGAGCCATCAGCACATTGGCAGACTCGAGCGCCGAAGAGGAAAACCAGGTCCAGGGCAGAACACCGCAGAAGAGAAAGAGGGCATAAATGAGAGGATTTCCCTCAAAAGCAGGATCCCGAGGCTGGATGATGAAGCCGAAGACCAAAGTATAGACGATCATCAAAAGAAGCGGATTGACAAATGACCAGAGGAATCCCAGCACGGTTCCTCTGTAGCGAGCCTTGAGCTCGCGGCTGACCAGGTTCTGGATGAGGACTCTGTATTTGTATAAGCCCTTTAAATTATCAAGAAGACGCAGCATGACTTCTCCCGGCAAATATGTCCCGAACTTCAGGGGTATAATTCCTCTGGGCATCGAAAAGAACCAGCGGTTTCAAGACCTTTTTTTCACCTCCCAAAAAGCCGCACTCTGTCAGAAAAAAATTCGGTTGGCCTCCCTTACGGGGATACACGAAACGTACGGTCTTTATATTCATTCTGTTTTTTTTTACGGCTCGCTCAAATTCCTGCTTTCTTCTCGCCGTAAATATGAAATACGCTCTTCCCTTCTTCTTCAATAACTCTTCTGTTTTCTGCATTATACCAAAAATATCGCATTTTAATTCGTGTTTGGCAATAGATTTTTCCGGAGATAAGCTCAGATGTCCTGCCTGCGCTTTTATATACGGTGGGTTGGAAAAGATGACATCGAACTTATAGCCAGGGCGAAAATCGAGCAAGTCGGTATGGACAATATTGATTCGAGTCTCCAGTTTATTCAGGCGCACATTCCTTAGCGCTAAATCTGCAAGGGACTCTTGAATCTCTACGGCTGTTATGTGTGAAAAAGGTTTTATGCTCAAGAGAAGGGAGACGATCCCGCATCCTGTTCCTAGTTCCAGACATCTGTCCATGCTTTCTGCTTGGATAAAATCAGCCAGCAGCGGGGCGTCGACAGAAAACCGGTATCCCTTTCGTTTTTGAATCACAAGAATACGGCCGTGGAAAAAAGCATCCAGGGTTTCGCCCTCATGCTTTGGAGGATAGGTCGGTTTCATTTTTGCCCTGTTTGACAAACACCAGCGCACGGTCTGGAAGGATCTCAGCATAACCCCCCTGAACAGAAATCTCTTTTTCTATGTTGGAACTTTTGTAGGTCACCTGGCCCTGCCCTAGAGCGACAAACAAAGGTCTGTGCCCCGGATATATGCCCAGTATCCCGTCCAGGCTGGGAAGAAAAACCTCCTGGACATCCTCTTCAACAAGGAGATTCGATGGGCTTATTATCCTGAGGTTGAGGGATGTCGGTATATCTGGGCTCATGCTGCACTGAGCCTCTCAGCTGCGGCCACCACCTCATCTATTCCGCCCACCATATAGAAAGCCTGTTCCGGCTTATCGTCATGCTTTCCTTCCACGATTTCCTTAAAACCCTTAACCGTTTCCTCGATAGGAACATATTTCCCTTCTCTCCCCGTAAACTCTTCAGCCACATGGAAAGGCTGGGAAAGGAATCTCTGGATTTTTCGGGCCCTGTTGACAACGATTTTATCCTCTTCGGAGAGCTCTTCCATTCCCAGGATGGTGATGATGTCTTGAAGGTCTTTGTGACGCTGAAGTATTTCCTTGACCTGACGAGCCACTTGATAGTGATCTTCGCCGATGACCCTGGCGTCCAGGATGCGAGAATAAGAACTCAGAGGATCCACTGCCGGATAGATGCCTATCTCGGTGAGCGCCCGGGAGAGGTTGGTGGTAGCATCCAGATGGGAGAATGTGGTTGCGGGCGCTGGATCGGTGAAGTCATCTGCCGGCACATATATCGCTTGGACGGAGGTGATGGATCCTTTATTGGTAGAAGTGATCCTCTCTTCCAATTCCCCCAGTTCTGTTGCCAGATTGGGCTGATAGCCCACCGCAGAGGGCATCCGGCCTAAGAGAGCCGAAACTTCAGAACCGGCTTGCACAAAGCGGAAAATATTGTCGATAAAAAGAAGGATGTCCTGGTTCATCTCATCTCGAAAATATTCGGCCACGGATAAGGCGGTGAGCCCCACTCTCAGCCTCGCTCCAGGAGGCTCGGTCATCTGCCCGTAGATCAGAGCCGTCTTTTCGATTACTCCGGATTCCTTCATCTCCAGCCAAAGGTCATTGCCCTCTCTTGTCCGCTCGCCGACTCCGGCAAACACAGAGTATCCTCCGTGCTTCTGAGCAACATTGTGGATCAGCTCCATGATGATGACGGTCTTCCCCACACCGGCCCCGCCAAACAATCCAATTTTACCTCCCTTAAGAAAAGGCTGGATGAGGTCGATGACTTTGATCCCTGTTTCAAACATCTCCAGCTGGGTGCTTTGATCTTCGAGAGGCGGGGGAGGCCGATGGATGGGGTACCTTTTTTTGGCATCGATCGGACCGAGATAGTCAACGGGCTCGCCGATCACGTTGAGCATCCTTCCCAGTGTCTCCTCTCCTACCGGGACCTGAATAGGACCGCCCAGATCAATGACTTTCATGCCCCGAGCAAGCCCATCCGTGGGGTGCATGGATACACACCGTACCTTGTCTTCCCCAAGATGCTGCTCTGCCTCCACGATAATGTCCACAGGAGCTGGCGTATCGAATCCCTCGCTGGTGATTCGCAATGCGTTGTATATTTCTGGGAGTTCCATCCCTTTAAATTCGACATCCACAACGGGCCCGATAACCTGCACAACCTGCCCGACTCTCTCTGAAGTTTCTTTCTTTCTTTTGGATTCCTTCTTTTCTTTTGCCATTTCCGGCTCCAAGAATTTTATTTTTTCGCCAGGGCTTCAACGGCGGTCATGATTTCCAAAAGCTCCTTGGTGATGGATGCCTGTCTTATCTTATTCAATTCGAGGGTCAAATCTTCGATCAAATCTTCAGCGTTCTTTGTCGCGCTCTCCATGGCCATCATCCGAGCTGCGTGCTCTGCAGCTGCAGACTCCGAAAAGAAATGACTTATCTGTGCTTCGACATACTTTGGAATGAGCACATCCATCAGGGAAGCACGGACAGGTTCCCAGTCCGGCGGAAGTCCAAGATGGGCTTCTTCAGATTCGAGTGCTCGAACATGCTTTGCCGTTTTTTTATGAATTTCTACAGGCAGAAGTTTGATCAGAGTGATATGGGGAGCGAGAATGGACCTGAACTCATTGTAAAACACATAAACGGCATCGGTCTTGGAGTATGTGTATTCCTGCATCAAAAAGAAGGAGAGTTCCCTGAGGTCTTCCGTCCCGAGTTTCTGGATTCGATCGACATAGGTTCTCTCTATAGAATAAGACTGTCTTCTGAAAAAAGTGACGGCTTTCTTACCCGCCAGCACGAGCTTCAGATCACAGGTCTGGGATTTTTCTTTACAGAAGTTCAGAGCGTTCGTTAAAAGGCTGGAATTGAATGCTCCGCAGAGGCCTTTATCCGAGGAGAGAATCACGACGATCGCCTTACGTTCATCTCGTTTGACAAGGAGGGGATGCCGGTCCATAGCATCCCACAACAGAGCTCTATGGATCAGAGAGGGGAAGGTGTGCCAGTAAGGCCTCGCCTGGAGCACTTCCCGCTGGATCTTTTTAAACTTTGCCGTAGAGACGGTTTTCATGGCTTGTGTAATCTGTTGGGTATTCCGGACACTTTTGATCCTCCGTCTCAAGTCGATAAGGGCTGGCATTTTATATGCTTTCTCCTTCTCTCTCCTGTTTAAATCTCTTGCCAAATGCCCCGATCGCTTGACTTATCTCTTCATCCAGTTCTTTGCTGATCTCTTTTTTCTCTGCGATTTGCTTCAATACATCGGGGTGCTCATTCTCGAAATAATCATAGAGCGCCTTTTCATACTCTCCCATTTGCCCGGTTTCGAATCCATCCAGAAATCCGCGATTGCCGGCATAGATGATCAATATCTGCTTCTCCACATCGAGCGGCTCGTACTGCGCCTGTTTGAGGACCTCGGTCAGACGCTCTCCGCGTTCGAGCTGGGCCTGGCTGGCTTTATCCAGCTCTGTACCGAACTGGGCAAAAGTGACCAGTTCACGGTATTGTGCCAGGTCCAGTCGGAGCTGTCCTGCGACCTGCTTCATGGCCTTGATCTGGGCATTCCCTCCCACCCGAGATACAGAAATGCCTACATTGATAGCGGGTCGGATTCCTGCGTTGAAGAGCTCCGGCTCGAGATAGATCTGCCCGTCTGTGATGGAAATGACATTGGTGGGTATGTACCCGGAGACATCCCCGGCTTGGGTTTCGATGATCGGCAGGGCAGTCAAGGTACCTCCTCCCCTCTCTTCGTTGAGCTTGGCCGCTCTTTCCAAAAGCCTTGAATGAAGGTAAAAAACATCACCTGGGAAGGCCTCACGTCCTGGGGGGCGGCGCAGCAGGAGTGCGATTTCTCGATAAGCAGCTGCGTGTTTGGACAGGTCATCATAGATCAAAAGGGCATGCTGTTTATTATCACGGAAGTACTCCCCTATGGCGCACCCGCTGTATGGAGCCAGATACTGAAGAGGAGAGGGGTCTGAGGCAGAAGCAGCTACTACGATGGAATAGTCCATGGCCCCGTGATCTTCCAAGACTTTGATGGTATAAGCGATGGTGGAATTTTTCTGCCCGATCGCAACGTAGATGCAGATCACATCTTTTCCCTTCTGGTTGATGATCGTATCGATAGCGATGGCTGTCTTTCCTGTCTGCCTGTCACCGATGATCAATTCTCTCTGTCCTCGGCCGATGGGAATCATGGCATCTATGGCTTTTATTCCGGTCTGCAGGGGTTTCTTCACCGGAACGCGCTCCACCACTCCTGGAGCCAGCCGCTCGACCACCATGTTGATATCCGTCTTGACCGGGCCTTTCCCGTCCAAAGGCATACCCAAAGGATTGACCACCCTGCCGATCAAGTCCGGACCCGAAGGAACCTGCATAATTCTGTGGGTACGCTTGACCAGATCGCCTTCTTTGACCAGATGGCTTTCCCCTAAAAGAACCGATCCCACACTGTCCTCTTCCAGATTGAGGGCCAAGCCGTACACATCGTTAGGAAACTCCAGAAGTTCGTTGTACATAACCCGGTCTAACCCATAGATGCGGGCTATACCGTCTCCGACCGAAGTCACTGTTCCGACTTCTTTGATATCGACATCTGTCTCATATCCCTCGATCTGCCGCTGAATAATTTTGCTGATTTCGTCTGCCTTTATTTCCATTCTGTCACTATCCTTCAGAGATTTTTTGTTTGAGCCGTTCCAGTTCTCCTTGCACGGAAACATCATACACAATATTCTTTTTCCTTATGGAAAGGCCTCCGATCAGAGAGGGCTCAATTTTATAAGAGAGAGAAACATTTTTCTTTTCAAATCTTGTGAGCCTCTCTTCGAGACGTTTCTTCTGTGATTCATTCAAGGGAACCACAGAACTCACCACAAAGGTTGCGATCCCGTGTTCATCGTTCCAGACCTCTGGTGATTGGTCAATAATATCCTTTATCAAGGAGATACGGCTGTTATCTACGAGAAGGAGAAGAAAACGTCGGGCCTTTTCTTCAAGGGACGTCTTAGCCAGGATTTGTGCAGCTATCTCTATTTTCTTCGATGCTGGAAGGAAAGGACTTGTAAGGGCATCCTGGAGATTCTTCTGTTTGGAGAGCAGGTCACGAAACTCACGAATCTGACGGAGAAGAGACTCAAACTCCTTCTCGTCTTTGGCGGAGTTAATGAGTCCTTGTGCGTATCTCTTGATCAGGACTTGATTTCTCATTCAGTTTTTCTAACCTTTCGATCGATCGATCGATCAGAAGGGATTGATCTTCCTCTTTGATTTTACTCTGAATCCTCTGCCGCGCCAGGGATGTCGCCAGTTCGGCTGCATAACGCTTGATCTCACGAATTCCAGCCTGAGTGAGCATCTCGATCTCCCGGCGGGAGAGAAGTTTCAACCGCTCGGCTTCGGCTCTTGCTTCATTCAAAATGCGTTCCTGGACCGTTTTCCCTTCTGTCTCTGCCTCTTCCCTGATTTCTTCCGTCTCCCGGCCGACGTTTCTGAGACGCTTTTCCATCTCCCGGTGTTTTTTCTCGGCCTCCACACGTGTATCATTTGCCTGCTTGAGCGCATGATCCAGGGATCTTGTCCGTCCCTCAAGAAAGCCCCTCAGGGGATTGCGGAGGAGGTAGACCAGCCCTCCAAAAAGCAAAACAAAGTTGATGACCTTGCCTAGAAAATCCACTATTTATCCTTCTTTTGCATCAATGCAAGATTTTCTTTTCGATTCGTTCAGCCAAGTGTGTGCTTTGAGGCTCTAATTCCTTTTTCAAGCTCTCCGTTTTTTCCTGCAGTTCCTCCTTGGCTTTCTCGACTTGAGAACGACACTCCTTAGTAATCTCTTCAAGCATACGCTCTTTCTCTTTCAGGGCCTCCTTCTCCAATTTCTCTCTCGTGGCGCGAGCGGCAGACTTCGCCCTTTTCATATCCTCCTCTATCTTCTGAAGGGCACTTTCGTATTTGTCCAGAGCTTCCTGGCCCGCTCGCTTATTTTGCTCGATCTTCGAGTCTCGCTTCCTCATGATTTTCCGCACAGGATTGTAATACACCTTTGAGAGAACGCCTACCAGGATCCAGACGATTGCGAAAATGACAATCAAGCTCACATCGATTGAAAGCATGGCTGTAATCAGGCGACAAAACGAGGCAAAAATTTAACACGACTCGCATAAAAAAGCAAGACACCTCAGAGATGCATGCACATCTTTACGGATTCTCCCCCAGGAAGGCCCAGGGGGGAGCTTCGTTGACCGCGCTTTTAAGCTGTGATATAAGCACTAATGGAGATCAGGCTAAAAAATGACTCAGAAAAACAGCAAAGTCGTGATTCGAAAAACCCGCCCGGAAAATCTCTTTGAGAATATTTTCGGATGTCTCGAAGAATCAGGCTGTCTGAGAAAAATCAGGTCCTCTGAGGCGATGCTCATAAAACCCAATTTGATAACGGATAATCCAAAGTACATTCGAAGCGGGGCCAATACAAGCATGGACGTGCTGAAGGCGGTGCTGGGCATCATACGGAAGGTCAATCCTGAAGCGCGAATCATCATCGGAGAAAGCGATGTCGGAACTCCTGTCAAGGGGAGAATTCTCTCCAGGACATACCAGCTCATGAATTTTGAGCAGCTGATCAATGAATTTCAGGTGGAAATTGTGAATTTTTCAGAAGGGGAAAAAATCAATATTCCTTTGGAGGCAGGGCTTTACTTCAAAGAGATAACCGTCCCTTACCAAGCCTACAAAGCCGATCTCATCATCAATATTCCCAAAATCAAAACCCATAAATATGCCCGATTGACATGCTCACTCAAAAATATGTTCGGCGTCATTCCAAATCCCCGAAGAGTCATCTATCACAGCCATCTGAGTGAAGCCATTGTAGATATCAACCAGGCATTCGGGCCAAAAATCATCGCCTTGGTGGACGGCATCATTTCGATGGAGGGAAACGGTCCTGTATATGGCACTCCAGTCCAAACAAATGTGATTCTTGCCTCTACAGATCTCGTCGCTCTGGATTGTTTTGTCGCTCGAATGATTGGCTTAAATCCCTCGGATATCGAGTATATCGGGCTCGCCGAAAAAGCAGGACTCGGCAGCACGAGGCACTTTGAAGTCATCGGAGATAGAGATCTCAGTTGGGGCTTCGAAAAAGCCGGGGGCCTGTTTTATACAAAATTTGAAGGATGGCTTATGAGGACTCCCCTTGTTCACGTCCTCATCACCCCCACCTTCCAAAAATATATCTCGAGATGGGTCAACCCCCTTACAAAGCTCTTGAGAGGAGGATCATTCACCTGGTATTTGGGCGATAAAAAAGGACGGAAGTGAATGCCCGGGATATATGGAGTCGTCAACCGTTCGCGTAAGATCATAGCCGCAAAAGACCTGAAAGGCCCCATTAATCACTTCCCTTTCTATTCCCACCACAATTTCAGGAGCGGAAGTTTCTCTGGGGGAATTATCACCCGCAACACTCCAGCTCGAGTCGTGGAACGAAAGACATCCCTTTTCGCATCATACGGAGATATTTATTCTCTGGAAGGACGCGACTTCAACGGAGATTATTCCGCGCTGTATGATAGATATTTAGAATCGGGAATCGGACTTTTCAATGAGATCAACGGCGAATTCTGTTTCGTCATATGGAATGAGAAGACCAAGACATTAACGGTGGTCACTGATCACTTAGGGACGAAGCCTCTTTATTATTACCACGACAAGAAACACACCATCATCGCCCCTGAGATCAAAGCCATAATGAGTGTGATCGACGCATGTCCTATCGACAGGGACGGGGTTCGAGAGTTTTTCACATTTGGTTTCTGTTTGCGCGACCATACTTTTCTGGATAACATCAAATTGGCACTTCCAGGCCATGCTACCGAAATCGAAGCCAGAGTCTCAAAAAAGCCCTACTGGTCTATTCAAAACTTCATCGGTGAGGAGAAGACCACAAAGCCGTTTGATCGATTGGTCAAAGAGCACCAAGAGCTCATGAGCCGTGCTATTGACAGAAGAATTACTCGAGATAAAACATACTGTGTTTCCCTGAGCGGCGGGCTGGATTCAAGAACTATCGTTGCATTTCTCGACAGGCTCGGCCATGAAAATGCCAAAACCACAACCTTTGGTGTAAGCAATTGTCTGGATGAAAAATATGCGAAACAAGTGGCTCGACGACTGAATCTTCCCAATATTTTTCACGAGCTCACTCCTTTCAAAATCCGAGAATCGTTCCAAGAAGTCGTTTCTTTTATGGATGGCTTATTGAGCGTAAAACACATCCATGACTATCCTTTTCTTCCAGAAAGATACCAGGATTGGGACACCCATGTTACGGGTTATTTGGGAGATCCCCTCCACGGACAAAGACTCTTTCCCGCACATCCTCTGGATCCGGATGTATCTAAAGCGAAATCTGACCGAGAGCTCTGCAGGCTCCTTGTCAGGAAACACAGTCAATATGGTTTAAAAGGCTGTAGATTATTGAACGAAGAAGACGGCCAAGAGAGGCTTCTTCAGTCGGTGATGGGTGTGGTGGAGGGAAGCCGGCTATCCCATCCCTTAGAAATTTCTGATTATTTTGATTTTCACGAGAGACAGAGGAGATTCATTGCTCAGATTTTCCAACTGGCAGGCAAAATCTTCGATTACAAGATGCCGTTTACAGACAAACCCCTCGTGGAGTTCTGCCTGCTCCTCCCGGTATCCCTTCGAAAGAAACAGAAACTGGCCCGAGCCTCATTCATCAACGCCTTCCCCGACCTGGCACACATTCCCTGGCAAAAAACCCACACCCACCTCAGGACAAGTGCTTTCCGGGAAAAAATAACCGGTTCGATCTACTACTATCAATATGCGCTCAAGCGCCTCATCGAGGTTTTTTCCAAAGGAAGGAAATCTTTCCGGCCTGCTCACATATACGACCCCTATGATGAATGGTCCAGAAAGGAATTCAAGCCTCTGATCCAAGGGATATTGTTGGATGAGAAAACACTCTCCAGAAAGCTATACAATCCCCAAGAGATAAAAAGCATCGTCTCTCAGCACATGAACGGGAGAAGAAATTTTGAAGAAATCATCTATCTTCTTTTCACATTCGAAATGTGGCACAGACGTTTCATCGATACCAGATAAACCTCTGTCCTTTCTTTTTTTTGTCTTTTACAAGTTCATGAATTCTTCTAAAATAAGATTGTAGCGAGGTCAAACATGAGAACAAGAGCCCTCTTCACCCTCTTCTTTTCCGCTTGCCTTCTCTGCATGTGCGGAGCCGGGAATGACCATAAAAATATGGCGCTTGAAAGCACCGAGTTAAAACCAGAGTTCCCGATCGAGGGCCAAATAGTCTTTCAATCCAATTTTGATGGTGATAACGAAATTTATCTTCTGTCAGGGATGAAAATAACAAAATTGACCGATAACTCCTGGGATGATGAGTATCCCCTCTGGTCGCCGGATGGGGAAAAAATCGCTTTCATGGCAAATCCAGGAGGGAACTACGACATTTTTATCATGAATTCTGATGGCTCAGAAATCATGCCCCTGACTTCTTTTTCTTCCGACGAGAAAACTCTTGCCTGGTTCCCAGATGGAAAGAGCATCGTTTATACCAGAGAAATTAAAAAATTCCTGAGAAAAGAATTGAGCTTATTCCGGATAGACATCCATTCGAAAAAAACGAAAAGGCTCATCCCCGGTTACAATAAGGGACACGCCATACCGCATGTCTCGCCTTCCGAACCCTTGGTAACTTTTACTGCAAAAAGGACATTCGGCTGGGAGGTAGCCGTTTATGACATGAACCGCGGCAAGGTGTCATACCTCGCTGAGGGAGGGAAGAGCTGTCGGGCCCGGTTCTCAAGAGACGGAAAAAAGCTCGTATATGTTTCCAACAAAGAAGATAAAAAAGGCGAAATCTTCATCATGGACCCAGATGGATCCCAAAAAACCAGGTTGACAGAGAGACATGAGACCTACGATTACTTCCCATGCTGGTCTCCTGATGGCCAATACATCGCTTTCAACTCGTCCCATCAAGGAGACCACAATGGCGATTGGAAGCTCCTCATCCTTGAAGTGCAGAGCCGAAAAATCCGGCTTCTGTTTGATTCCCCGGGAAATGATGCTTTCCCCGACTGGCATCGATAGAAATTTCGTAATTCACCTTGAATTTCACCCCTAAGGGTGATTGTCCTTCTTTGAGTTTTCTGTTAGGTTAAGCTAAAATTGACCATGAATCTATGCAGTTCTTCGTATTGTCTCAAAATGTAAGGGAGCCTTTATAGGTGAAATGCCATAAAAGGATGAGAAAAATGAAGCGAATCAATCATTCCCCCGTAATGATTCTTCAAAAAACTCTCCTGTTTATTTTTCTCTTTCTCTGTCTCACCCGATTGCCCGTGTTCAGTGTCATAAACCTGTCAAAAAGTGCGGACGATTCTCTCTGGCCTGCATTGGCGTTGAACGCCAAGGGAGAAATCATGGTGGTTTGGCTGGAGTGGACTGGAGACAACTACTACAGGATTTTCAGCGGCGGCCAGTGGTCGAGCGTGAAAAATTGCGGGATTGCCAATCAAAGAGCCTGGACCAATGAGCTCGCAGTCGACTCCCAGGGAGTGTTCCATCTTTCCTATGCTGACGGCTATGCCAGTTCCACCCGCGACGTCATGTACAGCTATTTTACAGGAAAAAGCTGGTCGAATCCCGAGAAGACTTACCACAGCACATGGAATTCTGCCTGGAACAAGATGGATATCGATTCCAACAACAGGATCTATATCCTCTGGCATCATTGTTATGTGGATAAATTCGCTGACCCTTCATCGGATATAGTCCTCATGTCTAAAAATAAAGGAGGAAGTTGGCCATCGAGCTACGAAAATATCTCGCGCAACAAATCGACTCCTTCCATCTGCCCGGCCATCTCAGTGAAGGACGGAAACGTCTATGCCTGCTGGATGGAAGGAGAAAATCCGAGAAAGCTGTACTTCTGCGAAAAAGTGGGAGGAAAGTGGAAAACGCCTATCTGGCTTAAAGGAATGGCGTGCTACTATGCAGAAATGGATGTCGATGATTCGGGAAACATCCATATCGTTTCCGGTTCGAAGAACGGAAACTTTTATTATATCTCTAGAACCGGTGGAACGTGGAAGCCGGTGCAGGTCCTTTCCAATGGCGATGCTCCCCGTCAGCACGGAGACATCAAATGCAAAGACAACGCAGTTATTGCAGCCTGGGTTCAAGGAAAGGATGGAAAATGGGCGGTGTATGCTTCGGTAAAAATGACCGGAGGGAATTGGACGATTCCGATCAAAGTCGGTGATGCCAATGGAGGAGAATACGGAAACAAACATGTCCAGGTAGCCGTGGACAACAGCAATACCGCACACTTTATCTGGCATGCACCTGGAGTCGGCGGAAACGACGATATCTACTACGAAAAGCTCAATATGGATATCCCTAAAGATGCAACCTTTATAGAGGTCGACAACTCCTATCTCAATTTTCATACCAGCGAGAGCACTTCGAATCCGGCTCCTCAAACATTCAAGGTCAGAGCATCGGGTGCCGGATCGATCAATTACACTCTTTCCAAAGATAAGGGCTGGTTTGATGTCACTCCAACCAGCGGCTCTTCTTCTGGAGAATGGGATACCTTTACCGTGAGTGTGGATGCCTCTGGTTTTAACGATGGTACTTACAGTGGAACCATCACCATTACAGATCCCAGCGCATACAACAGTCCCACCGAAGTCGGTGTATCTTTAACAGTGGGCAAGGTCCCCGAGCCTCCACCCCCCTCTTCCCAGATTGTTGTCGACCAGACCAATCTCGGATTTTCTACAGAAGAAGGGCAAAATCCTCCGGTGCAGTATTTTAATCTGAGAGCCCAAGGAGGAAACTCTGTGGGTTTTTCCATCACAACCAACATGCCCTGGCTCTCTGCATCTCCTGCCAAGGGTACAGCCACTCCAGAGTGGACCCCTGTTGCTGTTTCCATTAACGCCCAAAGCCTTCTTCCTGGCACATTCAAGGGGCGCATCGACATTTTCCCATCAGGCACAGACAAAAAGACCAGTGTATTTGTGACTCTGACCGTAGAGAAGAAAAACAAACCACACATTCAAGTCAACAGATCACATTTATATTTTTGGGGATATGCCCATAACAGCGATCCCCCGTCTCAAACATTCAGGATAAGAAATTCAGGCGCCGGGAAACTCAATTACAAGATAAAGTCCAATAAGAGCTGGATCTCCTTTTCCCAATCCCAAGGAACCTCAACGGGAGAAGAGGATACCATCACAGTCTATGCCGACAGTTCCTCTCTCAACGTGTACATACACAAAGCAACTATCCAGATATCGGCAGCGGAAGCAGGAAACAGTCCTCAGACCATCAGTGTGGATTTCGATGTGGTGATGCCTCCTGAACCCTATCCTCCGGTAAATATCACCCTGAAAAGAATCAACCATGAAGGATTGATTCTTCAAGAATACAAGAGCAAAGTGGAATGGAAGGCCAACCCCAGAAATAACGGCCTGTTCAACATCACAAACTACAGAATCTTCCGCAAAGATAAGAGCAAAGCCGGTTCTTCCTACGTCTATATCGCCCAGGTTGGAGGAAATGTCTTCGCTTTTTATGACAGCGGTTTTCCATCGGTGGAGGAACGAAACAAATACATCTATGCCGTGGCCAGTGTGGACAGCAGCGGGAAAGAAAGCCATAGGGGCGAACTCAGTGGACTGGAGGAAGGGCCGGGATCATTCTCACTGAAGGAAAAAATCCAGGCGGGAAAGAATCATCAGGGAAAGAAACAAATCCGTTAGCCTCGAGAATATAAAGACTCCTCTTTTCTTTGGTATGAGCGGAATCCTGAACGCCAAAGGGGAGAGGATATTTCCAGATTTTCATTGAGAATCCTCCAGTTCTGTTGACAAGCCCATCCTGCTCGGTTAATATGGGATGTCAACTAATCAGGAGGACAAAGAGAATGGATGTAAAGAAAGGTTTGATCATATGCCTTCTGCCGCTTCTTTTTCTTTCTTTGAATGCTTTTGGACTGAAGAATGTGTCGCAGTCGGGTCAATTCTCCTTGCGACCTTCGATCGCCATCAACAAAGATGGTATGATCATGGTCGTCTGGCTCGAGCAGTCGTTGGAGAAAGATTTCGGGACCATCCACTACCGGACAAAGGTCAAAGGCAAATGGTCCTCGGTCAAGAATGCAGGGGTCACCTTCAAAGCTGCCTGGACTCCTATGCTGAGCGTGGATGCAGACGGAAACTTTCATATGGCGTGGTCTGATGGATTCTCAAGCCAGGCCAGAGAAGTCTACCACAGCATGTATCAAACCAGTTCCGGGGCATGGACCGCCCGGGATATGATCTACTGGAGCCCCAACAACTCCTCCTGGCCAAAAATCGAGGTGGAAGGAGACAGGATACAAATATCGTGGTCACACAGACATTCCGGCAGCTGGGAAGGAGGAGACATCGTCACCATATCCAAAAAAATCACCGATGCCAACTGGCCCAACAATTACGAGAGAATCTCCTATACCGCCAACGACATCTGCAACCACAGCGCCTGCGGGGTGTGGAAGGATATCCTTTATTTCAGTTATATGGAAGGATCGGGACATACAGGACCCTGGAATCTCCGCTTCAAACAGGCAAAGAGGGGCTCCAATTGGAAAGAGGTCAACCAATCCACACTCGATCCGAACGGATACTACCCTGAACTCACCGTCGACCACGACGGGAACGCCCATGTTGTCTGGAGCAGCCGAAGAGGGAACTTTTACTACAAGACAAAACAGGGGAGTGCTTGGAAGGGTACAGAGATCATTTCCAGCATGTATGCTCCTCGTCAGATGGGAGACATCCGGTACAGAAACGGTATCCTGGTTTCCACCTTCGTTCAAGAAACCACAGGGGGTCGTGAAGCCTATTACTGTGTGAAAACTCTGCAGGGAAACTGGTCCAAACCCACTTTACTCGCCGATGGAACAGATGCCCGCCATCCCAAGGTCTGGTTAGATGACAACGCCAATGCTCATATCGTTTGGCAGGAAATCAGCGGAGGACACACAGATATTTTTTATGAACAAGTCGCCGTTCCCTCCCCCGATCCTTTTATCCAGGCCAATCCAGAGTCTTTCTCTTTCACAGTAGAAGGAGTTAATCCGGATCCGACCAGTCTTTTTCTAAAAAACATCGGCCAGGATTCCTTGGATTACACGGTCAATGTGGACCAGGATTGGCTGAGTGTTGCACCCACTTCAGGCAAACTGAAAAAAGATGAAGAAGACGAACTCCAGGTGACCATCGATGCCGTGGATCTCGAAGAGGGAACCTACACCGGGGTCATACAGGTCAAAAGTCCGCAGGCTGTCAACAGTCCCCGGGATATCAATGTTACGCTCGAAGTTCTGGCCCCTCCGATCTATCCTCCCTTGAATTTCGCAGGGGAAGTCATGGAAAACAAAGCACTGTTTTACATGGAATACATGCACCGGCTCACCTGGGAACCCAATCCACAAAACAGGGATATCGAATACTACAGAATCTATTACAGAGAGGGAGAGAACTATGTTTTCCTGGATGAGCTGCCTTCATCCACCCTCGAATACACAAGGCGGAATATCAAGGCCGATAAGACCTATACCTATGAACTCTGGGCTGTGGATGACAAGGGCCGCACCGGAGAAGAACCCGCAACCATAACCCTAGGCGGCACAGCCAGCCCGACACGCAGGGACAGCAGCCAGAAAATCGTCCGCTGACCACTCCAGCAAGAGAGCTCATTTTCTCTTTCGCTCTGATAAGGGCTTCATCCTTCTAAACTTGCTTATCCCTGGCCTCCGGTTTGACTTAGCCAAGGATTTTTTCCTGGTCCTAGGCCCGCAGGCCGCATAATCGAATCCCGGGCAAATTGAAATGTCATCATCCCTATGCTATAAATAGCAGAGTGAAACGTTCAAGAGCGATCTTTATCTCCCTCTTCTTAACCCTTGCTGCATTCTTTATTCTGTTCGCTGTAATCCATCACAAAACAAGGCCTGTTTTCTCTCGCGTATCTTTAAACAGCACTCCATGGGATCAGTCAGGTTTCAACTACGACCGGGATGCCGGATTGATCGTATACGGCGAAAAAGATGATAAAGTCGAGATCAGCATCCCCAGTCCTGATTTGTATTATTTCAATCTCAGAGAGGAACAATCCATACAGATCAAACCCAAGATCAAGGGAAGGGCTGGCTTCTACACTTTTCTCTATTTCAACAGTCTGGCTGAGGAAAAGATCCATTGCAGATTATTTCTTCAAGATGGCGATAAAAAAACAGAGATCTCTCATCTCCAGAGAACACGTTTCAGTTCACCCTTCATAAGATCGATCGATCTGGATAAAAAGAACAAGATCATCCTCTCCTTCGAGGGCCGCGGGATCGTCGCTTTTTCAGTTCCCATCATGTACCAAAAAACCGGTCGGGCCGAGAAAAATTATATCTTTCTCATCGGTGCCGACACTTTAAGGGCCGATTATGTCGGGATGAAGGTCAATGGCCGTTCCCTGACTCCCAATATCGATCAGTTCAAGAAAGATTCTGTCGATTTCCAGAATTCCTTCTCGCAAAGTTCCTGGACCCTCCCTGCCTTTATGAGCCTGTTCACTTCCCTCTATGAATACAATCATGGGGTAACGAGAGGAGCTTCGCTCGACTCTGATAAACCGTTTCTGGTGAGAGAACTCGCAAAGAAATTTTTGACGTTCAGCTACAACGGCGGAGCTTTTGTGGATCCCAAGTACGGATTCTCGAATGGATTCGACGGTTATATGACCTTGGAAGCACTTATCCACTCTGGAAGCGGAAAAATTATGTTTTCGAGGGCGGTCGATCTCATCGAAAAAACTGAATTCCCGAATCTCTTCCTCTTTCTCCATACTTACCAGCTGCACAGTCCTTATGCCCCTAAACTCGAATTCCTGTACAAAATAAATAAAGACCCTGAACTGCTCAAATTCACTGGCTTTCACGCCGAGACCAAATATCAACGAGTTCCGGAAGAAAAAGTGAAAGCATTCAGGGAACTTTACCAGGCAGAGATTCTTGAATTTGACCATTACTTCGGCGAGTTTGTCGGCAAGCTGAAGAAAATGGGCTTGTATGACTCTTCCTTGATTCTATTCATGTCCGACCATGGAGAAGAATTTTTCGACCACAAGGGGTGGAGCCACGGCCACAGCCTGTATAATGAACTGATTCGCGTTCCTCTGATCATCAAGTTTCCTCACAACAAATACCGAGGGATGAAGATCCAAGAAAACGTGGGAATCATAGATATCTTTCCAACCCTGCTGGAACTGTATAAGATCAAATTCAACTCCGAACAGGTAGATGGCACGAGTCTTCTTCCGCTGCTTAAAGGGAAAAACTGGAGGAGAAAGTCTCTCTATTCTTCCCTCTCGACCTGCTGGATGGTCGAAGCGATCCCGCCGAAGTTTTCGATATTAGGGAAGGGCTTAAAGTTGATCGTCAATTACCCTTTTAAAGAGGGTGACCTTGAATTTTTCAGAAGAGAGGCAAAGCCTCCTGAGATGGAGAGAAGAGAACTCTTCGACATGCGTGCAGATAAAGGAGAAGCCAACAACATCGTTAGCCAAAAACAGATCCCGGAAGATTTCAGATCGATTATTCCGGAACTGCAGATGACGATCAATAGAGCGATTGCCTCGAGCAAAAGAGGGAAATTGATCTTATCAGAGGAAGAAATCGAGAAACTCAAAGCCCTCGGCTATATCGGACGTTAACCTCAACAAGGCCTTAAGCATGACCGTCTCTGGATGGAGCCGGCAACGGACGATCCTCCCTTTAAGAAAATTTTGACAACCCCGGAACCTCAAACAAGGACTTAAATAGAACTGCTTCCTGGCAGTGGGATGCCTTGCTTAAAAAAGAAGATGAGATCATCTGAAGTGAAGAATCAGAGATTGAACCTGTACACCAGGCTCGCGCCATATTTGATTCCACCCAGGTTCACCTCGATTTCGTTCTCTGTGGTTTTGGCGATGTTGTATTGGATGTTGATTTTAAAATCCAGGTTCTTTACGACGTTGATATAGGTTCCTGCCTGGCCGAGAAATCCCAAGGTAGACCCCCCCACAGATTCTATGATGAAATCCTCCGGATATATTTCTTTATAGACGATGTAATCCACGCCCACTCCTAAAAAAGGAGTGAACCGCCGTGACATCTTCTTTAGGTACCTAACGGCGAAGGAAAAAGTGGTTATTCTCAATTCGAGCTCTTCCTCAGTTATGGAAGTCTGTCCGCTTTTTTGAAAATAGGACACACCCGTCCACACATCAAGAGACTCCAGATCAATAGGGAGAAGAAAAGAATATTCTCCTCCGAAAAAGAGGCCGCCTTCTCCATAAGCATCTTGAAAGGCATCATCCTGAAGGGTCATGTAACCTGCTGTGAGCCCCACCGCCATTTTTGTCACCACATCCCCTAATCCCTTTCTCTCCTCCGGAATCGGAATGATTTTTTTAGGCTCCGGCTTTTCCTCCTCTTCCGGAATTATTTCTTCTTTTTTCTTAACCGGCTCAAGGACTTCTTCTGCTTCCTCTGGGAGCACTTCTTTGATCTCTTGTTTTTCCAGCATTTGTGTCCAAAAGACGACGACGATGCCGTTTTCTGCGTCCTTTATTTCATAAGAAGGAAAATCTTCCGTAAAATTGAACACAACCCGCCCGACACCCGGTCTGTTCAGGGCGCTTCTTATGCTCGTGATATGCATTTCATTGACGTCTATCAGCGCAGGTGACGTGACCTGTTCGATTCCGAAGAAATCGATTACCAGCCTGTTGGGATTCAGAAGTGAGAAGCTTTCGTATGAAACGTCTCCTTCGATTTCTATCATGATTTCCATCCGCTGATCGGTCTTTTGAAAGCTGATATTGACCAACTCATTGTTCGTTTCTTGACGGGCACCAAGAAAACCGGCGATAAAGAAAAGAATAAAGCAGATAGAGAGCGTTCGTCTGTGGATGCTCATTTCTTCCTCCTTGAGAGTCCTCTTCTTCATAGATACGGTCCGAGATAAGTCTTTTCTTATACAACGAATCCTGACTCTTTGTCAAATAAAATGCAAAATCCTCCTTTTGAAAGATTCACTCAAACAGCTTCTTGGTTAAAATCTTAGATTCGGATATAATTTTGAAAATGAGTCATCTGCTCCAAACGGTCTTTTCATCTGAATTTATCGAGAGATGGACTTTTTTCTTGAAAGAGTTGTACGGCTATTCATTCTATGATGGGTTTGCGGTCGTGCCGTCCTTATTAGGAAGAAAAACGTATTCCTACTTGCCTCTTCTGAATTACACGGACAAAACCCTAGCCCAAACGGAGAGTCTCCTGCGAAAGATGGAAGGCAAGCGTTATCAAATAAGAGTCTTGAATCCTGAACACACAGCTTTTCAGGAGCATGATCCCGTGACCATGAGGATCTACCTGAATAAAAAAGACATCGATGAGCTGCTCCGAACGTCTGTCTCTAAAAGAATGAGGAGATACATCAGGCATTTAGACAGGAGCGAATGGACGATTCACAAGGGCAATTCAGCAAATATCATCGCTGACTTTTATGCGATTTTCTCGGATGTGATGCACAGACACGGCACGCCGGCATTCGGAAAAAAATTATTCGTTACCCTATCCAAAACAGTGAGTCCGACATACTATGTCGTTTATAGTGGAAATCTCCCCATTTCTGCGGCAGTGATAGTGGACGACCACGAGATATCTTGGATCCCGTGGTCGGGAACCCACAGAAAATACATGGAGGTTCGTCCTGGATTGCACATGTACTGGGAAACCATAAAAGACGCATTTTATAAAGGAAAGCTCATTTACGATTTCGGGCGGAGCAGCTTTGGCAGTGGACCCTATATCTTCAAGAAGCGCTGGGGAGCTGTACCCGTTAAGGTTGATATCCTGGAGCAAAAGCCGAGCAACGTCTATAAAAAATACAGGTTTGTCTCCGCAATTTGGAAAAAAGTGCCCTTTCCGGTTACCAGGTGGTTGGGTCCGAAACTGTGCAAACATCTTCCAGACCTATGAAAATGAAAGTGAATTTTGAGGTGTGGCCATGAACAAGGATGAGCACCGACTTGCCCAGGATAAAGAAATAGAGGCAGCGACAGGTAATATCCTGAAAGTTGTCAGAAGAGCCATCGAGCTGTATGGATTTTGGGGCAGCGTTTCCAGATATATTATGATGCTGGATGAATATCACAGATTTGTCAAGAACGCAAAAACCGGCCAGGAAAAGCAGTTCCGCAAGAATTTATTGAAAAGATTCGCCCGGATACACAAGAATATTACCTGCGGGCATTCGCCCTATCAGCTCGTGTTAATGGCCAAGTACATTCTGAGCCTAGAAGTCCCCGGGCCTATAGTGGAGTGTGGCTGTTATAAAGGGGGAAGCACGGCGAAGTTGTCTCTGCTGGCTGAATACACCCAGCGAAAGCTTTATGTTTTCGATTCTTTTCAAGGGCTGCCGGAACCGAAAAATGAGAGAGAATCCTGTGTGCGGCAGTTGGGAGAGGCAGGCCAGAAGTACAGATTTCAGGCCGGACAGTATAAGGGGTCGTTGGAGGAAGTGAAGAAGAACGTGTCAAATTTCGGGTGTGTGGACGTTTGTGAGTTCAGACCGGGTTTCTTCTCTGAATCCCTGGAAGGATTTGATGTTTCGCCTGCTTTTGTCTTTATCGATGTGGATTTAGTGAGTTCGGCAAGGGAGTGCATCAAAGTGCTCTGGCCCCTTCTGCAACCCCAAGGCTACTTTTTCACCCACGAAGCCATCTACCCTCATTATATTGAAGGCATCCTGGATCAAAGCTGGTGGCAGGAGAACATCCACCAATGCCCTCCCGTCATATACGGAGCGGGCAGCGGTTTGTCTCCCATAGCAGATACCATAGCCTTTATGAAGAAATAAATGAAGCTCTTGATCCTCTACTCTCAGTCAGTCGCCAACGACTATGTCATCTCCAATCTCCTCCGGAAACCCTATCAGGTTATGACGATCCGGGAGGATCAAAGCGCCCTAAATGTTTTGAAGAGGACATTCAGGAGGAAGAAACACAGCCTCGCTTCCAAAATCAACAGACTCCTGTTCTATCTCTATTTTTTTCTTTTTCTCAAACGCCGAGTGGAGAGACTGTTCAGAAAAAAACTCGATTTTACAGGAAAACTCGAGCCTGATCATATGGTGAAAAACATAAATGACGCCCAGGCTCTCGAACTCGCAAAAGAATTTTCTCCAGATCTCATCCTCATTTTCGGGACATCCCTCCTGAAAAAGAGATGGTTCGAACTCCGGACTCCTATCTTGAACAGCCATCTGGGGATCATTCCCCGATACCGAGGGTGGCTCTGCTGGTTTTGGGCAGTTTTGGAGGAAAATTTCGATTCTATCGGAATCAGCATCCATCACGTGACAAGAATAGCTGACGGCGGCGACATCGTCATCCAGGATTTTCTGGACATCTTCACTCTCGAAAAAATTGACCTTCCCCATATCCTGTTCTCAGTCATTCTATTAGTGGACCAGAATATCTCCCGGGCTATTGACCATGTCTCTAAAGAGGAACCGGGTGTTCATGATTTCGACCAATACCGGTTCGGGAAGAAATATGCTCATTACTTTGAACCTGGCATCACCGATTACATAAGATTCGTTTCCCTGACAAGAAGGCTGAACAAGCGAACCAAATAGCCTCTTTCCCATATTGTGTGGCTAAACTCAAAAGTCGAAGCTCTAACAGGCATGTCTGCAGCGGCACTACAGAAGAGAATCACCAATGAATATTTGCCTGGATATCGGCCAGGCAGAACCCGCGTACGGATGAACCAGACTGTCTGGCTGAGGGACCCAGATCTCCGAAAGATGGGCCCTTGCGATCTATCCTGATTTGACGTAAGATAACTTCAAACATGGCGAATCTTCAAGAACCTTACAAAGGCAGCGTCCAAAAAGCCCTGATGGACCAGAGCAAACCGGCATCGAAAAAATATATCGATTTCTTCATCGGGAAAAAAAACTTCTGGCAGATCATCAAGTATGAATCCATCATCTTCCTGTTCTCCTGGATTCCTGGCGCCCTGGGTTTTTTCTTGAGAAAGGTTTTCTACCCGATGATCATCGGAAGAGTAGGAAGGGGAGTTGCCTTCGGACACCACATCACCCTCCGGAATCCTCATAAGATACAGATCGGAGATAACTCCTTTATAGATGACAATGCCGTTCTTGACGCCAAAGGAGAGGAAGCCGATGGAATCCTTATCGGCGAGAATGTCATCGTAGGCAGGAACACCATCCTCAGTTGCAAAGGCGGATCCATTCATCTGGGCGATTATGTCAATATCTCAGCAGGATGCTCTCTTCTTTCGGAGACCAAAATCGATGTGGGTTCCTACACATTTTTGGCCGGCCACTGCTATTTAGTGGCTGGAGGAAATCACAGCTTCGAGAGAACGGACATCCCCATCATGTTCCAGCCATCTCTGAGAAAGGGAGGCATCGCCATTGGAGAGGACTGCTGGTTGGGAGCGTCTGTGATCGTCCTGGACGGCACTTCCCTGGGGAAAGGCTGTGTTGTCGGCGCTGGAACTGTGGTCACCAAGTCTTTTCCCTCTTACTCCATCATTGTCGGAACCCCTGCCAGGAAAATCAAAGACAGAACAGGCTAAGAAGAATTTTTCTCTTCCCCGGAGAGAGATTCTTCCAGGATCGCCAAAGTCATGGCAAGGGCATTGATCTTTTTTTTCATATCAGAAATCACGAGTGAAAAATGAAAGACCAGCAGGAAGAGGAAGCCGATAAGGATCAGAAAAAGGGAAGCGGGCTGGTACTGAATCCCCAGCAGGGAGGAAATACTATCTATCAGGCCCCTGAATATAGAAAGGATGAAAAAAGCCAGAAAAATGACGATCCAGAGGATGGCATATTCTTCTCTGATTTTTTTTCTTCTTATCAAAACGATGATCAAAACCAGCAGCGAGATAGAAAACAGGATGCTGAGGATCTGGACGGGACCGAGCGGATAAGGATTCATTTTTTCCCTCCGTATAAATAATTCACCAGGATGGTGAGCAGTACTTTCACCAGATAGTAATAGGAGTGCAAAAGACGGATAGAGGTGACACCTTCCTCCCTTTGCCTCATTTTAGCTGCGACTTCCATAATTTTAAACCCGTGCCGGCTGAGCGTGTAGACCTCTATAGGTTCAGGGTAATCAAAGGGATAATCTTCTACCAGCAGGCGGACAACTCTCCGGTTGTATGCCCTGAATCCTGAGGTATTGTCGGTTATTTTTTGTTTGAGGAGGAAGCCCGTCAGGATGTTCAAAAGTTTTATCCCTCCTCTTCGACCAAACGAGGAAAGATAACCTTCTCGCGTGATGAAACGGGAGCCGATGACAAGATCGGCCTCTTCTTTTACCAGCGGCTCGAGCAGCTTCCTTGCCTGAGAAGGGGGGTGCTGGCCGTCTCCGTCGATCCTCACCAGGTATTGGTAGTCGTTTCTGGAGAAAAAATTGAATCCTGTCCAGATGGCTCCACCGATACCCATGTTAAAGGGATGATGCAGAGCGATAATATCTTGCCTGCCGGTCAAGAGAGTCTTGGTTTGGTCTGTGGAACCATCGTTGACCACCAGGATATCGGCCTCAGGCAGATCGACTCTTGTCTCCTCGATCACATCCAGGACGGTTCTTTCTTCGTTATAAGCCAGGATGAGAGCGAGAATTTTCATTTTCTAATCGATGATGATTCGGGGCGACAAAAAAATCAAGGTTAAAATACTGGACCGGGAACAGATTGTCAATCTTCCGAAATTCTTTCAATCCATACACAATCAACCCAAAGGGAAGCCGCGCCGTCGGAGTAGATACGGAATTGAAGATTTAAAGGCCTGCTCAATTCTATTCCGAGTGAAAATTCTTGATAGGTGTTGTCTTTTATAAAATCCTCTGCGATAAGGTTTTTGGCCATCAAGAGCTTTCGCTTTTCCGGGGATACAACATCTATTCTCGCTATTCTGGACAGGCCGTTTGATGAATTGCCCTCCAACTTCATCCTGAAAGTCACCCTGAACCGGCCCTCCGGGATCCTTTTTTCAGGTGAAACGACCGCCGCAAACCCTGATTTCCGTTTCTCCGCACGGACTGAAAATTTGCCGGAGGATTCAGGATCGTATCGAGGCATACCCAGAGGCTGTGTGAAGACCTCTGCTTCATATCGGCCTTCCTCCATCCAGGACTCAGAGCGAGGGTGGAGATCATAGAGCAGTTGTGAGGCCCGCCAGATATGGAACTTCGCCAGAAGCTTCGCCTTCCTCATGGCTTCAGGAAAGTTCCTCCTGTAATAATTGATCTCCTGCTTGTTAAAAGCGGTGGAGGCGAACACATGGGTGATCTCGAATCTCCCCAGAAAGTCCTTTTGATCGTTTATAAAACCGGGGTATGACTCATGGGCCCTGTGTCTGTTTTCCAGGCAGATAACAGGGGCCCAGAGGCCGGAAATGGCTGCATGATCGAAGGCTTTCCCCAAATCACGGGAAACCTTCTGCAGTTTGAATTGGGGGTGGAGGGCCCACGCGAGGTACGGCCTTCCATTGAAAAAGATAACTCCTAAAAGAATCAAGGCCGCCGCAGATTTCCTGAGGAGAGGAGAGAGAGAAATGCGAAAGCCCGCTGGCCACAGTTTTATCAGGAAGACGATGACCAACGTAACCGATAAGGCGGCGGCGGCTAAAAGAGAGGTGGCGATCCAGAGGTTGGAGAGACCTTCCGGGAATTTTTGGAGTAGGGATTTCAGAATTCTGCTCAATGGGAAAAGGAGCCAGAAGAAAAGGCCCACTCCGAAAACAAGCCCGGGTTTTGGCGGTTTGACCAGACTCTCTGCACGGAGAAAATCACGGACCATCCATGCAGAAAAGAAGACCATCGGAACGATTTGAGGAATGAAATGCCGGGGCACGCGCTGCTGGATGATGGAAAAGTAGACGGCGCTAATGACGATCCAGAAAAGCATGATCCATTCGAGCAATCTTGTCTTTTTGGGAGTTTGAGAAACCCTGAAGAAAAGAAGGAGCAGGAAAAATCCCGAGAGCAAAGAGATGATAGGAGACCGCTCCAAGAGGATGGACGGCCGTATCCAGAAATAATAAAGCATCCTGGAGACGTTTTTTGGAGGGATCAGAAAAGGAACATTGAGCGAGGATATGTCCTTGATTTCATTCCCGTGGGGAATGTAGATGAAGATGATCCAGAACAAGAGGCAAATCAGAAATCCTGCGAGATAAAAGCTGAAAGGAATGAGAGACTTTTTAAATCCCCATTTAAAGATCAGATAGACAAAAAGGCCCAGGAAAAATGCACCTACGATATAGAAACAGACACTTTTGGTCATAAGAGCCAGGAAGGTGGAAATTCCCGCAAAAAAATACCGATTGCTCTTCCTGGATCCCTTCATGAAAAAAAACAGGGCTAAAACCAGGAAGAAAACCATGGGCATGACCCTGTTCGCGATGCGGCTGTACATCAAAAAGAGATAATTCAGGCCGAGGAAAGAAAGGCCTAAAACGGCAAGGGTCAGAGAGCTGTCCAAGGTCTCCTTCAGTATGAAAAATGCAAAAATCAAGGTAAGGCAGCTGAAAAGGATGGGGATCAAATTCATGGGAGCAAATCCGATGCCGAAGAGTTTGAAAGAGAGATAGGTCAACAATGCGGGAAGGGGGCTGGAATACAGAGGAGAGTTCATCTCGTCGATCTTCCACTCTCCGAACAGGATTTTGTTCCTGGCATGGAATGCATACCCCCCCGGATCTCCGTAAGGCCCTCCGCTTGTGCTGAGGGTATCAGGGGGATCGGCTGAAGGATGGACCATCCTCAAAGAAAGCAGGAGGAGGACGGCCAGCACGATCAAGGCAATCTGGGTCTTCCTTTTATCCATTTCTTCCCATTTTATGGATTGCGCGTCCCCGGTCGTTTCTCAGGAGAGGACGTGTATCTTTTGTACAAGCTGCTCATGAATTCTGATCTGTATCCCAGTTTCTTGAAATAGACGACCGTGGCTTCGAAGATATCGAATCCCTTCTTTTGTCCCTTCGCATAGACCTTACGCCAGAAAAAAGGCAGCTCTTTTCTCATCCCGGTCGGGATCAGGTCTACGAGGTGAAAGAGGTAAACAAGAGGCGCAGGGGCACCGAAAAGAGCGAAGAGCAGTTTGTAAGAAGCGAGCCCCACCAACCGGATGTAGCTCGCGGCGATCGGAAAGCGAACCTTGGGCACCACTCCGATGGGAAGCTCCAAGAGAGAAGATGCAGGGTCGCGGTAGGGTTTGATCGGGCTCTTCAGGTTTTGGTAAACCCTCCATCTGAAAGAGGGGATGAGGCTGGAATCATACCGGATACCTTCCTTGGCCAGGGCTTCCATCAAAACAGGCGACACCACGCCTCCAGGCGAACGGTAACCTGCTGGCTTTCTGCTGAAATATTTGTGATAAGCCTCAACTCCTGTCCGAACCTCAAGAGCGCAGTCCGGCCGATACATAACGTGCTGGTATCCGTGCAGTTCGATCTCCGCTCCGTTTTTTTGGAAAAACTCGACCATGTCCCTTCTCTCACTCAAGACTTTTCCCGTGGCAAACACAGTGATCTTCAAATCATGCCTGCGGATTATCTCCAGAAGCCTATCGAGTGACACACGATGGGAGAATGTCTCATATTCTTCAGCGGGAGCCAGGCCTGCATAATCGTGTTCCAAATCAAGGGTATAACAGACGATTTTCTGTTCGGCCATAGGATTCTCTACTGCCAGATGCTTTATAGCACAGGAATTCTCGAAGGTCAAAGCCTTGCGGGTGCCGAGAAGCATCTTTGTTTCCTTTTCTTTCCTGCCTAGATTAGCGCTTTTCCTTTGTGTGGACACGACTTTCAAGGTTATCTTTGCCATCGGCCATATCTTCCGCTCTGGTGATGACCTTTAACGCCGTGCTCAATACATGCTCTCCGACAATATGTGAAAATCCATATTGCTACCCTCGAAGAACGATTCTTGAAAGCTGGGTTAGGTCGGGGCGGAATTCTCAATGGGGCTGCGGACATACTTAATTTTTCGGCAATTAAAGAGTTATTTTGTCCCCAATTTCCTGAGGAATTTGAATCGTGCCATTCCTTATCTTTCTCCAAAATTCCAATCTCAAAAAGCTCTCTTACCTCTGGTGAATAGGTGAATTCTAATCCTCTGTACTCATAGACTTTGCCGTTTCGTTCAGCCTTATTATGAACCGTGGAAATTTTAATTGTCAATAATCGGAGCAGGTGATTCTTCTTTTCATCGCTGGCTTTTTCAAAGATTTTGTCCCAATTTTTCATAGCGTCTAGGACCTCTATGCTCTTGCCGATCTTCTTATCAAAATAGTCCCTTTCCTCCTCAAGCTCGGACAAACGATCTTTGATCTCCTCTTGTCGTTCTTGTATCTTTTCGCTTCGGCTCTTGAAGAAATCGGCATCAATGACTTCCTTACAATAATCGTCATACATTTTGTCTAAAGCATTTTCGTTTTTCGTTTGCTCTGATCTCAGCATCTTGATTTCATGGACGATGAAATCCTTCGTTTCATCTTTGAATAAATCCTCTTTAACTATCTTCCAATGCTTGGCATTGAATTTGATCAAGCTGATTTCATCCATAAGCATCTGTTCGAGTTCCTTTTCTTTGAAAGAAGGAACAGCACAGCGTTCCCCTCTCACTAAACCTTTCACGTGAGTGTAGTACGGATCATATTTGTACTTCTTGACCTTTTGCCCATTCTTTGTTTCCCAGCTTATTTGATGATCAAATCGTGCGCCATAAACTTTTCTCCCACACTTTCCACAGATCATCAAATTATTGAATTTAAAACTGAGCTTTTTGGTTTGGAAATTCTTTTGTCGGCTCTTCAAAATCTCTTGATTTTTTTCCCAAGTTTTCTTGCTGATTATCGGTTCAAATCCCTCGGTTTTGTTTTGAAAGACCTTTTGCTCACCACCGTTAAAATCGGCATGTGTCCAAATCTTGCTGACGTCAAATAATCCTTATTCACACAATCTTCGCTAATCAAACCACCTTGACTTCTTTATTTTTAATGCCTTACAATTTTTTATGAGGGGAGGAAAAGAAAATCAAGATCACATTTCACCTATTATTATTGTACTCAAACAGGACACACTATGACTATTGAATATGAACTATTGAAAACAGATTTTCAGCAATGCTTTCAGCAAATGAGACATTATGACTCCATTTTTTTGAGCATTGTGAAATTTATGTTCACTGGTTATGCTGCCGTGTTCACTGCCACCGGAGGGATATTGGGACTTCAATTATCATCAGGAATCGCTTGGACAGGCATAACGATTCTCCTTTTCTTCACCGGTTTTGCGGGCATGCTCTTACTATTTTTGCTTCTTCGCAATAGGATTTACTATGTACGCGTCGCGCGTTTTGTTAATGAGGTAAGACACACCTACATCAACCAGAAAGTCATGGGAATCCAAAACATTGCTGGCCTTTACGCCGATCCAAGATCACCAAAGGCAATGAATCCAATGAGTACACAGCTCATAATCTTATATTTCATTTTAATCTGCAATTCGCTTTTCTATGCCTTTGGCACTGCTAGTGCTTGTGCAGAACAAGAATTAGAAGTACTCCGTGTTAACTTGCTTTGGCCTGCTATCGTTTTTGTCGTAGCGCTTGTTTTTCAACTCATACTAGTTGTCTTGTATTTAAAGCTCAAGGACAAAAACTAATCACACCCTGAAGGTTACAAAATTAACAGGGGGGAGGTAAAACAATGCTTCAAATGGCAGTTTTTAATGTCGGACGGGGTTCTTGTGTTGCCTTGGTCACTCCAAATCGTTATCTAATTCTAATCGATTGTGGAAGATCAGATGAATTTTCTCCTGTTCAATTCCTACGAAGATGCCAGACTGAGGCGATCCTCGGAGAGGGAAGACTTACGTTTACGACTTGGCAAGGTGCAGATCTAGCTTATTTTGTCATTACTCATCCTCACTCTGATCACATTAGTGATATTGAAAATTTGTATTCGGTATTAAAGCCCTCGATAATAGTCCACAGACCTGACCTTGATTGGGATAGGGTACAAAGATCAAATCAAAATAACACTCCTATTGATTTCTATAGACAACATTTCTTTTGGCCCTGGGATTATAGCATTCCTGCTGTTTCTCAGCCTGTTCTTGGCGATGGAATGTCCTATTATTATTACTGGCTCCCAATAGGTCTTGTTGCAGCTATTTCGATTACCGACACAGATTATGTTAATAATTCCTGCTATGTGTCAGTTGTGAAATATGCAGGCAGAACAATTGCTATCACCGGTGACATGACCACACAAGGAATGGATTGGTTGCTCGCAACTTCGCATGGACTCAGAACAGCGATAGCCGGCAATGCGATTAGCCCCGGGATTGATATTCTCATTTCGCCTCATCACGGTCACCAAAATGCGTTCTGTACAACGTGGTTCAATACCACCGGCCCAACGCGGTTTTTTAATATCGTATCTGAACGTTTCCCAAGAGCAGGTGAAAGTCCTGGTCAAAAATGTTGACTCACGATACTCAGATGGCAGATTTAGCTTGGGACATAACGACGATGGACGTCGAATGTTTTCAACAAGGCAAGATGGTAACATATTGGTGACCATAGAACATGATGGTAGGTGTACTTACGACACTTTTGGTAGCTCTTGACATTTGTTGGGTCTTTCCTTCATCGACTGTTCAATGAAAAACATGCTCGGGCTTTTTATATAGAAGAAAATTTGAGAGTATTTTGAGTTGAAATAAAAGTTTAAATGATGCAGATATGCGACGTTATGATTTGCTTCCATACGGAGCATAATAATTAATTTAACACCATTTTGTTTAATGGCTCTTTAACCCAGCCAGCCTCTTCCTAGCATCATCAACTTCAGCGGTATCAGGGTCAGCGTCCTTCTAGAGGTTGAGGAATTTCTCGTAATACTACTCTCCTCAATATTTTAATGTTATACCTTCCTTTAAAGGGGAATCCCCCTACCGGGTCAATGAAAAAATAGGGGAAAATTGGGGATAGTCCCCGATTTTTACTCGTAGCGCAGCGAATTCACCGGATTGGCCAGAGCAGCCCTGATAGCTTGATGAGAGACTGTCAAAAGACCGATAATCAATACGATCAGAGAGGAAGCAAAAAATAATTCGATACCGATATTCGCCCTGTAGGGAAAATTCCTAAACCACTGGTTCATCGCATAAAAGGAAAGCGGCCAGGCGACCAGGTTAGCTATTAAAATCAACCCGATCAGCTCCTTGCCCAGCAGGATGATAATACCCGTAATTGTGCTGCCCAGCACTTTCCGGATACCGATCTCTTTGGTGCGCTGCTCGGCTGAAAAGGAAGCCATCCCGTAAAGCCCCAGACAGGCGACGAAGATAGCCAGAAATGAAAAATAGGAGAAAATTTTTCGGGAACGCTCGATTTGCAGAAACTGAAATCCAAAAATGTCATCCAGGAAATAGGATTCGAAGGGTATATTGGGAAAGATTTTTCCCCATTGTTTTTTCATGAAATCCAGGGTGCCTGCTAAATCGTCCGTTTTGTATCTTACTGAAATCACATCCATATAATTATAGGGAAACGGAAAGTCTGGATCACAACCAATAAACGTGGGTTCCATTTCCTGAGTCAGAAAACGAAGGTGGAAATCTTTGATAACACCGATAACCGTCATCTCCTTATATTGGAAGTCAGCCTTTCTGGGATCAAAGGATTTGATCGTCTTGCCTACAGGATTATCCCATCCAAACTGTTTTACAGCCGTTTCATTTATGATCACGGAGTTCATCTCATCGGTTCCGAATTCCTTCGAGAAGTTTCGTCCGGCCACAAGTTCGATACCCATTGTGGGCAAAAAATCGTGATCGGCATTGATTTCATCCATCAATACTGCCTCTGATTCTGCATAGCCCTGCGGGATTTTTATGTTGTTCGGATAACCCCCTCCGGGAAAAGTCGAAGAAGCCGCGACACTGACAATGTCCGGATTCTTTTTAAATTCTTCTTTGATTACCTCCCGGGATTTCCGTATGGCATCATCCGCTGCCGGGATCAGCACAACATTTTCCCTGTCGAAACCCGCATCCATGTTCTGCAAAAAAAACAACTGCCGGACTATGATAACTGTGCAAATCACCAGGGCAATGGAAATGACAAACTGCATTGCGACCAGTCCGCGCCGTAATTTTATGTTGGATTTAAACGAACTCAACCTGCCTCTCAACACTTTCACCGGAATAAACCGGGACAAAAGAAGAGCCGGGTAACTGCCAGCAGCCAATCCGACAAAAAGCGTCAGCGCAATAAAACCTGGTATCAGCCAAGGAAGCTCAATCATATTCAGGCTCAGTGTGCGTCCGGTCAGTGAATTGATAGAGGGCAGTATCACTTGGACGAGCGTGACTGCCAGCAGCAGGGAGACAAAGCTGAAGAACAGCGATTCGGAAAAAAACTGACTGACAAGACTTTTCCTGGAGGCACCGAGGACTTTCCGTATGCCCACCTCATGAGCGCGGGTTGCCGACCGAGCAGTGGATAAATTCATGAAGTTGAAACAGGCGATAAACAGAATCAACACAGCCACAACAGAAAAGATATAGACATAGAAGATAGGTCCGCGCGTGGTCTGGGGAGGATTTAAGTAGAGCTGCCTTAATGGATGAAGAAACAAAGATTCTATTGCCGCCCTTTCCCTCATGTCATCTCCTGCGAATCTCTCCAGCAGAGCCGGAAATTTCTTTTCTAAATCACCCGGCTGAACTCCCTCCTCCAAAAGCAAATATGTATTGAAATTATGGGACAGCCAGTCGGTCAGTATCCGCTTCAGAGATTCTTGTGTATAGAGAGTCTTGAAGGAGCAGAGGGCATCAAAGTTGATGGTAGAATTGTCAGGGACGTTTTTGACAACGCCTGTCACCGCAAACGTTTCCTCTTCTCCGAATTTGAGAATCTTACCGATGGGATCCGATTCACCGAAACATAGCCCGGCGATTTTTTCCGTGATGACGATAGTGTGAGGCGCGGATAATGCACTCTTCGGATCGCCTTTGATCATCGGCCATGTGAACACTTCAAAGACATTCTCATCGGCATAAAGCACGCTGTCCATGTCGAAGCGTTTGCCTTTGTAGCTAAACGCCGTACCTGATTTAAATCCATAACGTACCGCCTCAGCCACTTCGTGATATTCATTTTGTAGAACTTCAGCGGCTGTCGCATTACTGGCTGTTCCCCTGAACTCATATCCTTCACGTTCCGACTGAACACACAGGACATATATCCTATCGGCGTGTTCGTGAAATATGTCAAAAGTCAATTCCGAATGGATATACAGAACCATAACGATGCAGCAGGCCATACCGATGGCCAAACCTGTGATATTGATAAAGGAATAACCTTTCTGGCGTTTGATCTTCCGCAGGACAATCTTGATGAAGTTCCAAAAAAGAGCCGGCATAAACCGGGCAGGGCGCAAAGGTGAACGCCGGTCGAGCTTGACGAGCCGATTTTTATTGTATTCTGAGGCAATGCTGTCAGCTGTCCCCACCTGGGCCACAGCAATGCGGAACGCAGCCTCCTCATCCAACCCAGTTCTTCTCTGGGCTTCATAGGCATCCCGCAGATGGATCTCGATATCGGCAATCAGTCCATCCTCGAACACTTCATATTTTCGTAGGCTTTTTTTCCATTCCTTGATTGCATTTTCCAGATCGAACATGATTCCCCCCTTTTTTATAAATCCTCAGCTTGAATTGGGGCAACAATCCGAGTTAATGCCTGCCAGACATTTCTCCAGCTTATCAACTCGGATTCAAGCTCCTTGCGGCCCCTTTCGGTGATTCTATAATATCGCCGTGGACGGTTCTCTCCAGAAAGCTTCCACTTAGAAGCGATCAGGTCATCCATCTCCATCCGCTGGAGGACAGGATAAAGCATCCCGTCTGTCCACTCGAGACTTCCTCCTGAAATATCTTTCACTTTCTGGATGATGCTGTAGCCGTAATCCTCTCCCCTGGAAAGTATCGCCAGAATGATCGGCCGGGTTGAAGCGGCCATCAGTGTTTTGGATATCATGACATGCCTCATATGTGAAGTTACTTGCGCAATCTATGTATGCATTTTTCGTGCCAATTGTATACACCAGGGTGATGTTTGTAGAAAAGTTTCATCGTAGTATAAGATTGTTCGTTTCTGAAACATCGTCTGTACGCTTATGGACATAATGACTTATGGTTATTAAATCCATTACGGACAAACCCGCTCCACTGAATGATCTGCCCCTCGTATCTTGATCCAAATCGGATGTTAGTATTTTGTGATAGGGAGCCCTACCCAGTAACTGGAACGGGAATAAATACTCCCATTTCACAAAAATGGTTGAAAAGCGTTGAAAATATGGTACTAGGATTGAAAGCCTAAAAACAGAGTAAGTTGCTGAAATCGGAGGTTTTCCCTGGTACGCCCATTTAGATGACTTAAAGGAATTGAAACTGCACTTGAAAACAAATTCAATTGCGCCTCAAGTTGAGAGACTTCAAGGGTTGTTGGCGTAACAGATAATGGGGGCCAATACCCAACCTACTGATTATGAATTAAAGGGCCGATTTAATTTTCACCCCTGTTAGATGGTTTAGTCAGCAAAAAAACCTTTAGCCAATTGTAGCTATAATTTGGCGTTAGCTGGTAAAATCTATTACATATTTGTTACACGGCGGGGAAGCCTGTTTTTGTTTTAAGTATTATTAAGGAGCTGATCAGCCATTGATTTCAGTGAAGTTTAACAACACAATTTTCCCCGTAAGGAGATCCATGTCCATCAAAGATTTTTTGTCCGTTACAAAACACTCCTAAAGGTTAGGGTGAACGCGAAAAAGGGAAGAGAGTGTTTAAACGCTCTTGGCGACGTTTGCAATTCGGGCAGGGCTTAACACCAAAGAATGTGGTAAAGCGAGCAACTGCATCTCCCAGTCCTCGCATTGTAACTTGCTCAGAAGCTTCTGCTGTGGTCACTGTAATCAAATTCGATTGACAATGTTTACACTTTATAGCTTCTGGGTGAATTTTCTCCTTACAATACGGACATGTGCCTTTATGTGAAAGTTTTTTTGGTGATAATTGAGAGCCGCAGTGCTTACACTTGATTGCATCAACTTTGATCTTCTCTTTGCAATATGGACAATCGCTTGTTTTGCTCTCATTAGCCATTCTATACCTCTTATAATCTATGGATTAGTGTGATTGATACCGAACCTCGCGCATGAGAGGCTGAAGACCGTGCAGCGGTCTGAGGTCCTAGCCCAACTAACGGGATAGCGAACTCAATGCACTTGTTAGGTATTGTTTATGTAAAATGTTGCCATTCTCCCACAAAATATCCGGCGTCCATGCAGGTGCCACACTGATACGGACGGTAACAAATCTCGGCCGGCCACCCCTCCTCTATACAACAAGTTTGGCACATCATTCTTTTCTCATCATCACACCACACACAGGTAACACACCGCCTCCGCCCCCATCTAGTAGATGACTGTAAGGGGGGCTGCCGTAAGGACTTAATTGTTGGCTGAGTAGAGAAAGGAATCTCTTCCGCTGGTAAACCTTTAGCGACGCCAGTATCGCGGCACATTGTACGTCGTCAAATAATTCGGACACACGTCCTGATTTTCTAAGCGACGGTTTTGCTCTCTCATTGTAATTCTAATTTAGGCTTTCTATCAAGCTTTTGAGTGATAAGCTTTGATATAG
>CAYFWF010000004.1:0-3464 GCA_964346815.1 uncultured Eubacteriales bacterium | reverse complement strand
AAAGATTTGCCGGATACAGACTGCGATCATCTGGCTGGTGATATAAAGCGAGCTTATATTCAACTGGTCCATCAATGGCTGGACTATATGAGGCACTTGAAAGACAATTATCCTTATCTATTTTCTCTTGCCTTAAGGATCAACCCCTTTGACCAGCAAGCTTCTCCCATAGTGAAATAAATGATTCAGACTTAATTCTAAAGACGGGATTATACGGCATTTTAAGCTGACTTTGGCTGCAGAACACCCGCCTTCATCTGGATATAGCTACTGCGAGAATGATGGAATATCTGTATGTTATGAATATTTATACTGAGATTGGAGATAAATGGAATCGATGTTACTGAAGATATTTCTCTTCATAGTGCTAGCGTTTTTACTCTTTGAATTCATAGAGCATGTCGTCATTCCTTTACTTGCGATTATCCTGAGGAAGAAAAGGAAACCCATGACCGGGAACTCAGGATTGATCGGAGAGGTCTGTGAGGTCAAAGAGTGGAGCCATAAAGAGGGAAGGGTTTTTATCCACGGTGAGCTCTGGTGGGCAACGAGCGAAAAGCCGCTCTCACCCGGGGATAAAGCAGTGGTTCAAAACGTGCAGGGGCTCACTCTCACGGTAGAACCGCACACTAAAACAAATTTATAATTCATTCCTCACATTGAAAAAGGGGCCTGGCCCCTTTTTCTGATTTTCGGTGTCATTGCGAGCAGAACGCGAAAATTAAAGGGAACTTTTCCAGAAAATAACTCGTCTCCATGATTGAGGGCCGATCTGTGGCCTTCACATCCTGTTTTATGGAGGGAAAAGCATGCTTAAAAACTATCTCTATGTCACCTGGAGGAACATCCGAAAAAACCGCGCGTATTCTTTCATCATCATCTTCGGCCTGGCCCTGAGCCTTTCCCTCAGCCTTCTCATCACCCAGGTGATCTATAATTTCACCCGTTTCGACCGCTTTAACGAAAACAAGGACCGCATCTACCGCCTGGTCACGACACGCACTGGCGAAAACAGGACCGATAATTTTGCTACGGCTCCATTTCCCATGGCTTCAGCCCTTGCCGACGCTGTCCCCGGCATCGAGGCATCGACCTTATGGACGTGGGGTCCTGAGGGGAACGCCATCGGCCGCGGCAAGGTGTTTCCCCTAAAAACGGCATTCGCCGGAGAGGATTTTTTCCGGCTTTTCAGCTACAAGCTCAAGCATGGAGATCCGGCCGCTGCTTTGCAGCAGCCGAATTCCATCGTGCTCACTTCAGAGATCGCATCGATATTTTTCGGCGAAGACAATCCTGTCGGTGAAGTTCTCCAGTTTGGCAAATGGGGGGATTACACGATCACGGGTGTTTTGGAGGATACCTCTCGCCTTAAAACCCATATTGATTTGAGATCCATGATCTCGCTTTCCACACTGCCTTCTTTCGAGAAGCGGGGAATGCTCACCTCACGGTCGGAGAACTGGACAAGTGTAGGCAGTAACTTTATCTATCTTATGCTCGAGCCGGGCGTATCCCCGCAGAGGATCGAAGACGGTGCCAACAGGATGGCCGCGGACCGTATCCGGGATCAGAAGTTTACCTTCCGTTTCTGGCTCCAGCCTCTAACTGGTATTGTTCCCGGTCCGGACCTTCGGAACAGTGCTGGAGAGGTGATCCCCCCTGCCGTCATTTATCTTCTCTTGGCTGTAGCCCTGCTCGTGGTTCTGTCAGCAGCCTTCAATTACACAAACCTCTCGACAGCGCAGGCCCTGTCCCGGGCCAGAGAAGTGGGAATCCGGAAGGTCATCGGCGCCAGAAGATATCAGATCTTTTTGCAGTTTATCGGCGAGAGTGTGACCATGGCACTCATGGCTTTCATACTCGCCTTCGTCTTTTATCGGGCTATTCTCATTCCGTTGTTTCTCAACCTGCATGATATTTTTCGCACGTATTTCTATTTCGCGGAGAATTGGACGACCCTGGGATATTTTCTCCTGTTTGCCGTGGGAACGGGAATCGTGGCCGGGATCATTCCGGCTATTCATATCTCAAGGTTCCAGCCCGTTCAGGCCATGAGGAATCTTCCCGGACTGCGCGTCGTTTCACGCATTTCATTGAGAAAAGGCCTCATTGTGTTCCAGTCCGCTCTCTCGGTTGTTTTTATCATCTCCACTCTGATCGCCGTTGACCAGCTCAACTACATCCGAAAAACCGACCCTTGCATGAGAACTGAAGGCCTCATTACTGTTTCTCTGGAGGGCGTAGATTATGGGATCTTCCGGCAGAAAGTCGTACAGGATGCGCGCGTGCGGGGGATCGCTGGAGCAGAGCGTTTGCCTGCAGCTTCGAGCCCGAACAGTTATGTGCTCAAGCGGAGCGACGCTCCGCATGAAGGTTGGGTGAGCATGATTTCTTCAGATTCCGGGTTTGTTTCTGTTTTCGGCCTTCAGATTGTGGCCGGCACCGACTTTCCCGATACAGGGCCCTCGTCACAGGAAACCCTAGTGATCCTCAATGAGACTGCGGTTAAAGAATTTGAGTTCGGAGGGCCGCGGGAAGCCGTCGGCCGATCACTTTTGATGAAAGACGGGCAGAGGATCCGTGTGGCCGGAGTCGTGAAAGATTTTGCCCACAGCGAAATTACCCGGGATCAGGGTGCTTTTGCTCTCAGGTTCTTTCCTGAACGGTGTCGGGTCGCGATTCTTCATGTCGAACCGGGCGAAATCAAGAATGTTGCCGCCAACCTGCAGCAGATGTGGGGATCGTTCGAGTCGGCTGCCCCCTTCGAATACGCCATGTTCGCGGATCAAATTGAGGAGGAGCTGATGGCGATGGCAGCGATGATGAAATCGATCCGCTTCGTTTCCATTCTGACCGTGATCATCGCCTGCCTGGGATTTTTGGGGATCGCGGATTACAGCTCCCGTATCCGGAGGAAGGAGATCGGAATCCGGAAGGTTTTCGGCGCCGGAGAGTGGAGCCTTGTGAATCTTTTATCACGCAGTTTTATGGGCATGCTTGCGGTTGCAGTAGCTACGGCCATCCCTCTGGCCTGGTGGTTCAACGGAGTTTTGCTGTCGCTTTATGATAAGAAAGTCAGCCTGAGAGCCGAACTGTTTCTGTTTGGAGCCGTCTTGGTGGCAGTCCTTGGAATGGGGATGGTCCTCTCGCAGACTATCCGTGCCGCCCGCTCCGATCCCGTTGACATCATCCGGTACGAATAACGTTTCTCGATAGAAAGGAAGACAGAAGGGATTTAACGTCTAATCAGTTTTCTCGCCGATGTGGAAATCCAAAGCCGAGCGCAGATATTCTGTTGTGGAATTGAAGGTCTTTTTCAGTTCCTGATATTCCCTTTCGAGAGGGGACTTCGCTTTGGCCAGCAGTACCGGGGGAGAGGCCGCACTCACCCATTCAGAGGGGCGGCCAAAGGAATCTGCCTTTTTAGAATGAGGGATCACTATAAATATAAGACTGAGAGAGAT
>CAYFWF010000003.1:0-380252 GCA_964346815.1 uncultured Eubacteriales bacterium | reverse complement strand
CTGAATCCTGTGTGATATTCTTCCCATCTGTTTTTTATATCTTCCATCAGTGCCGGATAAACGATCATTTGACGAAAGGGCATGATCAATTTCATATAAAACACACCCAAATTTCCTCTCGGTTTGGCATAAACAGCTAGTCGGGCCGTGAAATAACTCCCGGATTTATGGACCCATCCGAAGTGCATGAGAGCGTGGACAGTATCATTCGAGAGTTCGGTCAGCATTTCATTCTCATAAAGATACACGGTTCTCCAAATCCCATTATTGTCCACTCCCCTATCGCTCGTTTCCGCAAGACTTTTCTTTCGATCCTCAAGCGATAATCTGTCTTTGAGGCTTGTCTCTTTGCAGCCTGGTATGGGAAGAGAATTGATGTTTTTATCCAGACCGGACATTTCTCCCAAATACTCTCTTAGAAATACTAGAAACCCGGCGATCAGGTACCTTATGGAGAAAAACCTGCTGATACTTTTTTTAGGGGGTTGCCGCATTACCTTGAGAAAGAGTGAAAAATCCTGATTCTTTGTTTTATCCGCCGATATCGGGATTTCCCACACGTCCAGCAATTCAAAGTCCTTTGCGATTTCATGGACCTTCCAGGGGTATGAAAGGTGCGTTTTACGAATATTTTGTGCATGTAAGGAGAATGCAAATGCCAGGCAAAAAAATAAAACCAACAGTCTTCTCATTTCATTCACTCATCGAATTCGATGATATCAGAAGGTCTATCAATTCGTCTTCTCCCGATTCCACTGCTAAATCCATCGGAGATTTTCCTTGCTTATTCCTGATTTGAGGATCTGCTCCCACTTGCACAAGAGTCTTCACAATTTCTTTGCTGTAGGGAAGATACAGTTTGTTTTCTAATACATTGATTAAGGGATAATGCAGGGCGGTATTTCCATCATTGTCCCGGGAATTGATGTCGATCCCTTTTGAAACCAATAATTCGACGTATTCTTTCTGATGTGAGCTCACTGATACCAGAAGCGCATTTCTTCCTGTAGGATCGGTGATACTCAGGTCTGCCCCTTGCTGAAGCAGAAGTTCAACCGCTTTTGCATTGTCCGGTCGTCGAACCGCCAGATGAAGCGGAGTGCAGCCTTCTGTATTGATCGCATCGATGTCTGGATTAAACTTTAATATTTCATCAAGGTTTTCGGGATGTCGGTATAATACGGCAATATGAAGGGGCGTATTTCCGTCAGCGTCTCTGATGTCTATCTTTGCCCCGCCGGCCAGCAATAAATTTATGCTTTCAGGATTTCCGTATAAGGATGCGAGGTGCAGCGGCGTTTGCCCTTGGGCATTGAGCGTATTGACATCGGCTTTATGCTGAATCAGAAGATCGACTGTTTCATGGTGACGAAATATCGAGGCAAGATGTAAGGGGGTATTTCCGCTCTCATCCTTGACGTTCACATCGGCTCCTTGGTCGAGCAGGAATCTCGCTGCTGAAGAAGCGCCGTAGCGCGCTGCAGAATGGAGGGGCGTTCTTTGATATTTATCCTTTTTCTCGAGCCATTCCTTATTTCTCTCCAGCAGCTCCTGCATTCTATTCACCTGATCTCTCTTTGCAGCTTCATGGAATTCCTCAAACACCTCAGCGGAAAGATTCTCGTCGATCCTGATGATGAAGGCGTCTCTTGGCGATGTGTTTAAATTCTCCTCTTTATCGTCAATAACATCGTTGAACCTTGAAAAGGCTGCGTCCTTGGTTGTAGGAAAGTCCGATGACAGTGTGTAACTGGCCAAGTAAATTTTCCCAGCTCCATCCGTTGTCATCCTGTTCCATCTCTCAGACCTGCTGCCTCCGAGAAAGGTAGACAACAGAACATGGGACAGGTCTTTATCCATTTTCATGATATAAGTATCGCTGTTGCCGTTCTGAGTTTCGTCATAAACGCCGGGGGTGATGGGAAAATCTATGGGACGAACCCAGCCTGCAGATAAAACATGACCGTCTGGGGATGGGCACAAATTCAGAGAACAAATTCTCCCTCCCCCTGTGGCATAACTTCCCGGGATTACGGTGGATGATTTCAATTCCGATAAATCGTTGCTCAAACACGATATGAAGCCCTGATCGGATGCTTTATCGAAGTCTTGATGGAAGGCGTTCGAAGTGGTGGGAAGTCTTTTTGCTGCATGCCCCCCGACATAAATATCTCCGTTGTCATGAATCATCATGCAGTAGATCCATCCGGCCTCCAAAATCGTCGATGCGGTCAATTCTTTTAAATCCATGCTTAATTTGGATACAAAGCCATCCAGTCCTCCGGTGACTTCTCTGCCGTATGCATTCGGACTTGTCGGAAAATCAGGCGAAAAGGTGTAGCCTCCCACACATAGTTCATTTTTTTGGGTATCGATACAGAGACTCCGGCCCATCCTGTCATCCTTGCTGCCGCCCAAAAGAGTAGAGGCGATCAGCTCTTTAAGGTCGGAATCGAACTTGGATAGAAAGACATCGCGCATGCCGCCTTTGTACTTCTCTTGAAACGCTCCTGGTGTCGTAGGAAAATCCTCCGAGTCCGTGATCCCTGCAATATAAATATTCCCGTCGTTATCCAGTATCAGCTCTGGGCTGCGCCAATCGTCTTCCGCACCGCTGCCGCCCAGGTATGTCGAAGACACAAGGGTTTTGAGGTCTTTATCCATCTTCAGGATAAAGGCATCCCCCTCACCGCCGTTATAATCTTCATCATAGGCATGTGCTGTCGTGGGGAAGTTTTTCGAGGATGTGTAACCCGCAACATAAACATAACCTCGGGAATCGAACAACATGGTGTAAGCACATTCGTCTTCATCACCACCGATGATGGTAGAAGCAAGAAGTGTTTCGAGATCGTTGTCGAACTTGGCTATGAAGACATCACTTTTGCCTTTTGGATTCCTATTGTACGCACTTTCTGTGGTCGGAAAATCCAAAGAGCGTGTGTTTCCGGATACGTAAATATTTCTCTCATCATCTAAAGCGATCGCTTCACAAAATTCGTGCTCGCTCCCACCAAGATATGTCGCTGCATATTCGGAGGTTTCTTTCGCAGATTCCTGACACATCGCAATAAATAATATGAGGATAATGAGAATTATTTTAGAGCTGTTTCCCACCCGAATATTTTTCATAAAATCTCCTTTTTCTATTCAAATTCATTTGTTTAACATTTATATCGCAGATATCCTCGGAGGACAAGTATCAAATGTGCGGATCATATACATCCTGCCAAAGATAATAAAAAATAATGATATAATACAGGAAAAAATGAACGAGGCTGGAGGCAAAAATGAGGAAACCGGCAAAATTTGCGATTTTTCTGCTTTTATTGACTGGATTATACGGCAGTTCGCTAAATGCTGACGACAAGCTGTTCCAAACGGCTCGAACCTATCGCAAGGCCCATGAGCACCAGATCATTCGGGAGTTCACGGATCTTCTCTCCATCCCTAATGTCTCGTCTGATCGGGAGAATATCAGGAAAAACGCTGTGTTCATTCGGGATATGATGACCAAACGAGGGATCGACGCCCGTATCATGGAGACGGCCGGCAACCCCGTGGTCTTCGGGGAACTGAAGGTGCCGGATGCGGCCCGCACACTGCTCATTTATATCCATTACGACGGCCAGCCGGTCGATCCCGCAAAATGGACCGACACCCATCCTTTTGAGCCAATCCTACGGCCTGGCAAACTGTTGGCCGGAACGAGTGAGCCAAAACCCATCCCGTTTCCTGATAAAGGCGAACCCTATGACGAAAACTGGCGCATTTATGCCCGCGGTTCGAGCGATGATCGTGCTCCAATCATCGGATATATGGCAGCCCTGGACGCTCTACAGGACGCCGGAATCCCGCTAAGAAACAACATCAAGTTCATCCTGGAGGGCGAGGAGGAGGCCGGGTCGACCAACCTCCGCCCTTTCCTGGAAAAACACCGTGACCTGCTGGATTGTGACGTTCTCTTCATGTGCGATGGCCCGGCTTATTATTCAGGCGATCCCACCCTGTTTTTTGGTGTGCGCGGCATTACCGGCCTGGAAATCACAGTATATGGCCCAAACACCAGCGTACACAGCGGGCACTACGGCAACTGGATCCCTAATCCGGGAATCCGGCTGGCCCATCTGCTGGCCTCGATGCGTGATACTGAGGGCAACGTGAAGATTCGAGGCTGGTACGACTCCTGTGTACCGCTGTCAGAAGCCGAGATCGAAGCCATCCAGTCTATCCCTTCCTACGAGCAGCAGATCATGGCCAACTACGGTTTTTCCCGACCGGAATCCAAATGGGAAAGTCTGATGATGGCCATCCATTACCCGGGCCTCAACCTCAACGGCCTGGCCTGCGGTTGGACCGGGGCCCAACAGAGAACCATTATCCCTCCCACTGCCACCGCAGCTTTGGATATACGCCTGGTCAAAGGGAACGATCCCGAACACATGGTGGGATTGATCGTCGAGCACATCCGGCAGCAGGGCTATCATGTGGTGAAGCAGGATCCTGATACAGAAACCAGGATGAAATATCCCCTGATCGCCCGAGTGCGGCATCAAGAAAGCGGATATAAGGCCTCCCGAACTCCCCTGGACCATCCCATCTCGAAGGCAGTAATAGCGGCCCTTTCCGAGAACAGCGAAAAACCACCCGTGCTGCTGCCCTCTTTGGGTGGGTCCCTTCCCATCTACCTGTTCAGTGATTTGCTGAAGATTCCTGTTATCGGGGTTTCAATCGCCAACCATGACAACAACCAGCATCAACCGGACGAGAATCTGCGCATCGGCCATCTCTGGACTGGAATCGAGACCTATGCTGCCCTCATGACGATGAGCAGGAAGTGATCCGATAAAAAGTAGGGTCTAATTTTCAATCAAAGATCATCCTCAAATTCCTCTCCCCTATTTATTTGCACCGATCCATTCGATCTCAAAGAGGTTTTCTATTTTTCTGGAGGCCGGGTCTACGGTTAATAAAACGGCGTTCATATTCGTCGATTAAGTTCATGGAAAAATCTCTTCTCCCCTACCCTCTTAAGAAATAGAAAATTAAATGACTTGGTGTAACATCGCTGGATTTTATCGGTCTAATAAGATAAATATACGTCATGACATAAATGAAAAAGGAGGAGGTTTGAAATGATTTCGTTCAATTCAAAGCTGCAAACATCAGCTCTCAAATTTTTTCTGCTTACAATTGTTTTATCCGTCTGTATCAATCTGTCCTTCGGCTCTGCCCCGCAGGAGGACAGATACACAGATGCGATAAGGATGATCGAGGACTGTGTCAAGAAAGAGATGGACAGACTGAAAATCCCATCTCTCAGCATTGCATTCTACAAGGATGATTTCCTGTGGAAAAAAAGTTTCGGATACGCTGACCTGGAACACAAAATCCCTGCCAATCCGGAGACCCGTTACCGGCTCGCTTCTATATCAAAACCCATCACTGCGGTCGGCATTCTCAGGCTCATGCAGGAAGGAAAACTCGACCTGGACGATGAGGTGCAGAAATATGTGCCCTATTTTCCGCGGAAGCGATGGCCCGTCACTATTCGTCATCTGCTGGGCCACCTGAGCGGAATCAGCCATTACCGGAACTATGACGAGGAAGGGCATTTCACAAAACATTTCACCACCGAAGAGTCGATCGGGGTGTTCAAAGATTGGGAGCTCGAGTCGGAACCAGGAACCAGATATATCTACACAACTTACGGCTTCAACCTCCTGGGGGCGGTTATCGAAGGAGCTTCAGGTAAGCCCTATGCCGAATACATGAAAGAAAAGGTATGGAATCCACTCGGTATGACCAACACCACCATGGATATTGCCGACGAAATCATAACGAACAGAGCCAGCGGATACCGGAGAATCGACGGAGAGGTGAAAAACTGTGAATTCGTGGATATCAGCAGCCGGTTCGCCGGAGGGGGAATACGATCGACAGCCGTGGATTTGATCAACCTATCCAAGGGTTTAGACGAAGGCAAAGTTCTATCCAAAGAAAACCAGATGACGATGTACACCAGCATGGTGACAAAAAAAGGCCATGTGACCGAATACGGAATGGGTTGGGGCGTTGACTTCATCCAGGGATTCTGGAATGTGAGCCACGGCGGGAGCCAGCAGGGAACGTCCACTCATCTTCTGAGATTCCCCGGAGAGAAATTTGCCGTGGCTGTGATGTGCAACGAAGAAAGACAAAACACTTCCAGATATTCTTATCTTATCAGTGCCCTGATCCTGGGAGCCTATCCTTATCGGATGGAAACCCCCTCCCAGGATAATTTCTGGAGGCTTCGGTTGACTTTTCTTGTAGGCTCTGGATATCACGGCAAGTTCGGCACGACTTTTGCCCTTGACGAGAAAGATCTAAAGGCAAGCTTCGAATACTTCAATAACCTGGATCCTAAAGCCAAGGATATCAGGAGCCAAATAAATGATGGAGCGGATTTGTTCACGGGTGCTCCCTTGGTCAAAGTCGGCACATACATGGCGGAAAAGATAAAGGGATATCACGGTGAGGGCAAGCTGGATGAATTACGAAGCAACGGATCCATTCCCTTCTTCAAAATATATATCGACCTCTACAAAAGCGATGATTCCATACCTGAGGAGTGCAAATTCACCGAGAATTTCGAGAGGATGATAGAGGAATGGCATCGTTCATATGAAAAGACCTGGACCGAGGAAACACGGAAATATTTTCTCATACCTCTTGTGGATTTCGGGGAATACATCGATGACATCAAGGATAAATTCAGAGGTGAAGTCGTCTATCCCAGGTTGAATAGCCAGTTCAATTCGTATGCTTATTACCTGAAAGGTGAAAAGAAACTGGACGAAGGGCTCCAAGTGCTTCTGGATGCCGTGGAATTGTTTCCCAGCGATGCCAATCTCTTCGATTCTGTGGGGGAGTTTTATCTTGCCAAAGAAGAAAAAGCGAAGGCCATCGAGTATTATAAAAAAGCACTGGAAATAGATCCGAATTTGCGCTCATCGAAACAGGCGATTGAAAAGCTGGAGGAATACCGTCCGCTGGATTATCTGATCAGGCACACCCGGGTTAAAACCAAGAAGTAAACGCCGGTATTAGCCTCGCATTAAAACCGATACCATAAAGACCATCTAATCTGTCGATTTTTTCTTGCACTTCTAATATTATGTAGTGCTGTATAACCATGATCAGAAAAATTACGAACCTTTACCGTCAGGCTTATCGAGGCCTCCCCCGTCAGGCCTGGATTCTTTTTTCGGTGCTGCTTATCAATGCTGCAGGGATGATGGTGCTCTTCTTTCTCAGCCTCTACCTGACAAGGCAGCTGGGTTTTACGGTAACTCAGGCAGGACGGTCGATCAGCATCTTCGGGATAGGATCTCTTACCGGCGCATTTCTGGGCGGCTGGCTCTCCGACCAAATCGGCTCCACCAATGTCCAGAAGCTCAGCCTCCTGCTCAGCGGCATTCTCTACATCTGGCTTGGACAGCTTCGCTCTCTCTGGAGTATCGATCTGGTGATTTTTGTCCTGGCGACTGCTTCAGGGCTGCTCTATCCGGCGAACAGCACGTCTATGGCCAGGATTTGCCCTCCTGAAATAACCACTAAAGGTTTTGCCCTTAACCGCTTGGCCAATAACATCGGCGCCACCATAGGACCGGCAGTGGGCGGCTTCCTGGCCCTCCGCAATTACGGCCTCCTTTTCTGGGTCGACGGCCTGACCTGTCTGGCGGCAGTCATCCTGTTTTCTCTGATCTGGAAAAAACCCGAACAACACCTTCGGGCTAAGGCACAAGACAAAATCCAAAGCAGCCGTTCTCCCTGGCGCGATCTCCCATTTCTCTGGCTGCTTCCTCTCGTTGTAATCTGGGGATGCATGTTCTTCCAGCTTTTCGCCACTTTTCCACTTTATATGAGGGAGGTCTATGGGCTTGCCGAAGACCGCATCGGTCAACTGGTCATGATCAATACGCTTTTGATCGTGAGTTTGGAGATGCTCCTTATCCATTGGATAGGAAAACGGTCTTTGACTCGCTTTATCGCTGTTTCTTTTCTTCTGACCGGGCTGGGCTTCGCATTGATGCCTTTCGGAAGGGGATTTCTTTATGCTGCCTTGACTGTTGCTGTGTGGACTTTCGGAGAAATGTTGAGCATGCCGCTCTTAGGTTCTTTGATCGCCACACGTGCTGACCCGGGAAGCATGGGCCGTTACATGGGGCTGTTCAGCTTCGCCTTTTCTTTTTCGATGATTTTGGGGCCTGTGATTGGCACTTCGGTCTACGGGAAGTTCGGGCCCACAACGCTCTGGCTCGGCTGTGGGGTGACCGGTTGTTTTTTGTACATCGCTTTTTCCCTGCTCAGCAAATCACTGGCTGCCCAGGAAAAAAAGGAATGACCCGAGTCAAAAATTATCATTCGGTTCATTCATACTGGAAAGACTGTTCGCCTATGTATGATTGGAGTTTCTCTTCCAGGTACTCCAATGTTTGGCTCATATCATGAGTGTCGATTCTGACAGACATTTGGAACAACCAGGGTCGATAGATGTAAATAGCGACCGGCTCAATTTTGTGATGAAGTGAAATGATTCTCCCATCCTATCTGCTTTGTGAGGCTTTCATATTAATGTCCAATCATGGACGATATATGTGCGCAAATGAACAAAGAATCACTATTTCTTTCCTTTGAAAGCGCAGATTTTATAGATGGATTTTTCTTTGACTTTGGAATGTCGGTGGAATTGAACCTGGATAATGCCAATGCGATGGAGACGCTGGATAAGCTTAAAAAGAAGGAAGTGAGTTTTGGTATACTTTTTGCAAGTTGAAAATTGATATGGGCGTATCAACGCCACTTTTGGAGAGTTGGCAATGCTTAAAAGTTATATGAAGATAGCTTTGAGGAATATTGGAAAACACAAGGCATATTCATTTATCACTATAGTTGGTCTTGCCATCGGAATTGCAGTCTGCATCCTTATTTTTCTTTTCGTGGAATATGAACTCGGTTTTGACTCGCATGTTGCAAACAAAGAATATATATATCGTATTGTAACCCATATATATCGTGCCGAAGGGACAGGTTATACTGGGGGCACACCGTTTCCGACAGCAGCAGCTTTGCGGAGTGATTTCCCAGAACTGGAACAAAGCACACAGATTTACAGGGATTCTGATGTGATGATTACCGTGGGAGAGAGTCGTTTTAGAAGGGACATTGCATTATTTGTGGAATCTCAGTTTTTTAAGGTGTTCGATACAGAATGGATACAGGGAACCGAATCACAGGCAATAAATGATCCCTTTACGGTGATCCTTACGGAGAGGTTAGCTGAAAAATATTTCGGCGATGCAAATGTAATTGGAAAAGTTCTGCAGCTAAACAACGAATTTGACCTTCGAGTTGCAGGAGTGGTATCCAATCCGCCCCGGAGGACTTGCCTGCCCTACGACATGTTGATCTCATGGAAAACACTGAATGCAAGGTGGAATGGTGACCGTCTGGGGCAATGGGATTTTCTTGATACCGATAGTCATACATTCGCCCTGATTCCGAATTCTGTCGAACCAATGACACTTGAGAAGCGTTTCGAACAGTTTGAACAGAAATATATGGAACCCGACTACGCTCAGAGTTGGTCCTTCAGGCTCCAGCCACTGGGAGATATCCATTTTAATCCCCGTTACGGATCCTATAATTACGTAACCAGTCGAGTGATTCTGTTCGCTTTATCGGCCATCGGATTCCTGATTCTGGTTATCGCGTGCATCAATTTTATCAATCTTACAACGGCACAGGCGATGAAAAGGAACCGCGAAATAGGCATGCGCAAGGTCATGGGTGCCCACCATGTCCAACTTATCCGTCAAGTGTGGGGTGAAACGAGTCTTTTCACGTTGATTTCCATTCTGGTTGCCCTTTTTCTTGCCGAGAGCGTTCTACCGTATCTGAATCAATTCCTGGGGAACAATACGGAAATAGGGATTTTTTCAAGCAGCAGCGTTTTCATTTTCCTGGGGATTGTCTTTTTATTGATGAGCGTCCTCAACAGCCTGTATCCGGCCATGGTTCTCACACGGTATCAGCCGGTCGAGGCGTTTAAGGAGAGATCGATTCACGGTGGGAAGAGTTCACTTGCCTTCAGGAATGGCCTGGTTCTCTTTCAGTTTACGATCTCTCAGATACTGATTGTGGGGACATTGGTCATCGCCGGGCAGATGAGATTCATTTCCAACAGGAGCTTAGGATTTCGCAACGAAGAAATATTGACTGTGCCCATTCCTGCCTATGAAGAAGCCCGCTGCGAATCTCTGCGCAGCCGATGGATGAAGAATCCCAGTATCAGGGAAGTCAGCTTTGCTTGGTCAGCGCCTGTATCCAGGTCGGATTTTCGAACGCCGTTCGAATACGAAGCATCCGGCAACATCACGGAATTCCCTGTGTTTATTAAAATGTGTGACAAGCGATATCTGGACATCTATGATATTCCACTCGTTGCCGGACATTTCTTTACTCGGAATGTCAGCAACGAATCCAATATTCAATGGGTGGTCAGCGCATCAGTTGTCCGCCGGATGGGACTTTCGGATCCCCCGGAGGCGGTGGGCAAGCGTATCACCGTGAATGGTATGAAAGGCGATATCATCGGCGTCACCAGTGACTTTCACGAATTTTCGCTGCACACTGAAATACAACCCACTGTCTTTTTCAATTTTTGGCCCCAGAATTTTCGTGAAGCCCAGATCCTTCTGGACATGAATAATGTCCGTGGGGCTATCAGCCATATTAGGGAATTGTGGACTAAGTTCTTCCCGGAATACATATTCCAGTATGAGTTCCTCGATGAGTACATTAAAAGCCTGTATGAGACAGAATCCAAACTCATGATCATGATACAGAGCGCTTCGGTTCTTTCGATTCTGATCGCATGCCTGGGATTACTTGGTCTTGTCTCATTCATGGTTCTTCAGCGGTCCAAGGAGATCGGCATCCGGAAGGTGCTGGGTGCAACAATTACGGGTGTTTATTTCATGATTTCAAAGGACTTTTTCAAATGGGTTGTGATCGCAAATATCATTGCATGGCCTCTGGCCTACTATCTTGCACATGAATGGCTAAAAGAATATGCATATCGTATCCCATTGGGTGTCGGCTATTTCATAGTTGGAGGATCCATTTCTCTCGGGATTGCTGCCCTGGTGATGAGCTATCAGGTGATGCGGGCTGCCACAGCCAATCCGGTTGAAGCATTGAGATCTGAGTGATTCTCAGATTTCTTCTCTTATGACTCGTGAGAGTACCGGATCTTTACCTGTTCACCTTCTCTTTTTATAAAAGTGAGGTGGTAGTCCATATCCGTGCGGTAGTAAGAAAAGGGATTCTGTTGGAACACATCGAGCACATCCTTATGCGGAAAATCGAAACGGTTCGGGTAGTTGGGATGACAACTGATACCCAGATAGGGAGTATTCGGGAAGTTACTTACCCTGTCCACCCACGGAGTATTTCCATGATGAATCGTGCCGTTTCTGGATCCATGATGGGGAACCTTGATGACCTGGGTGCTCGAGGGAATCTGGTTGGAAATTTGCTCCCAGATCTCACCCTCTGCATCTCCGGTCAGAAGAAAGACTACTCCCTCCAACTCCAGTGTAAGCACAACAGAATTGTTATTTGGATTCGGATCGATTGTATCAGGAGGAGGCCACAGGACTTCCATGGCGACGTCCCCAAGACTGCCGATATCCTTCGTGTTGTCCAGTGCCTCATTGTCGATCCGAACCATAGGGTGGTCTGCATACGATTGCAGGCTCGTCAGAACCACGCTCTCGTCTTTTTTAACTTTGGGATACCAGAAGTTCTCTGTCCCGTACTTTTGCATGATGCGCTTCAAACCTGAACCGTGGTCGGAGTGGTCATGAGAGAGGATGACCGCATCGAAGAAAGGTTTTGTTACAGAAAATTCGTCCTCGCGCAGACCGAAGTGTTTGCGCAGAAAATTCCATGACGGCCAATAGTCTTTTTCAGCATTGTCATTGGAGTCGATGAGCATAAAACGCGGTCTTTGGCCGCCGGCGTCAATATCAGAAGCTTCAACGAGAATGGAATCGCCCCATCCCACATCGATGAGTGTTACATTCAGATATTTCATTCTGTTCTCCTTTTGGGGCTCAGCCGTCTTTCTTTGTAAGATTCATGATGATAACGCTCATAGGAGCGTTGAATTTGCTGCTGGCGCCATTTTCGAAAAGCGGCTGTCTCATCTGGAGATGGATGAATTTCTTTTGAAAAAGATTGACAATAATACAGCCATTCTTTTTCTGTTATCATTTCCGCCACAAAAAGGTAGCACTTTTGAAAAAGCTGTGTGGAAAGTCTGTAGACATCCCCGATTCTGATATCATCTTTTTTAGTCTTCATGCCGAAAATCTGATTGGGGAGCCAAATGTAGCCCAGGTCTAAAAAGAGCCCTTCTGTTTCCTCGATCTTCAGGAATGTCTGTCCGATCGAATCAGATGAGAGAAAAAGATCCCGGTCATCGACTCCCACAGTGGGGCCTGTGAGCACAGCCCAGTTCCCCCAAGCCGCAATTCTGAGTTCATCTAAGCCAGAAGGTACGGGAAATGTTCCGGTGAAAGGTCCTCCTGAGAACTCGATACGGAAATAGTTGCACCGGGTTTTTTGAAAATCTGCGAGGTGTCTGATATCGTCGATTTGCACGGGAATGGTTAGGTTCGACATCGTTACCCTCCTAAAAATAAAAATTGGTCCTGCATCAGCAGGATGTATCGCTAAATCGTTACCGAATCGATCCCCTTCCCTGTCTCGTAGGTGAACAGCTCTATTCCATTGAACTGCTTATGCCCTCCAGTTTCCTCCTCGAGCCATCCTCCGGTATTGAACACCGGCACATTTTGGCTCTGGTCTTCGAAGGGCCGAATAACCACCTTGTTCGGCTCTCTTATCCCGATAGGTCTGTGAGAATGGCCGAAAATCATCATCTTAGGATTCACAGGAATCATCAGCGCGTTCTCCTTGTTCAGGTTTTCGATTTCTGCATTGCTGGATTTGTAGTAATCTTTCATTTTTCGATGGGTCTCCGGCTTATACTCCCAATCCTTATCCTTCCTGGGGGACGATTCCGGCCTCTTTTCTATCCACTTTTTCAATTGACCCTTTGCCCAGTTAATCCCTATTTTTATGAGCCAGTGCGAAGGATTGTACCACTTGAATTTGAATTTTTCTCTCTTGAGAATGTTTTCCAGATTGTTCACATATATCATGATTTTCTCCGACCTGTGGGCCTTGAATTCATATTGGATGTCTCTGATGACGTCAGATAATGGTCCCGCCTGACCGACTCCGGAACTTGAAAGCTGAGACAGGGGGAAATTCAAATGAGCCAGGTTCTTGATCGTGGGCGGGAGTTCTCCTATCGCGAGTTCCTCCTCGAATACCGGAGGAGCGTATTCACTCAAAAGGGACCAGAACAGTTGAAAATATTGACCGTGAGTCATCAGGATGCATTCCTCTTTATCCGTTATCAGGTAGACATTGGGAAAAGCCACATAGAATTCGAGTTCATTGTCCACCAAAAAATCCAAGAACAATCCGCCGTAAGGTTTTTTGACTTCTGGTCTGCGCGTTACGTTGGCTAAAAATATCTCTGGACCAGTACGGTCCGCTCTGTCGTCTAACACGGCGGGAACAGACATTTTGAACAGGGAGATATCCTTTTTTGTTTGATCGGTAATTCGCTTGATGATGTTGGTCTGGTATTCCACCGTGTGCCAGAGATCGTAATCATGGTTTCCCGGAACATAAAGGATTTTTTTCGTGATTTTGTCTTTGGCCACCTGTTTGAAAAAGGCTCTGGCCACGCTGTAAGCATCTTTGTAGTCTTCTACGGCTACGTCGATCACATCGCCGAGCATGACCAGGTAGTTGTTATTCGTGCCGCATGCTTCTCTGAATTCCTGGTATTTCGGTCCCAGAACCGGCTTGCCGCTCGAATCCAGCGCAGCCAGTTGACTGGTGCCGTCCCCGAAATGCGTGTCTGATGTGATGATGATTTTCATCATACCCTCCTTACAAGCACTTTTCCTCCACTGCTGCCAACATACAGATAGTTCTTTGACGGAAAAATGTCAAGAAATAAGATGATCCAATAAAACATATCTGGTCTCTTAATGAAGGAACATTGTCGCCTGTGCTTGGTTTGACGTGGTCTCCAACTGTAAGCAATAAAGTTCTGGATGTTGACAGCATGCTCTGCTAGCGACATAATGTTTTTGTCTGTCACCATGAGGGCAGTTATTATTAAAAAAACACATAGTGAAGTAATCTGGTGCAACACAGGAGGTGTGATTCATGGAGATCGTTGATTTGACGGAGAAATATCAGGATAAATTTTTTGTTTGCCTTGAAGATTGGTCTGAAGAAATAAAGGAAGCAGGCAACCACAAAGAGTTGTGGTGCGGGAAAATGAAAGACAAAGGGCTTCGAGCGAAGCTGGCATTAGATAATGACAAGGTCTGTGGCATGGTTCAATATGTTCCGGTTGAATATTCTGTTGCCCTAGCTGAGGATCTCTATTTTATTCAGTGTATTTGGGTTCACGGTCATAAAAAAGGAATAGGAAACTACCAGAAAAAAGGAATCGGCAAAGCATTGCTTCAAGCGGCAGAAAACGATGCAAAATCGCTGGGAGCAAAAGGCATAGCCGCCTGGGGAATAAAATGGCCGTTCTGGATGAAAGCCTCATGGTTTAAAAAGCGGGGCTACACCAGAGTGGACAAGGATGGCATGGCGATTCTTTTATGGAAGCGCTTCACTGACGATGCTATTCCGCCAAATTGGATTAGACAAAAGAAGAAACCAGAAAAAATTGCAGGAAAGGTTTCAGTCACTTCTTTTATAAACGGATGGTGCACCGCACAGAATATGGTCTTCGAAAGAGCGAAGCGAGCCGCATCCCAGTTTGGTGATAAAGTCGCATTTAGAGAGATTCGCACATTCGATAGAGATGTGTTCCTGGAATGGGGTATTTCTGATGCGCTGTTCATCGATGGCAAACAAATCAGAACAGGGCCACCTCCTTCTTATGGGAAAATCAGGAAAAAAATAGCCCGAAGAGTAAAAAAACTGGGCAGCGCTTAAGAGAAAAGAATCCTTTGTAAACTTTTTTCCATGACTCAACGTCTTTATTAAATGAGAGTTTCTATAGAGAGGAGTGTAATATGAAAAAGTCTACGGCAATAATTCTTTCTTTTATGTTTCTTTCCGTTTCTGCCCTGGCACAATCCCGTGTCAATGCTCGAGACATCCTGAAAAGTATCGATGATGGAAAGGCCGTCAACTACAGGGGTGTGGAAATCGTCGGTGACCTGGATCTGACCTCTCTTCAGGACAAAGTGGCGGACAAGGACAACGACCGCTCCCGAAACAGCACAAAAACCTTCTGGTATCATGTCCGGAGTCCCCTGAGCTTTATTGACTGCACTTTCCAAGGCGATGTTATCGCTTATTTCCACGATGACAGAAAAAACGAGACTCACAATGCTGTTTTTCATGAAGATGTCAGCTTCCAGGGATGCGAGTTCCAGGGGAAACCAGCATTCAAGTATTCCAAATTTCACGAAGGGTCAGATTTCACGAATACGACTTATCATAAAGAGGCGCTGTTCAAATATACTGAGTTTTTCACTGATGTCAGCTTTGCGAATTCTGTTTTTTCCAGTGATGCGAACTTCAAATACACCACGTTTCCCGGAAGAGCCGATTTCAGCAATGTGGAGTTTCACGACACGGCGAACTTCAAGTACACAGAGTTTCCGCAGGGTGTGAACTTTAGGAATGCTGTCTTCAAGGGTGATTCAGATTTCAAATACGCCAAATTTTACGAACCATTCGACTTCGAGGGCACAGAGTTCGGAGATTCGGTCGACTTCAAATACACCGAGCTGGAAGGCGAACCCTTCACACTCTATCTGCTGAAGAACAGAAAATAGAACGGTTCTCACTCTCGACACTTCTCCCCTATCCTTGTCTCTCGAGATACAATCCTTTTAATTTTTTCTGAAAATCTGAAACCTTTCTGTTTATAACTATATTTTGGATCTGACTGGGAAACTTGTCAGGAAGGGATATCTCAGGACTATTAACGGCGAACCTACTCCCCAACTGGGAGGGATGAGTAAACGTTATTACAGGTTGACTCAATCCGGCATCAAGGCTCTTAAGGCTCTTCAGGAAAATCGTCGATCTTATTTTTTTATGATTCTCACCAGTGCGGCCCGGGCTTTAGGTGTGTCGATCTCTTCCAGGGCATCGACTGCCTCGAGGCGAACTTTTTTATCCGTATCTTCAAGAGCCAATTTCTCCAGAACCGGAACGGCATCATCGCTTCCCGTCTCTCCCAAAACACGAACGATCATCCTTTTCATCTCCGGATCTTTTTCGGCTTTCAACATTTCTGTGAGAGGGCCGACAGCTTTTTCTTCTGCCATGTCCTCAATTGCATAAAGGGCTGCTTTTCGAACAGAGATAAATGTTGATTTTTTATATATGTCAGAGAGCATTGCCAAATCTTTTTCATCCAGCCGATCCTCCAGCGCATAGACCGCAGCCCTGGCCAGCTCTTCGTTTGTGGTGTCCATGGCGATGCTGTAAACGAGTTCGGCTGTCCCGGATTCCTCAATTTCTTCCGCGGCATAAAGCACGGCCTTCCGCAGTTCCAGGTCTTCATTGGCCGCCAGTATTTCCTTGAGAGCCGCAAGCACGGCCTGGCTGCTCTTTATCTCTCCTAAAGTATATATGGCTGCTCTGCGCAATTCTAAGTTCGGATCCTTCACAGCCGTTTCCTTGAGGAACGATATGGCTGCGGGATCCTCCACATCTTCCAATTCCATCAGTGCTGCTTTCCGGACTTCCAATGATTTGGATTCATTCAGAATTTTCCCGAGGGCAGGAATGAGTTCATCGGGCTCTCTATCCTCCAGGGCATAGACAGCAGATTTAGCCAGGTTCTCATCTGTTTCATGGATGGCGATCTCGGCAAGAATGGGAATAACAATTGGGCCCTCCACGTCTTCCAATCCGTAGATTGCCACTTTTCTCATTCTGGGATCAGGATCGGAGCGTGCAACGTCTATCAAAATTTCCATGACTTCTTCTCCATGCATGTCTTCCAGGACATCCAGGGCTTTGCGGCGGAGATCAGGATCAGGATTGTTCAGGGCAATATCCTTTACTTTGGCAAAAGCTTCGGGTTGATCGAAATCCTCCAGAATATCCAGGATTCTGGCCTGGATCTTTTTATCCGTGGTGCTGTCATAAAGGGCTATGACCGCCTCCAGAGCTTCTTGATCCCCCATGTCCTCGAGGGCATAAAGGGCTGTCATTTTTATTTCCATATTTTCGTCCGTTCTCATGGACTCGATGATAGCTTCGTATTTGGTTTTGCCTTCTTTTGCCAGTCGATGAGCGACTCTGAGCATGCTGGATTTTGCGTCGTCCACCCATTTGCTCTCCGGATAGGCTTTGATCAATCGATCGTAGCATTGGAAAATTTCCTCGAGAGGGTGACTCAGTTTTTCTCGGGTGTAACACTGCCAAAAGCTGGCGTCATCTGCCCAGGCACTGCGGCGGTATTTCTGAATGAATTTTGTCAGTACGGTGTTGGCTTCCTCCCATTTTTCCTCCAGCACGAGGTTATAAGCTTGCTGGTAGGCTTTGGTATCTTCATCCTGGGATTCTCCGGACATCGAGGCCCAAGAAAAAAGGGAGAGGAAAAACAGAAAAATAAAGACCGCTCCTGTAATATGCTTATTTTTTTTATTCATTTTATGCTCCTTTTAGATCGTTTTCCGTTTATGGGATGGCTGTTCGGTGGATACCGGCTTCTCTCTCCTATTCATGGAAAGCCGGAGGTCGGTGAGGTGGATTTCCATCAGAATTCCCTGTGTGTTGATGCCATCTCTGACCAACGTAACAGCATCGAGGTCATTTTCAGATTCGAGGTTTGCGATCTGGAGAAGGATTATCTCCAGGCTGGCGATAAGGTTTTCGAGTCTTTCCTGGTCAGATTCGGCGAGTTCTTTTTTGAGAAAACCGGCCTCCTCGACCAATTCCTGAGAAACCTGTTTCTGATATGGCAAATTCAAGGCATAAGGATCTTCTGCTGAAGGATCGAAATTGACCAGGGCCAACAGGATCAGTTTGGAGCGTTCGATATAGTCCTTACTCCTTTGGATAAGGGCCGCTTCCGGCTCCTGGGGGATGGCGATATCGGGCCTTTGATAAGCATGTTGAACTCCTGGAACTTGGGGCGAAAACAGAGCCCTTCCGATGAACACACCGATAACGATGAGGGCAACGGCAGCAGCGGCTTGAAAGGTCCATTTAGGCGCTGCGCTGAATCGCCTTCCCAGTTTCTCCCAAAAGGATTCATGGTCAACCTGGGCGGCTTCCTCTTTTTCAATCCGTCGAGCCAGCCTTTTTTCGTATGAGTCCCAGAATTCCTCCGGAGGTTCAGGCCTGACTCTTTTGCTTGTGAACTGGAGGACAGCCTCCATTTCTGCAAATGCGGATTGACATTTTTCGCAGACCGACATGTGTTCCTCGAAGAACTTTTTCTTCGAGTCATCCAGCTTTCCATAAAAGTATTCCAGAAAAAGCGGCAGGCATTTTTTGCATTTACTCATTGGAAATCTCCGTTCGATACTCATTCAAAAAAGGCGAAAGCTCCTTACGGAGTTTTCGGATGGCTCTGAAAAGAAGACTTTTGACCGTGCCGATGGTGACGTTCAAGATTTCTGCGGTTTCATTCAGCTTGAGACCGTTGTAATGGCACATGACAAATACGGCTCTCTCCTTAGGGGATATCTTTTGGAGGGCCAGGGAGATGCGGTTTTGGATTTGGGCCGACTCTGTACTCTGCACAGGATCATGGCTATGAGTGCCGCTGACGATGACATTCTCCTGTGTGCTCACATGATTGAATTCTTCCATGGACTTTGCGGGCTTTGCGGATTTCCGGCGAAGGGAATCGATGCTGGCGTTGACCGTGATCTGATGGAGCCATGAGCTCATTTTTGCATCACGGCGGAAATTCTTCAATGCACCATAGACTTTCATGAACACCTCCTGAGAGATGTCTTCAGCTTCATGATGATCTCCTGTGATATCGTAAGCGAGATGATAGATCTTTTTTTTGTACCGTCCCACCAAATCGTAAAAGGCTGTTTGGTCTCCGGTGCAGAAGCGGTCGATAAGAATTTGATCATTTATTGCCATCTCTTTTTATCCCTATTAGACGAGCCACTCCCCAGAATGGTTTACAAAACAAATCCCCTCTATTATGGAATTTTAGGTGCAAAAAATACAGAATATTATGAGATGATTCGTATTTCTAAAAACCTGTCCTTGATTCCTATCGGTAAATATAGTTAAATAAAGACAGTTCGCTCTTTTGCAATTATCCCCCTCAAGGAGTGTTCTAACAATAAGTCTAGTTATGCGAGGAGATGAAAATGGCGAAAAAAGTAAAAAAAGGAGACAAGATCAAACTTCATTATACAGGCCGCATTAAAAACGGAGATATTTTCGACTCCTCAAAGAAACGTGCGCCTCTCCAGTTCGAAGTCGGCGCTGGACAAGTGATCAAAGCCATGGATGAGGCAGTGATCGGAATGGAAACCGGTGAACAGAAAAATTTTACTGTGGAACCGGAAGAAGGTTTCGGCCCATATAACGAGGATCTTCTGATAGACATGCCTGTGGAAAAGATTCCCGAAGACATTTCTCCGAAAGAAGGCATGATGCTTCAACTCATGAATGAAGATGGAAAATCTGTTCCAGTAAAAGTCAAAGAGGTTCATGATAATTTTGTCAAACTGGATGCTAACCATCCATTGGCCGGAAAGGCATTGGATTTTGAGGTTGAGCTTCTCTCGATTGACACTTCAAAAACACTTTCTTAACCACATAAACTTACTCATATTTAAGGCTGATAACAGGATCGGTACGTGCAGCCTTCAAAGTCTGGAGGCTGACGGTGAGCAGGGCAACAGCCAAGCCGATCACGCTTGAAAGAGCAAATACCCAGATCGTTATTTCGGTCCGGTAGGCAAACTTCTGGAGCCATGCCTGCATGGTGAAATATGCGATGGGCCAGGCGATGAGGTTGGCCGCTGCTATCCATTTTAGAAAATCACGGTTGAGGAGCGCCATGATTCCTGCTGTAGATGAGCCCAGAACCTTGCGTATTCCAATCTCCCGGGTCCTCTGTTCGGCGATGAACGAGGCCAGTCCGAAAAGCCCCAAACAGGCGATAAAAACAGCCAGGGCTGCGACGGACTGAAAGATTTTCCCCAGCGTCGCCTCTAAATTATACAAGTTTTGGAAGTCCTCATCCAGAAACCGATACTCGAACGGATATCCAAGATCCATCTCGCTCCAGGCCTTTTCCAGAGAGGAAAGAGTGGCGGCTGCGTTGTCGGAACGGAACTTGACATACATGCGTCTGAGCCAGGCAGGAAACATTTTAAAGACCAACGGCTCGATCTTGTGATGAAGGCTCTGGAAATGGGCATCCTTCATGACGCCGATGATCTGTCCGTCGATATCCCAGAATCCGAATTTTTTTCCCACAACCGGACTCTCGAGCCCCATTCGCTTTGCCGCTTCCTGATTGACGATGAAGGCTTTTTCCTGGTCGGTGGCATATTCACGAGAAAAGCTTCTGCCTTCAACCAGCGGAATTTCAAAAGTCTCGATGTAGTCATAATCCACAAAGTCCGCTTTGATCTCCATCTTTACATCCGGGGATTTCCCCTCCCACATGGGGGTGCCGGGACTGCTCTGGATATTGGTCGGTAGAGCCATAGAAGCAGTAACATGGAGGACATCTGGATTTTGGAGAAACCGCTCCCGGATAGCACCGTACTTTTCGTGGAGTTCACCGTGGATGCTCAAATGGATAATGTGTTCCTGGTTAAATCCCAGATCTATGTTTCTCATGTAGGAGAGCTGGCGGGAAATTATGAGTGTCCCGATGATCAGAAAAACAGATAATGAGAACTGGAAAATAACCAGCACCTTTCTGAAAAGCGGGTTAGCCCCGGACGGGCTCACCATATTTTTGAGGATCCGGATCGGCTGGAAAGAAGACAGGAAAAGGGCTGGATAGCCGCCCGATAGAATGCCGGTCACCAGGGCCAGTCCGATAAATCCGAGCAACATGGTGGGATTATCCCACCAGCCTGAGGTGAGCTGTTTGCCAGAAAGTGAGTTGAATAGCGGAAGCAGAAGTTCCAGGAGAATCAGTGCGATCACAAGTCCGATGAGTGCCATCAGTATGGATTCTCCAAAAAACTGCCGGATGAGTTGGGATCTCTGGGCTCCAACCACTTTCCTCAGCCCGACTTCCCTGGCCCGGTTGGCAGAGCGGGCGGTGGTGAGATTCATAAAATTGACGCAGGCAATCATCAGGACGAATACCGCCAAGGCACTGAAGATCCAGACGTACTTAATGTCGCCCCGGCTGCGGAGATCGTGGCCCAGGTTGGAGAACAGATGGATGTCGGTTAGACGCTGAAGAACCAGCTCGTCTGTGTCTTCCTCGACATATTTTTTAAGGTAACCTGTGAGTTTATGGTTGAGATTCTCGGCAGAGGCGAATTGTTCCAGCATGACGTAGGTTCCAAAGGAATTGAATCCCCAGTTCTCTGCGTTGTCTTGCCCGATTGATTCCTTGAGGAGGATTTCAAATGGAGACAGGAGGTCGAACTCCAGGCTTGAGTTCAATGATTCATTCTGGATGACGCCTGTGACCATTACATCATAAGAGTTGTTGACCGTCAGAATCTTTCCGATAGGGTCCTCATCACCGAAATACTTGGCAACTGTGGTTTCTGTGAGGATGACTGAGTAAGGATTGGAGAGTACGGTCTCGGGATCTCCCTTTACCAGAGGGAAGGAAAACATGAACTGGAAATCAGGATCCACGTGCATGAACCGGGTTTCGTTGAAGCTTTTGTCCTTATAAGTTACAAGCTGTCTGTGCCAGGAGCCGAAACGGGTAGTTCTGATGATTTCAGGGAAATCCCTTTTTAGAGCAGCGGCCATAGGTGGAGGAGTCAGAGCACTTGTGGAATCCTCCTGTGTGGCAGATTCGTCGCGGTAAACCCGGTAGATTCGGCTGGCGTTTGTGTTGAAACGGTCGAAGCTCCATTCGTCCATCACCCAGAGAAAGATCAACATACAGACAGTAAGGCCTATGGCCAAACCGGAGATGTTGATAAAGGAGTATCCTTTCTGATGGCGGATTGTGCGCACAGTTGTCTTTATATAATTCCAGACCAGGGCGGGCATGAAGCGGCCGGGACGGAATGGGGAGCGTCGGTTGATCATGACGAGCCGGTTTTTTCTAAATTCAGCGGCAATGCTTTCAGCAGTCCCTACCCGGGCGATAGCCTGACGGAAAGCCTCCTCTTCTGGACAGCCTGCTTGTCTCATGGTTTTGTAGGCGTCGCGAAGATGGAGCTCGATATCTGCAATGAGCCCGTCCTCGAGCACTTCATGTTTGTAAAGGCTTTTTCTCCATTTTCTGATTTCTTTTTCCAGATCGAACATGGTTCCTCCTGTTTTTTCAATCCTCGACCAGAATCGGTTCCGCAAGCCGGGTCAATGCCTGCCAGATATTCCGCCAACTCACAAGTTCTGATGCCAGTTCCTTACGCCCTCTTTCAGTGATGGTGTAGTAGCGCCGTGGCCGGCTTTCTCCAGAGAGTTTCCATTCAGAAGCGATCAGGCCGTCCATTTCCATTCTCTGCAAAACCGGATAAAGCATGCCATCTCTCCATTCGAGATGCCCTCCTGAAATGTCTTTGACTTTCTGGATTATACTGTAGCCGTAATCCTCTCCTCTTGATAGAATCGCCAGAATAATAGGTCTTGTCGATGCTGCCATCAATGTTTTCGATATCATTTTTGCCTCGTATTCGAAGATACATTCGTAATCTATGCCTATTTCATGCCAATTGAAAATTTCAGGCAAAGCCTATAAAGAAAGGTTTCATACAGGGGAAAATTGTTCACTTCTTATACATCAATCGTTCGCTTTTGAACATGTTCATTACCTCTTTTTAAGAATCTCTTAAGTTGCCTTTGGCCAGAATCTCTGTGATAATTGGAGAAAATGAAGGAAAAAATGGATAAAAAATGGACCTCCAGAATTATGTTGATACTTTTAGCTGTGATTTTCAGCATCGGCCTGACTTTTGCCTCTGTGGAGCTCCCTGGGCTTTTAAACAAGGCTCTGTACGGCAAAGTTCCCGCTTTAGACGGCGATTCCCATGCTGACGAGTCGGCTGTTTTGCGCACCGAGATGTTCATAAGCCACTACCACCTGAGATCAATTGGATATATCTGTTTCGGACTTATGGTCGTGCTCATTGCAGCTGGTTTTATAACCGGCAAAAGAGGATTTGCCTCTGCCGGGGCTCTGATGCTCTTTCTTCCTGTTTTTGCTCAGTTCGCTACGGTTATGTTCTTTCTCGCTGGACTGGGTGTGCTCAATGTCGTGTGGATGCCGGTTCTGGATATTTCTTTTAATGTGGGACAGCTGGGAGATATTGTCTATCTTCCCTATAGTCTTCTGAGATCTCTTTTTTTAAAGATAGGAGTCGATATTCATTATCCCCTGGTCTATTCGGTCATGGGAATAGGGCTTTTACTCTTTATCCTGGGCACTTTCACCTGGTTTGTCTCAAGGCAGCGAAAAAAGAATATGGCGGATTTCTGGATCTACAGGATATCCCGCCATCCGCAGTATTTAGGATGGATCATATGGAGCTACGGAATGCTCCTGGCCTTGATGAGAGTGCAGTATCCCAAAAGGTCCTGGGGGATTGCCGCTTCCCTTCCGTGGCTTCTTTCAGCCATGATCATCGTCGGCGTTGCGCTTCTTGAAGAGAGAAAGATGAAGAAACAGCTAGGAGAACAATACAAAATATACAGCTCCAAAACTCCTTTTCTTTTTCCGCTGCCAAAGTTCATTTCGAACTTATGTACGATCCCATCACGCCTTCTTTTTAAAAAGAAAATTCCAGAGCGGAAGGGAGAGATCGCGGCGGTTCTTTCTATTTACATTCTGTTGCTGGCAGGGCTTTCGCATCTTTATGTTCGTTCTCATGCACTTCCCAAGATTCCTGACGAGATAAATTCGGCCGATTCGGAAAGCCAAGCAGAGAAATATATCCGGGCCCTTCGTTTGACCGATAACTGGCATTTCCGCCGTCCTTACGTTGGAGCACTGGAAAGAATAGGTGAACAGGCGGTCGATCCTTTGATAGACCTTCTCGAAGATCCTGACCCTTCTCTGCGTCAAATTGCAGCCTCTGTCCTGGGCAGAATCGGATCGGCCAGAGCAACGGATCCTTTGATCGAGAGTCTCGAGGATAAAAACAGCAATGTCCGCTGGGATGCTGCAGGTGCTCTAGGGAAGATAAGAGCTGAAAAATCAGTGGGTCCGCTGATCACAATGCTTAAAGATGAGTCTGGACCAGTGTTCTATCAGGCAGTGACTGCATTGGGAAGGATTGGTTCACTCGAAGCCCTGGATTCTTTGATCGCAGCTCTGGATGTGCCTAATTCATGGAACCGCAAAGCGGTCGTGACTGCTTTGGGAGATCTTGGTTCGGAAAAGGCAGTGGATCCGCTTCTCAGTATCCTGAAAGAAGATGGCTTGAATGTTCATGTCAAGCGGGAAATTATGGTGACTTTTCTTAAAATAGGCTCCAAAAAGGCGCTGACTGCCTTGAAAAGGGCCATCGATGATGATGATCATGAGGTCCGTCTCTATGCGCAAGAAGCGTTGAAAAGACTTGGTGCAGACCGAGGGAATAACAACCAAAAATAATAATAGAAGAGAAAACATCTCTGTGAGAGGAAAACCCTCATTTTGATGGATTCTAATGGGATTTCCCTGCCCTGATACATTTTGGTTTTGAAAAATCCATGATTCTAACTTGAGGATAAGCAAGCTAATCGTCAATCCGGCGATGAGAAAAAAATACTCAAGCCGTTATTATTATCGGCGCAGGGAACTTTGACTTTTATTAAAAATCCGGTCAATTTTAAGAATCGAATGCAGAAGGATATTGGCCCCATTGACAATATCCTTTATAGGAGTAAATTCTTTTGGAGAATGGCTGATCCCACCTATGGATGGGACAAAGATCATTCCAGTAGGAGCAATCTTTGCCATGTTCTGGGCATCATGGCCCGCGCCGCTGGGCATGAAAAGACTACTCAAGCCCCGCTCCTCTGCAGATTCAGCGATGATCTCTCTGATCGAAGGATCGGTGGGAGTAGGAACGGCCGTAGCCTCTATCGGAGAAAACGAGATCTCCGTGTTCGTTTTTCCTGCAATGAATTCTGCTTCCTTCACAATTTTCTGGTAAAGGGAGTCGATTTTTTCGGCTGATAGGTCCCGGAGTTCGAGGCTCATGACCACTTTTCCTGGAATGACATTGGGAGCGCCCGGCTCAGCCTTGATCCGGCCAACCGTCCCCACTTGACTCCCAGGCACACTTGTCACTGCCTTATTCACAGCGATAATCAGGTGAGCGGCTGCCAGAAGAGCATCCTGCCTTTTGTTCATAGGAGTCGTGCCTGCATGATTGGCGAATCCTTCAATAGTCACATTCCACCAGTTAATCCCGACGATTCCTTCCACAACACCGATATCGATGCTTTTGGAAGCAAGAGTACTTCCTTGTTCGATATGTATTTCGACAAAGGCTGAAAGGTCGCCTTTTTTTCTGACTGCCTTATCCAGGGCATCCGGACTGCCTCCGAGAGAAATAATGCCCTCACGAACCGTTTTGCCGCTGTGGCTTGTAACTGAGAGAGCTTCGGATGTCAGGGTTCCGATGATGGCTTTACTGCCTATGAGACCGCCTTCTTCATCTGTAAAAACGATGGCCTCCAAGGGATGGCGGGTTTTGACGGAATTCTCAGATAAGACCTGAACACATTCGATAGCCCCGAGAACGCCCACAGCCCCATCGTATTTACCGCCATGAGGAACTGTATCCGTATGTGAGCCAAAGACGATAGGAGGAAGGGAGGGGTTCGTACCTTCTCTGCGTCCGATGATATTTCCGGCTTCATCGATATGGATTTTCAATCCGGCTTCTTTCATCAGCGAGAGAATGTATTGGCGGCTCTGGATATCTTCATCGCTGAAAGCCACCCTGTTCACTCCGCCCTCCGGTGTTTTTCCGTACTCTGCCAGTTTTTCTATTCTTTGTTCCAGCCGCCCGGAGTTGACCGTGAGCGTTTTGGTTTGATCGGAATTAGCAAAGGCAAGCGAATAGATCAGAATGAATGCCATCACAGGAATATGAATAAATAAGGACAGAAATTGGCGTTTCATATCCTCTTCTCCTTCTTTGAAATTTTCTAGTCGAGACAGAATCTCAACTCTACTCAATTATAGATGGAACGAGTTCATCGATCAACGTCGCTCACGCTGATTCCAAATTGTTGTAAAAAGAAACAAAGCTACTCTCATTCATAGCGGAGGGCGCGGACAGGATCTGAAAAAATTGCCCTGAGGATATGCCAGCTCATCGTCAATACGGCGATGAAAAAAGACAAGATTCCAGCCGCTACGAACACCCAAATCTCGATATCGATCCGATAGGCAAAGTTGTTCAACCACTTTCTGGCCGCAACGAAAGCGATCGGCCAAGACAGCAAGTTGGCCAGAGCTACCCATTTCAACAAATCCTTGGAAAAAAGAAAAAGGACATCGGATGGAGTGGCGCCCAAAACTTTACGGATACCGGTTTCTTTTTTTCTCTGGGCCACTTTCACAGCGGTCAATCCGAAAAGTCCCATGCAGGCAATAAACAATGAGAAACCCGCAGACCATCCTACAATCTGTCCCCAACTCCTTTCTCGTCTATATTCTCGGCTCAGCATGTCTTCCAAAAATATGCCGATGAAGGGAAGCTCGGGGCGAAGCCTTTTCCAGATTCTTTCCAACTCCTCAAGAACAGCACCCTCCTCTCCGGGTCTGACTTTAACCAAGATATTTCTGTAACGTTGAATTGGAGGAAAGCCTCTCAGGCCAAAGGCCATCGGAGTGATCGGGTCATGAAGTGAACGCACATGAAAATCCTGAATCACTCCTACAATCAGTGGATCGAATGTGTACTCCGGAGGGAATTTATCGACTGCAAAATCGGAAAAGTGCCGTCCGATCGGATCCACGAGCCCGAATTCCCGGACAAAAGCCTCGTTCACCAAGACTCCTTCCAGGGCGTCGACAGAGTGCTCTGCTGACAGGTCCCTTCCACCGACAAGAGGAATTTCCAATGTTTTCCTGTAGTGAGGATCTATCAAATAGGCTTCCACCTCATATTCGATTCCTTCCCTGTCAAATCGGCGGAGCACTCCTCCATAGCGGTCTCCTACTGTCCCCGAATCCCCGCTGATAGCTAAAATCCGAGTATCGGATTGGAGTTCGGTGCGGAATATCTCCAGAAGGCTCACTCCCTCATCCGGTTTTTCCTGGGAGACCTGAGTATGGACAATGAGAATTTCCTCAGGCACATAGCCCAGATCTGCTGCAGATATAAAGTGGAGCTGGCGGACCATGACCAGGGAACCGATGAGGAAAAAGAGCGAAATGGCGAACTGGAATACGATCAAAATCTGTGAAAGAATTCCTTTTTGACGGAAACTGAAACGCCCCCGGAAAATCTCTGTTACAGGGAAGCTGGACAGCCGCAGGGCTGGATAAATCCCTGTGAAGAGGCTGATTACCAGAACAGCCAGAAGGACAACCATCAGGGTCTGGGGATGAAGGAGTATGGATAGAGTGAGATTTTTTCCGGTCATGGTGCTAAATAAAGGGATCAGTAGGGAGGCTAGGAGGACCCCGAGAACAAACGACGCGCTACCGTGCAAGAAGGATTCTGTCAGCAGTTGACCAATAAGCTGTTCTTTGCGAGCACCGATGACCTTCCGAACGCCAATCTCTTTAAAGCGGTTAAAGCTGTGGGCTAGAGAGAAATTGACCGAATTGAAACAGGCTAGAATCAGTACGAGAAGCGCGATTCCGGTTAGGATGATCGAGAAGACAGGTCGGCTACGCGCGATAAAAACACCAACGCCGATTTCTCCTAAGTGATAATCGGGTAAGTTCAGGAGACTGAAGCCCTGCTTGGGAGGATCCATGTTCACCCGCCTCCACATGGAACCATACAGTCTGTCGCTGAAATCCGGCAATTTTCTTATGAGAGATTCCGCTGTTTTTTTATCAGGCAGTTCTAAAAACGTTGTGGTGAATAGGGGCAGAGTCACAAAATCGTTGTTATTCGGGTCGATTTCAAAGGCATCGAAAACATGTCTATAGGGAAGAATGCAATCGAATTGAAGGCTGGAATTGCCGGGAATTCTCTCTACGATTCCAGAAACAATAAAATCTCGATATTCCCCTCTGAGAAGTACTGAGATTGTCTTTCCCAGAGGATCGGTTCCGCTATAAAATGCTTCTACCACAGAAGCGGAGATCACAATTTGATGCGGATCCTTCAGCACCTGAGCCGGGTCGCCGCTAGATAAAGGGAACGAAAAAAAATCAAAAAATTCAGGATCCGAAAAGATAATCTCCTTAACCAAGGTTCTGTTTTCACGGCGGACGGGCTTGCTGTGCGTGGCAAGACGAAGTGTACGACCGACCTCAGGAAATTCAGCCTCCAACATTTCAGCGATGAAGTGATGGCTGCCACCTACAAAATGGTCCCGGAATTCGCTGGTCAGGATGTATATCTGATCCGATTTCTCGTGAAAGAGGTCGAAAGTCAGCTCGTCCCGGATAAAAGCCACCAACAAGGCAAAAAAGGCGAGGCCTATGGCAAGACCAGCGATATTGATAGTGGAGGTGAGCTGGAGTCTTCTGACTCTACGGAAAGCAAACAGCAGAGACTTGACCAGAATGAAAGATCTCCATAAGGTTAAGTGAATGAAATAGCGAGGTAAAGAAGATAAAACCTGCTTTGTGTACCAAAAGCTCGCCCTGCCCTTCCCCTTTTGGGAGATGATATCGTTGTAAATCTCTTCAAAATCACCGCATAAGCCTTCCCTATCTGAAGCGGTTAAAATACTAGAGAGTAATTTTTCCAGAATATAAGGAGCTTTGTGATATTTTTCGGTCATTGCTTTCAGGAATAGGACTGACTGAATCCAGACCAAATTTTATCTCTTATTTTCTTTTGTTTTTTTAGAAGCTCGATCCCTGCCTTGGTTAACATGTAAATTCTTTTCCGGCGTCCGCCTCTTTTTGGCGTCGCTTCTCCAAAATAAGATTCCACGATCCCGGCTTTTTCAAGCTTCGAGAGAGGGATATGGACAGCTCCTATGGTGAGGCTCCTTTCCCTGATCGAATTCAGCCGCCTCCTGATAGCGACAAGATAGGCTTCATCCTTGAGATCCCATATCGTCAAGAGAATTTCCTCTTCGGTTCTCGTCAAATTATACATATAACTTAACCTGATATCTTATACTATTTTAAAAGATATTTGAAATAAGTCAAGATTTTTTAATCAATAATCAGATATTTTTTATTGCGGTAGGTCAAATGCTAATTGCTCGCGAGTGCTTCTAAAGACTGAGTTCCTCATCCTCACTCGTATCTCAGACTTTTTGCCGGATTCAATAGAGCCGATTTTATGGTCTGAGATGAGACGGTCATGAAAGCGACAAACAACGAAAAGATTGCACACATGATAAAAACGCTGGCTCCGATATTTATGGGGTAGGAATAAATAAAACGGATCAGTCTATCCATAAAAAAGTAGGCAACAGGGATGGCAATGATGTTGGCAATGACAACCAGTTTCATGAAGTCTTTAATGAGCATTCGAACGATCCCAGAGACCGATGCTCCGAGTACTTTCCGGATGCCGATCTCCTTTATTCTCCGTTCGACGGCATAAGAAGAAAGCCCGAACAATCCCAGAAAGGACAGAAATATCGCCATTAATCCCAAAGTTCCTGTCATATCAGCCGTTTTATCGCCGCTGTTCATATCCTGGAACGCATTCTCTAGAGTCTCATACTCAAAGGGCATGTTCGGGAATAAGATGTTCCATTGCCCCTTCGTGTATTCAACTGCGCTGGATATTTTATCTGGAGAAGAAGCTTTTACATAAACAAAGTTGAGGTCTTCTGGATCGAGATGAAGCACAGCCGGAGCAATTTTACTCAAGTATATCGATTTGAAATGATAGTCTTCGGTGACACCGATGACCATGCCCTTTTTTTCTCCGACGGCCAGTTGCTTTCCGACAGGATTCTCCCACTGGAGTTGCTCAACCGCTGTCTCATTGATGATAAAGTTGTTCTCATCCGCGAATTCCTGAGAAAAGCTCCTGCCCTGCCGGATCTCTATTCCCATCGTTTCAACAAAACCATAATCGACTCCATATGTATCCATACTCCATGCGTCATCTTTGTCCACTCCTTCGGGAACGACCTGCTGTTCCGTGTCCCATTCAATAGGCAACGCGGCGGCTGCTGAGACTGAGACAATATCTGTGTGCCTTACCAACTCTTTTTTTAAAATGTCGAGTTTGTCCTTGGCTTCATGAGATAAATTTGCAGCGATGATTCCAGTTCTTTCGAAACCAAGATCGACATTTAGGTTGTGATGGGTTTGTTTTACGGTGATTATGGTCATCAGAATCAATATAATGGAAAATGTGAATTGAGTGACCACCAGTATCTTGCGTAATCGACTGCTTGTCTTTCCTTTTGTGCTTCTTCCCTTGAATACCTGAACCGCCTGAAAGGCCGACACATAGAAAGCGGGATAACTTCCCGCAAATAGACCAGTGAGTATGGTTACTCCGAAAGCCAGGAGCAAGACGTGATGAAAATCCCAAATCGGAGCTATATAGATCCCCCCTCCTATAATCGCGACCAATCCCGGACGAGCGAGCTCGGAGAACAATACAGCCACAGGTAGTGAAATAAAGGCCATCAGAATCGACTCTCCCAAGAACTGTTGAATCAATTGCAACCGTTTGGCACCGACGACCTTGCGGATTCCCACTTCATTGGCGCGTATGGCATAACGAGCCGTGGAGAGATTCATGAAATTGATACAGGCGATGATCAATATCAGAACAGCAACGACCCATATCGCAACCTGGCTCAATTGAGCAGTGCTCCAATAACAGTCCATATCGTACGAATTCAGGTGAAAATCCTGCATAGAGTGAAGATAGAGACGCTTCGGAGATTTCGGAGAATCGGGATAATATCTTTCAATAAGGGAAATCAACTTCGTATCCACCTCTACACGGTCGGCGCCGTCTGAGAGAAGCAGGAATGTCGCCTGATTGTTACTGTCCCAGTCATCCATTCGGATATCCATTGCTCTGGCTGTCTCCATGGACACCAGGAAGTCGAAACGGATGCTCGAATTCTCGGGGATGTCTTCTGTGATTCCGGTGACAACAACATCAAAATCGTTGTTTATGGTCAGGCTTTTACCTATGGGATCTTCATCCCCAAAATATTTCAATGCCGAGGATTCGGTGAGAACGATGGTATAAGGATTCGATAAAACTGCTTCCTTTTCAGCCTTTAAAAGATCAAACGTGAAAATGGACAGGAAATCAGGATCGACAAATCGAATCCTGCTTTCATAAAATAAATTATCTCCATATCTGACGATCATTCTTCCAGGAAGAAAAAATCTTGCTGCCTTTTCGATCTCCGGAAATTCAGCCAATAAAACATCTTTCAAAGGCGCCGGGGTTATGGCTGAATGGTGGTCTTTCTCTATACCTCTGGGAAGCACCTGAACCACGCTGTAGATCCTCTCGAAATTCTTATGAAACGAATTGTAATTGAATTGAGAATACAGCAAAACAGCAAACAGGATAAAGACTCCCAATCCCAGAACCAGTCCGGACATGGTTATGGCAGAATAGATTTTATTTTTTCTAAGATGTCTCCAGGCAACCTTAATGTGATTGACTAGCATGTAAATCTCCTGTTAACTTGACATTTCAAATCTCTATTTGCAGGAAATATGCCAGAACCGCTGACTCAGTATCCCCTTAAGCTTTGATATGAACTGTCTGAAAAAATATTCCACTGTCCGGAAACGGATGAGGATTGTCCAGAAATGGACACATTTCCATTCATGTAAGCTCAAAAATCTCAGATAAAACGTCTGGCATGTTTTTTGCTGCAATATGTTCGAACTATTCGATGATACATAGGAGAGTGTTTGTATGGCCATTTTAGCAGTAAGGGAAGAAATCATCTTGAGTGCCCTGCTGATGTTAGAGGGGAGCTCCCATGGTGCTCCTTTGAGAAAAAAGGTTATTGAGCTCTCAGAAAAAGAGATTGTCTATGGAACGCTGTATAATCTGCTGGAAGTCCTTATCAGAAAGGGTTATGTCTCATCTCACAAGAGCGATCCTAAGCCTATTAGGGGAGGAAGAAGCAAAACCATATACAGTATAACTAAAAGAGGGAAAGCGGCTCTTGAAGAGACTCTCAAGATGCATGAATATTTAAAAAAGAGTATTCCGAGTTTTGACACGGGAAAATAAGAAATGTCCATAAAGAAGGATCATCCACAGCCCATCCATTGCAAGAAGACTCTTAAGCCTGATGTCGGCCTACCACGAGAAGCATTCCATCATCGAAGATTTTGAAGAGACTTTTACAGAGATCCAGAAATCTGAGGGCGGATTCAGGGCGAGGCTCTGGTATTGGGGTAACACACTAAAATCGACTGCTGGATATATAAAACTCATTGTGTTCTGGAGGTGCACCATGCTCATGAATCATCTGAAAATTGCCTACCGGAATTTTATTCGGCAGAAATTGTATTCATTTATCAATGTATTCGGCCTGGCGGTCGGACTCTCCATCTGTTTGATCATCAGCCTTTGGGTGCTGCAGGAATTGAGTTATGACCGTTTCCATGAAAATGCTGGCAGAATCTACAGAATTGAGCGCGAATTATTGCGCGACAACCTCTACAGCAGATGGCCTATTGTGGGAGGAGCTTACAAACAAGCCCTGATCGAGGATTATCCAGAGATCGTCAATGCCGTAAGATTCTGGAGAAGAGAATTTGCAATTAAAGACCACAAAAGTGAGATTCACCGGCAGGAGTCGTATGCAGTGGATAATTCAATTTTCGAAATATTTGATTTCGGTTTGGAAGAAGGCGATGAAAAGAACGCTCTCACCGATCCGATGACAGTGGTTTTAAGCCGCACAAATGCATTGAGATATCTTGGGATAGAAGATGCCTTGGGAGAATCGCTGACCTTCGAATGGCAAGGAAAACTGGTGGACTTTAAAGTTACAGGAATTTTAGAAGAGGTGCCCGCAAATTCCCATGTTCATTTCGATATGCTGATCTCAATCGCCTCCTTTCCCGAAGAGCGGTTTGCCGATTGGAGAAGCAATTACCTCTATACCTATGTGCTGATCTCGGAAGGCACTTCGAAATCCCATCTTGAGGAGAAGCTCAAGACGTTTGTCACTCAGCGACTGGAGCCCCATTATGGGGACCTGCTTATATTGAATAAAGACATGGGAATCCACGATGTACTGACAATGCATCTTTTTCCTATTACCGATATCCATTTGTATCCCAGTGCCAATTGGGAGGTAGAACCAGGAGGGAGTATCTCTTCGGTCTATATTTTCTCTTCAATTGCAGTCCTTATCTTGATTATTGCTTGCTTGAATTTCGTGAATCTATCCACGGCCCGTGCCAACAAAAGAGCCAAAGAAGTGAGTCTTCGCAAAACAGTGGGCGCAGACAAGACCCAGCTCAAGGGACAGTTTATTCAGGAATCTGTATTGTTGGCTTTTGTTTCCTTAGGGTTTGCGATTGTTATGAGTTCTCTGATCATTCAGGCCTTTAATAAGATGTTTGCCGAAAATCTATCGCTATCCGTGCTCTTGCAGCCGGAGAATCTGATTATTCTGGTTGGAGCGACTTTTCTTGTCGGTGTGTTAGCCGGTTTATACCCTGCCTTATATCTCACTCGGTTCGAACCTGTCGATGTTTTGAAAGGAGGCCCGCAGGCAGGAGGCGGAAAGTCTGTTTTCCGCAGGAACATGGTCGTCTTTCAATTCAGCATTTCGATTGTATTGATTGTCGGCATGTTCACAGTTTATAAACAGATGAAATACATCCAGACCCGGTCTTTGGGTTATGATAAGGAAAATGTGGTCATTCTTCCTGTAAAAAGCCAACAGATCGCTCAAAATTATGAATCCTTCCGGAACGAACTGAAAAACAGCTCCCAGATTGTATCCGTATCTGCCTCATCCGAAGTCCCTGCGGATTCTCATTACAGCAACAGCAGTTATAATCGACTGGATTCAAATGAGCCCATAAGCTTGTATCTGTTTTTCAGCGACTATGATTACGTGCATACGTACCGGATGGAGGTTCTTGCGGGGCGGACGTTCTCGAGAGAGTTCAGCACGGATACAACCGGGACCCTCATGCTGAATGAATCTGCAGCTCAGAGGTTTGGCTGGAAACCTGAAGAAGCAGTCGGAAAAAAGCTGGGAGGGCCGTATTCTGAAAGTGCAGCCAAAATTGTGGGTGTGGTAAGAAATTTCAACTATAAATCTCTTCGGAGAGAAGTTGAACCAATGGCGCTGATCCTTTATCCAGACTATATCCGTAGGATTTCAGTGAGAATTATGCCAGGTGATATCGAGAGAACGCTGACTTTTATCCAAGAAAAATGGGAAAGCTCATTTCCTGGAGAAACATTTGAATTCAGCTTCCTCGATAATCGTATCAATCAGCTCTATACAAGCGAAAAGGAGATGCGGAATATTTTCGTTATCTTTTCCTCTCTTTCCATCCTGGTTGCCTGCCTAGGGCTTCTTGGCCTGGTGTCCTTTACTGCAGAGCTGAAGACAAAAGAAGTCGGCATCAGGAAGGTGCTCGGCGCCTCTACGGGGAGTATTATCCTGTTGATGTCTAAAGAATTTATTAAATGGATTCTATTGGCCACTATCGTTGCTTTGCCTTTGGCTTGGCTATTGATGAACAAATGGCTCCAGAATTTTGCATACAGAGCGAATATGGGGTGGTTCATCTTCCTTTTGTCTGGTCTTATAACGATCTCTATAGCCATACTCACATTTCTATTTCAGACCATCAGAGCGGCTTGTGCCAACCCCGCGGACAGTCTGCGATACGAATAGGACCATCCTTCATGAATTGATGCATATTTTAAAAATTTCGGTGGGGGTTTCAGTCATCACGGCCACGTATCGGAGGAAAATCTCAAACTGATGCACTAACGGTATGGGAAGGCAAATGGCGAGAACATACAGGAATTAGAAAAATAGTGCTATGATAGATAATCTTAAATGCCTCAAATTCTAAGATGGAGGAAGAATGAAACGGAGAGATTTTTTAGGCAAAACAGGATGCGGCTTTGCCGGCTTTGCGGCGATGCCAGTGATGTTCAACATGGGCTATGCGAGCGGACAGGATAAAAGACGTAAATACAAAATCGAAATTGAAATCTATGAAGCTCGAGAGGATACATGGTGTCACAAGAAGGGGGATAAGTTCGAATATCCAAAGGATATTGGGAATATTTGCCCCTGGTTGTTGGCCAGCATGCAGGATTTTATTCGACTTCTCGAACATGGCGTTACGTTGAGCTGGAAATATGAAGGGACTCCCTATGAAAAAGTGATCGATCCTGAGGGAGTCACGACAGAATACGTCCGGTGTCCTGATCCGACGGCAAACTTAGTGGCGAAAATTACCAGGACTGCCATAGGGTAAGCCCACTTTCCCTCTTTTCTGATAAGAGCGGTTCGTTTGTCCCCACCCTATTCGTATTTCAACACTCTGACAGGATCAGCGAGTGATGCTCTTATGGCTTGATAGACAACGGTGAGATAAGCGATGATCCAAGCAGCTCCTCCTGCCAAAAGAAACATACCGATACCGATACTGGTTCGATAAGCAAAATTCTGCAGCCATCTAGACATGACCAAGTATGCCATCGGCCAGGCGATCAGGTTAATTCCCCTCACTTCAGGACAAGGTGCCTTTTTAAACTTGAAGTGATTCTGACAAAAACAAGGCGTCTCATCAGTTAGGACTGCTCTTTCTGGATGATCAATCTATCCAAAAAATTGAAGCAAATTCAATTTTTTGAATATTTTTATTTCTGACCATTAAAAAGACATATCTATAAGTTATTGATTTTAAAGAACATATTGTTTTTGGAGCATTGGCACAAATATTGCTTAAAATTAATTCCTCAGATATGGGGTGAATCGTAAATGATTCTGAATGGCTGTTGTTCACTTTATTGTCATTCACTCGAAAATCCTTCAATAAAGGGGGTGATAATCAGGATAAGCGAGTATCTAAGGGGAGCCTCTTTTCTATCGATTCCTGGCTTAGATGAGAGGGAAAGAGGCAGGGTGCCTTCCCTTGATTTACCAGGGGGGGTAAAACAAAGATAATTTTTAAGGAGGTTTAATTGCGTAAAATTTCAATTAAAATTTTACTCATTCTCTTCCTTTCAGTCGGCCTTACCGCCACATCATTTGCCAAGCAGACCACTGGATCAATCAGAGGAGTGATTACGGACGAGGAAGGCAACCCTCTACCTGGTGTCACAGTTACAGCCACATCTCCTTCAATGATGGGGGATTTAACTTATGTGACGACGGAGACAGGTGTATTCAGATTTCCTGCCCTTCCGGTCGGCCGTTATACAATCACGGCTGAACTTCCTGGTTTCAAGACTTTCGTAAGAGAGGAAGTGATTGTCCGGGTCGGAATGGCGGTCACCATCGATATCATCATGGAGGTCACAGCTCTGGAAGAGCAAATCACGGTGACTGCGGCTTCACCTGTGGTGGACGTGGAGCAGTCCAAAATCTCTGTAGTCATGGATAAGGACCTATTGAAGAACATCCCCATGGCAAGAGATTTGTACGACATCGTGAATGCTGCTCCAGGAGCCATTTCAGAAAATGTCACATACAGGAGAACATCCTCTATCCATGGTGGCACTGTCCGGAGCAACACCTATGCCTTCGACGGTGTCAACATGAACGATCCAGTGGTCATGTATCCTCTGACCAACATCAATTTCGATGTGATGGACGAAGTGGAGCTGGTCACAGCCGGTCATCCCGCTTCAGTGGGATATACGGATGGGGCTTACATCAATGTGGTGACCCGTTCTGGAGGAAACCAGTTCTCAGGAGGAGCGGTGGTTTATTACACCAGTGAAGGGATGAATCAGCACCTTTGGAGGGAAGAGGAAATCTCGGCCTTCGAGGTATCAAAACCAACTGTTGACAAGTTGAATTTCGATGGCTCGGCAACGTTAGGAGGTCCGATTATTACGGATAAGCTCTGGTTTTTCTCCAATGCCCGCTATATCCAAACAGACCAGTTGACCAACTTCATCCCGTTTACAGATATTCGTGGTGTAAGCCATGAGAGCTATGACTGGAATCACAAAGAGATGTTGGGATTCATCAAGCTCACAGGACAGCTCACCACCAACCTCAAGCTGATGGGCATGTTCAATTATGTGGACCGCTACCGCCCTATGTACGAACAGCCCGGCTCGAGGACCATTTTCCAGGCAACCAGAATCTGGGACCATGAAAAAGACTACACCGGCACCGGAGTCCTGAGTTATGTTCTCGACCAGAACACCTTCTTCGATATCAGAGGAAGCTATGTCCATCGCTGGTTCCCTCTCCCTATGCAGGAGACTGTTCAGGACCTGCCCCGCTTATATGAGCAGGGAGACCTTTATGGCTCACTTACCAATGCCCGGTTCAACGAAACCTATCTGAGGAAGAGATTCCAGGTGGGAGCCTATTTCACCCGGTTCCAGGACAACTTCCTGGGAGGCAACCACGAATTCAAGGGAGGCGTAGAGTTCGAAGATGCCTATGGCGACTGGGACTGGTGGCGACCAAATCCATCGGGCTACTATTTTGATCAGCGCAATCCTGGCGGCTACTACTACAGCTATGACAGGGGCGGCGACGGAGTGCTGAACGACGGATACTTTTTTACCTACATCTGCGGACCGGAATCAGGCTCTACCCATATCAAAGACAAGGGCAACAGAATCGGTGCCTATATCCAGGATTCGGCAACCTTCGGTGAAAGACTCACCATAAACTTGGGAATCAGATATGACCGGTCCACCGGCTGGAAGCCAGAAGTGACCAAAGCTCAGTCGGCGAGTGATCTTGCCTATTGGATCGGTGAAAACCTGATCAAGCCCGATGTCGCTTCAAGGTATCCTGACAATTTCCCTGAAGGTCTCAACCCTTATGCGGAGGATACCTCACCTGAATGGAAAGACATCATCGTGTGGAATTCCTTTTCTCCAAGATTCGGTTTGACCTATGACGTATTTGGCGATGGAAAGACAGCCGTTAAAGCATCTTTCTCCCGTTACACCGAATACCTGATGCTCCAGTACTTTTCCACTCTTCATCCTTTCTATCCCCGTTCCTTCGGAGCTTACTATGAAGATTCGGCACCACCCTTCCTGGGAGAAACCGCCGAGCCATGGGAGGCGATAACTGTGGATGACCATTTTTATCTGCCTCGCTATGATTACAGAGGTATGGATTTCAATTTCGCTAAAAAGCGTCTGGATCCCGACACAAAATCTCCCATCAACAATGAGCTGACTTTCGGAGTGTGGCAGGAAGTTTTTAGGAATTTTTCAGTTGGGGTGAACTACATCTACAAATGGAAAGACAACATTATGGAAGATGGCAGGTATGCGCCTGATACTGATGAATGGTGGTATCACATGGACCAGGCCGGAGCTAAGAAATACTGGATTCCCTATCAAACCACAATTCCAGGAACCGATGATTATCCCGACCGGGATGTGACCTTTTATGTCCTCACCAACGATTCCCCGCAGACATTCTATCGACTCACTAACATCAAGGAGTTGGAGAGAAAATACTGGGCCTTTGAGCTCATCTTCAACAAACGTATGGCGGACGGCTGGCAGCTCAATGGTTCTGTGGTCTACAGCAAGGCTTACGGCAACGTAGGCGGATGGTACGGCGAGAGCTGGGGCTGGTCAGGTGCCGGCGATTCTCCCAACTACTTCGTCAACCGCTTTGGCAGACAGGGTATAGACAGGCCTCTCCAGATCAAGCTGATGGGTACGGCTCAGCTCCCCTACCGCTTTTTCCTCAGTGCCTACTACCAGTTCATGACCGGTTCTCCCTGGGGCAGATATGCCACCATCTATCCTGACTCTGACTGGTGCAGTGCAAACGATGCATACAGGACTGGCTACGGTGTCTACATCGAGCCACGAGATGAAAGACAGAACAGAGACTGGAATACCCTTGATTTAAGGCTCGAAAAAGAATTCATGCTTGGAGAATTCGGAACACTGGGATTCTATGTCGATGCCATGAACGTGTTGGGCTGGTCAGATGTCAATGTCGACAGGGATGATGTTTACCGCTGGTATCCCGACGCTCAAGGCTTCGACCAGAGTGGTACCAAATACCTTGAAAGCAGCTACAAAGTCATCAGTTCTGTATCAGGTATCCGGACCATCAAGTTAAGCGCCAGGTTCTCCTTCTAAGAAAGATTCAAACTCGAGCAGAAGTACAAAGCTGGAGCAGATATACAAAAGCCCCTCCCGCAAATTGCGGGAGGGGCTTTTTTTCATTTTATCCCTTTTTTACCGAATTATTTTTTAATCTTCTCTATCGCAGCGATCATGTTCCTTGTCTTGGGGACTTCGGGATTTTCTGGATCCATCTCCACAAACTTGTTCAAATATTCCAAAGCCGCATCGTAATCGCCTTTATTCAAATACGCATACCCAAGCCTTAAATAAGGCTTTGACCAGTCCTCTTTGATCTGGATGGCCAGCTTGTAGTATTTGATCGCCTCATCGGGCCTTTGGTTGGAAAAAAAAATCTGGCCCACATTATAGGCCGCCACTTCATCTTCTGGAGAAATTTCCAGAGCCTTGGCGAAATATTCCTGTCCTTTTTCAAAATCTTCCTTCTGGAGGTAAAGCTCTCCGAGTCCTGTAAAAGCACGCAGGGAAGTGGCAGGATCTGACTTATAGTCGCCGTGCATCTCCAGGGTTTTATCCAGGACAAGTTGAAACTCTTCCTCTGCCTTATCCAGTTCGCCCTTATTGAGGTAGCAGTTTCCGATGTTGAGATGAACCTGATAAATCTGGGGGTATTTTGTCTCGAATTCCTCGAATACCTCGAGTGCCTGATCATACTTTTCTTCCTCCATCAGAAGATTCCCTTTATCGAACAACTGGAATGACTCCTCGTCTTCCATCAAGGCGGCAAAGCCGGTCATTTTTTTCAGGGTAAAAGTGATAGGAGGATTTCTCGTGAGCTGGCGGACATTCATATTGACGGAAGAGCTGGTATATCCCTTTTTGGACGCTGTAATTCTCCAAAGGCCTGTTCCCATGCCTGCTACGGCAAAATGTCCCGATTCATCAGAGGTGCCTTGAAATTTTGTCTCGGTTTTCATGCTTTCGACAATGATTGTGGCTCCCTCCACAGGCTGCCCTTTCTCATCCACAACAGTTCCGCTGATTCTCCCCTTTCCTGTTTGTTCCTGAGCCAAAACCAAGGTTATGGAAAGTGATAAAACAAACAGCAGCAGGAGGCCCAGATTCAAACATCTTCTCCTCAAGATAGAAGTCATCACACCCTCCTATTTCACCATAAAACCGATGGTTTCCAGACCTTCCTTTTTACTATTTTGATCTTTTATGGATATTTCAAGGATGTACTCTCCGGGTTCCAGCTTTTTTTCTTCGAAAGAAAGGCCCAATGGCACACTCACGATAGGAGCTGGGACATTCTCTACCCTCGGCTCAAATTTCACCACTTCTTCGTCACCTTTCTTGTAGGTATAACTGACTTCAAACTTGAATTTTCCATCTGGACCTGGATCGAGACCGAGAATAAAATATAGAATATCCAATTTTTCTTGAAGGCTGAACTCATGACTGAAATACGGCTCGATCTCTAAGGTGGCATAATGGAACAGGTTTTTGTACAGAGTGATCGCAGAATCAGGTGCTGGCATCCTCTTCAAGCTTTTGACAAAAAATAATGGAGTGAGGTTCAAATTTTTCTCGAAATCAGATGGAACGGGTAGATAAAATTCCCGATAGATCACTCCGATTCTGGTTAAATCCAGGCTGGCCGCAGCTGCACTCAGAAGATAACGACCTGGAGGAAATATGGTCCCGAACGAATAGACATTTTCTTCATCAGGATGGTAGTCTTTTGAACTCACCTGATCAGCGTAGGGCAGGTAAATTTCCTTGTGTATGTCCTTGAGTTGGCCGTTCTCCGTTAAAGAGTAGATCCTGAAGAAAAAATCAGCATTGCAGGAAAAAATGCGTTCTTCCTCTTGAATTTGCGCTTCCTGCTTTTCCTGTTGTTGGGTTTCCTTCTTTTTTCCTTCAAAAAAAGGAGCCGCATATCCCAGGTCTTTATTCTTGGTCTTTATGAAAAAAACCGCATAATAATCGCTCTGATAAGGGAAATACAGGGTTTTCACATAAGAGAGAGGTATATCCAATTTTGGTTCACGGGCAGGTAAATTTGCTTCCATCACTTTTTCCACTTCCTTGGGGATTTTAGCAACTTCTTCTTCGGCTTGCTGACCTCGGATGGTCAAAGGAAAGAAAAGTATAATCGATATAAAAACGACACTAAACATTTTGAATAATCTCATCATTTTCCTGAAGAACTCCTTTCGTCGATAACTGATAAAATTTTTTATGCCGAAAATCTATATTTTTAAGGGAAGAAGTTTTTTGATTTCCTGGTCTCCGCTCAGATTTTTCAAGCGAAGATGCACGGAATAATTCCCTTTTTTAAGCCACTTCTCGACCGGAATCTCCACAGCCAAGGATCCTTCTCTGTTCTCAATCAAGAAGTCTTCTCGAAAATCCAAATCGTACTCTTCTTCAAACTGCCAGACGGTCTCATTATTTTTGTCCTTAATCTGAACGTCCAATTCAATGACAGCTTTGAGTATCTCATTTTCTTCCACGTAGATGATCTTGTCGTAAGGCAACTCGATTTGAATCAAAAGATTGCTGCCGATCTCCCTGTTTTTCGTTTTTATGAACTCCCAGGAAAAATCAAAAAACAGCTTCTGAAGATGGATTTTGGATCGGAGCGCTTCTTCCTTGGATAACTCATGCTCATAGGCAAGATTGGGCGCAAATTGAGTCTCGATTCCCATGGTTCCGGGAAGCAGTTCGTTCAGATTGCTGATCAATTGATAATCGCCCGTTCCGTAAGTGTCGACAAATATGAGTCTGACCACTTGAGGCCTCTGCAGGGAAGAAAACAAATTGTAATAGATCCAGGTCTCAGAAGGTTTTTCGCCGGCGGCTACCTGGCGGCCGCTGGTCTGCTGCCTGGCATCCTCATATGGGTCGATATTCCATCCTCCCATCGGATTTGTCTGGCGCTCATTGGGAGGACCGAAGAGTATGTAGATACGGCCCCTTTCCTGGAGCCAGCCCGGACGTCCGCCTCCTCTGAAAAGCCTGTTTGCTTCCTCGATCCTTTCGAAATAGGCTTCCTTGTTTTCATTCTCCTCAGTCTCCGGAGTGGGATCTCTTCTTTTCCAGAACTCTTCGATAAATTCCGCTCTTGCTGAGGGAGGAAGCTCCAGAAAAATCTTGGACTCTTCACTTGTTATGATGTACCTGACTTTGTTGTAGAATTCCTCGCTCACAGGGTCGAGTCTGCTCTCTAGTCGCTTGGTGGTGCATGAGCTGGATAAAAAAGAGAGAATAGATACCACAACCAATACATATGGCAAGAATTTTTTCATTGAGTTCCTCTTAAAGATTATTATAATTGATGTTCACCTATTTGCCAATAAGGAGATACGCACTACAGCTTGAATTCCATCACTTTTTCTGCTTTCTCCTTCCCTGTCCTGTTTGTAACGGTTGCATGGAGGAGGTTTTTTCCCTGACGAAGTCTGTCCAATCTTTTGCCCAGGATAAAGGGAATTTCGATTGCATACTTTTTGCCTTTCTTTTCTCTGAGTTCTTCATCCTTGACCGCAACTTCATAAGCCTCTTCATATTCCCAGATGAGCTTCCCTTCATAATCCATTAATTCCAGGCGAACATCCAGAACCGTTTTCAGTATATCTCCCTCGGCGTCGAACCATATGACTTCATAGGGAATCTCTATCTCGATAATACCTTCTGCCTTGTTCTCGTCGATAACATGTTTTTTTACCTTCCAGTCGAAGTCGAAAAAGTCTTCTTTATCGCCTACGATGGTCTGCTGGGCTTGATCCTGTGCCCGGCTGAACTCATGCATGTACATCAGGTTCAAATCCCTGAGTCCTGTCAGGTCGTATGTGACCAGCTTATATTGCCCTGTACATGTCGAATCGACAAATACAACCGGAAAACTTCCATAGTACCAGATTTCCGAACAGCGGCTCTCGGGATTGCTTCCCATAGGATACGTAATCCTTTCGAAGGGAGGTCCAAAAAGGATGTAAATCCTTCCCCTGTCAGTGAGCCATCCCGGTCTCCCCTCACTCACAAACATTTCATCTGCTGTTTCGATCCGGTCGAAATATTCCATCTTGAATTCGTTCTCCTCGGTCTCAGGATCAGGATCACGGATCTCCCAGAATTCTTCTCTGAATGCCTCCTTTTCAGAATCAGGGAGTTCGAGAAAAATTTTTCTCTCTTTCCTGGTGATAATATACCTGACTTTGGAAAGAAATTCAGCATTCTCAGGATCCAGGTTCCTCTCCAGCCGGTAAAGCCGGCAGGAAGACGAAAAGAAGATTAGAAAGGAGACTGCGAAAAGAAAGATAAATAGAGCCAGGCAAATATTCGACATGATGGATCTATTCTTTAAAATCGATGAAATAATCATTTTTTCTCCTTCAGCAACTTGACATTCCTTTGGATCTCGGGCTGTTCCGGGTTGATTTCCAGGGATTTTTCCCAGGCTGCCAGGGCTTCCTCTGTGTTACCTACTTGGAAATAACATTCACCGATGGAATTCAACAGGTTGATGTTCAATCCATAATGGGAAATGGCCTTGTTAAAAATGTCTATGGACTTATCGAACTCGCCTAAAGCCTGGTAAGCTTTGCCCATTATAAAAAACGATTCATACCGGGGTGGTTCGGACTGGTTTAAAAAGGGAAGCAGGATTGGTTCGATTCTTTTATAGTCAGCCAAAGCCAGATAAACGCGTGCCAAATTTAAAGCAAAATCGATGGAATTCGGATTTTTCTGGAATGCTTTCTCGAGACGATCCCGGGCTTCGGCAATTTTGCCGCTGTTGTAGAGCTGGGTGCCTATGATGAATGAATAAACAGGATCGTCCACTTCGGCTAATACCTTCGAATAAATCCAAGGGCGCACCACGGCTTCTGCATAGGTGACATCGAAATATTCACTCTCAGAGAGGACTTCTCTGTCATCCATAAATAACGAAACTTGAATCCTGTAGTTGGCCGGAGTAAAATCGCTGAGGGAAAATTGTTCCAGAATATTGGGCAGGTCAGGGTACTCTGAGATTTTCTTTGCAATGGAACGGAATTCTTCCTGGCCTTTGAAAAAAACGAATTTTATCTCTCCATTAATTCTTAAAGACGGATTCAATCCGTGGATCTGAAAAGCGGCTGCCAAAGTGTCCTGTCTCACGAAGATCCTGTTGGCAAGAACATAAATCTGATTGTCTCCAATTTGGAAAGGCCTGAGGCCGGTTTGCTGTTCCTCGTTTTTCTTCACATTATAGCCCAGGATAAGAGAAGTCATCTGCAATCCATCTTCTTCTCCAGGAATGAGAAGGGTTCTCTCCAGAGAAGTGAATTCTTTCGATGCTTCATTTTTAACCAGAATGGAAAGCTTGTAATTTCCAGGGATAAGAGGAAACATGTCGCGAAGACTCAAAGGCTTGCTGCTTATGCTCTTGAGTCTTTCTTCATCAAAATCGAGAGAAAAGTTCTTTTCGAACTGGTAGATGAGCTTATCGTCCAAATTGGAGACAGTTCCGTTTACGATCAAAGTCGTGAAGTATTTATTTTCATAGAAATCAACGGATAGCCTTTCCGGTTCGATGGCATAGTGCACAAAGTATATGCCCGAGGGGTCTTTGACCACCTTGACCGATGAATCACATTCGATGTAATTGGTCGAATACTCTACTTCGACGATATCTTTATATTCGAGAAACTTTTGGGCATATCTGTCTTTTATCTGTCTCACAGGAACAGTCTCGACTCTCTGGATCAAAAGATCCGATGATAGGGATGGACGGCCAGTACCAGTATAAACACTTCCTTCTCCGGGAATGAGAGAAAGCGAGACTTCGGCCAAATCAGGCTCAAATTCCCGGAGCTGCCTGTAAGCTTCCAGATAATCCATAGGATCTCCGTAATAGCTGGTCAGCAGTGCCTGAGGCCCATCTCTGGCCGGACTGTAAAGCCTGTATTCTCCAGTAAAACTTTCCTGATAAAAGACGAGATTGAAACCCGGAGGAAGTCCCAGATCGGTCTTGCCCTGGTAAAACCAGACTTCAGTGGGGTAGGTTTGGGATTTGCCTTCAAATTTTTGGACATCATTTGGTTCTCCCAATACGATGTAGGTGCGTCCCCGATCTGTTTTCCATCCAGGCTTTGGCGTTCCTCGGCCGAAGAAATGATTGACATAATTCAAGCGGCGGTAGTGCTCTTTCCTGGATTCGCCTTTTGGCCTGTTGAAGAGTGCATCCCGTTGATTCCAGAATGCTTCCATAAACAGATCTCTCTCCCTGTCTGTTTGAAGCTGTAAAAAAACTTCTTTTTCTTTGGGTGTGATGATATACACGACTTCTTCTTCCAACCACTTTTTGTATACAGACGGGAGATCCTCAGGCTTTTGTTTTTTATCTCCATACAGGGCCACGGCTGTTATTATGATAAGAATAGAAAAGAATAATTTTCTCTTCACTTGTAAAACTCCTTTACATCTCCGATATACGACTTCTCCTATCTAAGTTAAGCTTTACAGACATTATTTTCAATACTGAAACAGAATTCCTGCTCCAAAAGTTTCAGCAATTTTTATGCCAGAATCATTGCACAAAATGAAATGACGGAGCTTTCCATTTCTAATATTGCTTCATTTCATTCGCAGCAAAGGATTGCCACGACCCTTTGGTTCTCGCAACTATGGATTGCCACATTCCCTCCGATCATTCGCAATGACAATTTAAAAAGATCATTCTATCTAGGTAACACCCGTTAATCTTGTATTAATAATCGTCAAATTTTTATTAATAGCGAAGTTTGGTCAGGATTACTTCCTTTTTTAGGACTGTTCCCTGGGAATCAGGGATTTCTACCGTTAAAGTGTATTCTCCATAAATCACATTCCTCAACTGGAGGTTAAAGAGCCCTTTCCACACGTTTGATTTTTTATTCCACTCCTCAGCAGCTAGTTCCGCAGGTATCCGCTGGGTCAGTCTGTCTTCTCCTGATACGATAAATTTAGGGCTGATCTCTGTTTTTCCCTGTGTAAGATAAATCTGGAGAAAAATGGAAGCATCCTGCATCCGCTGGAATCTGTTGGCTACAGCCGGATAAAGCCTGATTTCGCCATATTCAAGGCTTCCATCCTGTTGAGAAAGAGAAAAGGATTTTTTCGCTTTTTTAGGATTCGGACTGATCAGTCCCAGGGTACAATTGATGATGGTGCCCTTTTCATCATCCTTAAATTCCGGCAAGGAAAGGGATGATTCCCAAGTTCCGATTTCTTCCACCTGGTCATCGTAAAGAGCAAAAATGATTTCATATTCCTTCTCGCCGAATTTGATCTCTGGTCCTTTGTAGTGAAAACAGAGGTAATCTGTGGTTTTCAGGACATCCATGAAAGAGGGATCCAGGTTGAAAGGAAGATCGATCTGCCCTCCAAAAGCTCTCTCCCCTTTTGATTTGTCTTTCACCCAGACATTGAGCTTAAATGTCTTGGAACCTTGCTCGATCATCCTGTCTAAAAATAATTCTTTAGTCGGGAGAGCGATATTCATCCAGGGCACGTAGGTCTTCGAGTCTTTATGAAAGGGAACAAATTCGGCTTCGAAAGGCAGTTGCTTGAACAATGCAGGATTATGAAATGCAGAAACGAGAAGGATTTTCTCTTTCTCGCTCTCGGAATAATCCATGTAGCCTTTTCTGAAGCGCACCTCGACACCAGGACGGTTCACTTCCACTTTTATCTTGTGGTACTCGTTATCGGCCTCCACTTTTCTGGGGTAAAAACTCAGTTCATAATAGTAATTCAGATCCGTGCTTATAACATCATAAAACCGGTCGTATTTTTGGGCTCCTTTTAGAGAGACCGCGCCTGTGTCTTCAGAGAGCCAGGTCAAATTTTGTATGCGTTTGATTTTATCATCCAGCCGGAACTCAAGAGGCGACATCCGTTCCTTGGCCCCAAATTCTGCGGTGGTGGTAATGAAATATCTGGTGAATGTATCAGGATCCAAAGAATATATGGATATATTCTGAGTATTGGCATAATTGATCAACTCCCGGATTATCTCCTCACCTGTCAGAAGCTTTTTTCTTTCCAGAATGTTGAAGGGATCGAATGTATGAATGGCTCCCACGTTTCTTCTCATGTCTAAGTGGGGTGTGCGGGCTCTGCTCCCCGTTCTCTCCGGGGTGGCTTCATCCACCTTGCTGTCCAGAGTTTTGGAGGTGAGATCCGGAAAGCCGTCGCTGACAAGAATGATCGACTTTCTCCCTGGCAGATCTTTTATCATGTTTACCGCTGAGAAAATTCCGCCTACTGTTTTTGCAAATCTTCTTTTCTGCAAAAAGAGATATTCCTCTTCCAATACCGGATGGAGACGCTCATCGTATCTTTCGAGCATACCCATATCTTCATCCACTTCAACCCCCACTTCCTCCCACATTTTTAAAGCATCTGCGGATTTGTCCAGCCAAATGTTTGCAGAAGCCATCAGGATAGCCTTCCTCAGCAGTTCTTCATTGGTGGTGAAAGGTTGAAGGACCTGCAGACCCTTCTGCTCGCTCAACTGAAGGATCATCACTTCATTGCCCAGTTTTGTCAGAGAAACGAGCTGGTCAACGATCTTTCTCGACCCTTCCTCCAGGTTTCTCTGCCAGGAGCACACTCCATCAAACACCACCACAAGCTGTTTTTTGTGTATGCCTGCCTGAATCTCTCCTTCTGGCTTTTCTTCTGGAGTCACTAATTCTGTTTCTTCGAAGCTTATGAGCTCGAATGAATTGATCGGAACCTTTTTACCGTCTTCGAAAATTTCAAAATCTTCTTTGGTTAGATCCGTGACGAATTGGCCATCCTTGGTGACCAGCACGTCAACCAAGACAAGCCGCACTTCCACTTCATGCCTTTCCTGTTGGGGTTGTTCCTGCTGGATTCCCCGCACATAGGTGAAACAAAAGAGAACCATCGAAGTTAAAGAAAACAGGATAAGAAAAGTTGCTTTCCTCATGCTGACCACCTAAATATTTTTTGTTTTATTATAACACGTTATAATTTTTCTTTCTCAATTGTTTTAATGATTCCATAGCATTCTCTATTAGCAATGGATGTGCCCATATTTATCAGGGTATTTTATGTGTAATCGCTGTTTCTTTGTCCTCGAAAGATGACTGACGTATCAGGTCATGCTTGTTTAAAAGAATTAAAAAAAATTTGATTTACTGACCCTTAGCTAATTGCACATCCACCCAGAAAGAATATTGTTTGGATGTTTGAGCCGTTCTTGAGTCCTGTGAATAGCCTGTAGCTCTCTTTGCCCAGGAGTCTGCAGATTCGCCTCTCCTCATCGGATCGGTTCCGGGAACACGATGTCTTTCTGCTCTCGTCTTTTTCATCTCTTCGGTCAATCCACCCCATTCAAAACCGATCTTCACAACTTTTCCAGGTTCTATTCCAATTCCATGAGCTTGTTCTGTCACTCTCTTCAAAGGAACAGCAAATTCATACATGACCATATTTTGTTGTCTCATTGACCTGAACAAAGCTAGATTCGATTCTTCAATGTCTGCCCGTTGAAATGCCGCTTTGCTTTCTTTGCCGACGATTTTGATGTTATGGAGAAAGTAACGGGGATTAGCCCGGATGTTATTCTTTTCTTCTTCGGAAAGTATCCCTTTCTGCTGCTCCAAAATAGAAATGAAAGCATCGGCTGAGACCTGGCTTTTTATGAATGTTAAGCCATAATTTTTTTTCTTTTTCCCTTCTGTGTTGAACCAAAGTGTCATTCCTGTGGCATTGATCGTGCTCAAATATTTGGGGTCATTGAAAATAAAAAGGACATAGAGATTTTCACCGTCATTTCTGAAGGCGTAGTTCGCATCGACTTTTTTCTCGAAATTTAAAACATCATCGCTCCATTCGTCGTTGGACCCGTCCATAGTTAGTGGAGAGGTCACCCAGGTGCTGGCGATTGTTTCCTTTTTGGCAAAACCGTTGAGTGAAAGAGATATTATGAAAAAGAAAAAGAGTGTCGTTTTGAATAACATGTGTCTTTTCATCGTAACCTCCCTGAATTTTATTTTATTATAACATTCCAACACCTTTTTTAAAAACTCGATGTTGTCCCAAGCTGAAAAAAAATAAACTTGTTACTCACTCGTATTTTAAAGAATCAACCGGATTGGTCAATCCTGCCTTGATCGCCTGGTAGGAGACAGTTACCAATCCGATCGATAAGACAATAAAACCCGAGAATACAAATGTCAGGAAAGTCATATTCTCACGGTAGGGAAATGCAGCCAGCCATCTTCTCATAACAAAGTATGCGACAGGCCATGCGATGACATTGGCTAAAATAACCATTTTCGTGAGATCTCTGGAAATTATGTAGACAATTCCGGAGGTAGTCGCACCGAGGACTTTTCTTATCCCGATTTCTTTGGTTCGCTGTTCGGTAACAAAAGAAGTTAACCCGTATAAGCCAAGACAGGCGATGAATATCGCCAATCCTGCGAAATAGGATATAAGTTTTCTTATGCGCTCGATTTCTCTGAATTGTTCACCAAAGGATTCGTCAAGGAAAAAGTAGTCAAACGGATGATTGGGATAGGTTTCGTTCCATTTCGTTTCAATGAACTGTAGCGTATGGCCGATGTTTCCTGGAGCAATTCTAATACTGAGCATCCGGTAAGGATTGTACACATCATCAGGGTCGATCCTGATGTAGATAGGTTTAATTTCTTGAGTTACCGGCAGTTGGTGATAATCCCGGACAATCCCGATAACTGTTTTTAGTCCTCTGTAGTCTCCGATTCTTTTGCCGACAGGATTTTCCCATCCGAACTCCTTTGCTGCGGTTTCATTGATAATGGCAGATGCTTTTGGGTCAGCGCCGAATTCTTTTGAAAAATTCCTGCCTGCAATGATCTCCATTCCCATTGTCGGAATAAAATCCTCATCCACATTTAGGTCATACATGAGCTGAGGTTGATTTTTTGGAAAACCCTCCAGAAATTTTGAGTTCAGCTGAGGATGTTGACCGGGTATGTCCGATGAGATGGAAACATCTACAATCCTCGATTGACCTTTCAGCTCGGTTTTTAACGTGTTCAGTGATCTTCTAAGTTCCTCATCTCTAAACGGCAGGACAACAACCTGTTCTTTGTTGAATCCAGGATTTTTTGTTTTCATATAATTGAGCTGCCGGACAATAACGAATGTGCCAATGATGAGAGCGACTGAAACGGAAAACTGCAAGACAACAAGAACACTCCTTAGGAGAGAATTTCTCTTATCGGTTCTCATCCCGCCTTTTAAAACACTTATTGGTTGAAACGCTGCCAGGAAAAACGCAGGATAGCTCCCGGCAACGAATGCGACAAAGATGGCAATCCCTAAAAGAGCCGGAAAAAGCCACTGCATTTTTATAAAATCGAAAGATAATTCATACCCTGCGATTGAACTCATTGCCGGAAGGGCAAGCTCTGTCAGACCTACAGCAAGACAAAGCGAGAAAAGGCTGTAGAAAAATGATTCGCAGAGAAATTGTTTGACCAATTCCCCTTTTACAGCACCCAGCACTTTCCTCATTCCCACTTCCTGGGCTCTTTTTGCTGAACGTGCCGTGGCAAGATTCATAAAGTTAATGCAGGCAATGACTAATACAATGACCGCAATAAGGGCAAAGATATATATGTAAAGAATAGCTCCGATTCCTGTTCTCCCTCCGCCTAATGGGGTGTGGAGATGGATGTCGGATAGGGGCATAAGAAAGTACTCCATCGAACTCCCGATAAATTTGAGTCTTGGACCTCCATGCTTTTCTATGAAATCAGGAAATTTAACTTCCAGTTCACCTGGATCAGCGTCTTTTTGAAGAAGGATGTATGTCCGAAAGGTGTTCGAAATAAAATCATTCAAAAAGGGATGACCTTTGGGATGCTGGGAATACAGTGTTTGAAAAGAACAAAGCATATCGAACAAAAGATGCGAGTTTCGGGGAACATTTTCAATCACTCCGGTCACGGTGAAATTGTCCTTGTTGTTAAAACGAAGTGATTTTCCGATCGGATTTTCAATGCCAAAATATTTATCCGCTATCTCCTCGGTGATAACAACGGAAAACGGGGCTTCGAGAGCAGAATCCGGATCGCCTTTTGTCATCGGATAGGTAAATATTTCGAAAAACGATTCATCTACAAAAAGAGCCCGGTCCACATAGAACTTTTTTTCTTTGAATTTAACTGCTGGATCGGGGATGAAACCGATTCTGACTGTGTTTTCGATATCTGGAAATTCTTTTTTCATTAAGCCAGCCGAAAGAGCATTGTTGGAATTCGATGTCAGTTCCTTGCCTCCATAAATACCATGTCTTTTTAAAAGATAAATTCTGTCTGTTTTTTCATGATATTTGTCGAAGCTGAGCTCAAACTGGATGTAAAGGACAATCAGAATGCAGCAAGCCATCCCTATAGCAAGACCTGCAATATTGATGAAAGCAAGCCCTTTATTTCTTTTGATGTTTCTCAGAGCAACTTTTAAATAATTATGGAACACACAAACTCTCCAAAATTTTGTTTATTATTATGAACGAATTAATTTCTGGGTCATCGCGAGGAGTGCGGCGACGTGACGATCTCTTTTTTCTGACGAGATGGCCGCGTGACCTTTGGTCTCTCGCCATGACAATGTCACATTACTTAATGCGTTGATATTAGCTTTTCTGTAATAGAAAAAAACTCTCATCCTCATTCCCTGCATATAGAAGCAAAATATATGCCAATTTTATCTTAAGAGGTTTCTTGAGAGTTGTCCTGACATCCATTCATATCTAGATGTCCATTTTCGAACAATTTTTGTTCTTTTACGAACAGAAGAAAGTATTCACCATACGGATATAAAGGCACACCTCCCAACTCGTCTCCTGTACAGATGAATCACAGACGCCTAACCTTACACGCAAACGTCGTGTCGTTGGTGAAGAATTTCTCCTTTGAAATCAAAATTTCCTTTCCGGCCGAGTGAGTGTTACTCCATCTTCAATAATCCACCTGTAGACTGAGCTTATGTTATCCACATGGATCGTATATGGTATGTTCGGGGCCATTTTGTTCAAGTCTTCTTTGCTTACTCTAAACCAAAATCCTCGAATATTTGACATGGCTATTGTCCCCTTGGTGATGGTTGCTTTTATGTCAGGTTGGCCTTTTGCTTTTAAAATAAAATCCTTGGCAGCACGGGCACTGAAATCATATAACTGTTGAACGTTTTTTTCTTTCAGCCATTCTCTAATAGATACAAAAAAATGAAGGGCTTTGACAATTGGTCCTTCTGGGATTTGAGGATCTCCTTGCCAGTAGGCACCTATTATATGAACCCCGGTAAGTTCAGCACTCTCTGCGTTTTTCAGTTTATCACTGCGAGCAGATTTATAAATAGTAACAGAGTCTTTTTGCCAGTCGTATTTTAACCATTGGCTCCACGCTGCAAACTTTGTATGAAATGCCATATATACCTTTTTTTGTTGTGGATCAAATATTACGTAATGAATGGTACTCGGATTGTTTATCCCATGGATGCTTCCTGGGTCTGAGAGAATTTTTATCAGGCCGTCAATTGAATTGATTTTGCCGCTTTTGATGTATCTATCAATAATATGATATCGTGGGCAGTTCATTGATGGATTCAAATCTGTGTTTAAATAACCGCTTGTGGCGAAAATGGAGCTCTGCTCTTTTAAAAAATTCCTTTTCAGATTGTCGTAGCATACATCATAGATAATTCCATTGTTCTCAAATCCACTTCCAATAATCAGTATATTTCCTACATCTGAAGTGTATCCTTCAATCATATTTTCGGCTTCTTTCAACGATGAAGCCGTTCTCAGTATTTCTTTGAGTTTATGATCTGCCGGTGTATTATGAATTTCATTATCTCTCCGATCCCCAGGGCCCAGGTTTTCGGAAACTGTTATTCCCTTTTCATTCATTCCTTCGGCTAAACTAGCTGATGCAATTGTCCCTATGGTTAAGTATTTAAGTTCCTCATCGGGTTGATATTCAATGACTACTGGGTATTTTCCTAATCCGTATCCATAATCGTAGTTTCGACCATGAACCAGTCTTCTCTTACCATTATTATCTTTAATTTTAATCAGGATAGATGAGCAGCCGCTCCGTTCTAATACTCCAAAATATGCACCCAATAGCAAATCTGGATAGGGCAAGCCCGATCCGTCTGACATTCCTTTTAGTTGCTGGATAAGGCTGACTGGGGTAAGTTTTTCTAATTTTTTAAATATTGAATCCGGAAGTTTTGTCATCCATCTTGATTTTAAAGGAATCAATTCATTGTAGACTTTTTGAAATTTATCTTTAAGCAGAGTACCATCTTGTTCTCCCATCTCGTAATAGCTGCCATACAGCTTCAAGAATGGAATTCCCTCGATTATTCTGAGTTCACCTTTATCAAAAGTTTTGTTTTGGCTGATTTAACCAGAAGTTCCGATTTCATCTCAGAAAACAATGAAGAACTAAAATAGAATAAACAAATTACAAAGATTGAAAAGATTGCTGATCTTTTTTTATTAGATTCTTTATTCATAGCGCAAAGAATCTGTAGGATTGGCCAGCGCAGCCTTAAGGGCCTGGTAGCTCACTGTGCCTATGGTCACTGTCAGTATAAATATAGCTGCAAAGAGAAAAGTCATGAGACTGATTTGAGTGCGGTATGCGAAATTCTGAAGCCATCGGGTCATTGCATAATAAGCGATAGGCCAGCCGACGATATTGGCTATGAGGGCCAGGCGTACCAGATCTCGAGAGAGCAGATAAACGATTTTCGACACAGATGCTCCCAATACTTTTCGGATACCGATTTCCTTTCTTTTTTGATCGGCTAAAAATGCAGAGAGCCCGAATACTCCCATACAAGCAATAAGGATGGCTATGGCTGCCAATACACCAAATATTACTCCCAATTTTTGCTCTTCGATATAGGCCGCGTTGAATATGTCATCGAAGAAGCGGTACTCGAACGGATAATGAGGAGAGAATTTTTCCATGATCCCCCGAATAAACATGATAGTTTCTGGGATGCTTCCACCCTGAATTTTTATGGATAAGTACTGACCTATATCAGGATTCAGGTAAAAATACAAAGGTTTGATCTCTTCATGAAGGGAATTGAGATGAAAATCTTTCATGACTCCGACGATCTTTCCAGAGGGCTCAGGGCTTCCCCAATGGCTCAATCCCATGCCCAGACGAAAATCGTCGCCTATGGTTTTCACAGCACTCTCATTGACCAGAAAGGCACCGTTTTCATCAGAAGGAAAATCCCGCGAGAAGCTTCTTCCCTTAACGACTTCTATCCCGTAAAGCTCTGCAAAATCATATCCGACTTCGCTGACTTTGACCCAGACTTTCGAATCATCCGGTTTTCCAGGCCATTTCATTGTCGTTGACGCTCCCACATCATTGGGTAAATGCATGGATGAGGCTGCATGAAGGATCTGTGGACTCCTTTTTAATTCTTCGAGCACAGGTCCGACATGTTGACGGATTTTAGGTTCATGCAGCGGGATCACCACAATTTGATCTCTATCGAATCCCATTTCTTTGTCTCTTATGAAATCAAGCTGATTTTTAACAAGGAAGGTGGCTATGATAAGAATGACAGAGACTGAAAACTGGACAACGACAAGCACATTCCGTAAGCGTTTTTTTTGAGAACCTTTCCCTCCTCCACCTCTTAAAACGGTTATGGGCCTAAAAGTAGATAACATGATTGCTGGATAACTTCCCGCAAAAATGCCCACAAACAGGATCAACAAGAGGATCCCAGGAAGTATCTGGAGAAAGGTGTCGCTGTTTAAAGTTAGATGCCGATCAGCCAGAGAATTGAAAAAGGGAAGAAACAAATGGACCAGGAAAAGGGAAAATATCAAAGAAAATAGCGCCATTATGATGGACTCTCCCAGGAACTGCCGGGCAATCTGGCTTCTGTGGGCGCCGATCACTTTTCGCGTCCCGACCTCCTTCCTCCGGGCACTTGCTCTGGCTGTGGTAAGATTCATGTAATTGATACAAGCAATGAGCAGGATGAGCACGGCAATCGAACCGAGTAAAAGCAACGTCGAGATGTGAGTGTTCGGACTGATCTCTCCGATATAATGGGAATGGAGATGGATGCTAAGAAGGGGTTGAAGGAAGAGGTTCGCTTCCGGAATCCCATGTTTTCTAGTGAACAATGGGAATTTTGCTTCGACTATAAGGGGATCCACATATGGATCAAGGAGAATATAGGTGTAAAAGCTCATGTATTTCCAATGCTCTAAAGGTTTCTCATAAAGTTTCCCCCATGTTTCGAAGGGGATAAAAACCTCTGTCTGCAAATGAGAATTCGAGGGAATATCTCTGATGATGCCTGTAACGGTAAAATCGGCTTTCTGGTCGAATTGGATGACTTTACCCAATGGATCTTGTTTTCCGAAGAATTTTTTTGCCATTGTCTCAGATAGCACGATTGAATAAGGATCGCTGAAAACGGCGCTTTCATTTCCCTCTAAAAAATCGAATGTGAAAATGACAAAAAAGCTTGGATCGACGGCATAGCAGGAATCCAGAAAATGTTTATCCCCATAAGAAAAAAGTTTTTTTCCCCCAGCTCTGGAAAGTCGAGCTGAAGCGCTTATTTCGGGAAAATCTGCCAGCAAAGCCGGAGACAGTGCTGGCGGAGTGACGACCAGCTTTCTCTGGCCGGTTTTACCTTCTGGCTCATTTCCTATAGCTACCCTAAAAATGTTCTTTGCTTTTTCATGATGCGTATCGAAGCTCATCTCGTACCGAATCCAAAGCAGGATGATGATAACGCAGGCCATTCCCACAGCCAGGCCGAGAATATTGATGAATGAAAAACCCTTATGCCTGCGGATTGTCCTCAAAGCGACCTTCATATAGTTTTGAAACATCACACTCCCCCACCGAAAAAAATTTCCAATGAATGCAGGAATAGACTTTATGATTTGGATGAAATACCAAACATTTGCATGGGGCTTTCCTTTTATGCCCCCAAGATATTCATATTCCTCCTTGAAGTCTCCTAGAGCAGTTTCTCCAACATATCTGGGTAGGATATACTGAAGTATCCTTTCCAACAATCGAGGAGGTGTTATTTCTTTCATCATGAAGAAACAATCCTATTCTTTAGAAAATTCTGGGACTTCGGTCCACATTTTCTTTTGAAGTTCTTGGACTTCGGCCAGGGCTTTCAAGCCCGCCGGAGTTATCTTATATATTCGCCTGCTTCTGCCTCCCCTTTTGGGGGTCGGATCATCGAAGTATGATTTCACAAGCCCCTTCTTTTCCAGGCGATGGAGGGGGACATATACCGCGCCAAAGGACCATTTTTTACCTGAAATTTCTGAAGCTTTCGTTCTTATCGGAACACAATAGGCGTCCTCTCCTAACTTCAAGATCGTGAACAGAATGATTTCTTCCGGACGGGACAAGAACTTCACTTTTGCCTCATAACCTTATATCCCTTACAAAATAAAACATATAAGAAAGCTTGTCAAGATTTTTTCGTGGTAAATCTCTGTTCTTTCAGGTTTATCGTCCGATGCAATACTGAAAGGAAATCGAGTAATCAGGGAAAGCAAAAAAAAAGAATTCAGGTTCGGGCCGTCATGTCTATTTTTTCAAAGCCTTCAAGCTGGCATAAGCGAGTTTTTCGATGTCCAACAGGCGGACGATATCGGGGCTGTCGAGAAAACTTTTTTTAAAGGCTGCAGGATCCGCCCAATATCTTCCCAGGATGCCGCAACGGTTTGCCAATTTTTTCAGACTGAGATCTTCTAACCTGAACGACAATTCAGTCCAAAGCAAAGACAATTTTTTTTCTCTGGCAATAGATTTCGGACGTCCTTCCCTGAGGAGACGCAGATAAATCGCTGTCTCTCGGACTGCCTTTATCACAGCCCGTAAGGCATCTTTAGATTGTCTTTTTCTCTCCGACTTGGCACGTACTAAATTTGCAGCCCATTTTTTTAAATGGGTAATAATCGCTAGCCATTCGCTAACGCCCAATTCTACGACTGTCATGCTACTTTCTTGTATGACCGATCATTTTTAAAAATGTTATGTTTATCTTAATATCCCCTCAGGTATTTTTCAAGACATTGGACATTAAATGGATCTTGCGAGATCTCAGTCTTGTCCTCTCCCCGAAGGCGAGGGTCTTGTACTCTATACCTTCAAGCTGAGGCCTTGGGGCAACTTCATCATTTTTTGTAAACATTTCATTCTCCTTTTTTCCTTTCATGGAAGCCGAAGAGCGAAAGTGCAAACCCTGTCCCTGCCAGTACTCCAAAAATAAAGCCAAGAATAAAACTCCAAGGCCTTCCGAGGTCTGAAAGCCGAGCAGTGGCCCAAGTATAATTCCTGCGCCTCCGAGCAAGGCCAAGACTTCACCTAAAGTTAGCTTTTTTGCTGATCTCATTTGATAAATCCTTCCAAGCTGTTGTTCGACATCAATGGTCAACATTATAGAATACGTATTTATCGGTGCTGGGGTTGGAGAAAGGAATTCCCTCAATTACAGGAATACGAAAAGAAAAGGGAACTTTTCAGCCAAAGATTCGTTTCTAAGAATAGAGTGATTTTTGTCCATATTTGAGGAGGTTGACATGACGAAACTGTTGAAAAAAACTCATCCCGGTACTGTTATTTCTATAATATCTGTTGGTATTCTGGCATGTCTTATCTTGATATTTTTCGTTTTTTAAGTTCGTTTTAAATCCTCGATAAGGAAGGCGTGATCTCTATTTCGCTTCTTCGGGATCGGTCACGATTCCTCTCCCCTGCCTGACTTAGAATATCTCCGAATCATACGGTCAACGAAAGCAATGCTTTTCACTGACATTTGTGGCTGTCCGGATACGGATGTAAACCGTTCATTAATGGACATCCTTCATCTCATGATATGAAAAAACCCCAGGAGAAGAATTGGCACATTTCCTGCAACCCTTGATGAGATGGCCGCGCTCTCCATAGGCACGGGCGATCACAATCGAACGAGTGGAGCAAAAAATGACTGGAATAAAAAACCTGAACAGACGAAATTTTATCAGAAAGTCTACATTAGGTTTGCTGAGCGGCGGGATATTGAGCCGGATTGGTATTTCCTGCAAACAAGATGAGTCCATTTCAAAGGCACTTCGAATCAAAGAGTACCGCACCTTAGGACGGACCGGTTTCAAGGTCTCTGATCTGGGAACCGGCGATTTCGACGATCCGGGTCCATTCAGGGGGCTTCTGGATGCCGGAGTGAATTATATCGATACGTCTGAGAGCTACGGCCAGCATGGGCGGAAGATCGGAGACTCCATAAAAGGCAGAGTAAGAAGCTCCCTTTTCATAAGCTCCAAACTTATGGCCGATACTTCTATCAGGAGGATCGGGAGGCAGGGTATTACCAAAGAGGGCTTTTTAAAAAGAGCATACAGGGTGATGGAAGCTCTCCAGACAGATTATCTGGACTGCCTGATGATATCCAGCCCTGAAACAGTGGATATGCTGAAAACGGAAGGATTTCATGATGCAACCGAACAGTTGAAGAAAGAGGGGAAGATCAGATTTGTAGGCGTCTCCCATCACGGCTCCCAATGGTGGATGAAAAAGCCCAAGGAGCCCATGGAAAAGATTTTACTTGCCGCTGCAGAGGATGGACGGTTTGATGTAATGCTTTTAGCCTACAATTTCCTCAAAGAAGATCAGAGCGAACGAGTTCTCGAAGTGTGCGGCCAAAAGAATATAGGGACAACATTGATGAAGACCAATCCTATTCGGTCCTATAACCATATGAAGGAATGGCTGGAAAGGTCGCGCTATTCTAAAGGAAAAGAATTGAGTGCCGAGGAGAGAGAGAATGTGGAACGAATGGAGAAAAAGGTGGAGAATGCTCAGGAATTCATTAAAAGGCACAACCTGAAAAGTGATAAAGAAATCCGGGATGCCGCCATCCGGTTTGTGTTGAGCAACCCGAATGTGCATACGGTTTGTGTGACTGTATTGAACTACGAAGAAATGCGCGATTATCTTAAACTATCAGGAAGCAGGCTCATGCCTCAAGACAAAGAGCTTTTATCTGCATATGGAAGGGAGTGTGGAAGCCTTTACTGCCGTCATGCTTGTGGCTTGTGCGAGCCGGAATGTCCGTATGAAGTTCCGGTCAACACCATCATGCGTTACGATCATTATTTTGTGGCCCAAAGACGGGAAAAGCATGCCATATCAAAATATGCAGCCCTAAAATCAAAGAAGGCGGATAAATGTCAGGATTGTGCGGGATACTGTGAATCCGCTTGCCCCTATGGTATTCCGGTAAGAGCCCTCTTAGCTTCCGCTCACCAGACTCTTACCTTATAATCCGCATCGGATACCTAATGAATCCCAGTTAAAAATTTATGGATTTCGATAAAGAAAGAAATTATATAGCTTGAATAGAAACGTTCTTTTGAATCCTGACATCAGCGTAGCATGGTGTTGAAGAGAAGCTTGAATGTGCCGTGAGTCTGGCAGCGATGCTGGGTGCGGAATCCGATGAGAACTACCTCTCCTTTACCATATTTTGCAGTGAGCATGGCTGGCATGTTAGAGAGAACTTCTTCCCCGATGAGCCAGCCGCTCTGCAAAAGATCTTTTTCCTTATAGCGGACAACGGTCTCGTATTGTTCGCTGTCCCGACTGGAGGTGACAGCGAAGGCTTGGCTGGAATAGAAGACAACCAGCCCCTCTTCAGGCATTCCGTAGGCCAATGGATGAGAGTTGTCAAACTTCACTTTAAGCGTTGAACCCGGACAAAAGAATTCCTTCGAATCGAGGTTGTCTACGATGTTCCGCACACCCAGTCCAAATTTTTCGATGGCAAAGCTGCTGGCTTCGCCAAGAGTAACAAGGGTTCCACCATTCTTTACGAAATCCTTCAGCACTCTTACACCTTCTTCGCCGAGGCCGCTTCGATATTCAGGAGGAACCGCATCTATAAACCGGCGGTATCTCGGAGGAATCTCACCCATAATCATACCTGTTGAATCATGGGGAAGAATGATGGTGTCATATTTTGAGTTCAGGTCTCCTTTCTTGATCTCCGCGTCCATCAAAGATGTGTAGGGAAAAGCGAACTGCTCGAGCAGAAATCGGGTCCATCCCTCGTCCATATTCCCCCCATAATAACGTTGATACATGCCCACTCGCGGTTTTTCGACTTCATGAGTCCCTTCGGTAACCGCAGCCTTTATCGCTTTGAAATCGATTCCTGTCTGTTCCGCAATGTCCCTGAAAACGGCCTCAGATCCTGTATAAACGACAAAATCACCGGGAAGAAGATCGTCTTCCATCGCCTTGTCAACCCTGTGCACCTTTACTCCTTTATCAAGAAGGAGATTTACAGCTTTGAAGCTTGCGTTCATCCGGCCGTCGAGAGCATAGCCGACTCCACCAGTGTCAACCGTTCCTGAAACCGGCACTTTTCCGTCCACTATCTGAAAGTTCCCCTCAACCACTTCTTCAATCGGATCGACTCGAACGCCCATAAACTCATTCATGGTATGTGTAGCAAGGTCATAAGGACGAAGAGGCGATCCATCATCGTTGAAAGTCCACTCGTTTTCCGGATAAAGTGTCTGTCCCAGCAGATTCCTGATCAAGCCCATCTTGGGCTGGGCCAAAGAAATGATGAATGATGCCTCTGGGTAGATCGAATTTCCCACCCTGAATTCTTTGTGTGTCTGTTTGATCTCTATACCTGACATGAGGAGCGTGTTAATCATTTTCACAGCAGTTAATGGATCATGTTGATTCATCGGAACAACATAGGCCTTTGGCTTTCCGTTTGCTCCTCGTTCTGTCTGTCTTCTGGCTTTGAGATACGCATTCCAGAGGACTGTTTCTTTATGGCGAGCTGCCAGATCCAGAAGAGCCCAAGCCGATATTTTCTTTTGTTCAACGATGTCCCTGAGCCTCCACCAGCCGCCTAACCAAGGATTGGGAAAGGTCGACTGAGCCTCGTATTCTGGAAACTGCCTGGCCCTTGCGCGGAGTTGTTCAGGATGGATATAAATAGGAGTGGCAAGTTGTGTGCTGGCCGACTCTGTGAGCATTCCGGCAATATTGTGGAAAGGAGTGATCCAGTGCCATCCGAAGTGTCCCCAGCCCGGATACTGGGCGCCGTTGAGGATACCAGCTTTATTGTTTTCTTCCAATTTATATGCCATGTGGGCACCGTACCAGCTCATCTCGCGCCAGATAAGGGGATCGGCAAAAGGACGGATCGGATCGCAGTAAGGGGGAATGTAGAACCGGGCGCCGGAGCTTCCCATATGGTGATGGTCAAGGTAAGCCTGAGGCACCCAATCTCTATACAAAATCTTGGCTGCGTAAACCGATTCAATCATGTTGAGGAAGTCGCCGTCCCGATTATTGTCATGTCCGACATACTTGTGATACAGCCAGGGAAGACTCGAGCCCTCGTATTCTGTTCCTAGAGTCTTATGGTACCAATCGGTGACCATGATCTGGCCGTCCGGATTGAAGCTAGGTATCAAGAAGAAAACCACATTATTCAGGATCCGCTGTGTTTCCTTATCTTCCCCGGATAAGAGGTCATACGTCAGCTCTGGGGCCATCTGTGTGCCTCCGATCTCTGTCGCATGAAGGCTCATGGACTGACAGATAACTGCTTTGCCCTCTTCGACTAATTTTTTTATTTCCTCCTCATCTATTCCACGCGGGTCGCTGAGTTTGGCATTGACTTTCTGGAGACGCTCCAGGTTGGCCAGATTCTCTTGCGAGGAGATGATGACTACAAGGAAAGGATGGCCCATGGTGGATGGCCCCATATCGATGACCTTGATCTTACCGCTTTCCTTTTCCAAGAGCTCATAGTATGCGACGATTTTATCCCACCTGGCCATTTTCCTATCGCTTCCGAGTTTGAATCCAAAGAATTCTTCGGGAGATGTGACCGTTTTTTGTGCTACTATCGAGGGGGTCATGAATCCCAGGGTGATAAACAACAGCACAAATATGCGAAAACCGTGAAGCAATTTTGTCTTATATTTCATGATGATCCTCCTTGGATAGAAATTGAATTTGATGGGAGATTCACATCCTAATTAATATCTTGGATCGTCATTCATTTTCAACTCAAAATATCAAATAATTTGCATTTCCCTGTCAATCGCCGGGTCATTGACGGGAGATATGATATTCATACGGAAAGACTTTTGTAAGGATAAGCGGACTCGAGGACAATATTTACGATTTCGGATGGAGTATTTTCCAGCGAAAGATTAGGACTCCCGATGACTTCGTTTGCAAGGCTTATTCCCGATGCCGGTCACGATTTGACTGTCGTACAAGCTGAGGTGGTTAATGAAATAGTACTGGAGTTTCTGAAATGGCCTTTGGAATAAAACACCACTTATAACGTGCGGTCCTATAAAGGGATTGAGTGTAGTCCTATTGCTTCAGGCTCTTGAGCCACTCCTGCATCCGCTCTTGCAATTCGTCTTCGGTAAGGATCCACTTCTGACTCGCAAATGACCAGCAATGGCCATAGGGATCTTTTATCTTGCCGTTTCGATCGCCCCAGAACGCATCCATCATCTCTTCCAGCACATCGCAGCCGGCCTCGACGGCTCGGTTGAAGAGTGCATCGCAGTCTTCCACATAGCACCACAGACTGGCGCTGGCGCTGTCTTTTGGACCCTGCTCCCAATTTCCGGGCCAGGCATCCGTCATCATGATTTTTGAGTTACCGAGCTTTAGCATAGCGTGTATGATTCCTTTCCCATCAGGCCCTGAGACAGGCGGCTCGGCAAGCTCTGCTCCGAAAGCATTTTGGTAGAAATCAATGGCTTCTTGACAATTTCCGTTGAACCAAAGATGAACAGTGACGGTATGCATCCCTTCAGGGACGGGCTGTGGAGCTCTCTCCGGCATATTTACCTCCATGAATCAACTTCAACTCATATCATAGCAAAGATTTCTGCCGAATGGTAACTCGACTAGAGTGCCTTATCGTTTATAAAAAGGATTGAGCTGGGATCAGTTACTCCAGGTAGGTACAGGCACCTGCGAAACGGCTCCTGAAATAGATGTCAGCCAAAGAGTCTTTTTGGATTTTCTTGTCCTTTCCAGGAGCATGGACGAACATTTCATTTCCTACATAAATTCCCACATGTGAGATCCTTTGATTCTTTGAGGTGACAAAAAAGAGCAGGTCCCCTTTTTTCAGCTGATTTCTTTTTATCGCTCTTCCTGCTTCAAATTGTTTTATTGAAGACCGGGGGAGATTGAGGCCGTTCATTTGATAGATGGCCATAGCCAAACCGCTGCAGTCGAATCCATTTGACCTCGATGTCCCCCCCCAGGAATATTCCACACCGATGAAGCTTTCTGCAGTGGTAACGAGATTATCCCTCAAATAGTCTTCACCGAACATGCTTTTCTTTGAAACAGCATAATCCTCTGGCTTCACAATGAAAAAGTCTTCGATCACTTCTTTATCGAGGAGATGTTTCGCTTGCTGACGGGCAGTCCTTATGGAAAGAAAATCCCCGAATCGAACCTTGTAGAGCCCTGATTCATGCCGGAAATAATAGGCATTCAATCCCTCTTTATTCAGTGTTTGAGTGAGTTTCAGAGCGTTATTCAAAACAGAAAAAGCTCCCACTTGAATGGAGTATCCAGTTCGTGTGAGTTTTTTCCCTTTAATGGCTATCTGTTTTGTGTATGGTTTTGCCTCAGGCTCAACAGGAGGAATGATTTGGGTTCGTGTTCGACATCCTAACAGAATTGTAAATCCAGCAAAAATAAGAAGACAGCCCATATTTCTCAAGAGGGTGCTCATTGTCTTCAATCCCAATGGTACACTTATTTCGTCGAAACTCAAGCATTTTTAACGCTTTTTTTCCTACCCCTGATACAGAATTCTCCCCAATGAAGCATCTCTTTTTCTAATTGAAAAAAATTCGTAAACCATTTTCCGGTTTTCACAGTATTAGTTAGTAACTGGAGCCTCACCATGATTAAAAACTACCTAAAGATCGCCCTCAGGAATATTAAAAAATACAAAGCTTACTCTTTCATCAATATTTTGGGTCTGGCTATCGGCATATCCTGCTGCCTTTTGATTTTGCTCTTCGTTCAGGACGAATTGAGCTATGACCGCTATCATGATAAAGCAGACAGAATTTACAGGCTTGTTGACAGTTTTGATGTCGACAATCCAAGGGGAAGGCATTATGCCTTGTCTTCTGCCCCGTTCGCTCCGGCCCTGAAAAAAGAATTCCCAGAGGTTGAAGATGCCGTCAGGTTGTTTTCGGGCAGAGGCCGGTTGGTGGAATACGGGGAGAAAAAATATTATGAATACGGGCTGTTTTTTTCAGATCCTTCGCTCTTCAGGATTTTCACTTTTTCTCTCATAGAAGGAAATCCAGAAACTGCTTTGAATGCTCCTCATAGCCTTGTCATTTCAGAGAGTACGGCTTTGAAATATTTCGGGAACCAAGAAGCCATGAATAGAACGCTCAAGATCAATGACCAGGACTTCCTCATTACCGGAGTTATGAGTGATGTGCCAAAAAATTCTCATTTCCACGCCGATATGTTCGCATCCATGAAAACCATCGAGCAAATTCCCCAGGTTCAAGAACGGTATTTCCAGAGCTGGGCCCGTCATGAATTCTATACCTATCTCTTGCTCAGAGAAGGCTCCTCGGCAGAGGATCTGGAAGCAAAGCTGCCGGGATTTATAGAGAAATACGCCGCTGCACAGATAAAGACCATCCTGGGAAGTACGCTATCCTCCCGGCTTCAGCCTTTAAAGAGTATCCATCTTCGTTCCAACCTTCAGCATGAAATCAGTCCTAACGGGGATATCAAGTATGTGTATGTGTTTTCGGTGGTGGCGGTTTTTATTTTGCTGATTGCATGTGTCAATTTTATGAATCTGGCGACGGCCCGGTCTGCCAGCCGTTCAAAAGAGGTTGGGATGCGAAAGGTAGTGGGAGCCAACCGTTCTCAGCTTGTGAGACAATTTTTAGGTGAATCGCTGTTATTCACTCTGTTTGCGATGTTCCTGGCCCTAATTGTGGTAAAAATCGCTCTCCCTTCCTTCAATGCCCTGACGGGCAAAGAAATCCACATCAGCTATCTCGATAATTCAATCCTCATGGGTTTTGTTCTTATCATTCTCTTTTTTGTGGGGATTATCTCCGGCAGCTATCCCTCCTTATTTATCTCCAGGTTTCAGCCGGCAAACGTGTTGAAAGGCTCCTCAAAAACGGCCTCTGGAAAATCCTTGTTGCGCAAAGGACTGGTCATCCTGCAGTTCAGCATATCCATCGTCCTGGTCATTGCCACCGCTGTGGTAATGGACCAACTCGATTTTCTGAGGAACCGGAAGCTGGGCTTCGACAAGGAACATGTCGTGGTCGTTCCCATCAGAACAAATTCAGTCCGGAAAAACGCGGAAGGGATCAAGGCGGATCTGAAACAAAATCCTAACATCCTGAGCACGACGATTTCCATCGGAATACCCGGCGGAATCATTGCGGGCGATGCCATCCAATTGCTGACAGAGGTAGGGAAAAAAAACATCACCGTAAAGATGATCTACACCGATCATGATTACCTCGAAACGATGGGCATGGAAATTGTAGAAGGAAGGAATTTTTCAAAAGAACGGAGCACCGATGCCGCAGAAGCCTTTATCATCAACCAGGCTGCAGTCAGGCAATTCCAGCTCGGAAACCCTCTCGAGACACAATTTGAGTGGGGTGATAAAAAAGGCAAGGTCATCGGCGTTGTCAAAGATTTTCAATTCCTATCCTTGAGAGATGAAATCACACCCCTTGTCATTCATATATTCACGCCCAGCACGAGAATATTCGCCATCAGAATCCGTCCTGATAACATTCCGGCCACTCTGGCCTTCATCGAAAAGAAATGGAAGCAACTGGATCCTGGCCATCCGTTTTCCTATACTTTCATGGACGAAAGCTTTGACCGCTTATACAGAAGCGAGGAAAAGCTCGGTCAGATATTCAGCATCTTTTCAATGCTGGCCATTTTTATAGCCTCTCTGGGACTCTTCGGTCTGGCTTTGTTCATGGCCGAACAGCGGACCAAGGAGATAGGGATAAGAAAGGTCCTCGGTGCATCGATCGCAAGAATATTTGTGCTGCTATCTAAAGAATTCGTCGTGCTAGTGCTGCTTGCAAACTTTATTGCTTGGCCCACAGCCTATCTTCTCATGCAGAAATGGCTGCAGAACTTTGCCTACAGGATCAATATTCGACCATGGATCTTTGTTCTATCTGCTGGAATCGCTTTTGTTATCGCGCTGCTGACCATAAGCTATCAATCCCTGAAACTGGCGATAGCCGATCCTGTCGAGTCGTTGAGGTATGAGTAGATGCTGGATCGTCGAACATCCTGAGGGTCTCCTGGTAGCTCTCTTCGGTGATGTAATCATAGAGTCTGAGTTTTTGAAGCAGAAAGCTGCACCTCCACTGAAGCCAAGGACTGTTACCTCTAGGATCGGTTCTGAGCGGTCGTGGGAGGATTGCAGCCAAACGGACGATTTCGTCCAGGGTGAGTTCGCTGACCGTACAGCCAAAGTAGTGCAGGGACGCGGCCTGCACACCAAAAACTCCCTGTCCCAGTTCAATGACATTCAGGTAGAGCTCGAAGATCCTGTCTTTTGTCAAGGATTTCTCCAGCCTTCTAGCGATGAGAAACTCCTTTATTTTTCTTATCAGGCTTTTTTTGGTGGAAAGATAAAGATTTTTCGCCAGTTGCTGGGTAATCGTACTCCCTCCTCGAGCAAACCTCTTCTCCTTTATATTCTTTTTAATGGACTCCTTGAGTTCCTCATAATCGATTCCTTCATGCCAGTAAAAGGAGAAGTCTTCTGAAATCCGCACCGTATCCTTTAAGAGCTGAGGGATACTTTCGAAAGACACCCAGATTCGGCTAACCTTGAGTTCGGTTCCTTCTTTCTCAGCCAGCTTCTTTCGGATCTGTATGAGAGAGGTAGTTTCTGGATTCTTTGTCCTCAATTTCGAGACATCAGGAAGGCTTATAAAAAGATGAATCACAAACGCTGCAATGGCGACAAATACTGTCATGAGAATTCCCAAGCAGATTTTTTTGAATTTGAGAAACCTTAATGGAGACATTCGATGTCTATTTTATTATAAATCAGGCTCATTTAAAAATGGGCTTTGTCTCAAAGTGACGGAGATGAAGCATCCATATTCCGACATTTCCCTGCACCTTTATCCCGATTTTATTTCCCGTCACTATGGCACAATCTCTAAAAATACACCAGTTGTTTCCTGAAGCCGCAGAATAGATGAGAGATGAAACGGTGCTTCCATGAAAAGCTGTCCGATTGACTCCGGCGATCAGCCTGTGCTATGCTCGCAGATCGACTCGTATGGGAAAAAAACCTCATTTTTTTCCTTCGAGCAACTCGAGAGGAGTAAAGAATGCGTCAGATAATGATGATCAAATCAGGAGGAGTGGAAGTTCTAAAAATTCGAGAAACAGATGCCCCTCTACCTGGCAGAGGAGAAGTGAAAATTGATGTAAAGGCTGCCGGAATCAATTTTGCAGACATTATGGCACGAAAAGGGATATACCCTGACGCACCCAAAAAACCTTGTGTGGTTGGATACGAGGTCTCAGGCACCGTAGAGTCTGTCGGGGAAGATGTGGATTCCACTTTAATCGGGAAACCTGTTATCGCGGTGACTCGCTTTGGCGGATATTCCGACACAGTCGTTGTACCGGTTGCTCAGGTGTTTGAAAAGCCTGAATCGTTGAATTTTGAACAGGGAGCAGCCCTCCCCGTGAATTATCTTACAGCCTACCAATTGTTGGTTGTGATGGGAGCTCTGAAGTCAGGCGAGAAGGTATTGATTCATAATGCTGGGGGCGGTGTGGGACTCGCGGCATTGGATATTGCCAGGCACATCGGTGCCGTCACATTCGGAACCGCCAGCTCCCATAAACATATATTTCTTCAGGAAAGAGGCCTGGATTACGTGATAGATTATCGAACTCAAGATTGGCTGAAAGAAATCAGAAGGCTGACTCAGGATAAAGGAGCAGACGTGATCATAGACCCGATCGGAGGCAGAAATACCAGGAAGAGCTACAGGGCCCTCAGCAGAGCAGGAAGACTGGGTCTTTTTGGACTATCCACATCGACCCAAACCCGATTCAGCGCGAAGGTGAGCCTTGTTAAAACGGTTTTACGAATGCCCCGGTTTCATCCTGTGAGATTGATGAACGCGAACAAGGGCATTTTTGGGGTGAACGTCGATCACATGTGGGGGGTCGAGGAAAAAATGTTTCCCTGGATGTTTGAGATCATAAAAGGAGTTGAGGAAGACTGGGTGAATCCCCATGTAGATAGAGTTTTTCCCTTTGAAAAGGCTGCAGAAGCTCATTTGTATATCGAAAAGAGACAAAATATTGGGAAAGTCGTCTTAGTCCCCTAGAAAAGTCTCACCCTTCTCGATCCTTATATATCTTTTAATCATTTTTCACTTCACGTTTGAGGATTTCATAAAAAACGTCTTTTGCAGATCTTTCGATCCAAGGCTTGTGACCGCATTTCTCCAACAGAACGAAATGGAAATCCCTGAGCAAAAGAGAAAGGGGCTCTCTGACTCCCTCGAAAGGATGAGGATCATAATCTCCATGAATGGCCAGGACTGGACATCGGATAGCCTTTCCTATTTCCAGAAGTTTTTCGTTTCTTCTGAGATCTCTAGCCTGTTCCCAGATATTCTGATATGTATCGTACTGGCATTCCAAAATTTCATTCTGGTGGCACTCAGGGTCATATGAGTCGGCCTTGGATACCAATTTTCCGAAACGGGCCAGGAAGGGACTTTTGGAGATCACATCTGGATCATCTAAAGCTCTAAGCAAGGAAAGGACTTCCCTCTTCTCTTCTTCGCTGAGCCTGTTCAATCGAGTTTTCATGATGTCTGAAGCGTATTTTTCTTCGAACGGCCCGCTCCCTATAAGGATAAGTTTTCTTACCAGCTTAGGATGATGAGCAGCAAAAAGAAAACTGAGCCATGCCCCCCATGACCAGCCAATCAGTGTGACAGGCAGATCCCCTCTCGATTCCAAAACATCTTTAAGTTCACCAATTTGTCCCTCTATCGTTTTTGCGTCTTGTAGCGGCTCTAGAATGCCCTTAGCAGAGGAAAGCCTTCGAGCGATTGGAGCCATTTCTCCAGGTGCACCGGGTCCTCCGTGAATGACCGCGACATTAAAAGGTGCTTCCCCATACGACCTTAAGTTTTTCATTTCTTTTCTATTCTATCTTTTTTCTTCCAAAACAAAAACCATGAATCAATAATGAGATGAGATTTGGAAAAATATTTGATATTGCAGCGCTGCGGTCTCGGCTTGCTCAACACTTTGAACAAAATTTTGTATAATAATAAAAAACAATTGAGGTGCCGCATGAAAAATTTGTTCCATATAATACTGTGTTTGATAGTTGCAATAAGTTTGGTATCTCTAACAGAAGGTCAAGAGGCCAAAACTGTCGATGATGTCACGATCATCAAAAATGGAAAAAATCCCGAACCTCCCAAAGGAGTTCCTTCCAAGGTCAGTTTTGAGTTAGATTGTGTTATCGGAGAGTCGGACGATCCCGAAAAATCCTTTTCTGAGGTCTCTAACTTTGTTATAGACGATAGCGAAATCCTTTATGCGTTAGATTTCAAAGACCGCAAGATTAAGGTTTACGATGAAGAGGGCAAATTCATCCGTTCCTTTGGTGAACAAGGCCAAGGTCCGGGAGAGCTGGATATGCCTATAGGAATCCATTTAACTCCCGATAACACATTGATGATCGAGGATGCTACGGCACGAAAGCTGGTCCATTTCACTCTGGACGGTACATACATAAAACATGTTTCTTTTGCAGACCGCCTGGCTTTGGTCAATCTTCTAATGGGTCCAAACGGGAATTTTTTAGGAAGGGAAATGAAGCTCGAGGGAGAAGATTTGTTTTTTATCATAAAAAAATTCGATCCAGAACTAAAACCTCTGTTCTCTATCGATCAAATCGAATTCGCCATACCTGTTCCAGGATCAGGTAATAAAATCGATCTCATGAATATGCTTTCTATCTATCAATTCGATAGCTCCGGAAATATCTACTACGGCCGAAATGTCGACTATGAGATAAAGGTCTACACGCCCGATGGCACCCACATCAAAACCATCCAAAAGGAATTTGATCCTCAAAAAGTTACTGAGGAAGACATCGAAGAAATACTGAATAGGATGCCGAACATTGGCCCGGTCAACGTGAAAGAATTGTTTGAATTTCCAGAGAAATTTCCACCCTATCAATTCTTCACTCTGGATGAAAGGGGAAGAATATTTGTTCGGACTTGGAATAAAGGGGAGAACAAAGGTGTGTTCATAACGGATGTTTTCGATGCTGAGGGGCGGTACATTGTCCGGTTTCCTTCCAAAATGGATATCCGTGTCTGGAAGGAGGGAAAAGCCTATTCCTACGAGCATAACGAGGAAGGATTCAATATTATCAAACGATATAAGGTTCAGTGGGAACAGTGAATAAATTCGATTAGCTGCAAATTATGCTTTCATATAATAATTAAACGAGCAATCTTGACTGAAATCAATCCTTATTCCAATAATGCCATCGGTCTTTATGGCTTAGCCAATAAGGAGTCCATTTTTAATGCGTAAGTGGCTCTACATATTGGTGATTCTCGTGGCCGTATATTTTATTTCCAAGCTGGGCCGAAATAAAAAAGACGGTTCTCCGTTCCTCAAACGGTTCGGTGAAACCGTGTCGATTGTGGTTTGGGTTTTGTTGGCAGCATATACCGTATCTTTTCTCTATTGGCTCTTTAAGGAGATTTTTAAATAGAGGAGACGATATTCAGTAGCCGGCATGAATACGTTCCTGAGAGATCAGAATTGTTCGATGAAAATGGGACGCGAAAAGGATGAATTAAAGTCCTTTGCTCATAGCGCCGAGAAAGTCAGCGTTTGTTTTCGTTTTCGACATCTTTTCCACTAGGAGTTCCATTGCTTCCACCTCGCTTAGCTGACTGAGCACCTTTCGCAATATCCAGATACGATTCAAGTCTTTTTCTTCGATCAGAAGCTCTTCTTTTCTTGTTGCTGAACGGTTGATGTCGATGGCTGGGAACAGTCTTTTATCCACCAGTCTTCTGTCCAGGTTGATTTCCATGTTCCCTGTTCCTTTGAATTCTTCAAAAATGACTTCATCCATCCGGCTGCCGGTATCAATCAAGGCTGTTGCGACGATTGTGAGGCTCCCACCTTCTTCGATCTTTCTTGCGGAGCCGAAGAACTTTTTGGGCTTGTTCAGAGCATTGGCATCTATCCCCCCGGAAAGGACTTTTCCAGAAGGAGGAATGATCGCATTATGTGCTCTTGCCAAACGCGTGATACTGTCCAGGAGGATGACCACGTCTCTCTTGAGTTCGACGAGACGTTTAGACTTTTCGAGCACGATATGAGCTACCTGAGCATTTCTTGCAGGAGGTTCATCGAAAGTGGACGCGACCACCTCTCCCTGAACGGTTCTCTGGAAATCAGTCACCTCCTCAGGCCTCTCCGCAACCAACAGAACGATCAGAAACATCTCAGGATGATTTTTTTCTATTGACTTGGCTATGGTTTTGAGCAGAGTCGTTTTTCCTGCTCTGGGCGGAGAAACGATTAAGCCTCTTTGTCCTTTTCCGATTGGAGTGAGCATATCCATCACCCGGGCATTCAAATTCTTGTTATTCCCGTCTTCCAACTTGATTTTCTCAAAGGGATACAGAGGAGTGAGGCTTTCGAACTGGATGTTTCTCCTCGATTTCTGAATGACATCCGGATGAGCAAAATTGATCGCTTCTATTTTAATCAGCGCAAAGTATTTCTCGCCGTTTTTAGGCGGCCGCACGATTCCCGAGATGGTATCCCCTGTGCGGAGCTGGAATTTCCTGATCTGGGAAGGAGAAACGTAAATATCGTCCTGGCTCGGGAGATAACTGAACTCAGGCGCTCTGAGAAATCCAAATCCATCGTCAAGACATTCCAACACACCTTCTGAGAAAAGCAGACCATTCTTTTTTGCCTGCGCCTCGAGGATTTTAAAAATGATGTTCTGTTTATTCGAATCCTCGATGTCTTTCTTCGTCAGACCTGCTTCGGCTGAAATCTTGAATAGCTCTTCAATTCCTTTTTCTTCGAGTTCAGTTAAGTTGTACTCTTTCATTTTTATACCTCTTTTGCGATTTTTGGATCAAATCTACCGCACTTGTGTTTTAGTGAGTTATAGGAGGTTTCTGGGATTCTTCTCTATCTTCCTCCTGCTTGGTTACTTTCGATTCGACCGGCATTTTTCTTTTCTTGGGAAGATCACCGACCAATGCAATCTCTAAAACCTTGTCCATGTTTTCTACAAAATGTATGGTTATGTCGTCTTTCACATTCTTAGGCATGTCTTTCAGGTCGGGCTTATTGTCAGCAGGGAGGATGGCCTCTTTTATCCCTTCTCTATGTGCGGCTAGCAGCTTTTCCTTTATTCCACCGACAGATAAGACTTTGCCCTTGAGGGTGATCTCCCCGCTCATCGCAATTTTTTTGGTGACAGGAATTCCTGTGAGGAGTGAAATAATGGATGTAGCGATGGTGATACCTGCTGAAGGTCCTTCCTTAGGCGTAGCGCCTTCAGGCACATGGATATGTATATCGAAATTTTTATGCAAATCCTTGGCAATGTCCAATTCAAACATCTTTCCACGCACGTAACTGAACGCTGCCTGTGCGGATTCCTGCATGATTTCTCCGAGTTGACCGGTTAACATAAAGTTGCCTTTTCCGTGGACTTTGGTAACTTCAAAAGTGAGAAGCTCACCACCGAATTCTGTCCAGGCCATGCCAACGGCTGCCCCGACTTCATCCTTTTTATCTATTTCTGAACGTCGGTAGCGGGGAATACCTAAATACTTTTCCAATTTCATGGGAGTCACAATTTCTTTGTAGTCTTTTCCTTTGGATACAACTTTCTTGACCACTTTTCGACAAATGGATGTGATTTCTCGCTCTAAACTTCGGACACCTGCCTCTCTGGTGTATTCACGGATGAGCTTTTTCAGGGCTTTGTCAGAGATCCTGATCGTTTGTTCTTTGAATCCATGGGCTTTTTTCTGTTTGGGCAGAAGAAAGTGCTTTGCGATTTGGAGCTTCTCATCTTCTGTGTAGCCAGGAATTCTCACCATCTCCATGCGGTCTTGGAGTGGCTTAGGGACGGGTTCCTGCATATTGGCTGTAACAATAAACATAACCTGAGATAGATCAAAGTCTGTATCAATGTAATGATCCAGGAAGGTGCTGTTTTGTTCTGGATCGAGAACTTCCATAAGTGCCGATGCCGGATCTCCCCTGAAATCAACGCTCATTTTATCGACCTCATCCAGGAGAAAAACAGGATTTTTCGTTCCAGCCCTCTTGATCATCTGGATGATTCTTCCAGGATAGGCACCGATGTATGTCCGCCGGTGTCCTCTGATTTCGGCTTCATCCCTGACTCCTCCCAGAGAGAGGCGAACGAATTTTCTTCCAGTGGCTCGAGCGATGGATTGCCCCAGGGAACTCTTACCGACACCGGGAGGGCCTATCAGGCCGAGAATAACGCCTCTTGGATTTTTCACCAACTGCCGGATGGAGAGATACTCCAGTATTCTTTCTTTAACCTTTTTCAATCCATAATGGTCTTCATCCAATATCTTTTCTGCTTGTTTGATATCTCTCTTTTCTCTTGATTTCTTATTCCAGGGCAGAGAAATAAGCCAATCCAGATAGTTCCTGCAAACTGTCGCCTCTGCAGACATCGGAGGCATCGCTTCCAATCTTTCGATTTCTTTTACTGCCTTATCCTCTGCTTCCTTCGGCATCTTGGCTTGTTCCACCTTTTTACGCAGTTCCTCAATTTCATTGGGCTGGTCCTCTTTACGGACATTCAAACCAGGGGGGAAGACTTTTTGCTGGGGGTCTCTATAAGAAAACTTCCGGCGACTCGATCTTTTTCCATCTTTACTCAACTTGGAATGGATTTTAAGAAGTTCATTTTCCAAAACATAATTCAATCTTCTCAGCCGTTCTGTACTATTGGTCGTTTCAAGGAGGTTTTGTTTCTCATCTAGGGACAAGTACATGTGTGAAGCTATGATATCAGAGATTCTATCTGGGCTATTATCTTTCAAAGCAGGAATGATGGATTCGAAATTTGCATTTTGGCTGAGTTTGAGATAATCTTCGAACAGGGTTAAAACCCTTTTCAGGGTTTCTCTGGTCTCGGCGCTGTCGCTTTCAATTTGCTTAACTTCCTTTACCAAGACTTGATAGAAGGGGTAGGTGCTTAAATATTCGACGACTCGAGCTCTTTTCTTGCCTTCAACGATGACTTTCACGTTGTTGTCATCCATTTTAATGGCACGGACAATCTTCGCGACGACTCCCATGGAGTGGATGTCCCGTTGGAGGGGATTATCTAAAGATGCATCTATCTGAGAGGACAGAAAAAGCATTTTATCCTTTTCTGTGGCTTTCTCTAACGCATGGATCGAGGATGAACGACCGATAATAAACGGAACAAGGGTGGAGGGAAATACAACCAGATCCCTCAAAGGGATCAAAGGCACATTGTAGATAACCTCCGAGTTGCTTGTGGTATCCATACTTATACTCCAGCAAATAGTTTCAAGCTATCGACTCTCATCCATTTTTCCCGCAGACTTTTCGAAGATCCTCAAAGATTCCCCGGTTTTGAAGACGGCGGGAATAATATCGAGAGTTTCATTAACGAATTCTGATGTGACGTCTTTAAGCTTTGAAGATTTCAATTTTATCATCTAGCTATATCACTAAGGGGATTAAGATCATGGGGACTGGTTATTCTATTATAGCGGATTTGACCAAAAAGTCAACCGTCTTCTTGAGAAGAAGGTTCTCTTTCAGTTCCTCTTTTTTGCCCTCCTTATTTATGCTTTCCACAACTCTGGCCAAGGGAACGTTGTGGGATCTAGCCATAGCTTTCATCTCTTCTGTGATTTCTTCCTCAGTGACTTCAAGTTTTTCTTTCTCGGCGATCTTCTTGAGGATTATGTGGTTTTTTATATTCTGGACAGCACTTTCGCGCACATTTTTCTTCAGGCATTCGAGATCAACCTTCGATAAATCCTGCTGAGAAACAGCAGAGAGGCGACGATTCAATTGAGCGTTATACTCATGCTCTATAACAGATTCGGGCAGCTCCAACGCCATTTTCTCGGATATTTCTTTGATGATCTCTTCGGCCATTTCTCTTCGCAGCCCTTTTTTTTTCGATTCAAGGAGCTGGTCCTTCAATTTAGTCTTAAGATCATCCAAATTTTTGTAATCCCCAAGATCTTTTGCAAAATCATCATCGATCTCCGGCAGCATCTTCTCTTTTATGGATTCTATTTTTAAATCATAATTGATTTCCCGGCCGGCCAGCTTTTTATTTTTGTGATCCTTTTGATATCTGATCGTGAATTTGCACTGATCATTCGGTTTGAGGCCTAACAAGTTCTGGTTGAGTATCTCCTCATTCTCAGGATGACCTGCGAGGACGACCACTTTTTCTGTAGGTAAAAATCTCTTTGTTTTGGTATCCTGTCCCTTGATCTCTGCAACCACATAATCTCCATCCACCACCCCCCTGTCCTCAACAGGAGTGTATTGAGCCGATTTAAGGCGGAGCTCTTCTAAAGACTCGTTGAGTTCCTTTTCAGAGACAGAGGCTTTTCTTTTTTTAACTCGAATGTTTTTATACTCAGGCAGATGCAATTCCGGCCACACATCGACCTTTGCCTTGAATCGGAGAGGCTCCCCTTCTCTGAAATGCAAGTCAGTCACGATGGGCTGGCCTGCAGGAACGATATTCCTTTCTTTAAGCTCTTTATTCAATGCTTTTGGGACGAGAGAATTGATGAGAGTCTCTTTGATATCGGGGTAGTACATTCTTTTTATGATCTCTTCAGGAGCCTTCCCTGGCCGAAATCCCCGGACTTTGGCTCGAGAAGAATATTGAGCCGTTATTCTTTTCATTTCTTCGGCCGTTTCAGCTTCAGGTATTTCTATTTCAATTTCCCATTTACTGTCGCTGACTTTTTTTGTGGTATTTGACATTTTAAGTATGTTTCACCTATATGTTTCGGATAAAAAATGGGCAGAGCGGGACTCGAACCCGCACTCCTTCAACAGGAACTAGGTCCTAAGCCTAGCGCGTATGCCAATTTCGCCACCTGCCCGTGTGATTTTTTGGCTTTGTCCCAAAGTGACGGGGATGAAGTATCCATCTAAGGTGCGGAGAAATGTCTTCGCTCTAGTTCAGATTTTCGACGCCATTCTGTTGCCGCTCTTCTCGGCGGCGATGAACTGCGCACGATAACACCCGACTCTGCACCTTTATCCCGATTTTATTTCCCGTCACTTTGGGACAACCTCGATTTTTTATATAATCGAGGAATTCTTGACCAGAGGCGAAACAGGATTCAATATTTACCACAGCCGGTTTTATTTGTCAATTTCAGTCAGGCTCATGAGATACTCAAGATTATGTAGGAATTTATGGCGCCGAGTTGAGACCGATTAGGCTGTGGCCAAAACAGGAGGCAAATCCTTCATCACAATCAACCCGGCCTCGGATGTAACGGCCCGAGGGACGGTGTTGACAGTGACGGCCACAGTCCCGATATCCCCATGAACCCCCCCCATAATTTTTTGGCGTATATCGGGAACTCCATGGATGACGACTTCATCATATTCCTGCTCCACGTCGGCATGGGCATTGAACTCGAGTGAGATCAGCCTTTTGCTGTCCTTGATTCCGTGGGCAACGCTGATCAATCCGATTACTTTGCCGGGCTCAACTCTACCCAAAGCCGTATCTATTTCCTTTTCTGCTATTACCGGTTCGGGGGCGAGCTCAACAGCTTGATCCAGATTCCACCCTAAGCCTGAAGCGATCATATGAACGGACTCGAGCAAACCTACGTGACCTGTAATCACTTTGCTCTCTATTCTCTCCCGGAATGCTTCCATGGTGAGACCGGTTCCGATTTTTTTCTGGAATGGCATCCGCCTCTTGGAAGAATCCATCATCCGGATAACCTTTATTGTCTCCACCTCGAGGCACGGAGCAGTAAGAATTAAAGGGAGAGTGTCCATCAAGAAGCCGGGGTTGATTCCCGTACCCACCACAGTAACCCCATGCTTTTTTGCCAATTGGTTAATTTCTTCAGCGAGTTCGGCTTCCCGCTTCCATGGAAAAGACAGTTCTTCGCAGGTCGATACGACATTCAACCCGGCTCTCACACACTGAGCGATTTGAGGAAAAACTTCCTTGAGATGGGACGTGGTGGTTAAAATAACGGCATGGGCATCGGAAGCAGTAAAGAGTTGGTGGGGGTTATTGTCGATGCTGATTCCCAAATTCGTTGGATTATCCAGGATAGCTCCGAGATCCTTGCCGACAAGCTCAGGTGCAATATCCAAAGCTCCCACGATCGAAAAGCTTTTCTTTTTCAACAGAGCTTCTGTGATTTTTCGGCCCATAACGCCACACCCATATATGATGACCTTGATCTGTTCCATGGTGCGATTCCTCCTATCTTGAGCGACCTTTCTTGGTGGAGTGTTTCCATTTCTTGGCAATTCTTTCTACTGCATCCAGCGAAGCCTGGATTTCCTCTTCGGAGTGGGCAGCAGATATTGCACCATAACCGTGGAAAATGTTGAATCCCTCCTGAAGCATGGCGAGTTTGAACACTTTCTCTCTCATCTCAACATCGCATATCTTCGGGTCCCATACTTGTTCAGGAGAAGTGATCCGTTCACATTCTTCACGCATAAAATGAACGCCCACGATAGAACTGCTCTTGACGACAGAATTCCCATTCCCGGTGCATTTGACCTGAAAGCCAAAGGCTGTAAATATTTTTTCGATCTCTGTTCGGACTTTATCTCCCAGTCTTCCAATCTGCGGATAGATGTTTGCCTGGTGCTCAAGGAGATATTGGGTGAATGTGAGTCCCGCAAGCATTGCGGCTGGATGCGCGGAAAACGTTCCTCCCTCCAGCTTAACTCGCTCTTCTTCTCGGGTTTCATGACTGCAGAGTTTCATCACTTCGTCTTTACCTGCGACAGCGCTGATTGGCATACCTCCGCCGATAGCTTTCCCGAAAACAGAAATATCAGGCTTGAGACCATAGAGAGTTTGGAGTGCCCCAGCATGGAAACGGAGACCTGAAATAACTTCATCCAGAATAAGTAATGACCCATGTCGAGTGCAGAGTTCTCTTGCTTCTCGTAGATATTCTGTATCGCCGAATATAAATCCTCCAGCACCGATAAAGGGTTCTAGGATCAGGCAGGCAATTCGGTCTCCGTCGTTTTTGAACTTATCTTCGAGGTCTTGAGGATCATTGAAGCGAGTAACCAGGATTGTTTGATCTGTCCCTTCGGGAAGCCCGGCCGATTCGACCCTGGTGAATCCCTTGTCAAAGACTGTAATACCTTTTAAGGCGTAAGGATGAGAGCCATGCCATCCTCCTCCAGCTTTCATAACGAGTTCTCTCTTCGTCTTTGCTTTGGAAAGCATGATGGCGTACATCGTAGCGAGCGTACCGCTGGTGGTAAATCGAATCTTATCGGCTGAGATCAGGCTCAGCAGAAGCTCTGCCAGCTCTGATTGGAAAACCCCTGGAAAACCGGTGGCCAGCCCCTGGCCTTTCTTATAATAATCCATAAGGGCATCGAGAACGATTTTTGGATTATGCCCCAGGATATTGCCAAAATGACCCTGCCAGAAGTCGATATAGGTATGACCGTCAACATCTGTTACCTTGGAGCCCTCGCTGTGCAGGTCATAAAACGGATAGGGATAAAAGAGCCTCAGGTTGTGACTCCCTCCCTTGATTTGAAATCGGCTTGCTTTTCTGAACAGTTCCTCTGACTTCTGGTGTGTTTTTTTAAATTCCTGCGTTAAATCCTCCAGCATTGCTTTCCTGTCCATTTTCCCTCTTTCAAAGTTTGGATATGTCTGTCCCCTTCCATTGAGAGTTTAAAAGATTTGCATCCTTGGCCTGTTTGAAAGGCGAAATCGTCTATTTGATGTACTGCTCCAGTTTTTTTGCCAAATCCGGGTCCACAGTCATGAGCTGCTTGTATATTTCTCTCGCACTGTAATTGTCTCGAAGATTTAAGTAAGATATAGCCAGATTATAGTAGGCATAACCACGGCTTGGATTCAACTCGATGACTTTTTTTAGAGGTTCCACTGCTTCGGAATATTTTTTCTGCTGCATATAGGCAATACCCAATCCAAACCATGCGTCATCTTTATCAGGGAAGATTTCCACCATGTTTTTATAGGCTTCTGCGGCCTTCGCATGCTGTTTCAACTGAGTGTAACTGTATCCGAGTTGGAGGTGCGCGTATTCCATACCTGGATTTTTTTCTATGACTTTACTGAAGGTCTCAACAGCCCTCTCATAATTCTCCATCTGTACATACATGTATCCTAAGTTGTACAGAGCTTCCGTGTCATTCGGATCGAGTTCGACCAGTTTTTGAGCGACTTCTGCTGCTTTTTCAGGCATATTCGCTGTGTTGTACATCATGATGACCATATTATAATATCTCTTGGCATCCTCAGGGGTAATTTGAGCTAGCTTTTCATAAGTGGCCGCTGCTTGATCGATCTGTCCGGCCTTTTCATAGGCCTGGGCGAGTTTGTATAAGAGCGCTACGTCATCTCCGTAACCTTCCAGAGCTTTGGTGAAGGAATTCACGGCGTCTTCGTATTTCTCGACCTCCATCTGACAGACTCCGAGCTGAGTGTATACGTCCCAAGGCTGGTTTGGATTGGTGCTGAGATATTGTTGATAGGCATCAATCGCTCCGTTGAATTCCCTGAGCTCCTGATAAGCAGTTCCTATATGGAGATAAGCTTCTTTGTTGTCCTGGTTCAATTGGATCGCCCGTTTGAGAGGAGGTATCGCTTCTTTCCACTTCATCATTTTCAGATTGACCAGGCCCAATCCATAGTGAGCATCGTCTCTGTTGGGATTCAATTCTATGATTTTCTGATAGGTTGTCAAAGCTGAAGAATAGGCTCTTTGGTTGTAATAGACTGAGGCCAGAAGCAGATAGGCATGGAGGTCATCGGGTTTGAGCTCGATGATTTTTTTCAGATATTTTTCGGCTCTTCCTGTATCATTCAAGGCATAGAATACCTCTGCAGCGAAATAAGCTCCCTCGAGAGTAGAGAAATAATCCTCTTTTCGCCAGTTTTTGAATTTTGTTTCTGACCCTGTCCTTGGGAGGTTCTTTATGATGTTGGAGGGGACGATGATTTTTTTCCCGAGATCCAGAAAAATGACCATTCCCACAACTTTTCCTGTCGAGTCGAACACTGGCGCGCCGCTGTACTCATCCGGAATAGACAACGAAGACTCGATCAATCTTCGGGAATTCATCTGATGAAAATTGAAAACCCCTCCTTCAGAAAAAGAGATTTCTCTCGCCTCGTTCCCGCCTATGGAATAGAGCTTGCTGGATCTGCTGAGCCCGTCAGAATCCCCGAACGAAAGAATCGGATCTTTTCTGTTGACCTTCACCAGGGCTATCCCAAAATCCTTATCAACGGATAAGATGCCATCGAATTTGACTTTCTTTCCTCTGTAATCCAGCCCTTCAGCTTCGTGTGCCTGGCAAACAAGTCCATAATAGGTGGCAAGAACTTTCTCGCCGATAAGAAATCCCGATCCTTCTGCGATTTCTTCGTCCTCCTCATCATAGACGGTAAAGGTAACCACTCCTTGTTTATAATTCTCAAAAATGTTCGCCGCTTCCTCCGATTGAGAAAAGAGCATAGAGAAAGGAATCAATAGGAAAACGAGAGGTAATGCTAAAAAATACTTTTTGTGTATCATTTTACCTCCTAAATGAAGATAAGGATGAATTTAATCCCTCTTTCAGGCATCTAATTTACAATTTTGAATCACAATCTGTCAAATTTTTGTATAAGATGTGAGCATTTCGAAAACCGAGGGGGAATGCTTTCCATAGTATCATATTTCGAAACTCAAAGTTGACATTGAACAGACACAGGGCTAAACTGGCTCCTTTGGTCATACCAGGAAACTTATTCATCTGAGATCCATCCATGGCAGCCAAAAATGTCATCATCCTGATTTATATTCTGACCTTATCGGGCATCATACTATGGTTAGGGATCATATTTTTGGCGCCTTATCTCGCCAGCAAATCCTCCCCATTGGCCGGCTTTATCTATGCTCTTTTTTCTCCCACCTGTCATCAAATCCCATCCCGCTGTTTCTTTATTCTTGGTCATCCCTTAGCCGTGTGTGCCCGCTGCTTGGGCATCTATACAGGATTTTTAATCGGGACCTTGATTTATCCCTTCCAGGAAGGTTTCACCTCCCCTCTACTTCCCAGAGTAAAAAATCTTATCCTTGTCTCGATTCCTATCGTGTTGGACACAGCGGCTAATCTTATTAGCATATGGAAGAGCCCGGAATGGCTTCGATTCCTGACCGGTCTGATATGGGGGGTGATTCTGCCCTTTTACTTCCTTGCAGGACTCTCGGATTTTATTGTGCGCCGACGCGAAAATTTCTCTTGATATCTACCATAAAAAATAATTAGAATGAGATGAACCGAATTGAAGGAGGACCCATGAACGACCAAAGGCCCGGCATGTTCGTCCCGGCACTGATAGGGGGAGCCGCTGCTGGAATCCTCTCAGGCATTCCGATCGTGAATTGTCTCTGTTGCCTATGGATTATCGGTGGCGCCATGCTTTCTGCCTACCTGCTTATAAAGGATTCTCCGGTTGCTTTAAGCGCAGGTGACGGTGTAATCGTGGGCATTTTTAGCGGAATTGTAGCGGCAATCGTCGAATTTATAATCAGCATCCCATTCCAGGCTGTTACCGAAAAATTCATGCGAAATATGATAGACAGATTTTCGGAATATTATGAGGAGATGCCGCGAGGTTTTGAATCATGGTTTCAAGAAGGCGCCTTCGAAACCTCTTTTGTATGGGCCATAATCGGTCTTGTGATATCTGTAGTCATTTTCTCGGCTTTGGGTGCCTTAGGGGGAATCATCGGTATTTCTTTGTTTGGAAAAAAGACAGCCCAGAGAGATCAAGGAGCGGTGGATGTTCCTAAAGACCCAGGTGATCGTCAACCCTGAATCCAACCGGGGACGAACTCGAAAAAAATGGGCACAAATTAAAGAAGCCCTGAAATCTTTCCTCAAAGAATTTAAATACGAGTTTACAGAGAAACCTTCACAGGCCATAGATATCTCCAGGACAGCCATCCGAGAAGGATCAGAACTGATAGTCGGAGTTGGAGGGGATGGGACAATGAATGAGATTTCCAATGGATTTTTCGATGGCAGAGCATTGATCAATCCTCGAACCGTCCTCGGAATCGTGCCTTCCGGAACAGGATGCGACTTCAGCAAAAGTCTGAACATTCCTCCAGGATTACGGAGTTCATTACAGATTATCACTCAGGCTCCCTCACCTGTGATTGACATTGGAAGGGCCACTTTCAAAACCCATACGGGTGAAGTGACGGAAAGATATTTTCTCAATGTCGCTGACTTCGGCTTCGGCGGTGAGGTCGTGGACCGCATGAATCGGAACAGAACGGCAAGGAGAGCCTCATCCTACTTGAAAAGTACGATTTCTACTTTTTTTCATTATAAAAACAAAAAAATACAATTGAAAATCGATGATCAAGAAATCCCAAGAGACGAATACCTGATAGGGGCCATTTCAAACGGAAGAATATTCGGAAAAGGGATGAAAATCGCTCCGGAAGCGCGATTGGATGACGGCCTTTTCGATATCATTCTGATCAAAGGGATGAAAGTTCTTGAGTTCTTGAGAAATGTCTGGAAAATCTATGCGGGAATCCATCTTTCACATCCAAAAATCTCTTTTGTCCGCGGCAGAAAGATTGAAGCGATCCCTGAAGATCCCGATGACAATATCTTGATTGAAATCGACGGAGAACAGGTCGGTAAACTTCCTGCCGTATTCGAAATCGTTCCGCGTAGCCTTCTGATAAAGGGATATTTATAATATAAGAATTCCGGATCGAAAAATCACTTGGATTTGTCTTTGTATTTTTCCCAGAGCGCCTTGTTGTTGGTGAGTACAAATTTCCCGTTCTCATCATAAAATGCGTAAATCTTTGTCCGTGTCGTGATCTTCGACTTGGAATAGGATGCCATCACCTTTTTGATGTAATTCTTGGTTTCCTTATAGGGGGGGATGCCTCCGTATCTCCTGATGGCTTCTTGACCTGCGTTGTAGGCCGCAAGAACATGTTCTGTATCGCCTTCGTAAAGCTCAATTAAATCGGCCAGGTATTTGATGCCGCCCTCGATGTTTTGTTTTGGATCGAATACATTGTTCACTTTATATTGAATAGCCGTCTCTGGCATGAGCTGCATCAGTCCCAGGGCGCCCTTGGGGGATATGGCCCAGGCATCATAGTTTGATTCCGCCTTGATGATCGAATGCACCAAACTCTGCGGCACCTCATGCTTCTGGGAGAGAGTTGCGATAATATTATCGTACTTGCCCTGGGAGGGAGAATGACTTTGGGGAAAGGAAAAGTCCGTGAAAAAAGAGCATATCAAAAAAAGTCCCATAGCCACAGATTGAAAGGAACATGCTTTCTTATTACCGCTCGCTCGATTCATTGTTTATATAATGAGAAAAAAAAATATTTCTATCAATCCTCTTTAGGGGTGATTTTCGGGGGGATCATTTCCTCGATTACGGGAACGATTTGGTCAAAGACTCGGGCCAGCTGGTCAGGATCGGTCCCCCCGGCCTGGGCAAAGTCCGGGCGGCCTCCGCCCCCTCCTCCAATCAATGGCGCGATCTTTTTAATCATTTCGTCGGCTCTCACGCGACTGGTCAAATCCTTGGTTATGGCCACCACAAGATAGACTTTCTCTTCATCAGGAGCTCCGAGGACGACAATCCCAGAACCGATCTTCTGTTTAAGAGAATCGGCAAGTTCCCGCAGCTCGCTCATTGTCAACCCCTCCACCCTTTGAGTAAGAACAGAGATGCCCCTGATTTTCTGAATCTTTTGAATATCTTTCTTATAGCGGATATTCGCTAATTTCTGGCGCAGAGACTTGCTTTCTCTTTCCTTCTCTTTAACGGTTTCTTTGAGTTTTTCTATTTGTAACACCAGGTCTTTTTTCGAAGAACTCAGCAATTGCTGGATTTCTAGAAGAAGTTTGTCATTCTCCTGAATGTATTGGAGAGCCTTTTCTCCCGTTACAGCCTCTACTCGTCTCATTCCTGCCGCGACGCTTGTTTCAGATACGATTTTAAACAAACCGATTTCTCCGGTGAAGTGCACATGAACGCCTCCGCAAAGCTCTTTACTGAAGTCGTCGATACTAATCATTCTTACCTTCTCCCCATATTTTTCTTCGAAAATGGCAACAGCTCCTTTTCTTATCCCTTCCTCCATGGTGGTGATCTCCGTCTCCACAGGAAGGTTTTCTCTGATTTTTTCATTCACCATTGTTTCAATTTGTTCCAGCTCGGATGTTTTTACAGGGGCAAAATGGGTAAAATCAAACCTCAAACGTGCGGGCGAGACCAGCGATCCGGTTTGTTTGACATGGTCGCCGAGTATCTGCCTCAGGGAAGCATGCAGGAGGTGCGTCGCTGTATGATTCTTGCTGAGTCTCTCCCTCCTGGGGACATCGACGATGGCTTCCACAGAGTCGCCCGTCTGAATTTGACCAGAGATGACTTTGACTTTATGTGCGATGAGTTCTGGAATTGGATAATAAGCCGTCTCCACGAACGAAGAAAAATGGGGGTTTTTCAAGATGCCGGAATCTCCGATCTGACCACCTGCTTCAGCATAAAACGGTGTCACGTCCAGAAAAACTTCTCCTTCCTCTCCCTCGCTCAGCAGCTGCTCGAAATCTCCATTCTTGAGCAGGGCGGTCACTTTAGCCTCGATCTTATACTGGTCATATCCTACATATTCGCTGGGATAGTCCTTGAGTTTTTCATAAATCTTTTTCTCTCGCTGTTTTTCTTCCCCTTTCCAACCAATCCGGGCACGTTGACGTTGTTTTTCCAGCTCCTTGTAAAATCCCTTCTCATCGACAGCAATATTTCGTTCCTCCGCCAACTCCCTGGATAGATCCAACGGAAATCCAAAGGTATCGTAGAGTTTGAACAGTCTGTTCCCAGATAGTGTTTTCTTTGATTGAGCTTCGGCCTCTTTTATGTACTGGTTGAAAGTTCTAAGGCCGGAAGCTAATGTCATTGAAAACCGTCTCTCTTCAGAAAGGCAGACTTTGGAAATGTATGCGGCCAAAGAAAGAAGTTCAGGATAAGCGTCTTTCATGCCATCGACCACAGTTCCCACCAGCTTGTACAGGAAGGGATCTTCCAAGCCGATAGAATTCCCTTGACGGAACGACCGGCGGATGAGCCTCCGCAGCACATATCCCCTTCCTTCATTGGAAGGCATGATCCCGTCCCCTATTAAAAACGTCACAGCACGGATATGATCAGCTATGATCCTTACAGATACATCCGATTTATCAGAGGAGGAATATTCCTTTCGGGCCATGTCGCAAACAGCATCGATAAGAGGAACAAACAAGTCGGTCCCGAAATTGCTTTTTTTTCCCTGTAAGACAGTCGCAACCCTCTCCAGTCCCATACCTGTGTCTATGGAGGGTGAAGGAAGAGGCAGGAGTTCGCCTTTCTCGGTCTGTTCATACTGCATAAAAACCAGATTCCACAATTCCATAAACCGGTCACTCCCGCTCTCGATCAGATCAGAAGGATCTCCCGGGTCTATGTCTTCACCCAAGTCATAATGAATCTCAGAACAGGGTCCGCAGGGGCCTGTCTCTCCCATAGCCCAATAGTTGTCCTTCTTCCCAAAACGAAAAATCCTGTTCTCAGGGATACCAATATCCTGGTTCCATATTTGCAAGGCGTCGTCGTCTTGTTTATAAATCGTGATATACAGCTTATCCTCACTCATCTTAAATTCTCGTGTGACAAGATCCCAGGCATACTCTATGGCTTCTTTCTTGAAATAATCGCCGAATGAAAAATTCCCCAGCATCTCAAAAAAAGTATGATGCTTGTTTGTTTTACCGACCTGTTCTAAGTCATTATGTTTCCCGCTGACTCTCATGCACTTTTGGACGGAGGCAGCTCTCTTGTAACTCCTTTTCTCTAATCCTAGAAAGGTGTTTTTGAATTGGTTCATCCCGGCATTGGTAAAAAGAAGAGTAGGATCATCCTTGGGAAGCAAGGCCGAACTTTTAACTATCTTGTGTTTTCGGCCGGCAAAAAAATCGAGGAATGTCTCTCTTATCTCCTGTGCGCGCATCTATAACTATTTTTTGGCCTCTTCCTTTGCTTTGGCTGCTTCTTTCTCTTCTATTTCTGAAGCTTCTTCATCTTCTTTGACCTCTACTTGGGGCCTCTCTATCCTGCTCATCTCCTTTTCCATATCCTCCATAGCCACATCCAGTGTTGAGCGGATACCCATCACTCTCAATTTGAAATTGTCGGGGCTGGAGGAATATCTCAAACCCTGTTCATAGGAGATATAACCGTCTTTGTAAAGCTGATAGATGGATTGATCGAAAGTCTGCATCCCATATTGAGAAACCCCAGATGCGATAGCATCTCGGATGAGGAGAGTTTTCTCGCGGTCGTTGATACACTCTGAAATGTAAGGCGTGTTGATCATGACCTCTACGGCAGGGACTCTTCCCTGTCCATCCTTTCTGGGAATGAGCCTCATGGAAATGCAGGCTTTGATGATACTCGCTAGCTGAAGTCTGATCTGTCTTTGATGATGAGGTGCAAAAACAGAAACGATGCGGTTGATGGTCTCGGGAGCATCCAAGGTATGCAGTGTACTCATGACCAAATGTCCGGTTTCGGCTGCCAAAAGAGCCGTTTCAATGGTCTCTCTGTCCCGCATTTCGCCTACCAGGATGACATCAGGGTCTTCCCTGAGGGAGGCTCTCAGGCCACGGGCAAAATCGTTGACATCCATTCCGACTTCTCTCTGGGCAATCGTGCTTTTTTTGTCTCTGTGAAGATATTCGATCGGATCTTCGATCGTGATGACGTTCTCTTTCCTGTAAGTATTGATGTGGTCGATCATCGCTGCAAGAGTTGTGGTTTTTCCTGATCCTGTAGTGCCTGTAACGAGGACCAATCCTCTGGGCTCCAGAGCAATTTTTTCGATGACCTCAGGAAGCAGAAGATCCCTGATAGTCTTTATCTCCAGAGGAATGATTCGCATGACTAAAGCTAAACTTCCTCGCTGGTGGTAGACACTTCCCCTGAACCGGCCAAAACCAGGGAGACTGTAGGCCAAATCGAGGTCCAGATCTTGCAGTAATTTCTCTTTCTGGTGATCTCCGAGTACCTGGTGGGCCAGTTCGAACGTGTTGTTTGGACTGAGCTTTGGAAATTGAGTCAAGGGCTTGAGCTTACCATGGATGCGAATGATGGGATAGTTTCCGGCCTTTATATGAAGGTCCGAAGCATCGTTTTCGATGGCGATCTTTAGGAGTTCATCGATATCCATTTTTTCCCCCATTAATTAGAGTCTATGTAAGTAAGCCATTTATGGCAATCCCCTTTTTCCCCATTTATGTAAGCGAAGAATTCCTCTTGAAGTTTTTGTGTGACAGGGCCTCTTTTTCCAGACCCGATAGTTATTTTGTCTATGGAACGGACCGGAGTTATTTCTGCTGCTGAGCCCGTGAAAAAGACCTCGTCAGCGATATACAGCATTTCTCTGGGTATGGTATCCTCCATAACCGGCATATCTAGATCTTTGAGGAGTTGAATCACTGTCGCTCGAGTGATTCCAGGAAGTATAGAAGATGATAAAGGCGGAGTATGCACGACTCCGTTCAGAACGAGGAAAACATTTTCCCCACTGCCTTCGCTGACATGGCCCCTGACATTCAGAGCGATTCCCTCTACATAGCCTTCCAGTAAGGCCTCCATCTTAATCAACTGAGAATTCATGTAGTTGGCCCCCGATTTTGCCAGGGCGGGAAAGGTATTGGGAGCCATTCTGTGCCAGGAGGAAACCCGGACATCTACTCCGTTTTCCAGGGCTTCGTCTCCCAAATATTGTCCCCATTCCCATACCAGGATAGCACAATCGACCGGACATGGAAAGGGATCAACACCTAAGGTTGCATAACCTCTGTAGACAATCGGGCGAATATAACAGGATTTCAAATCATTGGCTTTAACTGTGTCGATCACAGCCTTGTTGAATTCATCCTGTAAATAGGGAATGTCCATGCGGTACATTTTGCATGAATTGTAAAGCCTCTGTGTATGGGCATTGAGCTGGAAAATCACACTTCCTTTTGGCGTGTCATAGGCTCTGAATCCCTCAAAAAGAGACGTTCCATAATGAATGACATGGGAAGCGATTGGAATATTGGCCTCCTTCCAAGGAACGAGTTTTCCGTTCATCCAAACCTTTCCATTCTCATTAAAAGGGCTCATTCATTACTCCTCATTGTTATGAATGCAAGCGGGGATTTCATCTTATCTCAATTGAATATCCAAGTCAATCTCAGATAGGTTCTCCACAGTAGGGACAGCTTTTTTCCTTGAGGGGTAAAGGTCTACGGCAATTCCAGCACAAGGTTGCTTTTGTCCTTTCCCTGGCTTTGATCCTATCCCTGATTTCCTCAATCTCGGTTTGGATGGAATCTCTTCCCTTGTAGAGGGAAAGATCCCTTATGATTTCTGAAGATTTTTCGTATCTGTCCTCTAGTTTGACTGCCAAGCATTTCATGATAATTTTGTCGACTTCCTTTGGAATTATACTGTTTTTCAGACGCGGTGGCGTTATTTGGCCTTTTTGTGCTTTTTCCAGAATTTTGAAAGGATCCGGATCGAAAATAGGTGGTCTTCCGAGAAGCATTTCATAAAAAATGCATCCAATCGAGTAAATATCCGATCGAAAAGTTGCCTTTCCCATGAACTGCTCAGGAGCCATATACGGGGGAGAGCCGATACGAGTGGACGCGTAAGGGACATTGTTCAGCCATACGGATGTGCCAAAATCTGTAATTTTGACCTTACCTTCATCCGAGATAATGATGTTAGACGGCCTCAAATCACGGTGCACGATCTTATTCGAATGGGCATGGTTTACTGCATCGGAGATTTGAATAATGTACTCTGACGCTTTATCAAAGCCAAAATTGTTTTCCTTCTCGAGAATTTTCTCCATGCTTTGCCCTTTGACATACTCCATAACCATAAAAAAAACTTTGTTCGCTTTCTCTGCTGATATCATGCGGACGATGTTAGGATGGTTCAAAGCTGCTTGGAGCCTGGGTTCTTTGAGAAGTTTGAACAACTCGGTTGATTGTTTGTGGGGCACTTTGATGGCCACAAGAATATTCAACCATGTATCCTTTGCCAGATACACAGAGCCGAATCCTCCGCTCCCGAGGGAGCGTATGATTTCGTATTTGCCGACCTTCTGCCCTTGTAGAAACATCTTAACTGTTCCAGAAATGGGAGACCATCGCCAGGCTGGCGATGGCTGCAGTTTCAGACCTAAGGGTTAACGGTCCGAGGCTGATCGCCTCGAAGCCACGGCCCACAATATCCTGTTCCTCTCTCTCGGTCCATCCTCCCTCAGGACCGATCAACAATACGACAGAAGATGGAGGGTGAAGATGGGCCAGGAGATCTTTCAGATATGCCCCTCCTTTTCCATGGAAAAAAATTTTCCGATCGCAATCAGTTTGACGAAAAAACGTGCTCAAATCAGAAGGAGTGTGAATTCTGGGTACAACGGATCTTCCACATTGTTTCGAGGATTCAAGCACAATTCTTCTCCACCTTTGCACTTTCTTTTCCGGATTATCTCCGATCTTTATTATGCTGCGGGAACTGATAACAGGGAAGAATTCACTCATCCCAAGCTCTGTGGCTTTCTGTAAAACAAGCTCCAGATTTTTTGCCTTAATCAGAGCTTGAGCCAAGGTGACGTGCGTTTTCTCATCCTTTCTCGGTCTCTTTTCAAGAATAGAAAGCCGCGTACTTGTTTTTCCGACTTCTTCGACTCTAGCTAAGTAATCCGATCCCTGTCTGTCAAAAAGATAAACATTTTCTCCAGGTTTGATTCTGGCGACCCTGCTGAGATGATGATGTTCTTCACCTTCGAGAAGAACATCGGATGATTCTTGTGATTCTTTCTCTATGAAAAACCGATTGGACGTCAAATTCAACTCTAATGAATGATGTTTTTAACCTTCTCGATGATACTTCTGTCTATCCCTTCAGAAGAGTCACCCAGAGATTCGGCAAATTTTTTAAGAGTGTTTTTTTGTTCCTTGGATAAATTTTTAGGTGTACTCACCAGGACTTTTATGAACAGATCTCCTTTATGGCGGCTGTAGAGATCCTTGATCCCTTTTCCTTTCAGTCTGATGATCTCACCTGGCTGTGTTCCCTCTTGAATTTTGAGAAGCTCGGACCCTTCCAGGGTCGGAATTTCGACCGTTGCTCCCAATGCTGCCTTAGTGAACGAGATAGTGATCTCGCAGTAAAGGTGATTGCCTTCCCGCTCGAAAAATTTGTGTCTCTTCACCCGGGTGATCACATACAGATCCCCTTTCTCCGCATTTCTGTCCCCGGCCTCTCCTTCTCCCTCCAATCTCAATTTCGATCCCTCATCGACTCCAGGTGGAATTTTTATAGTCAATGTCCTTTTCTTCCTTACGCGCCCTGTTCCTTTGCACTCTTTACAGGGGAACGGAATTCTCTGCCCACTTCCTTCGCATTGGGAACATGTACGGGATATTGCGAAAAAACCCTGTTGATAACGAACATTCCCGGTTCCTTGACAATGACTGCAGGTCTCCGCACTCGTTCCTGGCTGCATCTTGGATCCTGAACACACGGGGCAGAGCTCGAACCGATGGATCTTGATTTCTTTCTCCGTGCCAAAAGCGGCTTCCTCCAGGGAGATATCCAGCTCTAAAGCCAGGTCTCTCCCCCTCCTCGGATAGCTAGCTCTCCTCTGCTGTCGTCCCCCAAAAAATCCTTCAAACCCGAAATTGAAAAAATTTCCAAGGATATCTTCGAAATCGGAGAAGATCGAAGAATTGAATCCGGAAAAGCCGCTGAATCCTTCTCCTCTCAGACCATCATGTCCGTATCGGTCATAAATGTCCCTTTTCTTCGGATCTATCAAAACGCTGTAGGCTTCAGCCGCTTCCTTGAATTTCTCCTCTGCTTCTCTATCCCCAGGATTCCTGTCAGGATGAAATTGAAGGGCTAAACGCCGGTAGGCCTTCTTTATCTCTTCCGAGGTTGCGCGCCTCTGGATATTGAGCACCTGATAATAATCTCGTTTAATCATCCTGATCGTCTTCTTTTTTCTTGGAATCTTCTCTTTTTATTATTTTGTCGATTTGTTCCCCTGTTAGTCCAGAAGAAGGTTTAACGTCAATTCTCTGTGCCCGACCTGTTGCCATGTCTTTTGCTGATACTCTTACCATACCGTCTGCATCGATCTCGAAGGTCACATCTATTTGGGGGACTCCGGCAGGAGCAGATTCTATTCCTACCAAATCAAATCTTGCCAATGACATGTTTTCTGAAGCTCTATCCTCCTCCCCTTGCAGGACATGGACCCTCACGCGCCTCTGGTCGTGTTCCACTGTTGTGAAGGCTCTTGTTTTTTTGGTCGGAATAGTGGTGTTCTTTTCGATGATCGGTACGAATTGATCATTTTCCGCCTCTATTCCCAAGGACAGAGGAGTGACGTCCAGCAGAAGAACGAGGTCGGTCATTTTACCGCCAAGAATTCCAGATTGAATGGCTGCTCCCATGGCAACGATCTCATCGGGATTGATATGCTCTTTCGGATCTCTCTTGAAAAAATCTGTTATCTTGTTCCTGATCAATGGCATGCGTGTTTGTCCCCCCACAAGTATAACCTCCTCAATTTTTTCAGGTTCAAGTTTACAGTCATCTAAAGCTTGCTCTATGAAGGGGAACGATTTTTCTATCAAATCGTGCGTCAATTCCTCCAGTTTTTTGCGGGTTAATTTCTTTTGGATATGTTTAGAGTCTGATTTTGCAGAAAAAATAAACGGCAGGTTTATCTCGGTTTCCATGGTAAAAGAGAGCTCGCGTTTAGCTTTCTCTGCGGCTTCTTTCACTCTTTGTAAGGCTAATTTATCTTGGGAGAGGTCTATTTCATGTTCCTTTTTGAACTCTTCCGTCAGCCAATCGACGATACGGTTATCAAAGTCTTCACCTCCAAGATACGTGTTTCCGTTGGTGGCCAAGGCATGAAAGACCCCGTCACTGATTTCCATTATGGTTATATCGAATGTTCCACCCCCCATGTCATACACTGCGACGGTGGCGTTTTCGCGAGTGCTGAGTCCATAGGCCAAGCTGGCAGCAGTCGGTTCGTTGACAATGCGCAGTACTTCCAATCCAGCGATTTTTGCTGCATCCTTGGTCGCCTGTCTTTGATGGTCATCAAAATGAGCGGGAACCGTAATAACCGCTTCTTGAACGTCTTCTCCGAAATAGGCTTCTGCACATCTTTTCAGGTAATCCAGAATCATTGCGGAAATTTCCTGCGGGCTTATTCTTTCTGATCCTAATTCCACCATGAGGTCACCATTAGGCGCCTCTACCAACCGATAGGGTACGCGCTGTTTTATTTCCTGGACTCCCTCAGAATTGAACTTTTTGCCCATCAGTCTTTTGATGGCCGTGATTGTGTTCATAGGGTTGGTAAATGCCTGCCGCAAGGCCAAATTACCGATCAATCTCTCTCCAGAACTGGTGATGCTCACCACAGAAGGAGTGGTGAGCAAACCGTCGAAATTCGGGATGACCCTTGGCTCTTTGCCCTCCATATAGGCCACGCAAGAATAAGTCGTCCCCAGATCTATACCGATTACATTGCCCATGTTTAATCCGCTTTTTTAGGTATGGCGACCTTGACCAGGCTCGGCCTCAAGAGGCGGTCGTGAATGGTGTATCCTTTTTGCAGCTCCTCTTCCACTTGAGGCTCCTCTACCTGGTCGGATTCTTCGGTTATGAAAGCCTGGTGAAGGTGTGGATCAAATTTCTTTTCTTTGATATCAATCGGCGAAACCCCCTGTTTAACTAGAAGATCATAGAACTGTTTATAAATCATCTCTAAGCCCGTTCGGAGGCTCTTTTCATCATCATGATTTTGACTTTCGAGGGCTCTCTCAAAATTATCAAGGATTCCGAGGAGATCTCTAAGCAGTTCGTTCAAGGCATACTTGAAGTATTCGTTTTTCTCTCGTTCCAGTCTTTTCCTGAGATTCTCCATGTCTGCGGCTTTCCGCAGAAATTCGTCTTTGAGCGAGTCGAGCTCTTTTTTAAGCTGCTTGATTTCGGAATCCTTCTTCTTCAATGCGTTTTTGAGAGATTTGATCTGACCTTTTTCTTCTTTGGTTTCCTCCGAAATCTTCTTTTTTGGAGTGAGATATTCTATTTCAATTTCGCCTTCCTTTTCATCTTCTGATTTTTTCTTGTTCTCTTCAACCATTTTGCCTCCCTTCTAGGAAAAACTTATCGTCTCGCTTAATTTTTTTGCAATACAGTCCACGAGGGGAATAATCTTTCGATAAGGAATTCTTTTGGGGCCTATTATGCCAAGTGAGCCAAGCACCTGTTGATCATAACCATAATGAGATAATATTAGGGAAAAATCTGAAATTTCGGGGATATCCATTTCTGTTCCGATCAGCACCTTCACTCGGTCCAAACTGATCACATCGGAAAGAAGCTTGGCCAGCTTTGCTTTTTCCTCGAACCTGTGGAAGAGTGATTTCAGGTTTTCCATATCGATAAATTCTGATTTTCCTAGCAGCTTCGAGGTTCCCTGGATAAATATCTGGCTGCTTTTTTCTTCCTCAACCATATAAGACTTCAACAGCGCGATAAGCTTATGGAGTATATTTTCATATCTCATCTTATAGGCTGGTATTTCTCGGAGAATATAATCACGGACAAAGAGCAGGTTTTTTCCTCTGAAGTTTTCGTTGATATACCTGGAAGCCTGGTCAAGTTCAGCCTGTGTGAAATAGCTCTTGGTCTCGACGATTTCTGTAAGAACGAGCTTGAAGGTCGTGATTAAAATAATCATGATCTTTTCTTCCGATATTTTAATCAGCCTGATATGATAAAAATTGATGCGGGAAATCCTGGGGGAGAGAACGAATCCCAAATTATCAGATTGTTCCGATAATATCTGAGAGACGTGATCAAGGAGTGAATGGAAGTCACCCTTCTGATGATGAAAAGCTTCTGTAGCAAAATCGATGGAAACATCGGAATAAACGACTTCTCCAAACAAATTATTGACATAGAATCTCAATCCTTTATCTGTGGGAACGCGGCCAGATGAAGTGTGAGGCTGCAGCAGATATCCGTATCTCTCCAATTTGGACATGATATTTCTCACTGTAGCCGATGAGACAGGGTGCTTACTTCTCTGAGCGATGTAGCTAGAACTGATGGGTTTCCCTACTTTCAAATAGTTCTCTGCTATGAGGTTGAAAATTTGGATATCTTTTTCTTTTAAAATTTTTGTTTTCAATAAAACACTCCGCCAAATTTTATAGCATTTATGTACGAAAATTTCAAATCACTTTTTGGCTTTTCCTCTGGGAATTTGGCTTTTCATCTTTATTTTAGAGGTTGTCCCAAAGTGACGGCAAATAAAATTGGGACAAAGGAGCAGGGAAATGTCGGAGCGGCATTGAAGAATGGCGTTAAAAATCTGAACTAGAGCGGAGATATTTCCCTGCTCCTTTAGACGATACCTCATTCCCGTCACGTAAGGACAAAGCCTTATTTTAGCGGTTCTCAGCCGGAAGATGAAGGAGCGGTATTTAATGGAAGTAAAAGTGATATCGAGGTTGTTTTAGACTATTCTGATACCTGCATAACCAACGACTTCTGAATAATTTCCAGACACATCCCCTGAAGTTTGATAGTGAATCAGCTCTGCCTTTTCTGCCTCCAAATTTTTTGAGGCGATTATGGCCGCTGCAGTGGGCTGGAAGCCACACATGCTGATGTGCTCCCGCTTCACGGTCTCATAAAGTCCTCTCGCATCGAGCTTCAAAATTTTTTCGATGGCCAGAAAGTCTTTTTCTCTGGCTTCATCCTGACTGACGTAATGACTCATATCTGTGCTGGCAATGATAAGGGCTTCCTGATCCGACTTGCTTATCACCTGGGACACAGCTTTTCCCAATTCCTCAAGTTCCTCATAAAGAGTTGGATAGGCAATGCTGATAGGGACTATCGAGATATTTTTTTTAAAATATTGAATAAACGGAATCTGAACCTCGAGAGAATGTTCAAGCTGATGGCTTTTCTCATCCTCTACAATGAGATCAGTATGCTCCATGATTGACTCAGCCAGGGAGGTGTCGATAGGAACGGTTCCCAGAGGTGTTTCCCACATGCCTGTCTTCATAATAGCGAGATTTGTGGAAGCGTCTCTGTGATTGGGGCCAACGATGATGAATTTTTCTGGGAGATCGACAGAGGAGAAAACCTTTCCAGCGACTCCTCCGGAATATTCATATCCTGCATGGGGCGAAATGATGCAAATGGCTTTTCGGACCTCGGCTTCTGGATCCACCAATCTCTTTATCGTTTCATGTAGCTTTTCAGGATTCGAAGGATAAAAATAGCCTGCCACACTGGGTTTGCGTTTCAATGTGACCCTCCTTATTGTAATAATATGAACGTCTATAAAGAAACCGGCACTTTTATCGAAAATGTCTCTAGATATTTAAAAGATAAATCTCACATTTAGGGTTGTCAACCTCTTCTAGCTCTCAATCCACTCCCTTTTTTCCTTGAAGGATATGTCCAACAGTTTCAGCTCCTCGAGAACGGGGTTATAAACTTTGGGCAAAACGGGAATATGGACGCCGGTTTCTTTTATCCTGCCTTCGAGGATCAGTTTTGTGCCGATGGCTGGAGGAAGACCCACTGTTCTTGCCATAGAGGAATCTCCCCCAGAAATTCCAAAATCGATAAGGGTGGAAGTGATTCTTTCCTTTTTTCCATCGGGATAAGAAGCTTCGAATGTGTGTTGCAGGATGATCATATCTCTCTCGCCTGGCTCGTACTGAAGTTTTTCCAGCATTCTTGCTCCCAAAATATCCAAAGCCGATCCTTTCTCCATAGGAAGGGGATCATCGTCTAGAAGTCCCAGCCACTCCAGGCGCTTTATGACATCTGAATCTGTCTGGATGTTCAGATGCAAGGCAAGGGCTTTTTTCAGGTCAGTCTCCTCGGGCTCGTTCAACAGACCCCTAGTGAACTCTGCATACGTCATTCCAGACCAATCTTTCTCTTCTTCATCCAACAAGCCCAGGTCTACGATTTTTTTCATGGTTTCACACCATCCAAGATTTCGGAGTGTCCCGCGGAGCATTGTTTTTGTGGTCTGGATGTCGTAGAGATCGATGTAAGGCAATGAATTGCGGTTGGGATAGCCCTCAAAATCTCCCAATCCCTCGATCGGAATGATGGTATAATTCTCGAAGAGATCTTCCGAAGGAATAAAGACCTGTTGTCCGTTCTTGAGGTATTGAGCAGAATTTTTTCCTGCGAGGAGAACGCCGATAGGGCTCCAAGAAAATTTATATCCAAAGGGATTCGTATTCGCTTCCGGGGCAGGCAAACCGCCACAGTAAGAAGTGAAGCTCGTGATTTCCCCTCCCTTCTCTTCAACCTCGTGGATAATTCTCATAGCTTCCATGTGGTCGATGCCTGGATCTAACCCGATTTCATTCAGGATAAGGATTCCTGCTTTCTTTGCTTCGGCGTCTAAATTCTTCATGATCTCGCTTACGTAGGAGGTGGTAACCATGTGCTTCCGAAAATCGATACAATATTTAGCGACCTTGGGATGGAAGGAATAAGGAACCATGCTGATCACCAGGTCAGCTTTGGCAATTTCTTCCCTCAATCCTTCTTCATTCTTCAGATTGAGCTCCTTGGCAACACCATCTGGGTGGTTATTGATGAGTTTTACAGCTTTGCTTACCGTTCTGCTAGCCACTTCGACCTCGATATCTGGCTGGTCAAGCAGGTATCGAACAAGAGGTCTGGCTACCAGGCCGGCTCCCAGAATAAGTACTTTTTTCATGATGATTCTCCTTTAGATGTTTCCACAAATTTTTTCATGTATTGATAGTCCGGAGTAAATTCTCCCCGATAGAGAATGACAGCTTTTTTTATGGGTTCGGGAAGGCCGCAGTTCTCAAAGCTCTTGGAGAAATCTGCTTGAGACATATCCGGAACAAACGGTATTAACGCCTCGCTGAAGTATATGGAAGACTCAAGAGGCAGTTCTGCTGGCAGATTATCCGTGGCCATCACCACCACTCCCCTTCCTTCTATTCCGTCCACGGTCTTTTCTTCGATCGGATCGTAAACATATACGGGATTCCCTGGATTCGTCGGCCGTACAGTGCACTCGATGGCCCCTTCCACATCGCAGGAGATGTCTCCTATAACCTTTAAACAATGAGTTTTTTGTTCCTGCCAAAGCTCCCGCAAGAAGCGTTTTGTCACGAAATGAGGGTATTGAGGGGCCCAATAGATGCAGTTTAAGAGAACGGTGAGATAAGGAAGGTACGAATGAAAAATCGATTGATATTTTTGTGGATGATCATAATAATCCTGCAGTTCAAAAGAATCGGATGGCGAAACTGGCTTCACCATGTGCTCTTCTCTAAATACGATCTTATAGACTTTGTTGGAAGCATAATTTCCTTTTTCATAAAAGCGGTAAAGCTCCTCGGGATATATCTCTTCGACCGGAAGGAGGTCGAAGATCTCCTGTGCTCCGAGAGAGACATGTCCATAGCCGGCAAATCCACATATCAAAGGAACAAGAGAAGGGTTCAGCCCATGATTATGGATCTGCCAGCCTACCTTTTGCATATGCTCTTTTGCTTCCACGAGGCTGCCATACTGAAGAGCCAGCTTCAGTTGAAAAAAGGGATTGTCCTTCGTCTCATAATGGATTCTCTGTCCTAAGGCCCATAGACTGTCGATCATCCCAGCTTGTCCGGCTTGGGTTCCAAAGAACAACAAGCGTTGGCCCTTCTCATTTATTATTCTTTCATAATCGATCAGATTGCACCCCAATTCCATCATTCTTCTGAGCATGGGCATATTGTATGGTTGTCCTTTGATGGTATGGGAAAAAAATGCATAAGTTTTTCCCTGTTGGAAAAATTCTTCGGGAACCTCTTTTACTGCAAAAACCAACGAACAGGACGAAAGATCTTCATCGATCTTTGCTCCCTCCCGTGCATAATCCTCATCCGGAAATATGCGAATGCTTGAGGGCTGCAGCCGCACTTCCAAAGGGCTGTTTTGGAGGAGCGCTCTCACATGGGAGGGAATGAGAGGGACACGCCGTTCCCAGGGATTTTTATCTTCTCTTCTAATTCCGATTCTTGTTATCATGACACTGAAGCCCCGATAGAGTCGTAGATTATGGCATAATTCACTGAGAGCGTCAATAAATCGTTGACGGAGGCCCGGAGAATTTTAATAATATCTTATCATGATCAAATTTTATAATACACTCAGCGGAATGATCGAGGATTTTCACCCGATTCGAAAGGGTGAGGTCCGGCTCTACACGTGTGGTCCCACAGTTTACGATTATCCCCATATCGGAAACCACCGGGCAAATGTATTCGAAGATCTGTTGAAAAGATTTTTGATTTTCATGGGCTACAAAGTCATTCATGTTATGAACATCACCGACGTCGATGATAAAACTATAAAGGGTGCTAACGAGAAGGGTGTTTCGTTATCAGAGTATACAAAAAAATACACCCAGGCTTTTTTCAAGGATATCGAAACGCTGAATATCGTTAAAGCGGATTATTATCCGAAAGCCACCGAAAACATACAGGAAATGGCCGAGATGGTGAAAGGACTGTATGAGAAGGGTTATGCCTACGCGAAGGAAGGAAGCTATTATTTCGACATTTCGAAGTTTAAAGACTATGGAAAACTGTCCAACATCGATCAGAAAATGCTGAAGGTTGGTGTTCGTACCGATTCGGATGAATACGAAAAAGAGAGTGTTCATGATTTTGCACTCTGGAAAGCAAGAAAAGAGGGAGAGCCATTTTGGGAGACAGTGCTTGGTCCAGGCCGTCCGGGTTGGCACATAGAGTGTTCTGTCATGAGTGCCAAATTTCTCGGTGAGTCGTTTGACATTCACTGCGGCGGTGTGGACAACATCTTTCCTCATCATGAAAATGAGATCGCCCAATCTGAAGCTTATTCTGGCAAAAAATTCGTGAATTATTGGCTCCACTGCCAGCATTTGATCAGGGATGGGATGAAGATGTCCAAGTCCAAGGGCAACATCCTCACTCTGCAAGAATTGATCCGGAATCACAGTGCCGATCCCATGGCTGTCCGTCTTTTGCTGCTCTCGACCCACTACCGCAAGATGCTCAATTTCACTTTCGAAGCTCTCGAGCAGGCCAAATCCTCTTTGGACCGGGTCAACGATTTTGTAAGTCAACTGGCGAGCACAACAATTCCTGCAGGCGAGAATCAAGATGTATCTGCTCTTATCGAAGATATGCAGAAAAGATTTATCGATGGTTTGAGCAGTGATTTGAATATATCCAGCAGCATGACTGCTTTATTCGAGATGATCAAAGCGGCGAACAGGATGATGGCTCAAGAGAAAATTTTCCAAAATGATGCAGAAAATTTGATAAGATCCGTCGCCGTCATAAACAAAGTCCTCGGGGTGGTCAGCTTTCCCGACAGCATAGAAGTCGTTGATGTTTCAACCCCCGGCAAAGACATCCAATTGACCTTCCGTGAGAGTGAGCTTCCTGCAGATATCCAGAAAAAAATACAGGAGAGAGAAAAAGCCCGTAAGGAAAAAAATTATGTACTTGCCGATCGAATTCGCGACGAGCTGTTCGCTCAGGGAATCGTATTGGAAGACACCAGAGACGGTGTGCGTTGGAAAATCATAAAAAAGTAAAGTCCCCCTGCTCTTCTCACCAGTTGGGAAAACGTGGAGAAGAGATCGCACAAAAATATCTCCAAAGAAACAAATACAAAATCATTGAAAAAGGATATCGTTTTCACAGAGGCGAAATAGATATGATCGCCTCTGATGGGGAAACCCTCGTATTTATCGAAGTTAAAACTCGAGGACCTGGGTCCCTGGGCCTCCCCGAAGAATCGGTGGATCCCAAAAAGCAGCGACAGATCCGTAAAATTGCAGAAGCCTATTTGGCATTGAACAAATTCGAGGATGCGGCCTGTCGATTCGATGTCATATCTCTTGTCTTCGATGAGGCGGGGTTTTATTCAATCTCCCATATCAAGGATGCCTTTTAAGGCTGAGCTGTTCCTATTCAATCCATTCCCAGCATTCGATCGAAGAAATCTGCAGTTGCCCGGTAAACCCTCAACCAGTTTTCGTGGCGCAAAAAGCCATGGACTTCGTCCGGGAGAATAACGAGTTCTATGTGAGCCTTTTCCAACTTTCTCAACCTCTGCACAAGGTCGGTCGTCTGGATAAAATCCACATTTCGGTCATCATCTCCATGAACGAAAAGAACAGGCGAAGTCCAAAAATCGACATCCGCTACAGGGGAAGACTGATAGGCTGTACTCATCAAATCCTCACCCCGGATTTCCCAGCCGCCTCCATTTCGGCGGCGCGCCCTGAGGGACCAGTCGTGTACTCCGTGGAGATCTACGCCTGCAGCGAACAGTTCTGAATCGCGGGCCAGCCCTATGGCTGTCAAATATCCTCCATAGGAGCCACCCCAAAGACCTATTTTGTTTGGATCCACTTCAGGACGGTTCTGCAGATACTTTCCTGCAGCCACGATATCTTGATATTCAGAGGCTCCTCTAGGTCCCTGGTCAGGTGCTGTTCTGAAATCGAATCCATATCCGATACCCGACCGATAGTTTACAGAAAGGACAACGTACCCTTTCGATGCAAGATGCTGGTTCAGAGCATAGGCATTGTGGTAGTAGCCACGCATGTGCCAACCCAAAAGCATTTGTCGAATGGGTCCTCCGTGCATGAAAATGATGGCTGCACGGCCATCCCCTGTTTTGGCATCGTTAGGAAGAAAGAGCTGCCCATGGATCTTGAGCCCGTCTGGCGCTGAGAAGATGACCTGTTGTGGTTCTACCAACTCTTCAAGGGGGAATCCTTGGGGAAAAGTCTCTCGAATAATGAGACGCCGCTGCCCGCTTCGGACATCCTTCAGCGCAGGAGCAGCAGGCTGATAAGCCGTGGAACAAAGAAAGACCAAATCTCTGCTTTGCGAGGTCAATACAGGTGCCCATTCGATTCCTTTGCCAGGAGTCAGAAGGGTGAGTTCGCCTCCTGATACTGGAACAGACCAGATATGTCTGCGGTCGATATCATCCTTGTTCGCATTGAAGATCAGGGTCTTTCCATCAGGAGAAAGGAAACTGTCCTCAACTTCATATTCACCCGGAGTCAATGAAAGGATTTTTTTATCCTTGACGGAAATCGAATAGAGGTGCATCCATTTTTCGTGCTCGGAATAAAAGACCAGATAATCATCTGCGGCCCATCTGAGCGTATGAGCAGGATAATATTGAGAGAAGCCACCCGTTTGGTTAGGACATGTCCACACTGTTTCGGCCTCCAGGCTGTTCACGTTCCCAACCATGAGAGAAAATCTCGCTCCTCTTCTCGTTCCGAACGATGTCCGCTCAAAGAACCGGATGAACGCGACAAAGTTGCCGCAAGGAGACCAGACGGGATAGCCATCGCGGTCCACCGATGGAGATATCCACCGGATTGTCTTGTTGTTGAACTCATAAATCCCGATGAAACTGTGGTCCTCTCTGTTGCTGACAAAGGCGATTTTTTCGCCATCTGGAGACCAACTCAGAGAACCGTTCCGGCCTCTTGCCTTGAATAAAAGTTTTGGCTGTGATTCTGCTGCCAGGAGATCAATATAAATTCCCTCTCTCGAAGAAAAGACCACCTGACTGCCCACCGGCGAAGGAACGGGACGGCTGCCTTTCCCAATGCGCCAGGGATTTCCTCCTTCAACTTTTATCGCCCACAAAGCCTGTTCAGCACCCGTTGGATCCGATGTGGGATTCGGATATTCTCCACTCCTGTTCGCGCTTCCACCCCTAACATATACGATCATCGAGCCATCAGCGCTGAAGGAGAGCTGGCTCAACTCTTGACCGTCATCCTCAGCATAAGAGGTAAGCTGGCGGGCTTGGTATTGAGGCCCTTGAGCGGTCCAAATGTTTTGAATTCCCTTCGTGTTGAAGACCCAAGCCACACGATCTCCTTTCGGAGAAACAACGAGACTCGAAGGAAACGCGTAACTCATAATCTCCTCAAGCGACGAGGCCTGCATCGGATGAGGAAGCCACAGCAAAACGAAAAGAGCTGCTGTCAATAAGATGAAAGGTTTTTTCGTAAAGTGATGTTTTTTCAATCGACCCTCCTATATATGGATTAATAAGGATGCTTTCATCCTTTTCTGTCAAAGAGCAGAACCGCAGAAGTATCCCGGCATTCCCGATAGAGTTCTTCAATTTTTTTTTGATGCACCGGATGGACAGTGTCCGGAGAAATCTCTCTGAGAGGGATAAGAACAAAACTTCTCTTGGCCAGCTCGGGATGTGGGATCTGGAGTTCGTCGGTTTGAATGACCTTATTTTCTGCCAGAAGAATATCTATGTCGATAATCCTCGGCCCTTTTCGGATGGTATCTCTTCTCCCCATGATAATTTCGATATTTTTCGCCAGCAATAAAAAAGATTCAGGCTGCTTATCGGTTTCAATCTCTATAACTTGGTTCATAAACCAAGGCTGGTCTTTGAATCCGACTGGTGAGGTTTCATAGAGAGAAGAGGTTTTTATGATTCTCACATCGTTTTTTCTCAATAAAGATACGGCCCAGTTAAGATTTTTTCGCTTATCTCCAAGATTGCTGCCTATGCTTATGAAGTATCTCATTTCTATTCGTCATTATACTCTCAAAAACTGCAAGAAGCATCTTCTAATCGCAGCATTTTTTTATTCTCGATTTTTCAAACGAAATCTGCCATTATAAAAGAGCGATGCAGAAGATCGAAAAATGGAGGATACAGGAGCTGACACAGGTATTGAATCAGCTTGCTGCCATACTCCGCGAAGGAAACAACAGCGAATGGGCCAGTGTCTTCAATCATTTTGCTCAGGAGGCGCACGCAATTGTTCAGAGCGTTCAATTCGATTTAGAAGGATTGAAAAAGCTCATTATGAACATGAGAAGCTGCTTTGAGGGCGCCAGCTCACTCCACAATCTTGTTCTCGCTGAAGAAAATTCGAAAAAAATGGAAGAGCTGAATCAGGAGTTTACCAGAGTCAAAGGGCTTCTGTTCATGCTTCTATCAGATATCGAAAAAAAATGGGCAGAGCCTATTAACTGAGAGGAAAGAAATCTTAGATAGCCAGTAGACCGAATCTTTTTATCACCCCTAGAACAGCGAGTGTCACCCAGATGTGGTCTTCCAAGGTGGATTTTTTTAAACCGGATTTCCAATAACCATGGGGAGTCTGTTTCTTTTCGAGCCATTGCAAAGCCTTCTGGATCTGTTCTTCTTCTGGGTCGAATCCAATTCTAGCCAACGAATCGAGACTGCTCAAGATATCAGTTGCCCAAAAGGGATAGGTTATTTCTTCCCAAAACGATGCAGACCGTCTGTCTTCATAGACATCTGGCTTAAAAAACCGGCTCATGACCAGTTCTCCTGCTTTCCTCGCTTCTTTGCTCTTTATCCAGGCCGGAGATGCTGCGAATGCCCGGAGGACCATACCGGTCACCAGATGAGAAAAAGGCTTGGATTTATCAGGCTTAACGGGCGGCAGCTTCATCTGAGCTTCCAGATTATATCTCTTTTTAAGCTCCTCTCTTCCGATGGTCCGATAAGGAATAACCCAGCCTCCGTCATCCTGTTTATTCCGGATCAGCCATCGGAAGCCCTTCTGGACTTTATTGTCATTATGCAGGCCGAACAGACAGAGCAGTTCTAGAGTCAAGGCATGGTAGGTCGGTGCATATTCATTGAGATAAGCGCCTCGAAAATCTCCTTCTTTATTCTGTGTGGAGAGCAAAAACTTCACTGCCTTTTGTATCCCCTTATCCTTCAGTGAACACCCGAAATTATAGAGTTTAAAACCGCTCTGGAGTGTGTCGACGATGTAGTGAGTTTTTTCCCAGCGAGGATGGCCCTCATATTTTTTTTTGCTCCACCCTCCATTCGGCTTTTGATATTTTAATATTCGGATGCGGGCTGCGAACTTCTGGAGGTTCTTGAGTTCTCTGTCTATTGGAACTTCAAGGATGTCTTTCTTCAACCAGTACAGAATAGGTAAGTTACCTCGGGCAAGGAGAAATTCAATCGCTTTGTTGGTATTAAATCTCATGGTGAATCATAGAATTTTCTTATGAATCCTTGCCAAGATTTGGAATGATACATAAAAATTCGAAGGACTCCTCATATGGATTTTTGAATTGGTGTTTTTCGTGCTCTGGGATGAACACACTCTGTCCAGGAGAGACAGGGATTTCTTCTCCTGACGGGTCGACAACGAGGCCCCTTCCCTTCTCTATTTTGACGACATGTTCGAATGAGTGGCTATGGGATGGCGTGTTTCCTCCAGGAAGCACCTTGAAATAGCGCATGACGATTCTCGAAGAGCCGTCTTCTGGTCCTACCAGAATCCTTCGATAAACATCCCTAATGCCTTCCCCTTCGAGCAGAACCTCCGTTACGTTGGAATCATGCTTAATCTTCATAACCAATCTCCTGACTGTCCAGCGGTCTCTTCACCTTCATAAGAAAAAAACGTCCTCTTTATAAGAATTGAGCGAAAGCCATGGGTGGCAATATGGAGTGCAAATAAGTGGCAAGAAAGGCAAATTGCTGGAAAAAAGTCTTCATCATGCCTCTCTTGAATTGTCAATTTTATTCCAAGATGGGAACTCATGTCAATTTTTCCGTCCATTTCTTTACCAGAAAATCAATTTATCTATAACAATTTCTGCAACTTAGAACAAGCTAGAGAAAATATTTGATTTTAGGTTGAGATTTACGATAAATTTTAGGTCCTGCTTTAAGCGCGTTATGCACATGCTCGATTCTATGTATCGAATTGCGGAGGTACGCGAATGAACGATCTCATATTCTTGGATAATGGAGCCACTTCTTATCCTAAACCTGAAGAAGTCTACAACTTCATGGATCGATTCTATAGAAATTTTGGCGTCAATCCTGGGCGTTCGGGATATGATCTCTGCATGGAAACTGGAGAGCTGGTGGAAGAAACCCGGGCCATCCTGACCAGGTTTTTCAACGGCAAAGATCCTAACCGCCTCTGTTTCTCATATAATTCTACGGATGCACTCAACCTCATAATCAAGGGGCTGTTGCAGGAAGGGGACCATGCAGTGACCACTACTATTGAACACAATTCCGTTTTGAGACCTCTCTATCATTTATATAAATATAAGGGCGTGGAGGTGGATCATATCCCTTTCGACAGTAAAGGCTTTGTGGATCCTGAAGAGTTTCCAAAAAAAATCAAAAAAAATACAAAGCTTGTGATCGTTAATCATGCCTCAAACGTCATCGGCACCATCCAGCCCATCAAAGAAATAGGCAGATACTGCAGAGAAAGAGGAATCCCCTTTGCCGTTGATGTTTCTCAGTCGGCTGGAAAGGTTCCCATCGATATCGAAGACCAGTATGTGGATATCGTCGCTTTCACCGGTCATAAATCCCTTCTGGGACCTACCGGGATAGGCGGACTTTACGTTAGGGAGGGAATCGAAATTAGGCATACCCGGGCAGGAGGAACAGGTGTCCGTTCTGCCGTTCGTACCCATCTGGATGAATATCCCTACAGGCTCGAATATGGAACTTTAAACACATTAGGTGTGGCAGGACTTCATGCCGGTCTCAAATGGATAGAAAAACAAGGATTGGAAAACATACACAAAAAGGAAATGCAATTAACTGCACAGCTCAAGGATGGATTAAGGGATGCGGAGGGAGTGACTTTGTACTGTCAGGACGATTTGTCAGACCATATAAGCATATTCCTCTTCAATGTAGAAGGACTGGAAGCGCTGAACACGGGTACTATCTTGGATGTCGATTATAATATTGCCTGCCGGACCGGTCTCCATTGCGCTCCGCTGGTTCATGAACAAATTGGAACGGCAGAAATCCATGGGGCGGTGAGGTTCGGAATTGGCCCTTTCAATACCGAGGAGCACATTCGTACGGCTATCCAGGCTGTAAAAGAGATAGCGGATTCCCGGCGGAAATAAAGAACAGGTCCGAAGTCTTTTTAATTCTTTATTATTAACGCGTTGGAAACGAGCTTTAACAACTGGACCACCTTCATATCCAGCTGGTGATGCTTGATTACATCATTCAGACCATCGACACAGTTGTGGCAAACAGTACAGACCAGTCTAGCTCCCGTGGCCTTCAGTTGGGCGGCTTTGATCTTTGCCACTTCCATGCGCAATGGCTTGTATTCAGCCATTGACAGTAACCCTCCCCCCCCAGTGCAGCAGAAATTTTCTCTCCGATTAGGAAACATTTCCCTGAAATCCGAACAAACTTCACCCAGTACCCATCTAGGTTCCTCTATAAGATCCCCGGAACGGGCGATATTGCAGGAATCGTGAAAAGTCACAGGTTCCTTGTTTTTGGATGGATCGACCTTTATTCGCCCCTCTTTGATATAACGCATGAGTGTAACGACTACAGACTCAGTAGGAATGTTCTGTTCATAATCTGCCCAGTTGTATCCTTCCCATCGAGTCGATCGATATCCATGGCCACACTCAGAAATAACGATTCGTTTCGCACGAAGCCTTTCGGCAGCTTCATAGACATTTTTCGCGACATAGGCACCCAACGCATCGTCGCCCGAGTAAAGCCCAAAATTTGTTTGATCCCAACCCTTGCTCGCCATGGTCCATTCCTCCCCTGCAAAATAAAAGATCTTAGCGGCATGAGAAATGGAACGCGGATCAAATTTTATTTCTCGAGGATTGATCGTATACATAAAATCGCTATCCTCTTTGTCTATGGGGATGTCGATATCAGGATGATCGAGTTCTTCTTGAAGTTCTTCTTTCATCCATTCCAAAGTATCTAAATAATCTTCTTCTGTAACAGCCATCTGATTCCCGGTTTCCCACTGGTCTCTGCTCACATTGAAGACACCCAAAGGGACTATGCCGAGCTCTGTGAGAAGCCCTCGTGCAAACCTTATGAGGAGAGCTGTATCGACTCCCATCGGACAGTTGTATGTGCACCTTCTGCAAGCGCTGCAGGTGCCGAATACAATGTTTTTCAAGCGATTGAGGTCTTCGTCATTTCCGGGAGTTCGCGCTTTCACCCACCAGGGGAGGATACGGCCTGTCCAATCTATATGTCTTTTGAATATGCGACGAATCTGGTCAGCCTTGTACACAGGAGTCAGAGTTGGATCGTCAGGCCTTGCAAGCACATAATGACAGGAATCTGCACACATGCCGCAGTGCACACATCCAACCATAGAGCTGGCAAGCTGACGAGTGAGGTGTATTCCGAGGAGATCCAGGAATTTTTTTACGTTATCCTTTTTTTGATTATATAGTTTAAGTTTCCCCTTACGTACAGATTGAATCTTCTCATCCTCTGCTTTTTTTTGAGATCCCGTCTCCAGGGGAAGATTTAAAATATCGGAGATTTTGATTTTCTTATCCGATGTTTTTCCTGCCATCCTTCAAGGCCCATCAGTGACTCGATTTGCCTTTCTCTTTGCATATACTCCCCGGTGCCCCATAGTTCTACCCAGAAAAAACCTGGTAAAGGGGTAATACAGATAATGACCGATTTTAGAAAAAGGGACATAGACAAGAAAAAAAGCAGTCAATGCAAAAAAAAGTATGAGTGGCCATTCACTCTTTTGGTAGTTATTGGGAATCGCCATAAAGGCAACGGCAAAATAAAGTATCAGTAAAATGAGAGAGAAATAATCATCCGGAGAGCTTATCAATCTTATAGCTGGATTTATGAGACGCCGATAGAGCCTGAGGAGGCCAACAAGGCAAGCAGAAGCGACAATGATCCGAAACGGCCACAGTATTGCTTCGATTTTCAGCAAATTGGGCCAGTAAGGAATGATGAATGTGGCACTTATAGCGGCAGCCACTCCCAGGTGGAAGAGGACAAACTGGATATAAAAGAAAAGATTCTTCCTTGCAGATTCCATGGCCCAAGGCATAGCCACGTTCAACAGAGAATATCCGATGGCTGTCTTCGCGCTACCCGCTGGAACAGTTTTTTCCTTGGCGGAGTTGAATCGAAACAGCCATACTATCCTCAGAACATAAACGAACAGCAAAAAGGACAAAGCTGCGATCTGAACTTCGTTTTCCAATACATACAGAAGATCACTCATCAATCAAACACAACCATCCGGCTTGGGAAGTCCAGCAACCTTGCACGCACCTTTGGCCGGACCCGATGGGAAAAGTTCAAAGATGTACTTCAATGGAAATCCTGTATTTTTACAAACCTTGCGGACCATCGGGGCAAGATTTTTTTCAAGATAGTAACCGCGGATGTAATTGATCACCGCCCAGTGGTCCTCGGTCAGGCTGTCAATTCCTTCCTCAGCTTTGGCTAATTCTACCGCCACTTCATCATTCCACTCCCCGGGATTAACTATAAAACCTTCTTGATTGAGCTCGATTTTTTTACCTTTAACATCTATCTCAGGCATTTGTTTCTCCTTATCATGGCCATCCATTCCGAACGCGCTATTATAGCACACCCCCATTTTCCGTTCTAAGTATTTTCTACTGTTAGGGAGCAATTCTATTTCGTGATGGCATAAGAGCATGAAGCCAAAGAGAGAGCAAGGCCTACCTTTCATCTCCTGAGGCTTCTTCTTCATCCTTGTGGTGCTTGATGACTTTTCCTTCAACGATATAGATCACATCTTCACACAGGTTTGTAGAAAGGTCAGCTATCCGTTCTAGGCTGCTTGCGATACGGATGATTTGAAAGGATCGTTCGATATTCGCAGAATCAGACATCATATAGGTAATCAACTCCCTAAATATCTGATCCTTTAAGTCATCGATGAGCTGGTCCCTCTCACAGACTGATTGAGCAAGTTTGGCATCTTCATTATTGAAAGCATCGATGCTGTCCTTGACCATTTTTCTGGTGATAAGAGCCATGTTTGGGATGTCGATGAAAGGTTTCAATGGCGGCTTATCAATCAGAAAGAGAGCGCTTTCAACGATATTCACAGCGAGGTCTGCCATTCTCTCCAGGTCATTATTCATTTGGGCAGCCATCATGATGGTTCTCAAATCTTTGGCTGCAGGCTGGTATTTGGCGATAAGTACGGTACATCGTTCTTCCAACTCTATTTCCAAATCATTGGCTTTAGGCTCGTCCTTCTCTGCAACTTCATAGAGAATGCTCTTATTCCTATCCAACAATCCGCTGATACTTTTATTGATCATACCCTCTACATGAGTTGCATAATCCAAAAGACTCTTTTTAAGGGAAGCGATCTCTTTTTCTAACATTCTTCCTCCTATTTCCTCTGGCTGGATTGGTTTTATCTGAGACACTTTCTATCTCCCCCTTGATTTGCGGATGGAATGTTTTCTCGATCCAATCTTTGATTTCATCCCTCACTTCACGAACCTGTTCGAGAATTTCCTCCTCTGTTCCCTGGAACTCGGAAGGATCCGGGAAGCTCTTATGAAGATAAGTTTTTGCTCCAGGAAAAAAGGGACAAGACGCTTGGGCTTGGTCACAGACAGTCACCACAAAGTCGAACTTCTCATCCGCGAATGCGCTGACATTTTTGGCATATTGGCCGGATATATCGATGCTCAACTCGGCCATGGCTTTGATGATAAAGGGATTTATATCTGAAGGCTCAATCCCTCCGCTGAAGGCCTCATAATGGTCTGGATACAGGGCTTTAATTAATCCCTCTGCCATTTGGGAACGGGCGGAATTATGTGTGCAGACAAACAAAATTTTCTCTTTTTCCATTTTGATCGCTGTCATTCATTAAAATCAGCCTTTTATCCGAATTTCCCTGTAAGATAGTCTTCTGTCATCTTGTTTTGAGGAACCGTGAAAAGTTGGTCTGTGGGGGCAAATTCGATCATTTCTCCCAGATACATAAAAGCGGTAAACTGTGAGATGCGGGCCGCCTGCTGCATATTATGTGTGACGATAACAATGGTGTAATTCTCTCTCAATTCTTCTATGAGCTCCTCGATTTTTTTAGTAGAAATAGGATCCAGGCTCGCACAGGGTTCGTCGAACAAAATGATTTCAGGTTCCACGGCAAGACAACGGGCAATGCACAGCCTCTGCTGCTGCCCTCCTGAGAGTCCCAGTGCACTCTCATGGAGCCTGTCTTTGATTTCTCCCCAAAGAGCGGCTTTTTTGAAGGACTCGACCACTCTTTCCTCTATCTTATGCTTGTTTCTCCAGCCATTGATTTTCAGTCCGTATGCCAGGTTTTCAAAGATGCTCTTGGGAAACGGATTGGGTTTTTGGAACACCATGCCGACACGTCTCCTGATATCCACCACATCGGTGCCTGGTCCGAAGATGTCTTTGCCGTCCAAGAGGATTTTTCCTATGTATCGAGTCTTGGGAATCAGTTCGTTCATCCGGTTAATGAGGCGGATAAATGTGGACTTCCCACAGCCCGAAGGTCCGATAAAAGCTGTGACCCGATTCTCGTATATATCTATATTGATGTCCTTCAAGGCTTGCTGTTTGCCGTACCAGAAATTTACGCCTTCTGCCTTTATTTTCACTCTTTTACTCATTCCATGCCCCTCTGCTTCTGGCGAATGACGATGGCAGCGGCAGAAACACCCAAAACAATCACCAGCAGGATTAATGCACACCCGTAAGCAATCTGGGTTTGTTCCTGCGGATGTGTTCCTTCGGTCATAAGCGCATAGATATGATAGGGCAAAGCCATAACCTCTGAGAAGAGGGATTTGGGAAAACCTCTAGTATAGAATGTGGCTGCAGTAAACAGAATCGGAGCGGTCTCTCCCGCCACTCTGCCGATGCTGAGGATCACTCCGGTCAGTATTCCGGGAGAAGCGGCAGGAATAACGACATTTTTAATGGTCTGCCAGTGAGTCGCACCCACCGCAAGAGAAGCTTCTCTATAGGATTGGGGGACAGCCAAGAGAGCTTCCTGGGCAGCTGATATGATCTGTGGAAGAACGAGGATACCCAGAGTCAAGCATCCGGAAAGGGCCGATACCCCGAATCCAAAGAATTTTACAAATATTGCCAATCCAAACAATCCGAAAACGACCGAAGGGACGCCCGCCAAATTATTGATACTCATCCGGATGGCATTGACCACAAAACTTCTAGGGGAATATTCGGTCAAATATATGGCACAGGCAACACCTAAGGGGAGAGCGAAGAAAATCGCCCCGATCACCAGATACAGTGTCCCTACTATGGCCGGGCCAACCCCACCTGCTGTCATTGCGTCTCTGGGAACGGCCGTTAAAAACTCCCATGATAGGACCCTGAATCCTCTGATAAATATGAAATAGATGATCGTCCCGAGAAAAAAGAGTGCAATGCTTATACAGAGGAACAGCGAGCCGAATCCGATATTCTGTGTGATTTTTTTTCTGTTCATCTGCCTAATCCCAGTTTTATCCTGAACCTGCGGCTGATCAGCTCGGCGATGATGTTGAAAACCAACGTGATGAAGAAAAGCACCAGGCCTATGGCAAAAAGGGAATGATAATGTGTGCTGCCGATGACCGTCTCTCCCATTTCAGCGGCAATGGTAGCGGTCATCGGACGGACGGGCTGGAAAAAGCTCTTAGGTATCACCGCCGCTCCTCCGGTGACCATCAGCACGGTCATGGTTTCTCCCACTGCTCGGCTCATTCCCAGAATGATTCCTGTGGAGATTCCGGATGCAGAAGCGGGAATGACCACTCTGGTAAGAGTTTGCCATCGGTTGGCTCCGACGGCGAAAGAGGCCTCCCTGAAACTGCGGGGAACAAAACTCAAGGCATCCTCGGCAATGCTGCAGACAGTAGGAGTGGCCATAACCCCCAGAATCAGCGCACCCGTGAAAGCTGTAAGACCTACTGGTATATTGAACAGTTTTTGAACGAATGGAGCAACCACGACCATCCCAAAAAAGCCATATACGATGGATGGAATACCTGCCAGCAGTTCAATGAAGGGTTTGAGAAAGGCTTTGAGTTTTCTTCCCGCCAGTTCGTTGATAAAGAGAGCGCTCCCCACGCCTAAGGGCACACAAACGCATACGGCTCCCAAAGTGACCCAAAAAGAACCGAGTATAAGGGGAAGAATGCCGAATTCGGCATCTTCATGGGTGGGATACCAGGATTTGCCGAAGATGAACTTCAGGATCGGAACTTCTTTGAAGACAGGGCCCCCTTCTATGAAGAGTGTGATGGTGATGCCGACAAGAAAAAGAAGCGATGCGAAGGCCAGAGCAACGAAAATGCCCTTGTAAATCCTTTCTTTGATTCGTCTGGCCTTCGCATCTAAGGGCACGGGTGTATTCTACCTATTTAACAGCTACGAATCCAGCCTTGTCGACCAGCTTCTGTCCTTCTGGGCTCATGATGAAGTCGATGAAATCCCTTACCACTCCTTTGGGTTTTCCATTGGTGTACATATACAGGTTTCTGGCTAGAGGATAGGACCCATCGACGACGTTGGGTTTGGTACATTCCACACCATTTACCGTCACAGCCTTCACTGCAGAGCTCAAGTAGCCAAGGCCGACATATCCGATCGCACCTGGAGTCTTGGCGACTGTGGTGGCCACAGCCTGATTGGATGCATTGAGCAGGGCATCCGGCCTGACTTTTTCTTTGTCCAGAGCCATTTCGTTGAAGGCCTCGAACGTTCCACTGGAGCTGTCGCGGGACACGATGACAATAACGGCCTTCTTTCCCCCGACATCTTTCCAGTTAGAGATTTTTCCGGTATAAATTTGCTTGATCTGGTCTTTGGTCAGTCCACTCACAGAATTGCTCGGGTGCACGATGACGGCGATTCCATCGGCAGCCACAACATTCTCGTAGACGTCAACACCCTTCTCCTTTGCTGTGGCTATTTCTTTGTCTTTGATCGCTCTCGAGGCATCGCCGATATCCGCCGTGCCATCAATGATCGAAGCGATTCCCACACCTGAACCACCGCCCTGGACCGAAATGTTCACGTCGCTGTGCTTGTTCATAAAGGCTTCGGCACAGGATTGTGCAATCGGGAGGACCGTGGTCGAACCTTTGATGGTGATTGTCTTGGCAGCAAAGGCATAAATCCCTGTGATCAGGCCAACGCCCACAACTGCGGTCAACACCATCGACATCCATTTGTTTTTCATTGAATTTTCTCCTTTTAGATTTTTTAGAATTTAAACCAAAGTGTCAAATTGCCGTAGAAGTCGTTATCAGCTTTCTCACCCTCGTCAGGACCATTGTACATGGCGAGCTTCACGTTAGGAATGATCCAGACGTTTTTGTGTACCTGATAACTCAAAGCGGCGATGATTAAGCTGAATTCCATATTATTGGCAAAGGGCACATAAGAAATTCCTGAACCCTTAAAGCTTTCTTTATAGCCGTCACCGAAATTCATATCGTAACGGCCGATGAGTTCCACTTTTTCACCGACTTTGATAACAGCGAACGCGGACAATATGTTGTAAGCTAAGGAATCATCCGCCCCATCTTTTTTGTAATCTCTGAAGGCATACAAGACACCGATTCTTCCCCAATCGCCCGAGTAGGCTCCGAATCCCTTGAGGATGATATCGTTATCTCCGGATTTGACCCTTTCGTACTGGGCTACGGCTTCGATAAACAATCCTCCACTCTGGTATCCCAAGGATCCAAAGATTTTTTTTCCGTTGTTGGTCTCAGCTTTGTTGGATGAGCCCTGGCCGATCATAAAGTGGAAGAGAAAGCTCTCTCCGCCTTTTAAAGAAAGGCCAAAATCACGGGATGAGGTCCACTTGTACAAATCAAGAGGGGTCTTTTCCAGAGAACGGTATCCCCAGATATCTTCTTCATTGCCGAAACTGGGAGGACCCTGGATGCCGGCAACCAGACTCGCTCCAGCTCCGAGGTTGAAGCTGAGGTAGGCGTCTTTTACAAAAGGATCAAGAGTCGAGCTTGTAACAAAGTCACCGGGTGAGGCCATTTCCAATCTGAGACGCATTTTGACCGTGTCACTCAGCTTATTGTTGTAGGTGAAATAAATACGGCGGAACCAGAAGCCGTGACGTCCCTCGAATCCTCCATCATCAATGCTTCCGGTGTGGTGGTTGAAATTGTAGTAGTATTCACCGATCATGTAGCCCTTGATCTCCCCGGTGTCGGGTTTGAACTGAGCCAGAGCAGAAGCTGGGATCAATGTAATAGCTAGAGCTATCATCAGTATCAAACTGACTTTTTTCATTCGTTTTTCCTCCATTCGTTCAATATTTTTCTTTAGAACCATTTCTTTCAGCGATTTTTTTTCTGCAATTCACCTCCTCTAATAAAATTGGACCTTATTTTCGCCTCGGAGTGTTAAGAACAAATAAAGTCTTTGTTAATTTTTGGTTAATTCTCAATTTCGGGGCCTGTCCAAAAGCGAGAGAAAATCAGCAAAACTCGACTATTTGCTTTTCTAAATCCAGAAGGAAAAAACACGTGCATGAACCTCGATCAGATAGAGATGGATCAAATAAATGTGGATTTATCTTGAAATCATACGGGCAGAAATATGGAAAATGTTGTCCCCACTCCTAGTGTACTTTTAACGCTCACTCTTCCGCCATGGAGAAGCGCAATATGCTTGACTATGGAAAGGCCTAGGCCCGTGCCTCCCAGCATTCGAGATCTCGACTTATCGACAACATAGAACCTCTCGAAGATTCTTCCCAGGTGTTCATCTGGAATCCCGATGCCTGTGTCTTTTGTTTCTATGCGAAGGTTTCCGTTCGTCTTGTCCATGAGGATACTGATCCCTCCTCTTTCCGTATAGTTGACAGCATTGTCTATGAGGTTGATGAAGAGCTGTTCGAGCTTAAAAGAATCTCCCGTAACTACAGGAGACTCTGTCCTCACGGAAAATTCCAGGTCCAATTTTTTTTCTTTGATTTTGGGCAGGAATATTTTGAGCACCTTCTCGATCAGGTCTTTTACATTCACCTTTTTTCTCTCGAGCTTTGGTTTTTTTTCTTCCATTTCTGACAAAAGGAGCAAATCCTGTATGATGTTGATCAACCTGTCGGTATGTCTTTTGATGACTTCAAGGTAGCTGCGATTTTTCGCGACAACCTCTTCCTCCAATGTTTCCACGAAGCCTTTGATTGCAGTCAAAGGAGTCCTCAGCTCATGGGATACATTCGCGACGAAATCCTTCTTGATTTTTTCGATATTTCTTTTATGTGTCACGTCAGAAAAAGTGACCAACATTTCTTCTCTTTCGCCAATAAAGCTCGCACCGCAAAGGAAAATCTTGCTGTTGAGAGAAATTTCTGTTTCCAGACTCTCTCGCTCTTTTCGGGCATTTTTTATGAATTCATCGAAGCCAGACTCTCTGATGACCTCCCAGTAAAACTTTCCTTCGACCGCTTCGACTCCGGCGATTTGTTTGAAGCTCTTATTGCTCAGCAGGATTCGATTTTCCTTGTCTAGGGTCAGGAGCCCTTCCTGTATAGTGGCCAAAACACTGTTCATCTGTGTTTGTTTGAGTGTTAATTCTTCGAACAATGATTTTATTTGTTCGGTCATGAAATTGAAACTTTCGGCCACCTCTCGAAACTCGTCCTTGTTCTTGAAATACACTTTGGCGTCAAAATCTCCAGAAGCGATTCTATGGGAGGCCTCGCTCAAGTCCTTTAAAGGAGTGGAAACTGAACGTGAAATGAAATAGGATGCGAGCACGGTCAAAGCAAAAATCACCAGGATGATCACAAGAATGCGCGCACTCAAACCGAACAGCAGTCGGTTGATGTCTCTGGTGAACAAACTCACGCGCAGCACGTGAGTGATTTCACCTTTCATTTCTACAGGTAAACCGACATAAAGCATTCTTTCCTGGACCGTTCTGCTTAAACGGTGTGATCTGCCGACATTCCCTCCAAAAGCTCTGAGGATCTCAGGTCTGAATCTGTGGTCGTCCATAACTTCGGGCTCTTCCTCTGAATCTGCAAGTACCTCGCCCTCTTTATCGACAATGGTTATTCTTGTATCGATTTGTTTTCCAAAGTCTTTCACGAATGCATCGAGCGCATCGATCCTTCCGTCAGCCAGGAAGGGCACTGTCTTAAGCTTTAAAGATTGTCCCAGTTTCTCCAAATCCTGAGCCAGGGTATCCAGATAAAAATTCCGGATGGCGCTGTATGATACAAGGAGGATAACGATCGTCAGGACAACTATGAGTAAAAAATAGCTACCAAAAACCTTTTGAAAGATTGAGCCTTTCATTCTTCCAGTTTGTAACCTACTCCTCTGATGTTCTTGATGAATCGGGCAGCTTTCCCCAGTTTTTCCCTCAAATGCTTGATATGAACATCGATGGTGCGGTCCAGCACTGCTTTTTCCTGGCCCCAGAGATAATCCAGAATCTGGTCTCGAGTGTAGACCCAGCCCTTTTTTTGGGATAATAAGGTCAAGATCCTGAATTCTGTGGAGGTTAAATCGACTTTTTTCCCTTCGACGTAGGCCTCGTGTTTGTCAGGAAAAATATCCAGCATTTTTCCAATGACTATCTTTTGCATCGATTCTTTTTTTTCGGGCCTTCTCAATACGGCCTTGACTCTGGCCACCAATTCTTTGGGAGAAAAGGGCTTGGTGACATAATCATCGGCTCCCAATTCGAGGCCCAGCACCTTGTCTGTTTCCTCCCCTTTGGCTGTGAGCATGATGATCGGCACAGAAGCAAACTCGTCTTTTCCTTTCAAGTATTTGCAGATTTCGAATCCATCGGCATCTGGAAGCATCAAGTCGAGGATAATCAGGTCAGGTACTCTTTTGCTTATAAAATCGAAAAAATCTTCTGCATTTAAAAATTCTTCTGTTCTGAAATTAGTCTTTTTCAGATGGAGGGAGACCAGCTCGACGATATCAGGTTCATCGTCGATTATGGCTATGAGTTCTTTCAACGTCATCCTCGAGAGATGAGCGATTTATGGATCATGTGATGATCTGAATTCTCTATGGCTATTGGATTATACATCCTGCACTTCAAGTGCACAACCTAAATTTCGTATTCATTCTTCTTGAAGAAAGAGAGACGATTCTCTAGAATAGAAACAAAGATTTCACAAGGAGGACGGAATGAAGAATGACCGAGTTATCGTCTTGCCCATAGTAGCCGTGAGCGCTCTATGTATTGCTCTTTCCAGCTTCGCTCTGCAGGAACCATCCCTGCAGGAGATCGTGGATAAAAATATCCAGGCAATCGGTGGAAAGGAAAAGATCGATCAGATAAGAAATTATTCTTTTAAAGATGAACAGACCACCTATTACGTATCTTTAGCCGGACGAATGAAATTGACTTCAGGTAAGGATCCCGTGATAACAGAAGTCGTTCTGATCAACGAGGCAGGTGCAAAACGCAATTGTTTTAACAAGATAACAGAATACGGGTCATTCGAAGAGACGACCTATCAATATCTGGCCAAACTCTATGGGGGCCTTTTCACACTATCGCCTTTCGCAGAAGATCTCGAATTCCAGGGGACCAGACGATTCGGCCCAAAAATGCTCCACATGCTATCCACGAAGGCCAACGATTTGGCGATGGAGTTCTATGTGGATTCAGGGAATTACCTTATCGAACGGATTGTCTTCCGGGGACACAGCCCCGAGTCAGGAAAATATGAAGTCAACCATGATATCGGTCCCTATCAAGAGATCGAAGGCCTGAAAATTCCCTCTTCCTGGTTCAGCTCTCGAGTCGGAACAAGAGGAACGGCCCATCAGGTTACCGATGTGAAATGGAATCTCGAATTGGACAAAGATTTTTTCACCGACGCTCAGGTGAAGGTGGGAAAAACAGATTTCTCCGGAGGAATTCTGAGGGGGAATATCGTGGATTTCAGCATAATGCGTGGAAACAGGATCATGATTTCAACCAATTGGACAGACGATTGCATCCAAAGAGCTGGTTTCAAATCAGAAGACAAATTGATCCTGATGATCGATGAATCCCGGCTCGAACTCGATTTTTATGCTTCTCAACCTCCTCGAACGGCTTACGGTCAGGATACCATCCTGATGCTGCCCAGCCGCAGTGAGGAAAATTTCGTTATCTATATATTAGCCTCAGGATATCAAGAACTCGCAGATCAGCTTGAGCCCCTGATGCCGATCCAGATAAAGAAAAAAGAATAAGAAGGACACAATGGCTAAACTCAGCAGGCGGCATTTTCTTTCAGCCCTTCCAACTGGAATTCTGGGATTAGGTCTGGGAAAGCAATCGAAAGGAAACTCTGGAACTCTACAACGATCCTCAGAAGAAGATTCACCACCCAAGATAAAAAAGTACAACACACTGGGGAAAACAGGATTAAAGGTTTCGGATGTGAGCTGCGGAGCGATTTCCTTTTTCGAACCTGTGGTGCTCCGATATGCATATGATCTGGGAGTCAACTATTTCGATACCGCTGAAGGTTATATGCGTCAGAAAAGTGAAACTTTCATCGGCGACGCCTTAAAAGATGTCAGAGACAAGTTGATCATAACTACCAAGCATGGCTATTCTTCGAGGGGGAAGATCACCAGGGAAAGCATTATCAAACGGGTGGAAGACAGTTTGAAACGGATGCAGACGGACTATATCGATTTTGCTCTTACCCATGGCGTGGACGATTTGAAGCTGCTTGAAAATCAGGAGCTCCTGGCAGGTTATGACCAGCTGAAAAAAGATGGAAAAATCCGTTTTACGGGCTTTTCCACACATAACGCCAAGGTGGCTTTGAAGCAGGCATTGGACCATGAGTTTGTTCAACTGGTGCTCGTGATTTACAATCACCTCGAAGGAAAAGAAATCGAGCCTTTGCTCAAAAAGGTCCGCCATATGGGTATTGCCACTGTGGCTATGAAAATATTCGCTGGAGGAAAACAGGGAAACCTGAAATCCATGATCAGTCAGAGCATGAGTTATCCACAAGCCGCCATTCGATGGGTCATGAGCAATCCTGACGTGGATACCTGTATCCCGACTATGAGCAGCTATTCTCATGTGGAAGAGTATGTGGCAGCTTCCGGACAACCACTAAATAGAAAAGATGTCGCTGTGATATCTGGATATCAGCGCGAGGTTTCTGGCCAATACTGCCGCGTAAGCTGCAGAGAATGTCTGGCATCCTGTCCCCAAAACGTGGCGATTAATGATATACTGCGTTTCAAGATGTATTTTGAAGACTACGGAAGAGAAAAAGATGCGATGCAGCATTATGCGGAACTGGCAAATGAAGTAAAACCTCTGGGGTGTTCGCAGTGTACCGGATACTGTGACGGTGCGTGTCCTTTCGGATTAAAAGTCAAAGAGAAAGTGATCCAGGCCCACGAGATTTTGACAGTCTGAGATCCGCAGGCCAGGATATTCGAGCGAAAGCTTCATGAAACGGATACGCGTTGACTTTCGGTGGCAAGAGGGTCTATATCGCGGGAGATACGGAAAACACTCCCGAGATGATGGCGCTGCAAAATATCGATGTGGCCTTTCTGCCGATGAATCTCCCTTACACTATGAGTCCAGATATGGTGGCCGACGCAGCCAAAGCATTTAAGCCTGAAACTCTTTATCCATACCATTACGGGAATACCGATCCCCAAGAACTCGTGAAGCTGCTTAAGGACGGGAAAGATATCGAGGTGCGAATCCGGGATATGAAATAGCTTCAACTTCCTCGATTGCACCTTAAAAGAAGCAGAGCGTTCAGTACAGCAGGTAAGCTTCTCTCATTCCGGCGAATTGGTCAAGCCGAGACCGATATCCTTTCGTTATTTTTTCGATTTTTTCGCCTTTTTCTATGTCATGACGTACGCTTGCAGTTCCCATGATCTTATCGAAATAATCTTCATGAAAACGAAACATTTCTGGATATGCGTCCTGGATGGTTTTGATGATATGAATGGCCGACTCAAACGGTTTGAACACCTCTCTATCCCGAACATCGATTTGGATGCCTCTGCAGAGCTCGCCTTTATATTTTGAGAAGGCAGGTGTGAAGCGCGTCTCTCTGAACTCCACCCCGGGGAGGTGAAGCTTGGAAAGATTTTTTTCAAGAGAATTTTCATCTATCCAGGGAGCTCCGAATAACTCAAAAGGTCTTTCGGTCCCCCTTCCTTCCGAAACATTGGTTCCTTCCAGAAAAACCTGTCCTGGATAGACGGTTGCCGTTTGCAGAGTGGGCATGTTCGGAGAAGGGGCAATCCAAGGAAGCGATATCTGATCAAACCATAACTCCCTTTTCCAACCTAACATAGGAATTACCGTCAGATCAGCAGTTCTGGCGAGAAATCGTTTATTGAATAGCAGGGCCAGCTCTCCGATTGTCATACCATGGCGGACTGGGATTGGATAAATCCCCACGAATGAGCTGAATTCGGGATATTCCAATAGGGGTCCTTCCATGTCTTTTCCGTTTATGGGATTAGGTCTATCCAAGACAATAAATTTCAAGGCATACTTGGCACACGCCTGCATACAGTAGGCCATCGTAGTCACGTAAGTATATATCCTCGTTCCGACATTCTGGACATCGAACACCAGCACATCTACGCCTTCGAGCATGGAACGATCGAGCTGTTTCCCCGATTCCGTTATGTCAAAACTCCGCATCTGGGCATCGATATCTCCGAGTTTTCCTGGATCAGATTTCATGGATTGACCGTACAGGCTAAAAACAGGAAGGCTGGTTATTTCATCCCTGTAAAAAGGGATGTATTCTCCGGCCTGACCGATGCCGCGGACGCCATGCTCTGGTCCGTAAAGAGCCACCAGATCGATGGCTGGATTTTTATAGAACAGATCGATCAGACTCTGCATTTTTCTGTTTACCCCGGTTTGATTGGTGACCAGACCGACTTTCTTCCCGTGCACTAGGTGAATATGATTCTCAAGAAAATTCTCACAACCCGGGGTGACTGCTGTCTGCTGGTTATGGCTTAATTCCACGATCTTACCCGCCTACGAAATCCCCTCCATCACCAGTTGGACTCTCTGCAGACGACTCCATAAAGGTCAAAGGCGACACAGGACGGATGAACGAACCGAAAAAAATGATGAACAATTTCTAAGAGCTTAAATCTTTATATTTTCGAGAACACTTATCAGTCTAGGGATCACGCTTCGGACTAGAGTGATAGAATCCTCTGGATTTTGAACATATCTCAATTCGATGTTCCCTCCTTCGTCGACTTCCACGACTTCATAAATAGGGAATTCCCCGATATGAATGACATCTAGAATTCTTTCTGGGTTTTGCATTTTTTGCTCCTAAAGTGATGAAATGCGCAGAATTTTTCAGGCTTTCTCAGTTACAATTATACAGTCTACTCTGCAGTAAGAAAATTTACCGCCTTCGGGTGAGTACGAACTTTTGTTGTAATACCTGCATCTGTAATGAGTTCCATAAGGAGACCTAGCATGCTCGAAAAAAGGACATTCATCGCATGTTTCTGGCTTTATGAGTGTACTTTTCATTTTCCTGAAGGCATACTGTAGACATCCTCACTTTCTCTCCTGCATCCACGCTAAGACAATTCCGAGAATAATGCCCAAGCGGAATGAAGTTTCCCAACTCACAGAAGCCATCCCATGAAAAATCAGATTCCAGAGAAAGTTTACGATGGCACTGACTGCGAATGTGATGGCAAAAAACAAAACAAAATGAGAAAGCAGTTTCCTGATTTTCATTCTTCCTCCTTTCCCCCAAAGCTGAAGTGCTTTTTTTCGGCATTTTTCCCAAGACTGGCGAGATCAAGTGTTTTTAAAATCAAAATTTTGGCTAGTTCTCTTTATTTTGCCTTTCCCTTCTCCGGAAAAAGAATATCAAGGAACTGACCCGTAGTCAATCAAAATGAAGAGCGGGAAAGTCTTCAGGCACGACAAAACAACGATTAGGAAGACTTTGCAGGAGCAGAATACGAAGATATCGCGAGAAGAAAAGATGGCTCCTCGGGCAGGACTCGAACCTGCAACCTAGTGGTTAACAGCCACCCGCTCTGCCGATTGAGCTACCGAGGAGCAGGATTCACATAATTTAGCAAAAATCGCATAGAATAGCAATTCATATAGAATCTAAATTGAATCGGATCGGCAAGGAGAAATATCCCGTTGAAATTTACCGTTATGGTGCTCTTCTATAGGATTAAAAACGGTAGCTGGCTTGCTTGATTTTTTTTCGGTAATCGTCGCCGTCCATCCTCACGATTTTGCACATCTCATACAGCCGGGATCTCAAACGCACTCCGATCCTGTCCACTAACGTTTCTTCGCCTTTTTTAAAATAAGCTTCTCTGGAATCCACTTCATCATCGATATGGTCCGGATAATTGGAGGTTAGAATGGTCAGTTTTTTATTGTTATAACGATGGTTAATGATGTAAAAAATCGTTTCCTCTACCCACGCCGTCGTACGCTTAGCCCCGAGTTCGTCCAAAACAAGGACATCTTTCTTGAAGATAGGTTCCAGGATATCCGACTCAGTCAAGGACGAATCAGGCGAATATGTGTTCTGGATTCTTCTAATGAGTTCCCTGAAATCACAGAAATAGCAAGGAACGTTCTTCTGTAAGATCAGCTCATTCATGGTTGCCACTGCCAGATGAGTCTTACCCACCCCGCATGGACCTATAAACAGCAGGCCGACATCCTGCACAGGATAATTTTTTATGAACTGTTTGGCTATCTTTAAGGCATGACGCAGAGAATCATGGTGTTCCGGCTCAAAATTTTTAAATGAGCAGTTCGCGTATCTTTTGGGAATGGCAGCCTGTTCAAAAAGTATCTCGCTCTTTTTTTCCTCGTAGCATTTGCATCGTCTGGCAACCAGATTTCCCTCGGTTTCCTTGAGAATCCAACCTGTGTCATTGCATTGGGGGCAGGTTTGGTTTGCCATCAGTTCAGATATCCTCTCAGCTGTTGAAGTTTGTGGGAGTGGGCCAATTTTCTCATGGCTTTTTTTTCGATTTGTCTGATCCGTTCTCTTGTCAAATCGAGCGTATTTCCTATTTCTTGGAGTGTTTTTGGGCTGAAATCCTCGATTCCATATTTGCTTTTAAGTTCTTCGTCCTCTATCCCGAACCTTAATTTTAGCACAAGTGCTTCCTTTTCATCCAATTGATTGAGAATGTCTCTGATATTTTCTTGTACAGAATTCTTTACAATTTGAAGCTCAACGGAAGGAGAAAGGCTGTCTTTAATCCTGTCACCGACCTCTACATCATCATCAAAGTATTTGTCACTGAGAGAGATATCTTTGCTTTCTAATATTTCCAGATCTTCAATGTCTTCCACATCCAGTTTCATTATTTCTGCTGTTTCTTCTCTGGTGGGTTCTCTGCCCATTTCTTTCTTCAGTTGGGCCTTAACCCTTTTCATCTCTGATATTTGATCGGAAAGCTTCTGAGGGATGTGATAGATGCGCGAATACTTTGTTAGGGCGTGAATAATAGCCTGCCTGATCCACCATACCGCATAAGAAATAAACTTAACATTTTTATCAGGATCAAATCTTTTTGCGGCTTCGATCAATCCCAGATTTCCTTCGTTGATGAGGTCAGAAAGACTGAGTCCCATTCCCTTGTATTTTTTGACATATGAAACCACAAATCTCAGATTGGATTCTACCAGATTACGGAGAGCCTTTTTATCTCCCTTTTGAATGAGCTTTCCCAGTTCTTTTTCCTCTTTTTGGCTGATTTGAGGAAACTTGGCTATTTGTTTGAGATAATGCGCGAGATTCCTGGAATCAAGAGAGTCTTTAAAACTATGACCCATCTTTTTCCTTCTCTATTCTCTCTATCTTGATGATTTTGGCAGGAGTTATGTGAATCAGCGCCTTCTTATGTTCTTCGAATTCATCCTCACGTCCCTCGAAAAATTCTCGTCTGATGTATTCGAGAAATTCGTTGACTTCGGATTCGATTCGCTCCAATTTTTCTCTCATATTCATCGCAACTTCTACCCCAGCGAGGTTGACTCCAAGATCTCGTGTCAGGCTGAGAATGAATTCGAGTTGTTTCAAGTCTTCTTCACTGTAGAGACGGGTGTTTCCCTCACTCCGGGAGGGTTTCAGAAGACCTTCTTTTTCATATAATCTTAACGTCTGTGGATGGATGTCGTACATCTGAGAAACTGCGCTTATATGATAGAATTTCTTAGGCTCTTTATTTCTATTCATTTTAATGAATCCTCAATTTTTCTCTCGGATTCTCGCTCGAAATTTCCTGGAGTTCCCTCATCAATTGCCTGATCTTTTCGTCATGGAAAGAGGGAGGAACGATGGTGACTTCTACGAATTGGTCTCCCCTGAGTTTCTTTCCAGGAACAGGAGCACCCTTCTCTCTGAGACGAAACTTTTGCCCGGATTTGGTGCCGGGAGGAATCTTTATAGTTGTCTTCCCGTACAATGTTGGGACTTCGATTTTTGAACCAAGAGTAGCCTCTGGGACTGTAATAGGCAGCTTTACATAGATGTTTTTTCCTTCCCTTTTAAAAAAGGGATGGGCATCCACCTTGATGGTGATGAAGAGGTCTCCTGGCGGCCCTCCGTTTCTTCCCGCATTTCCTTTTCCTGCAATTCGAACCTTTGATCCCGTATCGACCCCTGCGGGAATGCGCACATTTATGAGTTCTGTTTTGGGAACCAGACCGGAGCCATGGCAGCTGGGACATTCTGCTCCTTGAGACCTGCCTGTTCCTCCACAGGTAGGACACGTGGTAGCAAATTTCATGAATCCCCTCTGCATCGAGGCCTGACCGCTTCCACCGCATGTAGGACAGGGTCCCTGGCTGCTGCTCTGCACATAACCCCTCCCTCCACATGCGGAACAACTCACCATTCTAGTGAGTTTTATGCGGGTTTTCACTCCATTGATGGCATCCTGAAAGCCGACGTTCATGGTATAAAGGAGGTTCTCTCCTTTTATAGAGCGTTGTGGTTCTCGAGTCCGGGTCGAGAAGATGTTTTCAAAGAAATCCTGGAATGGAGAAGATCCATAGCTCGAAAAATCGAATCCCTCGAAACCCGATGACGAAGCTCTTTGACGGGCACCTTCGGGAGGGGCCTCCCCAACATATCCGAATCGATCGTATTGGGCCCGTTTTTTCGAGTCACTCAATACGGAATAAGCCTCTTGGATCTCCTTGAATTTGGCCTCTGCGGCTTTATCCCCTGGGTTGAGGTCGGGATGGTACTTTCTCGCTAGCTTCCTGTAGGCCTTCTTTATCTCTGCTACGGAAGCTTTTTTATCGACTCCCAATACCTGGTAATAATCGCGTGCCATCCCTGACCTTTTTCAACCTATCAGAGGGCTAGATCACTTTTTCTCCTCGTCCACGACTTCTGCATCGATCACTTCTTCCTCAGATTCAGCTTCTGTTTTCTGCTCTTGAGCCTGCGCTTGCCCTTCGGAATATTCCTGGGAACCTGCGGCCTGCTGCTGTGCCTGTTGTTGGGTTGCCTGTTGATACATCATCTCCGACAGCTTATGAGAGGCTTGAGAAAGTTTTTCTATGGCCTGCTTTATGGCATCCACATCTTCTCCCTCTGCCGCCTTTTTCGTATTGTCGATTTCTGTCTGAATCCGGCTGGCCTCATCCGCCGGAACCTTGTCTTTATTTTCCCGGAGCAGCTTTTCCATATTGTAGACCATCTGGTCCGCTTGATTTTTGACATCTATCAATTCTCTTCTTTTTTTATCCTCCTCTGAATGGACCTCTGCATCTTTGACCATTCTATCGATTTCCTGTTCATCAAGACCAGAATGACCGGTGATGGTGATAGCCTGCTGCTTGCCTGTTCCCATGTCCTTTGCGGAAACATGAAGAATACCGTTCGCATCGATGTCGAACGTTACCTCTATTTTAGGAACGCCTCTCGGTGCGGGCGGAATTCCGTCCAGATGGAAACGGCCCAAGGACCTGTTATTGGAAGCCATTTCTCTTTCTCCCTGGAGAACATGAATTTCAACACTGGGCTGATTATCTGATGCCGTGGAAAATATTTCAGTCTTTTTTGTAGGAATGGTGGTGTTACGCGGAATCATCTTGGTAAACACGCCTCCAAGAGTCTCGATACCAAGAGTCAAGGGGGTAACATCCAAAAGAAGCACGTCTTTGACATCTCCAGAAAGAACAGCGCCCTGAATTGCAGCTCCTGCGGCCACAACTTCATCCGGATTCACACCTTTATGAGGTTCTTTTCCGAACAGACTTTTCACCAGCTCCTGAACCTTAGGTATCCTTGTCGAACCTCCTACCAGGATCACCTCGTTGATATCTCCCGATTTCAGACCGGCGTCCTGCAAAGCCTGCTGGCATGGCTCTTTTGTCCTTTCAATCAAGTCCTCCATAAGCTGCTCTAATTTGGACCTTGAAAGCTTCATCAATAGATGTTTGGGTCCAGATGCGTCGGCCGTGATAAAGGGAAGGTTGATCTCTGTTTCCATGGTAGAGGAGAGTTCCATTTTTGCCTTTTCTGCTGCTTCCTTTAGACGCTGAAGGGCCATCTTATCCTTTGTAAGATCGATTCCTGATTCTTTCTTGAATTCGGCCACCAGCCAGTCTTGTACTCTCTGGTCAATATCGTCTCCACCAAGATGGGTATCACCATTGGTGGATTTCACTTCTACAACTCCTTCACCAACTTCCAGTATGGATATATCGAACGTTCCGCCGCCGAAGTCATAGACAGCTATGGTCTGATCCTTTTTTTTGTCCATTCCATAGGCAAGTGCAGCTGCGGTGGGCTCATTAATGATTCTTACCACATCCAAACCTGCAATTGTTCCAGAATCCTTGGTGGCTTTTCTCTGGCTGTCATTGAAATATGCGGGGACTGTAATAACGGCCTTCTCTACTTTTTCACCCAGATAATCTTCAGCAGCTTTTTTCAATTTCTGCAAGATGATCGCTGAAATTTCAGGCGGCGCGTATTTTTTTCCTAATGCCTCGAGAACAGCATTCCCTTTTGAATCTTTACTCACCTTAAAAGGGACCTGATTGATTTCCTCAGGAACCTCGCTGTGTCTTCTTCCCATGAATCGTTTGATGGAATATATGGTGTTTTCTGGATTGGTGATTCTCTGCCTTTTTGCCACTTGACCTACCAGGCGTTCTCCTTTTTCAGTGAAGGCTACGACTGAAGGAGTGGTTCGTCCTCCCTCCTCATTTGGGATGATGACCGGTTTATCACCTTCGGTAGTAGCGACAACCGAATTGGTCGTTCCAAGGTCAATGCCTATGATCTTTGCCATTTATTTCCTCCTATTGAGATAAAACATTAAAATTTAGTACAACTATAATATAAAACTTGAGTATACTTTTGTCAAGTTTTTTGCTAATCTTTTTTTTGATGGTAAAAATGACCTTGAAAGTCAACCCCGCACAAAGAAGAAGAATCCTATGATAAAGGACAACTTTTTTTGATTTCGGTGCCCCGCTGTTTAAAGCGCGTATCTGAAGAATTCAGGTATGTTTGGATGATTTATAAACGATCCAGGTTATTTTTCAGCGTCGGGATCTTCGATGAAACCTTCTTTCATTAAAAGCTGAACTTCTTCTCTGGCCTTTTTGATGATGCGTTCTGCTATGTCGAATCTTTCTTCGGCCGACTTCTTGACGCCTGCTACTCCCTGTTGAATGCCCTTGCTGCCGACTGCAACGGCTTCCCTTGGGAACACTTCCCATTCATCCATAGTGGGAATGATGTAGTCCTCATGGATACCATGATCTTCTGCAACCTTTGCCAGCTCTTTTGCAGCCTCTATACACATCTCATCCGTAATTTTGCTTGCCAGTATGTCCAGTGCACCTCTAAAAATTCCTGGAAATCCGAGCGAGTTATTCACCTGATTCGGAAAATCTGACCGTCCTGTTGCCACGATTCTCGCACCAGCTTCCTTGGCTTCCCACGGCCAAATCTCAGGGATGGGATTGGCTTCCGCAAACACGATAGCATCCTCTGCCATGGTCTCTACCCACTCTTTTTTTATGACGCCTGGCCCAGGTTTTGAGGCGGAGATGACGACATCGGCTCCCTCCATCGCCTCTTTGATATCTCCGTGGACTCCATCTGGGTTTGTGATCTCGCAGAGATGCCATTTTTCCTTGTATTTTGTCTTAAGCATCTCTCTGTCCCCTCTGTTTTTGTGCAGAATCCCCCTGGAATCCACAGCAATGATGTTCTCGGGCTTAACCCCAGCGATAATGATCAGCCGGGCAATGGCAATATTGGCAGCACCGGCACCGATCAACGCTACCTTTATGTCTTCCATCTTTTTATTGACGATCTTGACAGCATTCAAAAGGCCCGCAACCGTCACGCAAGCTGTCCCTTGCTGATCATCGTGCCATACGGGGATTTCCATTTCTCTTCTCAGCGTATCCAGAATATGAAAACATTTAGGATGGGCAATGTCCTCCAGGTTGATCCCTCCAAAAGTCGGCTGAAGCCATTTCACTGCCTGAATAATCTCTTCTGGATTTTGGGTATCGAGACATATAGGAAAAGCATCCACTCCACCCAGATATTTGTATAAAAGGGCCTTCCCTTCCATGACCGGCAACCCTGCTTCCGGTCCGATGTTCCCGAGTCCAAGAACACGCGATCCATCAGATACTACGGCCACGAAATTCCACTTGTTGGTCATATCATAGGCTCTATCTATGTGTCTCTGAATATCCTTACAGGGTGCTGCAACTCCGGGCGTGTACCATATAGCGAAATCTTCAAAATCTCTTATCCGGCACTTAGGAATAACCTCGATTTTTCCCCTATAAAAGGGATGTAAACGCATGGCATCCTTGGAGGGTTGTTCAGCTTTTGCCAACAACTCTTCCACTGTAACTTCTTTCATAAGTTCCTCCTGCTGGTATCTGCGGATCTATGATCCCTGATACCAAAATTATTAAAGATAGAATAAAAGTCTTTTATTATATTCCACCCGGTCTTTTAGTCAAGCGGAATCCGCGTTTTCATCGAATCTTCCTTCGACTCAAAAGGCACTCCTTCGTTATCGATGTAAAAAACCCCTTTCGCTGTCTGTTTTTCCTTGTTCTTTCGTGATGATCATTGCCAGCCCAAGCTCGTCAGCTCGTTCGATTACCTCCTGGTCTCTAAGCGAACCAAGAGGATAAATAACGGCCGTGATTCCACTCCTGGCGGCAAGTTCGACCACATCTGTAAAAGGCATGAACGCATCCGATGCCATTACACATCCTTCTGAACCATAGCCTCGTTTTGAAAACCGGACAGCATCTTCTGCCGCATCGATCCGGCTTCTTTGTCCTGATCCTATTCCATGGACTTTGTCTTTTTTCCCGATAACAATTGCATTGGATCTGGTGAAGCAGACCACGTTCCAGCAGAAGATGGCTGCTTCCACTTCCTCTCGGGAGGGTTTTCTTTGAGAAACCACATCCACCGATTCAGGAGACACGATTTTGGAATCGAAACGTTTTTGCACCAGCAATCCCCCTGCGACTCTTTTGAACTCCAATCCATTATCAACTGAGGGGTCATCGACGGCTGCTCCGATTTTGACGACTCGTAAAGGCTTCCGGGTTGTCAAGACCTCCAGAGCTTCAGGAGTATATCCAGGAGCGAAGATCACTTCGACATTCCTTCCCTTTTCCACAATCAATTCTGCCGTCGGTTCATCGACTGGACAGTTAAACACATCCACACTTCCAAAATTCGATAGAGGATCGCATCCCCATGCTCTCTCGAAAACTTTTACCGGCTTGTCTCCCATTGCCACTCCGCTCGGCATTTCGTGTTTGATAAGGACGCATATGGAGCGATTCTTATAGATACTGGAGAGCTTTTTCACCAAACGCAGGCCCAGATCCATGTCGCCGATATTTATATAGCTCAATCCCTTCGTCCCCTCCTGGAGGAGTTCCAATGAGGACATATTGGGACCCGAAGCGCCAGATTCCTGATAAAAAGCCGCAGGATATCCGGGATTTTCGCCATATCGCATGGAAAGTTTTTTCTTGAACTCGAGACTTCCCCATTGCAGCCTGTCTGGAAAATCTTCTTCCACTTTTTCTCGGTACTGCAGACGTGTGGTTTTATCGAAGGTTTTCATTTTCTCCTTTCCTCTCTTTGAATCTGTTGATGATATGAACACGAAATTTTTTTGATGACATATCTGAAGAAAAAACACAGGCCACAGCAACCCTGAAGTCCTTCTGTCTGTTCTCCGGTTTCAGAGCTTCGTAGATACCTTCGGCAACTTTTTGAGGCGAGGAGCCGGTGATTTCCAAATCGAGGGGCTCTCCCGAAAAAGTTGGAAGAGGATCGAGATTCCCCCCTCTGTAAGTCATAATCATTTTCCCTTTTCCTGCAAACAGGGGAAATTCGTAAACGTTCCTCAGAACCTCTCCATCCGGACCTCTTCTTATTAGGCTCAAAGCCGCTTTTCTGTTTGGAAGAAGGCATCCACTTATCCTGGGAGTATATGCGGGCGCATCAGGCTCAAAGTCCCAATTTTTCAGGGCAAAAGCAAGAATTTCCGCTGCGCTTTCCCCCTGGCCGAGACAGGCCATGACATCTACGGTCTGTTTGCCGTTGCTGACAGCTATTCCTTGCGACAGACAAAAAACACACGGATAGATGAGCAGGTCAATATTTCCCCTCTCCAAAAGTTTTTTATCTGTTGGCTTGACCCAAATCGTATCTTGGCTGTGCTCCAATTTCCTGGCTTGGCTGGATGGGGATCTTCCGGTTATCGCATAAATGACAACCGCATTTCGACCATCTCTATCCTGTCCCAGAATGATGATACGGCCTGGATATTCTTTCGAGACGAGATTCTCCAGCCCCATAGACATTGTTTGCAGTTCTTCCACTCTCTTTTTTAATCAATCTCTTCAAAGAAGGAAGGATAATACAACAAAAATAAAAGTTCAAACAAAAGATTTATTTATGCTCATCACATAATCCAGTATAATTTGGACATTGCAGCTTTTTTTCCTTATACTTTTACCTTGCTATTCAGCACATGTAATGAGTTCTTATCTGTCCGAGAGACAGCCGAATTTTCAAACAGATTTCCTTGAAAGAGGCAAAGATGAAAAAAAACGCTCACCCTGAAAAGGCCTATAAAAATCTGGAATTCTTAAGTTCGCCAGATGCCCGGACAATCCGGATTTTGAGCGAATATCTCGAGCCCCTCGCCAGACTGAATCAATCCAAGGTCAACAATACTGTGATTTTTTTCGGCTCTACCAAGGCAGAGCCCGATAATAAGGATTCTTTGCTCAGCAAATACTACTGGGAAGCCGAGGAATTAGCCTATCATTTGGCTGAATGGGCGATACAGCTCGAACCCAAAGGCAAGAATTTTGTCATCTGCACAGGCGGAGGACCGGGATTGATGGAAGCCGCGAACCGCGGGGCTGCCCGAGCTGGAGGAAAATCCATTGGAATGAATATCTCTATCCCAGAAGAACAAAAGGCCAATCCATACATCTCCCCCGAACTTTCTTTCATTTTCCATTACTTTTTTATGCGGAAATTTTGGCTTGTGAACCGAGCAAAAGCTATCGTGGCATTCCCTGGAGGATTCGGGACGCTGGATGAGCTTTTTGAAGTGCTGACCTTGGCTCAGACAGGCAAAATTCAGAAAAACCATATCGTTATTCTTTTGTATGGAAAGGAATATTGGGAAGAAATTATCTGTTTTGAATCATTATTGAAACATGGGACCATCGATCCTGAAGATCTCCATATCTTCGCTTACCGTTCTTCTCCGGATAAGGCATTCTCTTATCTTAAAGAAAACCTGATTAAATTTCTTTGACCGCCACTATTGACCAGCGGCTGAGATATGGGCATATTGAAGAAAGATCGAAAAATTTGAAATGGAGAAAAGAAGCAGATCAAAGCATTCGGGAACAGCGATCTCCTTCATTCTCATTATCTCGATGATTTCCTTTTCTTCCTGCGCCCGGATTGCCCTCCCCCCTCCTGAGCCTGTCCAGACAGGGATGGCTTCCTGGTACGGCCACGACTTTCACGGGAAAACCACATCCAGCAAAGAAGTATACGATATGTACGACCTTACCGCTGCTCACAGGAATCTGCCTTTCGGAACTTATGTCATGGTCACAAACTTGAACAACGGCAAGTCTGTAACAGTCCGGATCAACGACCGAGGTCCCTTTGTCGAGGGAAGGATCATCGATCTCTCCTATGCAGCGGCCAAGGCGCTGGATATGATCGGCCCTGGTGTTGTGCCTGTCAAAATCGACATACTGGAAGCCTACTCGCCAAAAAGGTCATCTCAAAAATTCTCCGTCCAGGCAGGGGCTTTCATCCAGAAAAAAAATGCTCTAGGGCTCAAAGAAAAGCTTCAAAAGAAATACAAGAATGTCTACATCTCTCGATTCAATACGGCCAGCCAAACCTACTACAGAGTAAGAATCAAGGCGAAAACCATAGATTCCGCAAGGGACATCGCCAAAAAGTTGATGACCGAAGGATATCCTGCCATCGTCCTAGAAGAACAGTAGCGGAAAGGCTCAGGCCAATGAAAAATTCAGGCAACGATATATGCGAGGATTTTTCTACCTTCTTCTCTCTCTTTTAAACAGATAAGCTGGTTCCTCGAACCGACTCGTTACCCCATCGTTGACCACAAACCTTCCTCCGCTCCACATCCTGGCACACGCGTATGCTCCCTTCTTATTCACTGCATAAAAACTTAGGCCGAACCGCGGCCTGTCCTCTTCATCCACAAGATAAGGCTGTAATTTCGATTTTTGCGCGATTCTCTCCAGGGCTTTCAAACAGGCCTCTTCCGGAGAGAATCCATCTCTCATGAATTCAACGACCATATTGCTCCCACAGGTTAGGATGTTCGCTTCTCCTCTTCCTGTGGAGCCGGCTGCTCCGACATCGTTATCCACATAAAGACCCGCACCTATAATTGGGGAATCTCCTACTCGTCCCGGAATCTTGAAACTGAGGCCGCTCGTGGTGGTTACCCCTGCAAGGTCTCCCCTGGCATCCAAGGCGCAACAGTTGATGGTGCCCTGGTATGTAACGATGTCCCGGATTTGTTCATCAAGCTCCTCTGATTTCGGTGGAAACCAGTTATCCCTATCTGATAGAGCTTCTTTCCACTTGAGCCATATTTCTCTAGCCCTATCTGTAAGAAGTGCCTCTTCTTTGAATCCATGGGCTCGAGCGAATTTCAAAGCCCCCTCCCCTACCAAAAGAGCATGATCGGTTCTTTCCATCACGAGCTTAGCCACCCTGGATGGATTCTTGATATTCCTCAAGCTTGCTACGGCTCCTGCATTATGGGTGGGCCCATGCATAACAGACGCATCGAGCTCAACTATGCCTTCTTCGTTAGGAATGCCTCCATAACCCACAGACATATCGTTTGGATCGCTTTCCACTACATTGACTCCAGCAATCGCTGCATCCAGTGGATCTTTTCCCTGCTGCATCAACTCCACAGCTTTGTCCACCGCTCTCTGCCCATTTCCGCTGGCTATGGCAATCATCTTTCCAGAGGTCTGGTTTCTTCCGAGCAGTCTGGTTCCACCACCCAGCATGGCCAGAGCTCCTGCACCGAAGCCTGCCTTGAACAAATCTCTTCTCGATATTCTTTGTTTCATGCTTCCTCCTGTTCGTTCCCGACTTCTCCCTACATTAACCGAATTTGTCCCTGCACGCAACTCAAAATTGAAAATCCTCATTCCTGTTATGACTTCTTCTGAGATCAAGCTCGCAGGTTAAAAAGTCTACAGAAGCAGAGCTGACCGTCAAATTGACAATGGAGAGACTCTTTAGTATAAATCCCTCTCCTTGCCAAAAATGAAAAAAAAGATCCTGGTTTCCGCCTCCCTCTTCCACGCCTTGAATGATGCCACTGCCGTAACTGTTCCGATGATTTTTCCGCTTCTCTTCAGCCAGCAATTCATCATCAAAAATTATTCTGATATCGGCATCATGTCCAACCTCGGCCTCCTCGTTACACTCTTGTTCCAAATCGTTATTGCTCATCATGCCCACAAGTTCGAATACAGGCATATGCTTCTGATCAGCGTAGCGGGAATATCCTTAACACTTTTTATGATCACCCTAACAGAAAGCTTCGTATCCATGCTTTTCTTCTACCTTTTGATGCGAATGTCCATAAGCCTTTACCACCCCGTCGGCATAGCTACAGTATCAAGAGCCCATCCCGACCAAGGTCTCGACTTTGCCATGGGTATTCAAAGCGGCTCAGGAAACCTTGGGGTATTTACCGCCTTTATTTTGTCTGGCTTTCTCGCCCAAAACTTTGGCTGGAAAATCCCCTTATACGCCTGTGCAGCGGCCAGCTTGATTCTCGGGCTGTTCAGCTTTCTTGCCGTCCGTAATATCTCTCTAAAAACGAAAAATCCCATCAGTCCGGATTTCGCCTCCTGGATAAGGACTCTCAAGGATATCAAAATTTATGTCCTTGGCTTTGTTTTCGGAGGGGCCTGTTGGGGAACGACCGTCTATTATGCGCCTTCCCTGTTTAACCATAAATTCAAAGTGCCTCTAGGAAATACGGGAATTTTCCTGGCTTCCTGGATAGGGATCGGGACAGTGATGACCTATATGTACGGCTATCTGTTCAGACGCATCGGCCGCAAGAACGCATCTGTCATGAGTTTAACCTGCTCAACTTTATTCCTCATTCTCTTGGGTTCGTCTTCCGTTCCGGGGATTGCCGTTATAGGCCTTTTCCTTTACGGAGCCTTCCTCTTCCTCGTTTTCCCTGCCTTCCAATCCTTCGTGGCCAATAAAATTCCGGAGAGGGATCATGTCGTCGCATTCAGCCTCGTGGCAAATATTCAGATGCTCACAGGTGCTCTCATTGTGCTGTTATCAGGATTTCTTTCCGATAAATTCGGCATAAGTTCCCCCTTCATTTTTCTGGCTGTACTCGGAATCCTCACTTTAATGATTTACTCTTTATCTAAAAGTTCCCCGCTCAGAACGAAAAACCGCCCGGTGCATTCTGACAAACGCTTGAAATGAACGTCCAATATTGCCAGCGAAACGATATTCTTCGGTCTTATAACCTCAAAGTGCCTCATAAAAAGGCCGAATTACCTTCCTTTTAGTTTAAGGACTTTTCCTGGAAGCATGCCCGTGTATCTTCCGTTGCCGAGCACAATTTTACCGTTTATAAGAAGGTACTTGACTCCTTCGCTGTATTGATGGGGATTGGAAATGGAAGTTTTTATCTTTATCTTGTCCAGGTCGAAAACAACAACGTCAGCCTTATATCCTTCCTTGATCCAGCCTCTATCCTTCCAATTCATGATATCTGCTGAAAGAGAGGTTTGAGAACGGATGATATGAGGAACGGGCACAGATTTTCTCTCCTGTCCATATTTTTTGATCTTATGGAGAAAAGTGGAGTAGGAACGAATATGAGTCAGTCCGATGCCATAGAAGGGAGCCGTTCCGTCGCTTCCCGTGGCTACATAGTCTTTTTTCATGATGAACTCCACATCCTCCTCGGACATCCTGAGAGGAACGGATCTCGCCCCCATCAATTCGAGCTGGATGGCTGTGTCTGCAACCGACTGCCCCTTCAAATCGGCAATTTGTTTTAGGGACATCCCCTCTAATTTCTTGTCGACACAAATGCCTATAATGATATTCTCTGCTCCTGCCATGGACTCGATATACTGCTCCACTCCACTGCGAATCTTTGCCGCTTCTTCTGGATTCTCCATCCTCTCCACAAAAAGAACTCTTTCTCTCGTGTTCGCTGGACCCTGAAAATCTCCTGTGCTGATGAGCTGTCCCCTCACCAATTCCACGAGTCTTTTCCTGGGAAGTTCATCCAAAAACTGCTGGTGACGTTCCGAGATGGGAATGTAGGGAGTGGTTTTTGCGTAGAGGTTAAGTAAATGGCCATCCCGAAGATGATCGAAAATTTCATCCAGGTCCTCCGCTTCCAGTCGTCCCGCTTCGTTCTCTCCGAGCCACGCCGATCTGGGAATGAGACTTCTGTATGGATATCCGCTGGAAAATTTATAGGGATACTGATCGGCAGTGATTTTCAATCCGTCTGCGCGGGCCTTTTCAATCAGGGCACAGGCTTCCTTGACAAGCCCCCAGTTGTTTTTTTCGACCGCTTTGAAATGGGAAATATGCACCCGAGCTCCCGATTCTCTGGATATCTTTACCGCTTCCTCGACGGCCTCGAGAAGTCGCTCTCCTTCGTTCCGCATATGAGTATGGTAAATACCCTCATAAGGAGCGATGACTTTCACCAGCTCGATGACCTCTTCGGTTTCCCCATACCGGCCTGGCAAATATTCCAAGCCAGTAGAAAGGCCATGAGCTCCCTGCTCCATGGCCTCTTTTACCAGAACCCTCATCGCATCCAGTTCTTCGGGTGTGGGTTCTCTGTTTTCCATCCCCATGACTGCCTCTCGTACCTGACCATGACCCACGAGAAGAGCTGCATTCGGGCCGATCCCGTCTTTTTTCCATCTCTCGATAAGGTCTTCGGCCTTTTCGAAAATTGGCCAGGCGCTTCTTCCACACTGTCCGACAATGACAGTGGTAACTCCTTGTTTGAGATAATTCAGACAGGCTCTGTTCTCGGGGAAGTACATGCCCTGATCAACATGCGTGTGCATGTCGATAAAACCTGGAGCCAGATAAAGCGAGCGGGCATCGATGACCTTTCTTGCTCTTCCCTTTATGGATCTGCCCACCTTCAGAATGGTATCATCTTTTATTGCCACTTCCGCCTTAACTGCGGGATTCGAAGAGCCGTCGAAGACCTTGGCGTTTTTTATGAGGATGTCAAAATCATACCCCTTTTCCTGATACCGTGCCTCATGAAGGTCGGCCGAGAAGAACACCCCGATGGCCAGTAAAATCCCAACGATAAGAGCTCTGTTTCTCATCTCATCTCCTTTCTTTAAGTGATACTTTTTTTTGCGTTTCTCCCGTCCACATCAATTCATTATTCTATCAGAAAAATTTCATTCCCTTAAGAAAAAATATCAGCGAAGGGCGCATCCTTATTCCGGTGATCTCGAACATATTTTTTATTGTCTGATCTGCGAACATCTTATATAATCCCACGTCCGAAAGCACAAAAATGAGAGTCAGGAAGGGCGTTCAGAAAATCTATGCAGATGTTGCACACAGGTATGAAGTCATCAACCATATATTGACCTTCGGGCTGGATATTTTCTGGAGGCATAAAACGGCCAAAACGGCTTCTCGACTTGGTGGGACCTTATGGTTGGATGTCTGCAGCGGCACAGGAGAAATGGCCCATAGTCTTTCAGGATGTGCTGCCGAAGAGGTCCAAATATTCGCTGTCGACTTTTCTGCCTCGATGCTGGCAAGAGCAAAGAAAAGAGCAAAGAAAAAAAGACGCCGTTCCAATATCTTTTTTGGTATCGCCGAGGCTGGATCGCTCCCTTTTCCCGATGGATGTTTCGATCTGGTGACCATATCTTTCGCCACCCGGAATCTGAACATACGCATGAATGTTCTGGAATTCTATCTCAAAGAATTTTTCAGGGTACTGAAACCAGGCGGGCATTTTTTAAACCTGGAAACCAGCCAGCCCTCATTCAAACCATTGAGACAGATTTTTCATTCTTATGTTAAATTGGCCGTGCGACCGGTCGGTTATCTTTTCTCGGGTTCCAAAGCGGGTTACAGATATCTCTCTTTCACCATCCCTCGTTTTTACGGTCCTGAAGAATTTTCTTCGATTCTCAGAGATACAGGGTTTTCTCGTGTTGTCTGTCGAAAATTTTTTCTGGGCGTCTGCGCTCTTCACACGTCTACTAAATAATGGATGAATCGGGGACCTGCTTGGATATGCTTGCCTGCCTGCTGTCCCTTTTGACAGTCGCTTTTTGATCGATTATCATGTATGATAATTCTCTTAAATCATTTTGACTATCGACATTCCAGGGTTTGTATGTTCACAACCGCAGTTAAGATACTCCAGGCTTCCATTGGAATTCAGTCCAACCGGGAAAAGCTTCTGCCACACCTGACATTAGAGACAAAGATCGAATCGCTCCTGACTGATTTCAGAACAGTAGAAAGCATACCTTTCAGCTCGGACTTGGACGGTTACATTTCAATTACCGACGAACCTTCTGAACCCTTTTATGAAAAGAAGAATCATCGCATCCTCTTTAGAGGGCCTTTTCTTAAATTGCAAGCAAGAGCTTCTGATCCGAGGTATACCCTCTGGGGCAATCAGGGATTTCTGTATAGATACGCGCTCTATTTGCTCGAAAAAAAACACAGGATGTATAATTTTCATGCCTGTGCCTTATATGAAGAGGAGTCAGACAGTCTCTTCGTGTTCATCGGGGGAGCTGGAAGCGGCAAGACCGTTTTTCTTCTCAGAGGAATAGAGAAGGGATTAAAACTCTTTTCGACGGAAACCGTTCACTTCCAGATCAATAAAGACAATGTCGTTTGGCAGATGGGATCTTTAGTTGACAACATCCGGTATGGAACCCTGCTCTATGATTTTCCGAGGTTTCTTTTGGATGGGGAGAAGCCGGCGCCTCAGGAACTCTGGCAGAAAAAGATTGCCCTCGATCTATCTGAACATAAAGCTCAGCGGAAAATCATCGAAAATCCCTCTTCAGTCCGTATCTTCTTTCCCCGGATGGAGAGAGGGTTCGAGAAATCCATCATCAATCCCATCCAGGAAAAGCAAAGAGCACAAAAAAAACTTTTTGACAACATCACTCAAAAATTGGCAGAATCCGTTATTCTGTACGATAAACTCGTCATATTAGGGCTGGATGAAATAGAGATGGCAAAGGACCGTCTGGCAGCAGTCAATGCGCTTGTACAGCGAAGCTCAAATTTAGAGATCTCTACTGTGTTGTCCAACCCTAGAGACTGCTGGGAAAATATCCTTAAATAAGCGGTGGAGGTAAGGCAAATGACCAAAGCTTGGGAAGGCGTTACCGAGATTCCAGTCAAAGGCCGATCCTCGAAACCCCGGACGACCGGCTTGACGATGGTGATCGATAAAGGGATGGGATTGAATCAAATAACAGACCTCATCCAGACTTCGGGAGAATACATCGATGTCCTCAAGCTGACATTCGGGACATCGGCTTTCTATGAAAAGGAGGTCTTAAGAGAAAAAATTGACGCTCTAGTTTCAGCACAGATCGATGTTATGCCTGGAGGCACCTTTCTTGAGATCGCGCTCTGGAAAGGAGATGAGGAGAAATATTTGGAAAGAGCTAAAGAATTGGGTTTTTCTGCCGTTGAGATTTCCGATGGAACGATAGAATTGGATCCTGTTATGAGAATAAAAATCATAAATAAAGCATTGGAGAAAGGATTTAAGGTGATCACTGAAGTCGGCAAGAAAGATCCCAAAGAGGCTCTTCCGATTGCACTTGTTCACAAGCTGATCAAAGAGGATCTTCAAAATGGAGCTTTTAAGGTGATCATTGAAGCTCGTGAAGCAGGCCGGGGAGTGGGGATATTCGATTCAGATGGGAGGATCAAAAAAGATGAGATGGAAAACATCGTTGCAGGTGTGGACGATGCCAATCAACTGCTCTGGGAAGCGCCGATTAAAAACCAACAGCAAGAGCTCATCATCCGTTTTGGACCCGAAGTCTGTCTGGGGAATATCCCGCCGGATGAAGTTTTGGCCCTGGAGGCTTTGAGACAAGGAGTCAGAGGCGACACACTCAAAAGAGCCTATCTGGCTGATAAGAGTCGGAAATGACATTTTGCTGTTTGCATCGTTTTATGCACATCGGCTCAGTCTAAATGAAAAAGTCCCCTCGGCTCCTTCCAGGATGAATCCCCAATCACGACCATTGATCTCTTTTTTACTGCCAGGTCAATTGAGCCTCCAAAAGAAGTAGTTGAGGACAGATGCAAAGCCGACCCAAATCAAGTACGGCAGGAGCAGATAGCCGGCTGTTTTCGAGACTCTTAAAGATTTGAGAATGGTCAGGAATATGGCCAACAGCAGAACAATGATTTCTAAGAAGGCCCACATCGGAGATCTCAAACCGAAAAAGATCACCGACCACGATATGTTCAGGATGAGCTGTAGAGCAAAAAGAACAAGGGCCGTTTTCGCTTCTCTTTGAGAACCAGCTTGCCAGATCAAATAGAGAGCAACGCCCATGAGGATATAAAGAAAGATCCAGACGGGCGAGAACAGCCAACTCGGGGGAGTAAAGGTAGGTTTTTGGAGAGAAGCGTACCAGCTGGGAATTGCAGGCGCAGTAAAAAGAGAGCCGGCCAAACCCGCCAGTTGACAGATAACAAGACTGACAATGAGCTTAAAAAATTGGATGCGCATCGAAATCCTCTTAGATCTTCTATTTTTTTGAGCCACCCCAGCGAATCGTGTTCGCCTTATCTAGAACCGTTCTTTTTTCTCTTTTCTGCGGAAAAATATGTCCAGTACTTCCTTAGAAGGAGGCTTGGTGAATAAGGAAATCAATACCAGGCTGAGGATAGACACGCCGAGCCCCCAATAGATGATGGGAATCCCGAAAGGATCTGCATTGGGATCCCCCACGGGTTTCATAATAGAGGGCCAGAAAGTTCCTGCAAGTTTTAATGACAGCGTAACGATTGTGCCAAGGACAATCGACACGATCCCTGCGGTCTTTGTGGCTCTTTTCCAGATCAAGGCTGCAAGCAAAGCCGGAGTGATAACCACTCCATACAGAGTGTAGGCGAAATAGGCCTGCTCGAGAACAGAGACCATTCTCCAGCTTAAATAGAAAGCCACAACTCCCAAAAGGATAATCAGAATTCTCTGCGGCCACACCAGATTCACTTGAGATTTGTCCTTTTTACTGAACCTCAGGTAAATATCGTGCAGCATGGTAGTGGTAGGAGATAAGAGATAATTCATGCCCGTAGAAATCACGACTGCAGTAGCGGCACCTAACAATAAGACCCCTACAGGAAGCCAGATCATTCTCTTTGCTGCCTGAATGATCACTGCCGCATGATCCATGGTGCCGGCTTGAAGCTCCGGCCAAAAATAGGCTGCAGCATAAATGGCGATAACAATGGCTACACCTTCGACGATGATGGTTCCCACAACCCAGATGCCCGCCGCTTTTTTGGCTTCGTGGGGATTGCGAGCACTGTAGAATTTCTGATACATGCTCTGGACACCGAGAAGGAGCATCAGTGTGGAGAGACCAATGGCTGGAATTTTCAGGTATGGATTTGCTCCGAATTCCTGACTGATGACCTGGAAGTGAGATTCGGGAAGGATAGTTTTGATCTTTTCCCATCCTCCTGCTGCGATCATGGTAAGCGGGGTGGCAAGAATTGTGGATGTCAGGATGATGATTCCATTGGGAAGGTCGGTATTGGCCACGGCAACCATTCCTCCGACTGCTAAAAACAGCGTCACAAAAACAAAGGACATGAACATCCCCTGATCTTCAGAAATGGCTCCTTCTGATATTGCGTTTAGGATATACCCTCCCGCTTTGAACTGGTAGCTCACGATAACGGTAAAGCTGATAAGGATGGCAATAGCTCCAACCACCCGTGCGATCGGGCCATACCTGACTTCCAGGATATCTCCTACAGTATACTGGCCGAATGTCCTAATTTTTGCTGCAAGAAAATAGATTATGATGATACCCACCCAGGCGCCTGCAGGAAACCAGAGCGAACTCCATCCAGCCTTTGCCGCAAATTCGGCTCCGGCAATGAAGGTGCCGCTCCCGATCCATGTGCAGATCAACGTGAACACCATCTTTGTCACGGAGATTTGGCGTCCCGCAACCATCATATCATCTTTAGTCTTGACCCGGCTCGATCTCCAAAAGTTCATGATGGTCAAAGCCGCCAGATAACAAAGGATGATGACGATGTAGATATTCATATTCACTCCTTTATGTCCATTTTATAAGCCTGTAGCGTAAATCCCTCAGCTTTCGGATGATCCTCCATCCTTTAGACAGGTTATTTTTTCCATCATATCCGCGAGAAAGTCAAGTCTTTTCATTTTCGCTTCCACTCAGGAAGACGCCCGGGTGTATAGGGAGCTCCTATTTCTTCGAGCTTATCCTCGATCTTCTTGATATCTTCCTCAACGATTTTCTTCAAGGACGCAAGAACAGGAGGGAATTCTTCTGCCACAATCTGGTAGGCATCTCTTTGAGACTGGGTGGGGGCAGATGTGGAGCGCCTCTGATCATAAATGATCCTTCTGATCCGTGAATACAGACCTGGTTCAGCGTCCCTGTCTATTCGCCTCATGATGCTGTCTCCGAACAGCTTTCTTTGGATGTCAGCCACCTTTTGTTCCACGGTTTGGATATCTGCACGAAGCCCTGCTTCTTGTGTAGTGATACTCTTCAGAGCTACCTTGAAATGCTGGATTTTATCATTGAGTTCCCTAACAATGTCTGAAGCTGCAAGGACCGCTCTGTTTAACTCCCTCACTTCTTTCTGGAAGGCCACCAATTCGGCCCGATCTTCAGCAGGGAGAGTCGCCAGGCCGAGAGTCTCTACATCGAAACCCACCGGCTCTGTCAGTTTTGTTTCCTTTCCATTGACATTTTTGGACAAATAAATTGTATACTTTCCTGGAAGAACGAAAGTGCTTGAGGGACCGCTCGAGGCTGGGATGACATCTCTTGTGGAAGTTGGACCCGCGCCAGGATATCTGAGATCCCAGGTCATTCTATGCATGCCGGCTTTTGGTTTCTCCCTCAGCCGCCGCACCACATATCCCTCTTCGTCTAAAATAGTAAAAACTAAGAAGGGAATCTCTTCTTCCTGTTCTGCCTTCATTTGCTCATAGGAAGGATAATAAACCGGTTGGTTATTTTTGATCGCTTTTTTTTCTTCCTGCTCCCGTTTCTCCTTGAGTGTTTGAATATCTTCTTTCAAATAATAGGTGATGGTTGCCCCGAAAGGAGGATTTTCGGCTGTAAAATACATCTCTCCCTGAGATCCCTTATTTCCGCCACCCAAGCGGCCATACTCCTCAAACATCCAAGCTTTTTTTATTGGGAATATAAAAGTATCCTGATCCAAAGTACCTGAATTGAGAAACCGGAGAGGAGTGTAATCATCGAGGATGTAAAATCCACGTCCAAAAGTCGCCAGCACGAGATCGTTTTCCCTCTTCTGGACCGCTATATCCCGAACAGCGATAGTGGGAAGACCGGCTTTGAGTTGTTTCCAGCCTTTCCCCCCATCCAGAGTAACAAACACGCCAAACTCTGTTCCACAAAAGAGCAGGTTCCTTTCGATATGATCTTCAGCCAAAGCGTAAACCGATCCTCTCTCGGGCAGATTGGAAGAAATCGATACCCAAGTTTTTCCGGCATCTGTGCTCTTGAGCAAATAGGGCTTGAAGTCGCCGTTTTTGTGGTCGTTAAAAGCCGCATACATTGTATTTTTATCATGCTGAGACGCCAGCACTTCATTGACATATGTCCCCTCAGGCACACCAGGAAATTTTTCTATCTTCCGCCAGGTTTTTCCTCCGTCCTCTGTGACCTGGATCAACCCGTCATCAGACCCCACTACCAGAAGGTCCTCTTGGACTGGAGACTCATCCAGGGCAACGATTGTTCCATAGGGAGATGTGGATGCATTTTTAGCCACTGCATCCATCGGCCATATTCGGCCCATGACCTTAAGCTTGTTGCGGTCAATCTGCCGCGTCAGATCTTCACTTATCACCTCCCAGCTTCCTCCTCTGTCATCGCTGCGGAAGAGCTTGTTAGCGGCAAAATAGAGTCTGGTGTGGGAGTGAGGGCTGATCAGCAGCGGAGCGTCCCAATTCCAACGGTACGATTTTTCACCCTTTCTTTCCTTGGGCTGTATTCCGAGCCTCTCTCCGCTTTTTTTGTCAAAACGCACCAGATTTCCATACTGAGATTGAGAATACACGATATTCGGGTCCTCGGGATCGATCTGAGACTCGAAACCATCCCCGCCATGAGTGATATACCAATCAGAATTGACAATACCATGTGAACTGGTCGTGCGTGAGGGCCCTCCTATGCTGGAGTTATCCTGGGTCCCGCCGTAGACATTATAGAAGGGCTCGGCAGTGTCCACCGCGACTTTATAAAACTGTGTGACCGGCAGATTCGGCATATAATTCCATGTTTTTCCCCTGTCAAAGGATTCATAGATCCCTCCATCGCATCCCACAAGATAGTAATCCGTATCATGGGGATCGATCCACATGGCGTGATTGTCCACGTGCTTGCTCCGCTCGCCCAGATTCCGCCAGGATATTCCTCCGTCATCTGTAACCTGGAGATAGACATTCATAGAATAGACGCGCTGCGGATCTTCCGGGTCGCAAAACAGTTCTTGATAATAGTTTCCCCTGGAGGTGTAGCTGCTTCTCCGTTCCCAAGAGGCTCCTCTATTCGTGCTTCTGTAAAAACCTCCCTTGCCTCTTTGAGCTTCGACAATTGCATACATGAATTCCGGATCAGCCGGAGATATGGCTAACCCAATCCTACCAAGATCTCCGCCAGGTAAACCTTTGTTTATTTCCTCCCAAGTCTTTCCTGCATCTGAGGATTTGTAAATACCTGATTCGGGCCCGCCGTCGATCAAGGTAAACACATGTCTCCGCCTTTGATGAGCGACCGCATAGATGACATCAGGATTTCTGGGGTCAAGATGGACCTCGCTGATGCCCGTATGTTCACTAATGGTCAGCACAGCATCCCACGACTTGCCTCCGTTTATCGATTTGTAAAGACCTCTTTCTCCTCCTGGACTCCACAGAGGCCCATAAGCTGCTACATAGACCACATCTGAATCTCTGGGATCGATGACGATCATACCGATATGCTCTGAGGATTCGAGCCCCACGTTTTCCCAGGTTTTTCCGCCATCTATAGATTTATACACTCCTTCCCCATAGCCAACGCTGCGCTGATTGTTGTTTTCTCCAGTCCCTACCCAGATGACATTGGGATTATGGGAATCGAGCGTGATACATCCGATGGAGTAGGATTCTTGACTGTCAAAAAGCGGCTCGAAGGTCGTTCCTGCATTTGTGGTCTTCCAAACACCTCCGGAAGAGGTGGCAACATAATACTCACTTCTCTTCTGGGGATTTACGGCAAAATCAGATATCCTTCCTGAAGTCAGAGCGGGTCCGATGGATCTGAATTTCATGGCACCTAATGGAAGGTTTTCGATCGAATATTTATCCTGATCTGCATCTTTTCTCTCCCCTGCTCCAAGACCATGACCTTGAAACAGGAAAAAAATAAAGAGAAGACAAAAAGCCATCCTGGAAACAAAAATTTTCATGAAATCCTCCTTTCTGGCGCATCCGTCATGAGGATTTGCCCGTTACAATCCGAGATTATGTTTATGCTAATCCCCCTCCATCTACCACCAAAACGCTGCCCGTGACCCAACTGGACATCTCGCTGGCAAGAAAGAGTACGGCATCGGCCACATCGTCTGGACTGCCGATCCTTGGAAGAGGTCTTCTGGCTGCTTCTTTGATCAGCGCCTTAAAATCAATATGGAGCTGCCCTGCCTCTTCCCGGAGGAGTTTGGTTTCGACGTCTCCGGGGCACACGCAGTTGACCCGTATGTTATGCCTTCCATGGTCTATAGCCATGGCACGTGTCAGATTGACGACGCCTCCTTTTGCCGCACAGTAAACCGCAGACTTCGGTCCTCCTTTGAGGCCCCAGCCGGATCCGATATTGATGATGCTTCCCCCACCCTGCTCGATCATATGAGGAACGGTATAATGTGAGAGCAGATAGACGGACTTCAAGTTTGTATTCATCACTCTATCCCACTCGTCCTCTCTCAACTCGACGATGTCTTTTCTAAGGATAATCCCAGCATTGTTCACCAGAATATCTATTTTTTCAAAATCCTTCAGCACGGCTGAGACTGTCTTCCGGCAGTCAGAACTTTGGCCGACATCGCAGGGGTAGAATTTCGATTTGACCCGGAGCGCCTGGAGATCTTCTTCCGCCTGTCTTCCGCCTTTTTCATCGATGTCTATCAACGCGACATCGGCTCCAGCGTGAGCCATGCATCGAGTGACTGCCAAACCAATTCCCGATGCTGCTCCTGAAATCAGGCAGGTCTTGTTGACAAATGAAGTGGACCTTATTGTCCCTGTATAATTTTTCATGTTCATCCCCTCGTAGATAGAGGCGGAGTCGATTTAATTTTCTTTCTCCAGAAGAAGAACGAGGACAGTGTGTTCCCCCTCAGGCACAGTCACCTTGATCGATTTGCCCTCGAAGACCTCTGAAGGTTGATTGTTCACCTCAAGCTGATACTTCCCTTTTGAAAGGAAATGAATTTTTATTTCTGTCTCCTCAAGAGTTTTGACTTCAAAAGAGACTTCACTCTCCGAGTAGAGAAAGTGCCGAAAAACGGCAGCTTCATCTGCCTCCAGAATATCCCTTCCTTCTTCTTTCAATTTGACCTTGGAAGGTGAAAGCACAACATCGTAATGTCTGCCCTGGATAAAGATCCTGGAAAGCTTTCCTTTTTTTTCAGGCTTTATCATTCCGAACCTGAATCCGTCCCAAGGCGTGAAATCCAAGTATTCTTCCAGGGCAATCAAGGCAAACAGAGGGCCCCAACTCTGAAACCTCCTTCCTCCTGCTTCCCCGGTACGAGCATCAAAATTTTCTGGACAGATCTGGAAATTCTCCCAACTTCGGAGGAAAAGATTCGCACTCTTTTCGGCAAACTCTGAGGCGACCGCATCAAAGCCATAAGCCTTGAGTCCTTGATAAATCAAATAATTGGGTGGGGGCCAAATATTCCCCCTCCAATAATCCTGGTCCTTGAATGCCGGATCATCTCTTGATATGGTGGGGATCACATATTCACCCCAGAATTCTTGCTCGTTGAGAAGTCGCTTTATCATCAACAGAGCTCTTTGCCTGTCTGGGATTTTGGCGATGAGTGGATAAAAATTCGAAGCAGCCTTTTTTTCAGAAAAGCGGCCATCCCAGTATCTATCGAAATAAAATCCTTCTGTTTCATTCCAGAGATAAGTATTGATAAGGTCCTTCATGTGCAGATATTCTTCGATGTAAGCCGTATATTCCCGCTCGTTCTTGAGAATCTTGGCGATTTCTGCCAAGCACCAAGCATCAAGAGCATATAAAGAATTCAGGTCCAGTGAATTCATGGTCAGTGTATTGGTATCCTCGTCGAAGGTCGCTTTATCCCAGTTGGGGAGATCATCCTGGCCGGACTCCCAACTGGCCCGGGTCTCTCCGCTGGCATCCTCCTCCCACGGTGGAGGGTCGGAAGCTATGAGCTCTGTATCCGATCCCCATTCTAAAAGGCCATCTCCATTACCATCTCGGCGGGCCTGACTATTCGACTTCCTGGCCTTCCAGAAGGAGTGCCATCTCTTCAGAAAGGGATACGCATACCGAAGAAATTCCAAATCTCCGTCCTTCTGAAAACACTTGAGAACACAGTAGGAGCCAATGGGCGGTTGAGACCTGTCCGGAGTCCCTGTATATCTTCCCCGCCAATTTGGAATGTTTCCATTCGGATATTGAGTCTCAAGCACAGACTTCATGACTTCTTTTGCATGTTTTGTGCTCTCTACTGACAGCAAAAGGGCATTGAAAAAAGAATCCCATTCGAAAATTGTCCAATGGTCATATGATCCATCTCCTCGAGGGAAAATCCAACGCCGACCGGCAGGTGTATACACACGGTGATTTCCTGCCTGGTAGAGGATGGTCCAAAAAAGGTTGTTTGTGATAGCCTCCTCGACGCCCTCGTACAGTCCACGGATCCTGACCCTTTTCCGCTGGTACCTTTTCTCCTCTTCTGATAAAAATTTATCAATAATCCCTTCGTTCTTATATCTGTAGATCTGATTCTGAAGAATCCTTAAATCCCTTCCCACGCCGGCTACGAAATAAATCTTTTTTGACGAGAATGTCAAAGCGAGATTGTCCCCCTCAGAGTTTTCGACTTCTTTTCCTTCTGTGTTTGTCCAGAACAGATAATGTTGCTGTTGAGAGGATGTACTTTCTCCTCTGATTTGTCCATCTGAAAGGAACTGATACTTTCCCCCAAAGTTCCATGGAAAATAATGAATCAACTGCAGCTCAATATCTTCAGGAACAAAAATTCTCCCTGTGACGATTCTCTCACTCTGCCGAGACCACTCCATGACCAGAGTCGAGGACTTTTTAGATGGCTTTTTCAAAATTGGGGTGTCTTCCTCTTTTCCAAATGGCAAACCTAGATCGAATTTCATGCGTGCATACTGTCCGTCAGGAGAATGGGGACCTACTTCAGACACAAGAAAGAGGTGGTCTATTCCTTCGGCCATCGCTTCTTGCTTGATGGTTCTCAATCGAAAGGCGAAGGCGCTGTCTGGATAGGGAATCATCATCAAGCCCGCCCATGCTCTCGCCTCTAAGGCTCCGATGTATACATTCTTCCATTGATACGGAACTTCGGCATCCAAGCCCGAAGACAGGATAAAGGGGAAAGCAACCAGAGATACAAACACAGGAAAAAACTTCAAATGCTTCACTTGTCACTCATCCAAACGATTCAACCCGTATTTTTTTGCCCAATTCAATGACTCTTTGTATTCCTTTCGAGTGATTCTTCTGGCGATCTCAGGGTATTCAAATGCTTTGTATTCGGGTCTGTATTGCCTCATGATATTGATGTAAGTGGTTTTGGAAAGGTTTTCGGATACAAATTTCAAGAATTCCTCGGTTCCAGCTATTTTGTTCGGAAGCACCAAATGTCTGATGATCAAGCCCCTGGAAGCGATTCCTCTCTCCACCTGGAGGTCGCCCACCTGCCTGTACATTTCCTTGAGGGCAATCTTAACGTAGTAGGGATAGCTGTAAGCTCCATCCGAATATTTTGCAGCATGCGCAGGTTCCATATACTTGCAGTCAGGCATATAAATGTCGATGATATCTTCCAGAAGTTGGAGAATCTCCAATTTTTCGTATCCCCCGGTGTTGTACACAAGAGGGATCCGAAGGCCCATAGGGATCGCGATCTGCAGGGCACTGACGATGCTGGGCACATAGTGAGTCGGTGTGACCAGATTGATGTTATGACATCCCAGCTTCTGAAGCTTCATCATGGTTTCAGCCAACCGTCTATCCGATATTTCAATTCCTTCGCCTTCGAGACTTATGGAATAGTTCTGGCAGTAGATACACCGCAATCCACAGTTGGAAAAAAAGATAGTGCCCGACCCATTTTTTCCCACCAGAGGCGATTCTTCCCCGAAATGAGCGACAGCACTGGATACCTTGACCTGCGCGGAGGCTTGACATTTTCCGGTTTGGCCTTTTGTCCTGTTCACCCGGCAGTCCCTTGGGCACAGATGACAGCTTTCATAAACAGATTGCAGCTGCCTCATACGTTCAGCAAGAGTCCCATATCTATGAAGCTTTAGATAAGAAGGATCACCAGAAGGAAAACCTCCATGGCCAAAAAAATCAGCCGGGAAAGCGACAGCGGAGCACATCAAGGAGAGTGAATCGTTCAAAAATTTTCGCCGGGATATCTTATTCACCTTCTCCATCTCAGGTTTTGCTCCTCATTGTTTTTAATATAACCCATTCCTGCTTTTTTTTAAACACTTTCACTCTGTAAATTCCTGGTTTTGCGGAAATCTGGCTCTTGTGGAAACGATGATTGAATGTCTAAGTGATCAGCTCGGCTTTCCCAAAATATTTTTGGTATTCCTTTGACGATAGAATTTCATCGATAGCATCGAACAAATCATGGATCTCACTGTCTTCTGTGTAAAAATGAGGGCCTATCCGGATGACATCTGCATCTGTCTCGTTGCCCTTTCTGAAATCGACTTTCACATGTCTTGCATTCAGGGCCAGTTTCACTTGATAAGCATGGGGCAAGCCCAGAGAGACCGCTCCGCCTCTTGCAGCATCCTCCTCGGGTGTATAGAGAGCGAATCCTCTTTGCCTGGCCTTTTCGATGATCAATCGTGTCTGATCGAGAGATTTTCGACGGATTTGATCCACCCCGATTTTCCGGATCACATCTAAACCCGCTCGAGCAGTATAAAGAGCGGCGATAGGAGGTGTTCCCGACATGAACCTGAAAGATCCGTCTGTGTATTCCATGTCGGTTGAAAAGGAAAAAGGATTCTTGTGTGCGAACCAACCTGTCAGCCGGGGGCGAAGGGTGCTCTGCCTGTCTGGCCGCACATACAGGAAAGCGTTGCCAGGCCCCCCACACAGCCATTTCAAGCACCCGCCGATATAAAAATCCGCTCCTAATGTTTGAACATCCACAGGTAGGGTCCCAGGAGCATGATAACCATCGATGAGGGATAAGGCACCAGCCCGTCGAGCATGATGGGCAATCCTTGAAATATCCTGAACATAAGCCGATTTGAAGTAAACGTGCGAGGTTGCCACAAAAAGTGTCTGCTCATCGATCCGTTCGATGATTCTATCCGCGCTTACACCTGCTTTTTCCTCACTCTCAATCACATCGAGTTCCCATCCCATGAAGGCACAGATTTGTGATATGCAGTAGACAATAGAGGGGAAATCGTGGTCTGTTATGACAATCTTTTTTCTATTTTGGCTTCTCGAAAATTGCGTGGACAGGACGATCCAATGGCCAATGGTCGCATTGGTCATCATTGTTATGCTGTCTTCTTCTGCACCGATCAGAGAAGCCACTTCATTTCCAACTTTCTGGGGCAGTTCCCACCATTCTTTCTGCCAGGCAGTCACTCCTTCTTCAGCCCAGAGTGCATAGAATCGCTTGAGATCGTCTTGGACAGCCGCCGGGACAGCCCCCAGGGAATTGCTGATCAAATAGACACACCGGTCCAAGATTGGAAAAATTCTTCTGATCTGTCCGATATCCTTATCGAGATTCCAAGAAATTTGCGGCATTTCTTTCCCCTATTGAGACAGTTTTATGCAGATCGCCCTTTTCATATAAATCCTTCTTTTTCTCCATATATATCATTAAAAAGGGAGTGTCAAATCAGAGGGCTGGAGCCATCGAGTCAGAACGACAACGGAGATTTTCTTCTCGAGGGGACGCGTCCATAGAAAAAATCATCTCCCCAAACAGACAAAGTCTGAGCACTGGAGGATGCGGAATTGAGTCTCCTGATGAAATTATGGAAGGAGTTATCCGGCTTGCTGTAGGGACACACATAAATACACATGGCGCAATCCGTCCCTGCTTTTCGCCAGTACCTGTAACACTCCTCACGATTCAGTATCCAACGAAGCGACCCGTTCTCCTCTTTTTTGTGTCCATAGGGTATAGCTTGAGATGGACAGTTACTGGCGCATTTTTGGCATTTTTCACAAAATTCCTGGATTCCCGATACCTTTTTTTCATCGGCGATCAGCGGCAGATCAGTTGTGACAAGTCCCAACCTCGCACGAGGGCCATATTTGGTCGTTATTAAAATCCCAAGTCTCCCCAGTTCGCCCAACCCAGCTATCCATCCCAAGGGAGGAAGCATGCATTGATAATTGCTGCCCGCGATATGAGCTCTTGCCGGATAACCCAGACGTCTGATGAAATCGGCCGTAACGATAGATATCCTGGCAGCTTCGACATACTTCTTGGCCGTCTCTGCGATCACAGGAGACCGGGGAGCAGAAGAGACCATGGCCAGGTCCATCTCCACTGCAAACACGATGGCATACTTATGATCTAATCTGATCTCTCTGCCGTAAGGCTCGGGGCCCCTTCCTACATGGGAGTAGACATAAGCCTGGTCAAGCGGACAAATGCCGCACTGGTCTGATCCCAAATATCTGACGATGCTTTTGACGATCCGGGTGTTCTGTGGAGAAGAGAGTTCCAGTCTTCTCGGATTTTTTTCCCCTTGAACCAAATTGAGCTGATGCTCGAGAAAATCAAACTCAGAATCTGCTAACGAGAAAAGAATGGGATCTTTTTTTTGGTGTGCAGGAGTGAGAAGATCGGGCAGCTCTCTGATTTCTCTATCCATGGATTCGTACTCCGGACGCCTTTTGTAGTAATCTTGCAGGATCGGACTTCCTTCTTCATAATCGAATCGGGAAAAAATCACATCTCTCTCATCGATTTTTTTTTGTGCGCCAATGGCTTCCAGGTATTTTTTCGGAATTGGAGACAACAGAAGCCAGAGCGAAAAAAATCCCACAAGTACCGCAATGAATCCCATTATCCAGGGCTTCAGCGGGAGGGGAAACAGAACCAGAAAGACGGCTCCAGCGGTAACACCTGACAGAAAGAAAAGACTCCGAGCAAAAGCTCTCCTCTCTTTTTCCGCAAGACTGGTGACGGCAAACCAGGTAAAGAATAAAACGAGAAGAAGAAAAGCGATTTCACCAGCGATGATCCCGATGCTCATAGGCAAACACTAATAGACTCTTGCCGGGAAGTCAACTCAGAGGATCAGCATTCCCCTCTCAGCGAGGATTGCTTTCGGTGCCAGACAAGGTGTATCCGGAGGGAAGCAGATGTCTGCCAGTGACGACTATAAATCAGGGAAGGGACTTTGATATAATACCCGGCGAATCGTGAAACATGCAAAAGTTTCTCTTCGAGGAATTCATAAGTATCGGAGCGGCATCCTGCATCAAGCGCTGGTTCAGGCGCTCTCCCTGTTGGGGGGATTAGAAAATATCGTAAGGCCAGGATCCCATGTTTTCGTCAAAATCAATCACCTGTCCCCTCCTTCGCCGCCTGAAGAAGCCATTGTCACGCATCCCGCATTCACCAGGGAAGTCCTTCTTCTCCTGAAGGACATGGGGTGTACAATCACTGTTGGAGACGACATCCAGGCAAAACAAAAAAACGGATTCCAGATTTCAGGCTATCGTGAGCTCTGTAACGAACTCGGTATTCGTCTCGTGAATCTCAAGGAAACAGGCTTTAGAAGAATCAGATTAGAGGGGAAAGTCTTGAAAGAAGCCTTTGTCTCCCCTCTCGTGCTCGAATCAGATTACCTCATCAACCTCCCCAAATTAAAGACACACTCTTTCACAGTTTTCACTGGAGCTGTAAAAAATATGTATGGTATTATCCCACATGGTCTACGGAGCAGCTACCACCGCCAATTTTTTAAAAACGAGCTTTTCAGCCAGATGCTCGTTGATATTTTTTCCTGTGCACCCCCCAATCTGAATATCATGGACGCCATTGTCGCGATGGAGGGAGAGGGACCATCTGCGGGCAATCCCAAGAGAGTGAATCTCATCCTCGCCAGCCTTGACGCTCCAGCCTTGGATGCGGTGGCATCCAAAATCATTGGTCTGGATCCGTTCGATGTCCTGACCACCCAATTTGCGTCCGAAAGGGGGCTCGGCACCGGACAGTTAGAAAAGATCGACATCCTCGGAGAGAAAATACAGGATGTCAGAGTTAAAGATTTCAGACAATCTTCTATCGCCGTAGGGCTGATCCGAAGAAGAATCCCAGCCTTCCTTCATGCCTTTGTTCAAGATCAACTGATACTGATGCCTGAAATAATCAAAAAGAGATGCACGGGTTGTTGGGAATGTGTCGATATCTGTCCTGCAGGAGCTGCTCGGAAACAAGATAAGGCGGCCTCGATAGACCGATCATGCTGCATACACTGTATGTGCTGTCATGAAGTCTGTCGGTTTCATGCTGTAAAGCTCAAACAGAAATGCTTTGGAAGGGCAGTCAGGGGAGTGACCAATACCTACAAAAAAGTTCTGGCACTTTTTTCTTAATGCGGCTATTTTGGCGTTCTGCTGAAAAGATTCAAGAATGCCACGAAAAGAGCTGCTCCGATTACTGCCCAGACTATCGGAAACGGTTGAGATCCGAATTTTATCCAAGGAAAAAGAGGAAGATCGAACTGACGGGCGATAAAGGTGCCTATTAGTGCTCCGATAAAGCCTAAGGCAATCGAAGCCAAACATCCCATTCCCTTTCTTCCGGCAATCCTTGCCCCGACCGCTCCAGCAAGAGATGCGATGAAAAGCAGGAGCAAAAGCGAAAAAATATTCATCAGCGTGCCTCAATCGAAGAAATAGATTATCCCCACCTGAAACAGGACCGTATGGAGCCTTACGGAAAATTCCTCGGAGCTCGATCCGAAATTCATATCTGAAATTGTGGTGACTCCCTTGGAATTCCGAAAGATATAGAGCCCTTCAGCCTCCAATCCAAAAGATTTCGAAATTTTCACTACAGCGCCTAATCCGGCATGGATCCCTACTCCACTCCTGATCTCCTGGCTGATGGTTATCTCAGGAATTGTGATGATATTATCCATCCTGAAGCGGGTAAAAACATAACCCCCGCCAACGCTCACATAGGGATGGACCCTGTTTTCCAGTGAAAAGAAATACTTGAGAGAAACAAGAATGGGGATCAAGGTTAACTTTCCCTCGAACATCTCATCGGATTTTTCATCGACAGGGCTTCTCCATGAACCGATATCGATAGAAACAGAAATTTGCCTGTCGAAGTGCAAGGCTAATCCGAATGCTCCAGAAAAACCTGAATGAATGTGTCCTTCGACAGGAGAGCCACGACCTATCTTGGCGTGCAAGCTGAAGGTCGGGAAATCTGCATTCGCGGGGACGAAGAAAAAAAACAGGACCAGGATCATCGAAAAGAGCTTCGCGTTTTTTCCCATAGTTTGATGATGCCTAAATAACGAAGTTAAGTCAAACCTTTCACCTGAAAAATCTATCCCGTAAAAATATCGTTTTAAGTTTGCGTGAAGCTGTGATACATTATTTTAAAAATGAGGATCTGATGACCCTCACACTATCTTGCGATTCATGAGGAGAGGTTATGGAATTCATGCATTATTTCAGATCTCGTCAAGGGGAAATGGTCAATCTGCTGAAAGAGATCGTTCATCTCGAGTCACCTTCATCAGATAAGAAAGCAGTGGATAAATGCTCCCAGTTTATCCTTAGAGAATTTAGAAATATCGGCACGAAAATCACTCGATACCCCCAAAAGAAAATCGGAGATCTGTATGCTGTCCATTATCCGGCGTTGAAATCCGAACAGAAAAAGGAAAACATTCTTGTGCTGACCCACATCGATACTGTTTGGCCCTTGGGGAAAATACAAAATATGCCTTTTTATTTGAGCGGCCAAAATGTATACGGTCCTGGTGTACTGGATATGAAAGCAGGATTGATCATGGCTGTATACGCCTTGAAAACTTTGCGCGATTTAAACATTGAAACTCAAAAAAATATCATCCTATTCATCAATTCGGCAGAGGAAATCGGGAATGAGGCTGCTTATGAAATAATCCAAAAACTAGCTAGAAAATCCCAGTGTGTCCTCTGTCTCGAGCCCTCTCTGCCGGGCGGCAAGCTGAAAACACAGAGAAAGGGACGGTTGGTCATACGTTTCGATGTAACGGGTAAAGCAGCCCATGCCGGGACTCCTGAAAAAGGGATAAATGCCATAGAGGAACTCATGGATCAGCTTAAATCTTTAAAAAAATTGCGAAGGACAAAGGGGACGACATTGAACACTGGATTGATCAGTGGCGGAGAGAAAGCGAACATCATCCCAGAGAAGGCCACAGCTACATTGGATTTGAGATTCTGGACAAATATGCACAAACAAAAGATCTTAGATACACTCAAGCAGTTGAAACCCGTTCGTCCTGGAGCGAAAATCCGCTCCACTGTCGAAAGCTCGACTCCTCCGATGGAAAAAACCGATGCATCTATGAAGCTTCTCTCTCGGATCAGGGAAATCGCAGATGCTACATTCAAGATGTCCCTTGAGACAGGAAAAACAGGAGGGGGCTCAGATGCCTCCATCGCTTCCAGCTTGGGCATCGCTACAGTCGATGGATTGGGGCCGGATGGAGAGGGAATACATGCTGAGAATGAACATCTCGTTCTTTCCTCCCTTATCCAGAGGACTGCACTGCTCACCGAACTCCTGCGTCAACTTTAATTGACGGACTTAAGGATTTTTGCTACTTTTATGAGTCATAATAACGATTTTTTTCTTGCTCAATTTTTTCTCGTGTTCAAGAAAGGAGGACATATATGATAAAAAAATATTATTTGCTTTCTCCTGGCCCTACTCCTGTTCCGGAGAAGGTGCTTTCGGCCGCTGCCGAGCCGATCATCCATCACCGCACTCCAGAATTTTCAGAAATTTTCATAGAGACAACAGAGGGTCTCAAGTATGTGTACCAGACAGAACAGGATGTCTTCATCCTGACATCATCTGGATCCGGAGCTATGGAGACTGCCGTAGTGAACGCCCTTTGTCCGGGAGACAAAGTGATCACTTTGAACGGAGGGAAATTCGGCGAGAGATGGGGAAAAATCTGCCGCGCCTATGGAGCAGAAGTCAAGGAGATCGAGCTCGATTGGGGTGAACCCTTCACCAAAGAACAGCTTGCTGAAGAACTTCAGGCTCAGCCTGACACGAAAGCTGTCTTCTCTACTCTTTCGGAAACATCCTCTGGAACCATATATGACATCCAAGGCTATGGAGAAGTCATTGCTGATACGGATGCCATCCTCGCTGTAGACGGGATTTCAGGACTCGGCGCTACTCCCTGCCCCATGGATGAATGGAAAGTCGACATATTGGTCGCAGGTTCCCAAAAATCGTTCATGATCCCCCCCGGCCTAGCCTATATCGCCTTCAGTCCTAAGGCCTGGGATTTGGTCGAAAAATCCACCATGCCAAAATTCTATTTTGACGCAAAAGCAGCTAAAAAGAGCATCGGAAAACGAACCACTCCCTGGACTCCAGCCGTCAGTCTCATCGTACAACAGAAGAAGGCGTTAGAAATCATCAAATCTTTGGGTTTGGAGAAGCTCTTTGAACATCATCGTATCCTCGGAGATGCGGCACGTTCCGCTGTTCAGGCTATAGGTCTCCAGCTCCTCTCCAAGAATCCGGGGAACATCCTGACAGCGGTTAAAATTCCATCAGGAATCGATGGAGTCCAGTTCGTTAAGCTTATGCAGGGAAAGTACGGCGCCTATATTGCAGGCGCTCAAGATCCCCATAAAGGGGAATTCTTCCGGATTGCCCATTTGGGATACATGGGAGGATTCGATATCATCACAGCTATAAGCGCTATGGAAATGACTCTATCAGAGCTTGGTTATGATTTCGAGACCGGAAAGGCTATCGAAGCCGCGGAAGAGGTTTTAAAGGAGAATTGGGAATGAAGAAAGTACTCATCGCCGATCCGATGAACCCTGAAGCTCTTGAGGACCTGAAATCCCTGCCGAATCTGGAAGTCACTGTAAAGACAGGAATGGACGAGGAAGAACTCATCAAAACCATTCCTGCGTTCCATGCGGCCGTAGTCCGCGGAGCCACGAAAGTTACAAAAAACGTTATCGATGCTGCTTCGAACCTGGAACTCATAATCCGAGCGGGCATCGGTCTGGACAACATCGATGTGGCAGCCGCAAAAGAAAAGTCCATCCAAGTCGCGAACACCCCAGCCGCCACCACAATTTCTGTAGCTGAACACACCTTTGGCTTGATGCTGGCAGCCGTACGCAATCACGGCAGGGCGAACATCTCGATGAAGGAGCACAAATGGGAGAAAAAGGCTTTTTCAGGTACGGAGCTGTATGGAAAAACATTGGGGATCATAGGAGGCGGACGGATTGGATGTGAAGTAGCCAGACGTGCACTTGCCTTCGGGATGAAAGTCTTAGTCTTTGATATCATCGTCTGCCAGACAGATGTGGACATCAAACAGGTCAACCTTGACGAACTCCTGTCACAATCCGATCTGATTACTCTTCACCTTCCTTTGACAAAGGAGACGAGGCATCTTATCAGCGACCAAGAATTTTCCAAGATGAAAGATGGAGTGATCCTGATCAATGCTTCCCGGGGAGGAACAGTGGACGAGAAAGCCCTCTTGACCGCGCTCGAGTCGGGCAAAGTCAGGGCAGCGGCCATCGATGTTTTTGAGAAAGAACCTCCGGATGATTTTGCTCTCATAGATCATCCGAATGTATTGGCCACCCCTCATATTGGAGCGGCTGCCAAAGAAGGTCAAAAAAGAGCGGGTTTTGAGGTGGTTAAAATCATCAAGGAGCGGCTGAAAGCGTAAGTATCGAAACAGTTTCTAAAATCGGTCATGGTTTACTTAGACAATAATGCAACGACTCCACTCGACCCTCGAGTCTGTGAAAAAATGTCGGGATTTCTGAAGGAACATTTCGGGAATCCTTCTTCACTCTATCCCATTGGACGGGTGGTAAAAGAGATCATCACTGAATCCCGGGAGACGATCGCGAAAGCATTGGCAGCCAAGAGGACCGAAATTTTCTTCAACGGCTCAGGTACAGAAGCGGACAACTTTGCCATAAGGGGAATATTTGACGCTTCTCCTGAGAAAAACGAATTCATAACATCGGCGATAGAACACCCTGCCGTCATGGAAACAGCTTACTATCTTGAGAGAAAAGGCAAAAAAGTGACGTTCGTGCCCGTTGACTCACATGGTATGATCGATCTCGAGTCACTGGAAAAGTCCATCACCTCCCAAACAGCTCTCATCTCCATCATGCATGCCAACAATGAGTTGGGCACCATCCAACCCATCGAAGAAGTGGTAAAAATAGCGAAAGACAGAGGAGTTCTTGTACACACCGATGCTGTCCAGAGCTTCGGGAAAATCGATGTCAATGTGGACAAATTGGGAGTGGACCTCCTATCGATTTCTGCCCATAAAATCTATGGTCCCAAGGGAATCGGCGCGCTTTATATCCGAAAAGGCACGAATATCATGCCTTTGATTTACGGCGGTCACCAAGAAAGGCTCATGCGAGCTGGAACGGAGAACACCATTGGCATCGTTGGTTTTGGAGAAGCTGTCAGAATTCTTATGGAAAAGAAAGATAAAGAAAAGAAGCACATCGAAAAGCTGTCCGATCGGTTGAAGAAAGGGATCGAAGATAATATTCCAAAAGTGAAATTCAACGGACACGAAACAGAGAGGATCAAAGGGACATTGAATTTTGCTTTCTACGGATTGGAGGCCGAAGCCATCCTCTTATCCTTAGCCACTAAAGATATCTATGTCTCCACAGGCTCAGCCTGTAGTGAAGACTCGGAGGAAGTCTCACATGTCCTGAGTGCCATCGGACTCAAACCCGAGATCGCCAGATCTTCGGTCCGCATGTCTTTAGGCCGATTCAATACAGAGGAAGACGTGGCCGTAGTGCTGCGCGAGCTTCCTGAAATTGTCAAAAAGCTTAGAGAAATCTCTGCCCTGGATATAGACGAAGAGTGATTGGCCTGAAGAACTCACAAAAATGCCGATGCTCCTGTTAATTCCCAGGCTTTTTTTTCAGTTGGGCTAGATAGATCCGCCGAACTCTTAAAAAAAAATCCTGGTATCCACCCTTTCTATAATCAGGATATGTCCAATCCAGAGTTCTCACTTCATTCTTGCCGAACAAGAGTTCAAGGTGTGCATATATCCCATGCTGAAGAGGGATACGGTGGGCAAAGTCCTTAGCCGTAGCCATGACCAGCGCGGAGGAAGTGAGATATCCAGGATCCAGGTTGACAATCCTGTGACTCGCTTTGAGCTCTTCTTTCATCTCGACTTCCAACCCAATTGTCTGCAGCTTTATCTCGCTTAACGATGTAGGAGAGATGAGCTTCTCGAAACTGATAAATTGCCTCTTCAAACCTTTTCCCATCTGTCTCTCATAGTAATCCGTCAAATCGAAAGAAAATTGCGCACTCTCAAGATCGATCGCACCATAATATCGGGCCAGCTTCTCTCTAGAACGCTGAAAAGCTCTTTCCTCGTTTGCTATGATTCCGCAAACCAGTTTAACCAACGAAAAAGGATGGGGCTCTGCCATTTACCCCATACTACCACAACCCTCTTAAAATATGAAAAAACAGATTGTTAGTTTTTACCCGCCATAATAGCCAATCCGAAAAGCCCTGCGGTCAGACAATAACTGACATAAGATGCAGTGGCCACACCGAACCATACCAAAGCCATGGTTATCCAAGAACACAGAACTCCTGAAATTCCGATCGTACGAAAATGCTTTTTGAGGTTCTCCTTTGATTTGTTGATCATCTTTGTCATGCCCGCCTCCTCACATCATGTGTTAGCAAATAACATGCCAACTCGTAATTCGTTTAATTTCTTGAGATTAGAAACTTCACGTGTTTCTATCGAGTGGAAATTTTTACAATTTTTCGTGAGGAAATGACAAAATATTGGATGCAGATCATTCTCGCGGTCACGTCATCGTATAATAAATCATGCAGAAAGCGAAAGAAAGACTTCCATCAATGTAAGATTTCTTGGAAAACCATGCGTTCTTGCTTCTTGTTTTGATGGCCGGCATTTAGTATGCTAGAAATCCCAGCGCGTGCATGCTCATGAATGATCATATACTGTTCGGTTACCACGGGAAAATCCTTGAAATCGACCTCTCGAAAGGAGAGATTCGGGAAATACCCTTGAGACAGTCCCTCGCTGAGCATTATCTGGGCGGGAGAGGACTTGCTACCCGTATCTTCTTTGATGAGATCAATCCCCTGTGTGACCCACTCGGTGGTGAAAATGTCATAGTCATCGCCACATCTCCTCTTATCGGGACACGCGCTCCGACAGCTTGCAGGGGACATATGGTTTTCAAGTCTCCTCTGACAGGATTAATCGGAAGCTCGAACTGTGGAGGCAGCTGGGCTCACGCGTTCAAGTCCAGCGGTTATGATATTCTGGTGATCAAAGGCAAGGCCTCAGAGCCTGTAACCATAGATGTGCATCCAGATCATGTGGACATCGTGCCTCAAAATCATCTTTGGGGATTGGAGGTGCACGAGACAACGGATCAAATGACCCAGGATGCTGCCCCGAACGACCGCCCCCGCATACTCTGCATCGGTCCAGCAGGAGAAAGCCTAGTCCGCTTTGCCTCTGTAATGAACGATAAAAACAGAGCCTACGGGCGCGGAGGCCCGGGAGCCGTCTTCGGCAGTAAAAACCTCAAGGCGATTCAAGTGTCAGGAAGGCTAAAAGCACAGATATGTGACGAGGAACGCTTTAACTCCGGACTCGACCAAGCCCTCTATCTGTTGAGATCAGCGCCCATTACCAAGCGCCTCCTGCGGCAACTGGGAACCTCTGGACTCCTAAAGCTCATCGATATCATCGAGATGCTTCCCTATCGGAACTTTCAGAACAATATTCACGAAGAAGAAGATTTGGATCAAATATCGGGAGAGACTTTGCACCGCTCCATTCTCGAACGAGCCGGAGCCTGTTACGGCTGCGCATTAGCCTGCCAGCGTCACACCCGCCTGGGTGACAAAAAAGGAGAAGGGCCTGAATACGAGACAATCGTGATGACCGGTCCGAATTGTGGAATCTATGATCTGGGAAGTATCACCTTGGCGAACTACCGCTGCAACGAGCTGGGATTGGACACCATCAGCTTTGGGGGAACGCTGGCTTGTGCTCTGGAACTTGCAGAAAAAGGGATTATAACCCAAGAGATAAAGGAAGATATCCGTCTCTGTTTCGGAGATGCAGAGATCCTGGTGAAAATGGCGGACCTCATCGCACTTAGGGAAGGGATGGGTGATTTATTAGCAGAGGGATCTCACCGCTTGGCGGAACATTATAAGCATCCCGAATATGCCATGACTGTGAAAAAAATGGAGATCCCTGCTTATGATCCGAGGGCTTCGTTTACCCAGGCTTTGGGCTATATGACCTCTCCGACAGGAGCCTGCCATCTCAGGGGAGGATATGCGGTCTCGCTTGCCTTCTTTGGAGGCACAAAGGAGATTCCTCGGTACAGCATTCTTCAGTCACCCATCGCTATTCGCAACATGCAAAATCTGGGGATCATCCAAGATAGTCTGGGGATATGCCGGTTTACAGGATTTGCCTTCTCTTCAGACCCATGGGCCCGTATTGCGAGCGGCATCACTGGGATGAATTTTTCTATCGCAAGGCTAGAAGAGATCGCTAACCGCGTAGCTACTCTCGAGAGGATATTCAACCTCGAAACTGGATTGGAGTCGGACGAGGATACTCTTCCCGAACGGTTCCAGCAAGAGCCTATACTGGTCGGGAGTAAAGAGAGAATGATTTCGTCTGACCTGATAGAAAGACTGCGAGCCGACTATTATCTGGCCAGAGAATGGGATGCAAAAGGGAGGCCCACCGAAAGATTGGTGAAATCTCTGAAGATCGATGAGATAAAATGAGGAAGGACTACTGGAAAGCGAGCGAAGAACTTGTACGGTTGTTTCAAACTGTCGGGCGGGCTTCGCTCTTGTATGATATTCAGGACAGCCACTGCGGCAATATGGTGATGCGGTGGAGGGATGAGAAGGGAAGGGAAAGGATGGCGATCACAGCTACGGGATCCCAGAAAGGAGATCTCGAGCGGGAACATATCTGCTTTCCGTCTTTCAAAGAAACGGATTTTGGATATTATAAAGCTTCCTCTGAGACGGATATCCACGTAAAAATTTTATCTCTTAAAGACGTCGGCGCTTCGATGCACTGTCATACCAAGGATCTTATCATCGACACCCTCGATGACGAAGCGAAGCCCGGTCAGCCCAAGCCCTTTTATCCTGTGGATCCTCTGGGGTATTACCATCTTGACGGTATCATCCCTGTAGATTGGTTCGCCCTCCCCAGTGGTTCAACAAAAATGGTCAGAGTCATACCGGAAAGGCTTTCCCGTCATCCTGTGACACTCGTGCAGGCGCATGGAGCTTTTTCCAAGGGGCGGACACTGAAAGAGGCATTTTTCCTCCAGTGTGTGGCCAACAACGCAGGCTATATCTCACGCCTCATGAAAAAAATTCAGGTTGATGTCGATTCCTTGAAGGAAAAAATTTATTCCGGCCCGGATGCCCATTTCACATATCCTCCAGATGAATACTCGATCCAAGGAGATGAAGCCTGTGACTTCCCCCGTGAAGAAGAACTGATCAAGGAATTCCATAAGACTGGAGCCAGGATCTTCGAATCGAGGCTGTCTCCCTTCCATACAGGCTCTTTCTCCATCCGCGGAGTCAGAACCATGTTTTATTCTCCCAAGGCTTCCATGCCGAGAGAAATCGGTGGCCCACTCCTGGAAATCCCACTGAGCCGAGAAAGAGGAGATACCAGGGAACTCGATATTCATAAAACCATCTATGCAGAGACAAATTTTCAAACCGTGATCCACTGCTGGGTTCCCGAAGCCGAGGCTCATTCCCACTTCATCTATCCGGGAGAAAGACGTCCGCTCGACCGGGTCATTCCTATCGATGCAGAGGGAAGCTACCTTTACCTCGCCATACCTGTTCTCCCACCAAAATTCAACATAGAGACTTTTCTCGAGCAGCTTCATGATTACAAGGTAGTGATTGTGAGAGGGGGAGGTGTTTGGGGAGTGGGATCTCAGTCTCTCTCTGAAGTCCTGCATCATCCATCGTCGGTAAGAGAAATTTGTCTTTATCGAAGCGGAGCGTATGAAAGAGGATTGAATCTGCGAAAAATGGAACCTATAAAGGCCCAGAAATGGTAAACAGGAGGTAAGATTATGGCAAAAGTCCTGATATGTTATTATTCTCAGACAGGGAACACGGAGAAGATGGCCCAAATCATCACCGACGTGATGAAAAAAGAAGATCTATCGGTCGATCTGAAAAGAGTGGAAGAAACCAAGGCCGACGACCTGATCGACTATGATTGTATCGTTCTGGGTTCGCCGACCTATTATGGATCGATGGCGTGGCCGGTCAAGAAGCTTTTGGATGAGAGTATCAAATTCCATGGAAGGCTTAAGGGAAAGGTTGGCGGAGCGTTTTCTTCTGCTGCAAATGTAGGAGGGGGAAATGAAACAACTGTCCTTAATCTGCTCAACGGGCTGTTGATCCACGGAATGATCATCCAGGGAGACCATAGAGGCGATCATTATGGACCGGTATCCATCGATTTTCCGGATGAGAGGGCGCAAGAATGCTGCAAACAGTATGCACAAAATCTGGCTGATTTAGTGAAGAGCCTATTTTGATCCTTGACGTTTGTAGAGAACCTCTGATTCGTACCGCTTGACCTCTCTCATCCACAGGTTCGATACCGGGACATCCCTCTTCAGACAATAGTAATCCCAGATCACACCGACAGGGAGAGTTTTTATTTCTTCAAGAAGAGCGAGCCTGGAAAAAAAATCCCGCTCCTCCTCGAATCTGCGGAGCTTTTCCACGGGCTGAAGCAAAGCACAAAGAAAACTCTTCAGGACAGCTCTGGCTCCGATAACCCAAGCCCCCACCCGATTCATACTGGCATCGAAAAAATCCAAGGCCATGTGGGTCCTGTCCAGAGCGTCACTCCTTATGACCTCCTCGGCAATGCTCCTCATATCCTCATTCAGGATGACCACATGATCGCTGTCCCATCTGATGCCCCGGCTGAGATGAAGAAGGAGTTCTTCGAAGAAAAGGAGAACAGACGAGATTTTATCCGATAAAGACTCTGTAGGATGAAAATGTCCCGCATCCAGACAGAGCATCTTTCCTTTGGAAAGAGCATATCCAAAATAGAACTCATGGGAACCAACCACAAAGGATTCGCTTCCGATTCCAAACAGCTTGCTTTCCAGAGAATCCTTCATTTCCTTGGGGTCGTAATCGTCAGAATATATTTCTTCAAGAGACTCTTTCAGCAAGGATCTCCTGGCCTTTCGGTCGATAGTTATGTCCTTCATCCCATCCGGAATCCAAAGATTGTGGATGCAGGAGCTGCCGAGTGCTCGTCCCATATACGCACTTATCTCGCGACAGCGCTTGACATGTTCTATCCAGAAGCTGCGGATTCCCTTATCTTTGCTGCTCAGAGTAAATCCTGAATCCGCTCGGGGGTGAGAAAAGCAGGTCGCATTGAAGTCCAGCTTGATGTTCTTTTGACTGGCCCATTCTACCCAACCTTTGAAATGACGCGCATCCATTTGATCGCGGCCGACTTCACTCGTCCCGAATTCTCCATAAATCGAGTGAAGGTTCAAGCGGTGATGCCCGGGCAGCAAGGAAAAAGCCTTCTCGAGGTCCATCCTCAGCTCTTCGATCGTTCGAGGCTTTCCAAAAAAATGACCCGTGACTTGAATGCCTCCCCCCTCCAGTTGTGCATTCGACTTTTCAAAGCCTGTGATATCATCCGCCTGCCAGCAAGGTATAGAGATAGATATCTGGCTTAGTCGTTCTAGAGCATCGTCTACATTCACCCCTATTTCACGGAAAATTTCCTTGGCTGTTTTGAAGGCTTCTACAATTTTTCTGCTATCTCCCATATCTTCACTCCATACCAATAATCTCGAGATATTGCTCTTTAATCCTATCCCACTCGTTCACATGTTCAGGCTCATAGACTGAAAGTTCAAATGAGCGGCGAACCACCTCCCGCATCTCTCTTACTGAAGGCACATCTCCCAAGGTGAAGGCCTGCATCATGATGTTTCCGATCGATGTAGCCTCTATGGGGCCAGCATATACAGGAAGGCCAGTGGCATTGGCAGTAAACTGACAGAGCAGAGCATTCTTAACTCCCCCGCCGATGATATGAACCTTCCGAATAGGCTGGGAATGAATCTCTCTCAATCGATCCAGCACGATGCGGTATTTCAGTGCCAGACTCTCGAGAATACACCGCACAAATTCACCAGGCGAACCAGGCGTTTTCTGCTTGGTCGCTTTGCAATATTTATGAATAGCCTCGGGCATATCCTGAGGGCTGAGGAAGCCTTGCCAGTCAGGATCGACGAAGAACTGGAAGGCTGGGGCCTCCTGCGCCAAGATCATCAGTGTTTCGTAGCTGTAAGCCTTTTCTTTCGCCCAGGACTTTCGACATTCCTGTAAGAGCCAGAGTCCAGTGATATTCCTTAAGAATCGAAAAGTCCCCTCCACGCCGCCTTCGTTGGTGAAGTTGAGTTCCATCGCTTGATCATTGATTATCGGTTCGTGCGTTTCGATCCCCATCAGCGACCATGTTCCTGAACTTATGTATGTCCAGTCCTGGCCGGTGGCAGGCACTGCTGCAACTGCCGAGCCTGTATCATGTGAGGCCACGGCTATCACCGGCACCGGATCCTCTCCATGAGTTCGGCTCGTTCCATCATCCAATTCTCCAATAATCGTACCCGGCTGGACAATCTCCTGCATGAGCGAACTCGGGACTTCCAGGGCTTCGAAAAGTTCCTCTTCCCAACCTCCCTTCCTCGGATTATAGAGCTGGGATGTTGTCGCAAAAGTGAATTCTGTTTTCTTTTGTCCTGTCAGAAGGTAGTTGAAGAGGTCCGGAATAAAAAGAAGATCTTTGGCCGCTTCCAAAAGGGATGATTTGTCCCTCTTCATGGCAAACAACTGAAACAGGGAATTGAACTGGAGGAACTGTATTCCGGTCAGCCGATAGACTTTATTTTTCGGAATCCTTTCGAAGAATTCCTCCATTTTTCCCTTGGTATGAGGGTCCCTGTAGGCAAATGGCAGGCCAATGATCGTTCCATCCTCAGCCAAAAAACCGAAATCGACACCCCAGGTATCCAAAGCCAGGCTTTTAATTTGCGCCTCTGTAAAACAGATTTCCATTCCTTTCTTGATTTCCTCGAAGAGACGGAAGACATTCCAATACAGATGTCCACGAATAGAAAGCATCCGATTGGGAAAGCGCGAGATTTCTTTGACCTGCAGCCTCTCTCTGTCAAGGTAGCCGAGAATCGCCCTCCCGCTCTCGGCGCCCAAGTCCAAAGCTAAATATCGGGAAACAGCCATATCTGCACACCTCTTGCTCGTCAGACTCCACTTATCACACTGTCCTGTTTGTGTCAATTAAAATTGGAACTTCCGCTCTTGAATTCTTGATCCAACCTCGAATATCCAGGTTGGATCTGTCATTTCATTGGATGATTTTATATAATGCCGCTATACAGGAAAGTGCCTTTTACAATATTGGTCCGGGAATCTCCGGATTTTGACAAGAACCTTGTCAAGCTTATCCATGTGAATGAGTTCATCGAGAGGAGGAGAAAATGATCGCTGAGCAATGTTTGAAGATCGTCCTAGCGTGTTCACTGCTTTGTACAGCTTCGGCTCGGACCGCAGCATCTACCCACAATGCCGGTCCTCAGCCTCCCCATAATCTCAGATGTGAATACCTTAAGAATCCTTTGGGAATAGATGTGCGAAAGCCCCGGTTTTCCTGGATGCTGCGGCACTCAGAAAGGGGCCAAAAACAGTCTGCGTATCAATTGATCGTATCCACCAGCGCTTCTGAGAAATCCGATATTTTATGGGATACAGGCAAAGTTCTCTCTGATCGGTCTATACATGTGGTTTACGAGGGGACGCCTTTAGAGAGCGATCGGACCTACACTTGGAAGGTTCGTTATTGGGATAAAGATGATATTCCCAGTCCTTACAGCAAGGCTGCTCGGTTTGACACAGGCCTTTTCCATCCCGAAGATTGGGACGGAGAATGGATAGGCGGGATGAACCAGGTCCGCAAAGAGTTTTCCGTAAACGGAAAAGTCAAACGCGGGAGAGCCTTTATCTGCGGGCTGGGGTACTATGAGATGCGCTTGAATGGACAGAAGGTGGGGAACAACGTTCTCGACCCGGGATACACAACTTACGAAAAAAGAGTTCTCTATTCAACATACGATATTACGGATAGACTTCTAGAGGGGGAAAACGCCCTGGGCGTAATGCTCGGAAAGGGCTGGAGCGGCCCTTTCCTTCTGATTCTTCAAGTCAATATAGAATGTGAAGACGGAAAAAAACTCACATTTTTCAGCGACAAATCCTGGAAAGGAAAAGACGGACCGATCGTATCTGATAGCATCTACAACGGTGAGGTGTACGACGCCCGACTGGAAACACCGGGATGGGATAGACCGGGCTTCGATGACACCGGTTGGAGTCCTGTTGAAACGGGGATCGCTCCTAAAGGCTCCCTCTCCGCGCAGATGGTTCAGCCGATCCGGGTGATGGATACGCTTGTTCCCCTGCATATCACCCAACCCCGAGAGGGAGTTTATGTCTTTGACATGGGACAGAACTTCAGCGGATGGGCTGAGATTGAACTATCCGGTCCCCGCGGTACTGAAGTGCGCCTCCGGTATTCAGAACTGCTCTACGCTAATGGTATGATCAACCAAGAAAACCTGCGATCTGCCAGAGCCCAAGATCTTTATATTTTGAAAGGACAGGGGAAAGAAGCCTATGAACCCCGGTTCACCTACCACGGTTTTCGCTATGTGGAACTGACAGGATATCCTGGTGTTCCAACCGCTGATACGATAAGGGGGAAAGTCGTCCATTCCGCTGTCGAACAAATCGGCGGTTTTTCCTGCTCTCATCTCCTCTTGAACCGACTTCAGCGGCTGATCGTATGGGGACAAAAAACCAACCTCCACAGCATTCCCACAGACTGCAATCAGCGGGATGAACGAATGGGATGGCTCGGAGATGCTCATCTCACAGCAGAAGAGGCTTTGATGAATTTTGATATGGGCGCGTTATACACCAAATTTATCCAGGATATCCGAGATGTCCAGGACCACGAAGGGACCATAACAGATACCGTCCCTCACATATGGGGCCAGCGTCCGGCCGATCCTGCGTGGGGTGCTGCCTATCCCCTGCTCTGCTGGTACATGTATCGGTATTATGGCGATATGCGAATTCTCGAGGAGCACTACGAAGGTGTGAAAAAATACGTGGAGTTTCTTCGCTCAAAATCCGCAGCCAACCTCCTTCAATACAGTTACTATGGGGATTGGGTGGCTATCGATAGGACGCCGGGCAGCTTCGTTTCCTCTTTTTATTATTACTACAGTGTCCGCCTTCTCGAAAAAATGGCTCAGACGTTGGGCTACAGGGATGAGGTAACAATCTACCAGGAGCTGGCCGAGAAGATCAAGAAGGCCATCCACAACAAATACTTCGATCCCGAAACCAGGAGTTATGCGAATGGGACACAAACCGCCAACACACTGGCTTTGTTTCTGGATTTAGCGCCGGAGTCAGTGAGAGGTTCAGTCTTCCAAAACTTAAAAAGCGACATCCTCTATAAAAACAATACCCATTTGACTACCGGTATTCTCGGGACGAAATACATCATGGAAGTCTTGGCTGACTTCGGTGCATCCTCCTTAGCCTACGAACTCGCCACTCAAACCAGTTATCCCAGTTGGGGTTTTATGATCCGAAACGGTGCCACGACCCTTTGGGAACTGTGGCAGTATAAGACAGGTCCCTCGATGAATTCCCACAATCATCCGATGTTCGGGAGCGTCGGGTCCTGGCTGTATCGGGTTTTGGCCGGCATCGACCAGGAGGAAGATTCGATAGGATTCCAGAACGTTCTGATTCAACCCTGTATGGTGCGGGACCTGGAATACGTATCTGGAACGATTCATACACCCAGGGGACCTCTAACGACCGCTTGGTCAAAATCAACCGACCTCATCACCCTGGAAGTATTTCTTCCTGTAAACACAGAGGCGGAGATCCATGTACCTAAGCTGAAACTGAGAGCCATTGTCCTCAAAGAAAGCGGGCAGCAAATCTACGACGGCCAGAAATTCCTGACAGGTGTGTCCGGCATTCAAATGGTGGAAGAGACCCGAAGCGCTGTGATCATTAAGGTTGGTTCCGGCCATTACGACTTCGAACTGAAACAGAGATAGCCTCCGGCTTGTATCAGAATCGAAAGATTTTATTCTTTTTTTAAACTCCAGAGAGTCGCAAACACAAACCAGCCTGCCGAGGCCAAGAGAAAAATCCCTTTGTAGCTGTTTTCCTCTATTCTTCCAAAAAAATAGAGAAATGGAGAGATCAAACAAACTAGAAGACTCAGGAGCGAGAGCGATAAAAAGAGGATTTTTTTCATTTCCTTCTCGCTAAATTGAGCAGGACGTACAGTATCAGCGCAAAGAGATACCCGGGCAGCCAGCGGAAAAAAAGATGGATGGGCATGAAGAAACACAGCACCAGGGTTCCCCCCCAAGCTCCAGCAGCCGTCCAGTTGAACACCCACCTCTTTTTCTCTGCCTGGTATCGGTCGATTTTAAGCAGGGGAAAAATCCAGTGTTCGGCGAAAACGATGGCACCGATGGGCATCAAAACCAGTCCATAAATGGCTACATAATCCAAAAGTTTCATAAAAAAAACTGGAAAGCAAGAGAGCAGAGTTGTCAGAATGCCAGCAGAGAGCGTGACCTTCCAGCGAGGCCAGCCAGGAGTGATCACCTGCAGGGCAAGCCCAGCCCTGTATAGGGTGGGATTGGCTGTAGTCCATCCTGCGATGAACACCCCTGCTGCTCCAGCCAGTCCTGCGGCTTCAAAAGCCATCAATCCCGGATGCATCTCCCTTCCCACGGCTGCCACCATAATTCCTGAACAAATCCAGGCAAGGAAATGTCCGAGGTACATGCCAAAGGCGGAATACAATCCGTAGATCCAGTTTCTCGCATACCGGAACAAAGCCATATCAGAAAGTCCAACGTGCATGGCCAGATTACAAAACCAGGCGAAGAACAAAATATGTCCAAGATGATATTTTTCTTGGCCTTCAGCAGCGACTCCGTTCCATATTTTTGTCGCGGCAATCTCCAAGAGATTATCGAAATTTGGATGAACACCCAGGCGCGGAAGAAGCGCGACAGCCCCGGCTATGAACAGGATAAAAATCCAGGGAGAACAAACCTGGGCAAAACGGCTCAGCTTTTCGAATCCCAGAACTGCCAGGATCGTAAACACCGTACCGATGGCCAGGGTCAAGGCAATCCAGCCGAAGCTGCGGGGATATACGTCATCCAGGGAAGGAATGCTGATCCCGAAGGCTAAACCGAGGGCAGTGGCTGATACGGCAATCATAGCCCCTGCCAGAACGCAGTAAAGGAGGGCATTGGCGATATTGTAGACAAAGTTGAGCCCGGGGCCGGCAATCCTTCTCAGATACCAGTACAGAGTCAAACGCGTCCGAGTGGCGATAGGCGCACATATAAAGGTCCAAGACAAGACTGCCAGAAAATTCCCGATAAAAAGCCCGAGGATCAGGTCATGCAGGCTGACGCCATGAAGGACAAAAAATGCGCCTATGACAAATTCAGTGGCAGCCACATGCTCTCCTGCAAAAAGGCCCGCGAATCTGGCCCCGGTTTGCAGCTTTTCCAGCGAAACAGGCTCCCTGTCGAATTCATAAAGATGATCCATCCGCTTTGTCAGCCGGGAGAGCAATCCATCCATAATTTTTTTCTTCTTAAGAAGCCTGTCGCGAATCTGTCCTTGCCCTCTGTCAGCTTGGCTGTACTATACATCATGATATCGATATCTACAATCTTTTATGGGGATGTAAGCATTTCAAAACCGTGATGGCATAAAAGCATTAGGTCAAGAAAAAGAGAGCACGGATTTTAAAATACTTCCTGGGGATGTTAAATAACTTTGGCTCTTTGATTGCTGGGAATTCCATTCAGTTGAGGCAAGGAACAAGATATGCTATAAGCTATACAGCGCTTAAAAAAGATTCAGCATGCCCAGAGAATCAATGTCTCCGAAGGAAAGATGGTTGGCTGTCTTGACTCGGAAAAAACCCGATCGAACGCCGATGGATTATTGGGCAACTCCAGAGACCACCTCACTCCTCACAAGGCATTTGGGTTGTTCGAGCGAAGAAGAAACAATGAAAAAGCTTCATGTGGATCGGGTTGTCAAAGTGAAGCCAAAATATGCAGGCCCTTCTTTTCCACCCGGAAGGGACGTTTTCGGCTGCCGATATACACAGATGGATTATGGGACTGGGGCTTACGAAGAATGCATCTTTCATCCTCTTGCAGAATATGATTCCCTTTCAGATGTGGAGCGGTTTTATCGCTGGCCCGATCCTGATTGGTGGGATTACAGTACGATCAAAGCCCAGATGAGAAGTAATGAGATGTATCCCATTTTAGGAGGACATTACGAGCCCTTCTTGATATACAAAAACCTCCGAGGGCAGGAACGAGCCTTGTTGGATTTGATCGAGAATCCCGAGCTCGTCCATTTCTGCCTGGACAGACTCTTGCACCTCGGCCTCAAGGATATCGAGCGCATCTACGAACAAATCCCCGGTCAGGTGATGCTGACCTATGTGGCAGAAGATATGGGAGCTCAAGAAGACCTTATGATATCCCCCTCCCATGTCCGAAAATTTCTACTGCCCCGCATGAAACACGTCATTGAACTCGTCCATCAGAATGGAGCTTATGCTTTTCACCACAACGATGGGAGTATCCGAAGAATTATTCCGGATATGATAGATATCGGGATCGACATCTTGAATCCCATACAGTGGCGGTGTAATAATATGGACCGTAAAGAGCTGAAGAAAGACTTCGGAAGCCAAATAATTTTCCATGGGGCGATGGATAATCAATGTACTTTGCCTTTTGGATCCGTTTCCCAAGTCAGGTCTGAAGTCATAGAGAATTTGGAGGTGCTCGGTAAGGACGGAGGGTACATCCTTGCCCCCTGTCACAATTTTCAGTCCATAACACCTGTGGAAAATATTCTTGCCATGTACGAGACCGGATACATGTACGGCTGGACGTAGATTCCCTCCCGGAGCCGGAAACCGGAATCATTGACCCTCAATAGGGAATTCATTATAATCTGGGCGTCATGAAGTGGATTTACATCCAAGACATCGCTGACTTCGTAGGAAAAGAGGTCGAACTGAGGGGATGGGTTTATAACAAGCGTTCGGGTGGAAAAATCCGATTCATCCTTATAAGAGACGGAACGGGTATCGTTCAGGGGACTCTGTACAGTTCCGAAAAAGATCATCCTCTCTTCCAGAAATTTGACCAACTTACCCAAGAATCTTCCCTCGTCCTTCGTGGAATTGTGAAAGAAGACAAGAGAGCCCCCGGAGGCTTCGAGCTCGATATAACGGGATTGGAAATTGTCCAGATCTCACCCGAATACCCAATATCTCCAAAAGAACATGGTATTCCCTTCTTGATGGAACACCGTCACCTCTGGCTTCGGTCGCGGAGACAGCATGCTATACTGCGGATTAGAGTCGAACTCATCAAAGCGATTCGCGACTTTTTCGACAGCCGTGGATTTATGAATTTGGATACACCCATCCTGACACCCAGCGCCTGCGAAGGAACCACCACTCTCTTCGAAACGGAATACTTTGACCAGAAGGCCTTTTTGAGTCAAAGCGGGCAGCTGTATAATGAAGCGACAGCCATGGCTTTCGGTAAAGTCTACTGCTTTGGGCCTACTTTCAGAGCTGAAAAATCGAAAACCAGGAAACACCTTATAGAGTTTTGGATGGTAGAACCTGAAGTGGCCTTTGCCCGTCTGGAGGAAATCACTGAATTGGCTGAAGATCTCATCATCTCTGTCGTCGAGCGTATTCTGGAGACAAAAAATAAAGAACTGGAGATTCTGGAAAGAGACACAGGTCCTCTTGAACGAGTCAAAAAACCTTTTCCTCGTGTAACGTACGAAGAGATTCTTCCTCAACTTCAAGAAAAAGGTTCGAAAATCAAGTGGGGAGATGATCTCGGGGCTCCCGAGGAAACTCTCCTTTCTGAGATCTATGATATGCCGGTCTGTGTCTCACACTTCCCAGCCTCGATCAAGGCTTTTTATATGCAGCCTGATGATGCGCGACCGGATGTCGTCCTGGGAGTGGATGTGTTTGCATCCGAAGGATTTGGCGAGCTGGTGGGAGGAGGCCAGCGTATCCACGACCTCACTCTCCTCGAAAGAAAAATTGAGGAGCACAAACTCCCGAGAAAGGCTTATGAATGGTATGTGGATTTGCGGAAATATGGATCAGTACCTCATTCCGGGTTCGGGCTTGGATTGGAAAGAACCCTCTCTTGGATCTGCAGTATCAAACACATCCGTGAATCCATTCCCTTCCCCCGTCTTCTCTACAAAATCTATCCTTGAATTTTCCAAATCCCTGTTGGCATACGCTGATTGCCCCCATAAACAGGGAGGATCCTCCAATGCTAACTTCTTCGGTCACAGTCTTCAAAATGCTTCTACCCAAAAAAGGGGGTTCTTTACTCTTCGATTCTTCCCTACTACAATGGGAAGATGATGAAAAAGGTTGCGTTGGTCAGTCTAGGCTGTGCAAAAAATCTCGTTGACAGCGAAGTCATGCTCGGACTTTTAGAGGAGAAGAACTATGAACCCGTGGCAGATCTCATAGATGCGGATCTCATCGTCATCAACACCTGTGGATTCATCGATCCAGCACGCCGGGAATCCTGTGACATTATCGAGCGGGCTCTCCAAGTAAAGAAAAGATCGGAGGGGAAAAAAGTTATCGTAACAGGCTGTTATGTCCAGAGAAACAGAACAGCGCTTCAGGAATCCTTTCCCGATGTCGATGTCTGGATGGGAGTGAACGATCTCGACAAAATCGCTTCTGCAGCAGAGGGGTTTCCCTTCGAGCATTCATCCAGCTGTTTTCTGTATGATCACTCCTTCCCTCGAAAAATTTCCACTCCGCCTGCATGGACCTACGTCAAAATATCAGAAGGATGTTCCCACAAATGTTCCTTCTGTTCTATCCCGTTGATCAAAGGACCCTACAGATCGCGGAGCATCTCCTCTATCGTTCAGGAAGTCGAGGAGCTGGTGGCTTCCTCAGGCGTCAAAGAAATCAATCTTGTCTCTCAGGATTCTACTGCTTTCGGGACCGACCTGAAAATGAAAGAAGGGCTGGTTCGTCTGCTGGAAAGACTTCTTCTTATCGAGAATTTGGAATGGATCCGCATCCTCTACAGTTATCCAGAGGAAGTATCGGATGCTCTTCTAGAGATCATCAAAGAAGAGAAAATCTGTCCCTACCTGGACATTCCCTTCCAACACTCTCATCCTTCTATCATAAAGAGGATGAAAAGAGGATTGGATGGAAAAAAATCACTGCAATTGTTGGAGAAGATTCGAAAAAAAATTCCAGATGTAGCGGTCCGGACCTCTCTTGTGGTGGGTTTTCCGGGAGAGGGAAAGAGAGAGTTTGACGATTTAAAAGCGTTTGTCTCGACTGCATGTTTCGACCATCTCGGTGTGTTCACTTATTCATTGGAAGAGGGAACAGACTGCCGCAAACTCGGAGATCCAGTGAAAGACCGGGCGAAGAAAAGGAGAAAGGAAAAAATCATGGAACTCCAGGCCGAAATCTCTTTCCAAAACAATAAGAAATACAAAAGTCAAGTAATAGATGCTTTGGTCGAAGGCACGCTCACGCAAGACCCTCATGTGATGGTGGGCCGGGGAAAATTCCAGGCACCTGAGGTGGACGGCGTCGTTTTGATAGCCCCAAGCAAGAAAAAACCAGAAGTCTTCAACTCCATTCAAAAAGTTGAAATCACAGACACGGATGTATATGATTTACACGGAGATCTTATCCCATGAACCGTCCTGTAAAAATGGCAGCCACATGTTTTGGAATCGGTTATTTTCCGGTTGCTCCTGGGACATTAACCAGTGCGGTGGTTGTTCTTTTGTACAAATTTCTCCTTTACAGACTGAGCTGGCCCTTCTATCTCCTCGTTTTTGTCATCATTTTCCTATCAGGGACCTATGCCTCTCATGTTTACGCGCAGTCTCTCAGAAAAGAAGATCCGCGTTCTGTCGTCATTGACGAGGCTGGAGGCCAGTTCCTGGCGCTATTTCTGATCGACCCGAGCTGGATTCTCTGCGCTGCAAGTTTCGTGCTGTTCCGGTTTTTTGATATCGCTAAGCCTTTCCCCATCAAACAAGTCGAAGATTTTCCTAAGGGATTCGGTATCATGTTGGATGACGTAGTGGCAGCCTTGTATGCAGGAATTCTGCTCAATCTCTATCTGCTTATTAAATGAGTGCGAAAAAAGACTTTGCAATCGAAATTCTGGCAGTGGGATCTGAATTTCTCACACCTTATTTCCAGGACACCAACTCTCTCTACTTGACTCGACGTCTGAATGATCTAGGCCTGAAAGTGGACTTCAAAACCAATGTGGGAGATCAATGGGAAAATCTTCTGACTGCCTTCAGACAGGCCTTTACCAGGGCCGATCTCATCTTTGCCATCGGGGGTCTCGGCCCGACTAAAGATGACAGAACGCGTGAAGCATGGGCATCGGTTATGGAAAGAAAGCTTGTCTTTAAAGACGAACTGCTCCAGACCATACGAAAGAGATTTACCCGGAGGAAGATGAAAATGCCGGCCGTCAATAAAAAGCAGGCATACATCATAGAAGGAGCTAGAGTTTTAGCTAACAAAAGAGGAACAGCTCCTGGGCTTTGGGTCGAGATCGACTCAAAAATCATCATCCTGTTACCTGGACCTCCTGCAGAAATCGAACCCATGTTCGAAGATTTTGTATGGCCCCGGCTAAAAAAATTCCAAGAGAGATTCATGGTCAGAAAGGTGATGAAAACTGCAGGACTCACCGAATCTGCAATCGAGAGCAAGCTCAAGCGAATCTATCCGAAAATTTCCGGCGTTCACCTCACAACGCTCGCTCATCCCGGGCAGATCGAAATCCATCTCACCACTGATCCTCAAAGAACACTCTCTCAAGCCCAAGAAATGATTGCCCGGGCGCAGGAAATGATATCCAACGTTTTGAAAGAGAATATTTTTACCACAGATGGAGAGGAACTCGAGGAAGTGATTGGCGAGATGTTGAGAGAAAGACATGAAACCCTCGCGGTTGCAGAATCATGTACGGGGGGTTTATTGGGGAACCGCATCACCGATGTTCCAGGGAGCTCGAGCTATTTCCTCCTTGGTTTGGTGGCTTACAGCAATGAAGCAAAAACCCGTATGCTCGAAGTTTCGCGAAAACAGCTCCATAGATTCGGCGCTGTCAGTTCTCAGACAGCGCACACCATGGCCGAGAATGTGAGGGAGATATCTCAGGCTACCTATGGTCTTTCCATCACCGGTATCGCCGGACCGTCTGGCGGCACGATCGAAAAGCCAGTGGGCCTTGTGTACGTCGCACTTTCATGGGATGGAGGGATAAAAGTCAAAAAAAATCTTTTTATAGGGGACAGAAATGCGGTAAAATTTCAATCTAGCCAAAAAGCTTTGGATATGCTTCGCCGCCATCTCTTGGGGAGGATATGAGAACATTTATCGCCATAGACCTTGATGAAGGGATCAAAAAAACTATCTCCGAATTCATCCGAGAATTGGACAGAAGTGATAGACACATAAAATGGATCAAGCCGCCGGGTATGCACCTCACATTAAAATTTATGGGTGATATCAATGAAGAAAAGAAGGCAGAAGTGGAGTCTGTCTTGAAGAAAATTGCCGACCGACATCGTCCTTTTCCGCTCGGTTTTAAGGGAACAGGGACTTTCCCTCCAGGAAAAAAATATCCGCGGGTCCTGTGGATAGGCATCAAGGAAAACAAACCGCTGCTGGAGATTCAGTCCAGGCTCGAAAATGAATTAGAAAGACTTCAATATTCCAGAGAGCAGAGGAAGTACCATCCCCATTTGACCCTGGGAAGGGTCAAGATCCCTTATCATATTGAATCCGTCCTCTCTCTGTTAGAGAAGAACAAAGAGAGAGATTTCGGTGACATGACAGTGAATCGAATCACTCTCTTTCTAAGCACTCTAAAGCCAACCGGGGCTGAATACACCAAGCTTTCGGAGTTTGAACTCGAATGAAGATACTCTTTGCCCTCTTTTCTTATCTCTTTGGTTCATTTCCTACTGGATATATTTTGTTTTCAGTTTCCGAAAAAAAAGACATCCGGAACTTCGGAAGCCACAGTACTGGGGCCACGAATGTTCTCCGACTTAAAGGATGGATTTTTGCTCTCCCCGTGATTCTCGGGGACATTCTGAAAGGATTTTTGCCTGTATTTCTTGCCATGCAGCTCTTTCCAGATAAAAATTTTGCTCTTCTCTGCGGATTTTTAGCTGTATTCGGTCATTGTTATCCGGTTTATATCAAGTTCAAAGGAGGAAAGGGAGTGGCAACGGCGGTGGGGGTTTTTTCAGCATTAGCCGTAAAGTCCTTATTGATTGCCATCGCCATTTTTTTTCTGGTAATCCTGTTGACTCGTTATGTCTCTCTCGGATCTATCCTGGCCATGCTGAGCCTGCCCTTCGCCATCTTTATTATCCAGGGCGATACCGAAAAAACTCTTTTAGGATTCGCAGTATTTCTTTTGATTGCTTTCCGACATGCAGGAAATATCCAACGTCTGATCAAAGGAAACGAAAGAAAACTGGGAGAGAGAGTTCGATGAAGGCCGCTATAATCGGAGGCGGCTCCTGGGGAAGCGCTTTCGCAGTCCATCTAGGGCGCCTGCACATTGACACAAAACTCTGGATAAAAGAGGAAGAGATTTACCAAGAAATTAAGAACACCGGAGAGAACAGGCTGTTCCTTCCTGGAATTGCTTTTCCTCCTTCTGTGTCCTTTTTTGGGAGGCTGGATCGAGCTGTCGAAGATGCAGACATCGTTTTCATCGCTGTTCCCTCTCGATTTTGCCGGAACATATATGAAAAGCTTGCCCCCTCACTATCCGCCAAGCAAATCATCGTGAGTTTGACCAAAGGAATCGAAGAGAACACTCTGAAGAGGATGAGCGAGGTTATGGAAGATGTCTTCACTCCCTTTTTTACGCCGCGCCTTGCTGTTCTTTCAGGGCCAAGTTTTGCACGAGAAGTATCAGAGTCTCATCCCACTGTGGTCGTGGTGGCCTCTAAAGACATCCAACTGGCAAAAGAAGTCCAGACCTTTGTTTCAGGCCTTTATTTCCGTGCCTACAGCTCTACCGATATAATCGGAGTGGAACTCGCGGGGGCCTGCAAAAATGTCATTGCGATCGCAACCGGAATTTCGGATAGTTTCGGTTTTGGCAGCAACTCTATGGCAGGCCTTGTCACTCGAGGCCTGGCAGAAATGACTCGTTTAGGGATAAAGCTCGGAGCAAGATTGGAAACCTATGCCGGCCTCGCAGGTATCGGCGATCTTGTACTCACCTGCACAGGGAAATTGAGCCGAAACCGCTTCGTGGGTTGCGAACTGGGAAAGGGAAAAAAATTGGAAGAGATTGTTTCAGGCATGAAAATGATTGCCGAAGGAATTCCAACCACCCTTTCAGTCCATCAACTATCCAGAAGGGAAGAAATCGAAATGCCGATAAGCGAACAGGTCTATCGTATTTTGTATGAAAGAAAAAATCCCAGAAAAGCCTTCCAGGAACTGATGTCTAGAGAACTCAAGAATGAATTCAAAACCATCAGAGGAGACCAAGATGAAATATAAAATTCCTTCGATCTTGCTTATCTCGATGATGCTGACGCTCTGCGCTTCAAGTCAACAGAAACTGCAAAAACAAAGAGCCAACGACCCGCAATATCAATACAACATCGGACTGGTCTATCTGCAAAACGGAAACTATGATGAAGCGATCAAGCACTTCAACAGAGCTTTAACTCTCAGGCCTAACTTCTATCTCGCTTTGAATGCGCTCGGACTCACCAATTTCATGCAAGGAGAGTTTCAGAGTGCTGTGGCCTATTTCGAGAAGTGTCTACAGGTGAATCCCAACTTTACAGAGGCAAGAAATTATTTGGGTTCTGTCTACCAAGAATTGGGTTTGTTGGACAAAGCCGAGGATGAATTCAGAAAGGCTATAGCCGACGAAACATATAAATCACGCGAACTTCCCTATTACAATCTAGCCAGACTCTATCTCGCTCAGGACAAAAATGAAGAGGCTCTTCAACTGGTCGAAAAATCCATCGAAATAAACAGCCGCATGGTTATGTCTCTCAACCTGAGAGGTATTTTGCTCGAAAGACTCGGACGTATCAAAGAGGCTATCGAGAGTTACAGGAAAGCTTTGCGGATTAACCCTCAAGACATCAATCTCAATTACAACCTCGCTGTGGCTTATTTTAAAGACGACCGACGGGAAGACGCTAAAATGATCTTCGAAAAAATCTATCCTCAGGTGAAAGATCAAGAAATCAGGGATAAAATTAACGAATATCTCAAAGTCCTGAAATAGCTAGGTTCCCTCATCCCATGCAGCGAGATACTTTTTCTGTTCGGGGGTCAGCTTGTCTATTTTGATTCCCATGGATTTGAGTTTCATGGAGGCAATTTCTTCATCGATTTCCTTAGGGACCGAATAGACTTTTTTCTTCAACGTTTGAGCCTGCTGATAGAGATACGGCATGCATAACGCTTGATTTGCAAAACTCATGTCCATTACCACTGCAGGATGGCCTTCAGCGGCAGCCAGGTTTATCAAACGGCCCTCGCCCAGCAGATAAATCTTCTTTCCATTCTTCAAGGTATATTCTTCAACATAATCTCTGATCTTTCTTTTCTTGGCACTCAGCTTTTCCAGAGAAGGAATATCGATTTCCACGTTGAAGTGTCCTGAGTTTGCCACGACCGCACCATCCTTCATCTTCAAAAAATGATCCTGAGTGATAACATTTTTATCGCCGGTTACCGTAACGAACACATCCCCGATTTTAGAGGCCTCCTTCAATCCCATAACCTGAAAGCCATCCATTACAGCTTCCAATGCACGCAAAGGATCGACCTCACAGATGATCACTTTTGCTCCGGCTCCCCTCGCTCTTATGGAGACGCCGCGTCCGCACCATCCATAACCCACGACGACAAAATTTAAACCGGCCAACAGAATGTTCGTTGCCCTGAGAATGCCGTCTATAGTGCTCTGTCCAGTGCCATAACGATTATCGAAAAGATGTTTCGTGTTCGCATCATTCACAGCGATGATGGGATATTGTAGAACTTGAGCATCAGCCATACTTTCTAAACGGATGACACCTGTGGTCGTCTCTTCTGTTCCTCCGAGCACCGTAGAAAACAGCTCTTTCCTTTCTGAATGAATGCTGCATACCAAATCGGCCCCGTCATCCATCGTGATGTGAGGGGAGTGGTCCAAGGCCTGATGGATATGACGGTAATAGGTTTTATTGTCTTCTCCTTTTATGGCAAATACAGGGATACCGTAATTCTTAACCAGCGCCGCTGCCACATCATCCTGGGTGCTCAAAGGATTGGATGCGGCGAGTCGGACATCGGCGCCTCCGAGCTTCAGCGCTTCCATCAGGTTTCCTGTTTCACTGGTGACATGTAAACAGGCCGAAATTTTAGCGCCTTTCAAGGGTTTATCCTTGGCAAAATTTTTCTTAATAGACGAAAGTACGGGCATGAATCTCCCGGCCCATTCCATCCTCAGTTTACCTTTTTTTGCCAGTTGGAGGTCTTTTACGTCATGCTCCATGATTCTCTCCATTTTTCTCTCCTGGATATCACTATTCTTGAACCTTTTCCGATTTGAGACTTCACTGTCTTCAAGAATGCTTAAAGGCCAGCCGCTCTTCTCAATATTTCTGCCTTATCTGTTTTCTCCCAGGTGAAATCTTCTTCGGATCGTCCAAAATGTCCATAACAGGCTGTTTTTTTGTAAATAGGACGCAGCAGATCCAGACTCTGGATCATCGCCTTAGGAGAGAGCTGAAAATGCTCATCGATCAATTCTTTTATTCTATCTTCAGAAATTTTTGCCGTCCCGAATGAATCGACCAGGATGGATACAGGATGGGCCACGCCAATGGCATAGGCTATCTGAACCTCGAGTTTGGATGCAATCCCTGCTGCAACCATATTCTTAGCGATGTAACGCGCCATATAGGAGCCTGAACGGTCTACCTTCGAGGGATCCTTTCCTGAGAAACATCCGCCTCCATGGCTCCCTACTCCTCCATAGGTATCCACGATGATTTTTCGTCCTGTCAATCCGGTATCAGCGAGAGGACCGCCCTGTTCGAACCGGCCAGTCTCATTTATATAAATTTTGGTATCTTTGTCCAATAAATCCGGAGGAACGACTTCCCGGATAACATGTCTGTTGATTTCTTCCCGCAGGGTATTCATATTTACCCCCGAGTGATGTTGGGCCGCAATGACAATGGCATCAATTCTCCGAGGGATATGCCCTTCATATTCTATAGTGACCTGTGACTTTCCATCCGGTCTCAAATAATCCAAGATCGTCTCCTTGCGAACCTGGGACAGCCGCTTTACCAATTTATGGGCTATCATGATAGGCAGAGGCATCATCTCATCGGTTTCGCTGCAGGCATAACCGAACATAAGGCCTTGGTCGCCAGCGCCCTGCGCATGATCGATGGTCTCATCAACACCCAATGCAATATCAGCCGATTGTTCGTGTATGGATGAAACGACAGCACAGGTCTCATAATCGAATCCATATTTCGCATCGTTATAGCCGAGCTCCTTCACCGTTTCCCTGACGACCTTCTGGAATTCACAGTATCCTTCGCTGGTTATTTCTCCAGCTATGAAAACCAGCCCTGTGGTTACCAAGGCTTCGCAGGCCACCCGGCTGTTGGGGTCCTGACTGATAAGATCATCGAGTATCGCATCCGATATCTGGTCACATATCTTATCTGGATGCCCCTCAGTCACAGATTCTGATGTAAAAAAATGCTTTCCTTCTTTACTCATGATCAGCCTCCTCACTGAGAGTCTTAAATCGCGAAAGGCATATTAATTAACACAAATCGAGGGCCCTTTCAACATTTGAATTTGAAATCTTTTTTATGTTATTTTTAGAACTCACATGTATTTACCCTATTCACGAGCAGCCAGAAGAAAAATCCCTTTCCTTAAACTGATTTTCTGTATAGGGATTCTTTGGCTCAATGCCTCCGGTTTCCAGACAGCCGAAAAACCTCCCTTCCCCGTTACAGAGTCTACCTTAAAGAATGGCCTCCGTGTGATTCTTTCCGAAGATTATTCTTTGCCGATTGTATCTGTAGTTATGGCCTACCAAGTGGGTTCTATCCATGAACAGCCTGGAAAATCAGGCTTGGCTCATTTGCTGGAAAATCTGATGTTTCAAGGTTCGAGGAATGTCGGGCAAATGCAGCACATCAGTTTCCTCCAGAAAATCGGCGGAATATTGAACGCGGTCACCACGGAAAACAAAACCATTTTTTACCAAACTGTCCCATCCAATCAACTGGCGCTGGTCCTGTGGCTCGAATCTGACAGGATGAATTCCCTCAACATCAACGCCTCAAACGTTGAGAGAATCAAAAATTCCCTTATTGAAGATCTGCAAATCAGGAAAGATGCGAATCCCTATCTTGAAAGTTCCTGGTCTTTTGACCGGCTTTTGTTCCCAGACTTCAAATACAGTCATCCTGTTCTAGGAACGATCTCAGATATTAGAGAAATCACGGTCGAGGATGTCATTGATTTCTATTCAACTTTCTACACGCCCAACAACGCTGTGCTTTCTATTGCAGGCAATATCGACAAAAATAAGGTCCAGCAGCTCGTAGAAAAATATTTCTCGACTATTCCGAGAGGAAATGACCTCTCTCCTCTCGACTCGGGGGATCTCGAGAATATTGGAAATACGGTCCAGTCCGTGATCAATCCTTTGGCTACATATCCTGGCTATTATGTGGGATATCGGACTGCCCCGCCTTATTCGGAAGACTATTACCCGCTGGTTATAACGGAATATATTCTCTTGAAGGGAGAAACATCCCGCCTCCGGAAAAAGCTTATTGAAAAAGACAGAACTGCCATATTTCTGAGTGGAGGCATAGAAAACAAGGCAGGCTATTCCGCATTCAAAATCCATGTGCGGATCAACAATGAGATCATGAGAGAGCGCAGTCAAAAAGCCGTTTTCTCGGAGATCAACAAGCTCAAAACAACCCCTGTCCCTGAACAAGAACTGGATAAATCAAAAAACATTTTTAAAATGTCCTATTTTCGTCAGTACACAACCATTTTGGATAAAGCGATTTTCCTGGCCGAAAAGTCGCTCGAAATGGAGAACGTGAAGGTTTGGCCATCCGAACTTGCCCGATATCTTTCGGTAACAGACATGGATGTTCTTCGAACAGTCAATAAATATTTTAATGACGACAGAATCATTCTGGACATCAAAATAAAATGAGGCTGAACAAGATCTCTTATCTCTCCCGATTGGCCCTTCCTCTGCTTTTCTTTACGCTGCTATCGCAAGCATCCTCTCTGTCGGCACAAGAAAGATTCCGCAGGTCCCCCCCCTATCCCGAACCTTATCCCGAATTTTCCCTTCCAGTAATTGAAACCCATTCACTGACCAACGGACTGGATCTCGCGGTTGTTCGCAGAGAAAACCATCCCATCATCAGCATACGCTTGATCATTCTGACAGGAGAAAGCTCTTCCCCCGATGATCTTCCAGGGCTTGCCACTCTGACCGCCAGGATGCTGCCAAAAGGATCGGTGATGCTATCTGCTTCAGATATCGAAGAAAGAATAGAATCTATAGGAGGTGATCTAACGGTCCAAATTTTTCCTGACTATTCGATTTTCACCCTCTCCTTTCTGGAGGAGTATCTGGATAAGGCATTGATGGTGCTCTCAGAGATGGTTCTCCGTCCAACCTTTCCACGCAATGAAATATCCAATGTCCAGAGGACGATGTTCTATGCGTTAGCAAGCCAGAATATGGAGCCTGAGTTTTTAGCCAGAAGAGTTCTCTTTCGTGTCCTCTTCGAGAATCATCCCTATAAAAAGTTCGCCTTCAATCAGGGCGTGATAAAAAACTTGAACCGAAAAAACATCGTTTCTTTTTTTTCCGACTTTTACGTTCCCAACAATGCAAAGCTGGTTCTTACCGGAAACATCAATCTTGAAACAGCCTCCAGGAAAGTGAGCCAATATCTAAGTTCCTGGGAAAAAAAGGATTTACCATACTCTGCAGTCCCATCTCTCGAACCCAGAGAGGAATTCAAAATAGGCTTCATCAACCTCCCTCATGCCAAAGATGCCACGATTTACTTGGGAAACACAATATTTCCCATAACCAGCCCGGATTATTTTCCCTTTGTTGTTTTCAACCAGGTCATTGGAGGAACTTCGAACAGCAGACTGTTTATGCACCTCAGAGAATCGAAGGGATACGCTTATTATGTGTTCAGTGAGATGCAACTTTTCGAAAGCTGTGGTGTGTTTTTAATCAGGGCCAAAGTCCGGACCGAAGTGATAGGCAAGGCCCTCTCAGAAATACTCAGCGAAATAGAAGCGGTCACCAAAGCTCAAATCCCGAGCCAAGAAATTGAACAGGCCAAATCGTACCTTATTGGAAATTTCCCTCTAAATATAGATACAATCGATAAACTCTCTCTGAAAATCTCTGAAATCCAGGCTTTTGATCTTGATAGCGCCCATTGGGAAAGATATCAAGAAAACATCATGCGCATCACTTCAGAAATGGTATCCCGCATGGGAAAAAAATATTCTCTGGACACTCCTGTGGTGATGATCGTGGGAGGCCGTGAGATATTGGATCATTTAAAAGAATTTGAAGAGATCGCCGTTTACAACACCGAGGGAGTTCTGCAGTATTCAATTAGCAAAGGAGACACGGAATGAAACTTGTGGAATGCGTTCCCAATTTTAGCGAAGGACGAGATCTTGAGAAGATCAAGGCAATCACCAAAGAGATCGAAGCCACCCCTCAAGTTACTCTTCTCGATGTGGATCCTGGAGAATCCACCAACAGGACAGTAGTTACCTTCATAGGAACACCAGAAGGAGTCAAGGAAGCCGCTTTTAGAGCCATCAAGAAAGCTGCCGAAGTATTGGATATGAGCAAACACAAGGGCGCCCACAGCCGAATTGGAGCAACCGATGTCTGTCCCTTTGTTCCAGTCAGCGGAATGACCATGGAAGACTGTGTACATATCGCGCACGAAGTAGGCAAGCGGGTCGCTGCAGAGCTCGATATCCCTGTCTATCTTTACGAAGAAGCGGCTCAAAAGCCAGAGAGAAAAAACCTGGCGAACATTCGAGTGGGAGAATATGAAGGCCTGCCTGAAAAATTCAAAGATCCTGAGTGGGCTCCTGATTATGGAAAGCCGGTTTTCAATTCCAGGGCAGGAGCCACAGTCATCGGAGCAAGAGAATTCCTGATCGCTTACAACATCAACTTGAACACTAGAGACCGAAGACTCGCTCATCATATTGCCTTGAATTTGAGAGAAAGAGGAAGGGCAAAAAGGGATAAGAACGGAAAGATCATCAGGGATGAACACGGGAAAGCCATAAAGGTTCCTGGCAAATTCAAGGAGGTGAAAGCGGTGGGATGGTATATCGATGATTATGGGATAGCTCAAATATCAATAAACTTCACAAATTATAAAGTGTCTCCCCCTCATCTTGTCTTTGATGAGACGATCAAGGGAGCTGAAGCTTTGGGACTCAGGGTAACGGGGAGCGAGCTGGTCGGCCTGATCCCAAAAGAAGCCATGCTTATGGCCGGGAAATATTATCTTGAGAAACAGGGAAAAAGTCCAGGGGTTCCTGACGAAGAACTCATCGATATCGCCGTAAAATCTTTGGGGCTGGAGGATGTGTCTCCGTTTGATCCCCGAAAAAAGATCATTGAGTATCAGTTCAAAGAAGTCGAGGATTCTCTGCTCGACAAAAATCTGAGGGAATTTTCAAATGCGCTCTCGATGGACTCCCCTGCTCCTGGAGGAGGAAGCACAGCGGCATTGTGTGGAGCTCTTTCCGCAGCCTTATCGTCTATGGTTTCAAACCTCACGGTAGGAAAAAAAGACTATGAAGATGTCCAAGACAAGGTGAAAACGTGGGCCGTGGCTGCGCAAGAGTTGAAGGATGAATTCCTGAGAACCGTGGACTTAGATACCCTCGCTTTTAACAAAGTCATGGATGCTTTGAGGATGAAAAAAAAGACCGAAGAACAGAAAAAAGAGCGGGACACGGCTGTTCAGGAGGCCACAAAGGAGGCCACCCTTGTGCCCTTCAACGTCCTAGAAATGAGCCTAAAGGCTTTAGAATTAGCCAGATCTGTGGCTCTTCACGGAAACAAAAATTCTGTGAGCGATGCAGGTGTGGCAGGACTCACAGCCCAGACTGCAGCAGAAGGCGCGTATTACAACGTCGTCATTAACCTGCCGGATATTCAGGATAGACAATTCAAAACCAAGCTCAGAAGAAGAGCGACGGCTCTTAAAAATAAAGCAATACGGATGGGTGACGACATCAGAGAAATCGTGATGAGGGAACTCAAATAGGCCATCATACTTTGACCAATCTGCTCATAACAGGCCTGCCTCGGTCTGGAAAGACCACCCTGATCCAGAGACTGCTCGAACTTGAAATTCTGAAGAATAATGCAGGGGGCTTTTTCACGGAAGAGCTGAGGGAGCAAGGAGAGCGTGTCGGCTTCCTGATTAATACGATTCCGGAGGGAAGAAGCGATCTATTGGCCAGAAAGCGTTTTCAATCCAGTTTTCATGTCGGCAGATACGGTATAAATATAAAAGCCCTGGAAGATCTGGGATGCGAATCGATTGAAAAGGCCCTGAATGAGAAGAAAATCGTGATCATCGATGAGATAGGGAAAATGGAACTCCTCTCTAACCGATTCCGTGCTGTCCTCTTAAAAGCGCTGGATTCTCCGCTTAAAGTCCTGGCCACCATCATGGAACGGCCTAACCCTTTGACAGACAGCATCAAACTGAGGACCGACGCAAAACTCTTCTCTCTCAACAGGAAAACTTTCGTGAGCGTCTTCGAAAAATCCAAAGAATGGATTCAACGTCCTTGATCCTCAAGGAAGCATTCTCCCGTGCTCTCTCACTTTTGCTACATGTTCTTATGCTATCACGGTTCTGGAAATACGATCCTTAAGCAGTCCTGGACAAATAATCGAAATTTTGTCTATAATGCTACCTCATTCACTTGATGTCTTTGAGGGGAACAATGGACGAATGGACAGTTAAGGGACGAAAATTGAGACTCGTCGAGGGAAATATTGTTCAGTTGGATGTGGATGTAATTGTCAATGCCGCCAATAAATCTTTGATTTTAGGAGGAGGAGTAGCAGGTGCTATTCGAAATTTCGGCGGACCCTCGATTCAGGAAGAATGCAATGAAATCGGCCCTATCGAAGCAGGCGAAGCTGTGATGACCGGGGCTGGAAACCTGAAGGCCAGCTACGTTATCCATGCTGTGGGGCCGGTTTACGGAGAGGGAGACGAGGACAAAAAACTGGCCGATGCAACGCTCAACAGCCTTAGGATCGCCAGTAAAAAAAAATTGAAAAGCATCGCTTTCCCTGCTATCAGCACAGGTATCTTTCATTTTCCCATAAAAAGGTGCAGCGAAATCATGATTAAAGTCTGCATGGATTTTCTCCAGGAAAATGAGTATCCAAAGGAGATCACTCTGTGTCTGTACGGAGAAAAGGCTTATTCCATCTTTAGAAGCACTTTTGAAAAAATGACAGACCAATCTTGAAGAGAGCTTTTGTCTCTCTGATGCTATTCCTTCCTATTTCTTGATCCTTTTCAATCCAAAGCACAATCCGAAAAACAAAAAAGAGAGGAGGACTATACTTCCTGAGGCTGGCAAATCGAGAATAAAGGCGAACACCAGGCCGAAGACAACAGAGATTATGGAAACTCCGGCAGAGAGCAGTATGGCTTGCCTGAAATGGGAGGCAACCTGAAGACCCGCAGCAGCAGGAATGACGACAAGCGCTGAAACGAGAAGAATGCCCGCTATTTTCATACCTAATACGACTGTGACTGCAGTCAGAACAGTCAAAAGGGTGTCAAGACGGTCAACCTTTATGCCCGAAGCCTTGGCCGATTCCCGGTCAAATGTCATATACATGAACCTATGATAATTCACAACAACCAGACTCACCACGGCTCCAGCCAAAAAGACAGAGAACCAAACCTCTGAAGTCTCTATGGCTAAAATCTCTCCGAAGAGATAAGAGAAGAGATCCACATTGAAACTCTGCGAAAGAGTGACCAAGACCACTCCGAATGCAAAGCCCACGCTGCTGAAGATGGCGATAGCCGTATCTCCGTAAAGGCCCGCAATGACTTTCAATCTCATTATGATCAGAGAGGCACCCACAGCGATGACCATCGCCACGGCGAGAGGCATGTAATTCAAGAAAAGTCCAAGAGCAACACCCGCAAAGGTAACATGAGCCAAGCCATGTCCAATCATGGCATCCCGTCTTAAAATCAGAAAAACACCCAGAATAGCGCAGGCAATAGCGATGAAGACTCCCGCCAAGAGCGCCCTTTGCAGAAATCCATATGCGAAAAAAGCTTCCATTGATAAATCAGTGACGATGGGAGATAAGGTGGTGTCCTTCTGCCAACATTTTTCGGAATTCTTCGGATCGACAAAATTCTTCATGAGTGCCATGATAGGTCAGCGTTTGATTCAAACAGGCTACCTGAGTGATATGCCTGTTCATGATGCCGGTTTCGTGAGTCACCAGGACAATAGTGATCAGTTCATCCCGGTTAAGATGATGCAGCATATCATAGAAACGTTCCTGTGTGCTGGCATCCACGCCGGTCGTCGGTTCATCGAGAATCAGAATTTTTGGTTGATTGGCTATGGCTCGCGCTATGAATACGCGCTGCTGCTGGCCTGCTGAAAGACTTCCGATTCTCCGGTTCATGTACTTTCCCATCCCGACTCGATTCAGGGCCTCGGATATGGACTCCTCCTCTTTCTTTCTGAACCGTGGGAACTTCTGAGATGACAATATGCCCATGGCCACGACTTCTCTGACTGAGGCGGGAAAAAAAGAATCGATATATGTTGCCTTCTGAGGTACGTAGCCAATCTTTTGCCATTCGGTGAATTCTCCTACCGGCTTTCCCATAATCCTGACTTCTCCCTCTACAGGTTTCAAGAGGCCCAGTATAATTTTGAGGAGGGTTGTTTTTCCGGAGCCGTTAGGTCCGATGATGGCAAGAAAATCCCCAGAATTTATGGGAAAACTGACATCTATTAAAACAGCCCCATAACCGTAGTCGTAGCAAACTCCTTCTATCTCGATTAAAGGTTCTCGATCAGCGGCAGGAGAGTCCATCTTTTAAATTCTCCAGATTTTTTTCCATGATATCCAGAAAACTGACTCCGGACTCCATCTGTTTTCTTGAAAGACTCGCTCCGGGATTCAAGACCAAGGTTCTTGCACCGGTTTCTTCAGCAATCACTTCAGCCAGTTCTTTACTGACACTCACCTCGAAATATATGGCTTCTATCCCTCGCTCTTTGACCAGCCCAACTATGTCGATGAGCTGGCTCGGAGTCGGTTCCGAATCAGGGCTCAGCCCGTAGAGAGAAACATGTCGCAGATTGTATCTTTTCGCCAGATATCCAAAAGCAGCGTGTCCCCCCAGGACAATGGTTCTCTGCTCGCATTCTCTAAGAGCTTCAGTGTATCTCCGATCGAGCTCTTGAAGCTTTTGGTTGTAGATCAGCGCATTTTTTTTGTATATAGACATCACCCGAGGTTCCATCTCCCCTAGGACAGTTTTAATCCCCTCGATAATTTTCTGATCGTTTCCGAAATCCAGCCAGACATGAGGATCGACGGCTCCATGCTCTCGGTCGAGAGATGAGCTGTGAGTCAGGAGGGACAATTCCTCACATATATCCATTATTCTGAGTTTTGGATTCTTTACACTCCGGAGGATATCCTCTGCCCAGGGTTCAAGATCGGCTCCTATATAGATAAAAAGATCAGCAGAGGAAAGCTTGATCAAATCACTAGGTCTCGGCATCCAGGTATGGACTTCTCCCCCTGGGGGGAGAAGGAGATCGACTTCTCCCCTATCTCCTGCTACGGCTTGTGCAAATTCCATCAAAGGAAAGATGCTGGTCATGATCTTGATCCTTTTTGCGCCTTGATTTTCAAGAATGAACGGGGCACGCATTCCGATAAGAAAAACTGCGCCCGCGGCTAGCAAAAGAGAAAATCTTTTCATCATTCGACTGGATAGAGTCTTTCTTTCCATTCGATCTTTTTGCCAAAGAGAGAGAGCCGAAAGGAATTGAACAGAATAAGGAGTGTAAGCAAAATCATGAACGGATGAAGCAAGCTGTAGGCGATGTTGGTTTTAAAACGGGAAGACAGTCCTATTCTTATGAAAGAGACCAGGAGCACTTTAATAAAAGGAAGCGTCACGCTCTGGCCGAAATAGATAGCTGTCGCCAAATACAGATAGGGGTAAACGAAAAGAAAATAGCAGGCAACAGAAATACCGAAAAGAAAATGAGGGGAACTGCCTATAGCTTGAAAGGAATTTTTGGAAAGTCCCGTCCAGATTTCTTTGAAACAGGTATAGAAACGCACCTGCATGATTTCTGTGCCATCCATAACGGCTAATTTCCCGTGGTCTTGTTTGACTCTTCTTGCCAAAGCCATATCATCCAAGATTTCCGTTTTTATGGCCTCGAAACCTCCGCAGGAAAAATATTTCTTTCTCTGGATAAATAAAAAGGGCCCGATTCCTATAGCCACACGAGAATTTTTCGAGAAATTTATGAGGTTGTACGGCAGAAGAACGAAAAAAGCAAAATGTATAACAGGAAGAACGAGTTTTTCTGCCCAACTCTTCATGATCAATCCCGGGATGGCAGTAACGAAATGAGATTGACTCTTTTTCGCTGTCATGATTGCCATGGAAATCGAATTCGGGTTATGAAAGGTATCGGCATCCGTAAAAAGAAACCAATCACCCTTGGCAGCATAAGCGAGTTGATGGCAGGCCCAGTTCTTCCCGTTCCAATCTGGAGGGAGCTTCTGACCCTTGATAACGCGCAAATTTTTGTGATTCCGGGATAAAAGCTGCACGATCTCATAGGTCCTGTCTCTCGAATTGTCATCCAGGACAATGATTTCAAGACGGGGATAATCTGAATTCAGAAGCGAGGACACACATGTGCCGATGGTCTCTTCTTCATTTCGTGCGGGAATGAGTACAGAGATCAATGGATTTTCGTTATCGACTCTTTTGCTTTCTCGAAAACCTGCTCTTTTGACATTCTGGACGAAATTCAATCCTAAGAGAACGAGGAGTGTCAAAATAACAAGATGTAGAGAATTCATTTTACCAGCCAGACTCTGTTTTTATTTTCCGCATATACGGTTCGTCGATAAGACGTTTTATTCCTAAAAACAACAGAAAACCCAAGAGGATGGCCGTCTCCGTCCAGCTCTTGCCAAAAGCGAACCTCGACAGCAGCGGAATGCTTGCCATTCCCAAGGAAATCGAAATATGGAAGTTCCTGAAGACCCAGTATGTCACGCCCATGAGAATTCCTGAAAGAACGATAACCACCGGCATCATAGTGGACAAAAAGCCCATTGCAGTCGCGGCTCCCTTTCCTCCCCTTCCCTTGAGAAAAATTGGAAAACAATGGCCTAATACGGCAAAAAATCCACAAGCCCAAATCGTCAGATGCTCCAATCCAAAGAGATAGCCCAAACCGTACGCTCCCATTCCTTTTGAAAAATCCAAGAATCCAGCCAGAATCCCATATTTTTTCCCTACCACATGCCATACGTTCCTTCCCCCGACATTCCCCTCTCCTACCACTCGAATATCCACGCCCTGAGCTTTTCTGGCCACGATATAAGAAAAGGGTACGGAACCCAACAGATAGGATAGAGCGTAAGAGAGAAGAACCCTGACCGCCATCATTAATATCTTTCTATTACATTTAGGCAAACATGTCAATTATCAGAAAATATTTGCAGACTATCCATACACTACTGGACCATCCAAACAAGACGCAGAAATCAGGGGATATGTAATTTCTTGCCCTCTCCGATGACAACTTCATGGAATGCAGGCCGGGGATATCCCCTCTGTTTTGCCTCATCCAGGAGCATTTGTCTAAAAGCCGCGATTTTCCCTTTCCTTACTAGCGCGATTCCTGAACCGCCGAACCCTGCCCCTGTCAATCTCGCTCCGAGACAGGCGGGAAATCTTTTTCCACATTCGTATAAAAGATCGAGTTCCGGACAGGAGACTTCGTAGTCGTCTCGAAGGCTCTCGTGAGACTGAAACAAGAGATGCCCAAGCTTCTGGAAATCATCTTGGTTGAGGGCAGAAACTGCCTGTTGAACTCTTTCATTCTCTGTAACCACATGTCGCGCTCGCTTATAGAGTCTTTTATTGAGATTACCCTCCTTCTTTTTGAGCGATTGTAATGAAAGATTCTTGTAGTTCTTCACTCCCGATTCTTTTAAACGCTTCAGCGCCTCTGAAGCTTCCAGCCTTCGTTTATTAAATTCCGACGAAGCGAGTTCTCGACGAATCCCAGTGTCGTAGACGAGGATACCCACTCCCCCCTCATCCAAACGCAGAGGGACATAGCCGAATGCGAGACTTTCGCAGTCCAAAAAAACAGCCTGGTTTCTCCTCCCGAATACAGATACAAATTGATCCATCAGTCCACACTGCACACCGACAAAATCATTCTCCGCTTTTTGAGCCAATTGGGCCATTTCAAGAGGTTCAGTCCGAAGCTTGTACAGCTCGTCGAGGGCATTTATTACACTCACTTCGAATGCAGCAGAGGAGCTCAGTCCAGATCCTAAAGGAATATTTCCACGGACGAGAGCATCTACCCCTCCTAGTGAAGCCCCATTTATTTTCAAAACCCAGTAGATTCCTTTCACATAATCGATCCAAGCGTTTTTCCCGCTGGGATTCAATCTATCCGTTGAAAAACTCTGCTCTCGGCTAAAATTGTCCGCCCAGACCCGGACTTTTCTATCGCCTCGTCTTGCGGCGAGAAAAGATGTACGAAGATGGATGGCGGAGGGCAAAACATACCCCAAATTGTAGTCGGTGTGTTCTCCGATGATATTTATTCTGCCCGGAGCTGAGGAATAGACTTCGGGAAACGATCGGTAGATTTTTCTAAAGGCGCGTATCAGAGAATCTTCCATATAAAAGCATGTGAATTTTATGGAAACCAGGGGAGAAAAGTCAAAACATTTTTATTTGAATTTTCTTGTATCTCATAGGATTTTATGTCATCCTATGTCTCTCATAAAAGAGCAGCTTACAATTGGAGGAGAGAAATGGCTTCGATCTTCGAAGGAATCAAACCAGTCAATCTCTGGAAACATTTCGAGGAGATTTTAAAGATACCACATTGTTCAGGCAATGAAAAGGCTCTAGGTGATTATATAGTAGCTCAAGCAGAACGCTTGAATTTATCATGGGAAAGAGACCAAGTGGGGAATGTCGTGGTGGCGAAGAAAGCCACGGCCGGTCGAGAAAAGGCTAAGGGAGTCATCCTTCAAGGCCACATCGATATGGTCTGTGAAAAAAACTCCGATGTGGATCACGATTTTTCCAAGGATGCCATTCATGCTGAAATCCAGGATGATTGGGTGATCGCCAAAGGAACGACCCTCGGTGCGGATAACGGATTAGGAGCTGCAGCCTCCTTAGCAATAATGGAGGACGATTCCCTAGTTCATGGACCCCTCGAGTTTCTCTTCACCGTCGACGAAGAGACAGGACTTACAGGAGCTACCCAGATAAAATCCGATTTTCTGAGGGGGAAAATATTGCTCAACCTGGATAGTGAAGAAGAGGGTGCTTTTACCATCGGATGTGCAGGCGGAGCTGACTCGGAAATCACCTTTCCTTCGAAGAGAAAAGACCCATCAAACGAATATGTGTTCAGGCTGAAGCTCTTTGGATTCAGAGGAGGACATTCAGGTCTCGACATAAACAAGGGTCGCGGGAACGCAATAAAATTGCTTGCTCGAATGCTTTGGCAGGTCTCGAAATCCCATAATTTTGAACTGATCGGGATAGAAGGCGGCAACAAAAGAAATGCTATTCCTAGAGAAGCCTGGGCAGATATTTGCATTGACTCATCCCAAAAAGATGACATGGAGGAAGCTTTCCGAACAGCCTTTGATAAAATTCACGAAGAATATAAGGCAGTCGAAGCCAAGGCAAAATTTTCCTTTGAAAGTCAGAACGAAGAGCCTGAAAAGCCTTTAACAGCCGATTCCCAGGAATCCCTGATCAATTTCTTATTCGCCGTTCCCCATGGAGTCATATCCATGCATCCGGAGATGGAAGACCTTGTAGAGACCTCCACCAATCTGGCTATTGTTCATACCCATCCAGATGATGCTCAGATTATCTGCAGCAGTCGAAGCTCAGTGGCTTCAGGACTGGAAGCTATCCGGAACGTTTTGTCTGCCTTATGCGAAATCGTCCAAGCAGACATCAACCTCCCTGAAGGCTACCCAGGTTGGAAGCCCGATCTGCAATCTGCGCTTCTTCAGACCTGTAAGGATGTTTACCAGAATAAATTTCAAAAAGAACCAGAAGTCGCTGCTGTCCATGCTGGACTGGAATGCGGAATCATCGGAGAAAAATTTCCAGGAATGGACATGATATCCTTCGGCCCCACCATCGAACATCCTCACTCTCCTGAGGAAAGAGCCCACATTCCTTCTGTTGAAAAATTCTGGGACTTTTTGACAGCCGTCCTCGACGAACTCTCCTGAACTTATCAGATCCAGCCCAGCTCGCTGAATTGGGGATAACCTTTATATCTCACTCCCCAATAGATAAGAAGCACCAAGCTCAGAAAATAGGCGATAAGGAAAAAAAGATGAAAGGTATTTTTCATCCCCGTTTTTAATCCCTTCAAATAAAGCGCCAGCGACAAGATGAGCCCGAGGAGGACTGCGGGCAGGACCAACGCAACTGTCTGCCCTTCGATGCTGTTTATGACAAAAGTAAAACCAAAAAGACATGCTCCCAAAAAGAGAAGAACGAAGTTCCTCAGGGACTTCAACTTATGGAGCATCTTATGAGACGCGATAATCAGGGAAAGCGAAGTCAGGAAGATCCCCCCGTCCAACAGTATATGGCTGATCTTCTCATCGAAGAGGTAAACAGCATCGAACAATTCTGGATCATTCGCTTTTTCGATAAGTCGGGCAATCGAATTCGCCGCAAGATGGAGGCCATGACCGTCTACATAAAGAAGAATTCCCAGTCCGAGGAAGACTCCTGATGAGACCTTCAGGAATTTCGAATGGACAAATCTTGGTGAATTGATCTGAAAGATACGAAAATAGAGCAAAAGGGCAACAGGCACTACAGCAAAGGGGGTCAAAAAATCGAGAACGTCTCCGTATGTAAGAGGCTTATCAAAAAAGTTAGGGAGAAGAGCAGGCAAAATATGGAATGAGGCGAAAACCAATCCGAAAAGGAAAAGCCAAGCACTCAGTTCGGGTTTATCTCCGCCCGTTATGCGTCCCATGTCAGTCCGTTAAAACACATGATTGAAGTGAAAATAGATCCTCATGCCCTCCCGACTGAAACCCATGTCGAACCTGGCACAAAAGTCTTTGAGATAATATCTCAATCCCCATCCCGCTGCAAGTGCAAATTTTTGCATATTTATCCGGTTAAAGGATGGCCAAACACTCCCGGCATCAACAAAGATATTCCCTCCGAGCCGTCCCCATAATGGAAATCTGTATTCCAGGTTCGTTAAGATCTTTCCTTTGTCTTGAAAGCGATTCATCCGGTAACCCCGCAGAGCATTTTGAGTGGAACTGCCGCCGATTACCGACATCTCATAGAGCGGAATATCGTCCCCTGATATTTTCTGGACGAGGATACGGAATGCCCAAACATCTTTCGGTCCGAACAAGAGCTTGTATGTACGGAAATCCAAGATGAATCTATGAAAAGCAGTATTTTTATTGCCTAGAAAATCTGCGGCGAAATCATTTCGAAACTCGATGCGGATTCCTCTTTTGGGGTGGATCTGGCTGTCTGATGTATCATAACGGAAAAGAAATGAGATATACGGTGAAAACCTCTCTCCGACCGATGCGAGTTTTTCCCTAAAGGCCCCTTCCTGGATACCGGAATAGCGGATATTCCGAAAAACATAACTTCCCTGGAGAACAAAAGAGGAACTGATTCCTCGGCCCAGAGTGAGTTGGAGCTCTTTTTTATGGAATGTAAAATTTGTTAAATCCTCCTCTCTAGAGTCGGGACCGATTCCAAAGAAGTTGTCTTTCAGCAGTTTGTCGTATTCTGCCCTCATATCGAACGAAAGTGAATATTTTTTTCTCTGACGGACCTCTATATCTGGAATCGAAAAGGCGAAGACATACCACTTCTCTCCCTTGGTCGAATTGAATACGATGAAGTCAAGCGATTCTTTTTTGTGAAGATAATCGACGAATTTTGCCTTTGCACCATAACCTAAACCAATGTCATTGTCATACATGAGAATCGGGAACGTGCTCCAGGACTTTTCTGCTTTTAAAACCGAATTGCCGAAAAGAATGCACGGCGAAAGTATAAGGGCTAATGCTGTAAAAACTCTTATCCCGGCTGGGCTGTCCATAGCCATCTTTCCTCCTCTCGATTATGCGTTTCCTTTTAAGCTACACTTCGAAGCAGGATAAGTTGTCATGGATTTGTTAAAAATCTGTCAAGATTTTGTCAATTTGGAGAACGGTCCTTTCCATCTTTAACCATACAAACAGGACTATTTTTGGAATTTGTATCCTGACCAGGGGATGGTTAAGAGATGTACAGGATTGGAGGGATCGTCCTCGATTTTTTGCCTGAGATTATGAATGAAGGTATCTACTGTCCGAGTGGTCGGGAATTTATCATAGCCCCATACTTCATTCAGAATGGTATCCCGACTCACCACTTCCCCTTCATGCGAGATGAGAAGTTTGAGCAGGCCGAATTCTTTGGCGGTTAAATAGATTTCTTTTTTCCCTTTGAATGCCGATTGTTTCTTGAAATCAATATGAATATGCCCAAAAGAATATTCTATCGGTTCGGCTGCCTCAGTCAGGGTGCGCCTGAGTACGGCTTTTATTCGGGCCAGGAGCTCTCTTGTCCCGAAAGGCTTGGTCATGTAATCATCCCCTCCTAATTCGAGGCCCAAGACTTTGTCGATTTCATCCTTCTTCTTCCCGGTTAGAAAAATAATGGGGGTCATATTTCCCCGGGACCGCAGCCCTTTACAGATTTCAAATCCATCCATGGATGGAAGCTTCAAATCAAGGATAATCAAATCGATTTTTTCCTGGGTAGCCAATTTAAAGCCTTCACTGCCGTCTTTTGCTGAAAGAACCTTGTAACTCTCTGCTTCCAGAGCAGTTTCCAATGTTTTGAGCAGAGCGATATCATCCTCTATGATTAATATTTTTTTCATGATCTTGGGAATATTAAAGAAAAGGTACTTCCCTCTCCGCTTTTACTCTGGACACGCACAGAGCCTCCGTGTGCCTCCATAATATGTCCGACAATCTTCAATCCCAAGCCTACCCCCTTAGGAACCAACCGCTGTGCCTCGGGCATTCTGTAGAATGCTCTAAAAATTTTCTTCTGCTTTTCTTCTGGAATTCCGATCCCTTGATCCTGAACCTGGATAATGACCTCATGGCTCTTCTCGACAATACGGATACTGATTTCCCTTTTCTCGGATGAGTATTTTATAGCATTATCTAAGAGATTAGTCAAAGCCTGTTTGACCGAATCTGGGTCGATGCTGAGCATGACAGGTTTTCGCGGGATGTGCTTTCGAACAGAAAATTTGAGTGACCGGAGTCTGTAGTCGAACATCTTGAGAACTTGTTTGACAACCGGGCATACGTCGATGTGTTCCATGGCATACGCTTTCACTCTCTGTTCGATCTTGCCGTAATCGAGAATATTGTGGAGAAAACGGGAAAGACGGCTGCATTCGTCTGTCATTAAGTCCAAAAGTTCTTCCTGTTTTTCTCTATCTTTTATTTTCCCACTCTGGAGAATCTCCGACATACTTTGAATCGAACTCATGGGAGTCCGGATTTCATGAGATACATCGGAAATGAACTCGGTTTTTAACCTGTTGAGCTCGTCAAATTTTTCTTTTTCCGCCCTTTCATAGATCACTTCTTCCAGAAGGCGGATTCTCTCCAGATTCAGGGCCAATGTCTCGGTCATGGTGAGCAGGAGTTCGATATCGTCATGGGAATATCTGGCACCAGATTTTTTCCTACCCAGTGCTAAAAGGCCGAACAGCTCCATGGATCTGAAAGGCACCGGAATGACCAAATCGATATGGTTTTTCGCCATCCACTCTTCTTCAGAAAAATCCATCCCCAGTTCAGTTTGAACACTTTTCCTTCTGGCAAGTATCCGGTCTTTCCCCAGAATTCTGAATCGGGGAACATCCAGGCTAATGCTTCCACCTGTTTCCAGGAAAACCTCAGGCTCTCCGCTCTTTGAGGAGTAGACAATCAATCCCATGTATTCTAAAGGGACCGTCTTATTCACCTTCATCAGGAAGAAATTGACTAGACGGTCCGTATGGGCCAGTCTGTGCGCTCTTTCGTTAAAACTGAGAATGCTTTTTCGATAATCGTAGCTCAAACGAAAAAAAGATTTATCGACAAAATTTTGTATTTTTTTTCTTGCTGGATGAAAAGCGACCGCTGCAGCCAGCGCAGCGATTACCGTGACAACACCCTGCTGGATGGGCAGAGATTTCGAAAAAAGAATCTGAATGATCTGAATGGATAACAAATAGACGCTTACTGTAAAGATCGTCAATATGGCATAGACGACACTCCTATTGATGATCAGTTCGATATTCATCAGCTTGAACTTGATAATAGAGAACGCGAATGCTATGGGGAGGAATACGAAAAACACTCCGGAAAGCTCTTCCGAGATCATCGGCCTTTCGAAAAGGATTCCTGGCAGCTGGTACAGAAATATGAAAGGCCCGACTCCAAAGACGAGACCGTAGAGGATCCATTTAACCTGAGCTCTGTGTTCCTCGAGGTATGCTCTTTTATAACTCAGAATGAGAATAAAAAAAGCGAGAAGAATATAAACGATCACATAAAAGCGGTGAAGGAAAACAACCGACTGATATTTCCTGAATGCCTCTATCGAGGAGGTCAAGCTTGCTTTCAGAAACCAATAGTCCCAGATAACAGCGATCAGGAAAGTCGGAAGGTAAATAAAAAAATGGAGTGCTTTGGTCCTCAATCGAACAAAAGTCAAAGAAAAATGAAGTAAAAGGGCAAAGGTAAGCGGATAGAAAACATTATGCAGAACTCCTGGAATATTGGATAGCCATTCCTCTCTCAAACAAAAGAATCCTCCATTGACAACCACGGCAAAGGAAAATGCCAGCGAAAGCCAGTAGAAAAGGCGGGCTCTCAGCTCTTGAGGACGAAGGAGGAACACAACAAAGGCCATGATGATGGAAAAGCTGCCGATGATAAGATAAACGATCGGAAAAGGGTATTGAGCGTAATAAGCGATGAGACTTTCCTGGATTTTTTCGACTTCACCATTTGTCCTGACAAGAAAGGTGACGAGTTCTCCTGCACTTCTTCGGCTGAGTATGAACTCGACATCTACTTTTTTTTCAATTTCTGTATCCACTATCTGGATCAGCCGTTGTTCCTCGGCTGCTCGCTTGATTTCAGGAGGGAGTCCTGCTCTTTTCTGAAGAACGGAGAACCCATAGAGGCTCAAAAGAACTGTAAGAAATCCGGCAATTAAGGAGAGGATATAGGATAATTTCTTCATAATCCCAATTTCCCCACTACCGAACGCTACCGAACTGCTCTGTTTTCCTGTATACCGATCAATACACGAAAGACATTTGTCGGTGCCCTAACACCCTCCAGCGATACGTTTCATTCTGATCGAGCTAGTCTCCGAGTCATTCTATAGAATATTTTTCGAAAGAAACCCTCTCTCCCAGTTTAAAAACTTTATACATGTCTTCGGCGATTACGATGATTTCTTTGGAATTCTCTAAATTGGATATCCATTTCTCTAGGATGGCTTCAAAACCGAGCAGAGTTCCAAGTATGGCTCCCGTCACCAGTCCTGTAGAGGTGCTCATTCCAGAATGATTGACAGAAGCCAACACTCCCTCTTGAAATGCGGATACGTACTTGAGGGCGCAATAAATCCCTATGGACAGAACCTCTGCTGCTGTGATTCCTTTTCCCAATCTTTGAATAGATTCTTCGCCAGGATCCTGGTTGTGGAACTCCTCCAGGGCTCTTTCCAGATGTCTGAGTAGATCCTGATGATTGTCGAATGCGGCAAGTTGTTCGATACTCAGTTCGACTGCATCTTGGAGGGACTGGACTTCAATGATCTGAGCCACCATCTCAGAAAGAAATCCTGCCGCAAGATAAGCTGAGGCATGACCGTGGGTCATGGCTGCATAGTCCGTCCCTTCCCGAAAGGCCATTCCAGGGGGAAAGGCCAACCCTACAGGTGCAGTGCGCAGCAATCCACTTGCTTCTGTGCTGGTATTAATGGGATTTCCGACCGACCCTTTCTGCCCGCTCTGAAGAACATTCATGCATGTGTACCCGGGGTGTCTGACATGAAACGGATCCTCCAAGTCTTTAAGCCATTCCAAATACCTTCTGTGAATAACCTTCAAGGAAAATGATTCACCCTTGCTGATTAGATTCAAATGGGCATTGAGACAACCTTTGGCAGTAGCCAACGAAAGCTGGGTTTCATCCGTATAAGAGCCCGGCTTGTAATTATCCCAGTAATCATAATTCTCAATCCCCTTCTGCCCATACTTTTCTCTGATTTGATCCAAAGAAAGAAATTCTACCGGAGCTCCCAGTGCATCCCCTATTGCCAACCCGAGGAGACAGCCTTTGTATCGTTCTCTCATTGTTTTCTTTCGTTCCTCTTTTACTGAGCAGGCATGAATTCTCGCCTGCAGCTTAATTCGAAAATTCTCCTTCCATCTCTTTGCTGCTCGTTAGACTGCTTCTAAAATAACACAATCCGAGCAACAATGGAAGCAGTAGAAAACAGACTTTTTATCCACGAATTAGGTCCCGAATGAAAAAATACTTGTTCTTATGGATATGCTTATAGTCTTCTGGAAGTATTTCATCTATAAAGCAATATAATATATAATATTCCTATAGGATTATTCGGAAATGAAAGATAAAATTTCATCTCTAATCTCAATTTTACTTCTCCTATCCGTCAACGGCTTTTTAGCCGCCTGCAATGAGGAGATTCAATCATCCAGTAAAAAACCAGATGGAGAGAGACTCATGATAAAGAAGATGGTTAAAACAGAGGTCGAATGGAAAAAAATTCTGACTCCGGAGCAGTTCAGGGTTATGCGCAGGGCGGGCACGGAAAGGCCCTTCACCGGAAAATACAATCAGCATTATGAACAGGGAACCTATTTCTGTGCAGGATGCGGAACTCCCCTTTTCAACTCAGAAACAAAATATGACCATGGAACAGGATGGCCCAGTTTTACAGCTCCTGTCGAAGAAGCATACCTCGATTATCGGGAAGACCGATCGTTCGGGATGAAGCGTGTCGAAGCAAGGTGCTCTGTGTGTGGAGCACATCTCGGACATGTGTTCGAGGACGGACCGCCTCCGACTCACAAACATTACTGTATCAATTCCGTTTCCTTGAATTTCGAATCTGGAGAAGCCCGGAAAAAATCCGATTCATCTGCAACCGTTAGTAAAGATAAAACAGAGAAGGCAGCTCAAATGAAAAATGCGACCTTTGCCGCTGGGTGTTTCTGGGGTGTTGAATACAAATTCAGCAAAATCAAAGGCGTTGTTTCGACTTCTGTGGGATACTCAGGAGGGAAGACAAAAGATCCTTCCTATAAGCAGGTTTGTGGAGGAGGGACAGGACATGCGGAAGCCGTCCATATCGGGTATGATCCATCCCTCATAACCTATCCCCAGCTACTTGAAGTGTTTTTCAGCATGCATGATCCGACTCAACTCAACCGTCAGGGTCCTGATATTGGGATGCAGTACAGATCCGTCATCTTCACCCATAACCAAGAACAAAAACGGGCTGCTGAAGAAATGATTCAAAAGTTGAACGAGTCAGGACGCTATTCTAAGCCCATTGCGACGCAAATCGTTCCATTTTCAGAATTTTATGAAGCTGAAAGTTACCACCAGAAATATTACGAGAAAAATATTTATCGCAACAAACGTTGAACGAACACATTCTATTTTTCTATTTTCAGATGTGAGATTTTGTCCTTGCTTATACGAAGAAGCCTGGCAGCTCTGTCCGCCGATATTTTCTTCAATCTGTACGCGTCGAGGACGAGGCTGATGAATCGGTCAGAATTTTGTGACCGTCCCCTTTTAACCTGAAAGACTTTTCTTCTGTCCTTCCCGTACAGATCATTCTCGAACTTTTCTCCATCTCTTTTTTGAAATTCCTTGAACTGGCCTGGAGAAATATACTCCAATTTTCTTAATGTTTGGAGCATAGCCAGGAGGCTGACATCAAAATGCCTGGTGAGATAGATGATGTCTCCGAAATTCATGCTCTTGGAACGGATATCTTTTTCGATGATTTCCTCCACTTTGGTGGGGGGCAGGAGGAAATGAAGCGCGAACGTCTGTGCAAATTTTTCCCGTCCATGATAGAGAGTGATGTAGTCCTCTATGAAAATATCAGGATTATCGATCACAGGACCGTCATAACGATCTTTGAGATAGTGTCCATATTCATGAGATGCGGTGAGTATCTGGTGTCCGATGGATTGATTGCTGTCCACCAGAGCAAAAGCGGCTTGTTTGAATTCAAAAAACACATGTACACCTGATATCTTCATCCCCTCTAGGACAGGATGCCTCCATACATGGAGGCCATTTTGTTCGAGCAGAGAAAAGATATCTGAAATCGAAGCGTTTCCTAGATCCAAACGCCGTCTTTCTTGCTCAGCCATATCTTCGGCCGTGATATTGGTATAAAGTGGTGCCAGGTCCGACTGGCGGCCCGTCAAGTCCTCAAGCTCTAAATAATCGTTGCAGAATTTTCTGAATTTTTTTAACAAGCGCTTCGTTTTTATATCGAGGCTTTCAGACTGAATGAGTGCAGCGAACGATTCTTCTCTTTCGGCCACGAAATAGGAGATATCTTTCTCAAGAAAAAGGGCAATTCGAGACAAGCTGTCCAGGCTGGGACTCCTCTTTCCCAATTCGAGCTGGGAGATAAACTCCGATGACAGGCCCACAGATTTGGCCAGGTCTTCCTGTGTCAGTCCGCTCTGTTCACGCAGTTTCCGAATCTTGGCTCCTAATATGCGAACCATCTTCTTCCCCTTGGATAAGATGATTCTTTTATAACTCCTGGTTATACAAAAGTCAAGAAATGGCTAAAATCTAACTGTGAGTTAGATTCTACAGTGTGGAAGCTGAATCAGCGTTTTTTTTAATCTCAGAAACTCCTCATTCCTGGACAATCTTGATCGCATCAACCCCCCTCCTGCATCCACCGTCATCTCTTTCAGCTTCCAATAGAGTTTTTTCCTCAGGAAAACTTAATTCGAGGGAACGTATTTCCTCTCGGTATTTTTATTAAATCCCTGAAAGAGGAATAACTCAAGTGACAAATCCCGCCATAAACTGACAAATTATGAAATCAAGATTTTATAGGAGGAAAAGGCGCCAAATTGGTTTTCTTGATATTCAGAGAGTAAATGAAACAACCGAAAGTCTGCTATCTGCTCACAGAAACCCAATGTCCGTTTTGCCAGCGCAAGACATTTTCTGAATAGATCTTTATGAGCGCTTCCAGAGAAATATCAATTTCTCGATTTTTCTTTAAAATTGGAAAAACCGATAACATTGCCGCATCAGGAATAACATCCTTCAAATGAAATCCACTATCGAAGACGAACTGAAAACCGAAGCCTTTCTCTTCGAACTCCATCTCCCAAGGAACGAGCCAGACATGGATCAGACCCGTCTCGATATTGTCTAGAGAAGCGAACACATAGGTGCGTAAATATTGTGTTAAATGATTTGTCTTCTTAAACCTTATGTATGTCCTTTGATTTCCATGTTCAGGATTGTCCGGCACATAAGAGCTCAGCCAATACCTAAAATCGTTATACTCAGGTTCGATTCGATAAGGTGGGCTTACTCCTTTAAAATCAGTGGAACACAATACGCCAACTATCCCCTCTCCATTGAGAAGGTTATTGGTGCCAGCAAAGATAATCTCATCGTCTCCATCTTGATCTAAGTCATATGTCTCCAAAGTCCCAAGATTACCTGTATGGACAAATTTGTTTAAAAGCCTGCCTTCTCTATCGTGACAAGAAATCAAGGATAAAAACCGCACCCTGTGCCGCCAATATGTAATTATACGTGTTTCCCTGCTCCGTAAATAGGCAATGTCGATCTGCAATGGGAAAAAGTCAGATTGAAATCTAATTTCATTAAATTCTTGTTCGTTTCTAATATCTCGTCTCCACAATTCCGATCCATCATTATCAAACAAAATCAAATAGAACTTATCCTCTTCCTGACAGTATATCCTGGTTATGACTTCGTTTGTATGATCATTGTCGAAATCAAAGAAGCATATGAGTTTATATTTATTCAATGCCTCGATATCCATGTCTTTATCTTTTCCAATGAAATTCCAGATTTTTTGGCCATTCTCTCCTTTGATAGAGACGATCTTCCCATCAATCGAAGCAGATATCGGATTGGGAAAATCCTGACCAGGATTTACTGAGTCATCATTGGAGCTATCCGTGAGTTTTTTAAGGGATATCATGAATAGAACAGCAGCCGCGAAAAGCCCCAAAAACAGTACGATCCAGGAAGTTATTCTCCTGCCAGACTTTCTGAATTCTTCCTGCATTGAGTTTCTTTGCTTTAGCCACTTATCAAGCTCCTCTGCATCAGCATAAACGTAACGTCCCTTCGAGCCGCCAATCCGCCGGAGTGGAAGCCCGAGCTCTTTCTCCCATCGATAGACGTTCCGTTCACTAATATTTAGGTAGTCAGCAATTGCCTTAATGCCAATTAAGCGTTTATTTTCAGTGCCCATTCGCCAAATATCAATTTTTACAAATTATACTACAAGAAGAATCGTTAAAAAACAAACTCGGTGATAGGATTCGAACCCCCCGACCTTTGGATTCGGAATCTTCCCCGGGAGTTAGATTTATGGTTTACGAGCTTTCATTGCGCTCTTTGATTTTTCATAAGAAAATCGATCAATTCATCGGTTTTTTCCAGGGGAACGATTTTGGGATCGTATTCATTCATCGTTTTGATTATATCTATCCAACCGGACCTGTTATAGCTTCTGGACCAGATCTCTTTGGCTTCATGACACGGAAGACAGTGCTTTTCCAATAAAGAAGCGGATCCCGAGAGTGCTTTTTTCTCAGGAACATGAGTCGAAGTGAGGTAATGCAGAATTTGGTTCGCTTCAGCTACGTTTATTCTCGGTTCTGCTATAGTGATCATCTCATTGACTATTTTCTCCCATGCTTCTTTACTCCGAGGTTTCATGATATTCTCTAATAAATGACAGGTCGAGCACTCGACGATAAACAGTTCCTTGCCCAAATCTAAGTCTCGTATATGTTCAGGAATTTCTGCATGAGATATGTAAGGCTCTTCCTCATACTTCCATATGATGTAATAGCCCGCAGTGATGGTTATCAGAGTAAATGCAGTCACGTATACTGCAGTACCCAGAAAAAAAAGATGTTCTCCCAACATCCTGAAGAATCGGGGGATGGTCACCTTTATCAGAAGCAAGAGCAATAACGCGACCGAAAGCACGATATGGAATGCAATTCTGGGAGAAGACTCTTCATAATAGCCTTCGATCCTCTCCAGCATAAAAACGAAAACCAAGAGGAAAAGAACCACAAATATCCAACCGAACCATTTATGAAGCTTCAAATATCGGTCCGGATGAGGCAGTTCCTTTCTTCCCATTTTAGACATCATTAAATAAACGGCCACTCCGCCGATAATGAGAAGTATTCCCCTCAAGATCGTACTGATGAAGGGGCTCATTTTTCCCTCCTCGTTTGGAATATTATACATAGAATCCATGTCTGAGAAAACCTATAAGGAGATGCTCTCGGGGATGATACCAATAAATGATTTATTTTCAATAATTTCTGCTTTGACTGCACCTCTTTTTGCAAACGAGATTCGTTTTGACTTATAAAAATGAGTCTGGTATATATGGAATCATCTTGGCAAGAAAGTAGAGGTCAATCTTGGAAAAGAATACATTATCCATCCTGAACAACATCCATGACGGTGTCTATATCGTTGACCATGAATGTAAAATATTGTTTTGGAACAGCGCCGCCGAGAAGATCACAGGCTACTGCCAATCGGATGTCCAGGGTATGACATGTTCGGAGAACATTCTCGATCCCGTAGACGAGGCAGGAAAGACTTTGACCGACGAAAACTCGCCTTTATGGAAAGCTCTCCATGACGCTCAAAGCCATCGTATGGAAGCCTATCTCCGCCATAAGGAGGGTTACAGAATTCCTGTCTCTATCCGGTCCTTTCCTTTCTTTGACGAAGCAGGAAAAATCACGAGTGCAGCAGAAATTTTCACCGACATATCTCCCAAATTCGCTCTTCCTCAAAGGAAGCTGGAGCTGGAAAAAATGCAGCTCCTCGACCAACTTACAGAGTTAGGAAACAAGAGATATCTCGAGATTCAGCTTCAAGCCCGCCTGGAGGACATCAAAAAATATCGAATTCCGTTCGGTGTGCTTTATGTCGATGTGGATCAATTGAAGGCTGTAAACGAAACCCACGGTGAGTCTGTAGGCGATCAGATATTGAGAATGGTGGCCAAGACGCTTTCGAACAATGTCCGGTTCATCGATACCGTTGGGCGGTGGGAGAGTGATGAATTTCTTGTCGTCATCAACAATGTGGATGACAACAAACTGGATTTTGTCGCCAACAAGCTTCGTCTCCTCATCGAGCAGTCCAACATCAGAGTCGACACCCGTTTCCTTCGGGTGACTATTTCGATTGGGGCAACTCTGGCCAAGAGGGTGGACGAAGTCGAGATTCTCGTCAGCAGGATTCAATCCTTGACGAACCACAGCAAATGGCTCGGGCGGAACAGGGTGAGCACAAAAATTCAAAAATAGGATACCATCCCAAAGAATTCCGATTCTCTGTTCGCCACACTCTTTTCTATCTTTGATTAAGGAGGTCGAAGATGGTGAGCGACTCGAGAAAAAATGGTTTATACTGCTGGCTCAAAGCCTTTCTTCTCCTCGTTACAGTCATAAGTTGTATCTTTCCAGCTTGTAAGGAAGGACAAAAGACTCAAAAGGAAACTCAAACATCTGAGATTATCCAGCCTCAGAAATGGTGGGAGGGACTTCCCCGTCCGATTTATGCCTCTCTGGAGAAAATTCAAACCAGCCAGGATTGGTTTGAGGTCTATCAACTCACAGAAGGCACCTACGCCATCTACGAGCCCTTTCAATTCGAAGAAGCGATCAGCTATCTCGTCCTCGGTAAGGATAGAGGTGTAGTGATAGACACAGGCACAGGAATCGGAGATCTCAAGCAGGTGATACAGGAACTGACAGACCTCCCAGTTTCGGTTGTAAACACACATACCCACTGGGATCACATCGGAAACAATCATCAATTCAAAGAGACTGCATGCCACAACCATCCTGATTGTGTCGATAAGCTCCTCAGCGGATTGAGCCATTTGAGGCTTCGAAACAGCATTCAAGGCGATTCTATCTGGAAACCGCTGCCTCCAGATTTTGATGCAGCCACATGGGAGATTCCGGGCGTCACGCCCTCTGTACTCTTGGGGGACGGCGATATCTTGGATCTTGGAGAAAGATCACTGGAGGTCATCTATACCCCCGGCCATTCTCCAGGTTCCATCTGTTTACTGGACAAAAACAACCGGCTTCTTTTCTCTGGAGATACCTTTTTTCCCGGTCCCTTGTACGCGTATTCTGAAGATGTCGATATCGATGCATATATAGCCTCGATAGATAAGCTCGAATCACGAATGGAAAAATTTGATTTCCTTTGTTCCGGACACAATGATCCTTGGGTGCGGAGTGACGTGATCCCCCGTGTAGCCGAAGCCTTCCATAAAATTTTGACCGGGGAAGGAAAATACAAACAGGACGGAGATATCCGCCGATATTATTTTGACGGCTTTGACATACTTATACGGACTGACATGATCTCAAAATGAACCACATGGCACTTTAAGGCCTATTTTTATTCTCTCGACCGAACCATCAGGACGGAGACAGGAGCACTGTTAGCGACCTGATCCGGGATAGAACCAAATACCCTTCTTCTCAAGAACCATTCGTCGGAAGCACCCATCACAATAAGGTCATGCTCGTCGGCCGCTTGAACGATCGCCTGGGCAATGTTTGTTTCGAAAATCACGGCAGGAGTGGCGTTCACCCTTGCCTGAGCCAGAGTTTTTCTGACGAATTTCTCTGCTTCCCCTTGAAACAATTCCAAGCTCTTTCGATCGAACTCCGAGTGTGTGGCCGCTATTCCTTTTCCCTTTTGAATATTCAGTGCTGTTATTTCCGCACCCCATACCAACGCCAGTTCTTGAGCGATCTTCAATCCCAATAGAGCGTGAGGACCGCCGCTGATCGGCACCAATATTTTCTTCAAGTGAGCAAGTCCCCGATCCTTGAGCACGACGGTACTTCCTTTGGCCAGCTTCAGCACACCCGAAACCGTATTGCGTTGGATGCGGGGCATCCGGTCTTCTCCGCGCCAACCCATTATGATGAGCTCAGGTTCCTCTGTATCCGCCACACTCAGGATAGCTGAAGGGACATTGTGTGCCACGATGGTATTGGACCGCGCCTTGACTTTTTGTTCTGCGGCGTGCCTGGAGGCCACATCCAGAAGTGTTTCTTTTTCCTCACGAAGCTTCTCATACTGGACCTGACCCGCCTCGAGAGGGGTCTGCACTGGAACCTGGATGACATGGATGAGGCGAAGCCGTGCCCGACGGCTCCTGGCCAAAGCCGTGCTTACTTTCAGAAGCGAATGTTCTGTCTCCGGATTGGCCAGCGGAACAAGTATGGAAGGGATCATCTCGCGGCGGCCTGCCAAGTATTCCTCTGCACGTACCACCAAAGGCTTGATCACCTTTTGCTGCCAAAGCAAGGAGGAAGCCCCGACCAGCCGGGTGCCCTTTCTCAAAAAGACAAAATACCAGACAAAACTGGCCGCTATAATCAGGTAACCGATCACAAGCGTCACCCGGCTCGTATTGACAATCACAAAGAGGCAGCCAAAAAGCCCCAAAATGGGGACAGCCGGGTACATAGGGGTTTTAAAACTCGGGTTGTACCAGTCCAGCTTGGCGTGCCTCATGATCATGCATGCTATGCATATGAGAGAATAAAGAATGAGGCTTAAGAATCCAGCAACTTCCGCTAAAAGTTCCAGGTGTCCCCCCATCATCACCAGTATAAGAATGGTCAAGCCGCCTGTGACGACAATCGATCTGTAAGGGGTTCTGAATTGATGATGGATCTGGTTGAACCAATCCGGCATGAGCTGATCTCTCCCCATAGCAAAGGATATTCTGGATGCGGCTAAAACGCTCGCATTTGCTGATGAAACCGTTGCTAGAATACCGCCTATAAGAATAATCAGATATCCTGCCGACCCCATGAGAGACCGGCTCAAATCCATCAACACGGTTTCTTTCGCCATATTCGGATCATTATAAGCCCTCAAAGCCAACAAACAAAAGACCACCAGACAATAGACCAGAGTGACAACCACAACGGATCCCACGATGGAAAGAGGGAGATTTTTACTTGGATTACGAATTTCCTCTGATACGGCCGATATTTCCGCAAATCCCATAAAAGTTATGAACAGGATAGGCAGCGTCATCAAAAAGCCGGAATATCCGATCTCTGGTGGAACAAAAGGCTTTAGATTCTGTGGATTCATCGAAAAGAGGGCCCTTCCTACGAAAGCAGCCAAGATCAAAAGAAGCAGAATCACGATGATCAGTTGAGTTCCGCCTGTTTCCTTAGCCCCGATAAAGTTGAGCACGCAGAGCAAAAAGGTCATGGCCAAGGCGATGAGAGCAGGAGAAAATCCTAAAAAATCACTGATGTAATGCCCAAAACCTATCATATAGAAAGCCGAGGCAAAGATCAGACTGAGCCATAAGCACCACCCCATTATGGAGCCTACCAGAGGTCCGAAGGCACGGACGACAAACAGGTATCCCCCGCCAGCAAAGGGCAAACCTGTCGATAGCTCGGCCATACACAGGGCGATGAGGGATGAGACGAGGCCACAGGAAGCGAAGGAAAGGATGACGATGGGACCGGCTTTACTGGCAACGATGCCAGGCAACACAAATATGCCGGCGCCAATCATCGTACCTACCCCTATGGAAAGGGCAGCACCGAAACCAAGATCCCGGGCCAATCGGGTATGCGAATTTCCCATGGGGTCTTTATCAGCAGCCTTTCTCGGCATGACTCATTTCCTTTTTTTGAGTTGTTAATACAGGCCGAAGGATTTGTCAAGTCGTCTTTTTTCTCTGCCGTCATACTAGGTCTGATCACCTCCTCCTTCATCTGTTACGGCCAAACTTTTCTCTGAACAGCCCGTAAAACTTAGGATATTTTTGAATTCTATCAGATGCGTACCCCAGGGCTCAACCTGGACTGATTATTTTACTGGCATCTTGGAACAGGTTCTACTAAAATTATAAATCGGATTCAAGGGATAGAAATACGGAGATTTCTATGAAGGAGTGCCTGTAATGAAAAGAAGGGAAGCTTTAATGGCCCTAGGATGTGTGACTCTTGTGGGAGTCGAAGCGTTCCCGAAACAAGAAAGGAGTAAAAGTATGAAAAAAGAGATCAAAACCGAAAAAGCTCCCAAAGCTATCGGTCCATACTCGCAGGCGATAGCCATAAATGGGATGATTTTCGCCTCAGGACAAATCGCTATCGATCCGGCTACAGGGGAATTGAACACAGGGAGCATTGAGGAGCAGACCCGTTTGGTTTTGAATAACCTCAAGGCCGTCATCGAGGCGGGAGAGAGTTCGTTTGACAACGTTGTCAAATGCACTGTTTTCCTCGAAGATATGAACGATTTCAGCCAGATGAATGCCGTTTATGGCGAATTTTTCAAGCCCCCCTATCCTGCACGTGCTGCCGTGCAGGTTGCCAGGCTGCCCAAGGGCGTTAAAGTCGAAATCGAGGCGATAGCCGTAAAATGATTTCGCGCTCTATGAAAAAATACATTCGAAAAAATCTTAAGGACAGAATGGATATATCGTATGGAATAAAAGGATGAGAAATCTTGGAAAGGAGCGAAAACAATAGCCAAGGCGCGTATTATGGTTGTCGAGGATGAAGGGGTCGTATCCATGGATATCCGCAACATGTTGAAGGGAGCCGGCTACCATGTCGCGGCTGTCGCTTTTCTTGGCGAGGAGGCAGTCAAGAAAGCACAAGATGCACATCCTGACCTCGTGCTCATGGATATCGGGCTTAAAGGTGAAATCGACGGGATAGAAGCTGCCAAAAAGATCCGTGAGCTTTACCAGATTCCGGTAGTCTTCCTCACCGGATTCGCTGACGAGAATACACTCGCCAAAGCCAGAGAAGCCGACCCTTCCGGTTTCATCATCAAGCCCATCGCCGAAGAAGAACTGAGAAAAACTATAGAGGAAGCTCTCAGCGGCTAGAAGATTAGATGCATTGGAAGCATTTAAAATCTTCCTAAAATGGAGGAATTGAGTTATAATTATTTAGTTATGCCTATCTACGAATTTTCGTGTAAAAAATGTGGAAAGTGCTTTGAAGCGCTCGTCTCCATAGGCGCTGAGAAAAATGTCGCCTGTCCAGAATGCGGGAGCAAGGATATTCAAAAGCTTATCTCTTGTTTTGGCATAGGAGGAGGAAGCAGCCGAATAAGTTCTTCTTCATCGAGCTGTACCACCTGTTCAACTTCTTCCTGTGGTACATGCAAATAATCCTTCCCTGACAACTTCTGCTCGATTTCCCGCCTTCGATCGAATCTCTTTCGAGTCTGTCTTGACTTTCCGTGAGATTTAACGATAAAAATACCCGTGATGAGTGAAGTGCGTATCGGAGTAGATACGGGGGGAACGTTCACCGATCTCGTAATCTGCACAAAGAATACCATCGAAGTGAGAAAAGTCCCCTCCACGACTCCTGATCCCTCTCAAGCCATACTGGAAGGGATAAAGGATTTTGTGCGGGCGTCTTCACCTCTATTTATCGTCCACGGGACGACTGTGGCGACCAATTCCCTGCTGGAGAGAAAAGGAGGACGGATAGCCTTCATCACGACCAAAGGCTTCGAGGATATCCTGTTTATCGGCAGGCAGATCCGCAGGAATCTTTACAGTCTCAAAGGAGAAGACCGGCGCCCCCTGCTTGCCCGCAGCCACTGTTTCGGTCTCGAAGAAAGAACCGCAGCGTCGGGTGAAGTTGCACGAAGAATTTCTGTTCAGGAATTGTCTTCCGTCTTGAAAAAAATAAAGAACGGCCACACAGACGCCGTTGCTGTTTCTTTAATCAATTCCTATGCTAATCCTGGCAACGAAAGGGTCGTCCGCAAGGAACTCAAAAAGGAAAAAATCCCCTATTCCGTTTCCAGCGATATCCTCCCGGAGCACCGCGAGTATGAAAGATCCGTAGCCACGGCTGTAAATGCCTACCTGATGCCTGTCATCAGCCGATACTTGAAAAGACTGGAACACAAGCTGCAAAAGACTCGACTGCACATCATGCAATCCAATGAGGGGTACATTTCTACAAAGACAGCGAAATCCCAACCTCTAAGGACAGCTCTTTCTGGGCCAGCCGGAGGGGTGGTCGGAGCTTTCGAATTGGGCAAAACGGTCGGAGTGAAAAAGATCATTTCCTTTGATATGGGAGGAACATCCTCTGATGTGTCTCTGGTTAACGGTGAGATAGGCCGAACGAATGAAAGCGTCATCGGCGATTTTCCTATTCGCCTGCCGATTATCGACATTCATACGGTCGGTGCGGGAGGCGGGTCCATAGCTTATGTGGACAGCGGCGGATCCCTTCGTGTTGGCCCGGAAAGTGCCGGAGCCCAGCCTGGACCTGCCTGCTACGGAAAAGGGAAACAGCCTGCAGTAACGGATGCCAACCTTGTTCTCGGACGTCTTGTGCCTGAATATTTTCTCGGCGGAAAAATGAAGATCTATCCGGAAAGGAGCCAAAGCGCCCTGACCAAACTCGCAGGAAAGGTTAAAAAATCCGTGTTGGAAACTGCTTCAGGCGTTATCCGGATCGCGAATGCCAACATGGAAAAGGCGATCCGTGTCATATCCATCGAGAGGGGCTTTGATCCGAGAGATTTTGCTTTGATCTCTTTTGGAGGCGCAGGAGGTTTGCATGCGGCAGAGATCGCAGCGAATTTGAAAATCGGAAGAATCATCGTCCCGAAAAATGCCGGAGTTCTCTCTGCGCTCGGGCTGCTGATGGCCGATTCTATAAAGGACTACTCCAGATCGTTCCTGAAAACTGTTGACAGCCTCGAACGCAAAGAGCTGGAGAGGCACTTTAAAGAACTCGAGGAAAAAAGTATATTGGAGATGAAGGCAGAAGGATTCCAGGAACAGGACATCAAAACCTTCCGTTTTCTCGATCTCAGATATCTGGGCCAGTCCTATGAGATCACGATTCCTTTTCGATCCACAACCAGGGACGATCGAGTCTTTGTCCCGGATTTCCATAGAGTCCACCAGAAGCTTTACTCCTATCAGCATCCCCGTAGAACGGTCGAAATCGTCAATATCAGGATCAAGGCTGTAGGGATGACCCAAAAAATGAGGTTCAAGAAATACCCCGTCCAGGAATCGCAATCCGAGAAGGCTTTGATGAAAACACAAAATCTCATCTACGGCGGGAAAAAATTTCTGGCACCTGTTTTCAACAGGGCTTTGCTTCATGCCGGCGACAGGATTTCCGGGCCGGCACTGGTGGTGGATTATGAGTCGACCACATTCCTTCCCCCATCGTATTCTTTAAATGTCGATGGATACCTCAACCTCATCCTATGGAGTAAACAGGAGTCGGATGGATAGTTTCGATCCTATCGAACTGGAGCTTTTCAAAAACATATTCACCTCTATCTCTGAGGAAATGGGAGCTGTACTGGGACGCACGGCTCTCTCTCCTAACATAAAGGAACGAAAAGACTTCTCCTGCGCTCTATTCGATCCAAAAGGAGAGACCTTTGCCCAGGGTTCCCATATTCCCGTTCATTTGGGCGCCATGCCGTTATCCGTTCAAGCCTCTCTGGAGGCTGTTTCCTTAGAAAAAGATGATTTGGTTATCCTCAATGATCCCTACAGGGGAGGGACTCACCTTCCTGATATCACCTGCATATCGCCTTTATTTATCGGCAGCAAACTGGCCTTTTTTGTGGCCAACCGGGCCCATCATTCAGACGTTGGAGGCATGACTCCTGGATCGATGCCTCTTGCTACGGAGATCTTTCAAGAAGGATTGATCATCCCGCCTCTGAAGATCATAAAAAAAGGGAAACTGGACAGAGATGTCCTGAACCTCATTCTCTCCAACGTTCGGACACCCGAAGAAAGGAAAGGGGATCTTCTCGCCCAAATCGCAGCCAACAGCAAGGGCAAACAAAGGTTAGAGGAAACTATTAAAAAGTATGGGCTTAAAAAGATCGGCCAGTACGCGCGCCACATTCAGGATTACGCGGAAAAGATTTTAAGGGAAACGATCAGATCCATACCAGATGGTGTCTATGGCTTCGAAGATTACATGGATAATGACGGGATCACAGAAATCCCTGTTAAAATTGGCGTCCGATTGACTATTCAAGGCGACGGGGCAGTCCTTGATTTCAGCTCTTCGGATGCTCAAGTAGAAGGCGGAATCAATGCGAATTTCGCCGTGACCTCTTCGGCGGTCCTTTATGTCTTTCGCTGTCTCGTCGAGGAAGAGATCCCGTTCAATACGGGGTTGATGAAACCCTTGACCATCATTGCTCCCCAGGGCTCGGTGGTCAATGCACAGTATCCGGCTGCTACGGCCGGAGGCAATGTGGAAACCTCACAAAGGATCGTAGACGTCATTCTCGGAGCCCTTTCCAAAGCCATCCCTGAAAGAATTCCTGCTGCCAGCTCAGGAACCATGAACAATGTCGCCTTCGGGGGTTTCGATCCTATAAAACACACAAATTTCACTTATTATGAGACCATAGGCGGAGGCATGGGAGCAAGCCTTGAAAGGGATGGGCTGAACGGAGTGCACACCCATATGACGAATTCCCTTAACACTCCTCTGGAAGCATTGGAAAGTTATCTCCCGATAAGAATCAATAAATACGCTCTGCGCAAAGACTCAGGAGGAAAAGGCCTCAAGCGAGGAGGAGAAGGTCTCATACGAGAGTACGAATTTTTCGTTCCCACCCAAGTTTCGATCATCTCCGACAGAAGAGGGTTCGCTCCTTATGGAATTCTAGGAGGAGAGAGAGGTAAAAAGGGAAGAAACATTCTCCTTTCCCAAGGGAGAAGAAAAATCTTAGGCTCGAAAGAAAATCTAAGGATATATCCGGGGGATCTCCTCAGGATAGAGACGCCCGGAGGCGGAGGATATGGAGAAAAAAAGTAGGAAATCCTCTTTCGGCCCTGGATTTCTGGTCGCGGCTGCATTTATCGGACCGGGCACAGTCACCACATGCTCTCTGGCAGGTGCACGATTCGGGAATGCCCTGATCTATGCCCTTGTTTTCGCTACCCTGACCACCCTCGTACTGCAGGAAATGACAGGCAGGCTGACCCTTGGCTCAGGACGCGATCTCGGCCAATCTCTGAGGGAATTCCCTAAAAATTCTGTAACCAAGATCCTGTTCATCGTTTTAACCCTCTCTTCCATTACTTTCGGCTGTGCCGCCTACGAGGCGGGCAACATTGTGGGCGGAGCGCTGGGTTTGGAAATGATCACCCCCCTGCCGAAAAAAATCTGGGTGTTGATGATATCCCTGGCTGCTGTTTTTATACTGAGCAGGAAGAAGTACAAGGTGGTCGAAAAATTCCTGATTTCTATGGTTTTTGTGATGAGCCTCTCTTTTCTTATCACCCTTATCATCATCAAACCCAATCTGTCATCCATTCTGGAGGGAATGCTTCCTTCTTTTCCTGATGAATCCTTGTATCTCGTTCTGGCTCTTGTGGGAACGACAGTGGTTCCTTATAACCTTTTTCTCCACTCCTCGACCGTCAAAGAAAAATGGAGCGGAAAAGAGCACCTGAGGTATGTAAAAAAAGACCTTTTGGTCTCTATCTGCCTCGGGGGCGCCATTTCCGCCTCCATCGTGATCACTTCTGCAGTCACTTTTTATGAAAAGGGTTTGGCTTTGGAGAGCGGTGCTCAAATGGCCCAGCAATTGAGCCCTCTTTTCGGTCCTCTGACAAACGTTCTGTTCGGCATCGGTTTTTTTGCCGCAGGGATGAGTTCTGCTGTGACCGCTCCCTATGCAGCTGCATTTGCTTCCTCTGGGATCCTCGGATGGAAGGGAGGACACGATTCAACAGGATTCAAGAGCATTTGGATGGCTGTGATCGCAACAGGACTTATCGTCTCTCTATTCGATTTCAATCCCCTGGCAGTTATCATCTTTGCCCAGGCAGCAAACGGCCTGATTCTCCCAGTTGCATCTGTTTTTTTGATTATCGTTCTGAATGACGGAAAAAAAATGGGAGGGCTGGCGAATTCCCCCACCCAGAACATCTTCGGGGGTATGGTGATCCTTCTGGTATCTTTCCTGGGATTATGGAATATTCTCAAGCTTTTTCTTTAGCTGCGAAAGACAAACTCCTGCAACTCAGCCCATCCTTAAGGCCTTTCAAACATTTTAGATACAAGAAGTCATCCCAAAGTGACGGGAATGAAGCCCCCATCTAACTTAGGCGCGGAGAGAAAGATCGTGTCTGTCGGTTTATTTTTTATCGGACGGCAAAGTCCACAGCGGCCTTGGCATGGAGAGTCGTTGTATCAAAGAGGGGAACAGCATAGTCTTCTTGACGGACGATCAAAGGAATCTCCGTACATCCCAGGATAATGCCCTGGGCTCCTCGATCCACCAGATTCTGGATGATCTTTCGAAATTTCTCCTTTGAAAGCTTCTTGATCTCTCCCAGGCACAGCTCATTATACAGAATATCGTGAATCGCCTTTCTCTCCTCTTCCTCGGGAATCAAGACATCGATCCCATGCACATCCTTCAAACGGCCTTTATAGAAATCTTGTTCCATGGTAAAACGTGTGCCCAGCAGACCGACTCGGTTCTGTCCCCTGGCCTTAACGGCATCCGCAGTAACATCGGCGATATGCAGCAGAGGAATCTGGACTGCATTCTGGACTGCATCGGCCATCAGGTGCATGGTGTTTGTGCAGATGACCAAAAAATCCGCTCCGGCTTTCTTCACCCTTTGAGCCGCCTTGATCATCATTCGGGTCAAAGATTCCCAGTCTCCCTGATGCTGGAGTTTTTCCACATCATCGAAATCCACAGAATAGAGAATACATTGGGCTGAATGGAATCCTCTGAGCTTCTCCTTTACGGTCTGATTCATGATCCGATAATACTCCAGAGATGACTCCCAGCTCATTCCGCCGATCATGCCAATGGTTTTCATTTATTCCTCCCTATTGGTTACATGGACTGCTGAATGGTGAGTCTATTTCAATTCTCCTGATCTCTGTAAAAATCCACTATGCTGGAAACGACATACTCCTGCTGGCTTTCACTCATCTCGGGATAAATGGGCAAAGCCAGAACTTCTTTGGTGGCTTTTTCTGCCACAGGGAAATCTCCTTCCCTATAGCCTAAATCAGCGAAACATTCCTGGAGGTGAAGGGACAGCGGATAATAGATGAGAGTTGCCACTCCCCTTGTCTTAAGGAACTGCTGGAGGTCGTCCCTGTCCTTTGTTCTGATGACATATTGATGATAGGTATGATAGTTTTTCACTCCGCTTTGTTTGTAGACAGCTTCAGGTACCTGCACTCTTTCCTCTGCCGTCAATCCCGCATCCTCTAGCAGTGCGTCATAGCGATCGGCCTTCTCTTTTCTTTTTTGAATCCATGAATCCAAATACTTCAGCTTTATGCGAAGCACTCCTGCCTGAATATTGTCCAACCGAAAATTCCCTCCGAGCTCTTGATGAAAATACTTGCTTTTGGCCCCATGAACCCTGAGGATTCTCAGCTTTTCTGCCTTTTCCTCGCTGTTAGTCAGAACCATTCCTCCGTCTCCGAAAGCGCCGAGGATTTTTGATGGATAAAAAGAAAGAGTGCCCATGTCTCCCATTCCATTGGCTCTCTTGCAGCCAGAAGCAAAAGGATATTCTGATCCGATAGCCTGAGCGCCATCTTCCAATATAGAGAGGTTATATTCTTTGGCCAAGGAGAGGATGGATGCCATATCCGCACACTGCCCGAACAGATGGACAGGAATGATAGCTTTGACACGGTGATCGGCTTTCGTTCCGCATTCCTTATCCAGCACTTCCTCCAGACTGCTGGGATCCATATTATAGGTCATCGGGTCGATGTCACAAAAAACGGCTTTCGCTCCAACTCTGGCGATTGCACCGACTGTGGCGAAAAAAGTAAACGGCGTGGTAATGACAGCATCGCCCTGTCCAATTCCAAGAGCCATGAGCGAGACAATCAATGCATCCGATCCCGAAGACACCCCAACACCATACTTGATCCCACTGTAATCAGCGATTTCTTTTTCCAGTGCCTCGACTTCAGGACCGAGGATGAATTTTTGAGAGGAAGTGACTTCCAGGATCTTTTTTTCGATTTCATCCTTCATGCTCTCATATTGTGCTTTTAAATCCAAAACCGGGATGTTCATAGTGTCCACCTCTTTTCACAAGACTTTTTTCAACTTCTTTTTCTCGATGATTAGCTGTCCCTGATAGGAAACATAGTTGAGAAGAATAATGACTCTTTCTTTTTCGGTGAGCTCTTTTCGGAAGATCCCCCTTAATCCTTTTAAAGGACCCTCCATGATCTCGATTTCGTCTCCGATATCTGGCTCCTCCCCGTATTTTTCGAGCTCTATGTAGCCATTGATCTCTCTTGCCTTGATTTCAAGGATCATTTCTTCTGGGATGGGGATGGGGCCTGCCTCATTGCCGACAATTCGCTTTACGCCTCGAGTATACTTGACAAGCCTGTACTTCTCCGGGTGGTCAAAAAAGATGAATCCGTACCCAGAAAAAAAAGGCTTGATTTTATCTTCGTGTTTGTACTTGGGGCAATAAAATTCTAGCCCTCCTTCGGAGAACAGCCTTTCCACTTGAAATTCTTTCTTAGGCTTGGTGTTCAAAACAAACCAGCGCTTCATCTTTTTCCTTTGTCTTCCTTCTCATCCAAATGAAAGGCTTCGTAGACCCGGGGCCGGCGGTCAGGGAGGAAAAAACGTTTTGCAGGAGATTCCGGGATTCTGTCGAAATCACAATCTGCAACCAAAATGAAGTCCTCTTCCCTTGGTGCTTGGGCAATGATTTGGCCCATGGGGTTTACGACGAAAGACTCTCCTGAAAAATGCAGCACTTCTTCTTTCCCGACCCGATTTACGAGAGCCGCAAAGTAGCCGTTCTGAAAAGCTGCAACCTGAATCTCAGCCTGAAAAATTCCCTCTGGCCACTCTCCTACCGCCCCTGCCTGAGGAATGACGACAATTTCGGCTCCCTGGAGGCCGAGAGTCCGCATATACTCGGGAAAGTGCCGGTCATAACAAATAGCCACTCCCACCCGGCCGATTCGAGTCTGATAAACAAAGGTCATTCTGTCGCCCGGACAATAATATCCTTTTTCATGGAATCCCATGCCATCCATGATATGGATCATACGCGTTATCCCGAGAAGGGTTCCATCCCCGTCTATGACTGGAGAGGAATCATATGTATGTGTCCCATCGCTTTCAAAAAGGTTCAGCACGGTAACGACTGAGTATTTCCTGGCCAGCTCTGAAAATTTCTCAACAGTCGGACCCGGAATTCTCTCTGCAAAGGCTGAGGATTGAGGGGTCGCCGGAGTCTGAGGAAGAAACGGTAAAAAAGCCAGCTCAGCAAAAGCCAGTAGCTTTGCTCCCTTCTCGACAGCCCGATGAAACGCTTCGATTCCGCGCTCCAAATTCAGCTCTGTATCCTTTGTGGCCTGCTGCTGGATCAATGCAATTTTCATGATTTACTATTCCTTTATTATCAATTATTTATGATTTTGTCAATCCGGAAAAAACGCCCGGCGAAGACGAAAGAATGTCAGGCACAAGAATGACGAACCTTTTACAGATGATTTTCGGAGCCAGCGAAAGAAACAGAGGAAAAGACGAAGAATATCATCATTGATTTTTTAGATAATATTCTTTTTTACTCCAGATTCTATTTCTCGCCTCAAGGCACTTAAATCGAGATTGCTCTGACAGTGTTGACAGGTCAGTTTATTGTCTTTTGGGAAAGGAAGCACTCCCCTCTTCAACGGAATTCCTTCTCTGAAATTGGCCTGCACCTTCATCACTTTCTTGCAGGCTGGACATTCGTAATCAATCACGGCATGATCATGCTTTTTCTTCCCTGACCGTATCTCCGGGGAAACTGAAGATTTTGCCATATGGTCTCTCTGGTTTTCTGGAGTCTTGAGTAATTCAAGAGCCTCCTCCGGCGGCTTTTTTTGGTGCACAACGGCACGCACTGCCTTGATCATGGCTACAGGATGTGGCGACTGCCAGATGTTTCGTCCCATATCTACTCCTACTGCTCCCTTTTCCAAGGCATCTCGTGCCATGGCCAGGGCATCCAGCTCTGTCTCCAACTTCGGTCCCCCAGCAATCACCAGTGGAACCGGACAGCTCTCCACTACTTTTTCAAACTCATCGCAGTAGTATGTCTTGACAAAACTCGCTCCCAACTCGGCGGCTATCCGGCAGGACAGGGCTAGAAAGCGCATGTCCCTTTTGCCCAACTCTTTTCCCACCGCTGTCACAGCTAGAACCGGAAGACCGAGTGGCTTTGCTTGATCAACGAGATGAGCCAGGTTCATCAATGTCTGATGTTCATATTCTGTCCCCACGAAGATGGAGAGGGCAACAGCCGAAGCATTCAAACGAACCGCCTCTTCGATAGAAGTCGTGATCCCTTCGTTGGAGAGATCCTTTCCGATTATACTGGATCCTCCAGAAACACGAAGAACCACAGGAACATCCGTCTCCGGATCGACCGAAGTCCTCAATATCCCTCTTGTAAGCATCAAGGCATCCGCATATGGCAAGAGGGGCTGTATGGTTGCCCTCGCATTTTCGAGCATATGAGTAGGACCTAAAAAATAACCGTGGTCAACAGCCAGCATGACTGTCCGGTTGGTTTCAGGCTTTATGATTTGAGATAATCGGTTTCTTATTCCCCAGTCCATATTCCCTCCTCTGTTTTGAGATTCGCCTATTTATGGGGCTCAATGATGACCTTCATAGAATCCCGCGCTTTCTCTACCATCTGAAATCCCTTGGCTGTTTCTTCGAGCGGCAGCCTGTGGGTAATCATATCTTTTACCCGGATAAGAGGTGAACGCATAAGCTCAAGAGCTGCCCAAGAATCACAGGGACTGGCTCCATAAGACGTGGTCAAAGTTCTGTCGTTCCTCCCGAAAATTTCGGTAATCGAAAACGAGATCTTGAACTCTGGATCAGGTAAAGCGAAGAACACAATCGTTCCTCCTCTTCCCACTGATTCGGTGGCTTGATAATGAGCTTTCTCTGCTCCTGTACAGACAAGAACCAAATCGGCCAAGCGTCCTCCGGTCCATCGAGAGAGTGCTGCCCTTTGATCTTCCTCAGGAGAAATGGTATCATCCGCGCCAAATTCTTGGGCCATGCTCCTTCGAAAAGGCACAGGATCAATGGCAAGGATTCTGCCGGCTCCGAGGATCCTCGATGCATGAATCATCAGAAGTCCGGCGATTCCGCTTCCAATCACCAGGACATTTTGTCCTGGCTGTAATTGGGCAATCCCCAAGGCCCGCAGTACGCATCCAAGGGGCTCGTGGAAGGTTGCTTCCTCAAAAGATATTCCATCCGGGATCAGGAATGTCCCCCTGTCCACATTTATCTGTGGAAGACGGATGTATTGGGCAAATCCCCCTGGATCGAAGTGGGTTCGCCTCAGGGTTTCGCAGGCCGTATGATGGCCAGAGAGGCAGTAGCTGCAAGCGTTACAAGGGACATGATGGGCGGCAACTATTCGATCCCCTTTCTTGAATTTTACGACGCCATCTCCTGTTTCCTCTACCCGTCCAGAGACCTCATGCCCCAAAACGAGAGGAGCTTTCTTCTTCCGATACCACTCCATGACATCGCTTCCGCAGATGCCGCTCGCTTCCACCTTCATCACCAACTCTCCAGGACCGCAACTGGGCCGCGCCATCTCTTGGATGCGGATATCTTTGTTACTGTAATACATAGCTACATACATCGATGTCATCCACTGTTGAGCTCGGAGCAACAGGTATTATGTATAGACTCCCCCAAAAAATGTCAAGGAATTCACTCCTCAAGTCTCATATTCCGCCGGGATATTGAGGATGTTCTTTTTCATGATGAAAAGAGGAGGAAGATTTAGAAAGAATCCTTTAAATAGGATCGAAAAAAACTAGTGAGGGAGTTGAATTGAGGATCTTTTTTCTCTGGTCAATGTATGATCGATAATTGACTGCAGCTCTCCCTCGTCAAAGGGTTTATGGATCACGGCAGACGGATTGCCATTCTTTCCGCCATTGATCCTTTTGATTGTAGTCTGATCAGAATAGGCAGTGAGATAGACGATGGGAATACGAAATTGCTTGAAAATCTCTTCTCCCGCGCTGACTCCATCCAGCTCCCCTTTGAGCTTGATATCCATCAAGATCAAATCAGGCCGTGTTTCTGACGCTTTCTCGATAGATTCCTCTCCGGATCCCACAACATCTGAAACCATATATCCCAGATCCTCAAGCATTGACCGTATATCCAGGGCTATGATGTTTTCATCTTCGACGATCAGGATTTTGGGATTGTGCCTCTTCATCGTCTGTCTCCTTTCTCACGTCTCTCCAAACCGCGTCCTTTTCATCCGACCCTTTAGTCGGAACCAAAGAAGAAAAATTGGAAATAATCTGCCCGGATTTTATAAAAAGGAGTCAATCCAGAGTCTTCGCACTGATCTGGATCAGTGCTCTCCACTGCCACACATCGCCCTGGGCATTGCTTTTTACAAATGTGGTCTCGATCTGTCGTTTTCTCTGAATTGTCTTGCCACGGCTTTCTTTTTCTTTTTCGCCACTCAAGCTGTTGACCAGAGAATAGACTCCTGCTATCGCATCCAGGATTGAAACCGACTGTATCGGCTTGTACATCCCATCAATCTGGCCGAACGGATTATAAACGCCTGGCGATGGAGGGAGATCGAGCTCAAAGGTGATATCGCTCAGGGGGATTTTTTTCGTAGAATAAATGAGCCGTCCTCCAATGTAAAAAGAGACGCTGTATTCATAATTTTTTTTCTCTTCTCCCTTTTTTTTCACAACATAGACAGGCATAAGCATCACTTCAATGGTTATCACTTTCCTTTCCCGAGAGTTGCCGGATTTCATATCCAACACAAATACGTGAGAACCCGATTTTTCGAAGAAACCTCGGGTGGATATCCGGAGGGAATTGAAACCTTTTCTCAGGATTCCACCTTCGAGGACCTCATCTTGTCCAGATATCTTGTACAAAGCATCTGCTTCCATCTCCACTCCAATGATGATTTCTCCAGGTGGGACATATGTTTGATACCTCTCATCGTCGACGAGGAAGATTTCTGATACAAGGGACAAACGTCCTTGAGTGTGTGCGAGGGAAACCAGTCCCACCAAAAGAGATAAGGTCAAAAGTGCGCGTCTATTCATTGAACTGGAAGACAAGCAAAGCCTCAAGCACATCATATGGAAACTCCTCGGGCAAATGCGGAAAAGGCAAACTGGACTGAACGGCTTCTATGGCTGTTTCGTCAAATTGAACGAGGTCTGAAGCATTCAGGATCTCGAGACCGAGGAGCTCTCCATTTTTTCTGACCGTTATATAAATTCTTACCTCTCCCATGGCCAGGGACTCTTTTATGGGAGGAACCGACCAGTTCTTCCGTATCTTATCCACCACCACCTTGACCCAAGGAGAAATATCATAATTTTCTGTCGAATTTAAAATGCTCTGTTGACGGCGGCCGGCCCGATTCCCTCCAGCGGTTCTTCTGGACTTCATTCTGTTAAAGGGCATCGAGGAGAGCCTGTCGGAATAATAGCTAGATAGATCTAACTTATCTTCGTGACGCCCTTCATAGGTACTGGAAATTTCCCATTCTTTAAGTCCAGTCCCTAATGTAAAACGGGAGTCTTTACCAGAAGAGGCATTCAACCGAAATGGAGAGATCCCCCCTAAGATTGACGGTTCATCTTCAACGGTGTTCAGATTCTCGCCGATGCTCAGATTGCTCATATAAATTTGTCCTTCTCCCATTTCGTTTTGGCTCAGTTGTTGCTCCTCAAAAGCTGGGCTTTCTTCCGTCGGGATTTCCTGGACAGTCCCCGTATAGGGGAATCTTCCCACTCGAGGCATATAGATCTTCTCTGGAGAAACAATTCGAACCTCAGCAATTTCCTGGTACGAATAGATCCTGACAGAAGGAGAAATTTTAATCAGCAAAAAGAGGACAACGACATGGAAAAGAACGGATATGACCAGACTGACTGCTCTAGATTTCATCTCAGGCTGATGGTAGAAAATTTCCTCTTCCTCCCGAATAAATTATAGTATAATTTCGGATCAATATTTACATCCATATTTATAAAGAGACAATCGATAAAGAAAGTTGCACAGAGTCCGAAAAAAAATCTTGAAAAACTCCCCAAGCCCGATAAAATGATCATATTCGTATCAAGATAGATCTGGGATATTCACAAACATTAAAAATAAGAGGTCCTGACAGGATCTAAGGAGGGATATCATGAATCAAAATTTGCGTTCGCAGAGATCGAGGATGGAATCATGGACAGTGATAGTGATCCTTCTTTTCCTTTCCATTGGAGTAAACCAAGGCCATTCCCAAGAGATCGAACCTGAAATGTACCGTGTGCTCCGCTTCAGGCACATCGGGCCGCCAGGAAACCGCACCTCTGCAGTTGTCGGCGTCCCGGGCGATCCTTTGGTGTATTATATCGGCGCCTCGTCAGGCGGGATCTGGAAATCCGAGGATGGCGGAACGAATTGGGATCCGGTCTTCGATGACCATCCAGCACAGTCTATCGGAGCCCTTGCCATCGCTCCATCTGATCCCAGTATCGTTTGGGCGGGAACCGGAGAGGCTTTTGTCCGCAGCAATATTTCGATCGGAAACGGCGTCTACAAATCTACAGACGCGGGAAAAACGTGGAAGCACATGGGCCTTGAAGAAACCGGGCGGATCGGCCGTGTGGTGATCGACCCTTATGATCCCGACACCGTTTTCGTGGCTGCTATGGGCCACTGTTATGGCCCTCAGAAAGAGCGAGGGATTTTCCGAACAAAAGACGGAGGCAAGTCCTGGAAACACGTATTATTTGTGGACGAGGATACTGGATGTTTCGAAATCGCAATAGATCCAAGCAATCCCAGAGTTCTCTTCGCTGGTATGTGGCCGCTGGTCATCCATACCTGGGGAAGGTTCAGCGGCGGACCAAACGGAGGCATATGGAGATCCACAGATGGCGGGGATACATGGAAGCGATTGACCGGCCACGGTCTCCCTGAGCCTCCTGTCGGAAAGGTCGGTATTGCCGTAGCTCCGAGTAATCCCCAGAGAGTCTATGCTTTGATGGAAACAGGGCATCCAAACCGGGGAGTTCTTTGGCACTCAAGCGATGGCGGAGACAACTGGACGCTGGTGAGCTACAACCGCCTCCTGAACGAGAGACCGCATTATGCCTCACGCGTCATGGTCAATCCCGCCGATGAGAATGAAGTCTATTTTGCAGCCAACAGTCAGAGCCGGTCGTTCGACGGAGGAGAAACATCAGAAACCGTACCATGGAGCGGGGACTGCCACGACATGTGGGCGGATCCAAAGATGCCTGACCGGATGATGATCAGTGACGACGGGGGTGCGATCATCACCCTTAATCGCGGAAAGACCTGGCGAAGGATAAACCTGCCCGTCGCACAGATGTATCACGTTGCCGTAGACAACCGGATTCCTTACTACGTTTACGGGGGGAAACAGGATGGGCCTGCATACAAAGGGCCGAGCACAGGATCCTTTTTCGGTGGATGGGATCTCACCCGATCCCTATGGGAATCCACGGCAGGAGGAGAATGCGGGTTCATCATCCCCGATCCAGTCGATCCCGATATCGTATGGGGAGGAAGCTACAACGCGCAGCTGGAAAGGACCGATTATAAAACCGGACACACCACCACTGTCCATGTTTGGCCAGAATCCATCTATGGTTCCCATACCTCTGCGGTTAAATATCGCTTCAACTGGACCTTTCCTATACATATATCTCCACACGATCACAACAAAGTCTATGTCGGGAGCCAGTACGTGCACATGACCACAGACAGCGGCCGCACGTGGACTGTCATAAGTCCTGATTTGAGCACAAACGATCCGAGCAGGATGGGCCCTTCAGGAGGTCTCACCCGAGACAATCTCGCTGTGGAATATGGATGTGTGGTGTTCGCGATCGCTGAATCCCCTTTGGAGAAAGGATGTATTTGGGCTGGAACCAACGATGGTCTTTTACACATCACAAGGGACGGCGGCCAATCCTGGACCGATGTCACCCCAAACATACCCAACCTGCCTCCATGGGGAACGGTCAGCAACATAGAACCTTCAAATTACGATGCTGGAACCGCTTACATCACTGTCGACTTCCACCAGATGAACAACCGGGATCCCTTCGTCTTCAAGACTACTGACTATGGCAAAACTTGGGAGTCTCTGAACTCCACAATTCCTAAAGGTGTCTTCAGCTACTGCCACTGGATTCATGAGGATCCTGTGCGGAAAGGCATGCTCTATTTGGGAACCGAAAACGCCCTATATGTAACTTTCGATGCTGGAAAAAAATGGCTGCCTCTCCAGAACAACCTCCCCCATGCACCGGTTCACCACATGGTCGTTCAGGAACATTTCAACGACCTAGTTGTCGGGACCTACGGCCGCGGATTCTGGATCATGGATGACATCACCCCTCTCCAACAGCTTACCGATAGTGTTCTGGAATCCGATGTGTATCTCTTCAAACCCCGCCCCGCCTATCGCCTGCACAGCATCACAGGTGGTCCACGAGTAGCTCCCCGAGCGTACGTCGACTATTATCTGAAAGAAATACCCGAAGGTCCTTTGACCATCGCTATTCTTGATGAGCGAGGAGGCATCGTTCACACTCTGAAGGGAACGAAACATAAAGGAATTAACCGCATCACGTGGAATCTGCGTTATCCCGGGGCCAGGCCCACTAAACTCAGAACCAAACCCCAGGGAAATCCCCATGTCGTGGAAGAAAAGAGATTCGCAGAAACATGGACCCGGGAGGGATGGTATCCTCTCTTGAGCTGGGGAACCTCTGGCGGCTTTCGAGGATTCTTGGTTGCACCAGGGACCTACACAATCAAACTCGATGCCGGCGGAAAGGAATTCAGCCAGCCGCTTGAGGTCAAAAAAGATCCCAGGTCAGAGGGGACACTGGAAGATATCCGAGAACAAGTCATGATGCAGCTAGATATCCGAGAAGATCTCAACACGGTTTCTGACATGATCAGCCAGATCGAATGGATGAGAAAGCAGTGTTATGAGATCAAGGATGTTCTTCAGGCAGGCGGAGAAGCCGAAAGGCTGATTCCGGTTATCGATGAGTTCGACAAAAAGCTCAAATCGGTCGAAGATGAACTCTTCCAGACGATCATAGCCGAGGGCGACACCAAATCTTTTCGCTACCCCCAAAAAATCTACTTCAAACTGTCTCTACTGGCCAGTGACTTGTCGAACAGTGTGGATTTTGCACCCAATCAGCAGCAGAAAGAAGTCCATGCCCTTCTCAAGGAGCGTATGACGACTCAGAAAGCCAGGTTCGAAAAACTGGTCCTGACTGATCTACCCGTCTTCAACAGCCTCCTTCAAAAAAATGACATCGCGGGCATCATCGCTTCTCCGATCAAATGAACAATGGAACAGCCCCAAGAAGGAGAGGGGAAAACATGCATAAACACATCTTAATCATCTGTATCTGTTCTGTCGCCTTTTTCACATGTGCGGGATTCTCTGCCGAAGAACGTGAGCTCCTTTCTCCGGATAAAAAGATTAAGCTTAAAATCGAGGTCGGAGAGAACATCACGTATTCCGTTTTTTTCAATTCGAAAAAGATCCTTAAGCCTTCTCCGGTTTCTATGACAATCAGAACTCATGGAATTTTAGGAAATGACCCGGTTCTCGAAGACATCAGTCAAAAGTCGGTAAACCAGAAAATCCATCCTGTCGTGCCAGTCAAATGTGCAACCATTGCAGATAACTTCAACCAGATAATCCTCAAATTCAAAGGCGGCTATAGCTTGATCTTCCGCGTTTATGACGATGGTTTGGCATACAGGTTTCAAACCTCGTATGACGGGGATATCGATGTCCTTTCTGAAGAGGTCGCCTTCCATTTTGACGGGAATCATCAGGTCTATTTTCCCCAAGAAGAAAGCTTTTTTACCCATCAAGAAAGAATCTACAAGTATCTTCCCTTGAGCCAAATTTCCAGATACCAGATGTGTTCCACGCCCGCCCTGGTCGACATCCTGGACGGCCCCAAAGTGGCCATCACTGAAGCAGACCTGGAAGACTATGCGGGTCTCTATCTCCGGGGGGATGAAGAGCCGGTTCTCAGAGGTACATTTCCGGCTGCGGCTTTGAAGGAGAGGCAGACGCGGGACCGCGACGTCCGAATTGTCCAAAGGGCCAATTACATCGCTAGGACTTCAGGAAACCGGAATTTCCCGTGGAGGGTACTCGTAATCGCGGATGAGGATAAAGACCTCGTGGAAAGCCAAATGATCTTTAAGCTGGCCAAGCCGCTGCAGCTTGAAGACACATCCTGGATCAAACCGGGAAAAGTTGCCTGGGACTGGTGGAACGCAAACAATATTTATGGCGTAGATTTCCGAGCCGGAATCAATACGGAAACATACAAATACTATATTGACTTCGCTTCAGAGTATGGCATCGAGTATGTGATCTTGGACGAAGGCTGGTATGAATTAGGAGATCTTTTGAACATCAATCCGGAAATAGACATGGAGGAAATCACCCAATATGCCGAAAAGAAAAACGTCGGGATTATCCTTTGGGTGGTTTGGAAAACACTGGAGGATCAGCTCCAGGAGGCATTGGATCGGTTCGAAAAATGGGGAGTCAAGGGAATCAAGGTGGATTTTATGCAGAGGGATGACCAGTGGATGGTGAATTACTACCACAAAATTGCCGAGGAAGCGGCTCATAGGCATCTCATTGTCGACTTTCATGGAGCCTACAAGCCCACGGGACTCATGAGGGCTTATCCCAACCTGCTGACCCGGGAAGGGGTGCTCGGACTCGAGCACAACAAATGGTCAAAGAAGGTCACTCCCGAGCACGACCTGACCATTCCATTCATCCGTATGCTCGCCGGTCCCATGGATTATACTCCTGGGGCCATGATCAATGCCCAGAAATCCAATTTTCGTGCCATCTTCCATCGTCCCATGAGTATGGGGACGCGCTGCCACCAGCTTGCTATGTACATAATCTATGAGAGTCCTCTGCAGATGCTGGCTGACAGCCCTACCAACTATCTCAGAGAAAAGGAGTGCCTTGAATTCCTTTCTCAGGTGCCGTGCGTTTGGGATGATACTCGAGTCCTGGAAGCCCGAGTCTCGGATTACATCGTGATCGCGAGACGTGCCGGATCCATCTGGTATGCGGCCGCCATGACGGATTGGGACTCTCGCGAGTTCACAATCCCTCTCGATTTCCTGGAGGACGGGGAATATGAAGCAGAGATCTTCAGTGACGGCATGAACGCTGACCGCCATGGGAACGATTACCAGAAGCACGCCGCTCAAATCACTCATCGAGACACCCTCAAGATCAAAATGGCACCAGGGGGAGGCTGGGTCGCCCGGATTCGCCCCAAAGGGATGGAATAAATGAAAATGGAAGCATCATAGGAGATGCTTCCACTGAAGATATGAAAAGAGATTTTTTATAAAAAATACTCTATAATTTATAGAACAGATACACAATTTCTTCTCTTAAGGATTAAGGATGAGAATAAAATACCTTGATGGTCACAGATTGTATTATGCAGTCCTGGTCGGCGGAAATTCAGTCATCGAAGATCAAAACTACTTGAACAAAATCAATGTGTTTCCTGTCCCTGATTCTGACACAGGTACCAACTTGGCCTCGACCATGCGGTCGATCGCAGAGGGGGCTGTGCTTGCGCGGCCCTTCAGCACAACTTTACGTTCCATCGCAGATGCGGCTCTCTCTGGAGCCCGGGGAAATTCTGGGCTGATCTTTGCTCAGTTTTTGTACGGAATCCATGAAGAATTAAAGGACAGGAAAAAAATCACCACCCAGATTTTTGGTGAGGCCGTGAAAAAGGCCATACACTATGCTTACAAATCCATCGTTTCGCCCGTGGAAGGAACCATGATCACGGTCATGAAGGACTGGGCAGAAGAGGTTTATCGCAAGCGGGTAAAAAAGACCGATTTCGCTGAGCTCCTCTCCGACGCTCTTCTGGTCGCAAAAAAATCATTGAAGGAAACGCCCCTTAAACTCGCTGTCCTGGCAAAAGCTGGAGTCGTGGATGCAGGTGCAAAGGGCTTTGTAGATTTCTTGGAAGGCATCACTGATTTTATCAAGAGGGGCCGATTGAAAAACATCACCAAGCCTAAAATCATGTGGGAAGAAGAAGATTTTCCTATCCACTCGGTGAAAGGATCGGTCGGGTACAGATTTTGTTCAGAAGCGCTCATAATCGGAAAAGACATGGACTTGAACAGGATTCGAGAAGAGATTCAGCCTTATGGAGATTCCGCTATCGTGGCCGGCTCTCGTGAAAAAGCCAGAATCCATATTCACACCGATTGTCCTGCCGATCTCTTTTTCAGATTGAAGGATTACGGTTCGATCACTCAGATAAAAGCCGATGACATGTTGAAACAGCATGAAGCAAGCTTCAGAAGGAAATCAAACATCGCTTTGGTTACAGATTCTTCCTGCGACCTCCCCCAGAGCGTTATTGATGATTTTCAAATACACGTTATCCCCTTCTCTATTAGCTTCGGGGACAGCCTTTTCCTGGATAAGATTACCATCACTCCCGAGCAATTCTATACACTTCTTAAAACTCACGAAGATTTTCCTAAGAGCTCGCAGCCTTCCCCCAAGACCGTCCAAAGTCTCCTTTCTTTTCTGGCAAGCCATTATGACTCGATCATTATCGTTCACATATCGGACAAATTGAGCGGCGCTTTCAAGCTGAGCAAAGAAGCCGCATCCCTTATGAAAGGAAAAAAAGTCAGCCTTATCGACTCCCGTCAGCTTTCTGCTTCTTTAGGGCTGATCGTTTTGCGTACCGCTGAAGCCATTAAAGAAGGGATGAAACATGAAGACATTGTAGAGCTGGCTGCAGATTGGACTGCAAAGACTGCAATTTACGTGGATATCCAAACACTCGAGTACATGGTCCGTGGAGGCCGGGTCAGCCCCATGAAAGGTTTATTGGCAAAGATTCTAAATCTCAAACCGATTGTCTCTCTCGATGAACAAGGCAAGGCAATGGCTTCTGGAAAATCTTTCAGCCGAAACGGCAACATGAAGAAGATTCTCCGCCTGGCCGAGAACTTCTGCCACAAAGGCGAGCTATGGAACTATTCGATCGTTCATGCTCAGAATATGAAAAGGGCTCAGATATATGCAGCAGAATTGGAGGAAAGGCTCGGGAAAAAACCTGCCTATCTCATTGATATCTCTCCTGTGATCGGCGTGCACAATGGAATAGGAGCGGTGGGTATCGCGTTGATGTTGAAATAACCGGAGGTGAAAGGATGCTCAGCTTCATTCTGTATTCAGCCTTAGCGATATTTCTTTATATGATCCTTATCTTTGCCATTGCCCAGATAAAAAAAGATAACTCCATCGTAGACACGGCATGGGGTCCGGGTTTCATCCTCGTTTCCCTCCTCACCTTTTGGATGAGTCAGAGATACGTGTTTCGCCAATTTTTGGTGCTGGCTCTCGTGGTGATTTGGGGAACCAGGTTGGCCCTTCATATTCTGGTAAGAAACAGGGGAAGAGGTGAAGATTTCCGGTACGCACAGTGGAGAGAGGATTGGGGAAAATGGTTTTTTCTCAGGAGCTTTTTTCAGATCTTCATGCTCCAGGGGATTCTATTACTGGTGATTGCCTATCCCATTATCCTCATAAACTCTTCGTCTGGAAAAGGGATAAAAATCTTCGATATCATCGGAACCCTGATATGGCTTACGGGATTTATCTTCGAAGCAACAGGCGATTATCAGCTCTTGAAATTCAAGCGGCGTCCTGAAAACAAGGGGAAAATCATTACCCGGGGCTTATGGAAATACACCCGACATCCCAATTATTTCGGTGAAACCTTGATCTGGTGGGGGATTTTTGTGATATCCCTCTCTGTGAGAGTGGGCTGGAGTGCTGTGGTGAGCCCTCTGCTCATCACCTTCTTGCTTCTCAGGGTATCGGGTGTCACCATGCTGGAAAAGAAATATACCGGTCATGAGGGTTACCGAGATTATGCAAGACGAACGAGCCCTTTTATCCCCTGGTTTCCTAAGAAAAAATGAGGCGATCCATCAGAGTTTATTCACTTTAGATATGTAAGCGTCGACGTCAAACTTTGATTGAGCGCCCCTGAAAGACATATACCGGACTTTTCCGAAAATAGGCCTGGGAAACCAGGCACGGTCATGAATCCCTCCTATTGACCAGGCAATTCCGGTGTAACCGTTGGGATCTCTTCCATCCAGTTCATACTTGTCGTTCATGCAGATGGCCACATTCAACGCCTCCTCTGGGGTCTCTGTCCATTCCAGAATCTTTTTAGCCCAGTACATCCTCATATACCCGTGCATCTTTCCGGTCTTTTCCATCTCCGTCTGGGCAGCGTTCCATAACGCATCATGTGTTTGGGCCATTTCCAGTTGTTCGAGTGAATAATGATATTCCCTTTTGTCTCCTCTGTGCTCATCGAGGGTTTTCTTGGCCCAACCGGGAAAGCCCTGAAAATCATCATAATGGCGGTTGTAAAAGCAAAAATTATCCGAAAGTTCTCTTCTCACGATGAGCTCTTCCAAAAAAGCTTCTCGGTTTTTGGAAGAAGTTTTTGCCTGTTGAACCTCAAGTGCGATGCGCTGGGCTGAGATTTGGCCGAAATGAAGATAAGGAGAGAGGTGGGATTGACCATCCTTGTTGGGATCATTTCTCTTCTGGTCATATGAAGACAGCTTATGCTCGATAAAGCGATCAATCATTATATGTCCGGCTTTCTGGCCCGGATCGAGCCAATCGACTTGGGGAACAGACCTATCGACCTTCATCTGTTTCTTTAGAGACTTCCAATCGATGACTTGATTTTTCTCTTTAATGGAAAAAGGATGTTTCTCCAGGGAAGGGATGTTGTCCAAAAAATCGGATAATCGGCGCTTCACTTTGGGACGAAAAGTATAAGCCGCATATTCTTGTTTCGCCGATGCTGCCCAGCAGGGAATGATATTATGGGCATCCACTTCGTAGGTGGGAACAGGTATTTCTTTGATCACAGCGTTTTTCCAGCCTCTTTTTACCCTGAGGGGATCGAAATCCGTAACCAGAGCGTTGATTCGCTTACGGATCACGAATTTTGGAATCTCTTGCTCGGGCGAACCCTGAATCAGGACAAAAGGAATATTTTCTTCCAACAAATCCTTTTCCACTTCTTGTAATCCATCGAGCATAAATCCGTATTGTCTGATGGTGGCTCCTAGAAATCGGGGTACCAGGCAGAAAGCGACCAGGAGAGGAGACTTCTTTCGAAGCGCCAATTGTTGAGAAAAAAGCAGTGCCCAGTTGTCGGATGCTCTCTGGTCACGGCTCATCCAGTAAACGACAGGCCCAGGACCTTGTTCCCCTTCTTTTAAAACTCTTACTCTTTCCTTCCTCATCCTTCCTCAAGCACCTATTTTTTTATCTCCTTTAGCTTATGTTGACCATTATAATAAAAAAGAATGAAAGAATCCTGTTTATGAGTCGTCATTTAAATTTTCACAGCCTCGCTTCTGAATGCGGAGGACGACCTTTTCATTGACATTCCATTTCGTTTGACATTAAATATCGTCTCCAAATGGGAGAGGCTAAAAAATCATACATGACACAAGGATTGCATTGCCTCACTGAAGAGAAATGGGTCAATGTTTGCTTCCTTACCGATCAGATCGATTACGGGTATGCATACCTTCAGGACAAAGGAGTGAACATGAAGGATTCTTTGGAAGCTCCAAAAAAACAGCGAATCCGGAAACTGCTCCGATAGGTGCGGCACCTTGGGACAAATCCGAGTCCTCATGATCTATCATAGAGAAAGATGGATAATGAAAAGGAGGTCAATATGGCTAGAAGGTTCTTTACATTATTCGCTGCTTTGGCTGTGATAACGGCTTCGTCCTGGCCCCAGGATCTCGCCCTGAAAGGCGGTGCGATCCTGACTATAACCAGAGGCACCATAGAAAACGGAACCCTCATCATCCAAAACGGGAAAATAACCGCTGTCGGCAAGGATGTCAATATCCCAAATGGAATCGAGGTCATCGATGTAACCGGCAAATATATCATGCCCGGGATAATCGACTCCCATTCGCACATTGCGTTGACAGATATAAACGAAGCTACGGATCCTGTTACGCCTCAGATATGGATGTGGGAAGCCCTGGATCCAGGGTCAGATTCCATTCGGAAAACTCTTGCCGGAGGGGTGACTACTGTCAAGACCATGCATGGAAGCGCCAACGTTATCGGCGGTGTAAACGTCACCATCAAGCTCAAATATGAGCGTCCGGTAAAGGAATTGATCATCCAAGGAGTACGCCAGCAGTTGAAGATGGCCTTGGGGGAAAACCCGAAGCGCGTTTACGGAAGCAAAGGCCGTTCCCCGTCCACTCGGATGGGAAATGCCTATATAGCCCGTAAAGCTTTCATCGAAGCCCAGGAATATAAGGCAAAATGGGACAAATATGAAAAGGAAAAACAGGCCGGAAAAAAAGATTTGACTCCACCAAAAAAAGATCTGGGGATGGAGACCTTGAAGATGGTGCTGGAAAAAAAGCTCAGTATCGACTGCCATACTTACAGAGCAGAGGAAATCGTCTGGATCATCAATTTTTGCAAGGAATTCGATGTCGACCTTATGCAGATCAGCCACTGCATCGATGGTTACAAAGTTGCCGACGTTATAGCAGAAGCCGGAGTGTTTTACGGAGGATGGGTGGACTCTTGGGGATTCAAGGAGGAGGCCTATGACGGCTGTCCATATGGTATGCAAATCCTGTATGATGCCGGTGCAAAGATGGTGATCAATTCGGATAGTCCTGTCATAGGGCGCTACCTCTTCCGCGAAGCAGCCAAGGTTTTGAAATATACGGATATACCGGAGAACGAAGCACTCAAAATGATCACCCTGCACGCTGCGGAGGCACTCGAGTTGGATGACCGCATCGGAAGTATAGAGGTGGGTAAAGACGGGGATCTGGCGGTTTTCAATAAACATCCTTTGGATACCACTACCAAGTGCTTGATGACGATCATCGAGGGAGAAGTTTTTTATGAATACGACAGACAAAGTGTCACGGTCAAAGGAGGAAGCCGATGAAAAAAATTCTGTTTATCATTCTCATACTCACGGCTTGTATCGTGCTGGCAGAGGGTGAAGATGCCGCAGCGAGTGATGCGATTTTGATCAAAAACGCCACCATCGTGCCTGTGAAGGGAAAGGCTGTTCATAACGGAGACCTCCTGATAGAAAACGGAAAAATCAGCAAGATCGGACAAAACATCCAGACATTCGCCGGAACCAAGGTCCTCGATGCTTCGGGAAAATATGTCTATCCCGGATTGGTGGCAGTGATGACTGCGGTTGGAGTGACCGGGTACCCCCGTGCTGGTGACGATACGGACGAAGTTGGAATTTCCACGCCTCATATGAATCCCTATGATGCAATCAATCCGGAAGACGAATGCATCGAAGTCACCCGTCTGGGTGGAGTCACCACAGTGCATACGGTAAGTGGAAGCCGGAGTGTTATCAACGGCAAATCTGTAGTCCTGCATTTAGCGGGAAGCCTGGCAGAGGAAATGGTGGTCAAACGTTACGTGGCCCAAATCATCAATATGGGAGCAAAAGAAGAGAATAAGTATCCCTCTACTCAACCCGGAGTCGTCTCATTTTTGCGCGCCAAGTTCGACCAGGCCTCAGAATATGCCACTAAGATAAGCAAGAAAAATCAAATGGATAGGGAAGCCGAAGGTGAAGAAAGCGATGAAGGAGGCATTTCCAAACGGAATCTGGAGATGGAGGCTTTGGTTCCGGTGGTCAAAGGAAAGGTTCCGGTCATTTTCATTACATCTAGCGAAGTCACAATCCGCAACGCGCTCGAACTCATCAAAGAATACAAGCTCAAGGGCATCATCCGGGCGAGTTCAGGAATTCTCAAATACGCAGACCGTATCGTCAGAGAAAATATCCCTGTCATATGGGCAGGAACCTCTAGCATTCCCAGCCGTTGGGAACCCCATGACTTAAACTACCATACTGCAGCTGTGATGGCAGAAAAAGGGGTCCTGTTCACCTTTGATCCCGGCGGCTATGGTCTCGGGAACCGGAATGTGCGCAACATATTCATGCCTGCCACCATCTCTGTAGCCCATGGCCTCCCTGAAGAAAAAGCTTTGGAAGCCCTGACTATCAATGCGGCCCGGATCCTCGGCATCGATGACCAGGTCGGCTCTCTGGAAGTAGGGAAAACCGCGAATGTGGCGATCTGGACCGGCAGCCCCCTCCAAGGACGCTCCCGTGTAGAAACAGTCGTCATCGAGGGAAAACTCATCCCTATGACCAGCTTTCAAACACGTCTCTATGAAAAATTCAAAAAGATCGTCCATCAAAGAATGGAGAGAAAAAAAGACTGAAAAATGGGCACTTCATTCGAGGAGAAAACGGGGTACAAGAAGCTTTGAACGGTGATTGAAAAACTGATCGATGACCTTCTTTGTGCCATTGAAGACACCACAGGAAGAAGTCATCCTGAGGTTGATCGGCGGTTCCATAAACACAATGAATACGTCTCTTACGGTCTGAAAACTTCTGACTTCCGTCAGCTAATGAAAGCCTTTTGTCCACGTTTCCTGAGCCTTTCGCTAAAGGAACGGCTCGATACAGCCGCAGAGCTTCTTGGCAAACATGTCGGCGAGCTTGGACACATTGGCATTCACATGGTTGCCCTCAGCAGGAAAGAGCTGAAGCCCGCTCATTTTCCTTTGCTGAGCCGATTGATCGACGACTTCCGAAGCTGGTCCCATGTGGACCATTTCTGTTTCGAGGTGATGCAGCCGTTGTTGTGGAAATATCGCGACGTAACTTTAGCCCTTGTTAAGGAATGGAACCAGTCTCCGATCCGCTGGAAACGTCGAGCGAGTGTGGTCATCTTCACACGTAAAGCGGGAGAATCGGGCGAATATACAGACGAAATGCTTCGTTTGTGCGAGAACCTGATTTGGGATGAAGAGGATATCGTACAGAAGGGAGTGGGATGGGCGCTCAAAGACAATATGCGTTCGGCTCGAAGAATTGTGTTATCCTTTGTCAAAAGCCTCCGACGCCGAGGCGTCCCTTCTACCATCACGCTTTACGCTATACGGGATTTGAAAGGTGCAGAGCGCAAGGATGTCCTTTCTGTCAGGAAAAAAGGATCGAACTCTAAGGTTGAATAATTTTATCGAGAATGTTTGTTCCTGTATTGACTCGTACTTGAGCCTGTGATATTTCTTATTCAATTTAGATTAATCGAGAGGAGGTGCGTTTTGAATTTAAAAAGAGCATCCATTTTCTGTTTCATCCTCTTTATAGCTCTGACTCTGTCGAGCGCCTTCATCGCGCAGATCCAAGAGTGTCAGAAGTATGATCCAGTCTTCGATGAATGTTTGGAAGGATGTACATCCATCCTGGTGGGAAAAGATGCCTCATCTGATGGATCGACCATGACCACGCACACCTGTGACTGCGGCATTTGCGATTGGACCTTCCGGTTTGTCCCAGCCGCAGACCACAAAGAAGGAGATGTGCGTAAAATCTATCACATCAATCAATACAAAACCTGGCCGCCTGAGCAGGGCTTGAAATGGGAAAGGTACAAGGATGATCACACTGGCTTGGACATCCCTCAGGTGGCGCATACCTACGCCTACATCCATGGGATGTTCGGGTATATGAATGAAAACCAGGTGGCCTTGGGCGAATCGACAATCGGCTGCCAGCGCAAGATGAGAAACCCGACTCCCGCAGCAAAATTCGACATCACCATGCTCACCCTGATGGCAATGGAAAGAGCCAAAACCGCAAGAGAAGCTATTCGAATAATGGGCGATCTGGCAACGACTTATGGTTATGGATTCAATGACGGCGGAGAGATGCTGGCGGTATCCGATCCCAATGAAGTCTGGATTTTCGAGATCATGCCAGTCGGACCGCTCTGGACTCCCGAAAGCGGCAAATCCGGCGCGGTCTGGTGTGCACAGCGTGTCCCCGATGACCATGTCAGCGTGACTCCTAATGAATCACGAATCGGCGAGATCGACCTCGAAAACAGAGACTTTTTTATGGCTTCCTCCAATGCCGTATCTTACGCTGTCGAGAATGGCTTTTACGACCCGGAAAGCGGGAAGCCGTTCAGCTGGAAGAGAGCCTATTCACCGAGCCCGGGAAGTCCTGACAGCACACAGGGCAGAAAGGGCCGGCTCTGGCGCTTCTTCAATATCGTCGCTCCTTCTCAAAACCTCGGCCCGGATATCGAGGGGATGGACCTTCCTTTCTCTGTAAAACCGGATAAAAAACTTTCTGTCCAGGATGTCATGAACATCACAAGGGATAAATACCAAGGAACCAAATTCGACCCAGCAGCTGGTATCAAAGGAGGGCCCTTTGCCAATCCTAACTATTTCCGGGGATTCCGTATAGATGATCAGAGATACGGGGGGCCCCGCTGCATCTGTGTCAACAATGTCGAATACACAACGGTTACCCAATGCAGAAGTTGGCTGCCTAATCCTATCGGAGGAATCTTATGGCTGTCATTCGGAGCACAGGATACAGCCTGCTACATGCCGCTCTACTGCGGGATTACGGACATCCCAGATTCCTTTGAAGTGGGTGACCACTACGTCTTCAGTCGAGATTCTGCAAGATGGGCATCTGATTATGTGGACTTCCATACCCAGGTGGTTTATTCCTATGCCATCGAAGACGTACGGAAAGCTCAAGCAGAATGGGAGGGAAAGGCGGTCGAAAGGACCCCGATCATCGATAAAGCGGCTCTCGAACTCTATGAGAAAGACCCTGAAGAAGCCATCCAGTTCCTGACAGACTACTCCGTCAACAATGGCGACAATGTCGTCAATGCATGGTGGAAGCTGGGGGACGATTTATTGGTCAAGTACAACCATTTCCGTATTTACGATGCGGATACCAGGCGGGTCGACAGGATAGAGACTCCTGAAGAGTGGAACAAGGCGGTCATCGAATACCACAACCTCGTTCCTATGACTCCCCCGTCACCTCCCCCCAAAAAGAAAGAGGATTAGATTCCGTCATTAGAGGAATAAGCCCAGATTCTTAGAATCCTTTTCCGGAAAAGTGCCCGGAGGCAGACCGGACCACGTTCTCTGGTTGTCCCAGGATTAACCGGAAGTGAATAGTTCGAGAAAGATTTTTTTTGATTCGAAGGAAGAAAAAGGACTGTTTTTCGTCTAACTAACCTGAATCATTCATAAACATGCGCATTCTATTGAGGTCAATCTCAATCCAAAACATTGCTACGCAGTATAGGAGATGCGACTATACTCGATGGTTTATACATTCGGCTCATATCTAAAATGGAAAAGATTTTCGTAAGGAGGTAACTGATGAGGAAATCTCTGCTTTTTGTCTTCATTCTCTGTCTTATTGCATTTCCCTTGCTGGCCGCTCAACAAGAAAAAGCCGAGGAAAAGCCCGATCCATTGAAGGACTTTTCCCTCGTCGAAGAAACTACGCCCGTCCCGGAGAAAGTGAAAGAAGGCTTTGAATCAATTACAGGTAAGGATGCGGTCACCTATTTGAAATTTATCTCAGACGACCTTCTGGAAGGAAGAGATACAGGCCTGGCAGGATACGATATTGCAGCGCTTTATGCTGCCACCATGTTCGAACTGTGGGGAATCAAACCTGCAGGGGATTTTGTCCGGCCTCGGATGGATTTCCGCGCGATGATGATGAGAGGAGGGCAAACTCCTCCGTCTGCAAAGAAAGGCTATTTCCAAAACATCCCCATGTTAGAGACTCTGGGAAGCGAGGGGAAGGCTGTAGCCGATTGGCAGAAAGGTCCGTTGAAAAAATCGAAAACTTTTCATCCGGATATCGATTATTCCTATTATGCCTCGGACACCCAATCACTGACTGCTCCGGTCGTTTTCGTAGGCTACGGAATCCAGGAGCCCTCGCTGAAATTCGACGAGTACAAAAACATTGACGTCAAAGGAAAATTCATCATGATGCTCTCCGAGGCTCCCGGAAAGGACGATCCTGAATCACCTTTCAACAAAGGCGAACTGAAAGAAAAATATTACCCTCAGCGCCGAAGAATGAGAAGAATGAGTTCTCCTAAAATCGAATTGGCGAGAGAAATGGGATCCATCGGGATTCTGATGGTCGAAAATTCTCCCAAGGACAATCCCGATGTGGCGCGCAGCGTTCTCGCCAGACAGGCGGTAAATGACGAAAGGCCCATATATCCGGGCGACCGCCGCAGGGTTTCCCTCGTCGATCCCGAAGGCATGCGCATGCCTTGGCAGTCCATTCCGACCATCCGGATTTCTCGGGGAATGGCCGATGACATTCTGGGCTTTGTAGATCAGGACATCGACTCCCTAAAAGGAAAAATCGAAAAGACGCTCCAGAGCCAATCCATGCAGTTACAGGGTGTAAGCTTCACTGTCGAAAACACAGTCGAGACCAGACTGATCAACAGCATGAATGTCCTGGGATACATCGAAGGCTCTGATCCTGAATTAAAAAAACAGGCCATCGTGATCGGCGCTCACCTGGATCACATTGGCCGGAGGGGAGATTATATCTTCAATGGAGCCGACGACGACGGTTCTGGTTCCGTAGGAGTGATGGAAATCGCCGAAGCCTTTTCCAAAAATCCAGAAAAACCCAAAAGATCTATCGTGTTCGCGCTCTGGACCGGGGAAGAAAAGGGACTTCTGGGTTCAAGATATTATGTGGCCAATTCCCATTTTCTCGAAACATATGCCAATCTGAATCTGGATATGATCAGCCGGATCTACGATAAGCAGCGTCTGTCCATGATGGCCAGGAGATGGGGTGAGGACATAGGCAAAGACGCGCTGGAGAAAATCGATGTCAAAAAATATGTCAGCCTTTCCTTCGATGCAAACACTCCTGAAATTGGCGAGATTATAAGGAAAAACAACCACTACGTAGGACTCCACATACACATGACTGCATCCGAAGAGGGTATGGGCGGAAGCGACCATGCTCCCTTTGCCATGAACGATATTCCGTGGGCCTTTTTCATCGCTGCCATGACAGAGGATTATCACCGGCCCAGCGATACAGTGGATAAGGTAAGCCCTGAATTGATGGAAAAAATCATCAGGATGAGCTATTTGACAGCATTCGACCTGGCCGACAGATAAAAAGTGCAGAACTAGAATGAGCCGATCGCTTTGAGCACAAGGCCGCGGCCTGGGGCCAGCACACCCTGTTCATCGGCTGAGGAGAAGTAGGTCTTATCCAAGATATTTTGGGCAATACACATTAGAGTAAGATTTTTGTTGACTTCAACGCCAAAAATTGAATCCAGGATTGTATAACCATCGATCTCGACTTCGAGCGGCCCGGGATCGGTCTTAGCTGTAACCAGCATGACTTTCGGTTCGAACCAGAAAGGCCCGAAGGAATATTTTCCCCAGATTGTCAGCCGGGAGGGAGGAATATAGTTCAATGGGTTATCTGTTCCTTTTTCCCGTCCCCTCATCATGTGAAAGTCTATGAACAATTCCAGGTTTTTTGTAAAGACGAAGTAGAACTCCCCCTCGAGTCCTGTGATGCGCGCCGCGGTCAGGTTCCTGTAAAAATACTCTTCCTCTCCTTCTCCCCCATACTTTTCGATGATATCGCTGATAGAATTGCTGAATCCATAGACAGAAGCAAAAAAATTCTCGCTGAGAACTCTCAGGCCCAAATCCAGGTTCAGGCTTTTTTCAGGATTTAAGTTCGGGTTGCCGAATATGGTTCCTCTTCCAGTAAGGCCGCTGTAAAAAAGTTCGTTGACAGAGGGAAAACGGAATGATCGACCGATATTTGCCAGCACAGAGAGCCGGGGTGTGAGCTCTAGGACCGTACCGGCATAAGCGCTGATTGAGTCATCTCCAAGGGAGATCCGGTCTTGAGCGGGAAAAGATCGGTTGCTCGTTCGAACAGTGTCAAACCGGGCTCCGATATTCAAGGACAAAGATGGGATGATCTGGATCCTGTCATCGATGTAAAAACCGAAATTGTTCCTTCGTGCATCATTGAGAGAGGTTTCCTTGATCTCACTGACCACATTCCCCTCGCCATCGTATTGCCATTCTATGTTGCTGTCATTGATATCACCCCTCCCGAAGTAGTCGAGACCGAAGCTCAGCGTATGGCTCCGGTTCAGCACCTTGCCGCCTCTGACTCTTATTCCATAATTGACTCCCCTGACTTCGGAGAGGTTTCTTTTTTTTACCGATAGATCCTCTTCCCTGAAATTGTCCTTCTGGGTTTCAAGGGAGGAATCGAGGACATAAACACCGGCATTGAAATTATCCAGATAAAACTTGTTTTTTGCCTCATAACCTAAAGTGAACAGAGTGTTGCCTTCATGGGGATACCACCTGGGCTTCAGGCGTGCCGTCGGACTCGGTTTCCCTATATCAATGCCTCTGTAATGGAAAAGTGTCAGATAGAACCGTGAATTCTTGGCTCCCCTGTTGATTTTAAACAGAAAATCATAATCAGAATACCGGGACTGTTCGATCACTCCCTCGGGAGAAGAATAATCATCGGCCTTTTTCCCATTGATGTTGAGCATCCATCCATATTTATCGAAAGAGCCACCGAGGTTCATCGAACCGGCTCTTTCCTGCCTGACGGTGTTATAGCTGAGAAAAAAATTGCCGCTCAAAGGAGAGTAAGGAGATGGAGATTTAGTGATGATATTGATGATTCCGCCGACAGCCCCGGAACCATAGAAGACGGAATAGGGTCCCCGGTTGACCTCGATACGATCGATATTTCTGAGGCTGATAAAGGAAGCACTCGCTCCGATTCGACGTTCGGAAGTAATCCTCACTCCATCCACGAGCAGCAGGACGCGGTGTTCGGCGAGTCCCCGGATTGCCGGAGACATAGAATATCCTCCTTTTCCAACGGCAGCTACTCCGGGAATCTTATCGACAGATTCAGCAACATTGGAAGTTCCCAGCTCTGTCAGGACACTGCCTGGTAGGATGGTCCTGTGAGAAGGAAGGGCAACATCGATTATGGAGTCGGCCTCCGCAGTAACGGTGATTTCCTCTTTGATGGTGAGAAGCATCCGGTTTTTGGGAGTCAGGCTGACAACCACCACCTGTACTCCCTTCTGGTGGGTATCAACCTCTATGCTCTGCGGAACGTAATCAGGGTGGGAGAAGAGGAGAAAGACTTTTTTTCTTTTCAAATTTTTCAAACTGAAAGTTCCATCGGCGTTGGTTTTTGTGGATACAGAGCTGTCAAGAACTTCAACTTTGACGCCTTCCAAGGGACTTCCTTCGTGGTTTGAAACACGTCCTGTAAGCTGGCCTTTCTCATCAGAAAAGCACACGCCGGACAGGAGGAGGCCTGAGAAAACATAAACCAATATTCGTTTCATCGGTACACTTTTAAAGGCAGTCAAAAAAATCAGCAGCTTGTATGAAAGTATGATGACTGGCTCACCGCCCTATCCATAATAAAATAACCTGTATAATTCAGGATAAACATTATAATCGATTCAGATTGAAAAAAAAACGCACATGAAGAGAAACTTTAATCAGGAAAAGTCCACAGGCCCGATGTCACTGAAGGTTTTTAACTCGCGCTGCGTTGCGCAGTTTTTTTAGGATATCCTGTATCTGCGAATCGGTCTTGCCTTCAAAAGAGATGGCTTCATCTGAAGATGTCCCTCCAAACAGAAGGCCTCCCAGACTTGCGAAAGCAGCTGCTCCCAGTGCTCCGAGCATTACAGCCAATGCTTCTTCTCCTGATCCATAAAGCGTCACACCCAGATATCCGCCCAGCGCGCTTCCCACTAAAAGGCCGCCGAAAAACACATAATTGGGCTTCGATTTTTTCACAAGCACAACACTTTTGATCTGATCGACTTCCACAGACACATCTGTGCCCGACTTTTTTTCCATTAAAAGCAGAGCATTCTCTTTCACTGAGATGAGCTCTCCTCTCACTTTTAGGCCCTCTCTTTTTTGGATGATAATCTCTGCCCCTTTCTTCTCTGCATACACTTGTCCTGGCAGCCCTAAAAGCGATAACATAAGAAACCATACAAGAATTTTTTTCATCTCATTCCAAGGATCGATTCATTTTATGGCAAACAGGAAATATCAGACCCATCTTTTATGTTATTAGGAATGGATAAGCATGTAAATAGAAAATATTGGACAGCTGTCCGGACATCTAAATTTTCGTGATCATTTGAAGAACTATCGGCTTATCTGATGGTTATCCTCCCCTCTTTGCTGTTGACGCAGACGAGGATTTTTTTTACAGTTGACCTTCTCGGATATGAGTTGGATCCAAAACCAAAAAGATGAACAGACGAAAGTCCTGTGAAGTATCTTTCATCTTCATTTTACTTATTTTCTTTTTTCAGAGATACACGATCACACAAGAGTTCTTCAGACCCCATCGCACTGAGGAACCTCCAAGAATCGACGGCATTCTCGACGACCCTGTCTGTCAGAATGCACCCTCAGTCTCAGAATTCAAGAGCTTCATACCTGATTTCGGAAGAGAGCCGAGTGAGAAGACGATCGCTTATATGGCCTATGATTCGGAAAACCTTTATTTCGCATTCAAGTGTTATGACAAGCAACCGGACAGGATAAAGACCGCTGTCGCGAAGCGGGACTCCACCAGGGCCGATGAGTCTGTATCAACCTGGATACCTTCAACGATCAGCAGTTTCTCTATGCCTTCTATGTCAATCCTTTGGGTATTCAAACAGACAGCCGCTACAGCAGCGGGAAGAAGGAAAAAGTATTCGACTATGCAACCTGGCGAAGCCGACTGACCTACCAGATGAACAAACACCTCTTCTTCCGTGGGATCGTGGAATACAACACTTACCGGGAAGAGCTTTTGATCGACATTCTCGCTTCTTTCACCTACATCCCAGGAACAGTCATTCAATTGGGTTACGGTTCTCTTTACAATAGATTGGAATGGGATGGGCAACAGTACCGTTCTGCGGATGGTTTCTTGGAGATGAAACGGGGGCTGTTCTTCAAAGCTTCGTATCTATGGCGCCTCTGAACCGCATCACGATTCTGTTTTGGATGCGATCTCTTTTCCGAATTGCTCGCATTCATCGAGCATCCCAGCATCGGGGTTCCAGAGCAGTCTCAATCCTTCGCTTAAAAGCTCAAAGCCCGCTTTCTCGAGTCCATCGTTTATCATCTTTACCGATTCTCCGCTCCAACCATATGTTCCGAATGCAGCGGCTTTTTTCTCCTTGAAACCCAAACCGCGGATTTCCTCTAGAAAGCCGGCTACCGCAGACAATATCCCCCTATTTATGGTGGGTGATCCCAGCAATAAAGCTTTAGATTTGAATACTTCTGTCACCACATCGTTCTTGTCTGTGTGAGAAATGTTGTACAGCTTAACCCTCACAGATTTATCCTTCGATTCGATCCCTTCAGCTATGGATTCAGCCATTTTCCGGGTTCCATTCCACATGGTGTCGTAAACGATAGATATCTGGTTTTCTTGGTAATTCTTGGACCACTCCATGTATTTGTTCACGATCTGCAAAGGATTATCTCTCCATACCACACCATGGCTGGGACAGATCATATCCACTGGCAGGTCAAGATTAACGAATTCATTGATTTTTTTCTCTACCAGCCGACTGAAAGGTGTAAGAATGTTTGCATAGTATTTGATGCATTCCTGATACAGCTCGGCCTGGTCCACAAGGTCGTTGTAGAGAAGTTCTGTGGCAATGTGCTGACCAAAGGCATCATTCGGGAAGAGAATGTTGTCTTCTGTCAGATAGCAGAACATGCTGTCCGGCCAGTGAAGCATGGGGGCTTCGATGAACATCAGCTTTTTAGATCCCAAATCCAAGGTCTCCCCTGTTTTCACCGGCACAAAGTTCCAATCCTTGTGAAAGTGGCCTTTGAGCGATTTGACACCATTGGAGGTACAATAAACCGGGACATCGGGAATACGGTCCATTAATCGGGCCAGGCTCCCACTGTGGTCCACCTCAGCGTGATTGGCGATCACATAGTCAATCTCTTTTAAATCTCCGGATTTCTCCAGATTTTCTACGAATTCCTCACTGAAAGGGTCCCACACCGTGTCGATCAACACAGTCTTTTTGTCTTTTACGAGATAAGAATTGTAGCTCGTTCCTCTGTGGGTGGAATATTCAGCTCCATGAAATTCACGGATTTCCCAATCGACTTTCCCGACCCACTCAATTCCTTTTTTTATTTCTCTTTTCATTTCAGCCTCCTTGAAGTATGAATCATGCTTTGATTATATTTCCTGCATAACAAAAAATCATTGACTTAGGTCAAAAATGGGAGAAAGATCAAAATTTTTGTTTGTTCAATTGTACGGGCGATTCATTTTTCGACAAAAAGGGACGAAGTCTGAAGCTATAGGAATATTCTTTTGCATGTAAAGTGTACTTTTCCAGAGGCCTTGCCCCCCAGGAATTGTCGCCGCCCACTCCTGTTTGTTTGTAATCGATATTGAATTCTATAAAATCTCGTTCTACTAAATCTGTGGGATGCTTTGTTCCACGTCTCTCCTGGGTTAGATCTTCGATTGAAAAGGGCAGTGCCGAAAAACAGAGAATGGGCTGACCGACAGCCAATAGACCCACACCGTTTTTTTGGGTCAATGCCACCCACCGCACGTCGGTTTTGTAGCCGTTTTCCTGCGGGCTGACATATTTCACATATTGGTCTTGCACCGTATTCGAATAAAGTCCGATGAAGGCACTTGTTTTTCGGTCCCAGTAATTTTCATGGGGCCCTCGTCCGTACCATTGGACCTGTCGAAGATTCTTGGGCACTCTCATCCTCATCCCGAACCTGAGAAGCTCTGGCAATTCCATATTGCCGGGAATGAAATGATTCTTGATGATCAAATCACCTGTATTCAAAAGGATATAAGTAACGGTATGTTTCGACTCAACGTCGGGTAAGGTGTATTCCGCTTCGATTGCAATCCGTCTCTGTTCCTGTTTCACGATTTCAAATCGGTCCAGTTGTCTATATGAGCTGGCTTTTTTCCAAACAGCACATCTTTTTGGCATTCCATTCCCAAAATCGTTATCAGTGGGCGCCCGCCAAAAATTGGGAGATGGACCTTCCACGATCAATTCTGTTCCCCTGTACACATACGAAGCAAGAAGCCCCGTCACTTTATCGAACCGGACCGAAAAATTTTTCCCTTTTATTTGAAGGGCATTCTCAGTATCGGTCAGTTGCAGGGATCGTTTGTTTGGTGGTTCTGTCTTGCCAGTCTGTACCTTAAAGGGCAGGACAAACTGTTCTCTTGCTACTTCGTGTCCTTCAGGAACGAGTTCCGATGCCTGCGAAGCTTGCACAGAAAAATTGAGCAGATATTCAGCTCCTTTACGTGGTTTCAGGTTTTCCAAATCGATGTCAAGAGTCTTGCTTTCTCCCGGCGCAAGGTCGGGATGAGGGACAGAGCCCGAAAGAATCTCGCCCCCATCTTCCAGCACTGCCCAATGAACATTGAACCGATTCAGATCGATGAAATAATATCTATTGATGAGTCTGATGAGTCCTCTCTCTAAATCCAGAGGCTCTATCTTTATATACTGGTAGACTTTCTTTACCTCTTTCAATTTTGGCGTGACGGACCGGTCTGGCTGCACAAGTCCGTTTATGCAAAAGTTGTTGTCGCTTTTTGGCTCTCCGAAATCGCCTCCATAACCCCAAAATTCTTGGCCTCTCTCATTCGTTTTCCGAATTCCCTGGTCCACCCAGTCCCAAATACATCCACCTTGGAGAAGGTCGTATCTCTCGATCACATCCCAATAATCGATAAGATTTCCGACCGAGTTCCCCATGGCATGGGCGTATTCACACAAAATCAAAGGCCGGTCCTGTTTTTTTTCTGCGTAGTGGATCAAATGCGGAATTCGGGCGTACATTGGACAATAAATGTCGGTGTGCGGCTTCAACTCTGCTCTCTCATAATGGACAGGACGGGTGGGATCCCGGTGATGGATCCAATCACTGGCTGCTTCGAAATTCGTGCCGTCTCCAGCTTCATTCCCCATGGACCAGATGACCACGCTGGGATGGTTTTTGTCCCGTTCTACCATCCGCTGGATCCGATCGAGATGAGCTATCTTCCACTCTGGTTTGTTGGCCAGCGTTTCGCCCGGCTTGTAGCCCATACCGTGAGATTCGATGTTGGCCTCATCGATCAGATATATGCCGTATATATCACAGAGGTCGTACCATTCCGGGTCGTCAGGATAATGGCAGGTTCGAACCGTATTGATGTTGTGCAGCTTCATCAGTCGGATATCCTCAAGCATCGATTCTCTGGTGACGTAATGGCCTCGATCCGGGTCATGTTCATGCCGATTGACTCCCTTAAGAAGAACAGGAACGCCATTGACTAACAGTTGTCCTTCTCTGATCTCAACCTCGCGGAAGCCGAACCGGCAGCTCTGATATTCCAGGACTCCCCCACCCTTTTCTTTGAGCGTTAATAGAACGGTGTAGAGATGCGGTTCTTCGGCCGACCATTTGTGCGGTCTCAGACCGGCAGCTTTCATTTTAACGATGCTCTCGGCACCTGGGGCGATGTATTCACTCCTTTCAGTCATTAATACATCTGATTTTACGGGAAGGCCGTCTTCATCCAACAGGGTGACCTCGACTGTTTGAGCGAGGCTCGCTTCAGTTCCGAAATTTCTCACTCGAGCTGTCACGAAGAGTGTAGCATCTTGATAATTCTCGTCCAGGTCACACGTGACCTCAAAATCCCGGATATGGACATCTGGCGTTGAAAACAGGTACACGTTTCGAAAAATCCCGCTCAGCCGCCAGAAATCCTGACACTCCAGATAGGATCCGTCCGACCAACGATAGACTTCTACAGCCAAAATGTTTTTTCCCTGTTCAACAAAAGGCGTAATGTTAAATTCTGCAGGAGTCCGGCTGCCCTGGCTGTACCCGACTCTTTTGCCGTTGACCCAAAGGTAGAAAGCGGATTCCACCCCATCAAAATGAATAAAAATCTGGCGCTCCTGCCAGTCCTGAGGTATTTCGAATTCCGTGCGGTAGGACCCGATAGGATTGTAATCATTCTGAATAAAGGGAGGATTCTTTTCGAAGACATAGTCACTGTTCATGTAATGAGGCATTCCATATCCCAATAACTGCCAGTTGCTGGGAACTTCTATTTCATCCCATTGACTGATGACGTAATCGCGTTCAAAGAAATATTTTGGCCGGTCTTCGGGTTTTCGGACCCAGTGAAATTTCCATTTACCGTTGAGCGACTGATAATATTTCGATGTGAATCGATCGCCATGAATTGCTCTGTCTTTATCCGTATAGGGCATAAGGGTGCAGTGCGCAGGTTCTTTATTCTGGGCGATCATTTCGGGGTTTTCCAAGTCGTTGATCCGATTCGTAGGATTATCATTCATAGCGAGGATGGCAAAAGCACATCCGATAAAAACGATAAAGATCCAGGGCCATTTTGATTTTCGTCTCGTCATATCCTTTCTCCCTACAAAATATCATTTAAAAAGCGTACAGATTCATGGTTGATTTTTTCTGGTGAGTGTACCACATCCTTATCAAAAATCCGATAATCGCTCCCACCGGTTCTGAGGTTCCAAATAAAAAAGAATAGACAAACGCTTTATTTCTGTTCCCGGTAGCGCAAAACAACGGGATAGAAACCGATTTCAATTCCACCTCCATTTTATCCACTACACCGATTGAGTGCAACACGCGCCAGTGCTGTAAGCATTTGCAAAACCGTGATGTCATAAGAGCTTGAGCCTAATGAAAAGAGAGCATTGGGGAATGCCCAAACCTGCATAACTGTTAAAGAAAATACTGTATCAAAAATAGTAGCAATATTTAGGAAGATTGCTGAATCTGGCAGGATGCTGGAATTATCGGAGTTGGTAGCATAAGGTAGACATATAACTACCAATAATTATTTGTTTAAATTTAGTTTACTATAGCTTCAAAATCTATTTGCATTTCATCAATCCAAAATTGTCTTCATTAATACTCGCGTATCCCAATAATAAACTAAAGCTATTTCTCACCCTACCGACGATGAATGAATTGGCGGAAATGTTGGCGTAGCGCTAGCTATTCTTAAAGAAGATTTCGAACCCACCAATCCAAATATTTACAGGAATTTAGTTGAACTTCAAGATTTGTTAGGGCGAAGGGTAAAAGGGACAAGCCACCATTTGGCTTGTTCCTTTTCAATAACGTCTCAGATGGATTTCTTGCCTTGCGTTAAAATTATATCTTAAGGAACAAAAATCAGGAATAGTTGTTAGTTCTTTTTAAAGCCAACCACTTTTATTGTTGCAACACCAATATTTTCATAATCCTCAGGTGCCTGTGCCAAAATATTAATGCCCATATCTCTTCCCTCAATGGCACTGTAATGACTCTTAGTGTAGTAACTGCATGGCCAAGAATAATCAAGAACACCAACTACCCTCAAAGTATATATTCCATGTTCCAGAGGAGCAGTAAATGTGGCGGTTACTTCATAAAATTGATTTTCTCCTGGCCCAGATCGTCCAAAAGCAAGGTTCGAAAGCGCTGCAGTAGGTTGCCAATCCCCAAAGAGTGAAACGTACCACCAGGGATAATTAGTTGTTTCAAGCATCCACCATGAAACTTTAACGGAGATTGTCTCACCAGCATGACATTTCAACATAGTTTCGTGTTCTGGTGTAGCAGTATCAAGATCGATAGATTCAAACCATAAAGGATGCACAGAGGGTCCTTCAGCGCGCGTACGCAGCCACGGAAGGTAAAGATATGCAACCTTATTTTTGGGTGTAAACACAAAACCGATTGTTGTTGGTACATAAGATAAATGATCAGCAGTGGGGGCAGCGATGAAATATTTCCCGTAGTGGAGATCGAATACTGCTTCACCGTTTACATCGGTTTTCTTTGAAGCAATTAAAGCGCCATTTGGCTGATAAATATTCACTGTAAAATTTCTTAGAGGAACAATAGGATTTGACGACTTTGGAGGAAATCCACTTTCTGGATAAACCTTAACGGTGAGCTCACGTTTAAGTTGTTTCGCATAAACTGCATTAGCTGGTAAAAGAACAAAAGATGCAATAAGAACCAGCAGAAAAAAAGTCATAAAAATTGTTTTTTTCATTTAAAACCTCCTTCTAAATTAATATTTGCACAATCTATGTAAATTGCTATTGCAATTATGTTAAGAAGCAATCTTTCCTTTTACACACTGCAAGTCTAGATTGGATTGCATTTTGAATTGATTTCTTTTGTTTCCTCATACAGAGGAACATAATTAGAAATGAAGGAGAATTGATGAGGAGAGGAAGGTCCCCTTTTCACAAAATGCCCCGCTTTTTATATTTAAGAATTATAATAGATATTGAATATAACAAAAATTGAATACTCCAGACAATTACCTCTCAAGATGATTTTTCATTAGAGTTGGCTAACCCCTTTTTGTATCTTTAACGACTAGCCGCAGTATGGGATTTGTGCTGTCTCAGTGGAATTTGGACAAAGGTTAAATTGGGTGAAAGCCGGCTGTTGTCAGCAAAAGGGGGGTTGATGAGTGTATTCCTAAAGAAGATTTTGGGCACGCCAAATCGGAATTAATTAGGAACTTTTATTTGATAAAAAGGAGACACATTTCTTCTCAATTAACAAGATTATCTGAATTGTTATTGTAGTGGCTGATAGGGGCTTAAATCTCAAAACTCAAATCTTCAATAGGCACAATTGACTTTGACAAAGATTTGAATTAAGCCTCTGCCTTTTTTACATCAGGTTGAATTTTTCCTTTCTTTCCTTTTATTTCTTTTACGATGAGATATTTCTTCATTTCTTCGAGGTTAGAACTCCATTTTCCATTCCAAGAAATCTCAATGACACTGTGTGACTTAGAAGTGTAGTTATCAGCAGAGGCAACTAAACTAATACGCATAGCCTCGTTCGCTAAATAAATATGCGGAGTTCCGCAAGGCCGAGAAGTTTAGCGAGGGACTGGCGTATAAAATCTGACTGGAGCGAAAACATTCCCAAATGCTTCCAACATAGGTCTGCTAGCTTTGGATACACCTCACATCCTTTTGACAACCTTTTTTTCCTGTGATATAAGCAATTAAGAATTATCCTGGATCGACATTAAAAAGCCTGTTTATGGGAAGGGAAAAGTTACTAAAGACTGAGCAGCAGGAGATAAACATCCAACTTTAATTTGGGGAGTCGAATGAAGAAATTCAAAGTTGCCGTTATTGACTTGGTCACAAACGGACCAAAACGATCCTGGTACGCACGGATAATGTATCCCAATAACGCAAGCATCATGTGCCAGGTTGTTGCAGTCTGGTGCAGACAGGCTGGCCATGAGGTGGAGTACATCTGCTACACCGGTTTTGAAGATGTATTCCATGAACTTCCAGACGAGATAGATATGGTTTTTGTGGGGGCATTCACCCATGCCGCTCTACTCGCCTATGCAATCAGCAATTATTTTCGGAAGAAAAGGGCTGTGACTGTCCTGGGAGGGCCCCACGCCAGAAGCTATCCGGAAGATGCCTGTAAATATTTTGATTATGTCCTTGGACTTACCGATAGACCTCTCATCCTCGAAGTTCTGAATGATTGCAAGGAATATCGACCTTCAGGCATCTTTCTTACAGCCAAAGATCATCCGAGCGAATTGCCCAGTGTAGAAGAACGCTGGGATTTTATAAACGCTGCACTTAACAAAGTCCGTGGACTCAAAATTGTCCCTCTCATCAGCAGCTTCGGATGCCCCTATAGCTGCAGCTTCTGTATTGACTCAGCCGTGGATTTCAAGCCCCTTTGTTATGAACAATTGACAGCAGACCTCCGGTTTATAATGAAAAACATGAGGAATCCCCAGGCAGGATGGCAGGATCCGAATTTTGGCGTCCAATTCAATAAGTGCATGGATGCAATCGAGGAAGCTGTGCCTGCTCATTCCGTCCAATTCATTGCAGAAAGCAGTCTTTCCTTACTGACAGAATCCCACTGCCGGAGGATGCAAAAAATTGGATTCAAAGCCATATTACCCGGGATTGAATCCTGGCAAGATTTTGGGAACAAGTCGAAATCAGAAAATTTGATCGGAGAGAAAAAATTGCAGGAAGTGGCTCAACAAGTCAATATGATTCTGCGATATATCCCTTATGTGCAAACAAATTTTATCCTCGGTCTAGATATAGACAAAGGAAAAGAACCTTTTGAGCTCACCAAAAGATTTGTAGACCTTTGTCCTGGAGCGTTTCCCGTTTACCAGTTGTTCACATCTTATGGAGAAAGCACATTGTACGATTTGGATTTGCAGCGGGCAGGGAGAATCATCCCTTTCCCTTTCCCCTTCCTCAATAATTTTAAAGCGATAAATATACAGCCCTTGAATTACACATGGACTGAGCTGTATGACCATATCATAGACCTTCTGAATTATTCATTCTCCTGGAGAAACATATACCGTCGGTTCATCGCTCAGGGACCTAATATTCTTGGCATGATGAATGTATTGCGCTCTGTATCTTCGGATAGGCACTCGCGGCTCACCTATCTGAAAAGAATCCGGAAAATGCTCGAGACAGACCACAATACCCGGGCATTTTTTGGAGGTAAATCCAAGGAAATCCCGGAGTTTTATATCGAGTGTATACGACAAGAGCTGGGGCCTTTTTGGCATTACCTTCCTGAAAGATCAATCCATTATGATCCTTACGTCTACCTTAAAAAAACCCAATTTGCTGAAAATCGAAAAGAATCTCAGTCGGAATCGATTTGACTATTTCCCAATAAATTGATATTTTTTTCATAAATCAGCCAAAAGAAACTTAATAATGAAATGTCCCAAGTGTCATTTCGAAAACCCTCCTGAAAGCTTTTTTTGCGGCAAATGTGCATCCCCGCTATCCGCATCCCCTATGAAAGATTTGTCCCAAACTCAAACTCTGGAAATCCGGATGAAAAAGCTGTCCACCGGAAGCACTTTTGCAAGAAGATATAAAGTTCTCGGGGAGCTGGGTAAAGGGGGTATGGGAACGGTATACAAAGTCGTCGATGAAGAAATCGATGAGGAGGTGGCCTTAAAGCTGCTAAAACCTCAAGTTGCAGTTGATGAGGAAACGGTGAAGCGTTTCAGGAATGAGCTAAAACTTGCCAGGAAAATCTCTCACAAGAATGTCTGCCGGATGTATCACCTCAGCAAAGAAGAAGAAACTCTCTTTATCATCATGGAGTATGTCCCGGGCAAGGATTTAAAAAGCACCATTGAAAATGAAAAAAAGATATCAGAAGAAAGGGCACTTTTTTTTGCTAAACAGATATGCGAGGGACTCATCGAAGCACACAGAATAGGGATTGTTCATCGGGATTTAAAGCCACAGAACATCATGATCGATAAAGACTGGAATGCAAAAATTATGGATTTCGGTTTAGCACGCTCTCTGAAAACAAGAGAGATAACAGAGGCAGGAGTGATCATGGGAACCCCAGATTACATGTCTCCAGAACAGGTGGAGGGAAAAAGGATCGATCGGCGTACCGATCTCTATTCCCTGGGAGCGATTCTGTTCGAAATGCTCACAGGTAGAGTCCCTTTTGAAGCTGAGACAGCGATAGGAGTTGCCATAAGACACAAAACCGAGCCTACTCCCAATCCAAGAGATCTCAATCGTGAGATCAGCGAGGATCTCAGCTCTGTGATACTTACTTGTATGGAGAAGAATAAAGAAAAAAGGTACCAGAAGGCTGAGGATCTTTTGGAAGACTTGAAGAGGATCGAGAGAGGCCTTCCACTCTCCATAAGAACAATTCCAGAAAAAGTGATCAGGAAATCAAAAAAAAAAGGTGCCGAGTGGAAAAATACAGTCGCAGTTCTACCCTTCGCCGACCTCAGTTCTGAAAAAGACCAGGAATATTTTTGTGACGGCATAGCAGAAGAATTGATCAATGCTCTTGCCAAGATCAGCGGCATAAGAGTAGTTGGCCGGACTTCGGCGTTTTCCTTCAAGGGAAAAAGTCTGGATATTAGGGAAATCGGAAAACAACTGAATGTGGAAACTGTGTTAGAGGGCAGCGTGAGGAAGGCGGGGGACCACCTCAGAATATCCGCCCAGCTCACCAATGTTGTCGATGGGTATCAGCTCTGGTCAGAAAGCTATGACCGGAAAATGCAGGATATCTTTGCCGTCCAGGACGATGTGGCTCTCGCGATTGTCGATAAGCTTAAAGTTAAGCTTTTAGGAGGAGAAAGAGCCAAGCTCACAAAAAGGTCAACCGACGATCCGGAAGCTTACAAACTGTACTTGAAGGGACGCTTCCACATGAACAGGATGACAGAGGAAGGTTTTAAGAAAAGCCTGGAATGTTTCCATTTGGCGATCGAACGAGATCCCACTTATGCATTGGCCTATGCCGGACTCGCCTTCTATTACAACATGCTGGGATACTATGACTTCCTTCCTCCCCATGAAGCCTTCCCCCGGGCAAAAGCTGCGGCGAAAAAGGCATTGGAGATGGATCCTACTCTTGCCAGGGCTCAGGCCTTACAGGCGTGGATAAAGCAGATATATGACTGGGACTGGAAAGCCGCAGAGCAGGAATATAGACAAGTCATCGAATTGAATCCGAGCTATTCGACGGCTCGCCATTGGTATGCTGTATCTTTGGCGACATGGGGAAGAGATGAAGAGGCCTTAGCAGAAATAGAGAGGGCTTGTGAACTCGACCCTCTCTCTCCGATGATCAATTCTGCAGTCGGTGCCACTCTCTATTTTCTGCGCCGTTATGATTCGGCCATAAAAGAGTTACACAAAACCATCCAAATGAATCCCCATTTTTATGTTTCCTATTTTTTCCTCGCTTATTCTTATGGAGAGAAAGGGATGTACCAGGAAGCTCTATCAGCCATTCAAAAAGGAAGAAAGATATCGGGAAGGAATGTCCTGTTCGTGGAGTCGAATCTGGGTTACCTGTATGGGATCGCAGGGATGAAGGATAAGGCCGTCCAGGTGCTTCAAGGGCTGCTGGATCTTTCAAAGAAGAGATATGTTTCTCCGTGCGGAATAGCGACAATATACACAGGACTCGGCCAAAAGGACAATGCCTTCCAATGGCTGGACGAAGGATATGAAGCACATGACCATTGGATGATATATTTGAGGGGATTTCCGATATTCGATCGGATACGCTCTGATCCAAGATTCGATATTCTCTTGAAAAAAATGGGATTCGATGAAGGAATTTCTCGAGGATGAAGAGCGATCGATGGGCAGTGATAGGGGGACAAAATGATCGAAACTCTCAATCAGCTTTTGTTCAATACCTTAAAATCTTATCCTAAGGATGATTTTATTCTGCACAAAAAAGAAGGAAAGTATGTTCCTATTTCCACGCAAGAGTTCGGCGAGAAAGTGAGGCGCTTCTCGTTAGGACTCAATTCTATGGGGTTCAAACCGAACGACAAGCTCATAATCTTATCCGAAAACAGGCCAGAATGGGTGATGACCGATTTTGGCACCATTTGCCTGGGGGGAATAACCGTCCCGGTTCACACACCTCTGGTACCCGAACAAATCCGGTATATCATAAACAATTCTGACGCCACAGTCGTCGTATTCTCGACTCCAGAGCTATGGAAGAAGATTGAAACCGTTAAGAACGAATTGAAAAATGTCAACTCCTATATCACCTTTTCATCAGAGGCCCCGCAAGGCGTGTTCACTTTCGAGGAGATCGGAGAACGCGGAAAAAGGATGAATCAAGATGATCCCGGACTCTTCGAAAGAATGTCCCTGGCGGTAAGACCCGACGATATCGCAACCATCATATATACCTCCGGGACGACCGGAGTCCCTAAGGGAGTGATTCTCACCCACAGCAATTTGGCAAGCAACTGCACCACGCTGACCTCCATAATCGAATTTTCCTCTAAAGATACAGCGCTTTCCTTTTGTCCGTTATCTCATATTATGGAAAAAATCGCTACTCTGGGCTATCTCCATCGAGGAACCACCATCGCTTATGCAGAGAGTATCGAGACCTTGGTCGAAAACTTGTCGGAAGTGAGACCCCAAATCATGGTGAGTGTGCCTAGGGTATTCGAGAAAGTCTACTCCAAAGTCATGGATAATGTGCTTTCAAGCCCTCCCTGGAAAAAGAAACTTTTTTTCTGGGCTCTGGATGTGGGAAAAGATCACACCCTTAAACGGATACTCAAGCAGCCTATCTCCTTGAGCTTGCGAATCAAGAATGATCTGGCTCATAAGCTTGTTCTCTCCAGGATTACCGAGATCACAGGCGGAAGGATCAAATTCTTTGTCTCGGGTGGAGCTCCTTTATCTAAGGAAATCGCAGAGCTGTTTTTTGCGACGGGAATGGTTGTCTTAGAAGCCTATGGATTGACAGAAACGTCTCCGGTTACCACAATCACAACTTATGAAACACTGAAGTTCGGGACTGTGGGGAAACCTATCCCAGGAACAGAAGTCAAAATAGCTGATGATGGCGAAATATTGGTCCGAGGACCAAATGTGATGAAAGGATATTACAAAATGAAAGAGGAGACAGAAGAAGTCTTGAAGGACGGATGGCTCTGCACCGGGGATATTGGTCATTTGGATCAAGAGGGTTATTTAGTGGTCACAGACAGAAAAAAAGATCTGATTATCACTGCCGGAGGAAAAAATGTGGCTCCTCAACCCATTGAAAATATCCTCAAAAGAAATCCATATATAACAAATGCTGTGGTTCTCGGAGATAGAAGAAGATTTATATCTGCTCTTATCGTCCCCGAGTTTGAAAAGATTAAAGAATACGCAGAAGACCAGAATATCAGCTTTGAAGATACCAAAGACCTCATCGCCAAAGAGGAAATCATTGATTTGGTTTTTGAGCAGGTCGAGAAGAGCACCTCGGCTTTGGCTCCATATGAAAAAATCAAGAAAATAGCCCTTCTGGAAAGAGACTTTGATATAGGCGAGGAGGAGATCACTCCCACTTTGAAAGTAAGGAGAAATATCGTAGAAGAGAAATACAAAAATGTGATCGAATCCCTCTACAAGGAATAGACTCTCGGATTTGCCTTAGATAGTTGGCAGGACGCCCTAAATTTTTCCACACTCCAGATCATTTAAGCGATACCGTTGAACTTACTGCTTTGACTGTGATACATTCAATCCAAGGTGTCAGCGGAAATAAATGCGGAATAAAGCGAAAATTAGGAGGGAATAAGAATGATAAAACGCACATCGACTGCAGCCCTGCTATTCCTTTTTGTTTTGAACTGTGGGGGAATCAGAACGGAGACGAGATCGATATCCGGTCTTTTGGTTTACGAAGGAGATCAATCAGGAAGGGCGGTCGTCAATCTGTACAAACTGCCTGTTTCTTCCGAAGGCCGGGTCCACAGGCTCAGCAAGAGAGATATATATGGTGATGCCTCGTCCCTCCAGACTCTTAGACTCGAAAAACCGGGCAGCTACACATTTGATGGTTTGGTTCCTGGTCATTACTCGGTTCTAGCCTTCATCGATTCCGATGAAAACGGTGAGGTAGGATTCGATCCTCCTGAGCCTTTCGGCTGGTTCGCCTCCACACGTGGCGGAAGTTGGGATCCGATCGATCTCACCCAATCCGATGCGGCCGATTGTGATTTCAGGCTCCGTGTGCCATCGGGATTTCCCGAAGAAAATAAAACTGTCGAACACGGGGCCCTTCGCTGGATGAAAGGGCTTCCGGTCTTGCATCTCTGGGGAACTCCAGAGGAACGGGGTTTTGCTCACGGTTATCTGGTGGGAAAGCAGATCATCGACTTTTTTGAATTCTACATCATCGAAGACAGCTGGCGTTCGGCAAAACGTTATCAGGACATTTTCGTTCCTTTTCTGGAGGGCCGTTTCAACTATCCTTCCGAATTCCTGAAGGAGTGTGATTCCGTCATCAAAGGTATGCTTTCTTCTGGTATGGATATGCGCGTGGAAGCTCTGGGACGCGATTTCAACAGAACCGACTTGCTGGCCATCAATGCCTATATCGAGAGACGAGCGGCCTTTCCAGGAGCTAATCCCTCGAACTGTACCCAATTCGCCTTCTGGGAGTCGCAAACAGAAGGAAGCGTGCACGACAGCCATCTGATCGCGGCGAGAAACATGGATGGGGAATGCGATGTCAGAAAGGTCACGGTCAGCCATTTTCTCATTTATGCAATAGATCCCTCTGAACCGGGTCGTAGACGCTGGATCTCGACCATGTGGCCCGGATTCGTGGGCACCATTTCGGGCATCAACGAGGAGGGCCTTTACAGTATGGAAAACGCCGGAGGCTCCGGCCCTGGTCCTGTTCCGGACGGAATCGTCCCATGTTCCTGGATTCAGCGGGTCATTCTGGAAAAACAAGGAGGGGAGGCTTCTCCAGAAAGCGTTCTCAAGATGATGGAGCCGTTTGCCTGTTCGACAGGTGGAATCACATCAGCCGGTTCGATCATCCTTTGGGCTGTCCCTTTCAAGGGACAAGAAGTGCCGGCTTTTGTCTACGAGGGCGGCCGCACCGGCTTTGCCATACGAACTCCCACAGAAGTCAGGCCTGCAGATCCCCACAACATTATGGCTTCGAACCACCATCTCATTTATGGCTATAAACCCAACCGGCCCGATGAGTCCTTGGGCAGGCCCATCTCTTTTTCTTCCCGCTGGAGGTATGAAACCAGCATGCACACACTGGAAGCATGGTCCCGCCGAGGCATATCCCCGGGATTCGATGAGGCTGTGAGGCTTCTGCAGCAAGTTGCCCATGGAACAACAGAATATTCTGTTATTTTTCTCGCCAATGAACTCCGTATTCTTATCGCTGTCGATGACCTGAAGACCAACATGTGGGACGCTCCCTATATGAATTGGAAAGATTTCCACTTCAATGAGTTATTCGAGAGATAATCTCAATCTGGAATGAGTCCCATGTGGCCAGGAATTCTCACCATTCTCATCGGCTGCTTGCTAGGATCCATTCTACCGGCCTATTTTCTAGGCAAGATTCTGATGGGAATCGACATCCGTGAAGAGGCAAGCGGGAATGCGGGCACCAGAAACGTCTTTCGCCTTATGGGACTGGGACCAGCTGTAATTACAGTGGTTTTCGACCTTTCCAAAGGGACAATCTCTTTCTAAACTGAATCATAAGTCTCGTCCGTCTTGGCTGCCATAATAAAGTCGTTTCGGTGAAGCCCTTTAATTTTATGGGTCCACCAGGAAACTTTGACTTTGCCCCACTGAGTGACGATGACAGGATGGTGGCCTTCTTCCTCGGCAATTTCCCCGACTTTGTCCGTAAAACGAAGAGCTTCTCTAAAATTTTTGAACGTGAATGTACGCTCCAGCCGTGTGACACCTTGGCGTTCCTTGACCGCCCAATCCGGAATCTGAGGTCTGATTTTTTGAATTTCTTTGAGCGAAGCGGGCGGTTCATCCCCTCTGCAGGGTACGCATTTCGCGCTTTTTAGGGATTCCATTCTTTCCCTCCTTATCGGGAGAAAAACATTCTATCTTTTGTATTTTATCAGCTTAGCATTGATGGCCACGATCACCGTGCTCAAGGACATGACCAGAGCTCCGACAGCAGGGGCAAGGACAATCCCATAGTCATACAAAACTCCAGCGGCCAGCGGGATGGCAACGACATTGTAACCGGTTGCCCAAGCCAGATTTTGTTTCATCTTCTTTCGAGTCACCCTGGACAAGGAGATAATGTCCACCACATCCTTTGGATCGTTTTCTACCAGGATCACGTCAGCGGTCTCAACAGCCACATCTGTGCCGGCACCGATGGCTATTCCCACATCGGCCTGGGCAAGAGCCGGCGCATCATTGACGCCGTCTCCCACCATGGCGACTTTTTTCCCCTCGTTTTGAAGCTCTTTGATCTTCTCAGATTTTTCGTCGGGCAAGACTTCTGCGAAATATTTATCGATTCCCAGCTCGTCAGCTACGGATCTTGCCGTTTCCTGATTGTCTCCCGTGATCATCGCGATCTGGTAACCCAAGTCTTTCAGTTCTCTCACCGCTTTTCTGGATTCTTCCCGTATTATATCCGAAAGGCCGATGAGCCCTTCCAGTTTTTTATCCGATAGAACAATGACCGTGGTCATCCCCTGAGAACTGACCCTGTCGATTTTCTTCCTCTGCTCATCTGAAACATGTTCCGCTTCCTCCAGAAGTGATGTGTTCCCGACGAGGATTTCTTTGCCATCGATACGGGCTTTAGCTCCTTTGCCCGGGAGGGCTTCGAAATGTTCGATCTCACGGAGATCAAGTTCATCTTCTTGAGCCTTTTCTAAGATCCCCCTGGCAATGCTGTGTTCGGATTCCTTTTCGATGGATGCAGCGCGGCTTAAAACCTCTTTCTGGCTCCAATTTCCCAGTGAAATCACATCGGAGACTCCGAACTCTCCTCTGGTCAAGGTTCCGGTTTTGTCGAACACGATTGTATCCAGATGCAGGGCGCTTTCAAAAGCTGTTCTGTTGCGTATCAGCAGCCCATTCTTCGCGGAAAGTGCAGTGATCACGGCGATAACCAGCGGAATGGCCAGCCCCAGCGCATGAGGGCAGGTGATGACCATCACAGTAACCATCCGTTCCAAGGCAAAAACGAATTCCTTTCCAAAAATCAGCCAAGAGCCAAGGGTAACAGATCCTACGGTAACAGCAACCACTGTCAGCCAAAAGGCTGCCTTGTCAGCAAAATCCTGGGCCCTGGACTTACTCTCTCCTGCTTTTCTGACCATTTCTACAACCTGGGAAAGATAGGAATCCTCCCCTGTCTGAGATACCTCTACAGTCAAGGATCCTGTGGTGTTCACAGATCCGCCGATAACCTTATCATCTTTGGCTTTGGCCACCGGTTTAGACTCGCCCGTTATCATGGACTCATCGATTTCTGTTTCTCCCTTTATGATTTTCCCATCCACTGGAATCTTCTCTCCAGGCTTGACCAGAACCTTATTCCCCTTCTTCAGTTCATCCAGCTTCACATCCCGAACCGATCCATCATCGGCGATCAAGTGAGCCTCGGAGGGGAGAAGTTTTGCCAGTTCCTCGAGGGCACGGGAAGCGCCCATGACCGAGCGCATCTCGATCCAATGTCCCAAAAGCATCACGTCGATCAATGTGACCAGCTCCCAGAAAAAGACCTTTCCCTGCAGTCCGAAGACCACCAGGCTGCTGTATCCGAATGCAACCGTGATGGCCAACGCTATAAGGGTCATCATTCCGGGCTGCTTTTTCCTGAATTCACCCACCATTCCCTTGAGAAAAGGCCACCCTCCGAAAAAGTAGATAAAGGCTGAGATGCCGAAAAGGATGTACTTGTCCCCTATAAATGCAAGTTGGAATCCCAGGAAAGACTGGATGAGCGGGGAAAGGGCCAAAACCGGAACGGTTCCTGCCAGAGAGAGCCAGAATCTCTTTCTGAAGTCCTGGATCATGTGCGCATGATGATATGTGTGATCACCATGCTCCTGATGGTTTTTCTTCCCATGATTTTTGTGTTCCATCTATCTCTCCTCTTCCTTTTCCTTCTCGGCGATCCTTTTCTGTTCATCCACCGCATCTTTATGTTCCTGGTCTCCCCGGCTTCCTTTCTTCCTCACATCCAGGTTTTCAAAAGCCGAAGCCCGGCCGTACAAAATCAGGGTGTCATTTGGTTTGATCTCGGTCGGACCCTTCGGTGCCCCGATATAAGCTCCATTCTCTCTGGCGATCCCTAAAACCATGACTCCTTCATCACGCAGTTTCAACTTTTTCAGGCTATTGTTGGCCATCCAGTCATCTGCTCGAACCCTCATCTCTGAAATCCTGTACTCGCCGCTGAGATGCAGAAGGCCGGCATAGTCCTTCACGTCGAGTTTGGTGTATCGACTAAGTATCTTGCTGATGAGCTCGGAGAGATGACGGTCCAGCCATTTGCTGGAAGCGACTCCCCAGAGAGCGATAAGTCCAGCTGCCAATATACCTACTCTTAAGGTAGCCGCAGAAGATCCTTTCAAATCCACAAAGGTCAAAATCAAGCTGGTCACTGCCGTCACGATCCCTGCATTTCCGAGCAGCATCAAAATCAAGAGTATTTTCCGGCGCACAGGATGATTGACCATTTGTTCAGATTCGCTGGTGGTGAAACCGACACCGCTGAAAGCCGAACGTGCCTGGAATTTCGCACTCTGTCGAGAAATCCCTGTATGAGTCAGCGCAACTGTAGCGATTCGGGTTATTAAGATGGATAGAGACACGATAAGTAGCAGAGAAACAATCGCCACCATTCTTTTGCGTCGCTCCTCAACAGGCCTACCAGGCGTATTTGGCTACCACGGCCAAAAACAAGAGGATGATCAAAGCCCAAAAAAAGGCTCCAAAAACAGCCTCTGGAGCAAGTCTCATGACCTCTCTTTCTTGGTTTTGCTCCTTATTCGGTCTCGGTTTCTGAGTTGACACGGCCGCTGCCAGAAAAAGGGCTATCAGGACAGCTACCACCAAAAAAGGAAACAAATAAACTCCTTTGATCGAGGGTCCGAAGGGGGTCAGCCAAATTCCGCCTGCCCAGGTAATCAAGAAAATAATCGAGAAAAAGAATACAAAATTAAGCCACAGATTTCTTCCCCGAAATCCAATGGCAAAGATGAGGCTGATAATCAAGGCAATGATAAATGCTGTCAAGAATTGTAAAAATGCCAGATTCATCTTTTTAATATACATGCAATACAAGAAATATGCCAAATGAAAATCCGGCTGATTATTTTGGGATCATAGGGCATTAAATATAGGAAAGAATTGTTCTCTCAACCGGGATTTTTTCCTGTATCACAGGACAAATGAAGATATTTTAACCTGAATTGGAATCATCGGCTTGTTCTTCAGGAAGATTCCAATACTTCAATAAAAGCCTGAGGACAACTGGCGCGAGAACACATGTTCCCAGGGAAACAAAAACCATCGATGAATACACTTCCTCTGAGACGGCCCAATCCCCGAATTGATAACCCCTCTGCATGATAACCATTGCTATCTCTGCCCTGGGCACCATACTCACACTGAGCAGGACAGCTCTCATCCATCCCGTAATTTTCAGCGAGAGGACTCCGTTCCCGATCAATTTTCCGACCACAGCAACAGTGAGGAGAATCACACCCAAACCCAAGCCGGAAGTCAGGCCTTTCATCCCGACATTCAGACCTATTCCTATGAAGAAAAAAGGAACGAAGAGGTCATAGAGAGCTCCAAAGGAAGAATCCAGCTTCACGGCTTTCGGATCCCTGCTGAAAACTATGCCGGCGAAGAATGCGCCCATAGCCAGGGAAAAGCCGAGCAATCCGGCCACAGCTGCAATGATGATGCCAAAGCCCGCTACCATCAGCATGGGATCCGGAGACTTTTTCAACTTTCCAAAAAAATTCGTGACCGGCTTTTCAACATATTGAGAAAAGAGAAAACACAACACACCGAATAAAAGCAGCTTCAGAAATATGATGCCCAGTTTTTTGCCGAGAATTTCCCCCATGGATGCGGTCCCTGCTTTCATTAAGACAGGAGCTATGGAAAGAAGCACGGCCATAAGGATGATTCCGGAAATATCATCCATTTCCGCTACATCCAGCAGCAGCTCTCCAGTTTTTGTTTTGATCATCCCCTCTTCCTGCCACACGGAAATGGACACTCCAACGCTTGTCGCGGTTAAGGCGACTCCGATGAACAGACTCGTAATGAGCCCCAGTTTTAATAAATACTGAGAGACTATGAAACCCAGAAAGCCGCTGAAAACGATGTTTCCTGTCCAGATGAGACAAGCGTGACGAATCTGTCTGAGAAGTCCCCTTAAATTGCTCTCCAAACCGACCCGGAAGAGCAGGACGATAATCCCGATGTTGGCCAGAAATTCAAAAATGGTTTTTGAATCTTCAGAAAGAAATCCCATCTGGGCATCAGCCATTTTGACCAAAAGGCCCAGGACCATAAATCCAACCAAGGAAGGCAGCCCAATTTTCCTGAGACCGGACCGAATGAAAATGGTGGCAATCAGAACTCCCCCCAGCAGCAAAACCAGGAGGGGAAAGGTGGTGGCTGATTCAGACATTTCTCACAAATCAATCCATATCAGAATCTCCAGCAAGGCCTCTCGCCGGCATTGTCTCGAGAGATTTCGCTAAAATCCGGGAGTGAACATGAATTGGAACACCCAGTCTTTCTTCGGCCGGTTAAAGGGATGGGATAGGCTGACTCCCAGGATAGCATAGCCAAATACATTCATCCTGAAAGTGAATCCGGCACTGAAAACCGGCTTCCGCTCTCCACCTAAAAACCAGGCTTTATCGTCGCTCCGCCAGGCCAATCCACTGTCGAGGAAGGCGGCCAATTCAACGGGCAGAATGCCATAATAGCCTTTTCCTATGCCTAAAAGATTGAATACAGGAAACCGGATTTCTGCATTAACCACGATCATTTTACTGCCCAACAGTCGATTGAAGGCGTAGCAGTCATCCTCTGAACCGCATTCTTCCGCACTGAACGAGCCTGTATTGTACCCTCTGACCAAGGTCTGGTATCCGATAAAAAGAGGATAAAGACGGTTGTCCTCGGCTCCTGCTCCGTAGCGCCCGAAATGAAGAGCTCGAAAGGCCAGAGTGAAGGGCCGAAAGTGCATAAAATAACGTCTGTAATCGGCAAGTACATTGTAATAGGTAATGCTTCCCACCAAGGGAGAGACCTCAAACCGGTACCGCTGTCCTAGAATGGGGCTGGTTGCTCCGAAAAAGGAGCTGTCATACACCAGAGCTGCCGAAGCCACCCCGAAATGAAGAGAATCTGGCGCTGACAGATCTTCTTCTTGATCGATAAGCTCGGCTCCCGTGATCAAAGAAAATGCACGGGTGCGGAGTTCCCGGTCAAAGTTTATGTAATTGTATCCCCCTGAAATTTCAAATCTCTGGGCCTGGTTGAAGGGATAGTCTGCCAATGCCTCAACCCTGTAGTTCACCTGCCGGAAGATCTGCTCTTCCTGGATCCTTGCCGGTTCTCCTTGAACCGTGCCGATGCCGCTGGCAAATCCTCCTGTAACATAGGGCGTCCTCTGAGCTACCAATCCCAGATTCCATCGGTACTTGCTGAGCTGGTATCCTACCAGGGCAGCCGAATTTTGGATGTCGGTACTGACTGTGGCCATGGTGTATAGACTGTGATAACCGAGAATATCGCTGAAAAACAGGGCAATCCCTCCTGCTCCATATGTTCCGAACCTGTCCACACCTACGGCTACTTGAGGGGGCGCGATATAATCCAGGGTCAGCTTCGGTTGGTAGTCCTCGATGGCATAGTCTTTCTCAGCCGGAAGACCGAATAAGGGATTCGTCAAAAGAGCGGCTAATTCGCCCGCCATCTGTTCCCTGGGCGGAAGAACTGCCGGCCGAAGTTCCTCCACCTGAATTGTCTCTTCATTCGCATGTTGTCCTGATGCTGGGTCGAGAGTGTAAATGCTGTATCCATTGTCTTGGTAAAGACAAAAGGCCAATTGTCCGCTCTTCCTGGATATAGATAACGCCGGGCTGATTCCGGTAATGCCGCTGACTCCGGTGAAATTGTTGGTGATCTGCTTTATATCCCCTGTCGTCAGTTCCATCTGGTAAATATTGGAGATGCCGTCCTGGTCTGAAATGAAGAATAGGCTTCTCGAATCCGGAGCCCACTCGGGATTGATATTCTTGTAGCCTGAAAAGGATTTGACTCTTTCGATGTCACGGGCTGCCGGGTCCAACAGGGCCAGTTCATAATAGCCGAGATCGAGCAGGGTGAGGTCGGCTGAAAACCGGTCTGTCACAAAAGCGATAGAGTTTCCATCGGGAGACCAGGTGGGATGAAGGTCGGCATAAGGGTCATCGGTCAGCTTCTCAAGGCTGTCTTCATCCAGATCATACATATAGAGATCGGTCAGCCCTCCTTCCAGGGCGGAAAAAGCGATATATCGTCCATCTGGAGACCAGGTGGGATTCAATATCTCTCCCAGCTGAGGGAATCTGACTTCTTTGATCTTCTCTACCTCCTGCACTGCCAGGATGGTGAGAACGGGCTGGCCGCCACTCACCGCCCCGAAGACGAACCGCTGGCCCTCAGAATCCCAAGAACCTGAGGATTTGATGAATTTCAGGCTTTCGAAATGGGGATCTACAGCCGTTTCCACCAGCTTTTCTTTTATTTCTCCTGTGCCGGCGTCGGCCAAATACATATCGATGGAAAACAAATCCCTGGAAGAAAGAAATACAATTTGTTTTCCGTCAGGACTTAAAGCAGGGGACACGTTCAGTCTGTTCTCCCTGGTTGCCTCGAAAAGCAATCGGCCGGAATCTTTGCGCACCTCGGTTCTGGAAGCAATGGCTTGGGATTTGTTTTTCAAGGCCTGGTGCCATCCCTGGCTGAGCTCTTCGAGTTTGACTCCCAAGGTTTTCTTCAGGACGCTTTCATAATCGCCGGTTTTTCCCACCGCTTTCATGATTCTTTCCACCTGATCGTCCCCCCACCGGCCGGTGATATAGGCCCACAGCGAATGGCCGTAGCGGTAGGGAAAATATTTATTTGGATTATTCATATTCTTCACCATCGGCAGTGCCTCTCTGCGGACAGCATCCCTCATCCACATGGCGGTGTGAGGGTCTGATGTCCCGATCGAAAGGTACTCAGCCAATCCTTCTACAAACCATAAGGGAAGACGAAAAGCAGTAGGAGTTTGGGCAGCGTACCGGGGGTGGTCCTGAGCCGTTATGTCAAACTGAAAAGCATGCACCAGCTCATGCCCGACAACGTGATCTGTCTCTGCCAAAGACGCTGCCATGGGCAGTACGATTCTTCGTTTGAGCATTTCGGTCACCCCTCCCGTTCCTTCTCCGATGATCCCGGGAATAGCAGTGGTCTGTTGAAAGTGAGGGGAGCTGGAATACAGGATGAGAATCTGGCGGCTGCCGAGCTCATGATTGAGAATCCTCGAAATCCGGGCATACCATCTCTCGGCTGACCTCGCAGCCATTATGGCAGCCTTCTCCTCTTCGGGATAAAAATACACGTCGAAGTTCTTGGTATGCAGGACCTTGAAGTCAAACGATTCATACTGGACCTTATTCCTCCCAAAATACTGGGCATGTGCTGACGAGACGATCAGCCCTATACCTGAAAAAAACAACAGAATGAGGATTAAAAGCCTATAATTCGAAATAGCAAACATTTTTTCCTCCTTGTTCCTTGCTTTCTCTTCACGAATCCGACACCGACTCTCAAAGAATGGAACCAACCTGAGAATTCTACTAGATGAAGATTTTTCTAGTCTTTCCTCAACGAAAGTTTGTTATCAACGCTGATGACACCGGGTGTATAAAGCGCGGTCTCAAAGGCCGACCGGAACATGTTCCAATTGGGAACAGAGCCAGAGAGAACGACATGTCCGTTCTCGACTTGGATGTCTATCCTGTCTTCATCGACATCTGTATTCCTCCCCAGGGCAGTAGTGATTTGTTCGGCAATGACCTGGTCGGCGATATTTTTCGTCGGAACGACACTCAGTTGATTGATCACTTCCACTGCTCCGAAAATATCATAGGCGGCCAGTTCGGCCTTTTCCTTTTTCCAAGATGAATCGACTGTGCCTTTCAACTTGACGATTCCTCGATCCACGACGATGTCTATTTGTGAATCGTCGATGGAGGGATTCCATTACAAAACATTTTCTATGTTCCTCTTTATCTCATCGTCACCAGGCACGGGAGTCGTCTTGGGATATTTAACGGTGAGAAGGTTTTTTAAAGCCACAACTCCAGGGATAGACAGCGCATCGCTCTCTGCCGCCTGGCGGGCGGCAAAACTTTGCACATTCCCGGATAAAGTGACTGCACCCTCCGATACAGCCACCTGTATTTCGGAGGAATCTACTCTCCCATCCCAGAAAAGCTGATCCACCACGTCTTTTTTAATTTTTTCGTCGGTTTCCATCTATCTTCCTGGTTCAGAAAGAGAAACGTATGTCTTTTGACCTTTTGTTCGGAATTCCAATTTATCTTCCCGGGCTAGCCATCCCAGGGCTTGGTGGACGATCATGGATCGTTCGTTCAATATTTTGGGAATTTCCGATACCAGAATTTCGTCCCGTTCTCTCAAAATGTGCCAGATATCCCCGGCAACGGAGCCAATCTTTTCCTTCATTTTTTTTCTCCATTTCGAATATGAGGTTTCTCAGTAAGATCAATTCAAGAAATGTGCCAAAGCTATTGAGGGAGCGATGAAAACAGAAAAGCCTGGATCCAGCCTGCCCATGACCTTCAAGACAAGAGGAAAGAGATCAATTTTAGAGAAAGGTGTCCTGTATGGCGGGACAATATCTTGCCAAATAGTATTATTTTCGATGGTTTTCAAGACCGGTAAGAGGTCTGGAATTCCTTTCATTAGCTGGCATTATTCTTGCACCTCTCATTATGAAAGATTATCCATGGCAAAAATTCCGCACCAAGAAAGCCGATCATCTCCTGATGGTCCCCATTTGTGGAAAATCACAGCGGTCAGGGATCTGATGTGGATAGTCTCGGTCATCTTATTCCTGGCCATCTGCTTTTACCTGCGGGCCATTCTGCTTCCTGTTTTTTTTGGCTTGCTGCTGGCCTATCTTTTCAATCCCGCGGTTAACTTTGCCCAAGCGAATCTCCATATTCCCAAACAAGTGACCATCCTTTTCATTCTGACCATTGCCATTGCTGCGGTCATAGCCGCCTCCATATGGCTGGTCCCCCCTCTTATCGAACAGGGGACCAATTTCGTCCAGAGCTTGCCGGATTACTGGGAAACCTTAAGAGATAAATATGGCGTTCCCCTCGGAGAAGTTCCTCAAAAGCCCGGCGCACTTCTGGAAAAACTGGATGTGCAATCCGAATCCATCATTCCTTTTATCGGGGGCGTCATCGGCACCTCGGTGATCATTTTGTTCTGGATTATTCTCATTCCTGTCTCTTTCTTCGTCTTTTCGATAAACTTCAACCAGTTCATTTTCAAAGCCAAGAGCCATATACCCCTGAAGAAGAAAGACCTGATTTTACAAATCCTTGGCCGCATGGATAAAGCGGTGGGCAGCTTTTTCAGGGGCCGCCTGCTCATCTCGCTGATTATATCGGTGCTCTTTTCAGGAGGTTGGTTTCTGGCGGGAGTTCCCTACTGGTTTCTACTGGGCATTACAACCGGCTTTTTGAGTATCGTTCCCTATCTGTCCACCGTCGGCTGGGTATCGGCGGTCCTGGTTAAATACCTGGAAATGACCACAGGAGCTCAACCGCCAGGATTCGATTTTTTGGCAGTGATCGTTTGGCCTACTGTGGTTTTTCAAGGAGTGAATGTCATCGAAGAGTATATACTGACGCCCTGGATACAAAGCAAATCCACCACCTTGAATCCGCTGACCATTCTGGTGGTGGTGTTTATCGGCGGCTGGGTGGGAGGACTGCCCGGTTTGCTGTTTGCCATCCCTGTTGCCGCCTGTTTCAAAATCGTCTGGGAAGAGGCCATTGCACCACGGCTCGAACAAAATATTCAGGGTCGATAACGAAACAGGGAGCGAATGAGTCATAGACGGAGGCTATACAGCCCAGTAGGATCAAGGTATCCACATCATTAAAATAGGGAAAGGAAGAATATTACCGATGAATAAAAAACTCAGTACCGTTTTCATTTTGTTGATTCTTTTGAGCTGGCCGTTAAAGGCTCAAGAAGGCCAAATCGGAGTCGGCCTGATCTTTGTAGAACCGACCGGAATCCATGTCAAGATTTGGGTAGGAAGATCGCTGGCCATCACAGGAGCGATTGGACGGACGCTCGGTAAAGAAAAAAGTTGGCGAGCTCATGCTGACTTACTCTTTATCAAATTCAAAATTTTCGATACCCGCAAGTCTGAAATATCCTTTTATTCCGGAGCCGGAGGAAGAATCGCTTGGCAGAAAAAGAGCAAATTCAGGTTGAGAATTCCTCTGGGTCTGGATTTTACCTCGCTGAAAATTCCTCTGAACTTTTTTCTGGAAGTGGTGCCCATGATCGAATTTACCTCTGGTCAAAAAGTTTTCCTCCGGGGTTCTCTGGGAATCAGGTATCTTTTTCCTCTTTAGGAACGGATAAGGGCAGTGAAAGTTGTCGGCATCAACGGCAGTCCGAGAAAGGGGGGAAACACCGAAATACTGCTCAATGAAGCTTTGAGGGGAGCCCAGACGTCCGGTGCAGAAACCGAAGGAATTGTCCTTAATGACTTGAATTTTTTCCCCTGTCAAGAACAAGAATATGCGAAGGTCGATCAGGATGGCCTTTCCGTTATAAAAGACGATATGCATTGTGTATTCCGGGCAATGAGTCAGGCCAATTCCATTATCTTGGCTTCTCCAATTTTTTTCGGGAGCCTGTCGGCTCAGACCAAGATGATGATCGACCGATTCCAGTGTATCTGGGTCTCGAAGGTCCTTTTGAAAAAAAGAATCTTTACGGAACGAAAGCACGGTGCCCTGATTCTGGTCCAGGCTTCCCATAAAAAAGAATTCTTCCAAAATGCGAAGTTCATCACCAGGCAGTTCTTTCATAATATAAACGTAACCTATCAGGAGGAACTTTTCTGTCCGGGATTCGATGATAAGGGAAAAATTTTAGAGTCCCCTTCCCTTTTGAAAAAGGCGTTCGAATTAGGGAATCGTATGGGGGTTTCTGATTAATATCTCTGCGACCGAGTCGATAGGCCTCCTGGCTTTCTGAAGAGAACCGATGGATTTTGAACAACCCCCATTTGTCCCGCGAAAAAGGAAAAAATTCTGTGAAACAGTACTGGTCGAGTTCCAATTGGGTAAGGGCACCAATTCTTTTACTTTGTTTTCCCTGAAAATCAAGATAATCTGGGACAGCTTTTGGCAAGTTCTTACAGAAATATGCAGAGGAACTTCCAAAAACACTGATTTTTTTATAAGGAGGCTAAGAAACATGAAAAGAATGACTTGGATCATCTTAATCAGTGGAATATTGATAACAGGAGCCTTACTTTCTTGCAAAAAACAGCAGGAACCTCTTCCCGATCTTGTTGTGGAAGATATTTCCTGTATGGGAGGGACCCTCTATGTCACGGTGGAAAATCAAGGTGAAGGTTCAATTTCCGAGGATTCGACCAGTCTGGCTTCTCTCTATCTGGACGGAGTCGTTCAGGAAGATATTCTCCTGCTTGAGCCCAGCTCCACCTCCAACGGGGGAATAACCGAGCCTAACGGGACTGCCAGTTATCTGCTCCCTTACGATATTGCCGCCTCGGTAAGAGTCGATCTATACCTCGATTACAATGAGGAAATAAAAGAATCGAACGAAGAAAATAATCAAGTAGAAGGTAAGTACATCGGCCCTTGTCTGCTTCCTGATCTGCGGATTCAAGATATCTATCTAGACGAGGACTCTCAGGTGGTGGTGGTTGTGGAAAACGTAGGCCCAGGAGACTTCCCTCTTAAAGCGTGGGTGGAAGAGCAAGAACCCGAATGCACCCTGCATGTGATCAAGAATGAAGAAGAATTCTGTACAAGAACCATCCTTGAATTCGATCCTGATAAGGAATTGGCCCCGGTGACCGGAATCGCCGTTTTTCCTGCCGGACTCACACTGACCGAAGAGTCAGCCATCACGGCGATCATTGATTGTTCGGCTATGATAAAGGAGCAAAACGAGGACAACAACGCCAAAACAGTCATCTTGAAATAAAAAACGATTTTCTTCGCTTCTGCATCGGCCCAAAATCCACGGATACGTATCTTTCCTAGAATTGAAAAGTCGTCTCCCTATGAACTTGCGAAAATATGTTCATTCTTCTTCTCTAGGAGCATGAATGGTCAGAACAGGACAGGGGGCCATACGGACCACCTTCTCGGCAACTGAGCCAAATATGAGTCGGCGCCAGCCTGTTTCCCCGTGAGTGGCCGTTACGATCAGATCGACCTTCTGTTTCTCGGCCTGATGAATGATTTCATCTGCAACCAACCCTGGGGTGACAATGGAATGTGCTTCGATGCCGTCAGAAACCCTTTTCTCGATGATTTCTTTGACCGAATTCTTTGCCGATTTCAGCAATTCCTCCTCATACAGGCTTACATAAAACATGTTCATTTCTCCTCATCCTCGTTTCTAAATTTTTCATGGACAGGACCGTCACGATGGTGACAGTCTGTCGATGGGAGGGAGTGCGGACCGGGCACATCCCGTCACTCCAACAGGAAATTATTCATCCGGCTGGTGATTTCCTGAGTATCCTTTGAAATCTTGGAAAGAGTGTTTTCACAACTCTTTTTGAAAACGCTCCATTTGGATTCGCTGCTCACCTCAAATCTGTCCACTTCCTTCATCAGGTTTTCCAGCCTGAGCCTCAAGCTGTCGATCTGGTTTCTAAAATCCATTTCAGGCTCCCATCCGGCATCTTCCAGCTTTGTTTCCAACACATCCAGTTGTTCTTCGATTTCTCTGATATCCTCTTCAAGCTTATCCATAAAATATTCTTTCGGATCTTTGTGCATGAATCTCCTCCTCCCTTTTAATCAGGATTTTGCCCTTTCTATCCATATTTTTCGACCATCCTCTTGAATTCTTCTTCTTTCAGAGTCTTTACCTTTAGCTTTTCAGCCTCTTCCAATTTGCTTCCCGGCTTTTCTCCCACCACCAAAAAATCGGTTTCTTTACTGACACTGAAAGCCGCTCTCGCTCCCAGATTCTCGACCAGGTCCTCCGCCTCATCACGGGTAAACTCCTCAAGTTTTCCGGTGAAAACAAAGGTTATCCCTCTCAGAGGAAGGTCTTGTCTGGATTTTGGCATCTCTTCTACCTCGACACCTGCATCAAAGAGATTTTTCAGAGCTTTCTCGTTTTTTTCCTGTTCGAAGAATTGGACCACGCTCTGTGCAATCTCTGGACCTATTTCCCGCGTTTTTTCCAAATCCTCCTTCCCGGACTTTTTCAGACTGTCCAGGCTCCGATACTCTTGCGCCAAAACCCGGGCGACATGCTGCCCCACATGCCGGATTCCCAGAGCATACAGAAACCGATCGAGACGGGCCCTTTTCGCTCCCTGGATAGCTCTGTACAGGTTGCCGGCCGACTTATCCGCAAATCCTTCCATATCCTTTAAATCCCTCTCGGAAAGATGATAGAGATCGGCGAGTTCTTTTACCATCCCCTTTACCACCATCTGGCGCACGATTTTTTCCCCTAATCCTTCGATGTTCATGGCGTCCCGGGAAGTATAATGAAGGATGTGTCCGATAAGCTGAGCCTGGCAGGAAAGACCGGCAGGGCAGAAAGAGTAAGCCCCCTCTTTAGAAATATTTGATCCGCATACCGGACACTTCTGGGGCATAGAGAATTTCTTTCCTCTTTTCTTCCCCGGCTCCTTAATCCGTTCCACCACCTCTGGAATCACATCTCCAGCTCTGGCGATCCTGACTCTATCCCCTGGCCGAACATCTTTTTTCTTGACTTCGTCTTCATTATGCAGAGTTGCCCGGCTGACGGTCACTCCCCCTACCTCCACCGGATCGAGAAGCGCTACAGGTGTCAGCATACCCGTTCTTCCCACCTGAACCACGATATCCACCAGCCTGGTCTCCTCCTCTTTGGGGGGAAATTTCCAGGCCAGAGCCCAGCGGGGGCTGCGCTGTCTGGTTCCCAGACGGGTGCGGGCCTTCAGGTCGTCCAGCTTGACCACCACTCCATCGATTTCGTAGTTCAAGCCTTCTCTCTGGCCGGCCAGTTCTTTCCAGTATCTCTTGACCTCTTCGAACGAAGAACAGAGGCGGTTGAGGGGATCCGTTTTCAATCCCCAGTGTGGGAATTGTTCCAGCTCTTCCCAGTGAGAGGAAAATTCTCTGTCCTCGATGCTGAGGATCTCATAAAATATGATATCCAAAGGCATACCGGCCACCTTCTTGGGATCCAGCTGCCTCATGGTGCCTGCAGCGGCGTTACGGGGATTGGCGAATGGTTCCTCCCCCCTCTCAATCCGGTTCCTGTTCATTTCCTGGAAGGCATTTTTGGGCATAAACACCTCTCCCCGGAGGGCAAGAAAAGAAGGCAGGTCTCCTTTTTCCGGCTTCTGCAGTCGAAGGACCAGTGGTCCGATGGTTTTGAGGTTCTCGGAGATATCCTCACCCGTTTGGCCATCGCCTCTGGTGCATCCCCTCTGGAAAGCACCGTCTTGGTACACCACTTCGACCGATAATCCATCGAACTTAGGCTCTGCAACGTAATGGACAGGACCAGGAGGAGTGTTCCGTCGAATGAACCGGTCAAATTCCTCGGCATCCTTTTCACTCAACGCAGCATTCAAGCTCAGCATCGGGACTGTGTGTTCCACTTTTTTCAGTTTATCCAGGGGTGCGGCTCCAACCTTTCGGGTGGGAGACGTGTCGGATTGAAATTCAGGGAATGCTTCCTCGAGCTTCTGGAGGCGGTGGAAGAGCTTATCATAAACCGAATCGGATATCTTGGGTCGATTTTTCACGTAGTAAAGGTAGTCATGGTATTCGATTCCTTCCCGAAGAGCCTCGATCTCCTCCTTTGCCTCCTTTTTATTCATTCTCTCGACGTTCTTGAATGTCGTTTTCGGATTGTGTTTGAAATCCATCCTCTTTTCCTTTTCCTTCTTATCTTTCCAGAAGCGTTTTGAGGACCTTCCAGCTCCTGGTGTTCAGGACATCCTCAGCCTCCAGCCAGCCGCGTCTGGCCTGCCCGATGCCAAACCGCATCAAATCCAGATCATCTATCCTGTGCGCATCTGTGGCGACGGCAACTTTGACTCCCATATCTTTGGCCATCTTGCAGTGGATGTCATTGAGATCCAGCCTGTCCGGATGGGCGTTGAGTTCCAGGTAGCATCCTTTCTCCTTGGCGGCATTCATGATCTGTTCCATGTTTATCTCATAAGGTTCTCGTTCGTTGATCAAACGCCCCGTGGGATGAGAGAAGATATTGAAGTAAGGATTATCCATAGCCTTCATGATTCTCTCGGTCTGTTTTTCCCGGGAAAGATTGAATTTGTAATGGACCGAACAAACCACCAAATCCAATTCCTCGAGAACTTCGTCTGGAAGGTCTAAACACCCGTCCTCCAGGATATCCAGCTCGATGGACTTAAGGATCTGGATATCATTCCGTTTCTCATTCAATCGGTCGATTTCCTCGATCTGTTTTCGGAGTCTTTTGGCATTCAATCCTTTGGCCACCGTAACATGCCTGGAGTGGTCGCTGATGGCAATATAGTCATAACCTCTTTTTCTGGCTGCATCGGCCATATCTTCCAGTGAATAGTGTCCGTCCGTGGCCTTGGTATGGACATGCAGGTCACCCTTGATATCTTCAAGGGCGACCAGGCGGGGGAGATTCTTCTTCTGTGCCGCTTCGAATTCGCCCCGGTTCTCCCGCAGTTCCGGTTCGATATAGGGAAGGCCGACCTGTTTGTAAACCTCTTTCTCTGTTTTCCCCGCAATCCGCTTCTTTCCCTTGAACACGCCGTACTCGTTGATCTTCAATCCTTTTTTAACTCCTATTTTGCGGACAGCGATATTGTGTTCTTTGGATCCGGTAAAATAGTGCAGAGCCGATCCGAGGCTGACTTGAGGGACCACCCGGAGATCGACTTGGAGACCCGATCTCAAAACAACCGAGGATTTTGTCTTCCCCCGGGAGAGGATTTTGTCCACTTCATCGTAGTCCACGAATCGATCCATGATTCGCGAGCCTTTCTTGCATGTGGCTAAAATATCCAGATCTCCCACGGTCTCTTTCTTCCGGCGGTAACTGCCGGCCACCTCTACCTCCTTCACTCTTTCTTCCTTTTTCAAGTATTCCACCAGAGGCTTTGCGATCTGTTCCGCGACCGCGAGCTTGATCCTCTCTTTCTCTCCTTTTCGTTCCTTTATCCGGCCCAGCTCCTCCAGGATATTCCGTTCGGTTTTCTCTCCGAATCCGGGGAGCCTTCGAATTTTTTTCTCCTCAGCCGCTTCAGTTAACTCCCGGACAGATTTGACAGCCAGTTTATCGAAAAGCACTTTGACTTTTTTGGCCCCCATGCCCTGTATTTTCATCAGGCCGGGAAGCTCGGGAGGAAGCTCTTTTTCCAGCTCCCCCAGTAGAGGGTGGGTTCCGGTTTCCACGATTTCTTTGATCTTATCTGCCAGATCCTTGCCGATTCCCGGAAGGCTGCTGAGGTCCTTGCCTTGCTCTAAAAGGTCCGCAGCGCTTTGAGAAAGTCCTCCGATGGTTCTGGCAGCATTCCGATAGGCCCTTATCCTGAAAGGATTTTCCCCTTTTATCTCTAAAAGATCGGCAATCCGGTTGAAAACCTCGGCCACATCGCTGTTATGAACTGGCATATATTCTACCTCTTCTTCAACATCCGGTTCAGGTTGGCCGCATCCTGCGCAGCATACCCGGCTTGATCGTTGTCGAAATAACAGTACACCTCTTTCTTCTTTCTCACCCAGGAACTCACGGCCCCCGCCCATCCAGAGAGGGTTTGTTTGTCATATTGTCCCTTATACGGACCATCAGGCCCGTGCAAACGTATGTAGGCGAATTCAGCGGTCACTTCTTTTGGAGACTGGCGGCGGTCGAAATCATAGATACAAAAAGCGGCTCCTCTTTCAGAAAGAAGGCTGTACACCCGCTCATCGCACCAGGAAGGATCTCTGAACTCAAAGGTGTATCGAAAATCCGAAGGCAGAACTTTGAGAAAAGTCTCCAGCCTCTCCAGGTTCACGTTCCATCTGGGGGGGAGCTGAAAGAGAATCGGGCCCAGCTTGTCCCTCAATACCTCTACCTGTTTTAAAAATTTAGAAACCGGTTGCTGGGAATCCTTGAGTTTTTTCATATGAGTGATATACCTGCTGGCTTTGACCGAAAAAATAAAACGGGGAGGAACAACCTCTCCCCAGTGCATCAAGGTCTTCTTCTGGGGAACTTGATAGAAGGTATTGTTGATTTCCGCAGTGTGAAATCTCTTTGAGTAATATTCCAGGTAATCCTGTTTGTCCATTCCTTCCGGATAAAAAACTCCCTCCCAATGATCATAATGCCAGCCCGAAGTCCCGATGTGTACTTTTTTTTGTCTGCTCATTTCGCTTGGTCTTTATTCTTAAGGATGGAGAGAGCCGATTCCACCGTATCGGAAAGTTCTTTTTCAGCCGAAAGCCGATAGGTCCTCTCAGGATATTCCCTTTCGAAAAATTCGATCACCGGGAGTGTGTTTCGCTCGAACTCTTCCATCCTTTCGTTGACGACCTCTGGAGTGTCGTCTTTTCTCTGGATCAAATCACCGCCGCATCGGTCACAGACTCGCGGCCGGGAAGGAGGCTCATCATGGATGTTATAAACAGCCCCGCAGCGCGGACACACCCTCCTGCCGGTGATCCGTTCGAAGGCCACCGAGCGTTTCAGGACCAGACTCAGCACCGCCCGCAGTTCGTATTTCACTCTTTCCCCGATGTTGAAAAATGGTTCGATTTGATTTTTCTGACGCGGGTATCCGTCGAAAAGAATCCATGGAGCATCGGTTCTTTCCAACTTCCGGATAATGACATCGTTAACTATTCCGGTAGGGACCAGTTCTCCTTTTTCCAGATAATGCCTGATCTGCTGGCCTATATCGGATTCCTCCTGGGCTCTCTGTTTCAAAATCGGTCCGGTTTCTATGGTTTCTGCATCCATGAAGGAACGCAGTCTCTCCACCACGCTCGTTTTTCCGCTCCCAGGGGGCCCTAACAATACCACGGCTCTCTTATTTTTTCTCATCCCTATTATATCACCGCATCGAACAAATCCGAATATTTGCCTAACTTCCTGTCCCGAAGGATTCTCGATCCACCTTTTTCATTTGTTCATACAGACGCTCAGCGTCCTCTCTTCTGCAGAGTTCGGTCCCTGGCGTCATCACAGCAGCAGAGCCGGCCGCTATGCCAAAAAGCATGGAATCCCGAAGAGAAAAATTCTGTGCCAGCTTCATCACTATGCCGGCGGTCATGCTGTCCCCTGCTCCTACCCGGCTGCGGATCGGAACGACTGGAGCATAAAATCGCTCGATTCCCTCCTTGGACACCAGGATTGCCCCGGCTGCACCCAACGAGACAACCAGCGTCTCGCATTTCTTTCCCAAAATCCTATCCTTGGCCAGTTCCCTCAGTTGCATTTCATCTTCAACTTCCTGTCCTGCTACTTCCTGAAACTCCTTCATATTGGCTTTGATCAAATACACACTTTCTTTTGCTGCCTCGATCAACGGAGTACCATGGGTATCCAGGATAAACATCGCTTCCAATTCTGCAACCTCTCGGGCCACCCGGGCATAAAAGTCATCCGGGGCTCCAGGAGGGAGGCTCCCGCTTGCGACCACGAAACCGGGTCTGGGATTCGTACGTGATATCATTTTTAAGATTTTCCTCCATTCATCTTCCTCAACTCTTGCGCCGGGAAAATTGAACCGGTACTGTTTACCGCTCGATTCCTCTAAAACCATGAAGCTTTCAGGGATCATGCTCTCTATGGAAATAGTGCTTTGATCGACTCCTTCCTCCTCAAGGAGTCTCTTGAGCAGTTGACCGCTGGTCCCCCCGGTCGGGTAGACAGCCAAAGCCTTTCCTCCCAGTTTTGTGACAGCCCGGCAAACATTGACACCCCCGCCCCCCGGTTCCCTCAGAGGAGCCTCACAGCGCAATTTAGGTCCTGAGACGACCGTCCCTACACGAGTGCTGATGTCGATAGAAGGTTTCATACAAAGAGCGATGATTTTTTTCATTTTCATGACTCACCATAATTTTTGGCTGTTATCTTTCAGCCAGACAAAACTTCGAAACCGGAGACGATATCCAGGAGCTCTGCCGTGATGCTTTCCTGCCGCTGGTGCTGGTATTGGGTATTGAGCTCCTCCAGCCGTTCTTCGATATTTTTCTCTGCGACCTGCATGGAAGCCAGCCTGCTCGCATTCTCGCTGGCCAGTGATTCAACGGTGGCCCGATAAAGAGATACGAAAAAGTACTGCCGGATCAGAGAGGAAAACAACCGGTCCCATTCCAAGCTGAAGCCGGGTAAAACCCGGGTTGGCCATTCCTTCTCCTCCAGGCTCTGGAGCCATTTAAAATCCAGGGGCAGGAGGTATTTGAGTGCCGGTTGATAAGCGGCTTTTGAAGCGGGCCTGTTATAAAAAATGATGATCTGATCGATATCTTTCTTCAGACGCCATTCTTCGATTCTGACCAGTATTTCCTGATTCACAAAAGTCAAATCCAGCATTGATTCAGAAATAGAAACATGATCTTCCACCGGATGGCCGCTGTCCTCCAAACGGTTCCTCACCCTTTCCCCAATCGCCAGCACATGCCGATGCTGCATCGGCATCTGGAATTCTTTCATTTTCTGGACGGCAAAAGATACGATCTGATCATTGAATTGTCCCACCATTCCCTGCTCTGAGCCAAAGATGACCGCTCCGATATGACCTCCAAAATCCTGTTCTGACTTCACTGCCTTGTTTCTCCTGCTGCGCATCAAAACTTGGAGACCCATTTCAATGGTCTGGTTGTACTCTTCGAGGGATTCCACCGCTCTTTCATATTCGCGAATATTCACCGCAGCCAGCGTCTTCATCGTCTTGACCACAGAGTGGAGATCTTCGGCGCTTTCGATCTTCCGCCTCAACGTTTCCAGTTGCTCCATCCTTCAGTCCTCTCGAGTCTCGATCAGATCTCTGGCCAGCTCTACCAGAGAATCCCTGTCTTCCTGGCTGAGCTCTTCTCCTTCTTCTATTCGTCGGCAGACATCCGGGAGCTCGTCATTCACCCTGTTTTGAATTCTGTTTTTGACCGCACCGATTTCATTCAAAGGCACATCATCCAAAAGCCCTTCGGTAACCGCTGTCATCACCGATATCTGCTCGGGCACGGTAAGAGGCCGATATTGGTCTTGTTTCAGTACCTCCCGCACACGGCGCCCCCTCTCCAAAGTTTTTCGGGTATCTTCATCCAGCCGTGCCCCGAACCGGGAAAAGGTCTCCAGCTCTTCGAATTGAGAATAAGCCAGACGCAGGTCTCCTGCCACTGCCCGGTAGGCAGGAAGCTGGGTTTTGCCGCCTACCCGAGAAACCGATTTCCCGATATCTATGGCAGGGAGAACCCCTTCCCCGAAAAGTCTGGGGGACAGATAGATCTGTCCATCGGTTATGGAAACCAGATTGGTGGGAATATAGGCGGCGATATTCTGAGCTTGGGTTTCTATGATGGGCAGGGCAGTCAAAGATCCTCCGCCCAACTCATCCTTCAGGTGAGTGGATCGCTCCAATAAACGAGAATGAATGTAGAATATATCTCCTGGATAGGCTTCCCTTGCGGGAGGTCTCCTCAATAATAGGGACAGCTCACGGTAAGTCCGGGCATGCCGCGTCAGATCGTCATAGATAATCAATACATCCCTGCCTTTCTCCATGAAATATTCTCCCATGGAAGTGGCAGCATAAGGAGCGATGAAATTCTGTCCCGGGGGATCTTCACCTGTGGCGACCACCACAATTGTGTATCCCATGGCATCGTGCTTTCTAAGATCGAAAACGGTCTTGGCTACCGAAGAACTTTCCTGACCGATGGCACAGTAAATGCACACCACTTCCTTGTCTCTCTGGTTGATTACGGTATCCAGGGCAATGGCTGTTTTCCCGATCTGGCGGTCTCCCAGGATCAATTCTCTCTGGCCCCTGCCGATCGGGATCAAGGCATCCACTGACTGGATCCCGGTCTGAAGAGGCGTAGATACCGGTGCTCTGTCCATGATGGCGGGTGCCGGTCTTTCGATGGGAAGTCGGGTGGATGTTTGAATAGATCCCTTTCCATCGATGGGTCGTCCCAGAGCATCCACAATTCTACCCACCAATCCATCTCCCACCGGAACATCCATGATCCGGTGGGTTCTCCGGACAGCCTGTCCTGCTCTGATACCCTGGTACTCATCGATCAGGATGGCTCCCACTTCGTCGGCATCCAGATTGAAGGCAATCCCCATCTTGTTTTCGGGAAAGCGGATCAGTTCCTCATACCGGACATTGGGAAGGCCTCTAATCCTGGCTATGCCTCTTCCCACGTTCCAAACCCGGCCCAATTCTCTGATATCTATCTCGAAACGGTGTTTGTCCAGGAGGTCTCCCAGAGTGGAAAAAGTAGACTTCAGGATATGATCCAATTCCCCGTTTTGCCTTGATTTCTCGCTCATCCCGGGATTTTTCTCAACCTCGCACTTCACTCATGTGTTTCTTCTTCTCTTCCTTTTTCCTGTTTCTTTGCCTCTTTTTCTTCATCTTTTTTGTTTTCTGCTGCTTCTTCTTTCCCGGTCTCTTTCTTTTTTTCTTTTTCTTTCTCTTCCTCGGAAATTCTCTGCTCGAATGTTTCCGACATTTTTTCCTCTATATCCTCCAGATAGCTGTCAATTCCCCAGGATATTTTTCTATCTCCGATTTCCATTTCCACTCCGCCGATCAAATCTTCGGTGGATTTAAACTGCACGCGGATTTCCTTCCCGCCTAGTTTCCTCACTGTCTTTTCGATTTTCTGCCTCAGCTCTTTCGGAATCTTGAACCGGCTCAAGACAACGGCCTTTTGATTCGATTGTTCCAGACTCTCTTTGAACACCTGCTTCTCCTTTTTCTCTAGATCTTCGAGCCGTTGGAGAAAGACCTCCGCGATGTGCCTTTCCACATCCTCATCGGCCAGATCTTTCAGGGCTCTCTTGGCCAATTCGAAGACCTGCTCTCCGGCACGCTGCCTGAGATCATGAAGGAATGTTTCTTTCTGCCGCTGGAGAGATTCTCTCCAGTGTTTCTGGGTCTGGTCCACCTCTTTTCTGGCCTTCTGGATAAGCTCCTGCTTTCTGTCTTCCGCCTCTTTTTCCGCCCGGGAGATCAAATCTTTTTCCTTCTTGTCCAGCTCTTTTTTCTTTTTCTGGTAGGATTCTGCTTCCTCTTCAGCCTCTTCTTTTCTCTTTTCAGCGTTCTCAATCCGACTGGCGATGCTCTTTTCCCGCTCGTCCATAACCCGCACTATCCGTTTGTAGAGAAAATGCCTCAAAAGCAAAACGAGAATAATGAAATTTATGATCTGTGCGACAAAAGTGAATGCATCAATGGACAATTCTTATCCTCCGTTTTGAACGATATGATTCCAGAAGGGATTGGCGAAGATCAGAATGATGGATATGACAAAACAGTAGATGGCCGTGGATTCGATCATAGCTAGCCCGACGAATAAGGTCCGGGTGATGGTATTGGCTTCATCGGGCTGCTGAGCCAATGCACTCAGAGCCTGTGCCAGAGCTTTGGCCTCACCCAAAGCTGGACCGATAGAGCCGATAGCTATGGTCAGCCCCGCGATCAAGATAGAAGCCGCTCCTATGATATTGATACTTTCCATGTCATTCTCCTTCCTTTGTACGGTGGTCGGATTTTCCTTTTTCTTCATCATGCGCCCGACTTGCAGAGGCGATATAGACGGTGGCCAGCACCGCAAAAATATAAGCTTGGATCTGTCCGATAAGGAGTTCCAGGGCGTGCATGACTACAGGTAAAAACAGAGGGGCGATGGACAGCAGGATGCCCACGATCATGGTTCCGCTCATCACATTCCCGAACAGACGGACAGCCAGGGCCAGAGTCCTGGAAAATTCTCCAATAATATGAAACGGGAGCATGAACACCGAAGGCCTGATGTAGTGTCTGAAATAACCCCCTACACCGGCTTTGGCGATCCCGAAAACAGGAACCGCAAAAAAAACACATACAGCCAGAGCTGACGTGGTGGATATGGATCCTGTGGGAGGATGGTATCCGGGAACGAAAGAGAGGAAATTGGAGAGGGAAATAAACAAGAAGAGCGTGCCGATAAAGGGAAGATAATCACCGGGTTCTCGATGGGTGATATCCCGAATCTGATCCCTTATGTAAGAAACAATGGTTTCTAGAGCCATCTGCCACCGGGAAAGTTCTGGCTCTACCGATAATTTCCGGGTTATGAGCCAGGAAATCAGGACCAGAAGCCCCATGATCGCCCAGGTAAAGAGGATCGTGGCATTCAGGGTGACAGGACCCCACTGCCAGATCACGATCGAATCAGGGCTTATATCCATAAGTTTATCCTTCCAACACAGTTTTTTCCTGCTCTCTATCCGGTTTTCCCCTATGGATCAGGAACCATCTGGCGCCCATTATCCCTAAGAAAGCGGATAGGATATGCTCCCATCTTCCGCCTTTCGCTATCCAGATCAGTCCAACCAGACAAAATCCGCTCCGCAATAGGTAGCTGCCCACAGTCAAGAGATGAGGTTTCCGAGAACGGGAGATCATCCTCAGAGTCCACCACAATCCTCCAAAATAAAAAATTCCTATTCCGGCGCCGGCAGCAAAAAAAAGCGGCAAACTCACTAATTCATTCATCATCCTTATTCCTTTCGATCCGAGACCTCTCCCTCGACACCCAGTACCAGGCATTCAAACATCCCAGAACGACTCCGGTAAATAATCCGATCAGTGTCCAGGAAATCGGTCCGGGCCATTTGGTGTCTATCCACAGTCCCAAAGCCAATCCGATCAAAGTAGGCACCGAGACCGCCCAGCCTACCAGGCCAAACATACCCAGGCCGAACCAGACGCTTTCTTCTTTATTCTTTCTAGCCTTGAGTTTGCGGACTTCCCTTTTTCCCACTGCCTCTGAGAACTCATTTTGGTGCTTTTCTCTGCGGCCGTTCTGTTCAGCCATGTCTTTCCATCTCCATGAACCGGCGGATAAAATCCGCCTCAAACCGGGCCAACACAGAACGGGCTTTTTTTTCCCGCTCATCCAGCTCACGGAATCTTTCCTCTACGGAATGTCTCAAGTTTCCCAGTTTTTCTCCCTTGATGGCATTCCGGGTGGATACCATCACATCGGGTCCGCATTTAACCAAAATTCCCTCATCCACTGCCAGAAATTCCTCTTTATCACCGGATTCATAAGATAAGATTCCGGGAACCAGAGAGGCTACCCAATCCACGTGCCGCGGAAGCAGGGTGAAGGAACCGTTTTCAGCTTCAGCGCTCACTTTTTTCGCCTTCACATCCAGAAATATCCTGCTGGGGAGATAGACCTTGAGTCTCATTTTTCCACCTCGTCTATCGTTCCGATCATGTAAAGGTCACGTTCAGGATAATCGGAAAATTCATCGTTTAGAATCCGTCTGCATCCTTCCAGGGCATCCTCCAGAGAAACGATCTTTCCTTCATGACCGGTGAACTCCTCGGTGGTGAAAAAGGGTTGAGTCAGGAACCTCTCCAGACGGCGGGCCCGGTGAACGGTTCTCTGATCTTCCTTGGACAGCTCTTCCAGACCCAGCATAGCGATAATGTCTTTAAGTTCCTCGTATTCGGCCAGAGTCTTCCTGATTTCTCTGGCTGTATGGTAATGCTCGTCTCCGACGATATGGGGAGACAGCATCTTGGAGCGAGACTGAAGAGGATCGATGGCTGGATACAGCCCCTGGCTGGCCCTTTTGCGCGACAGGACAATAGAGGCCGAAAGATGTCCGAAGGTGTGAACCGCTGCCGGGTCGGTAAAATCATCTGCCGGCACGTAAACCGCTTGAATCGAAGTGATCGATCCTTGCTTGGTGCTGCAAATTCTCTCCTCTAATTCGGATAATTCTGTCGCCAGGGTCGGCTGATACCCGACTCGGGAAGGAATTTGCCCCATGAGCCCGGACACCTCGGCTCCTGCCTGAACAAACCTGAAGATGTTATCGATCAGAAGAAGCACGTCCTGCTTTACCTCGTCGCGGAAGTATTCGGCCATGGTCAAAGCCGCATGCCCCACTCGAAAGCGTGCGCCCGGCTGCTCGTTCATCTGGCCAAAGACCATCACCGCATTTTCCAGGACTCCCACTTCTTGAATTTCCCGGTAGAGCTCTTCTCCTTCCCGATTTCGCTCGCCTATCCCACAAAAGAAGCTGATTCCCTGGTGCTGGCTGGCCATATTATGGATCATCTCCATGATCAAAACTGTTTTGCCCACTCCGGCGCCTCCGAACATGCCTGCTTTCCCCCCCAGTTCCAGAGGCGCCAGCACATCGATGGCCTTTATTCCGGTAGTGAAAATATCTGAAGAAGCGACCTGCTCGGAAAGTGGCACCGGCTCCTGATGAATGGACCGCCAGTTATCAAAGTCCAGGTCTTCTTTTTTATCTGTGGTCTCTCCAAAAACATTAAATACCCGGCCTAGGAGTTGTCTCCCGACCGGAACTCTTATCGGAAAACCGGTATCGATGACCTCATCACCCCGAGAAAGACCTTGGGTTGACGTTAAAGCGATTCCCCTCACCAAATCTGAATCCAGATGGGACATCACCTCGATCACCACTTTTCCCTTTTCCCCTGTGTTCAGACGATTGTGTATTCTGGGGAGTCGATCCGAGAACCGGATATCGATCACGCTGCTGCGAACGGATCTCACGATTCCGATATTGGATTTATCTTGATTTTGTTTTCGGGTATCGACCATTTTATCTGTACGATCAGGCATCGGCCGAGTCTCAAGCCCCGAATTTCTCCAGCCTGAGAGCTTGAGCCAGAGCCAAAGGCATCAAATCAACGGCAGGAAAGCCGGCACCGAGTCCGCCAGCCATACAGGCCCGCTCTCCGAATCTTCTGACCGGGTCGATCCGGCAGCTCTCAGACCACAAAACAACCGGAACAGGATGCCAACTGTGGGATTTCAGGAGAGAGGGAGTGGAATGATCTCCTGTAACGATCAAAACATCCGGCTCGAACTCCAGCAGCCGGGGGATGTGCTGATCGGCGTCCTGGATCAAAGACACCTTTCGGTCGAAATCGCCGTCTTCCCCAGCACTGTCGATGGACTTTACATGAAGATAGAAAAAATCGTAGCTGTCCCAGTTTTTCTCCACGGTTTGAACTTCATGTTCCATTGATTCTCCCGTTGCCAATACATCCATTCCCACCAGTCTGGCAACTCCCCGGTACATGGGATAGGCTGCCACCGCAGCCCCTTTCAGGCCGAACAGCTCTTCTATTGACGGCCAGTGGGGCATCTGGGAGAAGCCCCGCAGTAAAACCATGTTGGCCGGATATTGATCGGAAAGCCTGCTTCTGGCCAAATCCAGAAACTCACTCACCAGGGCTGCGGTTCTGGAGGCCTCATAATCCATAGGTTCCGGCGGCAGCGGTTCTTTGCCGACTTCCTGAGGGTCGGTGTCCGATACCTTTCCGTTTAGTTTTTCTCCTCTCATAACAAACATAAACCGGTGTTCCTTGACCGTTTCCACGAATATTTTCACCTCGGGAAGTTCAATATTTCTCAATATCTGGCAGAGCTCCCGGTTTTTTTCTGTACTTATCCTTCCTGCTCTGCGGTCTTTTACCCTTCCTTCCTCATCCAGAGTACAAAAATTTCCTCTGACTGCGACATCTCCCTCCTCGAGGTCGAAGTCAATGCCCAGGGCTGACAGGATGCCTCTGCCTACCTGATATTCGAAGGGATCGTACCCGAAGAGGGCGAGATGAGAAGGCCCGCTTCCTGGCGTGATTCCTGCTCCCACGGGTCGATGCAGACCACAAAGCCCCTCTGCAGCCAGGTTGTCCATATGGGGCGTCTGGGCTGTTTCCAGCTCGGTAAGCCCGCCTGGTTTTTTTTGAATGCCGCCCAGCCCATCCAGGACCAGCAGCAAAATTTTCGTTTCAGCCGGTTTCAATAATTTTTTTAATCGGTTTGCATCCATCACAAGCTTCCCTATCGCCTATTTCGCATCTCTCAGTTGTTTTTCTTTCCGCGCCACCTGTTTTTTCACCTCGATGACGCTGTCCGGATTCAAAGATATGGAATCGATTCCTTCTTCGACCAGGAATTGGGCAAAATCAGGATGGTCGCTGGGAGCCTGGCCGCATATTCCCACTTTGGTATCCGCTTTATGAGCTTTCTCTATCAAATCTTGAATCATGGACTCGACCGCTTTGTTGCGTTCATCGAAAAGAGGCGATAAATCCTCAGAGTCCCGGTCAATCCCCAGGATGAGCTGGGTGAGGTCGTTCGTCCCTATGGAGAATCCGTCGAAACGCTCGGCAAACTGCTTGGCTAGAACCACATTGGAGGGGATTTCGACCATTACATAGACCTGAAGTCCCGATACTCCTCTTGCCATGCCATTATCAGAAAGAACATCCAGAACACGGTCTGCCTCTTCGATGGTTCGGCAAAAGGGAATCATGATGACCACATTATCCAGGCCGATCTCCTCCCTCACCTTCTTGATGGCCCGGCACTCCAGTGCAAATCCTTCGCGGTAGCGATCGCTGTAATACCGGGAAGCACCCCTGAAGCCGAGCATAGGATTATCCTCCTTAGGCTCGAACTGATCTCCTCCGATGAGATTGGCATACTCATTGGTCTTGAAATCGCTCATGCGTACGATGACAGGATGGGGATACTGGGAGGCGGCGATTCTTGAAATTCCCCTGGCCAGATGATCCACAAAATACACTGCCTTATCTTCATAGTTAAAGGTCAATCTCTTGATTTGATTCTTCGCTTTTTTGTCCTCCAGATCGTCGAAGTGAACCAAAGCCATGGGATGGATCTTGATGATATTGTTGATGATGAATTCCATCCGGGCCAACCCAATTCCTTTAGCTGGAAGGCGCCACCAGCGGAAAGCAGCCGCAGGGCTGGCTATGTTCATCATGATCTGGGTCCGGGTCTCCGGAATCTTTCCCAAATCCAGATCTTGCTCTTCATAATCTAATTTCCCCTGGTAGATAAAGCCTTTGTCTCCTTCCGCACAGGAAAGGGTGATTTCCTGGCCATCTTGTAGCACAGAGGTCGCTTCGCCTGTCCCTACCACAGCAGGTATGCCCAACTCCCGGCTGACTATGGCTGCGTGGGAGGTGCGGCCGCCATGATCGGTAACGATGCCAGCGGCTTTTTTCATGATGGGAACCCAGTCGGGATCGGTCATTCCGGTTATCAAAATAGCATCTTTTTCGAACCGTTCGATATCCTCCACATCCTTGATGATTTGGGCTTTACTCGAAGCGACGGCTTCTCCAATGGCCAGCCCTTCCAGGATTCTCTTCCCTTCCTGCTTGAGTTTATAGGCCTTCATCTGGGTGGCTTCCTTCTGGGATTGAACCGTTTCAGGGCGGGCCTGGACAATGAACAGCTCATCCCTTTCACCATCCTTTGCCCATTCTATATCCATGGGTTTTTCATAATGGCTCTCGATGGTCACGGTCCACCTGGCTAGCTGAAGCACATCCTCGTCTGTGAGCGCAAAGGAGGCCCGTTCCTCTTTGGAAGTATTGACATTTTTGGCGGTTTGACTTCCTCCCTTGGTGTAGACCATTTTCTTTTCCTTTTCCCCAAGCTCCTTTTCGATGATAGGCCTTTTATCTTTGTTATCCAGAAGGGGCTTGAATACCATATACTCATCTGGATTGACTGATCCCTGAACGACATTCTCTCCCAAACCCCAGGCAGCATCAATGACCACAACATCCTTGAATCCCGTTTCAGTATCCAGGGAAAACATCACACCGGAACACCCTTTATCCGAGCGCACCATCTTCTGAACACCGATGGAAAGCGCCACCTTCAAGTGATCGAATCCTTTCTCCTGGCGGTAGGAAATGGCCCGGTCAGTAAAAAGAGATGCATAACACTTCTGGCAGGCTTCCAGCAATTCATCCGCACCCGTTACATTCAGGTAAGTCTCCTGCTGACCGGCGAAGCTGGCCTCGGGGAGGTCCTCGGCCGTGGCGCTGCTCCTCACTGCGACATCCACCTCTTCTGTTTGGTAACGGCTGCTCAGCTCGCCATAGGCATCTCGAATGGAATCGATGACCTCATCAGGAAATTCTGATTTCAAGAAAAGTCTCCGTATGGATTTTCCGATCCTTTCCAGAGACTCTTTCTTCTTCTCTAAATTATTGAGCTGAGTCCGGATTTTTTCTTTTATCCTATTAGCCTCCACAAACTTCCAGTAGGCCTCTCCAGTGGTAGCAAAGCCCTGGGGCACCCTGATGCCCTTGTCTTTCAATGTGCTGACCATCTCTCCTAAGGAAGCATTCTTTCCTCCTACCACGCCGACATCTTCAGAGCTCAATTCTTCGAACCATCGGACATAGGTCCTTTTTTTATTCATCCAAAGGCATCTTTCCGACTGTCATTTTTTGAGCGGCTATCGGTTTAAAAAAGATACGATGTATTTGTGTGTTCACATCACTCTCCATAAAAGCTCTTGATCTTTCCTCTTCAGATAATCAGATAAAATGAATTCGAAGCTCAAGCCGCAATCAGTCGACTTCAAGTTTATTGATTACCTCTCTGGCACCTCCTTCCATCGCTTCTTTTGCCGCTTCGCCGTATTCGAACCATGTGTCCACTTTCCCGGTGAGCTTTGCCACTCCATTGGTGACTTCCACCTCGATCTCATCATCTTGGAAATAGGGACTCCAGGCGAGCTGGTTCTCGATGTCCCATTCGATCTGCCAGTCATTCTTTCCTTCCCAGACATAATCGATCCTCACGTTGTTCTCCACATCCGCCACTCCAGCTATCCCTGAAGCTACGTGTTCTGCCTGGTATTTTTCAAAATTCGAATCCACAGTACCATAAAGATAGACCTTTTTATTAAAAACCAGGACCGAGACGTCGAAACGATTGACGTAAGGATCTTTCTTCAAAGCCCTGCGTACATCTTCGGCAACTTCTAAATCCGAGCGAATGTCAGGGGGGCTCACCCGGATATAATTCCTGACCCAATTGACTCCCACCGTATTCTCTGCATCTTTCTCTGCTGCCTGCTTGGCCGTCAGATGATCGACGTCTCCCATCAAGGTGGCTACGCCGTCTCGGACGTTTACCTCCAGCTTGAATGAGAGAACCCGGGGATCATACAAAAAGGCGTCTTTGATGGCCTCTTCGATCCATTCATCGCTGGGATTTCGAACTCCCTTGACCTGCAGACGGTCTCTGGCCCACCACTCGATTTCGAGTTCTTCCACATCGACCGATTCCACTCCAGCAACCCAAGCATCGAATTCAGCGAGAAACTTCTCTTTCAGGCTCCCCACCGTTCCTTTCAGAGTGACTTTTCCATCTTCCACCTCTGCGGTAATCAAGCCGTTGTCTATCCGGACATCCGAATTCAGCCTTGCTTCTATGTCTGCTTTGATTTCATGATCCGTACGTTCTTCCTGGTATTCGACCTCTATGACATTCCTGATCCCCCTGACCCCTATGACACTTTTGGCAACCTGAGCACATATCTTTTTTTCCGCATAAGAATCGACTGTCCCGCTCAATGTAACAATTCCTTTGTTCACCAGCACTCCGATTTCATAAGAATCGGTCGCGGGATCCTGTAGCAATTTGTCTTTCACATCTTTCTGTATTTGAACATCCGAGCTTTCGACCGCCTTCACCTCCACTTTGTCGACCACTGATCTTACACTCTTAATGGACTGGGCGATAGAGATGGCTCGGTCACGGGCAAGGACATTGTCTACCGATCCCGATAGAGTCACCACTCCATCCAAAGAGCTGATATCGAGAAGGTGTGAAGAAACCGCCTCATCGAACGAGAGCTCTGTATAAACGGCCATCTCGATCTCTTCATCGCTGATTTCTTCTTCCTGTGACCACGTCATCGAACAGGTCATGAACAAAAAAATAAGTAACCACGTCAAATTCGCTCTATAAATTTTCCCTGTTTTCACGAATACCTCCTTTTTTTCAAATTTCTCTCTAATGCACTGATAAGGTACAAAATACATGCCAACATAGATGTTCTCGAGGAGATTTATTCGTTTCTCAGGGGGAAGGACTTTCGCTCTGGTCAAAATCATCCAGAATATCCGATCCTGAGTACAGTTCTACAGGAATAAGTGCTATAAGACAGGAATTTCTTTCTCTCTATAAAGGCATTACTCCTTTTTCTTTGCTATTCTCGAACCAGGTTTGTCCACGATTTGAACGGTGCTTGCCTGTGGCCCCTCCCTTCCCTTGGTCTCTACATATCTCACGCCTGTGCCTATCTCCAACCGCTCGAAGTCTCCGTGGGGAACACTGTTCCGGTGAAAATAGACCTCCCGGCCTTCTATGGTTTTCAGGAATCCATATCCTTCTTCGGGAAAGAGTTTATGAACGACTGCTCTCGCCTGCTGCTCTGGATGGGTTTTGATTTGGTATCTCTGTCTTTCTACCAGCCTTTTCAATTGCCGGCGCATGGCTTTGAACGCGCTTCGGAAAACCTTGGAAAGCGCATCGTGTATTTCACCATCTCCGGGTTCCCGGGTCACCACTATTTCCGGATTGTGGGGGACATGGATCCCGAGACGCACCCTGTACGGACTGCCAGATCGAGGATGTTGATGGGGTTTTTCCACAACGATGGCCCCACTTATCATATAATCACACACCTTCTCGAGACTGGCTGCTTCGTCCATGATCAATTTCTCCAGAGCTTTCGTGCGTTCCACGCCCCTGAAAGTGATCTCAAAAGGTTCCTGCATGATTTATTCTCCCTTGTTAAAATTGAAAACGATTGTTTCTATCCCTGGATTTCTTTCGCAAATGAGAGTGCCAGATCCAAATACCTTTTGCAGGCTTTCTTGGCTTTCCTTTTTTTCGCCTCCCCGATTTCAGGGTCATCCAGAGTGTATGTTTCGACCAATGATTCGACCAAAGCCCGATAGCACATATAAAAGTCGATCAACTGGACAATGCCCTCATCTCCAGAGAATCGAATGTACTTCTCGACTAAAATGTCCGCCCATTTTTTTTTGCCATAAACGGTAAGATCCATAGCCAGAAAGGCGATTTCCGCACAGACATCGCAATTCGCAATTTTTTTACTGAATTCTATCGCATCGAAAATATAGATTTTATCTTTATGGATGAAGACATTTTTTGTCCTTACGTCTCCATGACATCGTTTGATTCTCTTTTCCTCTGTTCTTTTGGCGAACAATTCGCCCTTTTCTCTGATAAAGGCATCCACCTTGTTTTCGATGGCATCCAATTTCTGACCGTAATGAAGATACTTCTCAACAGTGTCTCTAGTTTCGAATACAGAGGCAAAATTTTCCCTGATTACTCTGGTCGAGCCGTACTTCTTTGGAGCGGTGGGGGTTTTCTGATGAAATTCAGCCAATAGTGAGGCTATCCTTCCGATGTGACGTTCTTCGACTCCGCCTGATTCGATCAAGTTGTCCATTCTGGCGCTCTGCGGCAGCTCGGTCATCTTGACCGCATATTCCACAATTTCGCCCTTCCGGTTGAGATAAACCGACCCGCCTTCGCTCCTGATTGAAACGACTCCTAAATAAAGATCGGGAGAGAGCAAAGTATTGATCTCGTTCTCCTTCTCACAGAAACGCTTCCTTTTGTTGAGAGAACTGTAATCCACGAAGCTATAGCGAACCGGTTTTTTGACCTTGAAGGCATGACTCCCATCCAGCAGCACCCAACTGATATGGGTTTGAAGGAGCCTCATCCCGTATTTTTCCTTCAATACATCGATAATTCTTTCCTGTCTGTCTACGATTCTCATTTTGTTGACCACATCCAGCGTTTTTTCTTTCCATTCTTCCTCTTTTTCAGTATCTATCACAAAATGTTCCTTGCGGATGGGCTCAAATTTATTTTGAATCATCTTATAAACCCGATAATCGGCATCACTGTAATCCTTTTGGTGGTGGTATCTTTCTTCGATTCGCCTCTTCACTATCTCCTCAGGACAAACGATTTCGATAAAAAAAACACGTTCCTTTTGGCCTCTTCCGATCTCTGAAGCCCTCACTCTCCATTCTTTCTTAAAAAAGGTCGCATCCAGGATGACGTTCTCATTCTTCTTCAGCCAATCCTGAGCTACCCGGAACATCTCCTCGTACACACGTCTTTTTTTCTTTTTACTGTATCCTGGTTCCCTGAGCGCTCCTTTACGGATTTCGTCTGTGCTCAGTACCCTGGCATTCAATTCCTCAGCCAGTTCATTCGAGACAGTGGTCTTGCCGGTTCCCGGGAGACCTGAGACAACGATTAACATAGCCAAATTACTTTTTCTGTCTATTCCCAGTATTTCGGTCTTCCGTAATAATCGTACAGCCTTTCTTCATATCTGCGGTTTACGGGTGCGGAAGCATCGTACCTGGGACTGCCCTCGATTTTTCCTTTGGATAAATCGACAGAAACGTTCGAGTCCTCCCATCTTATCTCCTCGATCCAGTACGGAGAAACCAGAACTTTTTTACCCGGGAGAAAATTGCGGGTATCCACAACCACATAACGAATCTTCCAGATAGAATCGTCCATGATAAACTCTTCAACATGCCCGATTTCTCCATCTGTGGCCTGGATGCGGTAGCCGCTCACTTTTTTGGCGCTCCTTAAAGATGGGTTTCCTTTCCTCCCTTCCTGTTCGGGATGATAAGCAGAAACGGGGTTCATTCCATGGCGACCTTCGAGAACCCAGTACGGACCCCATCCAAAATACTTGTGTATTTCCTCCTCATGCTGACGCGAGACGGGTTTGTCCATATTTATATCCGGACTCTCCTTGACCTGCTGTTTGGCAAGATGAACGGGAAACGTATTGGTCTCCCATTCCGGATCTCCCAGTGAGGAAGGGACGAGAAGAACCTTTCGTCCCGGAAGCCAGGTGCCCACATCCCCCACCAGATAACGTATGATCCAGGACCTGTCATCGAATAAAAAATCATGCACCCATCCTATATCGCCATCCTTGGTAAGAATTCTGTATCCATAAAGTTCCTTCACGCTTCTCAGCATTTAAAATCTCCTTTTTTTGAGTGAAGACAAAAAAAGACATTCCTCCAGGAAGAGTACAAGATACATGCCAACTCTGGATGAATAAATATTTTTTTGTATGTTGGCCTATTTTTATATATTTAACCGCCTTTGCTTCATCCATTGAGTTCCACTGGGCAAGAATGAGTGCTGTCCGACAGGACAAAAGCTATTTTTTTCGTTTCAGATAATTCCTCACTCCCGTGATAACTAAAATAATCAAGAAGAGCCCGGCAAGGATTTCCGCCATCAACAGGAAATCGGAAGCAGTCCGGTGGTGTCCTAAAAGTGAAGCCCCGACCGCCACCCCAAGAAACATAAGAATCAGATAGAGCATGGATGGGATTCGATCAGTCGAATTCGTGTCCGCATTTCAAGCACTTGTATCGATGCAGATGGGATATTTTCTGGATCGGTGGCTCTTTCTCGTCCTTCGATATCTTCGAGCGGACAGGGCTCTCTACGACCTGCCTGCTTCCACACAGAGGACATTTTATGGATTTTTTCATCTTCACCTCTTTTTCTACAGGGAGCAAGAAACATGCCGGATAGAATATTCAGTTCTATCTATCCTGTTTAAAGCAAATAAAATTAATGTTAAAATTAATATAAAGATATTCTAATATATATGCAACGAAATGGCCCTTTCTATCGTTATAAATAATGAGGATGCGTTTACAAAAGAACATTAAACAGGATTTAAGGAACGGCAAGGACGAGATCTATCGGCTGATTTCTAAGGGAATAGCCGAAGGATACATCACCCCCCAAGAACTGAGGGAAATATCCCGGAAAAAAACCGATTCAGAGGTCGACTCAAAAGACTTTCTGAGAATTCTGGATACCTATGGGATCAAGGTGATTCCGGAGCCTAAGAGACAACCCAAAATCCCGATTTCGCTCAAAGGATTGGAAGCGACCACCGATCCAGTAAGAATTTACCTCCAAGAAATGGGGAGTATCGATCTTCTCAGCAAAGAAGGAGAGATCACATTAGCCAAACAGATCGAGAAGGGACGGAATTTGGTGAGAAAAGCTCTGTCCAGAACAAAAGCGGTGCTGGACTGGGTGGTGGCTCTTGAAAAAGATATCAAGGAGAATCCCTATCTCATTCCTGAATTTTTCGAGCTCGACGGCAGCACTTCTGAGAAAGACCTCCAAAAAATGGCCAAAAAAATTCTCAGCAAAATCAGGGAGATCAAGAAGCTCGATGCGCAATTGGAAAACATCCCTCGAAGAAAAAAGCATACTTTTTCTCGAGGCCGTATGGTGATCGCTTTAAGCCGTTTGATCCGAGAGATCCAGGTGAAGCCCTCCCATTTGGAGACAACCATCGACCATCTCTATGAAATCCTTCGTGATATCAACAAGCTGGAAGAAAACAAGGAAGAGCTGGAGCTGTATCTTAAAAAAACAAGGAGTCAAAAGAAGAAAGAGCATTACCAAAAGGAAATCAGACGAATAAACCGCCAGCTGAGAAAATACAAAAAAGAGACCGCGCTTGATCCCCGGGGATTGAGAAAAATCCTTCGGGAAATCGCGATAGGGAAAAAAATATCCGAGCAGGCTAAAAAAGAGCTGGTGGCTGCAAATTTAAGGCTGGTTGTATCTGTGGCGAAAAAATACATCAACCGGGGGCTCAAGCTCCTTGATTTGATCCAGGAAGGCAACATAGGCTTAATGAGGGCAGCGGACAAGTTCGACCACCGCAGGGGATGTAAATTCTCGACCTATGCGACGTGGTGGATAAAACAAGCCATCACCCGGGCTATCGCTGACCAATCCCGGACAATACGTATTCCCGTACATATGATCGACACCATCAACAAGTATAAAAAAATATCCCAAGCTCTTGTCCAGGAAAAAGGCAGGGAGCCGACTATTAAGGAAATAGCGAGGAGAATGAGGATATCCGTCCAAGACGTCAGGAAAGTCATCAAAGCTTCTCAGGATTCTATCTCTCTGGATGCGCCGATCAACGATGAAGAAGACAGCCATTACACAAATTTCATCCAGGATCCCAAAACTCTTTCCCCCGATGAGCGAGCCGTCCACCGCAGTTTAAAAGAACACATCGCAAAAGTCCTGAACAACTTGACCGAAAGAGAAGCCGGGGTTCTGAGGATGAGATTCGGGATACCCGACGGCGTTGAACACACCTTGGAGGAAGTCGGTCAGCGTTTCAATGTCACCCGAGAACGGATCAGGCAAATCGAAACCAAGGCATTGAATAAACTCAGAGGCTCCTCCCGGATCGATCAGTTGAGGTCCTTCAGTTCCGGCTACCGAGAAGAATAATCCCAACTCCGAAATCGGAGCCCCAGGTTCCTTCCAACCGCAGTTTCCTTTCCATCCTGGTATAAAAATTGCAGTAGTTTCTATCAGCAAGTGAACAAAAAAAAGGATAAATTCGAACCTCCCCCTCGTCCCAAGTTGAGCTGGGGAATTGTGATCTGGATAGCGGTTTTTATTATCCTGGCCTACATGTTGTTTCAGACATTCACACCTCAAAAGGATATCGATCTTTCCTATTCAGAATTCAAAAAGCAAGTAAAGGAGGGGAATATTTCAGAAATTACCATCCGCGAACAGGAGATCGAAGGCCGATTCAAAGAACCCTACCAGGCCGACAGTGATACCGGCCAGGCTGGAGCCGAATATTCCTCCTTTACCACCGTTAAGCCCGCCATCCAAGACCCGGAATTGATTACAATCCTCGAAGAGCAGAAGGTGATCATCCACGCTGAAAAAGTGGGAAGATCCTGGATGGGCACCTTGTTGATCCTTTCCCTCCCTTGGCTCTTGATCATAGGATACTTTATCTACATGCGGAAAAAAATGGGAAAGCAGATGCAGGGTTTGGGACAAGGCGGTATGTTCGGCATAGGAAAATCACGAGCGAAGCGTTTTAAAAAATCTATGAGCGAGACCACCTACCAGGACGTAGCCGGCTTGGAAAATGCAAAGATGGACCTTGAGGAAATTGTGGATTACCTCAAAGAGCCGGAAAAATTCAAAAAATTAGGCGCAGACATCCCCAAAGGAATACTCCTGGTCGGACCTCCTGGGACAGGTAAAACTCTCCTGGCCAGGGCCACCGCCGGAGAAGCCAATGTTCCCTTCTTCAGTATCAGCGGGTCGGAATTTATAGAAATGTTCGTCGGAGTAGGAGCTTCAAGGGTTCGAGACATGTTTGAAATGGCAAAAAAAGAAGCTCCCTCCATCATTTTTATCGACGAGTTGGACTCTGTAGGACGGGCGAGGGGGACAGGATTGGGAGGAGGTCATGACGAGCGGGAGCAGACACTCAACCAGATACTATCAGAAATGGACGGTTTTGCTCCTCACCAATCGGTGATCGTTCTCTCCGCCACCAACCGTCCAGATGTCCTCGATCCCGCATTGACCCGGCCCGGCCGCTTCGACAGACAGATCACCCTCGATCTGCCTCACAAGAAAGCTCGAAAAAAAATCCTGATGATTCACACCAGGAACGTCCCTTTGGATGGTGGAGTAGACCTGGAAAATATGGCATCGAGAACGGTGGGATTCTCAGGAGCAGACCTGAAAAATCTGGTAAACGAAGCCGCCCTCCTGGCAGCCCGGCGACAGAAGAAGAAGGTATTTCCAGAGGACTTCGATAAAGCCAGAGACAAGATTCTTCTCGGCCACGAACGAGAAGAAATCATGAACGAAGAAGAGAAAAAAATCATTGCCTACCATGAAGCAGGTCATGCCCTGATGGCCATTCTTACTCCTGGAGCCGATCCGCTGCAAAAAGTAACCATCATCCCCCGAGGAAGGTCCCTGGGAGCCACCGAACAAGCTCCTGAAGAGGATCGTCATAACTTCAAGAAAGAATATCTGTTGAAACGCATTGCCATCATCCTGGGAGGAAGAGCGGCGGAAAAACTGAAGTTCAAGGACATCAGCAACGGAGCAGCCGACGATCTCAAACAGGTCACCAGATTGGCCCGCCGCATGGTAACCCAATGGGGTATGAGCGATAAAATCGGCCCCGTGACATTCAGCCTGGGGGAAGAACATCTTTTCCTGGGTAGAGAAATGGCCAAACCCAAGGATTTCAGTGAGGATACAGCAAGAATCATCGATGAAGAGATCCAGAGAATAGTGAGTACACAGGAAGAGAAAGCCGCCAAGACCTTAAGCCAGAATAAAAAGAAACTGGAAAAATTGGCTCAAGCCCTGCTGGATAAGGAAACGCTCGAGAACGAAGATATCGAGCATCTTTTAAAAAGAAAAACGCCCTCTAAAAAGGCCACATCGCAAAAGAAGAAAAAGAGCTGATTGATAATCCGAGAAGATATCTAGCCCTTGGATTCATAATAATCTCTGCATTCCGCTTCTCTTCCCCGTACCACTCTCTTCTCCTTCAGGGGACCCTTTTTCTCCGTGACCACCGTGCATTGACCCTCATATCCCTTGGTCTCATAGTATATGACCACCCATTCTTTGACGGTTCCGAGCTCATGAGCCCTTGCCGTATTGGAATAGAGGGCAGTAAAATCCCAGCCTTCCATCTCGGTATGCATGATGGGGAGCCAGGCTTCCCCTTCGGGATTGAATCTGCGAGGTGCTATTTTCTTAAGCCTACCAGCCCTGACACGGCGCCTGTATTCTTCATCCACCTTCAAAAGAAGTCCCACCGGGGGTTTGTCCTGGACATGTCCTTCAGATCTCCGCTTACGGACCTTTTTAAGTGCAGCTTGACTCAACATTCCTGCCAGACTCATCTTGACTGACTGGATGCGTTTGGCCCCGAACCCCTTGATTTTTTCCAACCGGCCATCATGGGCTGCTTTTTCGAGCTCCTCCAGGGAATGGACATCCAATTTTTTGGCGACTCGCCGGGCCAAGTCTTCGCCGATTCCAGGAACCTGTTGGAATACATCCTCAGGAGAGATCTCACCCTGGAGCCTATTCAGAAGACCGATTCTGCCTGTGTCGACAAATTCGGCGATGGTAGAGGCGATTCCCTCGCCTATATGGGGAAGTTCTCTGACCGAATTCATCTTTTTCTCCTTGACCAGTCGGGCGAGAGATTTCTCTGCAGAACGCACACTCTGGGCGCTGTTCCTGTAGGCGCGGATCCGAAAAGGGTTAGCCCCCTGTATCTCCAACAGGTCAGCGATTTTCTCCAAGACATCGGCGATTTCGGCGTTTGAAGGCTTTTCTTTCCCCATGTATGACCTCGTCGTTAGTGAAATCTTCAAGATATTAAGGGATTCATCTGATTGAGTCCATTTTAACTTAAAAAACTGTCCGTGAGTAGGATTTTTCGCCAAGAAATTTTATTCTTGGATAGATCAAGTTCACAGCAGCATTTCTTTATGCTTTGAGTTTCCAGGCCAGCAAACGTATTGATGTCATCCAGATATATATGATAATGTTAGAATCGAGATACGAGGAAACTGGAATGGCAGGAAAAAAAATTGGCTTAGCTTTAGGCAGCGGTGCAGTCCGGGGATATGCGCTGATTCCAATCATCAAAAGATTGGAAAAAGAGAACATCGAGATTTCAGCGATCAGCGGATCGAGCGTGGGCGCGTTGATCGGAGCCTATTATGCTCTCCACGGCGAGATCGATTCTCTTTTCGACCATATCAAGACGATATCCAGGAGAGACTATCTCAAGCTCGTCGATCCAAACAATCCCAAAATTTCCCTGTTCAAAGGGAAAAAAATAAGAAAATTTCTGTCCGATAACTACTTCCATGAGGCAACCTTTGAAGATGTGAAGATTCGGTTAACCGTATGCGCGACAGATCCATTCGGCAAAAAACCTGATTATCTGACCGACGGGCAACTGATCGATGCTGTCATGGCATCCATCTCCATCCCAGGACTCGTGCCTCCCTATAAGATCGGGAAAAAGTTTTATGTAGACGGAGGGGTAATGGATCCCGTTCCCACTCAGCCATTACTGGACGCCGGGTTGAAAAAGGTGGTGGGTGTCAATCTAATGGGCTTTAAATCGAACCAGAGAAAGAATGGGAATACAGGCCTGATACCTACCTTGATGAACACTTTTTACATGATGATGGAACAGATGGCCAGAAAAGAAGACAACCACCGGCTGTTCGTGCTCAATCCTCGCTTCGAACCCGATCCTGCCCGTATGCTGGCCTTCCATGAATGGGAAGAGAACTACGAAATCGGAAAAAAACTGATCGAAAAAAGGATAGGCGACTTGAGAAAGTGGCTCCAAAGCTAAAAAGAAGCGCCGAAAGCGAGCCGAAATGCGAAATGGGAATCTTCCTCTTCGATCAAACGGTTGTTATAGGCAAAGATAAGTCTCACCGGGGCCTGGAGTTCCGGAATCCGTAGTCTAACCTCCAATCCGGATGACCAGTAGATATCAGTCAAGTCGATTTTTCCAGAGCGGCTGACAACATTCCCACCATCCAAAAAGGAAACGATATATGCAAATTCTGAAACCGGCATAAAATATTCGATATTGAAAACCAGGGATTCCTCCCCTCCTCTGTTGCGGCCGTCAGGATCCCGAGGACCGATAGAGTAAACATCATATCCCCTGATGGATCTCTCGCCGCCGAGATAAAACCGTTCCCAAAATGGCACTTCTGAACCGGCGAAGGGCCGGATAGACCGGTATTCCAAACCGAGCCCGAATACATGATTGCCGAATGAGGGAAAAAAGAGTGCACCCTCGAATTCTGGTTTGATATATTGGATATCGCTTCCCAGACCGCTGGCTGCAAATCCAAATGAAAACAAAAACCTCATCCCCTTTGAGGGGAAAAAGGGATCATCTACGGAATTTCTCAACAAAAATGCAGAAGCCATGCTCAAATCATGATCCACCGCGTTTTCGCTCTCCTCTGCACCGCGGGAAGCCGCATCCACCTGTTCAACGCTCCAGCCAACACCTGCCCGCCAATAATCTTCGATTTTGACATCCAATCCTACCTGAACTCCTTTCCCCTTTCTATTGAACAGGTCCGGGTAGACAACATCTCGGTTGAACAGACTGAAGCTGAAGGAGAGGGGTCTATCGAAGATATAAGGCTTGAAAAATCCGACCATATAGTCTTTGAATCGCTCTCCATACTCGAGCATGAGATCCAGCTTTTCTCCTGCTCCGAGAAAATTCACAACAGAAAGATTTCCGCCTAAGAAAGCTCCTTGGTATCCACTGTATCCTCCTGTCAGCTGCCATTCATTCCTGTAGACTTCGACGACCTTCAAAGAAATATTCAACCGAGTGTCGTCCTCTGGATCAAGCTGTATTTCTGGAGATTCTTCAATTTGCGCCATTCCTGAGCGCGTCAACGCTTTCAGACTTCTGGTGAATAAATCCAGGCAAAATTTTTCCTGTTCCACGACCCGCATCTCTCTTCTCAACACTGCGTCTTCGGTGAAGGTGTTCCCTGCGATCTGGAGCCTGTTTAAATAAATCTTTTCTCCCTCCCGTATATCAAAGGTCACGTCGACTGTACGATTCCGGGCATCCCGATACTCTGTAGAGAAAACCTGAACAAAGAAATATCCAGAATTCCGGTACAGTTCTTTGATTCTTTCTGCCGACTGAATTTTTATCTTCCCATTATACAGGCTTCCTTTTTCCAAATGAACGAGCGTTCTGATCTTGCGGGACGTGAAAGATTCATGGCCTTTGATCTCGACATTTCCCATAAAATAGCGAACACCCGCGTCCACAGGCACGATAATTTTCTTCATCCGTTCCCTGCCCAACAAGAAAGTCCGTCTGGAAACTTCTTCTATCAAGGGATTTCCTTTTTTGACTCCGGCATAACCATGTTCACGAAATGTTTTCTCGAGGCTCTCCAAATCCTCATCCAATTTCGCTTTTCGGAAGATGTCTTTCTCCTTAATCCAAGCAAAGAAACTGTGCTCTCGATTGTTTTGGAAGGCGTTCAAAAGGATGTTTCTCTCGAGCTTTGGATTCCCTTCAAATACGATTTCCCCGATTCTGGATCTTCTTCCTTCCCTAATTTGGAAGAGGACGTCCACCTCGATACTTCCCTTATCTATGGTTTCGAACGTGATCTCTGCCTGGTCGTAGCCTTCATCTGCAAGCATCTCCGCAATTGTCAGGCGGATTTTGTGCACTTTTTGCGGATCATAAACCGAATAAGGTGTGAAACCGATGTTTCTCTTCCGGAGTCTTTCTAAAATATTTCTTTCTTTGATCTTTTTTGTTTCAAAAACGAGCTTCCTGACGATCGGATATTCATCCAGCCTGAGGAAAACCACCTGGCCGCTTTTACCCCTCCTCACGGCAATTTTTATATCTTCAAAAAAGCCAGAGGACCATAAAGCCTCTAAACCCTTTTCGACGGCTATTGGATCGAAGGGGTATCCAGACCGTACGCCAAAATAATAAAGAATAGTCTCCTTCGGTATCCGCCGATTCCCTTCGATTTCGACGCGTTCAATGATTTGCTGACCGGGCAGAAAAAGAGGGAGCCAGAGCAAAACCGTCAACAAGACTGCCTGAAAACGGAATCGATCAGGCCCTTTTTTATCAATCAGAATCCGTCGCTCCCATTCGATTGAAGATTGAGGGTAGCAAATTGCTCCTTATTAATGATAAGATACCAAAGCAAACAAAATTTTTCATCTTAAATCATGGCAAAGAAACAACAACAGATCGAAATTCCAGGGAGGAGAGAAGGACTGAGATGCGATTTTATGTCCCGCAGACAAGAACTCCTGAAATCCATTTCTTCTATAAGTATCAACGTCGATGAAGAAACAATCATCGAATTTCTCGAACTCTGTATCGAGATCGCCCGAGAAGGCCGGGAGGGCAGGAAAATCGGAACTCTGTTCGTGATAGGAGACGAGAAGAGAGTTTTCGAAGAGAGCCAGACACTGATTTTGGATCCCCTCAAGGGACATCCAAAAAAAGACAAGCATATCACCAATCCTAACTTGCGGGAAACCATCAAGGAATTGGCTCAGCTCGATGGCGGTTTTCTCGTGTCCAGGGACGGCTACGTCCTTTCCGGAGCCCGGTACTTCAATGCCGACATCGAAGGGGTGGACATCCACTACGGCCTCGGTTCCCGGCATGTTGCGGCTGCATCCATCACCCAAAAAACCGATGCAATCGCTCTCGTCGTCTCGGAGAGCTCGATCGTTCGGCTGTTCAGTAAAGGCAGGCTTATCGCAGAAATTCTGCCCGAACTATGGCTGATGAGCCGGTTCAGCTCCCATATCAGGACACCTGTTCTCACCCAGCATCCTGAGGAGAACCTTGCCATAGTCTCTGAGAAAACTTCCTGAGAAAAAAAGTCCTCCGAAGTTCGATTCTCAGTATGCTCCTGATGAGCTCTTTGATTATTTTTTCTTTGGCTTGCTCTTGCTGGATTTGCTCTTGCCCGATTTGAGCACTTTCACCTTTTTCGGCTTCAGTTCGGCCTTTTTCGGCATGGTGATTCTGAGAAGTCCATCGGTATGCTCGGCTTTGATCTTGTCAGGGATTACATAGGAAGGAAGGGAAAACGACCGGTAAAAAGAACCATAGGAGCGTTCTATCCGGTGGTAATCCTCTTCCCTGGTTTCCTTTTCCATCTCCTTTTCCCCTTTTATGGTAAGGGTATTTCCTTCGATCTCGATATCGATATCCTTTTCATCGACACCTGGCAGCTCCGCAGTAAGAACCAGTTCCTTTTCCTTCTCATGGATATCCACTGAAGGATACCATGATCCCGATACCATCTCGCCCTTTTCTCCTCGTCCTGCAAAGGCCTCTTCGAAAAGCCTGTTCATTCTGTCTCTCAGAGTCACCATATCCCTGAAGGGATCCCATCTGATAATAGCCATGATTTGACCTCCTTTTTTAAATTTTGGGCGTACGGCGATAAATTTTCTGCCCGCCGTAGCCGATGCTTTTATTTTTCTGGAATCTGGATGGTCAAAAAGAAAGTGTTCTGACCTCTTCGCACCAAGAGCGAAGCCACATCTCCGGCGTCCAAGTCCCTCATCGCTTTCTCAAACTCTTCTTCTGTGCGGACAGTCTGACGGTTGACCTCTTGAATCAAATCCTCCCGCCTCAGGTCAGCTTCCGATGCAGGGCTGCCGGGGACTACCCGCGTGATCACCACTCCCTGTTCACCCTCATATCCGAGCTGTAGGGCAAGTTCAGAGGTTAAGGTCTGGATGTTCAGCCCCAGCTTTTGACTGGACGGTTCTTCGGCGGGTCTTCTCTTCTGAACACTCCCTTCTTCCTCCTTTTATTTTCGGAAAGGGTCTCCTCAAAGTCTTTCAGTTCTCAGCTTTTCGCTCCTTCTGCAGAGCATCACTCCCAATATTTCGGCCTGCCATAATAATCATAGAGTCTTTCTTCGTACTGCCGGTTTACGGGGGCAGCGGGATCGTATTCCGGGCTGTTCTTGATCAATTCCCTTGGAAGATCGACATGAACCATAGATTCTGTCCAGCTCACATGTTCGATCCAATCGGGAGGCACCAAGACCTTTCTTCCAGGCAGCCAATTCTTGGTATCCACGACCATATACCGGATGAACCAATCTGAATCATCGGCAATGAACACTTCCACATGACCTATCTCGCCATCGGTGGCTTGGATATGATAACCAGTCACTTCCTTCACGCTCCTGAGATGAGGATCGACTCTCTCTCCTTCCAGGACTCTCTTTTCTTCCTCCTCTTCTTTTTCCTCCTCCTTGGGAGAAATAGGTGGAGCAACGCCGTGAGGGGGAACGCCCCAATACGGTATCCAGTTGTAATGCTTATGCAGTTCGATTTCGGACTGCCGGGACACTGGCTTATCCGCATCGATATCAGGGCTGCTTTTTACCTGCTCCTTATCCAGTCTCACTGGCAAGGTGTGTGTTTCCCACTCCGGCTGTTCGACTGCAGAGGGAACCAGGAGGACTTTCCGACCGGGAAGCCAGGTTCCAGTATCCACGATGATGTATCGAACAGCCCAGATTTCATCATCAAAAAAGAAATCATGCACGCTTCCGATATCTCCGTCTCGTGCCAGCAACCGGTATCCACGTATTTCTTTAAGACTTCTCAGCATTTTTTCACCTCCCATAAACGTCTTGATTTTTTTATCTTACCTTCGGTTTTCTTCTCAGTTTAGATATATGATGAGGCGAGCCAGTCGGAACTTATCCTTATTCAAGAGAACGACACGTGCGGACAGGAAATCGGATGCAATTTCCACCCGGTAGTCCCGGCCTTCTTCGAAATGCTTGGGCAGAAGCCCAATTTTTTTGATTTGAGAAACGCCAAAATCTGAAGCATTGAGCGGGATACTCTCCATTTCCCGAAGGTCGATGCTGTTTTGGAAATCGGCGAAGGTGACATCCTCGATCCTCATCCCGCATATCCCGAGGAAAGTTCCTTTGATCTTGTCTTCATCCTTGAGTGCGTCTTTCGATCCGGCAAAATAATAAACCGAATTCAGGCTTTCTTCCATATCTCGGTTCGCAGCTTGGGGCTCACTCAGCTCTTCTTCGAGCGAGGAGATTTGACTGTTGAGCTCGTTCTTTTCGGACGCGTGATCTTCCTGCATACGGTCCATTTTCTCGACCAGTTCCTGCCTGAGGTTTTCCAAAGTTACAATTTGATTTTTCAATATCGATTTGACCTCTTCTGCCTCCTTCTTCTCGATCCTCATAACGGTCCCGGGCGAGACTGTGGCATTTCCTTGAGTGATAAAACTCCCGAAAGTATCATCAGAGTAATAATTCCAAATCTTGAATCCCACAATTACGGGGTGATAGAGGAGCGCGTCCGAGAGCTTGCTCATGGCTTCTTCTGCCTGGAGCCCTTTCTGCTGGGTCAAATAATCGAAAGCGATTTCCCAGTGGCTTTCTCCTTTCTGCACCTCATGAGGCACCGGAATTTGGCTTTCCAGTTCAGCCTTCTCATCTTCTAAACTCGTGATGGTCTTTTCTTTTTCGTTCAGTTCCGCCTGCAGCTCGACAACCTTTTCCTGTGCCTCAGTGGTCTCTTCAGCCGGTTCTTCGACTGCTTCTTGTCCCCCGCAAGAGGCAAAAAACAAAACAAAGGAAACAAGCAGCAGCCATAGTCCCATAAAGAATAGAGAATTTTTTCTATTCATTGTTTTTGTGCGTAACATCCAAAACCTCCTCTGTTTGTCAAACATTTTTCTTTACTTTGATATGTACAAAAAACATGCCAAATCAGTCTGTTCCAGTACACGGATTTTTCTAGGGGAACAAAAGAAGAAATCCAATTCTGAACGATAAAAAAAGTAAAATTGTCCTGTTCTACAAGACAAATTTTTGTTGGACGGGAATAAAACAGATCAGGTCAATAGCGGAACACTGCTGCTATGGGAACTCGATCGGGCATGTTTTCAGGAGCCAGAGCATAGGCCGCACCCCCGTTCAAAAATGTCTGAATGGCGGCTAAGTCGAGTAGATCCTGGTTGGCTGCCCGAGCCTTTTCATGCACAAGGACCTCATTCTTTCTAGGGTTATAAACGCCCCATCTTTGAACACCCAGCGCAACGAACAACAGGGCTATTCTCCCTTGGTGGGCTGCAGGAACGACCACTTTCAGATCGCTCGATGTCCGTGATCCAGCTTGATATTCCCTGAATTCTTCAAGAGATTCGGCTTGTTTTTTTGCAAAAATTGGCTGAACAATTCTCCATGCCCGCTGGTGCAGTTCGTCTTCCCCAATCTCTTCGGGATTCCCTTTGATTCCCTCATCGGCCAAATGAGAATAAGAATTGGCTTCTTTGTAAATCGGCCAATAATAATCGACCGAAGCCAAAACCATCGGGGCATCTTCTTCTCTAAGGATATCCTGGAGTCCTTTATCAACTCTTTGAAAATAATGCAACAGATCTTCTTTTTTATCATCCACACCGGCGCCGTGTCCGTGAAAAACGGCAGCCCTCTTTCCTTTTCCGTGCCGCGTTCCGGTATGGAATTGGAGCTGTGTGTCCGGCTCATCATATTTCAATGCTTCGATGAGGCTCCCTGGGACTTCATCCAACTGAACGACACTCAATCCATAACGCGTGCCCCGAAGAAGCCGGACTTCATTTTGACTCAACGAGAGCACAAAAAAATTTCCTCCGCTGGTCAGTAACGGCAAAAGGGGCTTGAGATGAAAGCGTTTGGCCACCACTGCCAATTTTTCGAATCTTTCAGGGAGACGCAAAGTCTGAAACAATCCTATGGAAAGAAAGGAAGCCAGCCCTTGGCTCTGATACTGCCAGAAAGAGCGATTTTTGAGAAGGTCTTGAGCCCGCTGCAGTATTTCTTGCTTCTCTTTATCCGGGATTCCGGCCTGACTGAGCTGCCTCTCCGCTTTTTTGGCCAGGTTTTTAAAAAGAATGGGATTCTGCCTCTTTTCCCTTCCGGCTTTCTGTGCCGGCATGTAAATCGAAACACACCAGTCTTTTTTGACCCCCATCAAGTTTTTCAAATCACTTTTTTTTATCAAATCCATTTTTCAATCCTCTGGGAATAAAATTCCATTCCCATTATATTGCACATGCATGCTCATTTTTCTTCTTCGGTCCCTCTCTTCTTCTCCTCTTCCGCCATTCTCTCTTTCATCCTTTCCTCAGCCGCTTCTTCGATCTCTTTTGAATAATTCTTATTTACTTTCAAATCCTCCTCGGCTTTATGAGCTTCCATAATCCTTTGCGTTGCCCGTTCCAGCCGCTTTCTGTCCAACCACCTGACAAAAACGGCGTAGTAGCGAATGAAAAATCCGATGACAAACGATACGGCTATAATCAAGACGAGAGGGATGTCGTAAAACCTCCAAAACAGAAAATGAATGGTTACCGCTTGATTGATATTCTGAGCGACAAAAATTCCCAAGGCAACCGCAAATATTCCCGGCAAAAAATATCTGAATATCCACATAATTGAACCTCCTTTTTGTCAAGACTAAATGATCGAAAAAAATTGAGAACCATTTTCTTGGTCAAAAATATTTTTTCCATTTTATCGATTTAGATATCTGCCCAACGATGAGCGGGAACAGGCTCATCCCTATGATTAAGGACCACTCTTTCCCGCTCGGCCTCATTACCCGGAGCACATCGGCAAGACCGGGAAGGTAGACAGCGGCTAAAAGCAGACCGATACAAACAGCCAATGCTCCGTAAGTGAAGGGATTGAGCGTGACGTCATTTTTAATAAGACCCGAATTCGTTTCCCTCATATTGAAAACATTCCAGACTCTGGCAAAACCCAGGGTGAGGAAGGAAATCGTGATGGCTCGGGAAGCGGAGGCCCCCAGCGCTTCGAGCGCAATCATCATGGCTGTGATAACGCACAAAGATATGGTAACTCCAAACCACCCGATAAAGATCCAATGGGAGCGTGACAGTATGGGTTCATCCTTTTTGCGGGGAGGGCGGTTCATGATCTCAGGATCGGCCTCTCCCAGGCCCAAGGCAATAGCAGGGAAGACATCGGTGACTAAATTGAGGAACAATATCTGGAGGGGAAGTACAGGCAGAGGAAGATTAGCGAGAGAAGCAAAAGTGACGCTCAGCAGCGAGCCCAGATTACAGGAGAGCAGATAAGAAATGAATTTTCGGATGTTTTCGAATATCACCCGCCCTTGAGATATGGCGCTGACAATGGTGGAGAAGGCATCATCTTTCAACACCATGTCCGCGGCTTGTTGAGCGACCTGGGTCCCTTTTTTTCCCATGGCCACGCCGATATCCGCTTTTTTCAGGGCAGGTGCATCATTCACTCCATCGCCGGTCATAGCCACGATAGAGCCGTTCTTTTGATGGATATCGATCAGGTCGAGTTTCTGCTTGGGACTGACCCTGGCAAATACCGAAGCATTGGTGAGGCGGTTTCTTCCCTCATCGCTCAAATCGTGGTAAGCCTTGATCTCATGGCTTTGGATGACCTCATCCTCATTCTTATCGAAGAGACGAAGAGCCGAGGCAATCGCCCGCGCTGTTTCGGGCTGGTCACCAGTGACCATGACCACTTTGACTCCTGCCTCGGTACACTTATTAATGGCATCCTGGACGCCGATTCGAGGAGGATCCACAAGGCCGATCAAACCGATGAAAACCAGATCCTTATAGGGATCGCTCTTTTCATCGGCCGTTTCTTTGAAGGCGAAAGCGAGAATGCGCAGACCGTTTTGAGCCATCTCTTGATTTTGGCTGAGTAAGTCATTCCGGCGCTGTTCCTCCAATTTTTTTCTGCCTTCATCGGTTTGAATATAAGAAGAAGCCTCGAGGATGGATTCAGGAGCTCCTTTGACCGCCACCTTGTACCGGCCGTTCTTCCGATGAAAGGTGGCCATCATCTTGGTTTCCGGATCAAAGGAAATCTCTTTCAATTCTGGGAGGGAATCGAGCAGCTGAGTGCGGTCCAATCCTGCCTTATGTCCTGCCACCAGAAGAGCGACCTCAAGGGGTTCACCCACTCCCTTGATTTCTTCTTCGGAATTTTCCTGTAAGGACGCATTGTTGCAGAGCAAACCAACCGTGAGCAGATCCTTGAGGATTTCATCCTGAGAAGGATCGACCGCTTCATCATTCTGGAAAAATTTATCTGTGCCGCCGTGGCCGTCGCTTTTGATTTTGATTTTGCGAGAATCGGCTATGATCTGGGTTGCAGTCATCTGACCCTCGGTCAAGGTCCCGGTCTTATCGGTACAGATGATATCTGTCGTTCCTAAGGTTTCCACCGAAGAGAGACGTTCCACCAGGGCATTCTTTCGGGCCATCCGCCAGACCCCACGGGCCAGGGCAATGGTAGCAACGATAGGAAGGCCTTCGGGAATAGCGGCAATAGCCAGGATAACAGATGTTTTGATCATCAGGTAGATGGCCTTGCCCGAAAAAATTCCCACGCCGGCAATCAGGACGGCCATGATGCCGGTCAGCCAAATGAGTTTGTGCCCTAGCCGGTTCAGACGTTTTTCCAGAGGAGTGAATTCTTCTTCTCCAGTTTCCTCCACCAGGAAAGAGATCTTCCCCAGCTCGGTTTCCATGCCCGTTGCCACAGCCAGAGCTTCTCCGGTCCCACGGGTTATGGATGTTCCCTTGAAGAGCATGTTGACTCTTTCCCCCAGCGGTGCGTCTTTTTCCAGCTTCCTCTCTTCCTTTTCGACCGGAAGGGATTCTCCAGTCAGCACAGCTTCGTCCGCCTGCAGTTTTGACGCCTGGATCAAGCGAAGGTCTGCGGTGATGATATCCCCTCCCTCCACGGCAACGATATCTCCAGGGACCAGCTTTTGTGCGGGAATTTCCTTCAGGGTTCCACCGCGTCTGACTTTTGTGTTCACCGCTCCCAACTGTCTCAGAGCCTCTATGGAACGCACGGCCCTTAGCTCGGTGAAAAATCCTATAACGACGAAAATGACGATTGCCACACCAATGGCAGTCCCTTCTATCCAGTCTCCCAGTATAAAGGAAATGCCCGTTGCGGCAGCAAGAATAATGATGAGAAGGCTTTTGAACTGATTAACGAGAATTTCCCAGGCACTTTTTTTCTTGGTCTTTTGAAGGCGGTTGTATCCAGAAACCTTGAGCCGCTTTTTTGCCTCAGCCTGAGCCAATCCTTTATCAGGAGAAACACCGAAGTGCTCAAGTAATTTTTCCTTTGACCAGGACCAGGCATGCCTGGGCAAATTCTTGGTATCGACCGTTTCAGAAGAAGGTTCTTTATGATGGGATTTAATTTCGTGATTCATTCCTTTTTTTCGGGAGTTTCTTAAAATTCTTAGAACTGAGATCTGCTATTTTCGGAAGAAGAACGAGTTAGAGAATCACAGGATCATTTGAATTTTGAGACAGCGCTTTCCACAGCCCTTTTCAAATCAAACAGGGCACTTTCCACTCCTGCCTTGAGGTCTTTGGAAGCTTCTCCTCCGGCCTCTTTCAATTCTTTCAGTTTATTCTTCACCTCTTCCTGCTTTGTCCTCAAAGCCTCCATCCCTTCCGCATATTCGATTTTTGCCTCTGCTCTTCCTTGGTCAGCTTTAGCGGCCAATTCATCGATCTTGGCCCGTAGCTGATTGAGTTGGGCTTCCCATTTTTCTTGATAGGCTTCTTTTTTGTCCATAAATTGCCTCCTTAATAAATTAACTTAACGTTTGGATTTGTCCCAAAGTGACGGAAAATAAAGTGTGAATAAAAGAGCAGGGAAATGTCGAAGCGACATTGAAGATTTAACCTTCCAGAGCCGTCCTTCGAGGGAATCCGATCCTGTCGGACGCCGAGGATGTATTGAGCACGACCATTCCAAAAATTTAGGACTCGGATTAACACAGGATAAAAACCAATGATTTGGATTGATCATGCGGAGTTCCGCAGGCGCCGAGAAGGGCGGTGAAGGAATGGCGTTTAAAATCTGAACTAAAGCGAAGATATTTTCCTGCTCTTTAAATTGATACATCATTCCCGCCACTTTGGGACAATCTCTTACGTTTATTTTTCTTCAGAATTCAATTTTGCTGCCCGGCCTATTCCTCCAGGTCTATTTTAAGAGACAGCAGTCCCATCATGTCTTTGAGTGCGATCACTCCTACCAGCTTGTCTCCTTCTACTACCATGAGGCGGCTGGAGTTCGTCTTTCTCATCGTGGTGAGGGCTCTCATGGCATCCTCATCAGGACCGATAGTGTTCTTTTCAGAACATTTTTCGGCCAATTCTCTGACTTTGTGATTTTTCCTTTCCTCTTTAGGTATGGTTTTAATCTGTCCCAGGGTGACGCAGCCGACAAGCTTTCCATCTTCGACAACCGGATACATCTTGAAGTGATGTTTATAGACATAATCTTCGACCAAATCCTCGACAGATATGGATGGAGATACAGTGACTGGGTCTGGTTTCATGAAGCGCCGGACTTTTTCCCCTTCCAGGGATCTCCGGATCAGCATCTGCTGGTAGGCTGACTGCGAGGCTCCTCTTATGAACAACCCGATCACGGCAATCCAGACTCCGCCTATAAGATTTCCCAGGAACAGCTCTAAAACGCCGAATATGATCAAGCCAATCCCGAAAGCTCCCCCTATCTTTGAAGCGATTTGGGTGGCCCACCGGATGTTGTCCTTCCATCCCCAAAGGACAGAACGGAGGACGCGCCCCCCGTCCAGGGGAAAGGCAGGGAGCAGATTGAAACCCGCCAGTATCAAATTCAAGAAGGCAAGGTAATTGATCACTCCGGTCACTGACTTGGGCCATTCTGCATTTATTCCCAGAAAAAAAATTCCGAAGAGTCCCAAGCCTAGTATAACGCTGGATATGGGCCCTGCAACAGCCATGAAGAATTCGGCTTTAGGACTGGGAGGCTCTTCTGTCATTTCTGCCACTCCGCCAAATATAAAGAGTGTAATGCCGCGCATGGTGAGTCCAAATTTTCGGGCGATCAGAGAATGCCAGAGTTCGTGGAACACAATGGAGAAAAGAAGCCCCAAAGCGCCAGCGACTCCCATAATCCAATAGGTGGCTGTTCGAAATCCCTCGTAATAATGAGGAAAAAGGCCTTGAGCCAGAGTCCATGTTATAAGAAGCCCGAGAATGAGCCAGCTTAAGTCAATCTTTACCTTGAAGCCAAAAAGTTTTACTAAAGTGATTCCTTTGCCGAACATAAGAAAGCCTCCTCAGATGGTCTTGCGAATATCTCTGTGCATGTTTGCAGCTAAAGGAAAACGGCAAACATATTCCTAAATAAAAAGAGTCCAAGAAACATGCCAAATTCCATCTAACTTAACTCTTATATCGAATTTAAGATAATGGTCTTTGATTTTGAACCGCAAATAACCAGCAATCCGTGAAAACCCGTCCTGCGAAAAAGGACTTATTCCCATTCAACGAGATTTTTTGCCATAATTTTGAATCAGCGACCGTACAAACAGCCTGGAATAACCAAAGGTATCGGCTTCTTGAAGAATCATTCATTAGAGTCAAAGAAAAAACTCCTGGTTATCGATCAGCCGGAACAAGCTCTCGGCAGGCTGATGATGCAATTCCTTGAGGATCTTTCTGACTATTTGTTTCTTTATAGTCTCGACGCTTTTTTTCTTCCTTCGGTCGACCTTCACTTGTGCACCGGCAATCATATCATGGCCTCCGGCAGCACCGTAACGGGGGATAATTCTCTTGAGGACTTTAGACGCATTGGCATCAGGATTTGTCGTCCGCAGAGAAACATAAATGAGATTTTTGAACGAGCCAATACATATGGACCAAGTGATGTTTCTTATCCTTAAAAGAAAATCCGCCATCTCGGCGATAAAATCAGGATAGGGCAGTTGATCGAGAATGACACCAGTAAGATTTTTATAATAAAACGTGTTAACCAGAACATCGGAGAGATTACAGACAAACTCCTTCGATATGGCTGGAAATTGTATTCTTGAGAGCTGATTGAAGTTGATCTTAGGGAGGAGATTGAGAAAAGCCTTTTTATCCGCTTGACTTCCCTCTCTTCCCAGGCTCTGCGTTTCACTGAAAATGGCATAGAATAACGCTGTAGCGATGTCTCTGGGCACAGGTATATCCAGTGACTCAAAATACTCATAAATAATGGTGGAGCTGGCACCATAATCGGGGCGGATGTCCCGGTAGGGAACTCTGGACGATTTTCTGGAACGCGGATGGTGATCGATCGCTGCAACAGGAGACGTTCCTTCCGGAAGAGAGACATTACCGGTATACGGCTGACAGTCCACCAGAATGAACTGACGTTCTTTTACAGAGGTCATATTTTTCGTCCGGCTAAGGGGAATTTTCAATATCCTGATCATGGCCTGATTTTCAGCCCGGCCCACCAGTCCATCGTAGTAAATTCTGACTTTTTTGTATCTCAATTTTTTGAGGAGGTACTTCATGGCCACGGCAGAAGCCAAGGAATCAGGGTCGGGATTATTGTGGACAATGATGGATGAAGGCCTGTCTCTTTCAAGTATATCGAGTAATTTCTTCATTTTTTAAATTATATACGAGATTTATTCCAAACTGAATGTGTTACAGATATCGCCGGTAATGCTTTGACTTGGTTTTTATTGAAAAAGGAAGAAGGAAGCTACTCTGCTTTGGATTCTTCTTTCCCCCGAGCCATAAATGACTTCCAGCTGGAAGCCAATCTCTTGAGTTCTTGATCAACCAGATAATTGATTGTGTCTTCTTCAAAAGTTCCATCCTCCTGAACCTTTCCTGCTTTCCATCCCGTCAGGATTTCTATTCCCTGATCGATGGTTTGAATGGGATAGACATGGAACTTGCCCTCTTTCACCGCGCTCAACAGCTCTGGCTTGAGCATAAGGTTCTGTGTATTTTGATGAGGAATGATGACTCCTTGATTCCCAGTCAAGCCCTTGGCTTTACACACCTCGTAAAATCCTTCAATTTTCTCATTGACCGCACCTATAGCCTGGATCTCCCCTCTCTGATTGACCGACCCGGTCACCGCGATATCCTGCCGCAGCGGCTGTCCTGACAGAGAAGAGAGCAGGGCATAGACCTCTGTGGATGAAGCGCTGTCTCCCTCCACACCGGAATAGGACTGTTCGAATGCGATACTGGCAGAAAGCGCGAAGGGCTTGTCCTGGCAGTATTTACCTCTCAGATATCCTGACAGAATGAGGACACCCTTGTTGTGAGTGCTGCCGCTCAGATCCGCTTCCCTCTCGATATTGATGACTCCGCCTCTCCCCACAGCAGTCCGCGCCGTGATACGGGTAGGCTTCCCGAAGATAAATTCTCCCATCGGATAAACGGACAATCCGTTCACCTGACCGACTTCGCTGCCATCTGTATCGATCATGATGGTTCCTTCCTCGATCATCTCCTGAACCTTATCCTCGATCAGGCTGACTCTCTCGAACCGGTCCTCGATGGCTTTTTCCACCTGCTTACGGTTGACCGTATCTACATTTTCCTTTTTCGCCAGGTAGCTGGATTCCCTGATCACATCTGCCAATATATGAAAACGGGTGGATACCTTTCTCTGCCTCCCCGCAAGCCTCGTGGCGTACTCAATGACTTTTGCCATCGCTCCTCTGTCAAAAGGCAATAGTTTATCCTCGTCCGTGATTTTTTTTATAAAGCTGATGTATTTATCGATGACATCTTTGTCTTTATCGGTCTCTGAATCGAATTCGGCTTTGACTTTGAAGATTTTCTTGAAGTCGGGATCCATAAAATAAAGCAGGCTGTAAATATAAGATTCTCCGATCATGACCACATTCACATCGCACTCGATCTTTTCCGGTTTTATTCTGGAGGTCGAAAAAAGATACAAGGACGCATAGTTCTGGATTTCGAACGTCTGATACCTTAGGGTGCGCTTGAGTGTGGGCCAAACCCCTGGCTCTACAAGGGCATCCAGGGCGTTGACGATCAGATATCCGCCGTTGGCCTTGAGAAAAGATCCGGCCTTGATCTTGGTAAAATCGGTCTGCATGACTCCAAACCGGGTCGGGCTCAACTCAATAGAACCGAAAAGATTGATGTAGTTGGGATTGTTTTCTATGATGACCGGCGCTCCTTCGGTTTCGGAATTGTCTATGACCAGATTCACCTTGTAAGGCTGGAATGGATCGGACATCGGCTCCTGTTTCTGGTCTTTTTTCTGGTTCTTGAAAAGATCGATCCGTCTGACCAGGTCGTGCTCCAATTCTTCGAGATAGGAGGAAATCTTATCCTGATCATATTTTGACCGCATCTCATCGATAGCCCCTTTTATGATGGGGGTGATAGCCTCCTTGTCCCATTTTTTCAGCTTTTCCCGGATTTCCTCCTCGATCTCCTTTAGTGTTTTGAAGATCTCCTCCAATTTCCCGGTCAATTGTCCATATTTTTCTTTCAATTCATCCAGTTTTTCCTTCGGAAAATCCCCCTTCCTTACCATGGCTTCTAGATTGGAGAATGAAACAGGCTTTCCATCGATGATTGGCACCAGATCAGGTTTTGTGAAAAGACCCATCTGTACTTGAATCACGGTAAATCCTTCCTTGGCCACCTCATCCTCGAATGCTTTAAGAATTTCTTTCTGTTTTTTCTGCAGCTCCTCGACTATGCTGTCTTTTTTTTTGGTATAATATTCGCTCTTCAGAAGCTCGGGGATATTGCTCTTGAGCATCTCTATCATCTTCTCCATGTCTGCCCGGAATTCTCTTCCCTGTTTAGCGCGCAGTGTGATCAAGGTGGGCTCGTCGGGATTCCGGAAGTTGTTCACGTACAGGATATCATCTGGCGTTTTCTGCTCTTTTTTCAATTCATCGAGGAGCTTTTTTATGGTCGTCACCCGGCCCGTTCCGGCAAGTCCGGTTATAAAAATATTGTAGCCCAGACTCCTGATATCCAGCCCTGTCTGGATCGCTTTGAGCGCACGGTCCTGTCCAATGATTTCCTCACAAGGCTCGCATCCGTCACTTGTTTCGAAGTCGATATCTTCTTGGTCGATCGACCAGGTCAGTTCCTTCCGTGACAGTTCTTCGAAGTCCGCTGCTTTTTTCATCTTAACTCCTTAATTTTGTTTTTTCGTATTGTTTTAATCTCATTCAAATTTCTATCTTTTTTTCTTTTTTCTGGATGTCTTATTCATTCATCAAAAGCTCAATTCATCATCATCATCTTTTCCAGCACTGCCTTCAATTCCTCTACACCTCTGTGGAAATAAGTAAGATAATTCGGCCGAAGGCGATGGGCCAAAGAGATCGTCCCTTCCTCTGCATCGGGAAGGATAAGAATCAAGCGAACCGCGTGCAGCTGTTCCCTTATCGACACGAGATCGATGAGCTCATCTATTTTGTGGGCCAAGATTACGACGATAGGCCTTTCCTTCCAGGCCTCCTGGAGTTTTTTTGAAAGATTATCTATGGACCTGAGAACATCCAGTCGATGGGCAGGAAGGAGCTTCTCCATCATACTCTCTATTTCTTTTTCTTTTCCCTCGATCTCTGAAGAATACAGAAAAACTTCCATGTGAGACTCCATAAAAATCAGGTCAATGATCGCTGATCATCTGTTTGCATAAACTGAATAAACAAAAAACATGCCAAATAATCGCTGGGCCATAAATAATTAGCACAAATCAGGCTCTTCCTTGGGGAAAATGCAAGGGAATTTTTCCAGCAGATGCGGCATCTTCCTGATCGGATCGAGTTTCATCAAAAAGGACGTTTCCTGCTTTGCAGGAATTTGAGAGCGGCGGAAGTGTCTCAGCGGGAAGGAGATATATGGTGCTTCTTCAGTAAAGTATACAGACGAGACCTGGAGAGTCCGGAAATCCTGCAGGCCTGTTTGATGTCCCTGCCGGTAACCTTCATCAAATCGCTCAAATACTGTTTTTCCACGTCAGCCACTGCAGCGTCACGGAGATCTTGAAGAGTGGGCAGCTCATTTGATGATTCCGCACCCTTCCGCAGGCTGATTCGCTTGTCTGTCCTGTTCCCTACCGATGCCCGAGCCAGCTTGATGCGGATGTGATGGGGCAAATGCATGGGAAAAAGGGTGGATTCATTCTGGGCCGCAATAACGGCCCTTTCCAAAGCCTGTATGAGTTCCCTGGTGTTACCCGGCCAGTCATAAGAGCGGAGAACATCCCAGAATCCGGGAGAAATGCCTTTAATGCTTACTTCATACTTGCTGCAGAGTTTCCGGAGGTAATAGGTAACCAGATCCTCCAAGTCTTCCGGAATATCTCTGAGAGGTGGCAGCTTGATGACCAAGGTCCGGATACGGTGGAGAAGGTCCTCTCTGAATTTCCCTTCTTCGACCATCTTTTCCAGATCCCTGTTGGTAGCCGCCACCAAACGAAAATCACTTCTTACCTCTTGCCTTCCCCCTACCGGACGGAACTTCCGCTCCTGGAGTACTCTGAGGAAGGATTTTTGAATGGGAAGGGGAAGTTCCCCCACTTCATCCAGAAAAAGAGTTCCTTTATCCGCTTGTTTGATCAAGCCCTCCTGGGTGCGGTCAGCACCGGTAAAGGCGCCTTTCCTGTGGCCGAAAAGAACGCTCTCCACCAGGGTCTCGGGTAGTGCCGCACAATCCACCACCACAAAATTATTATCCGCCCTGGAGCTGTTGTGGTGCACTGCCCAGGCAAACAGCTCCTTTCCTGTACCGGTCTCCCCCTCTATAAGGACATTGGCATCGCTTGTAGCGGCCTGGGCAACGATATCCATGGAGGAGGAAATCTGAGCGCTTTCCCCGACGATCCCCTTTCTCTTCAGGCTGACCGAGGTGGCTGTCCTCTTTTTTTCCTTATAGTACTGCAGAGCCCTTCTGAAAGGAAGCTTTATTTCCCTCACAGAAAGGGGTTTTTCGATGTAATCCCATGCTCCATTTTTTATAGCCAGTTCGGCCCCATCAGGATCGCCGTATCCGGTGATGATAATGACCTCCGGAAAAGTTGATGTTTTCTGGATGTCTTGAAGGATATCCAGACCGGAACCGTCGGGCATGCGCACATCCAGAAAAACCACTTCGAAGTCTTCTGAACGGGCCTTTTCCAATCCTTCATTGAGTGTGAAAACACAGGTGGGATTATGCCCCATTTCCTTTATGACATTGGCGATGGAATCGCAAACCAGCTTGTCATCGTCGATGATCAAGACGTTTGCCATGATTGACCCTTTTTGGGTGTTCCTTCAGTAACCGCTAATGGAAATATTCGCCGTTCCTCTGATGAAAAGGTCTGCGATGACAAACACTGTCACCACGATGGTTATTCCTGCCAGAATCGTAACAAAAACATTTTGTCTCCGCTCTCCCTGAGGAAGCAGGAGCTGAAACATTCGGGTCACGATATAGAGACCAATCATAAGTCCGATTTGTGGAATCATAATGCCTCCTCTCTAATCTTGAGATAGAATATCTCTTTTTTTCTGTTCGAATTCTTCTTTATCGATTTCTCCTTTTGCGTATCTCTTCTTCAAGATATCCAATGCATCCTCTCTGCTTTGAAAATCGCTCTTTTGGCTTTGTTTGATGATCCACCAGATCAGCAAGATCAAACCTGCGAGCAGAAAAATCCAAAAAATCCACATAAATCCTCCGAACATCCAATGATCTCCCCACATTTTATCCGTTAGCCTCCTTTCCGAGAATGATGGTACTTTGTCATGCCGTAAATTTCCTGGATGAGAGAAAGGTATGGATCAATATGGCGGTCAATTTTCCTGTTCGGTTATCGATATCCAACTCTGGGTTGACTTCTGTAAATTCTAAAACGCCAAAGTCTGTTCTCTCCCCAGCGATTCCAGCGATTCGGATGATCTCCCTGGCAGTCAACCCGGTAGGATATCTGGCGCTGACACCAGGTGCATCGGCATCCCTCACTGCATCCAGATCGAATCCCCAGAAAACGGCATCATGGGTGTTGCTGCTCAATATATTCTGAAACAATGCTTCGATCCCGTAAGAGCGCATCTCGTCCAGGGAATAAATGTGCACACCTTTTCTCTCCAGGTAATCCCTGTACGCCGGTGAATTGGCAAATTCTTCAGAGCCCATTTCATAAAATCTTTCAGGGGCGATGAGCCTCTCTTCGAGCAGCTGACGGTAAGCAGTCCCGCTGTTTCTTGGAGATAGGTCCCGCACATCGAAGTGCTTGTCGATGTTGAATACAATCACATCTTTTTTCACCTCTGCCAGAGCGGCACAATCGGGATAGGAAATGTCGTTTCCTCCCCCCAAAACGACAGCCATTTTCCCGTCCTCCAGAATACGTCCCACCACCCGCCTCAACCGCACATGAGTCTCTTCTAGGGTCCCTCCGATTTTTACATCCCCTAAGTCAAAAATCATTTGCGATTGAATGGTCTCGTTCAGTGCAAGCTGGTAAAATGCGCGACGGATCTCCCTGGGAGCGCTTCGTGCCCCAGGTATTCCTCTGTTTCTCCTGATTCCTTCGTCTTCAGGGCAGCCCAGTATGACGACATGTGCCGATTGGTAATCCCGGGGAAGGAACGTCACGATTTCTCCCACTCTCGGATCTTTCGGATCATGGCTGTCCCCTAAAAGTCCGGGATTCAGTCTTTCGGTTTCTTTAAACAACATCGTTGATATCGATCCAGATGTCTGCTGCTTTCAGGCTTTGGCCAACTCCAGGACCAGTTTTCTGGCTGCCTGGGGAGAGTCCAGAAAATATTTGGCTTCCGTGGGACCATAGGAAACCTTAACTGAAAAAGCAGAAGAAGGCAATATCTTGAACAAATCTTCATCAGTCCAGTCGTCACCGACGGCAAGTATGAAATCCCACCTTTTACCCGTCAGCCACGGCATGATTCCTCTTCCTTTGTTAATTTCCGAATTTCTTACCTCCACGACTTTATTCCCATGCATCACGTGAAGATCCTCATTGGCTAAAAAATCGGTCAGGTAATCGACCAGCTCACCTGCTCTGATTTCACCCAGCTCAGGATCTGCTTTCCGATAATGCCAGGCTATGCCGTACTCTTTTTCTTCAATGAGAGATCCTGGAACTCGCACCAAATAATCTTGGAGAACAGGTTTCAACAGTCTCTTCCATCTGCTGGAAAAATTGTTCGACTCTTGCCAACCCTCCTGGAGACTTTTTTTGATCCAGGCTCCGTGTTCAGCGACCAGACCACAAGGTATCTTTCCCAACCATTTTTCCATAAACGAACGGTCTCTTCCGCTGATGATAACCAGAGTGTTTTTGGAATCACTGGTCAGCATCTTCAAATATCTGATCAATCCGATATCCGGCTTCGCTTGATCCGGCTGGTCGGCGAAAGGAATCAGGGTTCCATCATAGTCCAGGAGCAAAAGTCGATTCTTCGCTCCTTTGAAATCGGCGAGAAGCCTGGATTTCCATTGACCCTTTAACCTCCGGTGCTCCCGCTGCGCTTGAACCTTCTTGGTCCCGTTCAAACTTTCGATGAAACTGTGAACCCAGCGGTAGATGTCATACTCGGCGAGTCTGGATCTCATTGTTTTGATTCTCGACTCCTGTTCCTCCTGCTTCATGCTCAATGCCTGGTTCAGAGCCGAGGCCAGATCGACTTTATTGTTGACGTTCACCAACAGAGCCTCTCCCAGCTCGAAGGCGGCTCCTGCGGTCTCACTGAGAACAAGAACTCCTCTATGGTCGGTTTTTGCCGCCACGTACTCTTTGGCTACCAGATTCATCCCGTCACGGAGGGGGCTTACCAGGGCGATATCTGCCGCTTCATAAAGAGGCACCAGTTTTTCGAAAGGAAGCGACCGGTACATGTAATGAACCGGAATCCAGCCCGGTTTTCCGAACCGTCCGTTGATCCTGCCTACCAGCCGATCGATGTTTTCTTTGAGAAGAGAATACTGCTTGACTTTGGTTCTGGAAGGCACGCACAGCATAATGGAGATGAACCGGTTATGCCATTCCGGATGTTTTTCTAGAAACAATTCCAATCCTTCCAGCCGATTGGGTATTCCTTTGGTGTAGTCCAGGCGGTCTACTGAGAGGATGATCTTTCTTTTATCCGCCTCATAATTCTCTCTTAAACTCTCAACCTCTTTTTTTACGGACGGCTTGTCCAAAAGCCTTTCCATGTGTCCGACGTCGACACCCATTGGAAAATTTTCTACTTTCACTACTCTGTTATCGATATTTATGGAGCCGAATTCGTGTTCATACCCGAGCAGCCGCAGCACGCTGCTCAAAAAGTGCCGGACATATTCATAGGTGTGGAACCCAATCAGATCTGCCCCGAGCACACCTTCGAGAAACTCCCTTCTCCATGGCAGCTGGCGGAAGATCTCGGAAGAAGGAAAAGGAATATGGAGAAAGAACCCGATGGTGCTCTTGGGAAGACTGCTTCTCAACAAGGAAGGAAGAAGCATCAGATGATAATCGTGTATCCAGAAGATATCTCTGGAATCCGCCGATTCGAGGATGGTCTGGAGAAACTGCTGATTGATCCTTTCATAAGATTCCCATTCGGATTGGTCATAGGAACAATAGCTCGGTAAATAATGAAAGAGCGGCCAAAGGGTTCTATTGGAAAATCCGTAATAGTATTTGCTGACTTCAGAGGGATGGATAAATACGGGGTGGCTCTGATAGTTATGGATCAATGTCTTCTGGATATCTCTTTTCTCGCTCTCACTGGAGGGCCAATATCCGGGCCATCCGACGAAAGTCACATCACCCTCTTCCTTTAGAGAGCGCAGTCCCGCCGCCAGTCCCCCTGGACTTTGCTGGATCTTCAACCCATCCTTTCTTCTAGAAATGCTTACCGGAAGACGGTTGGCCACCACTACGGTCTTTTCTTTATTCTTACGATATTTTTGCATAGCTAAGATCTGTCTTCAAGTTCCTCCTCAGAAGATGAAGCAAAGAACATGCCAAGAACGCCTCTATAAACTTTTGGGAAAGCCCAACTTAAAAATCCCAGATCATGGAATACCTGTCCTACAAAACAAGAAATATTCCTGTGCAGTAGGAAAAACTATGGATCAGACTGCAGGGATTATCCTGGAAGGTTCACTTTTTTTCGGCATTCATCAATAAAGCCACCGGAAAGTCTTTAAAAACTTCAGATAGAGGCAAAGATTTCTCTTTCCTGATCATCTGATCCGAGAAAACATCTTTCCAAATAAGAGGGCAATTTTCGGGCAGCATAAGAAACGTGTCCTTCCAAACGGATGCACCCAGAGGAAGACTTTTTTCATCGATAATCGGAGTGAGAAAACGGGGGGCTACACTTACCATCCATGAACTGCCTGCATTTCGGGCGAAAGCGATAATATGGCGGCCCCATTTTCCTCCGGCACGAAGGGATATGTACGTTCCCTTCTCAAAGAGTTCGGAATTCATCCTCCTGGCTTTCAGAACCTTATAAATCAAAAACAGCTTGATCCTTCCATCTTCTCTAGACCGGAGGAGATTTTTTGCCAGTTTGTATCCTTTTTTTTTCTCACTGGATCTGATTTCATCCAGCATTTTTTCTCTCTTCTCGAAGGCCACCGGACGCCGGTTGTCTGGATCGACCAAGCTCAGATCCCACAATTCGGTTCCCTGATAGATATCCGGAACGCCCGGGCTTGAACATTTCAATAGAGTCTGAGAGAGAGAATTGAAGATGCCGTAATGAGCAATCTTTCTCTGGAACGGCAGAAACTCCCTGAGAAAGGGATTATCTGTCGAGGGATCCAGAATATCCTCCATAAAGGAGACATATGCCTCCTCATAGGCCAAATCGGGCTCCAGCCAGGCCGTGTAGACTTTGGCTTCCCGGACAGATTTCACGAGGTATCTTTTCATTCTCTCGATGAAGGAGGAATACTCCCCTCGATGGAAAGGAAGGGCTCCGGTCAGGGTTTGATAAAGGAAATACTCATCGTTTCTGTCGGGAATTCTGACTCCCCTCACCCGTCTTTTTTTACTTCGGTTCAACCGGCTCCAGAGCCTGATCTTTCGATCCCATTCCTCCGGAATTTCGGATAAGACATTCAACCTGGCCCGGACATCCTCTCCCCGTTTGGTATCATGAGACGAAGTCGTGTTCATCGAGTGAGGCCAAAGTTCAGCTCTTTTTTTGATGAATCGGTGGAACGCATCCAGAGGAATTCCGAACCGGGCAGGACTTCCTCCCACTTCGTTCAAGGAGAGAAGTCTGTTATAAACGTATAAAACTGTATCTTCAAATCCCTTGGCCATGAGAGGCCCGGTGAACTGCTGGAACCGCAGTGCAAAATCCCTTTTGTAATGTCTTTCTTGGGCAGAAAATAAACCTGGTCGATCCAAAAGAAAGCGCTCCACAAAATCGACCTCATGTAAAAATCCCGGAATTTTGTTCTTCGCCTTGGCCGCGGCTTCCCTGATATAATCCCTGTCTTTGTCTCTGATCCGGGTTCCGGTGATATAGGTTCTATACACCGGGAACTGAGCCATGATCTCGACTAAAGCCCTCTTTAAGCCGTAAAGGGTGAAATCCAGCCCTTTTCTGGAAAGGAGGGAAAAGTTTTTCAGTTCCTGAGCCAGATTATCGATATCCCCGGCCATATGTTGACCGATAATCAGCCTTTTTTTATCGCTCACCAGCCGATCGTATGGAGTGGTGAAACCTGCAAATTTGGAGTATAAACGGTCAAATTTTTTTGCATTTTTCCTCTCGCAGAAAAGGGAGTTCGCCTGATTGAGCCAATCATATCCGGTGGTCCCCTGGACGGGCCATACGGACAGCAGCTCTTCCCCGGGTTGAAGGATCTTCTCCACCGCTAAAAATATATCTCCGGCCTTTCTCTTCAGCCTCTTCAAATATTCGGAAGGATCATACAACCCATCGATATGATCGATTCTCAAACCTGTGAATTTTCCTTCATGGAGAAGAGTGAAGATCAAGGAATGGATGTGATCGAAGACGCTTCTATCTTCTGTCCTCAGACAGATGAGTTCATTCACATTGAAGAACCTTCTGTAATTTATCTCCTCTGTCGCGACCTTCCAGAAGGATAAGCGAAAAAGCTGCTCTGAGAGCAGCTCGTCCAGGAAGGTGAAGCTGTCCGGGTCTCCCTTGATACCGTTGAAGATTCGAATATTCTCGAGGATATGTTTTTCCACCTCCTGGCTCTCTTTACATATCTCTGCCAGCAGCTCTTTGAAGGGCCGTTCACCGCCGCTGCTCCATTTTCTCCCGGTCTTTTTTTCGCTTTCGAGCACGGATAAGAGATCACAAAATTTTTCCCAGATGAGTCTGCCTTTTCCCAGATGCATTTTCAACTGGTCCAATCTGTGTCTGAGAATTCGAGCATAAGAATTTTTGAACAGGGGAAATTTCAGATCGTAGTGTTTCACCCTGATTTCGCCGTCATCGAGGCTCAGTTGAATCTCCTGGTTTTCCAGACACTCCCCATAAGATTTTCCCAGAAAAGGAGCCAGAAGTTTTCCTTTGAGTTCGCCGGATGGATGAGCCCAGTCAATATCGAAAAAGCGGAAGAAGTTCGAATTTTTTCCTCTTTCCAAAATATCCATCAACATTTTGTTGTCGTAGTCATAGGCCATATGATTCGGAACGATATCTTGAATCCATCCCACACCTGATTTATTGAGCGCTGCGGAGAGCTCGTCGAATGCCTTCCTCCCCCCCAGCTCAGGATTGATCTCAGCCGGATTCACCACATCGTATCCATGGAGACTGCCTTTCCTGGCTTTGAAGATGGGAGATGCATAGATATCGGAAATGCCCAGATCGGCCAGATAGGAAACACAGCTTTTAGCCTTAGTGAAATCGAAGTTAGGATTGAATTGAATCCGGTATGTGGCAACAGGAATCCGCATCAAGGGAATACCTCTCGTTCATGAACAGACAGGCCAGAAGCGGAGATCAGAGATTCCGCCGCTTCTTGAAGCGAATCTGGCAGGGCGGATCCCGGCCCCAACCACTTCTTGTCAGAAGAATCCAGAACCTTCTGCCATTTTCCTTCCGGGAAAGAGATTTTGATCCGGACATCCTCCCGGTTGAAATTCATGAGGACGCACACATGGCTTTCCCGGTACCATCTGTGCAGGAGCAGAGTTTTCTCATCTTCCCAGACGGTTACATCCAATTTTTTCCTTTCGAGCTTGGATAAGGCAGGCATAGTCTTCCGGAGCTGAATCAATCGGCGATAGAATGCCCACATAACAGCATGGGTACCTTCGTGTCGGATGTCCCATCTCAACCTGGATCGCGAGAAAAATCCAGGGCTCTGGGGATCGGGGGGTTCAGACTGCCATTGGAAGGCCCTGAATTCTTCCCTCCTTCCTTTTCTGACTGCCTCGACCAACTCCGGATCCGAAAAGCTGGTGAAATAGAGAAAGGGCGACTGTTCGGCATATTCCTCTCCCATAAAAAGAAGGGGAATATAAGGCGACAGCAAAACAGCTCCTGCAGCCAGCTTCAAGGCCTCGAATGGAAGGAGTGAAGAAAGCCTCTCTCCTCCTCTCCGGTTTCCCACCTGGTCATGATTTTGGGAAAAAACGATGAACTGGCCGGCAGGTCTTTTTCGGGAAGAACTTCCATGGCACCTTTTACGGTATGCAGAATATTGTCCGGAGAGAACAAATCCTTCCCGGATCGATTTGGCAAGATGTCCCGCCTTCCCGAAATCTGTATAATAGCCTGCTCTCTCTCCGGTCAAAAGAGAATGAAGTGCATGATGGAAATCATCGCACCACTGGGCATCGAGACCATAACCACCCTGACTTTTTGGCGTGATTATTTTCACATCATTCAGATCGCTCTCGGCTATCAAATGGTATTTCTTTCCTTTTTTTTTCGATAGAGCCGCTACCGCCTCTTTCAATTCCTGAAGAAAAGGTCGAGCGCTCATGTCGAAGATGGAATGGACCGCATCCAGCCGGAGGGCATCCAGGTGGTAGGATTCGAACCAGTGAAGGGCATTTTGTATGAAAAAGTTCCTGACTCCATCGCTGTATGCATCATCTAGATTCAATGCTTTCCCCCAGGGAGTCTTGTATTTTTCCGTAAAATAGGGGCCGAATTCTCCGAAATAATTGCCTTCTGGCCCGAGATGGTTGTAAACCACATCCAAGATCACCGCCATCCCGTGTTTATGACAGGCATCCACCAGCCGCTTGAACCCCTCCGGCCCTCCATATGTGTTTTGGACGGAAAAAGGATGGACTCCATCGTATCCCCAGTTTCTGCCCCCCGGAAATTGGGATACAGGCATGATACTCAAGGCATTGATTCCCAGATCGGCCAGATGCTCCAACCGGGCAATAACCGCATCGAAGGATTCCTGGGGAGTATAGGTTCCAACATGCAGTTCATACATGATCATATCTTCCAGGGGCACACCCTTCCAGTTTCTGTCTCCCCAATCGAACGCATTGTGGTCGATAATCTGGGAGCACCGATGCACCCCTTCGGGCTGGAAGTCCGATGCAGGATCGGGTCTGTCTTTTTTTTCCTCCAGCCTGTAGAAATAACGCGTCCCGGCACCGGTGCCCCGGGTACACGCCTTCCAGTATCCCCTGCTGTCCTTTTTCATCGGGATGAGCCTCTCCTCCGGGGAGAGGATTTTTACCTCCACCTTTTTCAGGAAAGGGCCCCATACGACAAACAGGCATTCTCCGTTATCCTGACATCGAGAGCCGATTTTCATGCTTTTTTCAATATGATATCTCTGCTTCAATTCCAATACAAATACAAAAATTATGCCAAATCCTTTTAAGGCCATTAAAACCTTAAACCTTTCAGTTCCAAGTCCGCAGGAAATAGAGATAGTGACGGGCAGGAATCGAATTTGGCAAAAGCATTTGATTTTGAGTTGAATTTGTCCTGCTGGTTGGGAACGAATACTATCCAGCAGGACGAACGACCGCTTTTTGAATACCTTGGCCCATCGATTCTCGGCTTTAAGCCCAGGGAGATAAATGACATATTTTTTGCTGATTAACAGTGGCGCAAAATACATCCCTATTGAAGAGGAGAAGAGTGATGACGGATTTCCAGAATTTATCTCAACCAGAAAAAAATCAAAAGAGAAGACACGTTCCTTTAATCCAGGCGCCGAGCAGGATAAAAAAGAGGAGAACATTTTGACTTCAAGGTTACCGTTAAAAAAGATATGGATGAATCCGGAAAAATCGATCTCCGGCGGTACTGGATTACAGTCTATTTTCTCCCCCAGGAAAGCATGATACCCTATCGAGTGGTCCAGCCGTTCTTCGCCACTCAGAAAGAGATTAGAGAACAGACAGACCCTTTAGAAAATCCTACCCTGCACCAGGAGTCTTTCCAATTTAGAACAGAAAAAAACGGAACAATCTATGCCGCCACCTACTGTCCCATACACGGACTCTCCCAGAGCAGAGCCTCGATCGAGGTCACGTAGCCAGTATGGGAGTCAATTGGTTTCTTCTCAATCTATTTCCTCCTCGTTCGATATATTCCTGATACGTTTATCAGGTTACAACTTTATCTATCGGTTTTTCCGCATAGTCTTCGTATTCCAGTGCGATGGAGAGTTCACCCTCCAGCATCTTGAGGTGGCTGTGTTCCACTTTACTCAAATAAATCAAGATTTTTTTGGGCAGATCTTCTTGCACCTCACCGGCAAGACGGGAATAAAAATCCTCGGATTGTTTCTCTGACTCCATCGCCTGGTTCAAAATGTCGACCAAAGTGGAGGAGGGTGTCATTTCGATATGTTTGAAAAGCTCCTTAACTGGCTCGTCTGGAACCGTAAGCTCATCTCCATGGAAGAGCCTGTCGAATAAGCTTTCAATGACTTCCTTGTGCTTGCTTTCTTCTGTAGCCAGCCACTGAAATTTATCTTTGAGCAGCGGATTGGAAAATCGCCGTGAAAGATCCGTATAGACCTGGTTAGAATCTATCTCGGATCGTACCGCTATTCCCAGAAGATCTTTGAGTGAGGCCTGACTGATATCAATCATTTTTTCCTCTCTTCTCACCAATTTTTTTCTTTTAATCTCCCTTTTCAAGAGCTCAACAGGTCGGAGCCCTTTTTGATATCGCCGGAATGGGGACGGTTGAAGGGAAGTCTGGACAGCAGAAAAGTCAACGTACATCTGCCGAATATCGATGCGGTCAGAAGACCTGTTCCTACTCCTCCAGCTATCAACAACCACCATCTGGAAACGAAGGCTCCGAGAAGGATACTGGCCAGGATGAGTATGCCTGCAACCAAAAAAGTCTGGCGGAGCAGGCCGAAAGATCCTCTCTCTCTTTTTACGTTTTCTTCCATTCGCAGCTCCTTAACCAATGAATATATCCTTTTTCAACCTGCAAATGTTATGCCAAATGCAAACCTGAAGAAATCCAAAGAACACATATCACAATAAATCTCCAATTTTGTTCTCTTCCACAGGACGATTCCTGTGTCACGGTAATTTGCTGATCTGGAGAATTGACAGGAAGATTTATAGACCGGCAGAATTTCGGTTAGAATCGTTCAGCTCGTCCCGATGAGATGAAAGCTAGAGATACGAAAACCTCAGAATTAGGGATGAAAAGGAATGAAAACAATGGAAAGACCTTGGCATACTTCTTGCTGCATGTAATCGAAAGACCTGAACAAAAGGAGTCTTTGCCAAGAACACTTGAAAGGAGGGAATAATGAAACAGTTTATTTATGTCCTGGCAGCGGCGGTCTTTTTGATTGCTCTGGGAGGAATCCATTGCCAGAAAAAAGAACCTCTGGAGGAGATTGTCCCTATGGAACCGGAGAGAGCTATAACCGAAGCAGTAGCCGTTCTGCATCCCACCGAAGGTAACGATGTCAGCGGGATAGTAACCTTTACCCAAGTGGCAGATGACATCCAAATCGTCGCCGATGTAGAGGGGCTTTCTCCAGGAAAACATGGATTCCACATCCATGAATACGGGGACTGCAGCGCTCCGGATGGCACCTCTGCGGGAGGTCATTTCAATCCCGAGGACATGCCCCACGGCGCTCCCACCGATATGGAACGGCATGCAGGAGACCTGGGCAATCTGGAAGCCGACTCAGAAGGCAGAGCGCATTACGAGCGGATCGATAACCATATTTCGTTTTCGGGTTCCCACTCCATCATCGGACTGGCGGTCGTCATCCATGCCGGTGAAGACGACTTCGTATCCCAGCCCACGGGGAATGCCGGCGCCCGAGTGGCCTGCGGAGTCATCGGAATTGCCAATCCTCAGAAATGAAGTCCGATGAATAGGATGGACCGATTTAGAATACCGGATAGACGCTCATACTCACTTAAATCGAATAAAGGAGGAAGCTTATGTCAAATGTCGCCATAAACGGACTGGGGAGAATCGGAAGGGCTGCTTTGAAAATCATCCTGGAGACACCCGAGCTGGATCTGGTGGCTGTCAATGACCTTGTCCCCACGGACAACCTCGCTTATCTACTGAAATTCGATACAGCATACGGGCGCTACAAAAGACAGGTGGAGGTAAAAGAAGGGAACCTGGTTATCGACGGAAAAAATTATCGGGTTTTCCATGAAAAAGAGCCCTCCGCCCTGCCCTGGAAAGACCTGGACGTGGATGTCGTTTTCGAGTGTACAGGGGTCTTCTCCAAGCGGGAGGAACTGAACAAGCACATACAGGCAGGAGCAAAGCACGTTATTCTTTCCGCTCCTGCGAAAAGCGAGGACGTCCCCACTATCGTACATGGAGTCAATATACCAGGAGAGGAAAAACCATCTATCATTTCCTGTGCCAGCTGCACCACCAACTGCATCACGCCGGTGGTCGAAGTCATGGGGAGAAGAATCGGAATTCAAAAAGCCATCATGACCACCATTCATGCCTACACTTCGACTCAAGGAATCGTGGACAGTCCGAGCAAAAAATTCAGGAGAGGACGGGCAGGAGCGGCAAATTTCGTGCCCACCTCCACCGGCGCAGCCGTGGCCACCACAAAGGCACTGCCCCAGTACAAAGGGAAATTCGACGGAGTGGCTGTGCGGGCTCCTATTCTGGTAGGTTCCATTGCCGATATCATTTTCCTTACCGAGAAAAAGACCACCACAGAAGAAGTGAACGGAATTTTCAAAGAAGAATCTCAGACCGACAGATATCGAGGAATTTTAGGAGTGACCGAAGATCCGTTGGTCTCTTCCGACATCATCGAAAATCCTCATGCATCCGTCGTGGACCTCTCCATGACTCAGGTAGTGGATGGAGATTTGATCAAGGTGATGAGCTGGTATGACAATGAATGGGGTTACGCAAACCAGATGATCAAGGAAGCCTTGAGAATGGTTGGGTAAGGGCAGCCCAGCCATGTTCGAAGACCGGGAAGACGCAGGGAAGAAGCTGGCAAGGCCCCTTAAAAAATACAAGGGCCAGGGAGTTCTGGTTCTTGCCATTCCCCGTGGAGGAGTGGAGGTCGGCTACCAGGTAGCCAGGCATTTGGATGCCGACTTTTCGATTGTGATTTCCAGAAAACTTCCTTTCCCTGATAATCCCGAATCGGGTTTCGGCGCCTTGGCTGAGGACGGCAGCGCCATCCTTCTCCGCGAGGCATCCTCATGGGTGCCGGAAAAAGACATCAAGGAGATCATCCTGGAGCAAAGCGAAGAGATCAAAAGAAGAGTCAGCGTGCTCAGAAAAGGAAAACCCTTACCTGAAATCTCTGGAAGGACGGTTATTCTGGTAGACGACGGCCTGGCCATGGGGTCGACCATGCGAGCGGCGGTAGAGCTCTGCCATAAGAAGAATGCCCAAAAAATCGTGGTGGCTGTTCCCGTTGCGGGAAGACGAGTGGCTCGTGAGATGGCCGATAGAGCAGATGAAACCGTCATCCTGGAAAAGCCCGAATTCTTCCGGGCAGTAGCACAGGTTTATTCAAACTGGTATGATGTTCCCGATGAAGAGGTGCTCGAAATCCTGGAAGAGTGGGAAAAACAAAAAAAGAAACTCCACTGATAAGAATATAGAGAAATGTTGGAGGTTGAGATCACGCCTGTTAGAAAAGCATCGGCAATCTGGGAAGACGATTTGAAAAGGGGAAGAAAAAAATGGCTGAGAATACAAAAAATGATTTTGATTGCGATGTCACCATAAGAATCGGCGGTGAAGCCGGACAGGGAATGAAGGTTATCAGCGGACTGCTGGGAAAAACCTTTCTGCGCTCCGGACTCTGGGTCTTCACTCACCAGGATATCATGTCCCGGATCCGGGGGGGACACAATTTTTCCCAGATCCGCCTGAGCACTTCTTCAATCGGAGCCCCCTCTTCCAGGGTTCATGTTCTGATTTGCCTGGACAAGAACACTTTGGTTCTCTACAAAGATGAGATGAAAGATGTGATCATCTATGATCCGGGACAGGTGGGCAAAGAAGCCCCCAGCGGAGAAAAGTACCTCCCCATTCCTCTAGAGCAGATTGCCAAAGAAAAAGGCCGGGATGCCAGGATGGCGAACAGCGTGGCTTCGGGAGCCGCACTGGCGGTTCTCGGCCTATCTCTGGACTCACTCCTGGAGCTACTTGAAGAAACCTTCGGTCCCAAGGGAAAGAAGGTCGTTGACGCAAACAAGGAATGCGCGTGCGCGGGATACGAACAGGCAGAAGAACGCTTCAAAGGAACTCAACTCTGTAAGGACGTCCCAGAAAAAAAGAATTCCAAAAAAATATTGGTCACCGGAAGCGAAGCGATGGCATTGGGAGCCATCGCCTCCAATATCCGTTTTTATTCTGCTTATCCTATGTCCCCGGCAACAGCGATCATGGAATACCTGGCTGCCAAGAAAAAAGAATACGGACTGATCGTCGAACAAGCGGAGGATGAAATTTCGGCAGTCAACATGGCCATAGGAGCCTTCTTCTCCGGGGCACGCTCCATGACCGGAACTTCAGGCGGAGGTCTGGCTCTGATGGTAGAGGGCATCAGTCTCGCTGGTATGACCGAAACTCCTCTGGTGATCGTGGACTGTCAAAGGCCCGCACCGGCGACAGGGCTGCCTACCCGGACCGAACAGGCTGACCTTTTGTTCGTGGCCCACTGTGCCCATGGAGAATTTCCCCGGGCTATATTCGCCCCCTCCTCTGCAGAGGAGGCTTTTTATCTGACCAACAAGGCATTCTATTTAGCCGAGAAATACCAGATTCCGGTTTTCATACTGGGCGATCAGTACCTGAACGATTCTTCCTGGACGGTGGAACCTTTTCACATGGAGAATATCTACAAAGGGAGGCACAGCCTGATTTCGGACAAAGATTTAGCTGATTTCCAACCTTACCAGTACAAAAGATATGAAACCACAGCCTCAGGAATCTCACCGAGAATACTTCCCGGTACTCCAGAGCAGGTTCTCTATGCCGACAGCGACGAGCATACCGAAGAAGGGCACATCACGGAAAGCGCAGAAGTGAGGCAAAAAATGGTGCAAAAAAGACTGAGAAAATTCTCAGGTTTGAAAGAGGAAATGTCTCCTGCCAAGATCTACCCGGATGCCGAAGCCGAACTGTATACCGTAAGCTGGGGTTCCACCCTCGGACCGGTGGAAGAAGCTGTCCATCACCTCAGAGATAAGGGAATGAACATCGGATACATCCACTTCAGCGAGATATATCCTATGAAAAAGGATGTCCTTCCCAAAAAGGTAAGAAAAGGTGCTGAATTGATCGGGATAGAAAATAACGCCACGGGCCAGTTTTCTAAACTGCTGAAAATGGAGATGGATGTAAGGGTCGAAAAAAGAATCCTCAAATTCGATGGCCGGCCCTATTCCCCACAAGAATTGGCCCGACAGATCGAAGAAAAAAGAGGTGAGCGAAATGACTAAGATAGATGATTTCAACAGCGATGATCCGATTGCCTGGTGTCCTGGCTGCGGCAATTTCGGAATCCTGAATGCATGGAAAAAGGCTCTGGCAGAGCTGGATCTTAAACCGGAAGAGATCTTGATGGTTTCGGGCATCGGCCAAGCGGCCAAACTCCCCCATTACCTGCGCTGCAATACATTCAACGGGCTGCATGGCCGCACCTTGCCGGTGGCCACAGGTGCCAAGATCGCAAACCATGAACTGGTGGTGATTGCAGACGGAGGAGACGGAGATGGCTATGCCGAAGGAGGAAATCACTTCATCCATGCCATGCGAAGGAACATCGATATCTCCTATTTCGTGCACAACAATCAAATCTATGGTTTAACCAAGGGCCAGGCTTCCCCTACCTCAGATGAAAACATGGTGACCGGGACCACTCCTGAAGGAAATATTGTCTGCCCGGAACGGCCCCTCGCCCTGGCTGTGGCCAGCAACTGCAGCTTTGTTGCTCGAGGATACGTGGGCGAGATGGAACACCTGAAAGACTTGATGAAGAAGGCGGTGAAAAATAAGGGTTTTTCGCTCCTGGAAATCCTGCAGCCCTGCGTTTCCTTTAACAAAACCAATACCTATGATTGGTATAAAGAGAGGATATACAGGCTGGAGGATGAGCCCTACGATCCTTCCGATAGAACCGAGGCCTTTCAAAAGGCGCTGGAATGGGGCGATAAAATTCCTCTAGGAATTATCTACAAAAGCCGCCGCAGGACCTATGAAGAGCTTGCCGGATTGGATGGAAAAGAGCCTCTGTCCAGGAGGCAGATAGAGGACAACGATCTGGACGGACTCTGGAAAGAGTTCTTTTAAAAAGGAAGAGAGATTATGGAAAAATGGGAATGCCAAGTGTGCGGATACCTTTACGAGGAAGAAAAGGGAGATCCGGACAGCGAGGTTCAGCCCGAAACAAAATTCGAAGATTTGCCCGACGACTGGGTTTGTCCGGTATGCGGAGCCGATAAAGAACAATTTAAAAAAATATAAACAATAAAAGTCAAAAAAGAAGGAGGTTAAAATGACCGAATTTAAAGAGCTGTTTCAATCAGCGGACTGGAAGCAGGAAAAACATGTCCCTGTTATCGAGGTCCCGGACAAGGCCGAAAAGGGAGAGTTTTTCGACGTCAAGGTCACGATAGGAAAAGAGGTGGCCCATCCCAACAAAACCGAACACCACATTCGATGGATCGCCGTCTATTTCCTTCCTGAAGAAGGGAAATTCCCTTACCATATAGGGACCGCAGAGTTCACCGCCCACGGAGAGTCCACCGAAGGCCCGGATACCAGCACTGTCTATACCCATCATAGGGCTGTACTGAGCTTCAAAACCGAAAATCCCGGCACCATCTATGCCGCCGGCTACTGCAACATCCATGGTGTCTGGCAGAACGCCAAAGATATCCAAGTGGAATGAAAAAATTCTGGCGCTGTTCTGTCTGCAATGACATCCACTACGGCGTATGGCCGCCGGAGATCTGTCCAACCTGTAACGCAGTAAACGCCTTCATCGAGGTTTCATCGGATGAGGCACAAAAAATCATGCGCTTGACCGAAACCCATATGGATAAGGACAAGTTTCTTCGAGAGATCGAGAGATTCTCTGAAAAAAATGAATTCCAAGTCAATCTTGACTCTGAAAAAGTCGAAAGTCTGATCAAAGGTGTTATGGAGAACGAAAGGAACCACGGAATGAAGTACTGCCCCTGCAGGCTGATGACTAAAGATTTTGAAGAAGATTTGAAACTGGTATGTCCCTGCAACTTCCGCATCCATGAGACCTATAAAGACAAAGCAGACGGAGAATGCTGGTGCGGACTTTTTGTCAAGAAAGCCAGTGGCTCGTGACATAATCAGGCACAGAGGAATAGAACACAGACTATCCAGAGTATAGGAGAAAGGAGCGTTCAGCATGACCTTTTCGTTTGTTCCTGGTAAAAAGGTGGAGGTTCCCGAAATTCCCTATAAAGAGGAAATCGTCCTTCCCGCCTCAAGAACCGCCTTGATCATCGTGGATATGCAGAATGATTTCATCAAACCGGGAGGTAACCTGGTTGTTCCCGCGGCTGAAGAAACCGTGCCTCGAATCCAAAACCTTCTCGAATCCGCCCGAAATGCGGATGTCAAGATCGCCTACACCCAGGATACCATGTTCGAAGATGATCCGGAATGGGAAATATGGCCGGAACACTGCCGAATCGACACCTGGGGATGGGAAATCATCGAAGAGCTAAAGCCTCGATCCCAAGACCTTGTCTGTCAGAAGAATCGTTACGATGGATTTTATGGCACCTGGCTGGAGCATTTCCTCACTTATGTCTGGAAACGGGATAAGTTGGTCGTCGTCGGCACAGTATCCAATATTTGCGTGCTCCATACCGCAGCTTCAGCAGGGCTTAGATGGTATCATGTGGTCATGCCCGCTGACGGGATTTCAGCCCAGACCGAATTCGACCAAGCTCTCACCCTGAGACAGGTATCCTCCCTCTATGCCGGGGAGGTGGTGAAATCTACTAAAGACCTCTGCTTCGAACCCTAATGCGCCGTTCCATCGGTCCTTATCAGTCATGAATTATCCGGGAGCCATCGAACTGAAACAGGACCATGAATTGAGAAAGCTTGTCTGATGCTTCCTAAAAAGTCTCACCGATCGGAAATAGCTCTGGCCAGTGACCATGCCGGATTCGCCTACAAGGCGGAACTTCTCCCCGAACTGCGAGAGAAAGGATACCTGGTGTTGGACTTAGGAGTTTCCTCCGATAAACCTGCAGATTATCCCGACATAGCCAGAAAAATGGCAAATGCTGTCCTCAAAGGACGCGTTCAGCGCGGGATCCTGATCTGCGGCAGCGGAGTAGGCGTCAGCGTGGCAGCCAATAAATTTCCTGGGATCTGCGCAGGCGTCTGCCATGACTGCTACTCTGCCCGGCAGGGGGTGGAGCACGATAACATCAATATCCTTTGTCTCGGATCCCGCGTGATCGGCGTAGAACTGGCCCGCAACATCATTCAAACATTTTTAGACGCCCGGTTTGCCGGAGAAAAGCGGCACCAGCGCCGGCTGAAAAAGCTTAAAAGAATAGAACAGTCGCAATTGAAGAGGGAGTAAACGATTTATCTTTCAGGCTCTGAAGGAATCGATATTTCTTTGATGACCTCTACGGCCAGGCTTTTTCTCGCATGTTCGGCCAAATCACCCAACGACAAGACGCCAACGATTTCTTTATTGTCTCCGGTCACCAGCAGCCTTCGGATCATGTGATCCTCCATCATCTTGGCTGCCTCCCCTATATCCGTGCCTTCCTCACAGAGAATCAGCGATGTGGACATTAGGTCTCCGGCTTTCATGTTGTTGGGATCTTTCCCTTCGGCGATTCCTCTGACGACGAAAAAATAAATTTAAATCCCTTTGAGATGATCACGCCTCACGGAAAGGGAACTTCGGATCAGAAAGAATGGTTTTATGAAAGAAGACCCTTTACTGCAAAACAGGATTTTATTTGCCTTTATTTGTCTGGATATGCCCGTCTTCTTTTTTTACGAAACACTCGAAAATGATCATGCTGGCTATATCAGACTTCCCGAGCCAAAAAAATGGGTCTACTGTCAAAAGATTCAGTCTGAAGAAAAGTGTGGATTTTCTCTCTCGTCCATCTTCACCGAATACAGCTTCATATAGATGGAAAACTTTCGCTGCTCAGATCAACCTGAGATTATTGATCACTCCCTTCACACCGGGAGTATGTCGCGCCGTATCCACAGCAGACCGAAATGCCAGTGTGTTCTCCACCGTGCCAGACAGAGTGACTTTGCCATTTTCTACCTTGACGTTGATGGCATCCACATCTACATAAATATTCCGTTCCAATGCAGCGGCGAGTTCTTCTCCGATCACCTCATCCACAATATCCTCTGCAGGAACAACCACCAGCTCGTCGGTTACATCCACCACTCCAAAAGCGCTGTATGCGATCTCTTCTGCCTTGAGCTTTTTCCAGTAAGCATCCACCGAGCCCTCCAACTTAACCCGTCCATTCTCCGATGTTATGGTGATCTTCGATTCATCCAGGCTGGGATTCCACCAAAACATGTTCTCGATGTGGCTGACTATTTTTTCGTCCTCGGGTATTCTGACTTCAGCGGGGTATTGGACGATCAAACGATTGTCGAGACGCAAGATGCCGGGGATGTCCCAAGCGTCATCATCTGCGGCACGAAAGGCCGTGTAATCGGTGACTGTACCAGTAAGAGAAACCACGCCTTCTGTGACCTCTACTTTCACATCGGACGCATCGATGCGTCCGTCCCAGTAGAGCTGGTCCACAATCTCTTTTTTGATTTGTTCATCTGTACGTCTCATTAAAAACCTCCTTACGCGATTCAGATTTCTCTTCCTAAATTTGCAAAATCCATGCCAGATGTCCGCTTCAATCCATTCATTCCTAGACCTGGATATAGGAAAACAGCTCCCTGCCGCATTCGCTGCATTGGTAGTTATATATTTTAAGAGACATAATCTTTCTTACAGGACAAATCTCTTGTTTGCACATTCGCTGCAGATGTGGTTGAATTCTTTAAGTTTTGTCTTGGGACTGGAGAAGTAGTCCGACCGAATGGGACTGATAATCACTTCATCGCATTTTTCCGGCTCCATAACCAGAGTTTGACAGAGTTCGGCCAGCTCAAAGATTTCCTCCCCGGAATCCTCCCAATACCATTTCTCGCAGTCCAAACACTCCATAAGGGACCTGGTCTGGCCCGCCCCGTTCAGAACGACTTGAGCCAATTTCCTGATATTTTGATCCCAACAAAAAGGACACTGCTTGTCCATGGTACCTCCTTTCTTATCTCATGGCATTCCTGTGGGGGACCACCTCTATTCCTGAACGGTCTGTATAATAGCGCTCCGCATCCTTTCCCAGATTGTAACCGATCTTTCCTCCTGCTTCGATGGTGTTTCCATGATCGATAATGACCTTGCGGATTCTGGCCCCCTCCTGGACCGTTACATCACCCAGAATCACCGATTCTTCCACATGAGCCTTGCTCAAGATGCGGACATTGGGACCGATCACAGAGTTCCTGACACTTCCTCCGGAGATGATCACGGAACTCCCCAGAATGGAATTTTCCACAAATCCGCTCCGGCCGGAGAGGTCCTCTACCACCCGGGGAGGCAGATCATGATAACGGACCGACCTCAAAGGCCAATGACTGTTGTAGAGATCCAAATGCAACAGCGGATTGTTCAGATCCATGTTGGAAAGGTAATAACTCTCGATGGTACCCACATCCCTCCAGTAATCGGTGGGCTTCTCCGATCCTGCTATCTTGTTTTGGCGGAAATCATAGGCATACAGCTTCCTTCGCCCGCAGATCTTAGGCAGGATATCCCGGCCAAAATCATGACTGCTGTGCTCATCCATGGCATCCTCGGTCAGTTCTTCCATAAGAGCCTGTGTTTGAAAAACATAATTTCCCATGGATACCAAAGCTTGATCCGGCCGACCGGGAATAGGGGTAGGATTGGAAACCTTTTCTTCGAATTTTCTTATTCTCAAGTTGTCGTCTACACAAACCGTGCCGAATTCGGAGCATCGATTGACGGGCATAGGAATAGTAGCCACGGTCACTTCGGCACCGGTATCCAGATGATACTTGACCATCTGGTATATATCCATGCTGTACACATGGTCGGATCCGAACACCAGCACCACGTCCGGCCTCGCCCTGCGGATGAGATCCAGGTTCTGGTATACGGAATCGGCGGTTCCCAGATACCAGGTGTTCCGGCTCTGCATCTGAGAAGGAACAGGCATCACCATGTATCCGTTCATGGGATGGGAGATGGTCCATCCGAGCTGGAGATGACGCAGCAGGGACTGCGCCTTGTATTGGGTGAGAATATAGATTTCCCTTATCCCTGAATTCACCAGGTTGCTCATGGCAAAATCGATAAGTCTGCACATGCCGCCAAAAGGCACGGCCGATTTGGCCCTGTGCTCGGTCAGAGGAAACAACCTCTTTCCTCTTCCTCCTGCCATCACCATGGCCAACATCCTGCAGTCCTGAAGGTCCTTTCTTTTTATCCCGGATTGAACAAAAGTTCTTTCGTCGGTTCCGTTAAAAAAGGAACGGGATTCCAATTCATCCCTCCTTATATGATTTCAAGGCATGCGCTGCATGCCGTCCCTTTCCGCCCGCCAGGCAAGCCAGTTCAAAAAAGTCAGCCTGCAAGAAAGGTCAGTACTTGGGCCAGAGTATCGAAATCACTTCGTTTGTGTTCCAAGTATCTGGGCAGCAGCAGATGAGCCAATTTCAAAGTCTCTGGCTCATAATCTGGCAAGATCAGAATGAGGGGGAGACTTTTCATTAAATTTTTCAGAGAAATGAAATTCTTGAGTTCTTCCATGTTCGATGCCATAAGAACCCCTACCGCTCTCTCTCCCAGGGGAACATGGAGACTCGATTCCAGCTGCTTCAAGGTTCGATGAATTTCCAAATCATTTCTGGAGACAACGTTTTCGACGGCTGTCTGGAGACGGCTGCCATCCCCCTCAATTTCTGGTGCAAAGAAAATAACTCTCATCGGATCGAGCTCCTCTCTGACTGGTTGCTTCAGACAGTTTTTCTATTACAAAAATCGTGCCAGATTGAAGAAATTTCTTCTCCAACCCGTTACCAGGGATAAGGAGAGAAAGATAGATCGATCGTAAGATGAATTTGCCTTGAGATTGTTTTAATCGGCGAGAAAAAGTTCTATTGGCTGGGACACTGTTCCATGGATCGAGACAAGTGCAGAATCTCTAGCGCGAAGGTTTGGACGGAATCCCGTATTTTTTCAGCAAGGTGTAAAGCCGGGAACGGGAAAGTCCTGAAATCCGGACGGCTTCTTTGATATTACCCTCGGTCCTTTCCATGAGCTTCCTGAGGTATTTGCTCTCAGCTTCAGCCATGGCGGAATCCCGGGCTTCCTGCAGGCTTTCGAGTTCGGGAGAGGGAGAGGCCTCCCCCCTGTCTTCTAAAGTGGCAGGAGAAGGCACCTTTTTTTTGACCTCTGACCTCGCCACCTGAATGCGGATGTGTTTGGGGAGATGTTTGGGAAAAAGGGTGGGTTCAGGTTTGGCTAAGGTGAGGGATTGTTCGAGCGCCTGGATCAGTTCTCGCACATTTCCCGGCCAGTCATACTTGAACAGAGTATCCCAGAATTCCGGGGAGAACCCCTTGGTTCCGGTTCCATACTGCTCGCTCATCCTGTCCATATAGTAAAAAACCAGTTCTCGGATGTCTCTCTTGATCTCCCTTAAGGGAGGAAGCTCGATAGTCAATCCCCTGAGACGGAAGAGAAGATCTTGTCGAAACCTTCCCCGGCGGCCCATGTCTTCCACATCCTTATTCGTGGCTGCCAGGAGCCTGAAATCGCTCCGGATCTCCTTGTTCGCTCCGACTGGACGGAACCGGCGTTCCTGAAGAACACGGAGAAAAGATTTCTGCACGGCAAGAGGAAGCTCACACACCTCATCCAGAAAAAGTGTCCCTCCGTCTGCCTGGCTGATCAATCCATCCTGAGCCTTATCGGCTCCGGTGAAAGCTCCCTTCCGGTGACCGAACAAGACACTCTCCACCAGAGTCACTGGAAGGGCGGCACAATCCACCACCACAAAGCTCCGGTGACTTCTGGCACTGTTGTTATGGATGGCCCAGGCAAATAGCTCCTTTCCGGTGCCGGTCTCTCCGGTCAGCAGCACATTGGCATCGCTGTCTGCAGCTTGAGCAAGAAGGTCGATACAATGTCTCAACCTGGAGCTTTTGCCCACGATGCCTTCCAGGTTCAAGGCGACAGGTTTTCGTGATTTTTTCTCCTCTCTGTATTGAAGAGCTCTGGTAAGAGGCAGCTTAATAGCCTGGACCGAAAGAGGCTTTTCCACATAGCTCCAGGCACCTTTGGAAATGGCCAGCTCTGCCCCATCCGGATCTCCGAATCCGGTGATGATGATGGCCTCCGGGGAAGATGGTGTTTCTAGAATGGAAGGCAGGATATCGAGACCTGAACCATCTGGAAGCTGCACGTCCAGGAAAACAATGTCGAATGCTTCACGCTGTACCAGATCGAGCCCTTCCCTTAAATTGCAGGCATGAACCGGTCGGTGTCCCATCTGTTTCACCACATGAGAAATGGATTCGCAGACCAGCCTGTCATCATCGATAACCAGGATATCTGCTGCCATGGATTTTTTTTAAACCACTCTATCGAGAACTCGTCGGATGGCCTGTGCCATGTCTCTGGAGTTGATAGGTTTCATCATCAAATCCCTTATGCTTGCATCTCTAGTGTTTTCATGATTTACCGATTCATTGAAACCGGTCATCAGGATGATAGGGATGTCAGAGCCGCTTTGCTTGAGCTCCTGAGCCAGATCCATTCCGCTCATCTCGGGCATAGTCTGATCTGTAATAACCAGATCGAAGGATTTGTTCTGCTCACAGACCCTCTTTACTGCTTCCATGGGGCTGGTCATTTCTGTCACTTGGTACCCCAGGCTTTCCAGCATCCTCTTCAAGCTCAGAATCACCGCCTTCTCGTCTTCAACCAAAAGGATGCGCTCTTTTCCACCTGGGATGGAATCATCAATATCTCCTTGGGACTGGCGGATGGCCTTTGATTTGGGCAGAAAGATTTGAAAAGCGGTTCCCTTTTCCGGCTCGCTGGAGAATGTGATACTGCCCTGATGTTTTTTTACGATGCTCTGGGCCACCGACAATCCCATTCCTGTTCCTTCTCCCGGTTTCTTGGTGGTGAAAAAAGGATTAAAAATCTTTTCTGCGGTTTCCCTGTCCATACCGCATCCAGTGTCTCGTATGGAGATGTTCAAATATGATCCGGATTTAAGGTCAGGATAAAGTTTCAGGTTATCAGGTGCAACCTCCAATTCCTTCAAATGGACCTCAATTCTGCCGTCATGAGATCCGATAGAATCAGACGCATTTTTAAAGACGTTCATCAATACCTGCTGAATTTGAACGGCATCGGCATCCACTGTATACATATCGACACTAGAGGATTGGTGAATCTCGATATTGGAGGGCAGAGAAGCTCGAAGGAATCTGAGGATTTCTTTGATTGTCTGGACCATATCCATAGGTCTTTTTTCCACATCGCTTTTGCGGCTGTAGGTAAGGATTTGTTTCACCAGATCTTTGCCCCTATTGGCAGCCTCTAAGGTTTGTTTAAGAAGAAGATGGGTGGGATTTTCCTTGGCAGTTTCGTAGAGAAGAAGCTCTGTATTGATGATTATGGGCATGAGAATATTGTTGAAATCATGGGCAATCCCCCCAGCCAAAGTCCCCAATGCTTCCATTTTCTGCATCCTTTGGACCTGCTGTTCTAATTCTATTTCTTCGGTGATATCCCGCTCGATGATAATGTAATGGGTGACTTGTCCCTGCCTGTCCCGGAGAGGAGAAACAAGAATCTCCGCTTCATACCGCGGCCCGTTCTTTCTACATCTGGTCAGCCTTCCCTTCCATGATTCAGCCCGGTAAAAAACTTCTTTTTGGTTCTCCGATAATCTCTTATCCCTTTCTTCCTTCCAAATTATATCGATAGGTTTTCCGATGATTTCCGCTGCCTTGAACCCGCTGGATTCCTCGAAAGCCTCATTGATGAAACGCACTCCCCTATCGGCATCGGTGATGATGATCCCTTCCTCCATCTGTTCGATCGCTCTTGCCAGGCTCAGCCGCTCTTGTTCTTTTTTTTTGCTGTCCGTGATATCGCTGGAAATGAACAGGATCTGATCCACCTTGTCCCCGCTCTTCATGGGGTTCAAGCGGGCATACCACCAATGCGAATTTTTATCCATCACTTCCAGACTTGCAGTCTCTCCGACAGCCCATGCTCGGTCAAATAGTCTTTTCGCTCTGGATCTATATGGCTCCACGATCCAGTCCAAAAAATTGGTCCCGACAAAGTCTTCCACCCCTTGTCGAACAAAACCCCTGTTGATGAAAGTAATCCTTCCCTTGCAATCCGCAGTCCAAACCGCATCCGGAGTATGGTCCAAAATCAGCCGTAACCGGCCTTCGGATTCCCTCAGCAATTGCTCGTTCTGCTTTCGTTCAGAGGCATCGCGGGTGACTCCCAAAAATCCCAACAGTTTTTTTCCCGGTCCTATTAGAAGCGACACCTTGGATTCAGTCCAGATAATGGAACCGTCCTTACAAATCAGCTCTGCATCGAACGTATCCATTGCTGGCAGCTCGCTTTTTTCAATCTCGAAAGAAGCCAAAGCCTGATCGATGGCCTTCAAGGCAGTTTTATGATATTCTGGTTTTAAAAGTTCATCCAACCCCTTGGCCAAAATTTCTTCAACACCATAACCGGTGACTTTAAAGACCGAAGGGCTGACAAAGGTGAATCTTTTGTTTGTATCCAAGGTCCATATGATATCCGAGATGTTCTCAGCCAGCATATGGTACCGGCTGACCACTTTTCTGAGTTCGTCCTCTGTCCTTTGTTTTTCTCTGTGGAATCGAGCATCAGCCAGAGCCCGGTCGACCGCAAACGGAAGGCGGGACAGGTTATCCTTCATCACGAAGTCGCTGGCCCCCTCTTTGAGCATCTCCACGGCTTTTTCTTCCCCTATTTTCCCGGAAACCATGATAAAAGGGATATCCCCTTTGGCATCTCTTGCCAGCTTCAGAGCCTCCTTTCCGGAAAAACGGGGCAGGATATAATCGGAAATGATCAGATCCCAGTCTTTTTCCCCAAGGCTCTTTTTCAAATCCTTTTCGTTATCGACCCTCTTAAAATCGAACCCGTAGCCCTCCTTTTGCAGCTTTCTCGCGATCAGATCAGCATCGTCCTCCGAGTCTTCTACTGCAAGGATCTTCAGGTGTTTTTTGAGTAAAATCATCATCATTCCATTTTTTCAGGTCCGAAAGTCCAGGAAAAATCCAACTTTTCCACGGCTTCCTTCAATTTTGCCATACCGAGAGGCTTCTGGATATATCCCTCCACGTTCAGGCCCTGTTCTTCCACCAGTGTTTTCTCGCTCTCATGGGAAATGAGCACGAGAACCGGGATGGAAGACGTCAGCCGGTCCTGGCGGATCTTTTCCAAAACCTCCACGCCGCCCAATTTGGGCAGATTCAGGCTCAGCAGGATAAGGGAGGGCAGGCTGTATTTGCGGTCTTTATAAGCTCCTCGGCGGAACAAATACTCCAATACCTCCTTCCCGCCCTGAATCACCATAAGTTGGTTCTCGATCCTGCTCTTCTCGAACTGCCTTCTGATCAGCCCGATGTCATCGGAATTGTCTTCAGCCAATAAAATGATATTCTCATCCGTCATTTTCATTTTCCCTTACCTTTGTGTGGAAATAAAAGGTAGCCCCCTTTCCTTCTTCGGCCTCTGCCCAGATTGTGCCGTTATGCTTCCGGATGATCCTCTGCACCGTAGCTAGCCCTATCCCGGCACCTGGAAATTCGCTCATACTGTGAAGCCTCTGGAAAGGCACAAAAAGCTTATCGGCATAGGTCATGTCGAATCCCGCCCCATTGTCTTTGATAAAAAAGACCTTCTTATCCTTTTCCTTCTGAACTCCGAATTCGATCTTGGCCGGGGAGCAGTCCAGGGTGAATTTCCAGGCATTACTGAAAAGATTCTGCACAGCGATATCCATCAATCGAGGATCTCCCAGAATGCGGAGTCCATCCTGGATCACGAATTCGACTTTTCTTTCCGGCTGGGAATTCCGGAGCTCCGAACAAAATTCTCTGGCCATACGGCTCAGATCGATCCAATCGACCTTGATTTCCTCCTGGGTTACTCGAGAAAGCACCAGCAGGGAATCGATGAGCTGGGCCATCCTGAATGAGGCTCGGTCTATTCTCCGGAGGTAATCCTTGGCTTCACTTGGCCAGCTTCGAGAATAATCCTCCTTGAGGGCCTCGATGAAACCTGTGATACTCCGCAGGGGCGCCCTCAAATCGTGGGAAACCGAATAAGTAAAGGATTTCAGTTCATCGTTAGCCTTCTTCAATTCTCGGGTCTGTTCCTCCAATCTGGTGTTCAGTTGGTTGATCTTCTGCTCGGTCTCCTTGAAATGGGTGATATCCCGGGAAAGGCCCAGGACAGTTTCCACCTCACCTCGATCATTCAATTCCGGGACCAGGGAGGATTCGAAATATTTTTCTCCGGTTGGGGTGGAAACCTCATATTGGATGTTTATTTCCTTTTTTTTGGAAAAAACCTCGCTGATTTTTTTATTCCAGAAACGCACCAAATTTTCAGGATATCCAAGTTCGCGCTGTGTTTTTCCTAATATGTTTTCTCTGGAAATGCCTAAAGCCTCCTCTATCCGGGAATTGATATACAGATGACGGCAGTCTCTGTCGAACCGGGCTATGATATCGGGAGCATGTTCTGCAAGGGTGCGGAATTTCTCTTCGCTCTTCCTCAAGGCCTGATGAGCAAGAGCCATCCCAGAGTCAGGGGGCACCTGGGATATAAATTCCTGGTGGGCCTTCATCCCGTCTGCCGATTCCACTCTGCCCGCGACTGGAAAATCTTCTTTTTTTTTAAAAGCTATTTTCCCCCTTTTCGGCTTTGGGCTCTTTTTCTGGAGGGATTTTTTCTGTTCTGAGGCATCACTCGTTTTTTTGATTTTTTTCTTCTTTCCGGCGGCCCCCATTTTCCCTCTCCTTTACTATCAATCCTGAGTTCAAAATGTGCTGTTTGTTGTCCAAAACTATATTATAGCCTTCACTGAATGTCAACTTCCGAAAGCCCCATAATCCATCCGCACATCCTTGAATGCTTATCGAAAGTGAGCTAACGCCTCCACGTCTTCTTGAGTTCGGCTGTTTCAATGCTCGGGCGTATCTGCACGATTTCAGTTCTCCAATTTGGCATGGTATTTGCACATTCGATATACGGAAGGAGGCCTTCGATGAGTTCACGATATTTTTTATTGGGAGCAATAGTCGGAGCCGTTGCCGGAATCCTGTATGCCCCGAAATCGGGTAGGAAAGCGCGGGAATCCATGAGAAGATATTACTTCGAGATGAAAGACACCATCCTTGAGAATATGGGAGAAATCAAGGATATCACAAGAGAAACTTATGAAACCGTGGTCGATTCAGCAGTGGCAGCCTATGAAGAATCAAAAATCATAACTTCCTGGGAAGCCTCCCGAATCAAAGAAGAATTGAAATCCGGATATGAACGGATGAAAGAACTGTTGACCGCTTCCAGGCAGGCAGGGAGATGACCTAGACCCATCCACAAGAAAGAATGTTTTGACCGGCGCTCGAGTGAAAAAATCGGAAAATCAGAGGATGGACTGGAAATCCGATGGCGCATGTTATATCCTGTTCGGATGGTGCAAAACGTAATCCTGGCATCCTGGAAAGGATAACATCCAGATTGATTAAAATTTATTTTGGTTTGGAGGAAGTTCCAGCGTGAGAATCAAGAGAAAAACAGAGTCAAAAATAGTGAAAAGAGATCCCATGGACCACTGGCAGGAAGAACGAGGGAAAGTGATCATTCTCTCTTCCCGCATCCAGGCAGGCATATTCGATCTGGACGGTGTGATCACCCAGACCGCCAGGATTCATGCCTCTGCCTGGAAAGAGATGTTCGATGAATATTTGAGGGCTCATAACGCCGGACACGACCAGATGAAGCCCTTTGACATTGAAACAGACTACAGCCGATATGTGGACGGGAAGCCCCGCTACGGCGGGGTAGAAAGCTTTCTCGAATCCAGGGGAATCTTGCTGCCTTACGGATCCCCGGAGGACGCACCGGATAAAGAGACCATCTGCGGGCTGGGAAACAGGAAAAACCAGTTGTTCCGGCAAAAAATCCGGGAGCAGGGAGTGGATACATATCCCGCAGCAGTAGAATTTATCCATTTACTCAGGAAAAAAGAGATCAAGACAGCCGTGGTTTCCTCCAGCAAAAACTGCCCCATCATTCTGGAATCCGCGGGTCTCACCGGGCTCTTCGATGTAAAAGTTGACGGAAATGATCTGGATGATTACGATCTCAAAGGAAAACCTGACCCGGACATCTTCCTGGAAGCGGCCCATAGACTGAACGTGGAGCCGGAACGATCGATGGTCTTCGAGGACGCCCTTTCCGGTATTCAGGCCGGAAAGCAGGGCGGGTTCGGATGGGTGATCGGTGTGGCAAGGAAGAACAATGCTTCATCTCTGGAAAAAGAAGGAGCTGATGCGGTGATCGAAGATTTCTCTCAAATCGTCCTGAACTCCCCAGAGGGAGAAAAACACATCCAAATAGAAAAACTCCCTTCAGCTCTTGAAAACCTTCCCGAAATCAAGTCTCGACTCAAGGACAAACGTCTGGCTCTTTTCCTGGATTATGACGGGACTTTGACTCCCATCGTCAGGCGTCCGGAAATGGCTGTTCTTTCCGAAGAGATGAGGGATACGGTAAAGGATGCAGCAGATAATTTCTTTGTTGCCATAATCAGCGGAAGGGACCTGACCGACGTAAGAAAGCTCGTCGGCATCCCCACTCTGTGCTATGCCGGAAGCCACGGATTCGACATCACGGGTCCAGAGGGAAAGCATCTGGAGTACAAAAAGGGAGAGGATTTCCGGCCTCAACTCGAAAAAGCTGAGCAGGAAATAACAACCAGGTTGAAAACCATCGAGGGAGCCCATGTGGAGAGCAAAAAATTTTCATTTGCCGTCCATTTTCGGGAAGTTTCTCCTGAAGAGGAACCCGAAATCGCAAGGATCGTGGATGAGGTGGTGGCCGAATTTCCCGATCTTCGGAAGTCCGGTGGAAAGAAGGTCTTTGAAATTCAGCCAGACCTGGATTGGAATAAAGGAAAGGCGCTCCTCTGGCTTCTGGAGGCGTTTCACCTGGACACCCCGGAAGTCCTTCCCGCTTACATCGGTGATGATATCACCGATGAGGATGCCTTCGAGGTTCTTACCGATAAAGGCATCGGAATCGTGGTGGGAGAGAACGGCCGCGCTTCTGCAGCCCTGTACCGCTTGAGAGATCCCGAAGAGGTCCGGCTCTTTCTCCAGGAGCTCGGATCCATGGTGAAAGGAGACAAGTGATGGATTCCTGGCATTTTGTCTATGAAGGATTCGATCCCGAGGAAGAAGACCTTCGGGAAGCTCTCTGTACCCTGGGAAACGGGTATTTTGCCACCAGGGGAGCTGGTGCGGAATCCCAGGCAGATGATGTCCATTACCCGGGGACTTACCTGGCCGGAGGATACAACCGTCTCAAAACCAGGATCGCAGGCAAGGTGATCGAAAACGAAGATCTGGTCAACCTTCCCAACTGGCTTCCCCTCACCTTCCGTCCCAAAGGAGGAAAATGGTTCGACCTTCAGGACGTAAAAATCCTTTCCTTCCGCCAGGAATTGAATCTGAAAGAAGGGGTGCTCGTCCGGAAAGTGCGATTCAAGGACTCCAAAGGAAGAGAAACTACCCTGGTCAACCACAGGCTGGTCCATATGGGCAACCCTCACCTGGCGGCCCAGAAAATGGAGCTGACCGCAGAAAACTGGTCCGGACCAATCGAGATCAGCGCAGCGCTGGATGGACGAATTGTCAACGCCGGAGTGGAGAGATACAAGGCGCTCAATTCCAAGCATCTGGAGTCTCTGGAGACCAGAGCCTCCGGAGAACTCATAAACTTAAAGACTCAAACCAACCAGTCGGAACTGAGGATCGCCATTTCTGCCCGGACCAGGTTGTATTCTGACGGCAAGCTTCTCTCGGTTGTTCCCAGGACCACGGAAAAAAAAGGATATATCTGCCACCATTTTACAGCGAATTTAGAAGAGGGGAAATCTCTTTCCGCGGAAAAAGTGATCTCTCTTCACACCTCCCGGGATAAGGCGATCTCCGAATGCAGTCTGGAATCGGAAAAAAAGGTCCAGAGAGCCGGATCCTTCGATGACCTTCTCAGGTCACACAAGCTGTCCTGGAAACACCTCTGGGAGCGTTTCCGGATCGAACTGGATTGGACAGGTGGTTCGAGCCACGACGATCAGGAACTCATCCTCAACCTGTATACCTTTCATATGCTCCAGACGTCTTCCTACCACACCATGGATATGGATGTGGGCGTCCCATCCCGGGGCTGGCATGGGGAGGCTTACCGGGGTCACATCTTCTGGGACGAGCTGTTCATCTTCCCGCTGATCAACCTGCGGATTCCCGAGATCACCCGCGCTTTGCTGATGTACCGCTACCGCCGGTTGAACGAAGCCAGGGAAGCGGCCCGGCAGGAGGGATATAAAGGCGCCATGTACCCCTGGCAGAGCGGGAGCAACGGACGAGAGGAAAGCCAGAAGATCCACCTCAACCCCAAATCCGGGCGGTGGATCCTCGACAATTCCCGCCTCCAGCGGCATGTCAATGCAGCCATCGCTTACAACGTCTGGCATTACTACCAGGTTACCAATGATATGGAATTTCTCTCGTTTTATGGGGCTGAGATGTTTTTGGAAATTGCCAGGTTCTGGGGAAGCATCGCCACCTATAACTCAGAGCACGACCGGTACGAAATACTGGGTGTCATGGGTCCGGATGAATACCACGACAGCTATCCCGATTCTGAAAGGCCCGGTCTGGACAACAATGCTTACACCAACATCATGGCTGTTTGGGTGGTGAGCCGGGCGCTGGAACTTCTGGATCTTCTGGCAGAAGACCGCCGGACCGAGCTTTGCGAAGCCATCGGGCTCCGGCCGGGGGAAATCGAGAAGTGGAAGGTCGTCACCAAAAAGATGAGAGTGGTCCTCCATGATGAGGGGATCATCAGCCAGTTCCAAGGATATGACCGGCTGAAAGAATTCGACTGGGAAGGCTATAGGAAGAAGTACGACGATATCCAGCGGCTGGACAGGATTCTGGAAGCAGAGGATGATACCCCCAACAACTACAAAGCCTCCAAACAGGCCGATGTGCTGATGCTTTTTTATCTCTTCTCGGCAGAGGAGCTGAAAGAGATTTTCGAAAAACTGGGATATGCTTTCGAGGACGACACCATTCCCAAAAACATCGAATATTATCTGGATAGGACTTCTCACGGATCCACCTTGAGCCGGGTGGTCCATTCGTGGGTGCTGGCCCGTTCGGACAGACCACGTTCGTGGGAACTTTTCAATGAAGCACTGAAGAGCGATGTGGCCGATATTCAAGGAGGCACCACTCCAGAGGGGATCCATCTGGGTGCCATGGCCGGAGCAGTCGATCTGATCCAGCGCTGCTACACGGATATCAGGACCAGCAAAGATGTGCTCTGGTTCAATCCTATGCTGCCTGAGAAATTAACCAGCATCCGAATGACCATCCGCTACCGCGATCACACGCTTCACATCGAGATCGGACAGGAGAGGATGAATATCGATTCCATCAAGGCAGCCGCCCTGCCCATTCAAATCGGCTTCAAGGACAAGGTCTACGAACTCCAGCCGGAAGGATCGAAAGAATTCCAGTTGTGAAATATGAGCAAGACGAGCTGGAGTTGACCCTCAGATCACAGAGAGCAATTAATCCATGAAAAGAGAATCGATGGAAAGTCTGGCCAGAGGAATCCAGCACTGCCAGAAGTGCGAACGGAGCAAGACCAGAGAACACGCTGTACCCGGGGAGGGCGATCCGGATTCAGGACTGCTCCTGGTGGGAGAGGCACCAGGAAAGAGAGAAGACCGGACCGGCCGGCCATTCGTAGGGCGGACTGGAGATTATCTCGAGAAGATTCTTTCGGTGCATGATCTGAATAGAAATCAGGTCTTCATCACATCGGTGCTGAAGTGCTATCATCCAAAACCTCCCAAAAAGAGCCAGATCGAAGAATGTTGGTCATGGAGTCTTCGTCAAATCGCCTCTTTGGATCCGAAGTTGATCCTGGTCATGGGAAGATGGGCTGCCTGGACCCTGCTGGACATGGATAAACTGAAGGGTATTCCCAAGATCTTAACCAGGAAAGGAAGAGAATGGATAGTGACCTGCCATCCTGCCGCGGCCATGCGTTTTCCCGATAGAGACAGAGAATTTCGGGAAGGATTCGAGATTTTTGCTGCCAAGGCGGGTAAAATGAAACTGCTGCCAAACTCTCCCAAAGCCCAGGAATAAGCGGCTCGTTTTTGAATCTTCTCATTACTCTTTCACAATACTGTGTCTCATTTGACAGGACATCCTGCCGAAAAATTCGACGCTTTCAAAGACTCATCAGATCTTTTTCAGCCTGAACTCTGCCCAAGGCTTCCTTTTAGACAAACTTATCGTCGATTTGGCATATTTTTTGGATAATTATTCTTCAACAATCAAATCGGCCAGTCACGGCCATAGGATTTGGTTCAATCATGAAAGGAGAAAAAAGATGCCTATCACGGATGAACGGATCAAGCAGGATGTCTTGGAGCAGTTTGACCGGGATACCAGAATGAAAGACTCCAAAATCGAAGTAGAAGTCCAAGATGGAACTGTCAAACTGAGCGGTGAAGTTCCTCATCACGCCGGTCGAAAAGCCGCTGAAGAGATTGCCAAAGCGGTACCCGGAGCGTTGTCCGTTGAGAATCACATAGCTGTTCTCTACCCCACAAGGATAACCTCCCCCCGCGATGAAGAAATCGGCGATCATCTCTCCCAAATTATCGAGTGGAATCCCTACATAGATAAAACGGCTGTCGATATCTCTGTGGGCAATGGAATCGTCAAACTGACTGGTTCGACGGATTCCCTGTGGAAAAAGGAAAGGATAGAAGAGATGGCCCTCGACACCAAAGGGGTTCTGGACGTGATCAATGAACTTGCCGTTGTTCCTACGGAAAATATCAGGGACCAGGAGATAGGAAACACCATCTTCCGCTCCCTGGATAAAAATCCCAATATCGACGCATCGTCTGTGAACGTAGAAGTGGTGAATGGAAAAGTCATCCTGGAAGGAAAGGTCCCCAACAGACAATCCTATCAAATTGCCATGGATGCAGCCCGGTATGCTCCCGGAGTCAAAAATGTCATCAACGAACTCAAAATCGAAGAAAGAATTTAATCCCATAAAAGATTCATTTCATAAGGAGGTTTTTCATGCCTGAAACAAGATTTTATGCCAGGCATTTCAGCCTTTCTCTCATCTTGATTTTCTGTTTGACCGCACTAATCTTCACAACTTGTCAGGAACAGGGAGGCGAAGCTTCAGAAATTCGCATGGAGACACCCGAGCAAGATCTTGAGGATCAAGATATCACGGTCGCAGTCGAGTACAATCTGGTAAACGATCCGAGCGTGCCTTCTCATCTGATCGATGTCCAGACCCAAAACGGAATCGTCATTCTCTCTGGATCTGTCGACAACATTCTGGCTAAGGACCGGGCGATCAGGAACGCTGAAATCATCAAGGGAGTCCGCTCGGTTATCGACAAGATATCCGTCCAGCCAGTATATCGGGAGGACCAGGAAATTCAACAGGATCTGGACAGGGCCTTCCTCCTGAATCCAGCCACAGAGAATTACGAGATCGATATGCAGGTAATGGACGGAACGGCTTATCTTCGGGGAACCGTGGATTCATGGGCTGAAAAACGGTTGGCCGAACGAGTGGCGAAAGGAGTTAAAGGGATCAAAAACATAGAAAACGAAATAGAGGTGGAATATAAAATTTCCCGTCCTGATACGGAAATCAAAGCCGATATCGAACGTCAATTGGAAATAGATCCCTATGTGGATGACGCGTTTATAGATGTTCGAGTCACTGAAGGTGCCGTCAAGCTGAGTGGTACTGTAGGTAGTGCGTCGGAGAAAAGAAGGGCTACCTACAAGTCATGGGGGGGCAGGTGCGTCATCGGTCGATAACAGCGAACTGGAAATCGAATGGTGGGCCGAGGAGCCGCTGGAAAGGGAGAAGCCGGCAGTGAAATCCGATGACGAGATCAGAGAGGCTGTCAACGATGCTTTTCTCTATGATCCCCGGGTGAAATCTTTCGCAGTAGATGTAGAGGTGGATAATGGATTGGTCACGCTGCGGGGTACCGTAGATAATCTGAAGGCTAAAAGGTCTGCTGAACTAGCGGCCAGAAATACGATAGGTGTCTGGAAGGTGGAAAACAACATTAAAGTCCGACCAGCCGGGCCTCCGTCTGATTTTGAAATCGCTCAAAACGTCAAAAATGCACTCCTCTGGAATCCCCTGGTCGACAGGTTCGACATCACGGTGATGTGCAGGAATAAAAGGGTTTACCTCTATGGAAAAGTAGATGCCACGTACGAAAAAAAAGAGGCTGAAGATGTGGCTTCCCAGGTCAAGGGGGTGGTGCAGGTGGACAATAATCTCACAGTAGGAGACACATGGAAATAGAAGAGCGATAAAGAGATCAAACGCGATATCGAAGAGGCTCTTTTTTGGAGCATGAGCGTGGATGGTTCCGATATCACGGTTTCCATGGAGGACGGCGTGGCCACACTCACCGGACAGGTGGAGGATGTGCATGAGCTGGATGCTGCTGTCAAAAGTGCCTTTGACGGCGGAGCGAGAATGGTAAAAAACCATCTCACCATCGAAGGACTTCCCGATGAATTTCCGGAAATCCACAAACGGTCCTATTCATCCTGGCCCTATTATTGGCCCTTTTGGCTTTATTGATGAACCAGCGCCTCACTTTGCGTTCCATTACACGGTTTCAGAATAGCAGTTAAATCGACAGAAAACCATTTGAATAGGAGGCCATTATGTTTTTAGTGGATCTAGTTTTTGCCCTGGTTATCGCCTTTTTGCTCACCATAGTGTTTGTGGTGGCTTTCCGGCGAAGCGGTCCATGGGCAAGCTTGGTCGCTTTCTTCTTCATCATATTCCTTGCAGCATGGGCAGGAGGAATATGGGTCACTCCGGTAGGGAACACAGTGTTCGGAGTCTACTGGTTTCCGTTTATATTGGTGGGATTGATCTTTGCCCTGATTCTGGCGGCAGCGACTGCGGTCTCCAAACGCCCATCCGTACCGGAAGTCAAAGGCGAGTCCCCGATCAAAGAGGAGCGCCTGAAGGAAAGAAAAGCTCTGGATGTATTTTTCTGGAGTTTGATTGCGGTACTGGTGGCAGTCATCGTCCTGGGGTACGTGTACGCACCATAGCCCAGGAATCATCCACCCGGGCCTAAAACCACTTGGAAATCTGGTATTGGTGGTTGTGGCCGGAGGCTGTGGAATCTGTGATGGTTACAGTCTGTCCGCTGTTGACGTTCTGGAGCTGCTGCTGAGTCATGGAAAAAGAATGGGTATGGCCTGCGCCGGCAGAAGTGCTGCGGGTGATTCCATCCTGAGGGGGATTTTCCACTTCGGATCTCTGGATGGTGACGGTATGGGTGTGGCCCTGGGATGAGGAAGAGGTGAAGGTATTTTGGGTGTCGTCCATATCAGGAGAGGTGGAAGAAGAGCAGCCATTTCCGAACCAAAGGAGCATTCCTCCGAGAAATCCTCCGATACCTGTCTTGATGAATTCTTTTCGGGTCATTATATCCCTCCTTGAAGCAAAAATTGAACTATCTTTGTATTGCAAGCTTCGTGCCAATATATGGATGGATGTGTCCAGTGTCAGCAATCTGCTTGACTCTTCGACTGAACGTGACTTTTTTCAGCTCCACTCCGGCGCCGATGTTGTACCCTCCGTTGGAATCGCTGTCGATGCCGGATATAAGGACAATCCTTTACTTCAATCTGTCTAAAGAAGCCTTGATGAATGCCGAGAGATCGGAGGGCTGGCGGCTGGATATCAAATTGCCGTCGACCACCACCTCCTTATCTTCGTAGATGGCACCGGCGTTCTTGATGTCCTGGACGATGGATTTCCATCCGGTCATCCTTCTTCCCCTTATTCGATCCGTAGATATGAGAAGCTGCGGGGCATGGCAGATAGAAAATATCGGTTTTCCGCTGTCCAGGAACTTCCTGGTGAAAGTAACGGCGTCCTGGTCCGCCCTCAGGTGGTCGGGGGAATAGCCCCCGGGGATCAACAGGGCATCGAACTGATCCGGGGAGACGTCCCTGACCGATTCGTCGACGCGGACCGACGTGCCTTGTTTTTTTCCTTTCACTTCTTTTCCCTGTTTAAGGCCCACATGGACCAGCTCATGGCCTTTGTTTTGAAAGGCTTCGGCCGGACGGGTGTACTCCACGTCCTCGAACATATCGTCGATGATGACGGCGATTTTTGCCATTGGATTCCTCCTATTAGATCTTATGAAGCTAGATACCCTGAACAAAATGCAAATGTTATGCCAAAGTCATTCCATGATAAGCGGTCATCCTTTCCTCCCTGAAAGACAGGGAAGAAAAAACTGGGATCGGAAAAAGAGTCATCGGACAAAGGACTTTGTCCTGTTGGAAAAAAATCGTCCTGTGAAAGAGTACCAAAGAATCCAAAATCGGCCGAATTCCTTTTCGGTTAGGATAAAAATTACAGGTACGAGAGCGTAGTGCACATGGCACATATCTTGCTCTAAAAAAAGCAAATATATTTCATGAAAGGAGAAAATATGAACTGGGATTCTATTCAAAGAAAATGGATGGAATTGAAAGGGAAAGCGAAAGAAAAATGGGGAGAGCTGACCGACGACGACCTGGATGTCATCGCAGGCAAAAAGGATCAGTTGATAGGTATCATTCAGGATAAATACGGCCGAACCAAGGACGAAGCGGAAAAAGAAGTGGAGGAATGGAAAGAGAGCCTGTAGACAGGCACAGAGTCCTGCCTAGAGTCATCTCTATGGAAGGAGATAAAATAAGATGCCTTGGGATAAAAAAAATTATCCGGATTCTATGAAAAACCTGGATGAGAACATCCGGGAAAAGGCCATCCAAATCGCCAATTCTCTGGTAGAGGACGGCATGGAGGAAGGAAAAGCCATCGCTGTCGCCATTTCCCAGGCAAAAAAGTCTGGCTGAAGACATGCAGGGAACTAAGGTCCATAACTGCCTCTGATGGAGAGGTTGGATGTCCTTCCTTTTATGAACAATGTAAATCTATATAATGTGAGAATACTCAGGATGAGCGAAAACCAGAACGGCATAGTTGAACTCAAAGAGTCCGAGAAGGACGAGGTCACGAAACGGGCTGCCATCACTGCGGTGATCGTGCACGAGGCCATTCGAAAGGAAGGCGAGGACGAGCTTTCCCGCCACCCCTTGGCTCTGATGTGGTCTGGATTGGCGGCAGGACTTTCCATGGGACTTTCCCTTCTGGGTAAATCGATCATCACAGCCTACATGCCCTCACAGGCCACATGGGCGCCCTTGATATCGAATTTTGGTTATACTATAGGTTTTCTGGTCGTAATCCTGGGTCGGCAGCAGCTGTTCACCGAAAACACGCTGACCGCTGTTCTCCCTTTTTTCCACAACCGGAATCTCTCCTGTTTTCTGACCGTCATGAGGCTGTGGATTATCGTTTTAGCCGCAAACCTGGCAGGAATCTTTTTGTTTACGTTGACTCTGTGGAGGACCGGTATATTCGGACAGGACATAAAAGCGGTTTTCCTCTTACTGGGAGAGGAATCTCTGGGAATGGGATTCTGGAGTGTATTCATCAGGGGGATCTTCGCCGGCTGGCTCATCGCCTTGATGGTCTGGCTCCTGCCCGCAGCCGAATCTGCAAGAGTCGCTATTATCATTATCATCACTTATCTGCTGGGTTTGGGAGAATTCACTCATATCATCGCCGGTTCGACAGAAATATTCTGTGCGATTCTGGAGGGAAGCGCTTCTCTTGGTACAGGGCTCATACGCTTCTTTATCCCCACCCTGATCGGCAATATATTCGGCGGTGTCATCCTGGTCGCAGCTCTCAACCATGCCCAAGCCATGGCCGGAAGCCATAAACTATGAATATTTCTCTAAGGCAGACATACAGATGAAATTCAGAGAAGAAGGATACAAGTATTTCAGGCCAAGTCTTCGATCCTGATATTCACCGAAGATTCTTCAACCACTCTGTCGAATTCGTCCATGATGTTCTTGATTTCCCGGAGTTCCGAATCGCTCTTTACAGGTATATCTGTCCTTCCCTTCTCTTCCATGGTTTTCAAAATCTTGTGAACGGTCAGCTCGTCGGGAGATATGCCCGGCTGATAGCCTGTCTTATCGTGCTTTTTATTGATGGTTTCGGTAATCAATCCTTCATCGACCAGGTCCTCCAGCAGATGATTGACCAGTTGGCCGGAAATCCCCAGATCATCTGCGATTTGATCTGCGGATGGAGGAGGTGTTTCGGGATCCCTGAATCTCTTGACGATATGGTGGACAATACGCAGCAAAATCATTTTTTGGGCTTTGATGCTGATACTGGCGGTTTCGTTCTTCGCGCCCAGCGTCTTCACATTCTCGAAAGCATATGAGACTTCAGCACCATAGAGCAAACAGATCCAACTGATCTGAAGCCAGATCAGAAAAAGAGGAAGGGCGGCAAAGCTTCCGTAAATCGCATTGTAGACCGAAACCGTTACCTGAAGGCGAATATAGAAATTTAAAAACAGCTGATAGAGCGTTCCGGAGATCACACCGGCGACGAGACCCGCTTTCAGGCTTATCTTCCGGTTGGGCATAAAAACGATCAGGAAAGCGAATAGAAACCAGACAATGGTATAAGGCACCAGTCCGATAAGGAAAGAGATGATTTTATTGAGATAGCCAAAAACCGAAGGAACATTGGTGAGGGTCACGGTCAGGCTGAGGGAAACCAGGAGAAGAATGGTTCCGATAAAGATCATGGAAAAGTAATCTCTAATTTTGACCGAAAGGCTCCGTCCTTTTTTTATTCCCCAGATCTTGTTGAAAGAGCTTTCGATGTTGCTGAGGACCAGAGTAACGGTTACAAACAGAAAAACAAGGCCCAGCCCGGCGACCAATCCTCCCTTGGCTTTCTCCAGGGTGGTCCGGGCAAAATCGAGGATCATGGTCTCCACGTCTCCTGGAAGAGCCATCTGATCCTGAAGCTGTCTCTGGAGAACGTCCTGAAGACCGAATCCCTTGGCCACCCCAAATGCTAACGCCGCCAGGGGAACGACGGAGAGAAGGGAAAAGAATGCCAGAGCGGGTGCGCGGAGCAGAAGCTGATCCTGTGACAATTTCCGGAATGAGAACAGGATGATTTTTAAAAATTTGATCCCGGCCTTCTTCAGGCCGCTCAGGGTCTCCATCTGGATCTCCCAGATATCGGATTTCAGAAATTTTTTAATTTTCTCAAACAAATGTGCCTCTCTGAACTATTTTTTCTTCCTCGGCCATTTTCTTTATCACGTTCGATATGAAATGTCTAGAAAGCCTGTCCCAGGCTGAAATGCAGCCTGAAGAGTGACTCTCCAGAAAGGCGGTCCAGCTTGAAGGCAAAATCCAGGCGTGCCAGCATAAATCCCAGATTCAGGCGCAGTCCCAATCCGGCTGTCTTCCGGATATCCAGAGGATCGAAGTCGGAAATCGAGGGATACACATTACCGACATCCAGAAAAACGGCTCCGCCTAATATCCGATAAACCGGAAACCGGAGTTCCTGACTCAAAACAAATACGGCATTGCCTCCTTGAGGATTTCCGGTTACAGGATTTTTCGGACCAACCTCATGGTATCCGAAGCCCCGGAGGGAGCTGCTGCCGCCGGCAAAAAAGCGCTCGGAGGGTACCAAATCCTGGCCCAATCCCTGTCCCAATCCTACCCTCACTGCCGAAGCATAAGTGAGAGATCGGCCCAAAGGCCGGTACATGAAAAACTGTCCGAAAAAACGGAGGTATCGGACATCGGATGCAAGAAATTTCTCGGCGTATTCTCCAGTCAGTGAGAGGAAGCTTCCGCTGAGGCTGTCGAATATATTTTTCCGCCTGTCGCGGCTGACGGAAAGAGAGAGCCGGCCGATATTGTACCGTTCATCCGGAATAGGGGTATCTTCGGCAAGATTCCGCAGATGCTCGAAGGTGTAATTGTAGGATATAATAAATTCGCTGCGGATGGTCAGTTGCTGCTGGAGGGTAGTTCCCATCCGGCTGGTGGTGAAATCCGGTTCTTCTTTTCGCGTGGCAAAGGCGAACAGGCTGGTATCCATCCTTTTTCCCAAGAAATAAGGACTCCGGAAAAAGATCCTTGCTGCTTGTTTTCGCAGGTTTGCCTGGATGTCTCCCCCTACGTCCATGGCTTTGCCAAGGAAATTCCTGCGAACCAGCTCCACTTCGCCTCCGGCTCCGGTTTCGGTATCATATTGAGCGCCGTATCTCAGATAATAGGGCTTCATTTCCTCCACCATAACTTCTACCTTGTAGGGCTTCTCGTTGTCGGAACTTTCTTTTTGGCTTTGTTTTTCGGTAATCTGGAAAGAATCAATGCTGATCGAATTGAATATGCCCAAACCGTAGAGTTTTTTTTGCGCTGCACTGAACTTTCTGTAATCGACAGCCTGGCCTCCCTCGAAATTCAATTCCCGCCTTATAATGTCAGGCTGGGTGATTTTATTGCCGATGATGTCGATCTCCTGGATGATGGCCCTCTGGTTTTCCTGGATATCGAAGATCAAATTAGCTTTTCCTTCTCCGGGATCGATCTCGATGCGGCTTTGGATGCGGGCATCTAAAAAGCCCTTGTCAGAGTACAAATTCTCCAGATTCGATTGAGATCGATACAATACTTCAGATGTGAAAGTCTCACCTTCTGAAATTCCTGCTGCCTTCAATAGGGGATCTCGATCCATGCTCGACCGCCCGTGGAACTCAATTCGATCGATCACAAACATGGGACCTTCCTGGATGGAGAAAGTGACATCCACAGCTTTTTCATCTGGGCGGAAATCGATCCGGAGATTCTCCACTTTAGCCCTAAGATAACCATTCCGCCTGTAAGCTGCCTCAAGCTCACTGATCAAATTCCCAGGATCATCGAATAGGGAAAACACCGAGTCAAGCTTCTTCAGGATAGAGATGAGACTCTGTTCCGAAACACCATGACGCCCTTCGAAACGATAGGCAATACGGCTGTATTTGGCACCTGGAGAAATGCGGATATGGATCACTTTCAGTTCAGGAGAAATCAGCTCTTCTTGGACCTCAATTTTCGCTTGATAGTAGCCTTTCCTGAAAACCTTTTTCCTTAGAAACCTCCGGACATCCTCTACTTTTTTCTTCTGGAAGGAACCATCCATCCAGAGCCTCTCTGCCTCAGAAAGAGTGCCTGATGAAATCTCTGCTCCCCCCACACGCAGAAAAACTTTTGGACCGGACAATATGCGGAGAATCAGGGTAACCTTTCCCTCTGATTCTTTTTTTTGATAGTCGAGCTTGTATTCCAGATAATTGTTTTCGAGATAAAGTTTTTTGATGCGTTCCACATCTCTTTGAAAAACAAAGAAGTCGAACCGCCTCCCTGGTTTGAGTCTGAGCCTTCTGATGATGTTTTTTTCGGGTAGGCCTGTCTGTCCCTGGAATTCGACCTCTCTAATAAGGGGGCCTTTTTGCTCGATGGAGTAGGCCGGCCCGACCAGCTCTTCCTTCTTCAGTCCGAAGCGAAGTTCGTGGGTGGTGCTGAATTGATAGGCATTGTTATCCTGTTTTATCCCCCTCAGGTTCAGATTCTTAACCGGATTATAATCCAAAATGATCGTCCGTTCATCGGTCTCCCTGAGACCCTGAGAAAATATCAATTCCAGGTCGGAAGTGATTTGCTGGCCTACGGTGATGCGGGCCTCTGGATTCTCTTGCGGGGCGATCAGACTGGTATCTATCCGAACGCTGTCCAGCCCGAGCGTTTTCTCTGCGATTTTTTCCACCTGCCCCAACACTGCATTTTCCAGGTAGTCCAAGGCTTGATAACTGACCACATCCAACAGCGAAGAGGAAACATATTCCAGCCTTCTCCCGGTCAAGAGAAGAGAAACGATATCCGATTCGGAAAGCGGAGGATCGGAGATCAGCCTGGCAGAAAGGTCGTCCGGGGTGCCGAAAACCAGCAGTTGAATGAGATATCCGCTGGCCCTGGTCCGTGCTCTGAGCCCGATATCGGGAAGGATTTGCCTGGGATTGACGAAATCTATGGTCGCCTGTTCGATCTGATAAGTGTTCTTTGCAAGGTAGACTTGTCCTCCCTCTTTGAACTCGATTCTTCCCGAAAGGCCGGGGTCATAGGGAGAGCCGGTCAGATTCAGGTTGGCGCTGGCGCTCGCTTTTGCCAGATTGTTGTCGAATTCTGCCGGATTGACTGTCTCGATGGACACATTGAAATTCAGGTCATTCAAAAATGCATTTCTATCCAGAAGGAATTCCCTTTTTCCTTTGGTTCTCAGCAGATGAAACAGTCGAGACTCGATGTTGAACGGTTCTCTGTATTCTGCAGACAGCAAAGAAACAGAACCTCCCAGCGTATGCTGCACTCCGTCCGACTCCAACTTGAGCTTGGCATTGAGCAGAGAGCGAAGGCCAGGGGGGTAATCCATGTTGATCTCACTGCCCGAGAAATTCAGCCCGGCCTTTTCAATGATGGATTTTTTGTGAATGATTGTTCCTTCCAGTGTCATTTTCCCGCCGTTAAGGCGGCCTTCTAAGCCTGCGAGATCGATCTGCTTTCCTGAAAAATGGATTTTCCCTGATAAATTGCTAATGTATAAATCTGGATCGGAGAGTTCGGCCTGGATATCCTGGAGATTCATAGTTCCTGTGATAGAAGGATTGATGAAAGGCCCTTCTGCTCTGGCCCTGAATTGACTAATGCCAGAGAAAGAGGCACGGTCGGCAAAAGACTGAAACATCTTTAAGTCTACATCTCCTTCGAGAGAAAAAGACCGGAATTCATTTCTATTGAAATCCAGCACTCCTTGAAGGCGGAGCGATTTTTCCGCTCCTGCAAAATATATATCCTCCACATAAAGTCTGCCCGCCTGCCAGCGAAGATTTTGGGGCTCATCCAGCTTGAGAGGAACGCCCCAGAGGTTGAGATCGAAAGTTTCGATCTTTGCCCTGGCATTTATGGAATTCCAATCGAGTGAGGAAAATGTTAGATCTATATTTCCAGCGATAAGACCTGAGAGATTGGAAGGAGAATCCTCCTGGAGGGCTGAGAGCAATACAAAGGGATCGAGGCTTTTAACCCGTATGTCGATTTGTCCAGAGACTCCGGATTTGTCCCGCTCAAAGGAAAAACCCTCCCGAAAAAGAGACAAGGGAGTGCGGCCTTCCAGCTCCAGGAGGGCTTCCTTCAACCGGAAAGAGGAGGGCCGTATTTCAATCACATTCTTGTCCAGGGAGAGTTCCAAATCGATATCCTGAAATTCGAGCAGCGGATCGTTGAGAATGAGAGAGCCTGAGCTCACTTTGGCGTATCCTGAAATCTCCATCTGGTCCAGGCTTTCGATACTGCCCTTGAAATCGAGCCTGGACGTAAGCGTTCCCGAGACGCCTGTGATGGGGGCAATACTCAAAGTCGATGGGAACTCTGATAAGGAAGATCCTTCCATTTCCACAGATCCCTCGATCTCATTGGGAAAATCAAGCCCGATATTTCCATTCAGGGAAAGAGACGGAGAATCTGAGAAAATCTCGAAATTCAGCACTTTATCCTTGATAGCGTAGTCCAGCAGGATCTCATCCCACTTCCATCCGGAGTATTGAAGGCCGCCTATCTTCCCCTGGCCGCTGAGCCGCGGCATCGGTTGAATTTCCTGTATCCTTCCTTCGAGTTCAATTAGGCCCTTGATTTCCTTTTCTCTTCCCAAAAAGGAGGATAAATATTCCAAGGGCAATTCCTTTAGAGAAAATTCGATCTCGGGTTTGTCGCCTTTCGAAGCAAGAGGGTAAACTCCAGAGAACTGAATCGAGGCCGGTCCTGAAGCCAACCGGAAGAAGCGGATATCTATGGATTGTTTCTCCCATTCGGCTTCGCCTATCAGGTCCAGTCCGCTCAATCCAAAAAGAGAAATCCCGGCTCCTTCCCATCTCGAAGACACCTGGGGCGCCCCGATGGTCCCATTGAGACGGCCTGAAACGGTCATCTTTCCACCGAGGTCGGGAACGATTCTCATTATAAGGTAAGGAAAATACCTGGATACTATGGACTGGAGGTCTTTGACCTCAAGCCGGTATCTGCCGGACAGGTTCCGGCCTCTGACCAGGATCTCTCCAGTGAGAGCGGCATTTTCGGTGAGGATCTCGAGGATAGACACCGAAACCTGTTCCAGCGCAATATCCGCACTCAGATGACCTCTCAGAGAAGACAGAGAAAGATACCAGGGATGAGAAGCTTCCATTTTTTCAAAAGTCAGTTCCGCTTTCCCAGTGAACCCAGCCCAATCCGGTTCCTCCCACGCCGCTTCGATCTTTCCCGAAATCCGGGAGGAAAAAGAGGGAATATGGTCGAACAGAGAGGCAAGACCTGACAGGTCTAAGTCCTGCCATTCCAAGAAGGCCCGATTTCCTTTTTCCCAATCGAGGGGATGAAGCTCTCCCTGTCCGGTGAGATTCCCTCCGGCCGCATCGATCCGGAGTGAGTCGACTGACAGAAGCTGCTCTTTCCACTGCAGGGCAGCTTCGATTCCAACATCCTCGATTTGTCCCGCTCTTATATTTTTTCCCTGGATCCTCATCTCTGCCTGCAGCGATGCAAGGGGCCCCGCCAGCAAGGATTGGATATGCACACTTCCCGATAGATCGGGAGAGCCCGGCAGCTGCGAACGGATAATTTCCATACCGACATCTGCATCTACTATCAGATCCAAGCGCGGAGAGTGCAGGCTGTCGATCATACCGGAGAGTTCGATTCTTGCCTGTGATAAAGCGAATTCGAGATCCTGAATCTTGAGAAAATCGCCGCCGAGTTCACCTTCAGCAGAGAGCCCTGATAAGAGTTCTTGCTGGTCTCCATACTTCAACAGTCCTCTCTGAAGGCTTGTTATGTGGAAGGTATGTGTGTTTTCTTGAGTCCACTCCAACCACACGTCGATTAGAGGTGACTCGAAAGAGAGATCATGCCTGCGATCCACATAAAGAATCGAAGCATTGGAGAGTATCGCTCTGTTTAAACGGAAGTCGGAAAGCCTTTGGATCGAGCCATCGTTTTTTCCCTCGACTGAATGGGAGCCAAATCTGGGAATATTGGTGCTGTTGTCCTCGTCTTTAAAAACAATGATCCTGAGATTGGATGCAGAAAATTCTCTGAGCTCGAGCTTTCCCCGGGTGAGCAAAGATACAGGAATCTTGGCCTGGACCTTGTCTGCCTTCAGAAAGGGAGGAAGATGGGTTTCCTTTCCGCCTTGGATGGTCACGCCCTCTAAAGAAATCCTCAGGGAGAGCAAGTTGTAGCCCAGATCCTTCACAGTGATTGTCAGTCCATATTTCTCTTCAAGCAGGTTGATGGCATAATTGCGCACCTGTTTTTGAACCGGTGATATGTGGAGCAGAGCGAAGACAGCAAGAATTAAAAAAAGAAAAGCTATTCCGATCCTGAGCAGTTTTTTTTTCAAGATATTTTCTGAAACGTAAACCGTATACTAAGGGCGTTTTTCAGTCACACCAAGGTCAACATTCTATTCTTCCTCTATTTTAACTCAGCAATGTCTGTGCCACAAGACTATTTAAAGGATGACTGTTTTAATTTGGCATGGCATTTGCAAAGATAATAAAAAAGAAGATTATCTGTAATAAACGGACCATCGGCTAAGCTGAATATTTTACGAGACTGGATGGAAAAAAAGAAGACAAAAAGCCGAGAGGATCCGAAATTCAAACGGAGGTTTGGAAATGAGTGAGAAAGATTTTCTCTTAGGAGCCATCACAGGAGCCATTATCGGCATCCTCTTTGCCCCTAAATCGGGCAGAAGTACAAGAGAGTCCATGAGGACATACTATTTCGAGATGAAGGACAATGTTCTGGAGAATCTGTCTCAGATCAAGGACATCACCAAAGAAACCTATGACAATGTGGTCAGCTCTGTAGTGAAGGGATATGAAGACGCGAAAGTCATCACATCCGAGGAAGCCGCTCAGATCAAACAGGAGCTCAAAAGCGGATACAGCCGGATCAAAACAGTCCTGGCGGCTCCGGCTAAAAGCGAAGAATAAACATTTTGTGCTGTGTGACAGGATATTGTCTCACTAAACGAGACAGCACTCGGTACAGGAATGTCTTAGAATGGAATCCCGAAGAGAGAACTCTTTCTGCCGGAATATTTTTTAAGAAAGGAGTGATACCATGGATCCGAAAATCATCGCAGCCATGGAGCTGCTCAACGCAGCGGCAAAAGAAAAAAAAGAGGAAATGCAGAAAATGATCTCGGAAAAGTATGACTATCTCAAAGAAACCCTGGTAGAAAATCCCAAAGATTTGGTGAAAGAGAATCCCTGGTGGGCGGCAGGAGGACTGGCCCTCTCCGTCCTGACAGCGGGAATCGTCTTTTTTCTGCTGCAGAGTCAGAGAAAATAACCGGAGTTGCAGTTCTGAATCCATGAAATCAGTCATTCTGGATTAGACGGCCCCAGCCCCGACAGTATTTGTTTGTCTTTTTACTATAATTATGCGTACTACAATCCTTGGAACCCGAGGAGAAGTTGACCGTTCGGCTCCCTATCATTCCCGCCATTCAGGAGTTTTGATCGATGGGACCCTTTTGCTCGATATCGGAGAGCGTGAATATCTCGATCACCGCCCGAAGGCGATCCTCATCACCCATCTGCATCCGGACCACGCTTTTTTCGTCCGCAACAGCAAGGATGGACTCTCTTCGGAAGTGCCCATCTTCGCTCCAGAGAAAAGCGAGGATGTCAAAGTCGAAATTCTCGATAAGAAAAAAACCATCGCCGGTTATGCCGTTCATCCCATCCCCACGCACCACAGTATCAAGGTCAATTCACAGGCCTATCTCATCGCAAAAGATCCCTTTAAGATCCTCTACACTGGCGACATGATCTGGATCAACAAAGATTACCACCATCTTTTCGAAGGGCTCGACCTGGTCATCACGGAGGGCAGCTACCTGCGTAAAGGAGGCCTGGTCAGAAGAGATAACAAAACCGGGAAAATTTACGGGCACGCCGGAATTCCGGATTTGGTTCACCTGTTCAAGGAGTTCTGCGACCACATAGTCCTCACTCACTTCGGATCCTGGTTTTACAAGGATGCCGGCCAGGCACGGAAAAAAATAAAAGAGATTGCCAAACAAAACGGCCTGACCATCACACCGGGGTATGACAACATGAAAATCGTAAAGGAGAGATAACATAAATTTTTTCGTAAGGAGGGGCAGGAATGAGCGATTGGCTCGACAGTATTTCCGAGAAGGAAAAGAAAAAGCTCGAGAAAAAAAGCAGCCTGACTGGATTTCACCCATGCTGGCCAAGCTAACCCACGACCATTTCTCCGATCCCGACTGGATTTACGAGCGGAAACTGGACGGCGAACGCTGCCTGGGTTTCATCTCCCCGGATAAGGTCACCCTTAAGTCACGCAACAACAAAGATATTGGGGTCAGCTATCCGGAAATCGTCGAAGCCCTGAAAAAACGGGCACTTTCCAACGGGATCGTCGACGGCGAGATCGTAGCCTTTGAAGGCAGCCAAACCAGTTTTGCCAAGCTACAGAACCGTATGCATGTCAAAAGCGCGGAGGAAGCCCGGGGCAGTGGAAAAATCTATTATTACATATTCGACACACCTTATGCCGGTGAATACGATCTTTCCAGACTTCCCTTGAAAGAACGGAAAAAGATAGTAAAAAGGATCATCGACTACAGAAGTCCTCTGCGGTTCCTTCCTCACCGGAATGAGAAAGGACTGGAATAATTGAAACAAGCATGTGCCAAAGGCTGGGAAGGAATCATCGCTAAAAACAGCCTATCTCCTTATGTCCATTCCCGATCATCCAAATGGCTGAAATTCAAATGCATACACGAACAGGAACTGGTAGTGGGAGGTTTCACTGAGCCTCAGGGCTCTCGGAAAGGACTGGGTGCCCTTCTTCTCGGTTATTACCAAAAAAATAAACTGCAGTATGCGGGAAAAGTGGGAACCGGATTCGACGACCGGACCTTAAAAGACTTGAGAAAAAGACTCGACAAACTGGAGTCCGACGAAAATCCTTTCCATCACGGCGAAGGGATAGGGAAAAAAGTGCACTGGGTAAAACCTCGGCTGGTAGCACAGATCGGATTCACTGAATGGACTGAGGATAATAAGCTGCGGCACCCTCGTTTTCTGGGATTGAGACGGGATAAAGATCCCAAAAAAGTGAGAAAGGAGGAAACCTAGAGGTGGCCGAAAAGATGATACGGATGGGCAAGTATTCCATCGAGCTGTCCCATCTGGAAAAGAAGATGTTTCCTGAAGACGGAATCACCAAGAGGGACGTCATCGAATACTACAAACGAATCGCCTCAGTCATGCTCCTGCACATAGAGGAAAGGCCTCTGGTGATGCACCGTTTTCCGGATGGAATCGAAGGAGAGAATTTCTATCAAAAGGCTGTCCCGGATTATTTCCCGGATTGGATAAGGAGGAAAAAAGTACGGCTGGTCCAGGGGGGTTCGGAAAACCTGGTGGTGGTGGGAAAAACTGCAGATCTGGTTTACTTGGCAAACCAGGCCTGCCTGGTCCCGCACGTCTGGTTGAGCAGAGAATCCAATGTAAAGAACCCGGATAAATTGATCTTCGATCTCGATCCCGCCGGAGACAGCTTCGAAGAAGTGAAATTCGCCGCCCTGAAATTAAAAAAAGTGCTGGAGCAAGAAGGGCTGACGCCTTTTGTGATGACCACGGGATCGAAAGGGCTGCATGTGACTGTGCCGATAAAGCCGGATCATTCTTTCGATCGAGTGAGGGAGTATGCGGAGGAATTAGCCGGTCGGCTCACCGAAAAATTTCCGGAAAAGCTGACCACTGAATCCCGAAAACAAAAGCGCCGTGGAAGGTTATTACTGGATTATATGCGGAATGCATATGGACAGACGTCAGTAGTCCCCTACTCCTTGAGGGCGCTTCCCGGGGCTCCTGTAGCCGCTCCTCTAGACTGGGGAGAACTCAACAGCTCTGGTTTGAATCCGCGCAGCTACACGTTCCATAATGTCTTCCGTCGATTGGGCCGGAAAAAAGATCCCTGGCGGAGCATGTTTCGTCATGGCAAGAGACTCGAAATTTAGTCTGTGAACATCAGGATGATTTCACTGATTAATGGAGCATGAAAAGGAGTTTGAATATGCCAAAGAAAGATCCGCTGACTCAGTACCGGAAAAAAAGAGATTTTAAAAAAACATCCGAGCCCCCGGGCAAAAGAAAACCTGGAAAAAAGGGAAAAAAATCCATTTTTGTCGTCCAGAAGCACGACGCGTCAAATCTTCATTACGATTTCCGCTTGGAGGTCGAAGGGATTCTCAAATCGTGGGCACTGCCCAAGGGGCCTTCTACCGACCCGAGTGAGAAACGAATGGCCATTCCCACAGAAGACCATCCGTTGGAGTATGCCGACTTCGAAGGAGTCATTCCAGAGGGCGAATACGGTGCCGGCACGGTTATGCTCTGGGATATCGGTCCGTATAAAAACCTGCGTGCCGACAAGGAAGAGGAAAAGAAATCTATGGAAGAATCGCTGGCAGAAGGCAAGGCTGATATCTGGTTGGAAGGTAAAAAAATAAAAGGAGGATATGTCCTGGTACGGACAGGGAAAGGGAAGAAAGAACGGTGGCTTTTGATCAAAATGAAGGATGATGAAGCCGATGCGAGGCGCAAACCGGTCAGCACAGAGCCGAAATCGGCAGTTTCTGGCAGAACATTGAAAGAGATCTTCGAACAGGAAAAACCGAACACCAAAAATTCGTAAAATGCAAATAAAGATTTTTGAATTCGAAACACAAGAAGCAAAATGTTTTCAGGAATTCTTGGAACAACATGAGGTCGACTGCATGAGCGAGGCTCTTTCCAAACAGAATGCTGAGCAGCATGCAGATGCAGAGATAATCTCGACATTTATCTACTCTGACTTAAGCCGGGAAGTCCTCCAAAAGCTGCCTGAGCTCAAACTGATCGCCACCAGGTCTACAGGCTACGACCATATTGATCTCGATTTTTGCAGGAAGAACGACATCAAAGTGTGCAATGTTCCATCCTACGGAGATACTCCTGTCGCAGAACATGTCTTCGCCCTTATTCTGGCCATATCCCACCGTATGATCGAAGCTGTGGATCGGACTCGAAAGGGAGACTTTTCACCGCGCGCACTTCAAGGTTTCGACCTAAAAGGAAAAACGATAGGGGTTATCGGCACTGGAAATATCGGAGAAAATGTCATACGCATTGCCAAAGGATTCGGGATGCATGTTCTCGCCAACGATGTCAAACCTCGGGAGGAGCTTCAGGATACACTAGGTTTTCAGTATACAGATTTAGAAAATCTGCTGCAGGAATCCGACGTAGTGAGCCTCCATGTCCCCGCCACTGACCAAACAAAGAATTTGATATCACACGATCAATTCGACCTTATGAAGGAAGGATCCGTCCTTATCAATACTTCTCGAGGAAGTATCGTTAATGTGGAAGCGCTTATAAAGGCACTGTCGACCGGGAGACTGAGAGCTGCTGGGCTGGATGTTCTCCCTGAAGAGCCGACCGTCCGCGAGGAAGCCGAGGTTTTGAAGTCGGTTTATGAAAAAAAACATGATCTTACGGCCCTTCTTGCCGATCATGTGCTTTTGCGCTTGAGAAACGTCGTCATCACCCCTCATAACGCCTTCAACACGGAAGAGGCAACCGAGCAAATCGTTAACACCACAATCAAGAATATCCAGGGATTTATCCACAACAACCCCCAAAATAGCGTCTCTGAGTAGGCAGCCGTAAAGGCATGGTGGATGCAATTTTTGGAAATAAAAAGAGTGTGAAATGAAAGCTCCCGAACACATTCATCTAGGAACCAAGATCGTCTGTACCATCGGCCCTGCCTCTCAGCATCAGGATGTTTTAAGACGTCTGATCCAATCGGGGATGAACGTAGCTCGCCTGAATTTTTCCCATGGGGATCACTCCTTTCACAGGAGCGTTTTCAGAGGTATTCGGGATTTGTCCGAAAGTTTGAAAAAACCTGTCGCCATTCTCCAGGATCTGGCTGGTCCTAAGATCAGAATCGGCCCAGTCCGAGGAGGCCGGATCACACTCGAGACGGGAAGCACCTTTACCCTGACAGGCCGGAAAGTGGAAGGGAATGCAGAAAGGGTTTCAATCTCTTATCCAGACCTGGCTCGGCAAGTGCAGCCTGAAGATCCCATACTCCTGGCAGATGGGAATCTGGAGCTCAGAGTGCTTGAGACGACGGAACATGATGTCGTCTGCCGCGTTCTCATCGGCGGTTCTCTGACATCCTACAAAGGAGTCAATCTTCCAACCCGTTCCCTCGAGCTCGATTCCCTGACGGCGAAAGACCGGCAGGATTTGGCCTTCGGGCTCGAGAAGGGAGTGGATTATGTCGGGATGTCGTTCGTGCGCAGCGCCCAGGACATCCGGAAAATCCATCGCATAATGGAAGAGCACCAAAAAAAGATCCCGGTTATAGCCAAAATCGAAAAACACGAAGCCTTGATTAACATCGACGAAATCATCGAGGCTGCCGATGGAATCATGGTGGCAAGGGGAGATCTGGGTGTAGAAACACCGTTGGAGAAAGTGCCGCTGGTCCAAAAGAATCTCATCCGAAAAGCCAACCGGTCGGGAATTCCGGTGATCACCGCCACCCAGATGCTGCGCTCAATGGTGGAGAGTCCGCGGCCGACCAGAGCCGAAGTGGCAGACGTCGCCAACGCCGTTCTGGACGGGACAGACGCGGTCATGCTTTCAGAGGAAACGGCGATAGGAAGATATCCTGTTGATGCGGTAAGCTTCATGAAAAAAGTCCTGCTCTATGCGGAAAAAAATTCAGAGCCGGGATTGGCGCCCTCCTGGTTCGATAGAGATTCGGTTATGCCCATTCCTGAAGCGGTGAGCTATGCTGCTTGCCATTTGGCCAGAAGCTGTGCTGCCAAGGCCATCATAACATTCACTCAGTCAGGAAGCACGGCCCGCCTGGTAGCCAAATACCGTCCCAGACAATCAATCCTGGCTCCCACTCCTTCTGTGGAGACTTACCGCCGTCTTTCGTTGATACGCGGAGTGGTCCCTATGAAGACCAAAGACACCAAGGACACAGATGCCATGATCCGGAGTGTTTTCAAAACGGTTCAAGCCTCAGGATGGGTCAAAAAAGGAGACAAAGTAGTGATCACATCCGGAACTCCAGTGGGAATCAGAGGATCCACCAACCTCATCCAAGCGGAAATTATAAAATAAGACGGAATGGTCGTGTTCGTGCCGGGAGGAGGGAGCTGATATGGATTTGATCAAAGCCCAACACAAAATGATAATGATCAGAAATATGATGACTGAGATGGTTACTCTTTTTAAAGATTTTTTTCTCATTTGCCTTCCTCTCAATCCAGGAATGAAAAAATCTCCATGTGAATCCGGCTATCCTCAACTCCCAGCGCCCGCAGGTTTTGGATACTTTTATCGATCAGGACAGGCGGCCCCACTACATAAAATCCCTTTTGAGACAGGTTTTCTCCACAGTACTTCTTTATTTTTTCCTTGTCGATATATCCTGTCTCCCCAGTCCATCCTTCCTCGGGATTTTGGAGAACGTGAACCACCTTGAGCGGCGGATATCCCTCCCGTTCGATATCCTGGAGCTCATGGTAAAACACGATGGATTCCCGGTCGGGATTTCCGTAAAGGAGCGTGACGGGGAGAGTTTCTCTCTTGTCTCTCATGTATCTGAGCATGGACATCAAAGGAGTGATCCCTATCCCCCCGGCAATGAATATCAGTTCTTTTTCCTCCGGGTAAAAAAGATAGGAGAATCTGCCAAAAGGCGCGTGAACCACAGCCTTATCGCCGGGTTCTGTTTCTCCGATGGTTGAGGTGAAATCACCCAATGCCTTGATGGTAGAGCTGAGGTACTCTTTCTGACTGGGACTGGATGAAATGGTCCAATGATGCTCCTCTTCAGGAAGTCCCCTCCCCCGCAGAAACTTGATAAATTGAAACTGGCCGGGAATATATTTAAAAATACTCCGGCCGCGGGGTGGAGAAAGCTTGATCGTCCAGACCTTACCCGCTTCCTGATTGACTTCGGTGACTTCATAGGGATTCCGGGCAAGCCGCCACGGCCTCATGAATCGATGATAGAGGAAAACCATCGCTGCTGCTCCCAGCAGAAGTACCCAGAGGATTTGCATAGGGGCGGCCTGCAGGTCTATCCCCACATACCAACTGTGAACGAACGCCAGGACCAAGAGTAAGGGACTTACCACATCATGAAAAATCCTCCACCGCTCGAACTTCAGGTTCATCCTGGTTTGGTAGACACTGATGAGCACGTTGGCAAGAACCAGAACCAGGGCTATCTTGCCGAACCATACAAACAAGCTCCCCCCGTAAACCAGGCTCCACCCTGCTCCCCCCAAGACGAGAAGGATGGGGTGTAGGAGAAGGAGACAGCAGGCGAAGATGGAGATATTTCTGTGGTAGCGGATCACGATATCGAAACCGAACGCCCGGCTTATCCATTTGATCCTTGCGGCCAGAACAGCCTGTAAGGCAAGTATGGCTATGGCTGTAAGGGCGGACCCTCTGGATAGATTCCAGAGAATATTTTTGTCTTTCGCTCCGAAAATCAGCGCCAGAATCATAGGAAGAAGAACGACAAGTACATATAGGCTTACTCTCAGGAATCCCTGAATCATGATGCACCTCCTTCGCTATTTACATCGAAATCTATCACTATTTAATTTAAATGCTTTACCTATCTATGGCTGTAAATAGGATATCCGGTAAACAGACCCAGCTCTATCGTCAGAAACCAGTAAGGAACCGTCCGGAAGTACCAGAATATCGACCGGCCTTCCCCACGTTTCTCCCTCGTGTCGCCAGCCATCGGCAAAAACCTCGTATTTAACGGCGTGATTCTCTTCCAATGTGACCAGCGCTATTCTGTAGCCGATAGGAACCGTCCTGTTCCAGGAACCGTGTTCTGCGATAAAAACATTGTTTTTGTAATTTTCAGGAAACATTTCTCCGGTGTAAAAACGCATCCCGAGAGCAGCGACATGTGGTCCCAATTCGATCTCCGGACCCTGGTAGAGGACGCAGTCCTTATCTCCGTACTTCGGATCAGGGATGCTTTTGCCGTGGCAGTAGGGAAAGCCGAAATGAAGCCCTGGCTTCTGGGCTCTGTTCAGTTCATCCGGCGGTTTGTCATCCCCCATCCAGTCTCTTCCATTGTCGGTGAACCAGAGTTGGCCCGTAACGGGATGCCAGTCAAAACCAACCGTGTTCCGTACTCCCCGGGCGAAAATTTCGAAATCTGTTCCATCAGGATTCATCCGGGTGATCGAAGCGAATGGATCTCCCCTGTCACAGACATTGCATGGAGCCCCTACCGGGATGTACAGTTTTCCGTCAGGACCGAAAGCGATGAATTTCCACCCATGGTGCGTTTCTTCAGGAAAATCATCGAAAATAACGACGGGTTCAGGAAGATTTTCCAGCCTATCGTCGATCGCGTCGAACCGAAGAACGCGAGATACCTCGGCGATATAGAGAGCCCCATCCTTGAACGCGACGCCATTAGGCATATTCAAACCTTCGGCCACTATGATTGTCTCTTCAGCCTTGTAATCCCCGTCTTTATCCAAAAGAGCATAGACCTTATCCTCGGTCCGCGTCCCCACAAAGATGGTTCCCTGGTCGCTTATGGCAAGTGACCGCGCATTTTCGATATTATCTGCAAAAATTTCGATCCTGAATCCGGGTGGAAGATTGATCCGATCCAGCATCGGCTGTTCATAATCGGAAGGAAACAAGGCTCCTGAGTAGGCCTCGGGATGGAATATCAGGCCCGTTTGAATCCCTTTGAAAACCATTTTCCCCACCGGAGTGAAAAGATAAAGAATGACCATCAAAAGGACCAGGGCACCAAACACGCCTCCTGTCCAGAAGAGCGTTTTTTTTATCCTCCCTGATATTTTAACCGCCGAATCACTCATCGTTTTTTCCTTTTATAGCCAAGAGTAAAGTAAAAACACCGAGGTATTTTGCAAATTCTATGCCAAAAAAAAACAGCTTTTACGTGTGGATCTGCTTAATCTGGTTTACTATTTTGATGAGCATTCTCGACGTCCAGACGGGAAGAGGCTGCAAGATGCTGGGATGCCGCTGCACCTACTGAATGATTTATCAGTGGATCTTCGGGATGGAGATATATTTTGAAAAGGCCACAGGAAGCAAATGTGTCTTACATAACAGGATACATTCCTGTATGAAAGGAAACTCCGAGACTCAATTTAAATGGGACAAATCCCTGCCAGAAGGGCAAATGCCGGAAGGAGGAGGCGGTTGTTTTTAAGGAAAACGAAAGCCTGATTCTCTTTATGAAAAAAATCCCCAGATCACGTGCCAGACAACATCGGTCCAAAAATGTATCCCAACCGCTGCTAAAAAACCATAGTTTTTAAATTGGTAGGCAGCAACGAGTGAAATCATCCCATTGAGAAAGAAGATTTCAATCCAGATGGCAGGGGGCAGCTCGCTGAAAGATTTCATCCCAAAAAGAATCAAGACCGAGGGAATGTGGGCAAAGGCAAAAACGATCGCCGAGATGACAGCAAAAATCCAGAAGATCTGGTTCTGCCATTTTTTCTTCAAAATGACATGTGAGATAAGCCATACCCAGAAGGAGATGAAAAACAGTCGGAAAATAATTTCTTCGCCAATGCCTGCTACAGCCGATGCCACCAGCGAAGTTGGAAATGGAGGATGAGGAAGAGGGCCGAATCCATGGAATCGGCTCAGAATCGCATCCGCAATTATAAAAACCAGTCCGAGCCCCATGCCATATAGAGCAGGTATAAAAAATCTCTGTCTGTTCGAAACCTTTGGTTCCCAGATGTCGGCATAGCCGAGTTTCTGGGATAGAATGAGCCCGATAAAGCCTAAACCCCCATACACAAAGAGTATGATTCCTGCATACACCACAGCCAGGATCGGCTTCGATGCAGGGAATGGCTGTTCCGGGGAAAATTTCATGAATTCCCCCTGGGGCATGAAAACACTCACCGCAGCCAACAAGGAGAGGCAAACGATCAATCCTATGTAGGCTCTGATGGAGAGCAATATTTTGTTCACGTTTGTATCTGTTTAGGAAATCACCACAATTCTTGCCGTTTTTTTCTCCTGAGATATCTCCTGATACGCTTGCGGGCCCGTGCTTCTTTCATCCTTCTTTTATCACCGGGTTTCATATACACGGTGTTCTTTTTGTAATCTCTCATGATGGCTTCTCTCTGAACTTTTCTTCTGAACCTTTTGAGCGCGTTCTCCAGGGATTCATCTTCTTTGACTAACACAAAAGCCAAGAATAAACACCTCCTCTCAACCCCTTTTTTAGGGTTTTTTATGCAAATGCATTCTCATTCTCTCGTGAACGCCATCGCCTTCCCAAAGAAATTCTTTGTCAAAATCCCTCGAGCTGTCTGCCAACACCATAACACCTTCGAAATAACGACACTCATTTCTCAAATAAGAATCCGGACAAAGGGATTTGGTTAAAAAAGACGAGACTTTCTTTTGCTTTCAAAGAGCATTTTTTTTATATGTTATCAAATACTCTACGGTGGTTCAAGGATACGAATCAAATCATCTAAAATCTAACCCTAGGGTATATGTCTTGTCATTTAAAAATCTAACCGTGGTGGACAGGAGGAATAGATGAGTTTATAACCTAACCTTCCGAGAGAAGGAGGTTA
>CAYFWF010000002.1:0-43433 GCA_964346815.1 uncultured Eubacteriales bacterium | reverse complement strand
AAAAATCCTGTTGAAGTTGAAGCAGGGGAGAGGCGGTAAGATTTATTTCTGTTCAGTTGCATACACAAATTGTTCGAGAATGAACATCAAGAGTTGAATAAAGATTGGGCAACCTCGAGGGATCATAATGGTATATTTTTTGCTCTATTTGGGTAACACCGGATAAAAGGAGTAACTTTGCCAATGAAGCATAAAAAATGTCTTTTTTTCATACTTTTTGTAATTGTTATCTCAAACAGTGTTTATTCAATGGATAGGGATGATGCAATCGATGACGAGTTCTTCGTCAAATCAGGCGGGGAAGAACTGTACATCAAAGTTCGAGGGCAGAATTTCGGTAATCCGGTGCTGCTTTTTCTTCATGGAGGTCCCGGTGAATTGACAGGCCCTTTGAGTTTTCAGGCATATGCAGGGCCGGAACTTGAAAAACACTTTGTCGTAGGATATCTCCATCAACGCAATACATGTAAATCTCCTGCGGTTCCGGTCGATACGCTCACAATCGAGCAGTTTGTCAAAGATGTCCATAATGTCGTTGAATTCCTACGAGAGAAGTTCAACAAGGATAAAATATTTTTGTTAGGGCATTCATTCGGAGGAATTCTCGGATATTTGTACTTATTGGAATATGAAGACAATCACCATATAGAGAAGTTTGTTTCTGCCGCAAGTGCGTTCAGTGCAGTCTCTCTTGAAGAAAATGGTTATAACACCGCTCTGGAATTGGCGAAGAAAACCAATAATCAGAAGGCACTCGAGAGACTGGATACATTAGGGCCTCCTCCTTATGAGACGTTTCAGGAAGGAATGGTGTGGCGGATGCTTATCATGAATATGTTGAACGGAACGAACGATGGGATTACTAAAAATTTCCAAATGTCAAAGGTGATGTCGATAACCGGAATAGAAAACATCGATCCGGAATGGCAGAAGAAAATGATAGGGATTGGGAGTGCTATGTGGAGTGAGTTGAATACCATAGATATCGAGGATGAAGTAAAAAAAATAAGCATTCCCATTTTGATCATAGCCGGGGCGAAGGATATCATGGTCCCATTCAGCCTAATGGAAAAGGGCTATCAAAACTTGAGCGGGGAAAAAGAATACTTCATTCTTGAGAACAGTAATCACATGATGTTTATCGATGAGCCTGATTTGTTTGTTTCGAAGGTTATTGAGTTCGTCCAAAAATAGGGCCCAGAGAGAGCAAAGTACGGAATTCATCGCTGTCTTCTATTTGGGATTGCATAAATGAGATCTGGCTGGAATTTCGTGATACAATAGGCGTCAGCAGAAAAAGAAGAGGAGGATAATAAATGTCAGATAAGAATCGAGATGAAGAAAGAATGATAGCTGACCAAGGGCCAGATCCATCATGGAGAGGCCTCTATAAGGCAGGAGGTATTTCAGCCTTTTCAATCCCATCTATGAAAGTCTCTTTGCAGCAGGTATTTTGATCCTCTCTCTCGTTATGTTGAAGGGTGTCTTTCATAAAAGCATAGCTTATTTAGGCATAGCGACATTTGTCGCTGCTATCACCGCCATGGCTCTTTTTCCTCTTATCGGCGTAGCTTACCTTTGGTGGTGGACCATCTTGACTGTCTGGCTCATCGCAGTCGGCTGGAAACTTTACAGATTAGGCAGAAACTGACTATAAAAGAAAAGCGAAGCCCTCATCCACGGCCGGACACGAACTCTTCGATCGTGCGCAGCTTGAGTGTCGGGTCGGCTTCCACAGCCTTCCGTAAAAGGCCGAGATGGCCTGCTCCGAAGATGACGAGAACACGATCCCCAGGCTCGATGACGTTTAAAAGATGCGTATGGATTCGCATGTTGCGCCTGTACCATTCTGTGAGGAGTCTCGCCCCTGGGTAGTTATACTCTTCGCCGAAGTGGGCAAATAGGGCATAGCTGGCGAGGCTACGGCGAACTGCCTCACTCGAATTGATCCGCAGCAGCATTTGGAGTACGCTGTGCGACTCCAGGAATTCGTTGTCTTCCTGCACCGTCTTTCCCACTTGCGCCATCAGGGAATCCAGCTCCTTTTCACGCCCGTGTGCTTTGGCGTAATCCTGCACAACAGGGAAGGGAAAGTCGCCATCCGCATCGATCCCGTAAATCTTCGGCAGGTTCAGTTCCTTAGCGAGCCGGAAACCGATCTGATCGCGTTCATCGCGGCTGAGTTCGAATTTTCCGGCGAGGTAGTCCTGGTACTGCTTGATTTTCGGGCTGTTAGAATCCGCTTCGATCGCAATCTTGGTGGGGCGGAAGCCGGCCAAGACATCGAGAAGTTCATTGATCTCATCCTGACGCTTGGGAGCGAGCACATCATCGGCCTCCAGGTTGAAAATATCACGGCCGGGATTGTCCATGTGATAGGTGCCTAAGACCAGGACTTCGGCCATGGGCGGTCCCTCCATATGATCCGCCGGCAGTCGCTGTAGCTCGCTTTGGGCGATAGAAATCCTAGATGCGAAAAGGATCAATGCTCCTGCTAAAAGCAGCTTTCGTGTGAACGGTGAAACGGCCTTCATGCCTCACCTCGCTTTATATTGAATTGTTTATTTATCATCATTTGAAAACTCCACTTTGTATTTCAATCAAATAAACGTTTAAAACTAATTAAAGGTTCACTCAAGTCAAGTACAATCTCAATGAGCTGGCACGATTAACTTCATTGTCTCTGTTCTAGTTGTTTTTTACAGACGTATATGACTTCTTCTTTGGCGAACGACAATTTCCTGATCTTCATTTTTTAAAATACGCCCACAACTGCACAAAATATAGGCAATTGAGATTTCCACAGCCTGAGGAAATTCCCATCTTATTTGATATCAGCTACTTATATCTGGAGATAATATTGTGTCGCATAAGGTATATTATGTAAACTTTTATAAACCATTCAATATCACTTACTTTCTATCGAGCTTCCTGATTTCAGTTTACTAATTATTTCCTTCAAAATTTCTATTATCTCTTCTTTGCTCACGCTTTCTTTTTTGAATTCTATCCTCAATTTATAGGAATCATCCTTTAAAGGTTTATAGTTATAAATAAAATATTTCGCCCTTTTAGGTGTGCCTTTCAATTCTTTTGATAGCTCTCTTGTATCGGATCTTCTTAACTCTCGTTCTCCAATCATTTGAACTAATTTCTTCATATCATCCATGTTTTTTTGCTTTGCAATTTCAATCAGAGTGCTTCTGCTTACGATGTTATATTTTTTGCAGAGCTCCCTAATTTCACCGGGAATTTTGCTGACATTTATAATTTCAGTAATGGTCGATCGAGCTTTGCCAATCTTTTTCGCAATATCATTATGGTTGTATCCGTAACCATCGGCCAGAGTCTTTAGCCCATCAGCTTCCTCAAAAACATCTAAATCTTTTCTCTGTAGGTTTTCTATAAGAGCTAACTCCATCGCTTCATTGTCTTCCACACTCATTTCTATGCAAGGCATTTCACTGAGCCCAGCCATCTTCGATGCAACATATCGTCTCTCGCCTGCAATGATCTCATATCGGCCCTGTTTGGGTCTTACCAGTATTGGTTCCAATACGCCTTTTTCTTTTATGGATAGCATCAATTCCTTAATATCCCCAAGCTCATTTCTTGCCTGTCTTGGATTCGGATCTATCATACCGATAGGTATCATCCTTACATTAGGTCCGCTAGGCCTTGATGCGATGAGTTCTACGAAATGATTGTCATGTCTCATTTTGACAGAATCCGGTAATCCCGTTTTTCTAGTTTTTTGCACGACCTATAATCTCCTCAGCAAGTTTTTTATATTGAATGGCCCCTACAGAATAAGGTGCAAATGTAAAAATAGATTCCTTGTATGCCGGGCTTTCTTCGAGTTTTACACTTTTCGAAATGAATGTCTTAAAAACTTTTTTGCCGAAAACTTTTTTGATTCTTCTTACTGCGTCCTTGGATATATTCGTTCTTCTGTCATGTAATGTTATGAGCACTCCGATGATTTCTAGTTTTGGATTTGTAACTCTCTTCACTTTTTCAATCGTTTCCAGAAGGTCATCCGTGCCTTCGAGTGAAAGATATGACGACTGAATGGGAATAATTATCTTGTCTGCGGCTACAAGAGAATTTAGAGTGATCAATCCAAGTGTTGGGGGCGTATCTATGATAATGAAGTCATACTTCTTCTTTACAGGCTCTAACACATCTTTTAGCCTGTAGTGGCCGTCTATTTCTCCAATAAGAGTAGGCTCTAACTTAGCCATGGATATTTTGGAAATAGCCACATCCAATCCTGGAACTGTGGATTTTTGTATGATCTCTTCAATTTTTTCTTCATTCTTTACCAATACATCATATAGTGATTTTGGATACAAAGATGGATCTGTAACACAAGATATTGTGCTGTGCGCTTGAGGGTCAGTGTCCACGAGAAGCGTGCTTTTTCCCATGAAGGCAAGAGCAGCAGAAATATTTAATACCGAAGTCGTCTTCCCTACTCCTCCTTTCTGATTGGTAACTGCAACTATCAACGGTTCACTCCGATAATCTCACTTTTTTGTAACATATACAAAATTTTTAAAAATAGCAAGGAAAAAGAAAAAAATGTCGGCATGCCGACAAATATTAGATGAAAACCAAAAAAAATCAGGTAAAAAATTTTGGCCATAAACAATATAAATTACTGATAATAAAATAATTATATACTTTTTAGGCTGCATGAAAGATGACATAAACAGATATTTGCATGAATATACATAAAAAAAGGAGCATTCAGGAAAATCGTGCCACGACAATACCAGTGTGGGCCAACTCTACATCTGTCCGTTCAACTTCCACCAAGCCATTTAGCTCAAGGAATATCCGCAATCCCCCTTGACTTAAAAAATGTCTTCCATTTCCAAAATGCTTTTTGCCAGCCATTCGTTCAATACCAGAAGTGAACAGCCATCCTGTCCGCGATTTTCTGCTCCATGGTAATTCAAAGTCAACGAAAACAACTTTCCCGTCAGGTCTTAAGATCCGTTCGACTTCTTCCAGCATTCTGACGCGGATCTTTGGAGGCTTATCATGGAGAGAATATGAAATGACAGCAGCCTTTAAGAAAGAGCTTTTGAAGGGAATTCGAACAGCATCCGCACACGTAAAAAAAAGACCGGGATACTTGGAAGCAGCATATTGTATCATCTTGAAATCCCAATCCAGTCCATAGATACTTCGACTTGTTTTTCCGATTCGATGGCACTGAGCCCCGGTGCCACAGCAGATATCCACAGCCGGAAACAAATCATACTTGATTATATATTCTGCAACCCGCCTTTTTATGCCTTGCAAAAATGTTTCAAGGACAAAATCATACAGCCATCCACCAATGTAGATTTTTCGAATCGTTAATTTCCTTAATCTATCTCTGCAACAGTGTAAAAATAAGCATCTCCGTCGTTAGGCTCCTTTGGATCGTGTACAGGTTCCCATGCGATGTACACGGGCTTCTCATTCCTGAGGAGATCGAGTACATCTGCAAATTGATCTGATTCTCCAAAATAAAAGATTTTTCCTTCTGAAAAATAGGGCTCTGGGGCATCATGTTTCGGTCTAGCGAAAACAGCCTGCGCAATGATTTTTCCTTCTGAATATAGCTGTATCATGCGGTCTCCCCACCTCGTTCTGCGGCCTTTGCTGTCTTTTCCAAATATTTTGATAGAATAGGCATCGATTCTGTAGCTGGTTACAGCCATGATTTGTCCTCCAAAAAAATTATCAGAGAAGAATTCCACTAAGGTTGAATAAATTTCTTTTCATGATTGAGAAGCCACTCCTTTCTCCATAACCCTCCTCCAAACCCACCCAGTGTCCCGTCATGAGCAATCACACGGTGACAAGGAATGAGGATTCCTATAGGATTGCGGCCGTTTGCTCCTCCCACCGCGCGGACAGCTTTTTCATTCCCGATGGCCTGGGCGACATCTTTGTAGGAGGCCGTACTCGCATAGGGAATATGCATCAACCGATTCCAGACTTTTTTTTGAAATTCTGTACCTTGAAGTTGGAGCTTCAGTGTGAATGTTTTACGCTTGCCCTTGAAATATTCATCAAGCTGATCTAGACAAGCCCGTAAGGGATGTGGGAGTGGAGAATCGGATTTGAATTTTTTCTCCATAAAGCGCAGTGATTTTATTCCTTTTTCTGTTCCGGTAATTTGAAGAGGACCTATCGGCGAATCATAGTAAGCGTGATATTCTTTGTCCATCTGTGGCTCCAGTTTCTATAATCGTTTCCTTTGCTTATAACATGGGAAAGCTCAAGAAATCAATTTATGACTATGACTATCATAGACAAAAATCTATATATTCTTTAAAAAAAATCCAAAACTCATCCGCATTTGTTATGAATAATTCAGATGATTGTTTTATAATAGGACTCCATAAATATGTTTAGTCAATCTTCTCTCGGATCAAAACAGCTATTCTTTCGATCTAAAATGCAAAAGGAGGCTCCATTGGGACGAATCGTTCTTATTTTGTGGTTGTTTTTCCATTTTTTTTCCGCCGCTCCCCTATCTGCAGGCGAGGAACTTCTTTGCGAGCAAATCGCCAGCTATGACCTGGAGGTAAACCTGGACACAAACCGTAACACTCTTGCATGTACAGAAATACTTTACTGGACAAACCCGACACAGACTCCCGCCGATGAGCTTTGGTTCCATCTCTACTGGAATGCTTTCCAGAACAATATGAGTGACTTCCTTTTAGAAGGAACACAAAGATGGGGACGAATCGTGCGTGCCAATTCCAAAGATGATTGGGGATATTGCCGGTTGGAATCTATAGTGATAAGGGACGATTCCCTTTTTGAGGAAATCGATCTTATGCCTGCTTTGAGATACCGACATCCTGACGATGACAATACCTATGACCAGACCGTTTTTTCGGTCACTCTTCCCAAACCCTTATTGCCTGGAGAAACAATCCATGTTGAAATCCGCTTTCTTTCCAAAATTCCCCGGCCGATTCACCGGACCGGAGTCCACAAGGACTATTACTTCATTGCCCAATGGTTTCCAAAGATAGGTGTTTTTGAACAGGGAAAGTGGAACTGTCATCAATTCCATGCGACTACAAATTTTTTCGCTGATTTCGGCACATACGACGTTAAAATCACACTTCCTTCCTCTTTTATCATCGGCGCGACAGGGGAACTTCTCGACAAAACCGATAATTCAGATGGCACCTCTACTCACAGATTCTACCAGCACTGTGTCCATGACTTCGCCTGGACGGCCAGTCTTCATTATTTGGTTTTTACAGAAAGTTTTGAATTCTCACCCGAAAAATATACAGAAATCACGCTTCTTCTCCAGCCTTATCACGAGGGTCTGAAAGACAGATACATGGAGGCGGTCAAAAATGCCCTCGTATACTGCAGTCAATGGTATGGAGATTACCCTTACAGTACCATTACATGCGTGGATCCCGCCTACAACAGCCGTTCAGGAGGGATGGAATACCCTACCCTCTTCACGGGCGGAGCGTACTTTCTCAGTGCCAAAGGAATTCCACGACCTGAAGGAGTAACGATCCATGAGTTTGGCCATGGTTATTTCTACGGATTGACAGCTTCTAACGAATTCGAGGACGCTTGGATGGATGAAGGATTCACATCTTTCCTCGATTCAGAAGTCTATTACGAAGCTTACGGGAAACCGTTTTATTCCAGGACCTATTTTGGAATCCCTCTTGTTTTTCGGGATGTTTCCATTCCGATTGAATCCAGCGGGATTTCCAGGCACAGGCGAACTTATAACATGGATGTCATGCAGAACTATACGTGGCATTTCCTGAACAGCAGCAGTTACGGTGCCAATTCATACGCCAAAGCAGAGCTAATGCTCAGGACTCTGCAAAGATACATGGGTGAAGATTTGTTTTCTGATATGATAAAAGCCTATTCCCAAAGATATTGGTTCAAACATCCCCGGCCCAAGGATTTTTATTCAGTTGTTTCAGAGTTTGCAGGACAGGATATGAGCTGGTTCTTGGACCAATTTGTTTATGGAGCAGGAAGGCTGGATTATTCGGTAGAACGCATCACTAATGCCAGAGAAAGAGTGCCTCGGGGATGGATCGGCGGCGAATACCAGGAGGATGATACGCACTCTCCCCCATCCAAAATATATCATTCTGAAGTGATCGTTAGGCGTCTGGGTGAGGTTAAAGTTCCGGTCGACCTACTCGTCATATTCGATGACGGTACCGAGATTTTTGAGCGTTGGAACGGACAGTACAGATGGAAAAAGTTCTCTTACAAAACACCCTCCCGAATCAAGGGAGCTATTGTGGATCCTGGGTTCAAACTCGTGTGTGATGTCAACCGGACGAACAACAGCCGTGTTATAAAGCCTAATAGAGTGGCAGCCTACAAATGGACGATTAAATGGCTGGCATGGCTTCAGCACACCTTGGAATTTTTCTCACTCTTCGGCGGATAGAATCTCTTCAGGAATTCTAGTTTCGAGAAGGCGGGGCAAAGATTTGAACCGTTTCCTCATTGAGCAAAATCCAAAGTTCATAAATTCCTATTAGTGTTCCTATGGGAATTATAAGTGAATCCAAGCAGGCAATGATAAGCACCAAGATTCTGGCCCAAGGTTTGCGCTTCATAAGGCCGAATCCGCCAATGATTTCGGGAATTGACGTTACAAGTAAGAAACAAGCGACGGATCAAAGCCCCAATTTATTGTTGGTGTATTTCGTGATCAAAAAAGATCTCAGGTCCCTGTACATTTTCACGATTTTTTCCATATTGGACTGTGTGTATTCGGTTAAGAAACTTTCAGCCAGTTTTGGAGTTTTCTTATAAAGCTCAAGCGCTTTCTCATCGATCTTTTCCATATTTTTAAAAAATTCAGTCTCTAATGGATCTCTAATAGCCCGGAGATCCTTAATTGCGGACTGCCATCTCAGGTACAAAAGATTGTCCACGAAATCGATTGCCCATCGAGCGGAATTCTCATCGAATCGGCCGGGATCGTAAGTCTTATATAGAGGAGAGATCTCCTGAACACCGGCATAGATAGGAACATATGTGCTGACGTGTTGGTTGTCTAGATAGAACCAGTAAATGCCTCCTATGGCTGCTGGAAGCCATCCTCTCAACTGTGCAACCATGCCATACCCGCCCCTGGAAACCATACGGCGCCAGGTAATATCCAGCAGCTCTCTCATGTCTCTTGTCGGGAAAGGCGTGGCTAAGGGGCTCTTTTTCATGCGTCCTTGACCATCCGGAATCATCCAATCGGTATCAGCCGTCATGTCATATATGGTGCCTTCGAATACAGACCGCTGAAACGCTATGACATCCTGCACAGATAATTTTTTTTCCGGCTTTACCGAAAAGGGATACGTAGAGAGAGGTTCGAGATACTGATGGTAGGCATCATAGCCTTTAAAAGGCGATGAGAGCCTCTTATTGGGCCAATCTGCATGATGAGGGGCAAAAGTATTGAAAAACAGCCAAAAACGGCTCACAGCCCATTCTCTAGGCGTTGGAGCATAGACTTCCTGCCAGATAAAAGGCTTCTGGCTCATTGGATCATACCATCCATGGTCAATGGCTACTTCCATGTAGTTCGAAGAGGCCATGAACATATCCGGTTTGGTGAGATCGATTTCTTTAATGACACTCCAATTGGGCACGACAGCCACATGATCATCAGGAACTCTCTGCGCTGCCCAAAGAGCTCCTAGTTTTCCGCTCCCCGGTTCCCAATCAGGTCCAACGGAAAAAACTTCCAAAATCCAAACTTCATCAGGATCTGCGATGCACAAAGCCTCGGATTCCGGTCCGCATGAGGGCAGGAATCCATATGTCTCAACGAGCGATGTTATCAATTCGATGGCCTCCCTCGCTGTCCGGCATCTCTGAAGAGCGAACATCATGGCCTGTTCGATGGTCATGATCTGCTTTCCGGTATGAATATCCACTTTCAGCTCTTCCCTCTGGCTCAACGTGCTCTCTGCAATCGCAAGCTGATGCTCGTTCATATGCGGATAGCCTGTGTGGAAATATTTATAAGTCCTTTCCGCTTGGGGTATGTAGCCGATGATTTTTCCATATTCCCGCAGCGGTTTCTTCACATCCTGAAGTCCATAATATACCGGCGCCCTTTCCCCCTTTTGGAATCTTTGGCCAAGCACAACATGAACGCGGCATTCAGGACAGCAACCCGTATGAGAAGTGATCACCGATCCGTCGGCTGAAGCCTTCTTTCCAACGACAATATCTGTGCAGGCATCCATAGAGAGATTCGGCTCTTTTTCCTCAGGGCGATCTTCCTCAATCCTAAGCCCGCTCAATGCCATAAAGACAGTCAGACATAAAGATAACAAAAGTGCATATTTCACCATTCTCATTTGTATTGACTCCTCGATGATAAAAATTCAAGAAGGGTATAAGGATATAAAGAATATCGATGGTTCTATTTTTCTTTCTTGATGAGTTTAAGTATTTCTTTCTTGCTGCGAATGCCTTTCAAGATCTCCGGAAAAAGTCTAGTCATTTCCGCGTCACTGTAATCGCTCCGAGAAATTTCAAACCCATTCTCTCTGATATAGCACAGGATAGATTTGGTGATATGGGCAAAGCGAACCCAATGCAGACCCTTATCCGGCATGTAGTATGTCACCTGGACCGTCATTCTCAGGTCATGGCCGTCATCATGACGCATAACCACCACGTGTTCTTCTTTGTTTCCTTCGTTGCCGTCCAGCTCCATCCAAAATTCTCTTTTGACAAAATTATCTTCTATTTTAATCCCGATCTCCACGACCTCGTCATGGATTTCCTTTAAAAATTTTTGAATAGAATTTTCCCGTTGGGATTCGAGATTTGGATTTTCTGGAAACGCATGTAAGATAAAGACAGCGGAGGCACCGAGGTAAACAGAGGCTATAATGAACGGGATGCTTCGAAATTTCTGTCCGATTTGCATCTTGTATCTATATTATATATCAAACAGAAATGAAAATCTTGATAAAAAAAATAAAACTCGAGATTTTTTTCTACCTTTGAATCAACAGGATCAGGGAAAAAGAGTCCGGGACAACAACAATTTTTCCTTCTATACAAACACCTGCAGCCTCACCTGGTGTGTCAAAGGAGTCGATGAGCTTTGGTGAACCGGGATTCCTTATGTCTATTTTCTTCAATCCTGTGGATTCATCAGAAACAAAGGCATACTTCCCCCAAATAGAAACGCCGTTGGCAAAACCACCCATCTCGAATGAACCCACAGCGACAGGATCGGAGGGATCAGAAACATCCAAAATCAACAATCCCGAAGGACCGTCAGCAATATAAGCGAAACTCTCCGCCACAGCCACTCCATAGCAAAGCCCGGTTGTTTTGTACGAGCCTTTGAGTTTTGGAGCCTTGACATTGCTTACATCAATGATCTGTAAACCTATCTCACTGTTCGCCACATAGGCATAATCTCCGCTCACGGTAATTCCATATGCAAAACCTGGCATTTCGTACGTTCCAACCATAGCAGGATGGGAAGGATTACTAATGTCTATAATATGAAATCCAGAAAGGTCGGCAGTGAGGTAGGCATAATTTTCCCTTATCACGACAGCTCTGGGGACTCCTTCCATATGAAATTGGCTGACCAGCTCTATATCAGAATGGTCAGCAATATTAAAAATCCTTAATGACCATCGATCCGTCACTAGGGCATAGTCACCACTTGATGCAAGTCCATGTACGCCACGAAATCGTCCCATCGATCCAACTATTTTTGGTGTATTTACATCGCTTATATCGATAATCTGAAGGCCGGAAAGATCTCCGACTGCAACGATACAATCTCCTTCGAATGAGGCATCTATAATTGAACCGGGTGTAAAATACGATCCTACAAGTTTTGGCTTTGCAGGGTTTGTGATAGACAGGATATATATTCCAGCGAAATAATCTACGACAAAGACATGGTCGCCCTTAACAGCGACACCCCAGGCCTCATTGTACATGGTGTATTTAAGCCAGCTTAATTGTTTTGGATGAGATCTCTTACTTATATCGAGGATCTGAAAGCCTCCATCAAAGAGATTGCCCACAAAAGCCAAATTTTCCTTTACCGCCACGCTATGCGCATAGCCGGTCGTTAGATATGATGCTGCCAGCATTGGGAATTTGGTTTCCTTGATATCGATGATCAGGAATCCCTGGTCACCATCGGCTATATAGGCATATCCGTCTCTTACAATAACGGATTCTGCTGTTCCCGAAGTATCGAACATTCCCGCAATGGAAGGATTATCAGGATCGCTCATCTCTATGATCTGCAAGCCTGATTCTCCATCCGCAACGAAAGATAGACTCCCTTTCAGAGCAATCCCATGAGCCGTGCCGGGGGTATCGACCGTTTTTATGAGTTTTGGCCGAGAGGGATTCCTGATAGAGAAGATCTGTAGACCTGCTTCTTCTGCCGCCACATATGCATAATCACCTCTAACTGCAATATCTCGGGCATCGTCGAGCGTTTGAATAGACCCTGTCAAGACGGGAGATGCAATATTAGAAACATCCACAATCTGTAAACCCTTTGTTCCGGCAGCGAGAAAAACCAATTGACCTTTTTTATCGATGGCGTATCCCCCTCCTAAGAATAAGCGGGAGATCAAAACCGGATTTGATTTATCAGAGACATCAAGGATCAGCAGACCATTAAGAAAAGCACAAAAGGCATAATTCCCATCTATTTTAATATCGTAGGCTTTTGTCCAAAGTACACTGCTGGCATATTCAAGTTTCGACTCTCTCGAGAATCCCGGGATTTTTACTAAAACGGCCATCAAAGCAAAACAAAAGCATCTTTTAATCCTCTGATTCAGCATGCTTTTCCTCCCCTCATGGTGCCAGCTCAAATCAGAATATCTTCTTTCAATCCTATTTTGATCAGGTCAATTTTAGATAGGTCACTTACGCCGATCCCATACTGTGTATCAGCGATACGTATATGCCGGGGAACCGGCGGTATGGCTTTGGATTTGCCGAGGATCTGGGTTCTCTTAGCCATGATCAACTGCAAACCTACGGTATCAACAGCTACGGGATCCCGCCCCACGATAAGCCCCTTATAGCTCCATATATATCTCCTGCTAAAATGATGGGGTCCTCGGCCATGGAACTGTGGAGTGAGCGCGGCCAATATGTTCAATCGGGTTTTTCCTTTTACCATGGGCAGTTTAAAAAGGGCCCCTAAATCAGAACAACTGTTGGGATGATAGGCGGGTTGAGAATCAGCGAACATGATGTAGTTTTTCATGCATCCACTGATCCCAGCCAGATAGTGGGTCCGCAAAGGCCTGACGTTAATCAATGATGTCGATTTTTGAAATACGGGATTCTGTTTGACACCATGATCATCAATGCTGATATTTTTCTCCTGTACACCTACATCCATAAGGCGACTTTTAATGGCCTTTTCAAGCTCTGGAGGAGTGGGAAGATAAGACCATACATTGCTTTTAATTCCCACTATCTCTTCCGGTTTTATGAGTTTCGAAAAGGCTTTTAACGGATTTTTTTCTCCCATGAGCGCCCCAACAGATTGGTCGAGCATCTGCTGTATGATCTCTCCGTTGATACGGGAATCATTATCCACTGCCTCGGAATGCCGGACCAAAACGACCAGAGATTTTTTTGTTTGTGTCTCCCGCTTGGACAATCCAATGACTGTCCCCAAAGCAGCATATGAGCTCCCTCTCAGGAAGTCCCGCCGCGTTAGTGTCCTGTCTTGACAGACCGGAAATATAGCTGGATACATCTTTCTTTCCTTCATCTCAATTCCTCTTCTGTTTATTTATTCTCCAGTTAAATCATCAGGTCACCGCCGTTGATATCCAGCGAAGCCCCTGTAATATAGGAAGCCTTATCCGAGCATAAGAAAACCACAAGATCACCCACCTCCTTCGGAGTCCCGATTCTTTCGATCGGAAAGGAATCAAGGAAAGACTGAAGTTCATCCTTCGACGCCGTTTTCCTGACCATTTCGGTGTCGATAAGACCAGGACACACGGCGTTCACAGTTATCCCAAAAGGGGCGACTTCTTTGGCAACAGCTCGTGTCATCCCCAACAATCCAGCTTTGGAAGCCGTGTAATGCACTCCCCCCAAGGTACTGACACTCCTTCCAGCCGAAGATGAAATGTTGATGATTCGCCCAAATTTTCTTTTTTTCATCTCAGGCAGAACCGCTCTGGTGCAGAGAAATGGCCCTGTCAGATTCACCCTGATCACACGTTCCCACTCCTGGGAGGTAATGTCCAAAATCCTGGTGCGAAACATGATCCCGGCATTATTCACCAGGATGTCAACTCGGCCGAACGTCTTTACAGTCGTTTCGATGAGGGATAAAACTGATCGTTCGTCAGAAACATCGACTCTGCAGGCCAGCGAATGACCTCCTTTTTCTTTGAGTGCGTCCGAGGTATTTTGGGCATTTTTGCCGTGGATATCGCCGACAGCAATCTTGGCTCCTGCTTCGGCCAATCTTTGAGAGATCGCCCTCCCTATTCCCCGGCCTGCACCGGTTACGATGGCGACACGGCCTTCGAATCCAATCGATAATCCTTCCATCTTTATCTCCTTGTCCTTTCCGCAAAAGATTATTCCATGTACGGTGTTTGATGTCAAAAAGGTTGTAAAAAACGAACAAAAATAATAACTTTATAAGCTGAGAAGGACGCTATGCCCTATACGATCAACATCGAGCCGCACCATCAAAAACTCCGCGGAAACAAGGGGGATCTTCTCATCGACATCATTCAAAAAGCAGGCATAAATCTCAGCGTCTACTGCGATAGAAAAGGAATTTGTGGGAAGTGTTTTGTCGAAATAGTCGAAGGGTATCTTCCTCCTCCTGGCAGGAATGAAAAATATCTGATCGAACAAAAAAAACACCCTCCTAATTACCGGTTAGCGTGCGTTTATAGAATAGAGGGAGATACACGCATCAATATTCCTGAAGAGTCGATACTGAAGGAAACCGTGGTTTTGACATCCGGACTCCGCTCCTCTGTTCCGGTCCATCCTGCTGTAAAGAAATATCATCTGCAACTGCCGAAGCCTGAAATTGGGTCGCCTTTTTCTTTGATGGAAATCCTGGAGCGCCATCTGAAGCAGAAAAGACTGCAGGTTCCTCCTGGAGTGTTGAAGGATTTGAACAAGGTGCTGGAAAAAAGCGACTACCAGGTGACCGTCGTGACTTATAAAGACAAGGATTTGCTGGATATCGAATGCCGAAACACGCAGGCCTTAAACTATGGCCTCGCTATAGATATCGGCACAACCACCCTTGCAATCGAATTAGTCGACCTCAACACAGGGGAGACGATGGCTACCGGTGCTTCTCTGAATTCACAATCCATACGAGGCGCTGATGTGGTATCTAGAATAAGTTATGCTTTTAGAGACAAAAAGAAGCTCGGCAAACTTCGCGATCAGATCAGAGACGATATCAATTCTATGATCGATGAGCTATTGAAAAGAACAAAAATCGATCCGAACAATGTGTACGATGCAGTTGTGGCCGGGAACACAGCCATGAACCATTTCTTCCTGGGGCTTCCTGTTGATACTTTGGCTCTCGCGCCTTATCATGCTGTGTTTGGCTGGCTGCCCGAGCTGTCTTCCAGAGAGCTGGGGCTCCGCATCAATCCCTATGCAAAAGTGTACATTGCTCCGAACATCAAAAGCTTTGTCGGCGGTGACGTTTCTGCTGGGCTTATCGCTTCGGATCTCGTCCATAAAAAAGGCATCAATCTTTTCATCGATCTGGGGACGAATGGCGAAATCATCTTGAAGACAGAAAAGAAAATCATCGCCACATCCACGGCTGCAGGACCTGCCTTCGAGGGGATGAAAATCAGCTGCGGAATGCTGGCACTGCCGGGTGCAATCTACAAAGCCAATTATGCTGGCAGGCTCAGGACCTATACTCTTGGGAGGACAACTGCCAAGGGGATCTGTGGCACCGGTCTTATCGATCTTATCGCCATATTTCTGGAACAGGGAAAGCTCTCCGAGAGCGGCAAGATCAACGGAAAACTCAATAGGATCTATATAAAGGACAAGATTTTTATTACTCAAAACGATATCAGGGAAATGCAGCTGGCTTGCGCGGCCATAAAGGCGGGCATCAAGATGTTGCTCGAAGAGCATCATTTGAAAAAAGATCAGCTTGACCGGATCTTTATTGCAGGCGCTTTTGGGAATTATCTCAACATAGAAAACAGCAAGAAAATCGGGCTTCTTCCTTCTATCGACAAAGATAAAATTATCTTCATAGGAAATGCTTCCCTGGCCGGAGCAAAAAGCCTGCTTATCTCTGCAGCATCCAGGAGAAGCGTCGAAAATCTGGCGAGGAAGATTCGTTTTGTTTCTCTGGCCTCGAGGCCTGCGTTCCAGCAGAGATTTGTAGAGGCATTAGAATTCAGCTCTCCCCTTTAATTCATCATGGAGAATCTTTGATATCGAACCCTGACAGAAGAGTAAAGATGCACTGGACTACAAAATGCCAGCTTTAGAGTTGAATCAGAACAGGGCTGGCATTTTGTTCCATAATGCTTTATAGTTTGCTTCTGTCGAAAAACAAATTTGTCGGTCGAGGAAGGACATGATTCCAACAAAAAAACCCAAGCTGGAACTTTTGAGCGAGGAATTCATTAAAAAAATAATCGAGGAAGCTTTGAATCTTCTCGAAAAAACCGGGCTTTTTGTCGAAAACAAGAATGCATTAGAACTATTTTCAGCTGCAGGGATGAAAATCGATGATAAAAATCAGCGGGTGTTCATAACCACGGATCTTGTAGAAGACAGCCTCTCTTCTACGCCTTCTGTTATTCACATCTTTGACAGAACAGGCGAAAAGGGGTTCGTCGCAGGAAACGATGAAGTTCACTTTAATCCCGGCTCGGCTGCTGTGGCGATTCTAGACCACAAAACTCAGCAGCAAAGGATAGCTGTCTCCAGGGATCTTGTGGAATTCGTGAAACTGACAGACTGTTTAGAAAATATTCACTTTCAGAGTACTGGTCTGGTCAGTGGGGATGTACCCGAGACCATATCTGACAGCTATCGTCTTTACATCGGACTTCAATATTCTTCCAAGCCTATCGTTACAGGAACGTTCCGGGTTGAAGGATTCAAACCGATGTACGATATGTTGATTTCCATAAGAGGCAGCGAACAGGCCCTTAAAGAAAAGCCTCTTGCGGTCTTTGATGCCTGCCCCTCCCCTCCCCTTAAATGGAGCAACCTCACGACACAAAGTCTTATCGATTGTGCCCGTTCGGGTATTCCATCGCAGCTCGTATCTATGGGGATGACCGGTGCTACGTCTCCTGTGACTCTTGGGGGGACTCTGGTCCAGCATGTTGCTGAAAATCTCTGCGGGCTCGTGATCTGTCAATTGGCAAGCAAAGGAGCCCCCGTGATTTTTGGAGGCTCCCCTTCGAGCTTCGATATGCGTAAGGGCACAACACCCATGGGAGCGATCGAAACAATGATGATAGATTCCGCCTATGCTCAAACTGCCAAATATCTCAATCTGCCTACCCATGCCTATATGGGCTTGAGTGATGCAAAGATCATTGATAATCAGGCAGGTCTCGAAACAGGAATCGGTGCGGTTTTGGCGGCTCTGACAGGCATAAATGTCGTTTCTGGCCCAGGCATGTTGAATTTCGAAAGCTGCCAAAGCCTCGAAAAGCTCGTAATCGACAACGAAGTCTGTGGTATGGCTTACCGGCTTATTCAGGGAATTTCGCAACGCGAATCTCCCCTCGTTCAGGACCTCTTCGAGGGATTTACTCAAAAAATCGAATTCTTATCTCTCGATCACACCCGTAAATGGTATAAACAAGAACACACCTATCCGAAACTTATTGACCGAGACACATACGATTCCTGGGTATCGCTGGGGAAAAAATCCTTGCCCGAAAGAGCCTCAGGACAAATCGAAAGGTATCTACATGAGAGCACGGCGAGTCTCTTGGATCAAAATCTAAGGAACGAATTGAAAAAAATTATGTTGGCTGATGCTAAATCCTATGGAATCTCCGAACTCCCTGAATTGACTGAATGATTATTTGATGATTACTCTTTCTAACGGTTCCATAAAAACGACTATTCTGATTTTGCATGGATATAAGCATAAGCATTCTGTGACAGCACAAGGGGAACATAGCTAATGAAACAAGGGACATATGAATCATTCAAGAACAATCTAAGCTCCCAAATTAATTCTGAATCAATAAAAAGGAGGGCTGCATGAAACGTTTTTTGCTTATCTATTCAGTTTTACTCCTAGTCTTCACTCCTCTCTTTTCGGCATTGCCTGAAGAACTCAATTTCGATACCTATCACAGTCCGGATGAAATCAACACCTTGCTGCACTCTCTGAATTCGGAATACCCCCATATCACAAAACTCATAAAAATCGGTGAGAGCGAAGGTAATACGGATCTTTTGGTCCTTCGGATTGCGGCAAAACAGAAGGATGATGCAAAGCCAGATGCCCGTCCCGCTGTTTTTGTCTCCGCAAACCTCGAAGGTGTCCACCTGGTGGGGACAGAAGCCGCCTTGATGCTCATCCAAAAGCTTCTCACCAACTACGGCAGCAAAGAAAAGATAACCCGACTGCTGGAGAGAAGGACAGTCTATGTCGCACCCCTGCTGAATCCTGATGCAGCTCGCCATTATTTTTCAGAGGTTCGCTGGGAATGTAGAACAAACCATAAACCCATGGATGATGATGTGGACGGCTTAAAGGATGAAGATGGGCCAGACGACCTCAACAAGGATGGAATGATCACTCAAATGAGGGTCAAAGATCCAGAAGGAAAATGGCTCCCCCATCCTGCTGAACCCAGGCTGATGAAAGAGGCCGATCCAGAAAAAGGAGAGACGGGCCTCTATAAAATCTACTCAGAAGGTCTCGATAACGATGGAGATGGTCAGTACAACGAAGATCCCTCAGGCGGTATTGCGCTCAATCGAAACTTTCCGCACGATTTTGAATACGGAATCAAAAAAGCTGGATTGTGGCCTGTATCAGCCAGGGAAACCATTGCTCTTCTGGAATTTCTCACAGCGCAGAACAACATCGCCATGATCCTGAATTTTTCGACAGAAAACACCATCCTCAATCTCCAGCAGACAGGCAGGGCTCGGGCAGCCGGAGATAAATTCAAAGTCCCGGAGCGGTTTGCCTCCTATCTCGGCTTGGATCCTGAGAAAGAATACACCATGCAGGAACTCATAGAATTACTGAAAAGTCTGAATGTCGGAGGCGGCATTGAAATAGATGAAAGCCTGGTGGCTATGTTCTTGGGACTGGGGCCAGCGATGAACATAGACAGACAGGACATGCCTTATATCGAGGCGATCCAGAAAGACTATAAAGACGCCCTCAAAAAGGCTGGACTGGAGTATCCTGAGGCAAGAGCAGAAGGGGTGGGTAAAAGTTCTTTTGTCGCCTACTGCTATTTCCAGTACGGTGTGCCGGTTTTTTCAGCCGATCTGTGGAAGGTTCCAGAGCCTGAAAAAGAAGCACCCAAGGATGTTTTGACAGTCGAGAAGCTTAAATCCATGTCTTCGGATGAATTTCTGGCTTTAAGTGACGATACAATCGAAGCGTTCCTCAAGGAACGAGGCGCTCCTCCAAACTTTAAGCCGGAGATGGTTAGAAAAATGGTAGAGTCCGGGCGCGTGACTCCTGAGAAAATGGCGGAGATGGTCGAAAAAATGCCCAAAAAATCCGCAACTGAGGAGGGGGAACACCCTGAAGCATATATTCTGCAATGGGCTGAGTCTACCTTAGAGGGCGAGGGATTCGTGGATTGGACATCTCATAACCACCCAACGTTGGGAGAAGTCGAAATCGGTGGTTTCGTTCCTTTCCTGAAAGTAACGCCGCCTCCTGAAAAGATGAAGGATACCCTCTCGTTTCACACAGATTTTTACCTGGAACTGATGGGAAAACTACCCATACTGAAAATCGACTCGACCAAAGTGAAGGCTCTTGGAGACGACCTGTATCAAATCACCGTATATCTGACAAATGAAGGGTGGTTTCCGACCTCGACAGCCCAAGGACGAAGAGCACGAACAGCATGGCCCATTAGAGTGGAGATCGAAATCTCGGACAATCAGATGATATTTTCCGGCCGCAAAATCGTCACCATCCCTTTTATCGGCGGCAGCGGAGAGGTCGAAGATGTCGAATGGACCATCAAAGGAAAAGAAGGATCGGCAGTCACATTTACCGCCCAATCACCCAGATTGGACTCGGTAACGACACGCATCGTTCTGCAATAACTTGGAGGAAAAAAATGAGGAAGAAAAGTATCTTGACAGCAACCATCGGAACTGCTCTCCTTTTGTCTTTCTTGAGTCCAGGACTTTCGGCTGCAGAAAAGGTCAGGCTTTCCTTCGACCACTTCTATGACCAGGAAGAACTCACTCAAACTCTTAAGGCCCTCGAAAAAGCCTTCCCCCAGTTCGTGACAGTAAAATCTCTGGGTAAGACCTATCAGGGCAGGAACATCTGGGGAGTTATCCTGAACAATCCTGAGACAGGACAGGCCGAACACAAACCAGGCTATTACATAGATGGAAACATCCACGGGAACGAGATCCAGGGAACAGAAGTCGCCCTATATGCCATATGGTACCTTCTGGAAAATTACGGCAAAACCAAGTTCGCCAGCCGCCTCCTGGATGAAAAAGCCTTCTATGTGATCCCCACGATGAATCCCGACAGCAGGGATCATTATATAAACCGGGTGGCCAATCCTAATTCTCCACGTACAGGACTGGTCCCCTATGATGATGACAGGGATGGCCAGGCAGATGAGGATGGACCAGAGGATTTGGATGGAGACGGCTCTATAACTATGATGCGGAAGAAAGACCCCCATGGAAACTATAAAGCGCACCCGGAGAATCCTCAGGTCATGGTCCCGGTCCGTTTCGGAGAAAAAGGGGAATACATCATGCTGGGCCAGGAAGGTATCGACAATGATGGAGACGGCCGTATCAACGAAGATCCTGTGGGTGGATATGACATGAACCGCAACTATGGGTACAACTGGCAGCCTGAATACGTCCAGCGCGGCTCAGGACCCTATCCTTTTAAATGGCCGGAGACAAAGGCTACCCGGGATTTTCTCCTTGCCCATTCCAATATTATGGGCGCCCAAAATTTCCACAACTACGGAGGAATGATCCTGGTCGGACCGGGAGCAAAAAATCTGGGCGAATACCCCATTGCAGACAAAAGAATCTATGATTATATCGGCAATAACGGAGAAAAGATTCTGCCTGGTTACCGTTACATCACTATCTACAAAGATCTTTACACGGTCTACGGAGGCAGCGTGGACTGGGCTTACAGTGTCTTAGGAATCTACACCTTCAGTAATGAATTGGATCTCGACCCTTATGAGACTCTCTCTGAAATGCTGGGGCGACAGGAAGAAGGGGAAGAAGACGAAGATTTGCAGAGGATGCTGCGCTACCAACAGATGCTCAAAGAAATGACCTTCCACGAACTGGTCATGATGGGAGAACATTATACGGAATGGAAACCGTACGACCATCCATTGTATGGAGAAATCGAGATCGGAGGACTGAAAAAATTCGGCCGCCGGGTCCCTCCTCTCTTCAAGCTTGCCGAGACGTGCCATCGAAACGCAGCCTTCTGCCTCTATCACGCCGACCAGCTGCCCCGGTTGACCTTAGAAGCGGTAGAAATCGATAAATTGGAGAACGGGCTGTATAGAATCGATGTTGCCGTCGAGAACACACGCGTAACACCCACCATTTCTTTCCAGGCTAAACAGAAAAAACTGCACCGAGCAGACCGTTTCCAAATCGAAGGCAAAAATGCAGAACTGCTCGCTGCAGGCCTCTTATCGGACAGGTTCAGAGACATCACTCAGAAGATTGAGATCCAAAAAGGATATTTTTGGGTGGAGTCAGGCATCCCCAGCTTTGGAAGGAATATCTACAGGATTCTGGTCAAAGGAACTGGCGAGATGAACCTCATCTACGACTCCCTTAAGGGAGGATATCATCAGACGAAGGTTGTGTTGAAGTGATCAGCTGGGCAAAGTATCCGTTCATATATTAAAGTATCCGTTCATATATTATTGAATAACTTTACCCTTCACATTCTGAATTTTGAGGCTTCCGCTTCCATCGTCCTCGATGATGACGTCCCCCCCGACATCTTTGATAGAAATCGAGCCAGAGCCGTCATTTACCCTGACGTTCTGCTCAACGCTTCTCACATCAATCGTGCCAGAACCATCGCTGATATGCAGATTTCCGAAGACATCAGTGACATCGAGTGTGCCTGAGCCGTCCTCGATAGACACATCCCCTCTGATGTCGCTGATGCGAATCTCTCCCGAACCATCCTCGATCTCTAGCCGCCCGATGATGTGTTCGACCCTCATTTCTCCTGAGCCGTCATCGATGTTCAGATCCATATTTTTAGGCATCCTGACTTCGAGGTTGATCACCCTTGTTCGGAAATTATCCCAGAAACGGCCCTTATCGAACTTACTGACTAGAACGGCCTTGCTTCCATGTTTGTTCAAGGCGAGTTCAACATTCTCCTCGATATATCTATTGACATTCCTCTCCCTTTTCCCTTTAACGATAATCTCTGCCTTGACTTCGATAGAACTAAGGGAATCATCACCTGAAACATGGAGAAATCCTGCTCCACAATCGATATCCAGTTTCTCGATACCATCTGCAGATATCCGCAGGTTTTTCACTGTATCAAAAGAAAAAGCCACAGATACGCATAACGCGAGCAATGCCAGAAATGTTATTTTTGCTCTCAATTCAGCCTCCTTTTAAGTTCCAATCGAACAGAAGAATGCATACTCAAATATTATGACGTAAATTGCGGCCAAAAAGTTCACCATTTGATTGATACGACTGATTTTGCTACAGTCTGTCATGTAAAACTGAGGGCTTTATTCAAAGAAATCGATGAACGATTTCTTCGAATACGCATTGAACTGCCGATGAAGATTGAAATCAAAACCTGGGAAAAAATCGGAGGAGCTGTATCCGTTAAAGGAGGACCTCTCTGGTATTCGCTCGAGATAAAAGAAAATCGGATTTCTGTTCTTCCCTTTGCCGTGAAATAAACAAGCGATGACTGCAAAGGAAAGAATGGCTAGAGCTATGAATTTGGAAAAGCCGGATCGGGTTCCAGTCATGTGCCAAATGAGCATCGGCCATATGGTACTGCAGACCGGATTTTCCCCCGTTGAACTCTGGTGCTCCGAAGAAGTTTTTTCTGAAGCTCTCCTTCAATTAAGAGAGGTTTATAACTTCGACGGCATACTGATCAGCCTCCATGGACATTCTCCTGATTGGAAAAAGAATATCAAAGATATAAAGAAAGAAGAACACGAAGAGATAGTCTATTGGAAAAACGGCCATAAAACCGAATTTCCAGAAAATGACCTTCCCCGGCATTATTCCTGTGGAACTGCTGAAATTCCATCTTTAGAAGAACTGGACCCTCTGTCGATTCAGGATGAGATTGAATACATTCCCGTATCCCAGGGCCTCGAATTTCCCATAAATCCAGAGCACAAATACGACATTTTTCAGATCGTTAATGAAAAAGCTGGCTCGGAATTTTCCATTCATGGTGAAGTGACATCTCCGTTTGACTATTTCCTGAATCTCTTCGGATTCAAACAGGCATTGATGTACCTGCTCCAGGAACCCTCACAATGCAAGGAAATACTTCAGCGCTACGCAGATGGAGTGCAAAGACTAGCCGTCGGAATGACTGGCCAGAAGATCGACGCCTTAAAGATTTCATCACCTTATGCAGGGCAGGGATTCATCTCTCCCGAATTCTACCGTCAGTTTGTGTTTCCTTACGAAAGGCAGATCGCCCGGGCGGTCAGGGATCGAAATATTCACGCCTACACGCACACATGTGGATCCATCGGAGACCGCCTGGAAGTGATGGCTTCATCTGGAATTTCGGGCCTGGAATGTCTCGATCCGCCTCCTTTGGGGAATGTCGAATTAGACGATGCCAAGAAACGTGTCGGACAGAAGGTTTTTATCAAAGGCAATATCGATCCTGTGAACACTTTGCTGTATGGAAGCAAGGAAAAAGTCAGAGATGATGCCGAATATTGTCTACGAGTGGGCAAGCCTGACGGTGGATATATCCTGAGTACGGCCTGTTCGATCGCTCCCCACACAAAAAAGGAAAATATCCTGATTTTGGCAGAGGAAGCAGAGAAAAATGGATACTATTAGCTTCAGAAGACCGGTTGAATCACTTTTCGCTTAACAGCAACAGCCAGCCGCGGGCTGGCTCGACAGGAATAGGTTGACCTGGAGTAAAAAATGCGCCGCCTTGAAAATCCTGGATAACAGGAGCTGTAAGGCGGGCTCTTTTCCGGTCAATATTCAGGGCTTCCCAATCGATATTCAATTGACAATCGGCCTTTTCTTTGGCCCAACTGGCTATCGAAATAAGCACCTCATCTTGTTTCCTATAGACTGTGGTTAGAACTTCAGGATGGTCGGTTTTTACCGGGCAATCAGGAACCCAATAGCCAATCATTTCTGAATCATCCATTCCGAATTCATCCCAGAATTTCCAGAGTGGAGCAGGATTTCCAGACCAAGGAAGACGGGCCGTCATTCCGTAAAGCATGCCCCGCCAAGCATTCCCTCCGTCCTGCAGCATCTCTCCCATCAAGCCAAACGGAATCCCGGATACTTCGACGAGCCAGAAATCGGGTTGAGAATCATAATCAAAATATTCGCCGAACCAGAGCCTGTCGATGTAAGGAAAATGCTCGAGATAAAGATTGGCGCTGTTGGCAAATCCATCCCTTGGATTGTACTGATTGGCAGAGTGAAGGTCGATAAGAGCTCCTTGCTTGGTTCTGTCCAGAATCTTTCTCAAGCGCTTCATGACAGTCCGGTCGAAGGCCACATCATCGATATAAAGACCGTCGATGCCGACATTCTCTAGTAGCCAGCTCAGTCCTTCCAGATAATAATTGTGCCATCGGGAAACACCGCTGTTTACGATGGCCGCATCTTTCAATTTGGGAACGAACCATCCGTTGATGTAGTTGGAAACCAGGTGTTCCTGAAGCCAGGAATATCCCCCTCCTGGTCCCGGGGCAAAAATCTCCTCTCCCAGACTGCGCAGAGCAAAAATCTCCGGCGCACGGTTGGTCAGCTCTCTCACAGTATAATAGATTTTGACTTTCATCTCTCTTTCATGGGCCCGGTCGATGTACTGCTTCATCTCCAGAGGCCGGAGAAAGGGATAATTGATATAGGGATTAATGGCGTTGGCGTGGTGGGCGTTGATGGTGTTGGCACCTGCGGCAGCTATCTCCTCCACAGGTTTGAATCGATGGTAGAAACGCGTATTCCAATGGGTTTGTGTATCCAAGGTTTTGAAGGGAGTGATAAGTAGGGTAAAAATATAATGAAGCTCCTCCCCCACTCCTATTCTCCGGGGACCGCTGTAGGCTTTGATCAGAAACGTTTCTCCATCCACCTCCAGAAAATCACACCCTCCCCAACCATGGTTCCACCATGAATCGGGCATGATTAAGGGCTTCAATTGATAAAAATTCGTGTTGAGTGGACGGGAATAATTTTCATCCCTGAAGCTGCACTGAAGTCCTGCATTCACATCTCCAACCCAAACCGAATCCTGGTTCTTCTTGGTATCCCATTTCCAGTTGAATCCCCGGGGGCGCAGACCGCCTCTATATCCCATCCCCATCATATATTTTGCGACATCACGGTGTATCGGGATTTCCAATCGTATATCATCGACCCGCGTTTCTTCTGTAGTGGACAGCTCGATGTCAACCTCGACGTAGCCGTCAAATTCCATCCGGCCCTGGCAGGTCATGATCAGAGCGCCGGATGTATTTGTCGCTGTCCATGAAACCGCACCCTCTGTGGTTTTTAAAAATTCTACTCCTCTCTCGGCCCAGGGGATGATTTCCTTTTCTGAGTCCTCGATGATGAGTTTCACCGGAGAAGACAATAGTTCCCGCCCCTCTTCACTAATGCTGGTTACCCCTGGATTGAAGAAGCTTTGAATCTGCTGGGGAAGTCCTGACTGGCTAAGGATCACATCACGGCCCAAACAACTCACCTTCTTCCCATCTGCTTGGAGAGCCGAGAAGGGCGGTACAATGCCATCGTCGAGAGCAATGGTCGAATTCAGCCAGCGCAGACGGGAATGCTTCCATGTATCGCTGTCGCCTCTATCCTCGAGGACATCATCCGTCACATGCAGCACAATTCTCAATAGAGTGGGATCCAGCCCTTCTGGAGATAGGGTTACCTCACCGGTGTATTCTCCAGGAGAGATATCCTCGGGAATCTGAACACCACACCAGAGTGCCTGAATGTCGCCTTCTCTCACCGGACAGACTTTATCAAAAGACTGACCTGTCCAGTCCACCCCTCCGGTGTTGAAACATGTCGAAGCAGATGAAGGAATTACCTCCTCTGCCTGGATGTGTCTCAAATCACTGAATCGGACCTCGATATCGGAGATTTCCGTGCGGCAAGCATATACTCCTAACTGATAGGCGTAGAATTCACCTCTTGCCGCCGTTCCTTCGAAGAGTTCGAGCGGTCCTGTTTCTATCCATCTTGAAGGGAGATCATCGTTCATACGAATCGGATAATACCGGTCTTCAGGGAAAACCAGGTAGGACTCATCGGGATAAGAGTTCAACAGCCCTAAGGTCTCCTCTGCCGTCGCTATGACCTCCATCGGATAAAAGCTGTTGAGCGGATCGATGGCTTGAATTTCCATCACCTCTGCTTGAGGAAAATCCTCTGCTTTGACGGTCGACAAGCCACCTGGCACAAGTCCATGACGTTCGAGCCAGACAGGATCGGCAGTTTGTTCCGGTTCGGGATAAATAACCTTTGGATAATTGCTCCTGCCTGTCATTATGTTGGGCAAATAGTAAAGGAAATAGTCCCCGGGTGCCGATTCTGGCTGAAAAATGAGATCTCCGAATTCGCGGTTTATCTCGACTCGGCACAGATTCATGACCTGCTGGCCTGTCTGTGCATCGACAAGGATGACGGCTTTCTTCTCCGGCTGGAGGTCTCTTCTCCTCCAGGGAATATGGATCCAAACAGCATCTTTCTCTTCCGCTTCAGCAGAAAGACGGATCAGGACGCGGTGATTGCCGTACAGGTCTTCGTCCCAAGAGCCGACACCATAAGGAATCTCCTGGAGACTAAAGAGTGGAGTGATAGCCCAAAGACCGATAATTACGGTATACAATTTTATTCTTGTAAACATAGGAACTCCTCTCAATAAAAATTCTCCCCTTCACTCGGGATTTTGTTATAAGTGGAGAGAAACATACTGCTTAACGAATATACTAAAACGCCTCCAGAGCCGACGCTACCGGGGTGGAATTCCGCCTGTAGTGACGGTAAAAAAGAATGGAGACCATGACACTTAGATACAGATAGCCTACAGTCTTGAGGTGGAAATTTTTGGCCCAGAGACTCCAGTTCGCGGGAACAAGGTCTGAATAAAAGAGCGGTACCAACACCAGGGCCAAAATCCATGACAGGAGGAAGATCCCTTGGTGTCGGGGAGCGAACAGGGCTTCCATGGCGAGCAAAAAGAGGACGGGAACAGCCAAAATAGAAGTGGGAGACTCGCTGAGATAAGAAAAAAGCAAGATATACAGTCCGATAATGGGCAAGAGAAATCGGTGGATTAGAAAGTCTTTCCTCTGCCTGAACAACATCCAGGTACCCACCCCGACAGCAATCCCTGCCAATACCGCAAGAGGATTCCGCCACCCAGCCGATAACCCGAGATGCATCTCCAAAAAGCGACCGATATCCAGCATATTCAGATTTCGTGTTTGATCCCATGACATGAGATCAGTCCACTGATTCAGAAGTGTCAGATTTCGCCTCCACCCCAAAAAAAGTGCTGGAAGTATGAACCAAATGACAAGTCCTCCCCCGAAAGCGGTCCAGTACTTCTTTTTGAATCCTGTCAGAAGACACAATCCCAAAGTGAATGGAAACAGCTTGAGGTTGGAGGCTAGAGAAACGAGCAATCCTGACTTGATATATTTTCCTTCAGCATACTGGGCTGCTCCCAGCAGCATCAGCCCTAAGATCCAGGCGTTCACTTGACAGTTCTGAATATTCACCGTTGTATCGAAGATGATAGAAAAAAAAGCCAGCCATAATACGGCTGAAGACTGATCCAACCGATATCCAGCCGTGCGAGCCCAGTACCAGAATCCCCATAAAAACAGCCAGAACTGCAGAAAGACAAACAGAAACGTGCCCACCTCATCGACCAACAGGGAAAAAGGGACAGTCAGCAGGCCAGCCAGAGGGCTGTACTTGAAAAAATTCAATCCCTGCTGCGGTTCATAAGGATTCTGCCCGTTGACAATGTTCTCGGCTGCTGTAACAACGACATGGTAGTTCAGGGGCTGTTTGACAAGAGCGACATGAAGACAGATTCCTCCAGTAAAGATGACAAGTGCAGCTAAGCCCAAGAGTTTCTGCTGGGAAGTCATCATAATTTTCAAAAATTATCCTCTCTATATTGTCACCTTTTAAGGTTAATTTCAATACTGAAAAGTCATCCGCAATATCACCCTTATAGGCGATTGCGTTTGATGCCATTCCTCGATATATTTCGGTTGAATACAGAAAAGACAGGCTTAAGGGAGGGCCTCTTCTCTTTTGGCTGGGTCCTTTTCTTAGTCATTACATAAATTGAAGATAAAACAAGTGTTAGGGGGTAAAATGGAAAAGGAATTTCACGAAAGCCCGAACAAGACAGAAATGCGAAAGGATGCGCGCAGATCTTATGTAACCAATGTCAGCTACAGAGTAGTAGTCAACGAAAAAGCGACCATGCCTGCAAAGGACAATGGATTGACGCAAAACATCAGTGACGGCGGGTTGTGCCTTATCATAAACAAAGAGCTCTCTCCTGGTACAGTTCTTGAGTTGAAGTTCGAGCGAACTGAAGAAAATTCGAATTCAGTAGAGACACGAGTCGAAGTCGTTTGGCAGGAAAAGGTTAAAACGGGATATCTAACCGGAGTGAGGTTTGCAGTCGACTAATACAGGAGGAATCTGAGCTCTCTGTCCACAAGATGAACAGTTACATATTTATCTTCCCTGACAATGAGGACATATGTTCTGTTCCAAATACTAATCGATGTTGATCGATCGGACATAGGTGTTATTGTATTCTGACGTCTCGACCACAGCCTCCTCACCATCCGCCATGGCTATAATGTACCACCTGCCTGCAGATGTCCCCTCTGGAACCGTAACGGAAGTCGATCCGTAGCTGTATGCTCCGCCTGCCAGAGCCGGAACGCTCCGGCTCCCCAGCAGAATATCTGATGTGTCTATTATTCCGTTAGTGGAAAGGTAGAATCGGGTTTGGGACGGAGCCGCACTACCTCCTCCCATATTTTTAGTCGTATCGGTTATGACGATGCTCTGTCCTGCGGTTGCTGTGGTGGGGGACGACATGGAAGTAATATCCAGATCCGGACCGATCCCTATTGTCCTCGTATAGGTATTGTTGGTCTCTGACGTCTCAAGAACGACCTCCTCCCCGTCCGCTTTGGCCACGATATACCAACTACCGGCAATCGTCTCCTCTGGAATCATGACAGTCGTCGATACAGTGCTGTACGCACCAGATGCCAAGGCTGGCACACTCCGGCTGCCCAGCAGAGTATCCGATGTGTCGATCGTCCCGTTCGTGGACAGGTAAAACAGGGTCATGGACGCTTCCGCAATCCCCCCTCCTATGTTCTTGGTTGTATCGGTTATGACGATACTCTGACCCGGACCCGCCGATACCGGTGTGGACATATAAGTGATGTCCAGGTCAGAGCCAATCTTTATGAACCTGGCATAGGAATTGTTGGTCTCAGAGGTCTCAGGGACAGAATCCTCTCCATCGGCTTTGGCCACGATATACCAATTGCCGCCTGATGTACCCGCCGGAATCGTGACAGTCGTCGATCCTGTGCTGCTCACTCCGGCTGCTAATGAGGGCACACTTCGGCTTCCTAGTAGGATATCCGAAGTGTCGATAATCGTGTTTGCAGACAAATAGAAAAAAGTCAAAGAAGGGTCTGCCACCCCTCCTCCTATGTTTCTTGTGGTATCGGTTATGACGATGCTCTCCCCTGCTCCTGCGGTCATAGGCACCGACAGGGATGCGATGCCCAAATCGGAACCGATCTTGACTAATCTGGAAGATGTGTTGTTGGTTTCTGAAGTCTCGGCTACGGCTTCCTCTCCATCGGCTTTGGCCACGACATACCAATTGCCGCCTGATGTACCCGCCGGAATCGTGACAGTGGTCGATCCATAGCTGTATGCTCCGGCTGCTAGTGCCGGAATGCTCCTGGTTCCGATCAGGGGATCGGACGAATCGACCGTACTGTCAGCAGATAAATAGAAATATGTCAGAGACGGAACCGCATTTCCTCCTCCTATGTTCTTGGTTGTATCGGTTATGGCGATACTCTGCCCCGGACTTGCTGTCGCAGGAGCTGATATGGATGATATGTTCAGATCTGGACCTATGCCGATGGTCCTCGTGTAAGTGTTGTTAGCCTCTGAAGTCTCAGGAACAATTTCTTCCCCGTCGGCTTTGGCCACGATAAACCAATTACCGGCAGCCGTTCCCTCTGGAATCGTGACGGTGGTCGACCCGCTGCTGCTCGCTCCGGCCGTAAGCGCTGGCACATTCCGGCTTCCGAGCGAGGTATCGGAGGGGTCAATCGTATTGTCAGCGGATAAATAGAATTGGGTCAGAGAGGCTTCTGCCACCCCCCCTCCCATATTTCTGGTTGTGTCGGTAATAACAATACTTCCTCCGGGGCTTGCAGTCGTAGGTGTCGCCATGGACGTGATGTCCAGGTCTGGGCCGGTCTTGATCAACCAGGCATAAGTATTGTTGGTCTCTGAGGTTTCGGCTACGACCTCTTCGCCATCGGCTTTAGCCACAATGTACCAATTACCGGCAGCCGTTCCCTCTGGAATCGTGACGCTGGTGGACCCGCTGCTGCCCGCTCCAGCTGTCAATGCCGGCACGCTCCGGCTTCCCAGGAGAGTATCGGACGGGTCGACTGCCGTGTTGACGGACAAATAGAAATGAGTCAGAGACGGCTCCGCGGTTCCTCCCCCGATGTTCTTGGTGGTATCGGATATGAAGATACTCTGCCCTGGGCTGACTGTGGTTGGCCCTGATAAGGCAGTAATGTTCAAGTCAGATCCGATCTTGATTGAACGGGCGTAAGTGTTGTTGATCTCCGAGGCCTCAGGGACAACCTCTGGACCGTCAGCCTTGGCGACGATATACCAGGTACCGCCAACCGTATCCTCTGGAATGGTAACTGTGGTCGATCCATAACTGTATGCTCCGGCCGTTAATTCCGGAACATCCCGGCTGCCGAGCAGAGTATCGGATGAGTCCACCGAACTGTCATTTGACAAGTAGAACTGGGTTACAGACGAGGCTGCAACTCCACCTCCCATGTTCTTGGTGGTATCGGTTATGACCATACTCTGTCCCTGACCCGAAGCAGACGGGACAGACAGGGCAGTGATGTCCAGGTCTGGGCCTATCCCGATAGTCCTGGTATACGTGTTGTTGATCTCTGAGGTCTCGAGCACCGTCTCCTCTCCATCAGCCTTGGCAATGATATACCAATTGCCAGCAGCCGTATTCTCTGGGAGCATGACGGGAGTCGATACCGTGCTGCTCTCTCCTGCCGCAAGAGCCGGCACATTCCTGGTTTCGAGCAGGGTATCGGAAGTGTCTATTGTACTGTCAGTCGACAAATAAAACTGGGTCACAGACGGATCAGACAGCCCTCCTCCGATGTTCTTGGTGGTATCGGTTAAGGTGATGCTCTCTCCTGAGGCTGCTGTGGTGGGTGTGGACATGGAAGTGATATCCAGATCTGACATCAATTCATCACTTTCGATGGTTACTGTCGCGGTAGAGGTACCAGAAACAAGGTATGCAGGGTCCGAAAGTAGGGTGAGGACAACTGTTTCATCGGTCTCTGTTAATGTATCATCGACCGGAGTGATCAAAATTGTCGCTGTGGCCGAACCTGCCGGTATGCCGATACTCGCCCCAACCGTTTCATAGTCTGTCCCTGGTGTTGCTGTCCCTGTGATCTCGTATCTCACTTCTAACCCACCATCGGTGTTTCCCGTCCGGCTAATCGTGAATGTGCCTGAAGTAGGACCTGCTTCATTAGCTACGGAATCAGTGGCCAGGACCTTGATCACAGGAAAATCTGGCCCCTGAATTGCAATTTGAGCCGAGAGGATAAGATCTAAGCAGCCGGCTCCATAGGTATTGTCAGGACCAGGATCTCCCAAGTCCTTGGCGCCTGAATTCAAAGCGGATTCCAACTGATCCACCGTCAATGCTGGGTTTATGGACCGCAACACTGCGACTGCTCCTGTAATATGCGGTGCTGCCATGGATGTCCCACTCAAAGTGACATAACCCAAAGGGCAGGAGGAAAGAATCGCGACCCCGGGTGCGCTTATTTCAGGTTTAATCGAATTGTCACAGGGAGAAGGCCCCCGGCTGCTGAAGGAAGCAATGGCTTCCCAAAAATCGGTTGCACCGACTGCGAAAGAAACAGGATAGGCGCCCGGGCTGCGCACACTTCCAGACCAGGGACCGCTGTTCCCGGATGCAAAGGCAGGAAAGATGCCAGCAGCCCGCAATGCTTGAACATCAGGTAAAAATTCCGTATCGCATCCACTTTGTGAAAATGACCATGAGCTGTTAACCACGTCTGGAGCATTATCAGGGTCTCCTCCAGGGGCAAGGAACCATTCGAAGATCTGATGGAAGGCAGAGACTTGACCCATTCCTTCATCATCCCAGCCTTTCGCTGCGATCCAGGATGCTCCGGGAGCGACTCCGATGTAGGAGCCTCCAGCGTTACCGCCTACGGCAGTACCAGTGGTATGTGTTCCATGACCGTGGAAATCATAGGGAACAGCATATTCCCTATAAGGATCGAACCAACTGATCTCGTGGTTTCCTCTGTAGCGGGAGTAGAGATCCGGGTGAGTCACATCCACTCCGGTATCAAAACTCCCTATAACCGAACCTGTCCCATTATAGTCAGGATCGAGCGCCCATACCTCTGGTGCACCGGTCTGTTCGATGTTCCATTCATATGTAGAGGATGGCTGATTGTCGCCCGCAGGCAGAGGTGAAGGGAGAGGGATAAGAGAGTCTAAGCGTATCTCCTGCACTTCATGTCTTGCAGCTAAATGACGGATCAGCGGCTCTGTAGCCGTAACGGCTATGCCGTTGAAAACCCAGAAAGGAATGACTCGTTCTGCCTTACCTCCCTCAATTTGCTTATTGAGATACTTCCGGAGAGGCTCTTGGTGCCTGTCAGCCATATCGCGGAGGGCATGAACCACAGCGTGCGCCCTTTGTCTGCGCGTCCTGCCCGACATTATGGACAGAATTCTGTCGTGCCTCACCTGCTCCTTTAATTCTACGATAACTGCAAGCTTCTCTCCCGGGGTGAGTTTTTGTAGCCTTTTCTCGAGAGAAGGGTGCACATCACCTGCCCAGATATCTCCAGCCGCCATTAAAATGAAGACGGCTAGCATCGAGACGTATAATTTTTTTTGCATTATAATCCTCCCCTTATCTTTTAACTAAAGTCCCAACGACAGGCAGTCAAGCACACGCCGCAAGATGTACCAATTTTTTGGAATAAGAGTTTCTCTCCTCTCGTTCATGGAACGGAAGCAACTCCTTCAGGCTGTTTCGCTGACTTTCTGCCGTCAAGGATAGTAAATCAAAGGAAGAGGCCCTGTCAAGCTCGAATTTGCGGCCTTATGCTTTGCGAACTGGCGGTTCTTTCCTGAATCCAGAACATACTCATTCATACCTCAAGCTGTTAACGGGATTGGAAAGGGCAGCCCTGATAATTTTTATGCATACGGTAAACAGTGCAATAAAAACCGCTGCTAAACCTGAAACAACGAATATCCATACCGCGATACTGGCCCTGTATGCATAATTGTTCAGCAATTTATTCATCAGATAATAGGCGATAGGCCACGCGAGTGCATTGGATACAAAAAGCAGTACCAGAAAGCCCTTGGAGATAAGAGCGATAATATTGGTCATGGATGCCCCGAGAACCTTGCGTATACCGATCTCTTTTGTCCTTTGCTCTGCGGTGAAGGAAGCCATCCCGAAAAGCCCGAGACAAGAGATGAATATGGCTAGAAATGTGAAAGATTTATAAATCTCGCCTCTCCGCTGGTCATTCCCGTACTGTCTGTTGAATTCATCGTCCAGAAATGTATATTCAAACAAATTATTGGGCGCAAATTCAGCCGCCTTTTTTTCCAAATAGGCTATGGTTCCTGATATATCGTTAGGTCTTATTTTTACAAAAATATAGCTGTGAGAGCCATGCCGCTGGGATAAGGTAAAAATGACAGGTCCAATTTCACTGTGAAGCGAGCTGGCATGAAAATTCTTGACGATACCGATGATTTTTCCCTCATCCTCCCAGCAGGAAAACATCTTCCCGAGGGGCGATTCCAATCCCGTGATCCTTAAGGCTTCTTCGTTCAGGATGTAATTCTCTCGGTCCGTTGCGTAATTCTCAGAAAAGCTTCTGCCCTGGATGATTTGCATTCCGAGGGTTCCAAAATAATCATAGTCCACAGAGGCATCTGTCATGGTGACATAATCTTCAGGACCTTTTCCTTCCCAATAAACGGGATTCATATGTCCAATGTTTGTCGGTATTCTCCGGGCCGCAGTAACGTTGATAACATCCGGATTCTGTTTGATCTCATTTTTGAATGTCCTGTAGGCTTCTCTCAACTCCCTGTTTATGGATATGGCGACCACATGATCTCTGTCCAGCCCGATATCTTTATTCCTGATGTAGTTGAGCTGCCTGTACATGACGATGGTGCCAATAATCAGGATGATGGTTGCGGTGAATTGACTGACCACCAGGACTTTTCTGAGTACGAAGCCACCCGAGTCCGACTGAAGCTTTCCTCTTCTGAGTATGTTCGAAGGTCTGAAGGATGAGAGCATGAAGGCCGGATAACTTCCGGATGCCAGGCCGGTAAAAAGAACAATTCCAATCAATAGTAGAAATGTCGGAACATCGCCGGTAATATTCAATGTCAATTGTTTTTCTGCAAGCTGATTAAAAGTCGGCAAAAAGAGATAAACCAAAACGAGAGCCACCCAAAGCGCGAGAGCCGATAGAACGAAAGATTCTCCGATAAATTGCCTGACGATATCCGCTCTTTCTGCGCCTACCACCTTCCTCATTCCGATCTCTTTGGCCCGGGTGTTCGACCTGGCTGTGGTGAGGTTTATAAAATTGATGCAGGCAATAATCAGGATGGCTACGGCAATCGTCAAGAATATGTATACGTATACAACTGGGTCCGTGCCGTTTAAGGAATACATATGAACCTGAGAGAGAGGCTGGATATGAAGGATAACTTTCTGATTCGTTCGTTTATCATGCTCCATGATAAATCCAGAGATCTTGTCTGCAAAGTCAAGTATGGAGACATTTTCCTCCAGCAGAGCGTATGTTCTTGCTTCATAGGACCAACTGGTATCTCCCCGCTCTCCCATGAGACTCATGGAAGCAAGAAAATCAAACTGCAGGTGTGAATTCTGGGGAACATCCTTCAAGACACCGGTCACGATCAGGTCAATATCGTTGTTAATCAACAAAGATTTGCCGATCGGATCTTGATTCCCGAAATATTTGGAAGCGGCTCGTTCTGTTAAAACGATTGACTCCCTGCTTGCAAACACTGTCTCAGGAGTTCCTTCAATGAGCGGAAATGTGAATATATTTAAAAAATCGTCGTCAACCAGGGCTCCTCGCTCGTTATAGATTCTATCCCCATATTTCATGAGCCAATATCTAGAGCAAAATCTCGTGATTTGCCGCACTTCCGGATATTGCTCTTTAAAAACCGCAGCCAGAGCCAAAGGATTGGAGGAGTACTTGGTCCCCTGAAGTTCAGGAATAGTCCTGTAGATATCGCCGTAGTTTGTATGGAACTTGTCGTAACTGAGTTCATCCTGAACCCACAAAAGGATAAGAATGCAGCAGGCCATTCCCACCGCCAATCCCATGATGTTGATGAAAGAATATATTTTATTGTTTCGGATGTTTCTCCATGTGATTTTAAGATAATTTTTAAGCATAGCAGCTCCTATCGATGTAGAAAGTCTTGAATAGGAGGCAAGCGCAAATATGACCTGACCCCAGTACCATAAGAAGGCACCGCGCCTTCCCTTCTCCTTCACACGCTCTCTGAATTCTTCGCTGCAATCACCGGACACAGAGTATTCCCATTCGTAATGTCCGAGGAGAGAGATCAGTTTCTGACCCAGCTTCGGCGGATGATCCTTGAATTGAGCCATAATCCTTAGTCTCCGCGGAATCCTGGAATACTTTTCCAGATGGCGCAGTGCAGATTGTAGGAAGCCCGAAGTGCACTCATCCCCTCAGAAGTCAAGGCATAGTAAATCCGCGGCCTTCCCCCTCTTGCCGATGATGTGGATCCTTTTGTTTTTGCCACATATCCTTTGCGTGAAAGCTGGTCGAGCGCATTGTAGAGCGTTCCATACATCAACCGCTTTCCGGTCATCTTTGCAGCTCTTTTCCGGATGGTTACACCATAGGCATTTTCTTTGAGAGCGATGATGGCAGCTAAAATCATCTGTTCCAATAACGTCAGTTCTTTCATGTTTTCTTATCCTGAATCAGGTTTTACGTAACTTACACATATAGTAATACGTCTATCGCACAGAAAGGTTGCTGTATCATGAGAAAAACTCCTTCATTCTCAATTGGAATCAGGATGACGGGAAAATAATGCTGAAGATAGCCACTTTAATCCAGCCAGAATCTTCCTGGCGTCTTCTATCTTTTTTTCTTTATCACTGTCGACCAGTCGTATGGCTCCTTGAGTCGGGACTCGATCCATTCGGGAGAAGACTGGATTCCGAACTGGTCGTGGCGCACGGCGATCTTGGAACCCGTCGCCTCAGCGAGCCGGTAAAACTTGACCGCTTCTTCCCTGTTGCCGCGGGCATCCCAGATATTTCCCATCCAGATAAGGGCCATAAAATCATATTCCACAGGTTTCTCCATCTCATGAATCCTATGGAAACAGTCGAGGGATTCCTCGAGATAGCCTCCCTCGAAGATGACCATGCCCAGCTTAAACCATATCCTGTGGTTCTGGACATCGTGCTTCACAGCCATCTTGTACAGTTCGAGGCCCTCATCCCAGGCATTGCTGTAGGGCAGGTTGCGGATGCGTCCGGGCAGTTCCTTAGGAATTACTGGACGGGGCTTTTCTAGCCGGGCCAGCAAGTCCCTGGGATCGAGAACGGCATCCTCGAGCTTGGCTGCACTCTCGAATCGAACGTCCATTTTGTCTTTGAAGCGGCCTATCCAGGCAGTCTGGGTCGAACCGTCCTCAAAGGTGGCCTGAACATCAATAGGCATAGAAAAGCTGTCTCTTCCCCCCTTGCGTTCTACCTTGATCACGCTCACGAAACCATCGTTCTTCTGCTTGCTTTCCTGATCTGTAATCTCATAACAGAGATATCTTGGAGAGCGTACCCACGATTCGAAGAACCAGCCCAGATTCTCCCCGCATTCTTCCTCGGCCATCCTTCGGAGATCTCTGTAGCTCATGCGTTTACCGCCGTATTCGCGAACAGCACGCAGGTAAAGGCGATTGAAGCGTTCATCGCCAAGGATATGGCGAAGAGCGCTCACAATACTGTATCCCTTGCCGTGGATGAGCACGTTGTTTCGGTCATAGTTCTGCTGGGCTTTTAGGGATTCAGGGGCATCGGCGGTCGTATCTAAATATTCATTTACACCTGATTTGTATCTGTTGAAAAAGCCCACGTGTTTGTCGTCGGGCAGACCACGGTATTCTGTGTAGGCGCGGTCTGCGAATATACCCATGCCAATCATGAGCCACGACTCTGTGTAGTCACTCCCTTCATCTCCGGACATGATGTATTCCCCCCAGTACTGGTGTCCGATTTCATGGGCTGTTATCCACTTCCAGTGAAGCAGCGGCCTCTGGTCGAAGGCCTGCTGGCCGTGGATAACGACAAGAGCTGAAGCAAAAGGGTAGCCGCCCATGGGGCGTGATCCGCCAGGTATGATGGTGAGGGACTCGAAGGGAAAGCTGCCGTGGTATTCTTTGTAAAATTTGATAACATCAACGGCGGTCTCGAGGCAGAGCATGGCGCATTCGCGGCCTTCTTCCTTGAAGAGGGTGCGGACTTGGACGCCATCTGCATCGCGCTCTTCGATAAAAGCGGACTTCGAGAAAAGGAAACCGAAGTTTGTCGTGACGCCAGGATTCTCATAATAGTTCGTGGATGGATTAAAACGGCCAGAGTAGGCGGCTTTGTACTCCGGAGTGGGCGGATCGAGCCTGACTCGATAGGAATCACGCGTGGGCCGGCCTTCCCACCATAGTTGTGGATGCCAAAAATTACGGAGGATGTCGCCATTGGATTGCGCTTGGAGGGTAATACTGAAATCAATGTCGATTGCAGTGGTATGATTTGGCTTGAGGGCTTCAGGAAGGATGAAAAAGCGGACATGGGGATCGGAGGGCTGTTCGGGATGCTTCTCGAGCCGAATGCCGCCGACCGAAACATCCAAGGTATTCTTGGGATTTGCTGTCCATCTAAGCGCTATAACTGAGATAGGGCGCTTTGTGGTATTCCCGAGATTAACAGCCATATGTCCTTCGAGCGGGACATCGGAACCATTGACACTGCAGGTTGCCTCGATAGTATAGGAGGCCGACGGAGGATCCATCGGAACATAGAACGCCGGCTTCCCAGCCGGTGTCGATGCTGTCCCCCAACCCTGGGAATCCGATGAGTCGGGAGACGTGTCGCTGCAGGATGCCATCACCATACATAAGCATGCCAAATGGATTAACAGGATTTTTCTATTCACTCGCATGACACCTCCTCTGCGAAAACTGTTTTATCATTTATGACGATTTCCTGTAGCAATAGGTTTATTTTTATTTGATATCAGCTTCTGCCAGCCTATCATTTCCATCTTGGATCTCAAGTCTACCGGAGACAGTCTCTTTCCACAAGGTGAGAGTTCGAATGCAGCTGAAAGGTCGCCTGCTATAATTCCAAAGCCAATGTTTTCTTTCTATCTGATAGAAGGTCTTTGATCCCGTCTCTGGCTTTATGATCTACATACTTCTGCACTGCTTGAAAGCCAAGATATCTGCCTACACCAGGAGGAATATCAAGATCGGGAGCTCCCTGTTTATAGAGGTCGATCAACTCTTGAGACGTCAATTTCCTTGAAAGGCATTTTTCTCTCATATAGAATTCATTCTTTTGACACCAATTTAATTTGTCGTTTGTGAATAACAGATGATCAGATAATTTGCGGTTTGGGAAGGCCAGAAGTGACAGATATACAGCCACTCCCTCAGAGATCGTTAACCATTGGAATCTTTTCTCCTGAGGGATTTCTTCCCCTCCTTGATTTAAAAGCAAATGTGCATACTCATGCACAAAGAGAATTTTCAATAGCTCGAAATCCTTAAATCTCTCCAACCCAAAACAGATAACAGGCTTTTTCTTATAATCCATAACAAAACCATCAGGGCTGAAAAATCCTATAAATAGATAGACATCTGGCTCTTCTTCAGGTGGCATTATCTTTCTGCACCTTACATAAGCTTCATTGACCATTTTCTCAGGAGGACAAATCGAGATAAGATGTCTGAGTACGGAATAATCTGTCCTTTTAATCCCTTCAACTCTCTGCCTAAGGCTACGAGTGTCTAATAAAGGAAAATGTGTGAAATAAGTTCTTAGAAATTCCCGATGAGGTTGATAATACACAAAATGATAGGTCCTCCATTTTTCAGCAGGAAAGGATTCTTGGTCTAGAAATTTAAAAAAATCACGATATAAAGAGAAGATTTTCAATATTAATTTCCTGACAATCCAGCCAGTCTTTCCCTGGCATCCTCAACCTCAGCGATCCCAGGGTCAGCGTTCTTCCAGAGTTCAAGGAATTTCTCGTATTGCTCTATGGCCTTGCCTTTCCATCCTTTTAGCTCATATATTTTCCCCAGCTCATAAAAACTCCGGGCATAAATGTCACCATAAGAAAGCCTGTCAATATTTCCCTTTGTGATCTTTTCGTACTCCGCCTGCGCTTTGTTCAGGTCTCCTGAGACGGCGTAAGCCTTTGCTAATGACTCAATATAATCTGCTCGTCTGACATTCGGATCACTGGTCTGAAGGGTCAAAGCTTTTTCAAGGTCATCGATTGCCTGAGAAAAGTCGTTCTGTTTAAGCTCGATCATACCTGTCAGATGATGAAAGTAATGCAAGAGCTGCAGATTGGGAGAATCGAGGATTAAAATCCTCAACTCCTCTGCTGTTTTTAAGCTTTCCTCCATCGAGTTCATCTTCAAATAAGCCAAACCCTTGAGGTGCAAGGCTCGCCTTTGTCTGCCTGGATCTTCGGCTTTCAATGCATAAACTATGGAATTATCACAATCTTCAAGAGCTTGTGCGAGCTCATCTGTTTTTAGATCGATGTAAGCGAATTTCAGATAAGCCTCTGAAATAGGCCAATACACGCCATAATTCTTTCCTTGATCGATAATTGGCCTGATTATGTCCTTTGTTCCTTTGAATTTTCCCTGCAAAATATTGAGATTTACCAAACCCATAGAACCTAAATAGACAGCCTGCGGCTCTCTCTGTCGAAGCAGCCATTGGTAATCTTCAGCAGCTTTTGCCAGATTGTTTGTATAAAAATAAATCACTGCTCTTTGATAAAAATTTTGTCTATATACCATAGTTCCTTTTGCAGGCTCGAGAGCAAAAGTCTTATTTATCTCTGCTATGGCAAGGTCGTATTTCTTTCCCAATCGATAGTGATTGGCTAAATACCGATGAACGACAGCACTATCTGGATGCTCCTGAAGCGCCTCTTCGAGGAGTTCTCTAGCTTTATCATAAGATCCCACTTGCCGGTAAACACTAGCCAGATTTCCGTATCCTAACAATGACAAATCATTATTTTTCCTGTTTATGTCATAATGCTCGATGGCCTTCTGTTTTTCTCCTATAGACGAATACCTTACTGCCAAATTGTGATTTCCGCTGGGGTCGTCCGGATAGAGCTCCAGCAATTTTTTATATGCCTCTATAGACTTATCAAAGGTCTTTTCGGAAAAGCTGTAATAGTCTCCCTCGATAAAAAAACGTTCTTTTGCCGGAAGTCGATCCGAGAGTTCCAAGGCCTTCTCCATGTTTTCCTTTAGTCGAGGTCTGAAGCCGAGATTGCCATAACTCTGAGCCAGGGATCTGTAGGCCATTGCAAATTCAGGATCTATAGCAAGCGCCTTTTCCATGAATTCGATGCTCTCTTCATAATTAGATATAAGGTGATATTTTCGCCCTTCAATATAGTATTTCAATGCATCAGGGGAGGAGGTTGTGATCTTCTCGATATCATCATCAATATCCTCAGCGATCTCCTCTTCAGAAAGCTGGAAGTGTGTCTTGACCTTCTTTGTCAGCTCATCCACCATGGAGAGAAAACTTTCTTCGCCTTTTCCTTCGATGCGGTCGGATCCTATTGACTCCATGGTAGAGACTTCCTGAAGGATAGCATCTATTCTGAACTGTTCTCCTGCTTTTGTGTAACTTCCCCGCAGGATGTGGGTCGATCCTCCCCTGGCCGCAACTTGCTTGAGGACCGATGACGGTAAGCTCTTTGCCTCGACCTGTTCCAAGTCACTGAGAATATCGATGAGCCTGTCGCTGCTTAGAACCCGGATGTACTTGGATTGTGTCAGGTCAGCAATTAAAAGCTCGCAGAGGGCTTTGCGCCAATGGTCCAGACTTTCGTCTCCGGTGTTGTTTTCAAAATAAACGATGGCGAGTGAGGGTTTATCGGATGGAGCGACTGGCATGGCTTCTTTTTGGCGAATGAACTGCCAGAAAAAAATGGCGGCTATGGCAACTGTGAGGACAATAAGGGCCGGAATGAAGAGTCTTTTCAGGCTGAATTGGACGGTTATTTCCCTCGAGGTAAAAGGCTTTCTTTGAGGGACAATTCTTTCTGTAGTCGGAATGCCTCTCTCAAGGTTCATCAATTCAGAATGCAGCTCGCTAACGCTTTGATACCTATTTTCTTTTTCCTTTTCCATGCACTTGAGGATCACCCGGTTCAGGTCATCTGGAATCTGGTCATTGATATCTTTGGGAGGTCGAGGAATCTCGCTTTTTTGTTTTACACCTATGGAAAAGGGAGAATCTCCTTCAAATGGAACTCTGCCCGTAACCATCTCATACAGAATGACTCCAAGAGAATAAATATCTGCCCTCTGACCAGCCTCTTTTCCATCAACTTGCTCAGGAGACATATACTCAGGAGTGCCGATCATAACTCCTGATCCTGTGATTCCCTTTGTCCTTAGAGAGCGAGCTATGCCGAAGTCCATGATCCGGGCATTTCCATCCTTGTCTATCATGATGTTCTGGGGCTTGAGATCCCGATGAACAACTCCCAGCCTATGGGCTTCGATCAAACCCTCACAGACCTGATTAGCAATTGATATCGCTTTACCTACGGATATAACTCCTGACCTTCGGATAAAGCTCTTTAAATCTTCACCCGATACATATTCCATAGTGATATAATAAGCACTTTCTTCTTTACCTAAATCGTACATCCGGCAGACGTTCTTATGAGCGATGTCACGAGCTACTTTCAGCTCATTTCTGAATCTCTCGATTGTCTTTTTATCAGAAGCGATTTCTGGTTTAATGAGTTTAAGAGCAACTTTAGCATTAACCTCTTTATCAAGGGCTTTATAGACTCTGCCCATTCCTCCTTTTCCTAACTCCTCTATTATCTGATACCTTCCCGCAAATGTTGATCCTGTGGTCAGCTCTTCTTTGGGGGTTTCCATGGTTTCCGTAACCTTTATATCCTCGACAGAAGGGAGTTGTGTCCCACAATCGGCACAAAAGGCTGCAGTCTCGGGATTGTCTGAGATACATTTAGGACATCTTTTTGCCATTGTTGTCCCCTTGGGTACCCATATTCGGTCAGCAAAAGGATATCAGGGAATGCATATGGGTGTCAAATTAATGAATGCGTCCATTGCATGAGAGATCACCGCCTCGCTGTGCTCCTCGTGAT
>CAYFWF010000001.1:0-16364 GCA_964346815.1 uncultured Eubacteriales bacterium | reverse complement strand
TCCTAATTTCATTTATAGCATAAAATAAGCTTGCTGTAAAAATACTTTTAATGATGAAAACGGCTCTCTCAAGCTGGCTGGGAAGAGTTCCTTCCACTCGGTTCCCATCATCAACTCCCCCTTCTATGATGATGCCATGCAAGCATTTTTTTCAGCACCTCCTTCTTTTCTTTAATCCTATGGTCCTGTGAACCAATCTTCTATCTGTGTCCTCAACTTCTCTGTTGAGTTCACATACACCGTAATATCAGGTCTCGGTCCCTTAGCCTTTTGCTAAATGCAACCTATCGGTTCATTAGGGGGGTTAAAAGGCGACCGATTATTTTCTCCTTTTATAAGGGATATATTCACGTCTCTCTTTCAATACCTTGTAGATGATTGTTAGTAATCGTTTTGCTGTTGCCATCTTTGCCGAATTAGCACTTTTCCTGCGTATCTGTCTTTGGTAAAACAGCTTTAAATCGAAATCAGATCGAATTGCTGGCCAAACCGCTTCCACCGCTGCCCATCTCAGCCACTTGTTCCCTTGCTTAATCATCTTACCGTGATAGCTCCTAGCCCCAGATGTGTAGGTCGATGGAATCACCCCTGCATAAGAGTGAAGCTTTTCTGCCCTCTCAAATCTTCCAACATCTCCTATCTCTGTAGCTGCCAATACAGAGAAAAATCTCCCAAATCCAGGGATCGTACGGATAAGCCGGGCCTCATCCATCCTGGTGTACAAACTCTCAACCAGATCATTCGATTCCTTTATCCTCCTCTCTAAATGTCGGTTGAGCTTCAATAACTCATCCAAAAGCTTCTGATCTGATGAGGATAGCTTTATACTTTGTAAAAACTCCATCCCTGCTTTGTTAAAAAGATCCTTTAACTGACATGCCTGGCCCCGAATCTCATCATTCTGCTGGGCTATCAAAGATGTAATCCTATTCTTTACCCGAGTCCTTGTGGCCACGAAAAATACTCTCTGCCGCAGTATTCGCTGGAAACCACGATTCTTCTTATCTCGGTGGTACACCTCAGGGATTAAATCCGACCTCAGTAAATGAGCCAGGATCTTCGAATCTCTCTTGTCTGTCTTGATCCGGGCTTTTGCTATGGCTTTAACCTGCAGAGGATGGGCAATCCTAACCTTCACTCCCAACTCCTCCAACAAATCAATCATTGTATAACTCGAATGACCTGCTTCTATTACGGCTTCCATATCAGGTCCAAGACCTTCCAAGAACCCCTCGACTTCGCAACGAAAGTTCCCAACCTTCCCTGTCTTGACCACCTCTCCTTTCTGATCCATCACAGTCATATGCGAATATTGCTTGTGATGATCAATGCCGATATAATTCATTCTGGCACCTCCTTTCGATAATTTTTTCGGCCTGGGTAATCTATCACACAATAGACACCCAGTGGAGGTGCATCATCATGTTACCTTTTGCTGACACAGCCGGCAATCATAATAGGAATCCACATCCACAAATGCTACTTGGCTTTGGGAGCTGAAAGATGGAAAGCGAGAGCTTTAAGTGAGAAGGTTCTATTTTTAAATCTTGATTAGAGTTTCAGCTATATATATTCACTCATACCGCAGCGAGTCGACCGGATTGGCTAGAGTAGCTTTGATAGATTGGTAGCTCACTGTAATGAGAGCCAATCCCAATGCGAGTATCCCTGAAAATACAAATATCTCCAATCCCAAACGTGTTTGATAAGCAAAATTCTCCAACCATGTCCGCATGATAAAATAGGCAATTGGCCAGGCTACAAGGTTGGAAAAAAGTATCAATATCATGAATTCCTTTGTCAGAAGGATCAGAATATTCGAAACAGAAGCCCCAAGCACCTTTCTTATCCCAATTTCTTTCGTCCTCTGTTCAGCCGAAAATGAGGACAACCCGGTAAGTCCTAAACAGGATATAAAAATGGCTATCAGCGTGAATGTGCCGAATAGTCTACCTATCTTTTCTTCAGAACCGTAATGGCGGCTGAAGTCTTCATCAAGGAAGTAATAACTGAAAATTTCACCCAGTTGAAGTTCGTGCCATCTGTTTTCAACAAAAGAAAGGGTGTCTGTGAGATTATCTGTTTTCACAGTCAGGCTAAGATGACTAAAAAAGTCCGGACGCATCTGCATCACAAGCGGCTCGATTCTAGTCTGAAGGCCTTTGAAGTGAAAATCCTTTGTCACTCCGATTATAGGCGCCACATTCCCGGAGCCTCCCTCATATATCTGTTTACCTAATGCCTCCTCAGCAGATTCAAATCCCAAAGCTCGGGCTGCAGTCTCATTGATCATAAAAGAATCGTTCATATCCGTGGCTATTTCTTTCTGAAAAGCTCTTCCCGCCGCCATTTCGACCTCGTACTCAGGAATAAAGTCGTGGTCAAAATAATAAAAATCCATACTTTGGGCCTTTTCCTTTACTTCCCCGACCAACCTAACTTCGAGGAGATTTGTCTGCCGCCCTGGAGCTCTCCATAATGCAGTCGCTCCTGTTATGGAAGAATGTCTTAAAAATTCTGCTTTCACGGATTCATGGTTGCTTTGGAATGCAACAGGAATAATCAGCTTCTGTTCTTTCTCAAATCCCAAATACATGCCCTTCATGTAGCTGACCTGCTGGAACACTATATATGTCGCGATTATGAGAATGATTGTAATGGAGAACTGGCTAACAACAAGAATTTTTCTTAAAAATACATTCCTGGTTTCCGGATCAATAGAGCCTTTGAGAATCCGCACAGGCTTGAAAACCGAGAAAAGAAAAGCAGGGTAACTGCCCGAGACAATCCCAACAAATGAGGCAAATCCGAGAAGAATAAGAATATTAACAGGCCTATACAAAAGCTCGGTCTCAAAATGCTTTCCGGATAAATCATTGAAATAAGGTAACGCAAGGATGACAAATGCTGCAGCCACAAGAAGAGCCACTGCAGACATCAGCAAAGTCTCCCCAAGGAACTGCCTCGCCAGTTGACTTCTGTATGCTCCCACTACCTTTCGCACTCCGACTTCCTTCGCCCTGGTCGCAGACCGAGCAGTGGAAAGATTTGTAAAATTAGCACATGATACGAAAAATATTAAAAATCCAATCACTGACAATATATAAATATAATCGGTATTCCCAGGAGCCTCCATCTCCGTACTCAAATTGGAATGGAGGTGAATGCTTTTAATCGGCTGCAAATAAAAAGTCAAAGTCTCACCCCATTCCTCCATTTTTTCAGGAATGTATTTATTGGCGATATGACGAACCTTGTCTTCGAAGGCATACGGATCTACATTAGGCTTGAGTTTTACATAGGCATAAAATCCCGTCCAATCCCAATTGTCAAAATTCCAAACCTTTTCCCATCCTAATATAGAGACAATAATACCATAGGGAATATGTGTATTTTCTGGAGGATCGGCAATAACTCCTGTGACTTCAAAGTTATTTCCATACATTCTCAGAGTCTTTCCCAATGGGTCTTCATCGCCAAAGTACTTTTTCGCAAAATGCTCGGAGATAACAACTGTGATCGGCCTGGTCAGCGCCGTTTCTGGATTTCCTTTTATGAATGGGATTGTTAAGACATTGAAAATATCATTCTCGGCGATCATAACTCTATCTTCATAAAATTTCTTTTCATTATGCCTTATGAGGTTTCGCATCCATTCGAATGTTTGAAAACGCACAGCGTGCTCGACTTCAGGAAAGCTCTCTCTTATGGCCGGAATTAATGGAGCAGCTACTCTGGCAAAATCCCTCTCCACCGACTCCCTAGTGATTTTCTCGGCCACCCTGTAAATACGATCAGCATCTTTGTGGTAGCGATCATAGCTCAGCTCATGGCTGACATACAGAAATATCAGAATGCAGCAGGCTATACCTGCAGCCAGGCCGGCAATATTGATGAATGAATATCCTTTGTATCTTTTCAAATTTCTGATGAAGATTCTTAAATAGTTTTTAAACATTTCAGCACTCCAATAAATTTTATTTGCAGCATAGGCTAACATCAGCTTGATTACATGAAAGACATACCAGCACCATGCCCTAATTACTCCTCCTTCTTTTAAAATACGATCATACATTTCATTAAAATCCCCCAATAACGATTCCCTGTCTACAGGAGAGAGGAGAGTTTGAAGAAAGGCCTCCAATGTTTTTGGGGGACTATTTTTTTCCTTCACTATTATTATTCCTTCCGGACCGATAGCACTGAGTAATTCGTCCACAGCATATCCGTAATCCTTTTATATTCCGTTAATTCCTTAAATCCTATTTTTGTGACTCTATATATTTTTTTCCTTCTCCCGCCTCTCACAGCAGTCGCTTCCCCGAACTCTGACTCTATTAAGCCCCTTTTCTCAAGACGGCTGAGCGGCAAATGGACTGAAGTCAACGATACTTTCTTGCCTGTAATTTTCGAAAGATGATCCGTAATAGCGATCAAGTATGCATCTCTTTGAAGATTGAGGATAGAAAGCATGGTTAATTCTTCTTTGCGTGTTAATCCTTTCATATTATTCCCTCGTCATCTGATATCATTCTATAAAATAGAAACATATTATATATAGTAGTACGTTATAAATCAACTTTTGGTTACAAAAAATTTTTTAATTTAACTAATTCTGAAAATTAAACTAGTTTTTTTGAAGACATTGCTTCCTATGTCAAAGAAGAAAGATACTAAGACTGGCCGGATTCGAACCTATGACCTTCTGATTCGTAGTCAGACGGTCTATACACTAAGCAATAAGCCATATTTTCTTGCCCGATGGGTCTTTTTATCTGATTCTTATCGACAATCAAATTAGTTTGATATGTATCTAAATCAGCGTGTCATCCAATCTCTTTCGAACTCCATCCTATATCTGTTCCCAGTTTTTGATACCCTTTATCAATACATCTCTGCTAACAAAAACAACCGGCAGTTTATTTTAATACTTCCATTGGATCATGGTAAAAAAAAGGCCGATCTTTTTTTTAACCATCCCTTTCTATGACTAGCTTAGGCTAGCATCTCTGATAATTCCAGCATCCTGCCAGATTCAGCAATCTTCCTCAATATTGTTACTATTTTTGGTGCAATATTTTTTTTAATTGTTATATAGGTTTGGGCATTCCCCAATGCTCTCTTTTCCTTAGGCTCAAGCTCTTATGCCTACACGGTTTTGGAAATGCTTGCGTTTTTGTGAACGGTGTTGAAAAATAGAAATGGAACAGCTAAGATTTATTACCGCATTCACCTCTTAGAAAAGAAAAAAGTACAGAGGACAGCCCAAATGGCTTTCGAAGAATCTCTATCGAATCAACCATTACATGAAAAAACAGAGGAAGAAAAGAATGAAACTTAAAGAAAAAGTCGCATTGATAACAGGAGGGAACTCAGGAATAGGAAAAGCCACAGCCATCCTTTTTGCCAAAGAGGGTGCCAGGGTGTGTATTACTGGCCGGAATGAGAAAAGATGTGAAGAAGTCGTCAAAGAAATCACCGATGGCGGCGGAGAGGCGATCTACATCATCTCAGATGTTCGGTTTCCCGATCAGTGTCAGAGTACTGTGGAGAAGACGATAAAGGCGTTTGAACGGCTGGATATTCTCTTTAACAACGCCGGGGTATATTTCCCGAACACTGCAGCGGAATGTTCAGAAGAAGAATGGGATCTCACCATCGATATCAACCTGAAGGGGACATATTTGATGTCAAAATTCGCCCTCCCTCACATGATCGCCCAAAAGAGCGGCGTAATCATCAATAACGGTTCCGGATGGGGGATTGTGGGCGGCAACGCAGCTGTCTCTTATTGTGCATCAAAGGGAGGCGTTGTCATCATGACAAAAGCCATGGCCATAGATCATGCCAGACAGGGCATACGGGTAAACTGCCTCTGCCCCGGAGATGTCAGGACCCCGATGCTCGATGAGGATGCCAGGATGCACGGAATGTCCTGGGAAGAATACCACGAAAAAGCTATTGTTCAACGTCCAATGGGCCGGATGGGATTGCCCGATGAAATTGCAAAAGCAGCGCTCTTCCTTGCTTCTGACGACTCTACCTTCATGACAGGGGCGACTCTTGTCGTTGATGGAGGGGGTACTGCAGATTAGCGCTCAATAGAGAGAAGCCCTGAGTGTTACAAATCGCCTGGTTTTGATTTTATAATGAGCAAAACCAGTAAAGGAAATGGAAAATGACTCGATTTTATAATCTTACTCAGATCAAGAGTGTTCTTGAAAAAATTCAACCGATCCAGGAAATCGAAGAGGGATTTATTGCCTATTCCGAAGGCAAGGCGGAGATTCCTCCTGTAGGAGAAATGATTTTCAAAAAGCCTCCCGGTGATGTCCATATCAAGTACGGTTATATTGAGGATGACGATTATTATGTCATCAAAATTGCTTCTGGATTTTTTGAAAGCCCGCAATCGAGCCGCTATACCAGTGACGGACTCCTGTTACTTTTCAAAAAGGGGACAGGGGAGCTGGCTTGCACCCTGTTGGATGAGTGCTATCTCACCAATGTAAGGACTGCGGCCGCAGGAGCTGTGGTTGCCAAATATCTGGCTCCGAAACACGTCGATTGTATAGGCATTTTAGGGGCAGGAACGCAGGGACGCATGCAGCTGGAGTTTTTAGAATCTGTCATAGATTGCAAGGATGTTTTGGTGTGGGGGATGAATCAGAAAGAGCTGAATGAGTATAAGGAAGACATGGAGCTCCTGGGTTACCGTGTCCGGACGACATTGAAGGTTGAAGATATTGCGGCTCACTGCAAACTTATCGTTACGGCGACTCCCTCAAAATCCCCTCTGTTGTCTGCTGACCTGATTCGTCAAGGAATACATATCACAGCAATGGGATCTGACACTCCGGAGAAGAATGAACTGGATCCGCGAATTCTTCAAAAAGCAGACATCGTCGTCGCTGACAGCATCAGCCAGTGTCTCTTGCGGGGCGAGATCCATCAAGCCCTGAAGGCCGGTGTGCTGGAGAAGGAGCGGATCGTTGAATTGGGAAATGTGATTGTCAATCCGGATCTTCAGAGAACTTCAGAGAAGCAGACCACCATCGCTGATCTGACAGGTGTTGCCGTTCAGGATATCCAGATTACAAAGGCCGTTTACCATGCCTTAATAGGTGAGAATAAGAGCTAGGAGAAGAGTCCTGATCAGAAGTTTTACGCATGGTTGTTTTGGCAGAGCGATCCGGTGAAGGACAAAGCGGCAGAAGCACACAAATTCTCAGCCACGATCACATGACGAAAACAGAAATGAGTGTCCTTACAGAGATCTATGCATTGAAACTTTTGTTTGTATATCAGGAAGGGATTCTCGAGCTGAAAAGCAATAATGAGATTTAAAGATCAATGAAAGAGGTGGAAAAATGAGACACTCCCGTTATCTGATTGCTTTATGTATGATCGTCTTGGTTCCGTTTTCAACGGCATTACAGAAACATTCAGAAATCCAGTTAAAGAAGGAGGTCAGAGAGTTCATAGACCAGAAAACCGAACTGCTTATCAAAGTGAGTGATAAGATCTGGGAATATGCAGAAATCGCCTTACAGGAGTATGAATCCTCAAAGCTTCTTGAGGGAATCCTGGAGAGCGAAGGTTTTGCCGTTGAGAAAGACGTCGCAGGACTGCCGACGGCTTTTGTCGCCACTTACGGCTCCGGGAGTCCAGTGCTTGGCATATTGGCGGAATATGACGCTTTACCGGGACTTTCACAAGACGACAAACCATTCAAACAAGTTCTGCAGAAAGATGGGGCCGGACAGGGTTGTGGCCATAATCTTTTTGGTGCAGGAAGCCTGGGAGCTGCTCTCGGGCTCAAAGAGGTCATGGAAAAGTATAGCCTGAAGGGCACCCTGAGGATTTATGGATGTCCCGCAGAAGAAGATATTGGAGGTAAGCTCTACATGGCCAGGGATGGTCTTTTTGATGACCTGGATGTGTGTTTAGCATGGCACCCGGATTATGAGACCTCTGTCGATGTGGATGGCAGTCAGGCGATGGATGATATGAAGATCGAGTTTTTCGGGAAAGCAGCTCATGCCGCGTTCGATCCCTGGATGGGGAACAGTGCTCTGGATGCAGTGGAGATGATGACCTTCGGTATCAACCTCCTCCGGGAACATGTGAAGCCTTCTGTCCGTATCCATTATGTGATCATGGAGGGAGGAAAAATCCCTAATGTGGTTCCCGAGTATGCAAATATCTGGCTCTGGGTGCGCGACTCTAATAGGGCGGGGGTGAAAGAGGTTGTACGCAAGATAGAGAAGATTATAGAGGGTGCAGCGATTGCCACAGGCACTAAATCAAAAATACATGCTTTGGGAAGTTACCATGAGATGCTCGTCAACATTAGAGGATCGGAGGTCATGCAGAAAAATTTGGAAATGATCGGTCCCCCTACTTACACGAATGAAGAAATCGATTATGGAAGGAGAATTCAACGAGAATCGGGTGTTGAGGAGAGGGGGATGCGTTCCGAAATTGAGAAATTGAAGGAGCCGCCCAAAGATCCTGTCGGCGGATCGACGGATGTTGCAGAGGTGAGCTGGATAGCGCCCACTCTCCATCTTTCCACTTCATGTGCTCCTTACGGAATCCCTTGGCACAGTTGGGCTGTGGTCGCTTCCAGTAAACACCCTATTGGCTATAAAGGTATGATATTGGCCGCAAAGGTCCTGGCAACGACCGGCCTCGAATTTCTTCTCGATCCTGAAACCTTGGCAGAGGTAAAAAAGGAATTTAAAGAGAAGCTCAAAGGTTATACCTACAAAAGCGGGATTCCCCCTGACCAGAAACCTCCCATACGAACCAAAGAAAAACACTGAGCTCAAATCTCATCAGCCTGATCTAATTTCTTGTATCAGGTGAATCGGACTGAGACAGGGGCTGATTTATCGGAGTGTGGTTGCTGCTCCGAGCGTCACCAGTGACCCTCCATTTTCGATAGGTAGAGAGACTTTTTTGATTCTATGTGCTTCGAGGGACAGCTGGTCTATCAACTGTGGCATCATCCTTTCTGTGGTTTTATTAATTGGGACTATTAAGGTTCCGGGTGGATAGGACGTCCCCGCCTATGATGATGGTGATCTCTCTGGCTCTTAGCCTTCGGTCGACGGACAATCTGTCTGAATCGACAGCAATGGACTCCTGCATTCTGGTCAAGATGAACTTTGAGAATAGTAAAGGAATCTCCTCCTTGTCTTCACTCCAAAGGTGGCAGATCGATGCCCATTCGCTGGGCATCCTCCTTCATGATGCTCATTAGTGCTTTTAGAGAATCGTCTGGAAGAGGTTCTACTTTGTAGGAACTCACGATTCTCTCGACTTCCTCGCACGCCCGGTCCCAGGAGCTCTTTTTCCCATGACTCATCCACACATCGTATGTATCGCGGTCGATCACCGGACCGGGCTGATCCATTTCCTTACGAAACCACCGAAGCGTCTCTTCCGAGGCCAAAAAATGTTGACCATTGTAGATATCCCCGTACAGATCGCCACCCAATCGATCTCCCCGAGCCTCGATACCCCGGGCCATCCGGAGAGCCATCCCGCAGATCTCGTTATCCAGAACGAGCTTTTCCAGACTCTGACAGCTCTCGAAATTCAGCATACCCACACCGGAGATGGCGTTGGCCCCCGCAAGAGCCGCAACGAGCGCTCCCATTCCGGTCTCCAACCCCGCCTGTCCGTCGACGATCTTGGCGTCGGAAAGTCCCATGTAGGAATGTGTGGGAAGCCCCAGATGTTTCCCGATCTGAACATAGGCGGCATTGATCATCATGGTCTCCATGGCGCCCATGGGTGTGGTTCCTTTCCGCATATCGAAAGCTGCAGGAGAACCCCCAAAAATGATGGGCGATCCCGGGTGGGCCAATTGGTGGATGGCGACACCGCTCAGGTTTTCGGCAGTCAATTGCACCAGTGCGCCGGACAACGTCACCGGAGCCGTGGCTCCCGCCAAGGGCATGGATATCAGTTCGGCCGGAATTCCCGCTTTTGCTGCATCGATGAGATTCTGACAGGTCAAGTTGCTCCATTTCAAAGGCGGTGAGGGGCAGCAGTCAAAAATCGCCAGGGGCTTCTCTTTAAGCGCACTTTCGCTCCCCCGGACCGCAACCAGCATATTTTTCATGATCTCGAAACTCTCAAGAGCAAAAGTCCCGGTCACCACCGGTTTTTTGCAGAACTGCAGTCCGATGTATAACCGATACCTGTCCTGCATGGCCTCGGGGACATCGGTGGAGATCATCTCTGTGCTCTGTGCCGCAATGTTGGCAAGGGCATCGGTCAATACCGCAAAACGGACGAGGTCCCTTGTTACCGGATCCCTTTCTTCCAGTGTAACCGGATCCAAAATCGTCAAGGCCCCGGAGCCTGGATCAAAGTGAATGGCATCGCCTTCCAGATTCATCGCCAGATCGCCGCTGCGGTCATACACTTCGATGGAATGGGGAGTGGTTTTCAGGGATTCTTCGACAAGGGTTTCCTTGAACAACACCGTTTGCCCTTTACATTCGCATCCTGCCTCTGCTAAAAGCTGTAGCGCTTCATCGTTCTCTATAAGCACACCTGTTTTTCCCAGAACATCCAATGCCTCGGAGATGATCTGATCGATGAATGATTCGGACAGCATGTCCAACTTCGGCCTCTTCGTTTCTAACATCGTATCCTCCTTCATCATTGTATATCATATTTGATTCGGTACGTCATACATTATTCTTGAAAAGAATCCAGGTGCTTTCTCAGGAAATGGCTCTCTGAAAAACAAAGAGCACAAGCGAAACCTGCTTATTCAACCCCTCAGTCTAGTTACCTCCAGACCCGTCATTGACGAAAACGCAACATCTCCCCGCTTCTTGAACCGATTTTCCCAGCGAGCGTTGGCGTCTTCGTGATATTTTTCTACGAGTTGATAGAGCGCAGTCTTCCGACGATGACGACAGCCTGGACAAGGGGTAGAACCGAAGATTTCAGCAGATCTTCTCGGGGAATGCGCGGATGACTCCCCCTGCCCAGCGCGACGTACTCCGGGTCGAAGCCCTCCATCATTGCCACGAGGGTACTTGCAACCCGGAGTAGCGCTGTCTGTGTCCAGTCTCCGACGACACCTTCGTCACGAAGGAAGATAGCTCTCCCTTTAAAAAAATACCCATCACTGCGTCGAACAGAAGTATCCCTATTTGAGTGTTGTCGTTGATGGAGTCGAACTTCTCCGCGCCCGGGCCGTAGGCGTAGACCTCGACCTAGCGTTTGGTGTGGTTGCCGTTATCGGAGCCGTTCCATCCCCAGGAGACCCCCGCCCGCGCGCTCAGGACATCGGATATCCTGCCCTCGCCGTATTCCTGGATCATCCACAGCTCTAACGCTGTCAGATCCTCGATACCTGCGTAGGTCTCCATGACTTCAGCAATTGGCATATGCCCCTTGTGGATGAGACCCCTCATGAACTCGGTGGTGGCGGTAATGCCGTTCACGAAGTCCAGATCGATACCATCGCTGTCCAGATCGCCGGTCTCGTGGTCGGCGGTCACGACGACCAGGGTATTCCCATCTTTTTCGGCGAAGTCGAGCGCCAACTGGATAGCGGCATCGAACTCGAGCGTCTCGGCGACCACGCCCGCGATATCACGGTTGTGCCCCATCCAGTCGATGGCGCCGCCCTCGATCATGAGGAAGAATCCGCCAGGGTATTTACTCAGGACCTCAATCGCCTTTGCGGCCATCTCGGGCAGCGAGGGTGAATGTTGCAGATCGTCGTCGCAGTCGAGAACGTACTCTATGGTCCATATTGATCCGAAGCTCCCCAGGAGTCCGGTGTACCCGCTTATGTCCTTCACGGCGTAAAACTCGTCGACTGTGTCAACGTAATGGTACCCGTAACCCTTCATATCTTCGATCAGGTTGCGTCCGTCCCTTCTCGATCCGCCCAGCTTTCCCTTGGGCAGCATGTAGTAGCGGCCGCTTCCGAGCAGCACCTCTATCCACGCCTAATCCGCATCGGCCTGCTGGCGAGCGATTTCTCTGCCGTTCCTACTCCGCCAGTGAGCTGCCCAGACGCCCGGCGTGGCGTCCTGGAGGTAGAGGTTGGTCACAAGGCCTGTGGCCTTTCCAAACGCCTCAGCTCGTTCCAGAACTGTCTCTAAAATGGTGAGGTCATCCTCAGCCATCGAGATGTTACCGTTTGCTGTCTTGAATCCGGTCGCCAGCGCCGTCCCGGCTGCCGCCGAGTCGGTTACCCCACCATAAATGTTGACCGTAGCCACGTACCCAGGATAGAGATCCAGGCGATCCATCGCCAGCTCTCCGCCCGCCATGAGCCTCGCGGCCTGCACATGGTCGGGCCCCATGCCGTCACCTATCAGCAGGATCACGTTTTTGAGATCCTGCTCCTGAGCGCTCGCCGACGAGATACAGAGCAGGAAAACAACAAGCCATAAACCTAGAAAACCCTTTACCCCTCTCTTCATTGGAAGCCCTCCTTTTTATATGCTTTTTAGTTGAAAAGGAATACAGTCAATAAAGCGCAGAATCGCAATTGCATCACCTCCTACCCTATTTTTTGAATTCAATAAAAATTTGACCTTGGCGGGCAACTTCTCATGGAAAACATGACAAATTCATTCATTGCCAGAATCATATGCTCCCTGTCAGGTATTTTTTTGACTTTTGATAAAAAAGGTTCTGATAAGGATAATCCCACGAGATTCTCATCATTTGCCGGATAAGCCAAAGATCCAAGAAAGATGGATAATCGCATCAAAGAAATTTCGAAGCAGCCTGATATCGAGGTCCAGAACAAAGTACATTGCTTTCGCTCAGGAGAACTGCACCATGCGCTGGATGCAGGCATTATCAGTCAGGATGCTGATATAAGCGAATTAGGCGAGTTTACAGATGCCGTCCCATTTGCCAGAACAAGAAAAAAATGACCTACTGTAATCAGACCGGCGTTGGAGTATAATATATAATCATCACCTTGCTGGCGTTCCAGAAATTTCGTGCTCCCAGGCCAGAAAAAGAACATTATCGTTTAATAGGAGACATTATGAAAACCGAAAAATTTGAGATGACCCGGATGCAGTGCTTATACGAGAGAGAGGTCAAATTCGACCTCTCAGAGACAACCGTTCTGCCACTGAGGGTTTCCGAACTCCTAGATGGTGTGGATGAAGTTGAGCGCTTCATCGCCAACGAACTCAAGTACCCCGAATCTGAAGGCTCTCATCTGTTCCGTGAACGGATCGCGCAGTTCTACATGGACTGCAAACCAGAGAATATTACTGTCACCAACGGCGGCTCCGAGGCAAATTATGTGACATTGTGGACGCTGCTTGAACCGAGTGGCCGCCTGGCCTGTATGATCCCCAACTTTATGCAAGCCTGGGGATTGGGGCGTGCGTACGCCGATGGAGTTGATGCTTTCCAGCTTGTGATGCAATAAGAGACCGGTCAATACCGCTGGACGCTTGACGTGGAAAGCCTAAAGCGTGCCCTTACGCCCAAGACGAACGTGATATTGATCACCAATCCCAACAACCCGACCGGATCAGTACTCACTGCTACCGAGATGGATGCTGTAGTGGGTATCGCCAGCGAGGCTGGAGCTTGTTTAGTGGTAGATGAAATGTACCGCGGCGCCGAGGTCCAGGGAGGGACGACACCGAGCTTCTGGGGAAGGTATGAAAAAGTTGTCATTACATCGGGATTATCGAAGGCGTTTGGCTTGGGTGGACTGCGTACAGGCTGGGTCGTTGCGCCACCGAAATTGATCGAGGAATTAAGGGTTCGTCTTGACTATCTTAGCGTTACGCCCAGCCTGTTGAGTGATCATTTGGGCACAATTGTCATGGAACCACAGCGACGAGAGTCTATCCTTGGTCGCAAACGCCGTATCATCCGTAAAAACCTGACTCCAGTAGAGGAATGGTTCTTAAAGCGTGATGACCTTTTCACCTATGTCCGTCCCGAAGCCGGAGCCTTCGTTTATTGTGAATACAAACTCCCCATCAACTCAACAGAACTCGTTAACCGCCTGCGTGTCGAGCAGTCCGTCCTGCTTACCGCTGGCGACCAGCATGGACTGGATAAAGGCTTCCGTGCCGGATTTGGTTACGATGTTGAGAAGACCCTCAAGGGACTGGCCCGCGTCGAAGCCCTGATGCGCAGCCTGAAGTAGCCCAGCCTGCAAATAAACTGTGGAGAGTAAACCTCGTCCATCGCTATTTAAGACTCGTTTGTCCTTTTCTTAAGCATATTTTAGGAGGTCCGAAATGAAAGGATTAAAAAGAAATCTGTTAGGCATCCTGATCCTTTGCGTTCCTATTTTTCTCCAAGCGGCAGAATTTGAAGTGACGGTCATCAAGAATGCGGCGGATCTGCCAGAACAGCTCAACACCTTGTGGAGAGAAGGAGATGTCCTCGTCTCGAGCGATAAGAACCTGGTCCTTTTCGGAGGTACAGAAAGAGTTTTGAAATCCTATTATCAATACCCTATTGAACACACCCTGGGATCTGTTCTGGGCTATGTCCCTAAAGGGAAAGGCCTCATGAGCGATATGGTCATCGGCTCGCCGTATATCAGGATTAAAAATAAATGCCGATATCTCAATTATTCTTCATTCAGTACCATTCCTAAGAAAGATGAAGCCGGGGCCCTTCAATTCCATGCTGTTGCGCATTACTTAGGGGAAAAAGGGGAAAAAGCGGAAGTAAAAACGCTGTACCACATGGATCCCGGGTCAGGGAAAATTGATATCATGTCTACGGTAAAAAATACGGGAAGGGAGAGGCTGGAAGACTTCCACTTTTCCCTCTATTGTAATTCGGGTCAAGTCTATTACTTCAGTCCCTTTAAAGAGGCTGATTTGAGCGGATCATCCGCTTCGTCGGCAGTGAGATCCAGGCTTCCTTTCTGGGTTTACCCCAAGAAAGGTCATTATTTAGGATGGATAGACTTGAATCCCATCCGAGCTTTATATCAACCGATTTCCTGGGAATCCGTTTCCATGAATCTCGATCCAGGAAAAAGTTTTGAGGCCCGTTACGTTCTTCTAGTCGATGTCGAGGCCGAAGACCTCCTTAAAAAAATTTATCAGATTCTCGGCGTGCCAGCAGCCAAAATAAAAATCGACACGGCTGATTTTCACGGAGAACTCATGGAAATCGTGATTAAGGATACGTCTTCGCGAGTCTTCTTTAAATCTTTTTTCGAAAAGCCGCAGCTTCTCGTGGTGATGCTTCCTCAAGGGCACTATTCTATCAAGGGTAATTTTTTTCCGGCCATCGTCGAGAATCAACTATCTGTAGATTTGGAAAAAGAAAATACCTGCCTCCTCCAAGACCCACCCAAAGGAAAGGTCAAGGTTTCCATCAGAAACAAGGCCGGAGCCTTCGTCCCCGGGAAAACGACATTCATCGGCCTCGATCCGACAAAGACTCCTTACTTCAGGCCCGAAAACCCTTTAGAGACGAATAATGATCATGAATATTTCAAGAATTCCTGCTATCCGCTGGCTGAGGGTCTCGAAGTCGATCTCCCCGTCGGAACTTATTTGATCTCTGCATCAAGAGGCCCCGAATATACTCTGGATCAGAAGGTTATTGAAGTCGCGGAGAACAGCGAGCAAGAGCTCGCTTTTCATATTAACAAAGCTGTCGATACGAAAAATCTCATTTCTGTTGATCCCCATATGCATACGCTGAATTCAGATGGTTCGATGACGATTGCTGAAAGGATAAAATCTGTCATTGCTGAAGGGGTGGATGTGGCCATTTCTACGGATCACAATTACCTTAGCGACTATCCGTCTGTACTCAAAAAACTCGGCCTTGGTGAATACATAGCCGTCCTCATCGGACAGGAAGTCAGCCCCCTCGATGTCAATCATGTATACATGCCAGAGTTCAACCGGTTTCCTCTCAGATTGAGAGAAGGCGAGCCGGATAAAGGTGCTATCGACATACGATTCTTTGAAAACAACACGCCCATTATTGGCGAAAGTCGCAGAAAGGACCCCAAAGCTCTGATCCAGGTCAATCACCCGAGAGCGACTGGATATGGTTATTTTGCCTATTATCAGCTCGACCCAGAAACCGCCGCTACCGCCCTCAAAGGTTTTAACACGTCCTTTGATCTTCTGGAAGTGATGAACGGACCGTTCTTTTCTCACGATAAAAACAGAAATTCTCAAGTCATTGCGGATTGGCTTCATCTCCTGAACAGAGGTTATTACTTTCCGATTGTGGGATCTTCCGATTCACATGGAATCGATCGAGAGGAACCGGGTTATGCGAGGACATATGTTTATTACAAAGGAGAAAAAGGGAATAAGCTGGATACAAGTGCCCTGATTCGGGCGATG